>CAWHKQ010000001.1:0-78295 GCA_963829925.1 uncultured Acidobacteriota bacterium
GTCCGGCTGTAGGGCATCGCGGCCTCGAAGCTCCGGAGTAGACGTTGTGCCACCCGAGGTGCGCGACCAGGGAGACGGAGAGGGGATCCAGCTCCAGCGCGCGCCGGCTCGCCGCGAGGGATTCCTCGACCCGGCCGGCTGGAATCAGGAAGTGCGAGTACATGTGGTACGACTCCGAGTAGGCGGGGTTGAACTCATCGCCCCGGCGAAACTCGCGCTCGGCCGCTTCCCAGTTCCAGTCGGCGTAGAAGATTGCTCGTGCCAGCGACGCGTGGCCCTCGGCTACTCCTCGTCGAGCGAGACGGCCCGGGACGCCGCCTCCTTCGCCCGCGCCATCTCGTCCTTCGCGCGCCCGAGGTACGAGTCCGCGAGACCCGCGTAAGCGAGAGCGTATTTCGGGTCCCGCGCGATCGCCTCCTGGAAGTAACCGAGGGCTTTCCGGCTCGATTCCGCTTCGCGGCGGTTCCAGAAGTACCGGCCCTTCAGATACAGGTTGTACGCCTCCGGGTCGCTCGTGTGCCGCTTGACGATGGTCTCGCCGCCGAGCCCCAGCTTCACGCGCAGCTGCCGCACGATTGCCCGCGCGATCTCCTCCTGTACCGCGAAGACGTCGCTCATGTTCTGGTCGTGGCTCTCCGACCACAGGTGGTAGCCGTCGGCCGCGTTGATCAGCTGCGCGGAGATGCGTACGCGGTCGCCCGCCTTGCGGACGCTGCCTTCCAGGACCGTCGACACGCCGAGGCGCTCGGCGATCGCCCGGATGTCCTCGCGGCGCTCCTTGAACAGGAACGACGACGTCCTGGCCGCGACTCGCAGGCCGGGAACCTGCGCCAGCGCGTTGATCAGCTCCTCGGTGATGCCGTCGCTGAAATACTCGTTCTCGGGGTCCGGGCTCACGTTGCGGAAAGGAAGCACCGCGACCGACACCGGGACTTTCGCCGCCTCGCCCGAGGCGCTCCCCGGCTCCGGGACGGCGGCGCGAAGCGAGAACGCCAGGTCGCTGGCCGACTGGAAGCGTTCGGGCGGATTCTTGCGCAGGCAGCGGCGCAGGACGCCGGCGAGGCCCGTCGGCACCGCGATCCCGAGCTCGGCGGGATCGCGGGGCTCGTCCCGCAGAATGGCGACCAGACTTTCCGACGCGCTCGCGGCCCCGAAGGCCCGCCGGCCCGTCAGCATCTCGTAGAGCACGGAGCCGAAGGCGAACACGTCCGACCGTCCGTCGACGTCCTGGCCTCGGGCCTGCTCGGGCGACAGGTATCCGAGAGTCCCGAGGACGACGCCGGGTGCCGTCAGCCCATCGGCCGTCGGCGATCCGGTCTCGTCCGGCGCCGGGGCTCCCACGGCGCGGCGCGCGAGGCCGAAGTCCAGGATCTTCACGCGTCCGTCGGCCGTCAGGAAGATGTTCTCGGGCTTCAGGTCCCGGTGCACGATCCCCCTGTCGTGAGCGGCGGCCAACCCCTCGGCGACCGGCGCCGCGATCTCCAGCGCGGCCCGCCACGTCAGAGGGCCGGACGCCGCCAGACGCCGGCGCAGCGTTTCCCCTTCGAGGAGCTCCAGCACCGCGAAGGAGACGCCGCCTTCCCGGCCCACGTCGTGGATGGCCAGGATGTTCGGGTGCGACAGCGAAGCGACGGCGCGAGTTTCTCTTTCGAAGCGGGCGAGACTTTCGGGGTCACCGGCCACGGCCTCCGGCAGGACCTTGACGGCCACGTCGCGGCCGAGCCGCCCGTCTCTCGCCCGATAGACCTCGCCCATCCCTCCCGCGCCGATCGGGGCCAGGATCTCGTAGGGCCCGAGCTTCGTCCCCGCGGGAAGCGTCATGTCTTTTGGAGGAGAGGCGTCATGCGACTTCCCGTCTCTCGTCGGTTGCCCGCGAAGAGTCCGTGCCCGAAGAATATCCGGACTGTTGTATCGTCGCCGCATGAAAACCCTTCGTGCGCTGATGCTGATGTTCGCTCTGGCGGGGACCCTGGCCTGCGCGGGCAAGCCCGAGATCAACTTCGCGTGGGACAAGACGGCGAGCTTCGCCAACCTGAAGACCTACGCCTGGTATACGGATCCCAAGTTTCAGATGCCCCACGGCGGATCGATCGTGGACGGGCGGTTCGTCGACGAGCGCGTCCGGGCGGCCGTCGAGCGGGATCTCGAGAAGAAGGGCTACGTGAAGGGCCAGGAGGGGACCGCCGACATCCACGTCTCGTACGCGACGTCCGCGGACGGCGTCGCCAGCCAGGACAGATTCGGCCGCTACGACTGGTGGTCCATGACGATCTACGTCGGCGGCAAGTACCAGAAGAAGGGCTCGCTGACGCTGGACATCCGCGATCGCGGACAGAAACTGGTCTGGCGCGGGGCGAAGGCGGCGATCCTGGGAACGAACCCCGAAAAAGTGGGACGTGACATCGACGACGCCGTGGGCGATCTCCTCGCGAAGTTTCCCCCTTCGACCAGCGCGGCAGCCAGTTGACGCGTCCCTTCCGGCTCGTCTTCCCCGCTCTCCTGCTCCTCGTCCTCGCCGGCTGCGCGGGGACGCATCCGGCGCCCCGATACGCTTGGGACCCGAAGGCGGACTTCGCCCCGTTGAAGTCCTACGCCTGGTACGACGGGCCCGGATTCCAGATGCCTCACGGCGACTCGATCATCGACGGCCGATTCGTCGACGAACGGGTCCGAACGGCGGTCAACCAGGGCCTCGAGGGCAAGGGATTCCGGCGGGTCGATCCGGCGAAGGCCGATTTCCTCGTCTCGTATCGGACGGGAGACACGGGCGTTGCGGACCAGGACGAGATTCAGGGCTACGACTGGTGGACGGGCTACTACGTGGTCAGCGACAGGTACGAGAAGGAGCGGTCGATCCGGATCAGCATTCGCAAACCGCCCGACGTCCTGATCTGGCGAGGCGAGATCACGCGGCTGGAAGGAACGAATCCCGACGCGGTGGGCCGGGAGCTCGACCGCGAGATCGGCACGCTGCTGTCGCACTTTCCGCCTGCGCCGGGCGAGACGCCCTCGAAACCCTGACCCTCAGCGGGTGGGCGGCTCGTAGAGCATCCGGCGCGTTCCCTCGACGCCGGACGTCTTCATCAGCTCCGAGGCCTCCGCCGGCGTGAGCCTCCTCCCGACCGGCTGCTCCGCGTTCGCGAGCTGCCACGCCGCGATGGCCATCACCGCCGTGTCCGTCGCGAGCAGGCGCGGATCCACCTTGTCGAGAGTGTCCGAGACCGCATGGTGGTGGATGTCGTAGTCGCCGTCCTCGACCCACAGAGTAAAGGCGGGCACCCCCGCGACCATGAACGGCGCGTGGTCGCGGTCGAACGTGGCGTCCAGAGTGACCGCGGAGGCACCGAAGGCCGCGAGCGGCGCCAGGAGCTTCTTCACCGGTTCCTCCAGGTCCGCGCGCCCGTGGAGCTCCAGGCCGCGAGGCGCCTGGGCACCGGAGTCCATCACGAGGACAGCCCGCAGGCGATCGAGCTCCTTCTCGTGGGCCGTCACGTAGGCCCGTGATCCGAGACACGCTTCCTCTTCGCCGCTGAAGAAGGCGAAACGGATGGTGCGGCGCGGGCGGACGTTCAACCGCTTGAGAATCCGGGCCGCCTCGAGCACGGCGGCCACCCCCGAGCCGTCGTCCTGGGCTCCCTCCGCCGGGTCCCAGGAGTCGAGGTGCGCGCCGATCAGCACGACGTCGTCCGGGGTCGCGCCCGGCAGGTCGGCGATCACGTTGCGCTCGCGGTACGGGCTCGTGTCGAAGGTGTTGCGCACGTCGAGGGAGAGCGACACGGGGCCCTTCGCGAGCAGGCGGCGGAGCAGCAGGGCGTCCTCTTTCGCGACGGAGATCACCGGCAGAGGCCCCTTCGGGTAGAAGCCGAAGGCCGACGTGTAGACCATCCGCTGCGGCTTGTCCGAGGGAAGGAGCATCGCGACCGCGCCGGCGGCGGCGAGCCTTCGGGCCATGATCGAGCGCATGACGAAGCTCGGGTCGGTGCCGACCTTCTGAGGGTCGATCAAGACGGCCGCGCCGCGCACGCGCTCGGCCGGCGGCGTCCAGTCGTTCGAAGGCGGCGCTCCGACGTCGACGAGCGGCGCGGTCATCGCGCCCGCCGTCCCCGGCACCCACGCGTACGACCCGACGACGATCGCGCGCTCGATCGGGGAAACGATTCGGCCGGTCGCCGGACCGCGCGTCCACCGCGACTCCAGCGGGTACTCCTCGAAACGGGCGTTTTCGTAACCCGCGGCCTTCAGCGTCCGGAGGATCAGCTCCGAGGCCGCGAGCGACTCCCTGGTGCCCGTGACGCGACCGCCGACCGTGTCCGTCAGCGTCTCGAGAAACGCCGAAGCGCCGCCGCTGGTCAGCGCCGCGCCGGCGATCCGGGCCGCGGCGTCATCCTGCGAGATGCCCGTCGCGGCGACGGCGGCCAGCAGGGTCGAAGCGAGCGAGAGGCGACAGATACGGTTCATGGTCTCTTCTCCAGTTCCCCGGTCGTTCCTGCCAGGTGCGTCCCGGGTGCGGTCATCGTGCGGATTTCGTCTCCACTGTCGTGCCGAGGTGGAGAATGAAGATGTCTCCCTGCCTTCGCCCTCGCGTATAGAAAAGCCTCGAGCCGTCGCGCGAGATCTTCGGGTTCTCGATGTAGAGGTCGAGCCCGGAGAAGTCCGTCACCTTCTGCGGAACGGCGGTCGCCCAGCCCTGCGCCGGGCCGGGCACGCGGTAGAGATTCTTGTGGGCGGGCTGGAAGTACAGCCAGCGCCCCGACGGCGAGAAGAGGGGATGATAGGCCTCGTACGGCCCGGTCGAAACGAGATGAGGAGTCCCGCCGGCCACGGGCACGGCCGAGACCCTCATCGGACCGCCTTCGCTGGTTTGATACGCCAGCCACTCCGCCTTGTTGTCCACGGTCAGAAGCGTTCGGGCCTTCACGCCCTCCATCGGCAGCGCGGCGCCGGTGGCGAGATCGATTCGCAGGAGGGTTTCGCCGCGCTGGACGAGGGCCTTTCCATCCGGCAGCCAGGTCATCTGTCCGGTGAAGTCTGTGACCCGACGGGGCCGGGTCCCGTCGGCCCTCATGATCCAGAGAGCCTGAGATCCTTCTCCGGCCCCGCCGACCCCTCGCGAAAACGCGATCTCGTCGCCGTCGGGCGACCAGACGGGACCCGTATCCGAATGCTCCGGATCTCGCGTGAGCTCGACCCCTGCGGCCGGCGGGTCGATGCGCCAGAGGTGCGACCGGTCGCCACGCTCCGCGGCGAAGACGATCGCCTTCCCGTCGGGGGCGGGATCGAAGAACCCGACGCGGTTGTTCCCTGAGGTCAATGCCCGCGCCGGTCCGGTCGCGCGCCCGGCTTCCGCGTCGAAGGGAAGCTCCTCGAGGTTGAGACTCTCGTCGACCGCGGAGAAGGCGACGGACGATCCGTCCCGCGAGGCTCTACCGCCGACATCGGCGCCTCGCCCGAACGTCAGTGGCCCGGGCCGGCCCGAGAATTCGCCCCGCGCCAGCGAAAACGGCGCCCTCCAGAGAGTACGTCCCTTGCCGGGTGCCAGGTTGGTGTAGAGAACGCTGGTCGATCCGGGTCCCCACGCCGGCGAGCCTCCGCGAGCGACCACCTTCGCTTTCCCGCCTCCCGCCGGAACGATCTCGATCTGGTTGCCGTTCTGGTAGAGGAGCCACCGGCCGTCCTCCGACAGGCTCGGGAAGAAATACCGCGCCACGAAGGCCTCTTCGATCGGCAGGTCGCGACTCTCCCCTCCCGCGGCCGGAACGACGGCGATCCGGGTATTTCGATAGGCGCCGTGAACGTAGAGGAGGCGCGAACCGTCCGGCGTCCAGGACGGGTAGTTTCCCTTCTCGACGATCCTGCGGGCCGGCCCGCCGAGGGCGGGCATGATCCAGATGTCGCCCCCGATGACCGGCAGGCCCGGAGCCGCGTGCATGATCTCGGAGCTGCCCGAACGATCCGAGACGAACGCGATCTCGCGGCCGTCGGGGGAGATGGCCGGCTGGATGTCCGTGGCCGGGTTGCCGGTCAGGTTGAGCGCGGGCCCGCCCGAGATCTGCTGCAGATAGATCTCGAAGTTTCCATCGCGATCGGCCACGTACGCGATCGTCTGTCCGTCGGGGGAGAACGTCGGCTCTCCTTCGTAGCCCGGATCCGTCGTCAGCGGTGTGAGCGTCGCCTCGCTCCAGTCCGACCCGGGAGACGCGGCGCGGCCGGGACGCACGAGGTACCCGGCGGCCGCCGCGCCGATCAACAGCGCCGCCATGCCCAGGCGCTTCGCGACGACTGACGACCGCGGGGGCTCTGCGAGAGCCGGCCTCGCGCCCGTCGGAGGGGTCGCCGTCTCGAGAGCGAAGGCGAGGTCCCGGGCCGACTGGAAACGCTTTTCGGGTTTCTTCTCCAGGCAGTGCCGCACGACCGGGACGAGCGCCGACGCATCCGAACCGACCGCTGCAACCGGCTCGAGGGGCTCCTCCTTGAGGATGGCCGTCATCGTCTCAGCCGTCGTTTCCCGCTGAAAGGCCCGGCTTCCCGTCAGCATCTCGTAGAGCACGGCACCGAAAGAAAAAATGTCGGACCGATGATCGACCGCAAGACCTCGAACCTGCTCCGGTGACATGTAGCCGACCGTGCCCATCACTTTTCCGGGCTCCGTGAAGCCCGATACGGTCGGAGACTGCGTCTCGGCGCGGGCATCGGGAGACCCCGCACCAGGTTTCGCGAGGCCGAAGTCGAGGATCTTGACCCGCTCGTCGCGGGTGATGAAGACGTTGTCGGGTTTCAGGTCCCGATGGACGATCCCCTTTTCGTGGGCCGCGGCCAGACCCAGCGCGATCTGCACGCCGTATTCCGTCGCTTTGCGGGAAGACAGCGGCCCCGAGACAAGGGCTTCGCCCAGGGTCTCGCCCTCGAGAAGCTCCGATACGGCATAGGCGACGCTCCCCTCGTGCCCAAAATCGTGGATCGCGAGGATGTTCGGGTGCGACAGCGCCGCGACCGCTTTCGCCTCTCGTCCGAAGCGCGACAGCGCTTCGGGATCCTCGGCCAGGCGCTCCGGCAGCACCTTCACCGCCACCGTCCGCTCCAGCCGCGTGTCCCGCGCCTTGTACACTTCCCCCATCCCGCCCGCGCCCAACGGCGACAGGATCTCGTAGGGACCGAGGTTTGTTCCGGCGGCGATGCTCATCGTTTGAGCTCGACGGTCCAGTCGAGGACGACCGTGATCGGCGGTGAAACGCGGCTTTCCGGCTCGGTGACTACGAGAAAGCGCTCTCCGTCCGGAGTCACCGCGTAGAGACTGTGGAAACCTGGAAAAGGGACGCGAGGCGTCCGTGTCTGGAAGAGCGGGCGCGGAGCGGATCTGTCGAAACCCGAGCCGTCCGTCACCTCGAACGACATCAGTTTTCTGTCCTCGGCGAGATAAAAGAGCTCCTTCCCGTCCCGCCGCCATAGAGGCTTGGTGCCTCCCTGTGTCGAGATCTGCCACTGCTCACCCCTCGAATCCATCGGCCTGACGTACACCTCGGGTCTTCCGGATTCGTCGGACGCGAACGCGAAAAACCGTCCGTCGGGCGAGATTCGCGCCTCGGCTTCATTGAAGGGAGTCTGGAGCAGGGGTTTCGGCGCTTTCGACCCATCGAGCGGCAGAAGCCACAGGTCACTGCGTGTCTTCGGGTCCGAGGCGGCGAAAAGAAGGAGCCTTCCGTCTCGAGACCAGTCCAGCGGATGCGTCGAGCGCTTCTCTTTGAGGAGCAACTCGTCGACACCGCCCCCGGCCGCCTTCCGGTAGATGCCAACGGGCCCGTCCTTGTCCCAGCCGAAGGCGATGTGGCTCCCATCCGGCGACCAGACAGGGAAAATCTCCCACCGGCGATGAAACGTCAGGCGCGATTGGGTGCCACGCGAGATATCCATGATCCAGATGTCCGGAGTCCCCGTGGAAGGGTCATCGCGGCAAACGGCCACCCGCGTGCCATCCGGGGAAAGCTCGGGATCCGCGTAGTCACCCGGTGAAGTCGTCCCGAGGACCTGACCGCGGCGGTCGAACCAGACGAGCTGCGAGCTCACCGCCGCGACGGCGCCATAGGCGAGCACGCCATTGCTCGAAGCCGAGAACGGTGCGTACCGGGTCGGCCCCGCACCGCCCATGCGTCCCACGCGCTCCGCGACCGGTACCGGCTCCCCCGTCAGCCGCAGGCTTCGGTCGTCGAAAGCCTGGGCGGTGAGCGCGCCCTCCCGCACGAAGAGGAGATACCCGGGTAGCGTGTACAGCGCGCCCGACTCGGCGGAGGCCAGGCGCCTCTTTCCCTTCTCCCCGATTGTTCCGATGTGTATTTCCGGCGTGGGAGTCTTTTCGCTTTCGACGAGGAGCAGGTAGTGGCGGCCGTCGGGCAGGAAGTAGGGCCATTGGTGGCCCAGCTCCCCGGGCAGGAGCGTCGTCTCCGCACTCGGCGCGCCGCCCGAGGCGGCGACTCGCATGAGAGGCGAATCCGACTCCGGACTGAAGAGGATCACCCCGCCCAAGCTCCAAGTGCCCCCGTAACCCTGGGACGCGTCGCAGAGCGTCTGCGAAGGGCCTCCCGAGGCGTCCACCCTCTTCAGCTTCCCTTCGGCGAAGTAGCCGATGAATCGTGAGTCGGGCGACCAGAACGGAAGCTCCGCGCGCTCGGTACCCGGGACGACCCGGGGATTGAGCGCATCAAGATCGCGGACCCAGAGAGCGCTCCGACCTTCCGGGGATACTGCGGTGAACGCGAGGCGTCTCCCATCGGGCGAGACAGCGACGGCTCCGGCCTCCGAAAAGGAACCGAAAGTACTTCCCTCCGGCAACGGAATCGTGAAGCGGACCTTTCGATGAGCGGTGGTCGGTTCTCGGCGGAGCATCGTGAGAGCCAGAGCACCCGCCGCAACCAGCAGTGCCGCCCAAAGGAAAAGGCGGTCGCGGCTCCTCGCGCGGGGGATCGGGGGCACCGGGGCGGCGCCCTGCGAGCCTTCGGATGTCCACTTCAGCTCGCTTCCCAGGTCCGCGGCGCTCTGCCAGCGGTCTTCGGGATCCTTTGCGAGACATTCCGCACGATCCGATCGAATCCCGGCGGCGTCATCGGCTGCAGAGTGGATATCAGCGGCGGGTCTGCGTCATGATCGAGGAAATCAGCGACGCCTGGCTCGTCCCTGAGAACGCCTTCCTCCCCGTCGCCATCTCGTAGAGAACCGCTCCTAGCGCGAAGATGTCGGTCCGCCCGTCCGCTTCTTTCCCCTCCAGCTGCTCCGGCGCCATGTACTGGAACGTCCCGAGGATCGTTCCTTCTTGCGTCAACCCCTGCTGCGTCGGCAATGCGGTCATGCTGCCTTGCGGCGTCGCCGGCGCCATCGCCTTCGCCAGGCCGAAATCCAGCAGCTTCACGCCCGATTTCGTCAACATCACGTTGGCCGGCTTGAGGTCCCGGTGCACGATCCCCTGCCGGTGCGCCTTGTCCAGCGCGTCCGCGATCTCGACGCCGTACCGCAGCGTCTGTTCCAACGGCAACGGACCCTTCGCCAGGCGCTCCGACAGCGTCTCGCCTTCGAGATACTCCATGACGAGGTACTCGGTCTCCCCTCGCGGTTGACGTCGTACAGCGCACAGATGTGCGGGTGGGAGAGCTGCGAGATGGTCTTCGCCTCGCGCTCGAATCGCTGGCGCGCTTCCGGAGATAACGTCGAGTGCTGCGGTAGCACCTTGATCGCGACCGTTCGCTCCAGCCGCGTGTCCATCGCCATGTAGACTTCCCCCATCCCGCCCGCGCCGAGCGGCGCGAGAATCTCGTAGGGCCCGAGGCGCGTGCCTTGAGCGATGCTCATCTACTTTTTGACTCGTTCGTCCGGTTCAAAACAACGGTGACCGGCAGCGAGTCTCCCTGAAAGGAACTGACAAGGAAACGCTGCCCGTCCGCAGTAACGTCGTAGCCGTTCGGATACTCCGAATCCAACCGAAAGAGAGGAACGGGAGCGCCTGTCTCGAAGGGACCGATCCCGGCCTTGACCGGTACGGCCATCAACTGGGCGCCTGCCGCGACATAGAAAAGCTCCTTGCCGTCGCCCCTCCACCGGAGCGTCTGTTGCTGTGAGGCACCGGCTGTCGAGACCTGCCACTTCGGACCGGGCCCCGGGAAGGGTGCCGCGTAGACCTCCGCGCGGCCCGACTCGTCCGACAGAAAGGCCAGCCAGCGGCCGTCGGGTGAGAAGCTCGCGCCAGTCTCGTCGAACTGAGTCTGCCGGAACGGAAAGGCCTTTCCGCTGCCGGAGAGCGGTAGAACCCAAATGTCGGATCCCGTCTTCGGATCCCGCTTATGGAAGGTGAGGACTCGTCCGTCCCGCGACCAGTCGCCGGGGATCGGGAATCCCCCAGTCGGAACGAGCACCTCTCCGTCGCCCGAGTCGGCGAGACGTTTGCGTCGAATGGCGGCGGGAACAATTCCATGCGAGAGGAACGCGATCTCGCTCCCGTCGGGAGACCAAACGGGGCCTGACTCGAGCGACGGATCGGAGGTGAACCGCGTCATCACCTCCCTCGAGGAGATCGTCGATCCAGAGATCGGAGGTGCCCGTAGCCGGATCGGTTTTTTCGATCGCCGCCTTCCGCCCGTCGGGGGAGAGGCGCAGGCTGAAGTAGAGGCCCGGAGGGCCGACCGTCCCGACTGTCTGCCCTTTCCGATCGACCCAGCGAAGTCGTGGCGCGGCATCCCAGGCCTGATAGGCGAGGACACCGGTCTCCGAAACCGCGAAGGGGGCCCACCCCGTCGGACTGAAATACGGGATCTTCTCGGCGACAGGAACGGCGTCGCCCGTGAAGCGAAGCTTCGTGGCGTCGAACGCCCTGGCGACCAGATTTCCTTCGCGCACAGAGAAGAGTTTCTCCATTCCGGGAGAGCTCCGCGCGGGACTGGAGCGGCGCGACGCGATGGACTTCGGGGGAGTCGAGGGCGCCGGCGAGGAGAAAGAAGGCATCGTCCTTTGGGCTCCATCCCAGGAAAAGGAAGCGGCGTCCATCCGGGAAAAAGTAGGGCCAGCGGATCTCGTCATAGGCAATGGAAATCGGGCGCGCCGCGCCGCCCGAGGCGGAGACGGAGTAGAGCCCGTCTTTTGGGGAGAAGTACTGCGTAAAGAGGATCGTCCCGGTACGGCCCCACGCGCCGGCATTCTTTCCCGAGGCGTCGCAGATCGTCTGCGCCGGTCCGCCGGCGAGGGAGATCTTCTTTAACTTCCCGTCGGCAAAAAAACCGAGCGACGCTCCGTCCGGCGACCAGAAGGGAGAGCTCGCACCCTCGGTGGCCGCAAGCGATACCGGTGACTGAGCGTCGAGCGGCCGAATCCAGATTGTGCCCTGCCCTTCGCGAGCCGCCACGAACGCGACCCGGCTGCCGTCCGGGGAAACGGCCACGTTATGGAACTCCGGGCTGACTGGAAACTTGGCGTTTTCCGGCGAAAATCGCGAATCGGACCGTTTGCGGCCGCGTTGGCCGCTGCCGGAAGTTGAAGATCGCGAGGCCGACTGCGGCCAGCACGGCCGCTCCGCAGGCAATCCATGCGACCCTCTCGCGCCTTTGCGCCAACGGCGCAACCGCGATCAAGGGAGTCCCTTCCACCGCCCATCGGAGCTCCTTGGCGACATCCGCCGCGCTCTGCCAGCGGTCCTCGGGATCTTTCGCGAGACACGTTCGAACGACGCGATCGAACGCCGGGCGGCGCCATAGGCTGAATCGTCGAGATCGGCGGCGGTTCCGCCGTCATGATCGAGGCGATGAGCCACGCCTGGCTCGTCCCCGAGAACGCCTTCCTTCCCGTCGCCATCTCGTAAAGAACCGCGCCGAGCGCAAAGATGTCGGTCCGCGCGTCGGCTTCCTGACCTTCCAGCTGCTCCGGCGCCATATACTGGAACGTGCCGAGGATCGTTCCTTCCTGCGGTGAGCTCCCGGCTGCGTCGGAAGCGCCGTCAGGCTGCGCCGCTGCGCGTCACCGGCGCCATCGCCTTGGCCAGGCCGAAGTCGAGAAGCTTCAAGCCCGACTTCGTCAGCATCACGTTGCCGGGCTTCAGGTCCCGGTGGATGATCCCCTGCCGGTGCGCCTTGTCGAGCGCGTCCGCGATTTCGACCAAAGCGCAGCGCCTGCTCGAGCGAAGCGCACCCTTCACAAGACGCTCGGCCAGAGTCTCGCCCTCGAGGTATTCCATGACGAGATACTCGATCTCGTCCTGCTGCCCGATGTCGTGGAGCGTGCAGATGTGCGGATGCGAGAGCTAAGAGATCGTCTTGGCTTCGCGCTCGAAGCGCTGACGAGTATCGGTCGACTGGCGGAGAGGTGCGCCGGCAGGACCTTGATGGCGACAGTACGATTGAGACGCGTGTCCCGCGCCTTGTAGACCTCGCCCATGCCGCCGGCACCGAGCGGCGCGAGGATCTCGTAGGGGCCGAGGCGCACGCCCGCAGAAAGCGTCATCGCTTCGAAGCTCTGTCGCCCAATTCAGGGCGACTGTGGTCGGCGACGGGGGCCTCTCCAGCGGCCGGCATGTTCACCAGGAAGCGCTGGCCGTCGGGGGTGACGTCGGAGCCCCAGGCGTTCGGAAGTCTTGAAGAGATCCTTCGGAACGCCCGCCTCGAAGCCCGGCGACGTTTTCATCTTCCACGGCCTTCCGCACGAAGTCCACCGGTGTAGCGAACTCCTTTCCATCCCCGCGCCATCGAGGCGCATTGCCGCCGGCGACCGAGATCTGCCACTTGGCTCCCGTCGGCGGGAAGGGCTGGACGAAGACCTCGTCCTTGCCCGTTTCGTCGGAAACGTAAGCGAGCCATTTCCCGTCCGCTGAAAAACGGGCGGAGCCCTCCGAAAACGGCGTCACCAGAGGGGACGGGACTTCGTTCTCCGGTGAGCGGGAGAGCGGGATGTTCAGTTCTCGTCTTCGGGTCTCGGACTTCGCAAACCACGTAGCGTCCGTCCGGAGACGCAGTCCTGCGGGTACTTCCAGAGTCCGGACTTCCAGAGCAGCTCGTCGGAACCCCCGTTCGTCAGGTTCCTGCGGTAGACGTCACCCACTCCATCGCGATTCGAGCCGAAGATGAGGTTGCTTCCGTCGGGCGACCAGACGGGGTATTCCTCGAGCGCGGGATCGAACGGTCTGGCGCGAGCCGACGCCGCGACATCGAGAATCCAGATGTCGGTGCTTCGGGAAGCGTGGTCCACGCGCACATTCAGGACTCGTCGGCCGTCCCGGGAGATGCGGGGATGATGCCGGTACTCTCCGGGATCCCCAGAGCGCGCCGAGATCCTTGCCCGATCGGTCGAACCAGGCCAGGCGCCGGATGGCCCGGCCACCGCTCTGATACGCGAGGACACCGTTGTCCGAGGCCGAAAAGGCGGGCGCGGCCCAGGTCTGCGCGTAGTCAACGTTCCCTGGCGACGAGGAAGGCGTCGCCGGCGAGCCGCAGGCGGCCCATGTCGAACGGTTCGGCAGTGGGTCTCGATCGCGAACGAAGAGGAGCATCCCGGGCGGCGCCCAGCTCGCGGCGGAATTGATTCCGGACAGGCGAACGATCTCTCTGGACGTCGAGCGATCCGACAGCCAACCCGGCGTTCTGAAGCTGCGAGCTCCGAATGAGGAATAGAAAGTGTTTCCCGTCCGGGAGAAACCGCGGCCGCCAGTGGCCCGTTCTCGCCACGAGACTTGTCCAGCGACCGTCACGGGCTGCGGCGTGCCCCCGTTCGCCGGGATCCGAAGGATCGGGCTCATTCCTCCGGCGGTCGTGAACAGAATGACGTTTGTCGTGACTCCAAGTTTGCGCCCCGGCCGTCGTTCATTTCGCAGATCGACTCGACGGGACCTCCGGCCACGGCGACGCCGCTGCAAGTGGCTGCGGCATCCGAACGCGATGTTTCGCCCGTCCGCCGACCACACGGGGTCGTAGCAGCTATCCGTGCCCTCGAGACGGCGGACCTCCAACGAACCGAGAGACCGAACCCAGAGAAAGGAGTCGCCTCTCTCGTCTGTCACCCCGAAAACGAGCTGCCGCCCGTCCGGATAGACGGCCACGGGCGAGTCCACACTGTTGAAGTTGCCCTTTCCGGGCGGAAAGACCTCGAAGCGGACCGGCTCGGCCACCGCGGGTGGATGCTTGAGGTATCCCCCGACTGCAAGAGCGGCGAGGATGGCGAGCGCGGCCGCAATCATCCAGGCCAGCCGTTCCCCGCCCCTTCCGCCGCGAAGTCACGGCCGCCGGCGCTGCGACACCCGCCGCGGAACCCTCGGCGATCCACTGGATCTCTCTCCGCTTGAGGTCCAGCTGGCGGTCTGCCAGCGGTCGTCCGGGATCCTTCGCGAGGCAGTCGTGACGATGCGATCGAGCGCCGGGGCGTCAGCGGCTGCACGACGAGATCGGGCGCGGCTCGCTTTCAGGATCGCGGCGATGAGGACTGCCTGGGCTCGTCCCCTGCGAACGCCTTCCTCCCGGTCACCATCTCGTAGAGGACCGCGCCGAACGCGAAGATGTCGGTGCGCGCGTCCGCCTCCTTGCCCTCGAGCTGCTCGGGCGCCATGTACTGGAACGTCCCGAGGATCGTGCCCTGCCTGCGTCAGAGCGCCTGCTGCGTCGGAGCAGCCGTCACGCCGCGTCGCGACCGTGCGCCGGCGCGCAGCTTCGCGAGGCCGAAGTCGAGCAGCTTCACGCCCGACTTCGTCAGCATGACGTTGCCCGGCTTCAGGTCGCGATGGACGATGCCGTGGCGGTGCGCCTTGTCGAGCGCGTCGGCGATCTCGCACGCCGTAGCGCATCGCCTGGTCGAGCGGCAGCGGCCCTTTCGCGAGCCGATCGCGCCAGCGTCTCGCCTTCGAGGTACTCCATGACGAGATACTCGGTGCTCGCCCTCGCGACCGACGTCGTGGAGCGCGCAGATGTGCGGATGCGAGAGCTGCGAGATCGTCTTCGCCTCGCGCTCGAAGCGCTCGCGCGAACTCGGGATCGTCAGCGACAGTGCGTCCGGCAGGATCTTGATGGCGACGGTCCGCTCGAGCCGCGTGTCGCGCGCCTTGTAGACCTCTCCCATCCCGCCGGCGCCGAGCGGCGAGAGGATCTCGTAGGGCCCGAGGCGGGAGCCCGGCGAGCAAGCGGCATCGAGGTTTCAACTCCGCCGCCCAGTTGAGGACGAGCGTGATCGGCGGCTGAGGACCTTTTCGGACGGACGTTCGCGACGCAGGAACTTCTGGCCGTCGGACGAGACGTCGTAGAATGTGAGCCGATCGCGTCTCGAGGCGAGTCGGAAACAGCGGGATGCGGGAGCGCCAATCCGCGAAACGCGGGGCTCGTTCCGACTTCTGCGGCCATGAGCTTCCGGTCCGACGCGACGTAGAAGATATCGCTGCCCGTCCCGTCGCCAACGAGGATGCCATCCCGCCGGTAGTGCGAGATCTGACATCTTGCTCGCCCGGCCTCGGGAAAAGGCGCGACGTAGACCTCGGATTTCGCCCGACTCATCGGAGGCATAGGCGATCCACTTGCCGTCGGGGGAGAACTGAGCGGTGGCGCTCGTTGAACTCGGTCTCGAGAAAGCGGACTCGGCTTGCGTTCTCCCGAAAAGCGAAAGGATCCAGACGTCATCGCGCTCTTCGAGGGACGCTTCGACTGCGGAGGAAGACGATCTACCGGCCATCTGCAGACAAGTCGTCCGGGTCCTCGTCGGCGGCGGATCGTAGAAGGGCTCTCCTCGACGCGGGATCCGACGGAATTCTTGACGTGGATGCCGGAGTCGTCTTTTCGTTGCCTGGCGAAGGCGAGGCGGCTGGCCGTCCGGCGACCAGAGCGGAGCGCGGGCTCTCGTCCACGGTCGAATGTGGAGCCGGGTCGTGACTCCCGCGCTCGATGTCGAAGATCCAGATGTCGGACGTTCCCGTTCGTCGGTCCCGAAGATCGCCATGGCAACGCGATTGCCGTCCGGCGACAGTCGGGGGGCCAGAATACGGCAGGACCTCGTGCGAGAGGCCCAAGGGATCTCACCCGCCCGGTCGAACCAGACGAGCTCCGACGCCGCGCGACAGCCGAACCCGTCTGGTATACGAGCACGCCGCTGTCGGAGACCGAGAAGACGCCACGGACTGATAGATGGGTCGTACTGAAGTTCTCCGGCGATCGGGAACGGCTCGCCCTGTGAGGCGCCCTTCTTTTCGTCGAACGCGCTGCGCGATGAGCACTGCGCTCCCGGACGAAGAGGAGGTGGCCGGACGCGCGTATTCGACGTTGCGAGCTCGCCGTGAAGACAGGAGACGATTCTCCTTGCCGTCGAACGGAAGCGACGCGAAGATCGCGTTGACGCTCGGCTCTCGGAGCCGATTTGCGAGCGCGAGATAGAGGAAACGGCGGCCGTCGGGCAGGAAGAGCGGCCACCGATGCGTCGAGTGTCCTTGCGGGCCGGATCAAACCTCGTGACCACGATCGGCTGTCCGCCCGCATCGGAGACTCGGGAGACGCGGCGTGAACCGATCCCGTAAAAAGGATCGTGTTGTCGCGGTTCCAGGATCCTCCGCGCCATCCTTCTGAGAAGTCGGCATAGCAGAGATCTGGCGGCCCGCCGGAGGCGTCGATCTTCTTCAGCTTCGCGCCGGCGAAGAAGCCGATGAAACGCGAGTCCGGCGACCAGAAGGGATACATGGCGCCCTCGGTGCCCGGCGAGCGGCTGAGCGATCGACGCGAATCGAGCGGGCGTAACCCAGAGAAGGCGCTTGCCGTCGGAGGTCTCTGCGGCGAAGACGAGGCTTCCTGCCGTCCGGCGAGATAGCGCGCGGCGGACCTCCCCGCGAAGAGGAACCGAAACGTCGTCTTCTCGGGAGCGGTGATGAAGGCACGAACGGGCCGGTGCGTCGCGCGGCCGCGGCGTCGGAGCAGGAACGCCGCGCCGAGAATCGCGGCGGCAACGCCCAGCGATCGCGAAGCCGGCCCAGGCGATGCCCTCGCGCGGTCCGGCGGCGCGAGGACGACGACGACCGGCGCGGCGACGCCGGCTGCGGAGCCCTCCGCGATCCACTGGAGCTCGCTCGCCGACGTCGCCCGCGCTCTGCCAGCGGTCCTCGGGGTCCTTCGCGAGACAGGTCTTCACGACGCGGTCGAGCGCGCGGCGGCGACATCGGCAGCGAGCGTCGAGATCGGCGCCGGCTCCGTCGTGCAGGATCGAGGAGATCAGCGACGCCTGGCTCGCTGCCCGAGAAAGCCTTCCGGCCCGTCGCCATCTCGTAGAGCACCGCGCCGAACGCGAAGATGTCCGTCCGCGCGTCGGCTTCCTTGCCCTCGAGCTGCTCGGGCGCCATGTACTGGAACGTCCCGAGGATCGTGCCTTCCTGCGTCAGGCCCATGCTGCGTCGGGAGCGCGTCAGAGCCGACTGCGACGCGCCGGCGCGCATCGCCTTGGCGAGCCCGAAGTCGAGAAGCTTCACGCCCGACTTCGTCAACATCACGTTGCCGGGCTTCAGGTCCCGGTGCACGATCCCCTGCCGGTGCGCCTTGTCGAGCGCGTCGGCGATCTCGATCGCCGAACCGCAGCGTCTGCTCGAGCGGGAGCGGCCCTTTCGCGAGCCGGTCGGCGAGCGTCTCCCCCTCGAGATACTCCATGACGAGGTACTCGGTCTCGCCCTCCCGCCCCACGTCGTAGAGCGCGCAGATGTGCGGGTGCGAGAGCTGCGAGATCGTCTTCGCCTCCCGCTCGAAGCGCTGGCGCGACTCGGCCGAGGACGCGAGATGCGCGGCAGGACCTTGATCGCGACCGTCCGCTCGAGCCGCGTGTCCCGCGCCTTGTAGACCTCTCCCATCCCGCCCGCGCCGAGCGGCGCGACGATCTCGTAGGGGCCGAGACGCGAGCCGGATTGAAGTGTCATTTTTTCTTCAGAGCCGCGGGCCAATCGACCACGAGCGTGATCGGCTCGGGCTCCTCTGGTCGAACGAGCTCGTTGACGAGGAAGCGCTGGCCGTCGGCGGTCACGTCGTAGCCGGCTGCGGGTGCCATAAACATCTGCGTCGCGAAAAGAGGCCGGGGCGCTCCGGCCTCGAACGCCTCGCCTGGGCGGACTTCGACGGAATGGATGCGAAGGTCCGACGCGACGAAGAAGAGTTCGCGCCCGTCCCGCCGCCAGCGCGCGCCGAATCCCCCGCCGCTCGAGATCTGCCACTTCCCTTCGCGGCCCGGAAAGGATGTGACGTACACCTCGTTGCGGCCCGACTCGTCGGATGTGTACGCTGAGCCACCGGCCGTCCGGCGAGAACCTGGCCTCAGACTCGGAGAAGGGCGTCGCCAGGAATGCGGTCTCCTTGCCTCCGCCCGAAAGCGGAAGGACCCAGAGATCCAGGTTCGTGCCGGCCCTCGTTGCATTCCGCTCGAACACGAGGAAACGGCCGTCGGGAGACACGTGCCAGGCGGACGCCGGCGCCGATGGCGACGTCAACAGCTCCTCCTGCCCCGCGCCGCTCACCGGCCGCCGATAGATGCGCCATTGGATATTCCGGTCGGAGGAGTAGTAGATCGTCCTGCCGTCCGGCGACCAGACAGGGCCCGTGTCATTCCACGGATCGAAAGTCAGCCGCGTCGGAATTCCCCGCGCGAGGTCGTAGAGCCAGACATCGGTGGAGTCCCCCGCCGCGACGGCAGCCGTCCTTCCGTCGGGAGAGAAGCTCGCATCGAAGTACAAGCCCGGCTCCGTCAGATACTCGCCCGGCTTCCCCGAGCGCTCGAACCAACGGATCCGCGACAGGGTTTGGGCTCCTCCGCGCTGATAGGCGAGGAGTCCCGTCTCGGATGCCGAGAAGACTCCCTGGAGGAAGCCCTTCTCGTAGCGAATCTCGTCCGTCAGGGTCACTGCGTCGCCGTCGAAAGTCAGATGCTTCGGATCGAACCGCCGGGCGACGAGCGAGCGCCCGCTGACGTAGATCAGGTGTCCGGATGCGTAGACGACATTCGAGCGGACATGGAGGATCAGGCGTCGATCGGTCGAGCCGAGCTCGCCGAGATAGATCGCATTCTCGCCGCTGGTGTCCTCGGCCACGTGGCTCCCCGCCAGATACAGGTAGTGGCGGCCGTCCGGCAGGAAGAACGGCCAGCGGTGGGTCGTCTCTTTTCGCTTCTCATCGATCCGAGTGACGGGTTCCGGGGCCCCTCCTTCGGCGGAGACCCGGTGGAGGCCCTCCCGCCAGTGCGGTTCGAAGAGGATGACGCCGTCGCGGTTCCAGGTGCCGCCCCGCGGCTCTCCCGAGACGTCGCAGATCTCGATCGCGGCTCCTCCCGACACGGCGACCTTCTTCAGCTTGCCGCGCGTGTAGAACGCGATGAAGCGGGAATCGGGGGACCAGAACGGATACAGCCCTTGCTCGGTCCCCACGATCGGCCGGGCCTCGACACCATCCAGGGGCCGCAGCCAGAGTTTCAAGACGCCGTCGGCACTCTTGGCCGAAAAAGTCAGGAACTTCCCGTCGGGAGAGAGAGTCAGGGAGCCGGCTCCCGGACCGAGCAACTGGAACTCCGCTCCTCGCGGTGGCGGCAGGAATGCTCGGATCGCCTGACGGGTCTCGGCCGGCCGCGTAGAGTCGGCGAACGCGAGCCAGACGGCAGCCGCGGCCGCCGCGATGGCCGCCGCCCAGGCTATTCGCTCGCGCAGTCGGCGGCGCGAAGAGACGACGGCCGGTGCCGCAAGTCCGGCCGCCGATCCCTCGGAGATCCAGCGCAGCTCCTTGCCGACGTCGCCGGCAGACTGCCACCGGTCTTCGGGATCCTTCGCGAGACACGTCTTGACGACACGGTCGAGGGCCGCGGGCGCCATCGGCTGGACCGCCGAGATCGGCGCCGGATCCTCCTTCATGATCGAAGAGATCAACGAGGCCTGGCTCGTGCCGGAGAACGCCGTCCTCCCCGTCGCCATCTCGTAAAGCACTGCTCCCAACGCGAAGATGTCCGTTCGCGCGTCGGCGGCTTTCCCCTCCAGCTGCTCCGGCGCCATGTACTGGAACGTCCCGAGGATCGTGCCTTCTTGCGTGAGATTGGCCTGCGTCGGGAGAGAAGTCAGCCCCTCACCCCCGACCCCTCTCCCGCCGGGAGAAGGGAGGGCTTTGGCCAACCCGAAGTCGAGCAGCTTGACTCCCGACTTCGTCACCATGACGTTGCCGGGCTTTAAGTCCCGATGCACGATCCCCTGACGGTGCGCCTTGTCCAGGGCGTCGGCGATTTCGACTCCGTACCGCAACGTCTGCTCCAGAGGCAACGGTCCCTTTGCCAGGCGCTCCGACAGCGTCTCACCTTCGAGCAGCTCCATCACCAGGTACTCGGTCTCGCCCTCCCGCCCCACGTCGTAGAGCGCGCAGATGTGGGGATGGGAGAGCTGCGAGATCGTCTTCGCCTCTCGCTCGAAGCGCTGGCGGGACTCGGGCGAAGACGACAGACGCAGCGCCAGGATCTTGATTGCGACAATTCGATCCAACCGCGTGTCCCGAGCCTTCCAAACCTCTCCCATTCCCCCGGCTCCGAGAGGCGCGAGGACTTCGTAGGGACCAAGTCGACTGCCTGCCGTCAGCGTCATCTCACTCGCAAATCACAAATCGAAAGCGATCGACTTCTTCGATCCGGCCGCTGAGAGGCACCTCGGGATCCGTCGCTCACGAACGAATCTCGTCGCGAACCCTTTATTCTCTCTCCAGCCCGGCTGCCCAGTCGAGCACGACCGTCATGGGAGTCGCCTCGTAGAGCGCGCAAATGTGCGGGTGCGAGAGTTGCGAGATCGTCTTCGCCTCCCGCTCGAAGCGTTGCCGCACCTCGGACGACGACGAGAGATGCTGCGACAGGACCTTGACCGCTACCGTCCGGTCGAGGCGCGTGTCCCTCGCCTTGTAGACCTCCCCCATCCCGCCCGCGCCGATCGGCGCGAGGATTTCGTAGGGGCCGAGCTTCGTTCCGGCCGGAAGCGTCACGGGACTATCGCCCGAGGCTGGCGGGCCAGTTCAGGACGACGGTCGTCGGGGTCATGGACTCGCGGCCGAGAGGCGCGACGAACAGGAAGCGCTGGCCGTCCGCGGAAGAAATGTACTTGTTGCGCGCGGTGCCCGGCTGAACGCGAATCGAAAAGAGGGCCTGCGGGATGCCCGCCTGGAACTCGCCTCCGCTGCGGATCTCGACCGCCATGAGTTTCTGGTCGGGAGATCGGTAGTAGAGCTCCTTGCCGTCGCCCCGCCAGCTGGGATCGACCCCTCCGGCGCTCGAGACCTGCCACTTGCCTCCGCCGTCGGGAAACGTCTGGACGTAGATCTCCGCCGCGCCGGACTCGTTCGATACATACGCGACGAAGCGGCCGTCGGGCGAGAACATCGGTTGAGACTCCAAGAAGGGACTCACGAGGACCGGAATCGGCTTCCGGTCGCCGAACGTCGGAAGCACCCAGATGTCCGTGACCGACTTCGGGTTCTGGCTCGTGTAGCCGATGTACCTGCCATCGCGAGTCCAGGCGGAGGCGGACTTCGGCTCATCGCTCTTCAAGAGCAGCTTCTCTCCTCCCTGGCCCCGGGTGGATTTCTCGTAGAGATCGGGAGTGCCGGCGCGGTCCGACGTAAAGACGATCGTGCCGCCGTCGGGAGACCACAGCGCCCGGTAGTTGTTGCCCGCGCCGAGCGTGAAACGGGAGTTGACGCCGCGCGCGAGATCGCGGATCCAGATGTCGTTTTTCCCGCTTCGCGAGTCGGCGAGGTTGAAGGCCAGCCGGTCACCTGCCGGAGAAAGGGCCGGGTTGGTATAGGCGGCCTTGTCCCCCAGAGAGTCGAGCTCCCGCCCCGCGCGGTCCCGCCAGAGGAGGCGCCCGCCCGAATCTCCCGTGCGGTAGACGAGCACGCCGTCGCGGGACACCGAAAAACGCGCCAGGCCGACATTGTCCGTCCCGATCTTTTCGGCCAGGGGAATCGGTTCGCCCGTCGTCTTGAGGCCCTTCGCATCGAAGGGCTGCGCCACGAGCGTCTTGTCGCGGACGAAGAGGAGGTAACCCGGCGGAGAGTAGGTCACGAGCGTCTGCGCCGGGGCGAGCATCTTCTTTTCTTTCGAGTCGAGCGAGCCGATCCAGTAGGCGCTGTCCTCCGGTTTCTCGCCGGTCACCAGGTAGAGGAAATGCTTGCCGTCGGGGAGGAACTCGGGCCATCCCACGGACGTTTCCTTGCGCGCGGCGTCGAGGCCCACGGCGACGGCCTTGGTCCCCCCCGCCGCCGCCACGCGATGGATCGGATCTGCGCCCGTGCCGTCGAACAGGATCACGCCCTCCGGGCTCCAGCTGCCGTCCGACGCTCCGACCGCGTCGCAGATCTTGGTGGGAGGCCCTCCCGTCACGTCGACCTTCTTCATGACGCCGTCGGCCACGAATCCGACGTACCGGCTGTCAGGCGACCAGAACGGGCGAACGCCGCCTTCCGTGCCGGGAAGGGGTTGCGCGGTGAGCGCGTTCAGAGGCCGCACCCAGATCCGGGCCTTGCCTTCCGTGTCGGTCGCGTCGAACGCCAGGATCTTCCCGTCTGGAGAGATCCGCGGCACGTCGATCGTCGTGACCTCCGGCGGAGCCGCGATCTCGAAGCGCATGAGCGGCGGAGGTTTCGGCGCGCGGCGGGCAAAGCCGTAGGCGAGCCCGGCCGCGGCGAGCAGGGCGGCGGACGCCAGGGCCCACGCCAGCTTCTCCCGGTTCTTGCGCCGCGCGACGACGGGCGCCGGGAGCCCGGCCATCGATCCGCCCTCCGCGATCCACTGGAGCTGGAGCATCACGTCGTGCGCCGTGCTCCAGCGGTGCTCGGGTTCCTTGGCAAGGCAGCCCTTGACGATTCGGTCGAGCGCCGGCGGGATCATCGGCTGGATCGACGAGATCGGCGGCGGGTCGGTGTTCATGATCGAGCCGATCAGCGACGCCTGGCTCTTGCCCGTGAACGCCTTCTGTCCGGTCAGCATCTCGTAGAGCACGCAGCCGAAGGAGAAGATGTCGCTCCGCGCCGTCGGCCTCTCCGCCCTCGAGCTGCTCGGGCGCCATGTACTGGAAGGTCCCGAGGATCGTGCCGCGCGTCGTCAGCGGCTGGCTCTCCTGCAGCGCCGTCTGCATGCTCGTCGCCTGCGAGACGGCCGCCTTGTCGGGCGCGGCGAGCTTGGCCAGGCCGAAGTCGAGGAGCTTCACGCCCGCCTTCGTCAGCATGACGTTGCCGGGCTTCAGGTCGCGGTGGACGATCCCGCTCCGGTGCGCGGCGTCGAGAGCGCTCGCGATCTCGATGCCGATCTTGAGCGCCTGGTCCATCGGCAGCGCGCCCTTCGCCAGGCGGTCCGCCAGGGTCTCCCCCTCGAGGAACTCCATGACGAGGTAATCCGTCCCGTTCTGGTGCCCGACGTCGTGGAGCATGCAGATGTGCGGATGCGAGAGCTGACGAAATCGTCTTCGCCTCGCGCTCGAGCCGCTGGCGCAGCTCCGCCGACGACGACATGTGCGCCGGCAGGACCTTGACCGCGACGTCGCGGCCCAGGCGCGTATCCCTCGCCCGGTAGACCTCTCCCATCCCGCCCGCGCCTATCGGCGCCGAGGATCTCGTAGGGACCGAGACTGGGTGCCGGCTTCGAGACGTCATCTTGAGTTCCTTTAATGAATGTCTTCGGCCTCTCGACGGTTAACGTCCCAGCCCCGCGAACCAGTTCAGGACGACCGTCGTCGGGCGTCATGGCATCGCGGCCGAGCGGCGCGACGAAGAGGAACTTCTGCCCCGCCCGGTCCGGAAGGTACTTCGTGCTCGAGAGCGCCGGTCGAGACTCTGCGCCTGGAAGAGACATCTGCGGCAAGGCCGGCCTCGAACGCATCGCCCGCCTGGACGTTCGACCGCCATCAGCTTCTGGTCGAGCCCCCG
Source organism: uncultured Acidobacteriota bacterium (assembly GCA_963829925.1). Taxonomy (GTDB): domain Bacteria; phylum Acidobacteriota; class Thermoanaerobaculia; order UBA5066; family Gp7-AA6; genus DAHUXD01. Next base: position 23,892 of record CAWHKQ010000001.1, read on the forward strand.
GTAAAAGAGCTCCTTGCCGTCCGGCCTCCAGTGCGGGTCGGTTCCGCCGGCCGTCGAGACCTGCCACGTCCGCCCGGGACCGGGATAGCTCTGCACGTAGACCTCGTTGCGGCCCGACTCGTTCGAGATGTAGGCGATGAAGCGTGCCGTCGGGAGAGAACTGCGGCTGGAGCTCGCGGAAAGGAGTCGCACGGAAAGCGACCGGCTTCGCTTCGCCGGTCAGCGGAAGCAGACAGGATGTCCCAATTCGTCTTCGGGTCCTGGACGTTGATACGCGAGGAAACGAGCCGTCGGGCGAAAAACTCATCGGAATCAGGCATGACGTTCGGACTTCAGCAGGAGTTTCTCCTCGCCCTGCCCGCTCATCGACTTTCTGGTAGATACCCGAGCGCTCCATCGCGATCCGAGGTGTAGACGATCGAATCGCCGCGAGGAGACCACACGGGGCTAAAGGTGTTGTCCTGGCCGAAGGTGAAACGCGAGTTCACACCTCTCGAAAGATCGCGAATCCAGATGTCCGACCTTGCCGCTCGCGGTTATCAGTGAGGTCGAACGCGAGCCGGTCGCCGGTCGGTGAAAAAAGAGGACTCTGGTAGTCCGCCGGGTCGCCGAGGGTGTCGAGCTCTTGCCCGGATCGATCGATCCAGAGCAGCCGGCCACCCGATTCTCCGGTCCGATATGCGAGCACCCCGTCGCGCGAGACCGAGAAGCGCGCGAGCCCGACGGCGTCGGTCCCGATCTGCTCCGCCAGGGGCACGGGCTCTCCGGTCGTCTTCATGGCCTTCGCATCGAAGGGCTGGGCCATGAGCGTGCGGTCCTTCGAAGAACAGCAGATAGCCCTGGGGCGCGTAGACGAGCATTGACTGCGCCGGAGCGAACGGCTTCGTCTCGGTCGAGTCGAGCGAGGCGACGCGATAAGCGCTGTGATCGGCCTTCTGGTTGATGGCCATGTAGATGAAGTGTCGGCCGTCGGGAAGAAACTCGGGCCACCCGACCTGGAAATCTTTGCGTGCCGGGTCCGCCTTCGACCGCAACCACCGGCGTTCCGCCTGCGGCCGGGATCCGGTAGATCGGATCCGTGCCCGTGCCGTCGAGGAGGATCACGCCTTCGGGACTCCAGCTCCCGTCGACTCCGGTCGGCACGTCGCAGAGCTTCGTGGGCGGCCCTCCGGTCACGTCGATCTTCTTCAGCTTCCCATCCGCGACGAAGCCGAGAAACCGGCTGTCCGGGGACCAGAACGGACGCCGTGTTCCCTCCGTGCCCGGCAGCGGCTGCGCCGTGAGCGCGTTGAGCGGGCGGAGCCAGATCTGGGTCTTGCCCCCCGCATCGGTCGCATTGAACGCGAGCATCTTTCCGTCGGGGGAGATCTTCGGTGCGTCGATCGTCGTGATTCCCGGCGGATTCGCGACCTCGAACCGGACGAGGCGCGGAGGCTTCGGAGCGCGGCGAAGAAACCCGTACCCGAGAGCCGCCGCGGCCAGTACCGCCGCCGCAGCGACGCCCCAAGCTAGCTTCTCGCGGCTCTTGCGCCGCGCGGCGACGGGCGCCGGCAGCCCGGCAGCCGAGCCGCCCTCCGCGATCCACTGGAGCTGGAGCATCACGTCGTGCGCCGTCGACCAGCGATGCTCGGGCTCCTTGGCGAGGCAACCCTTGACGAGGCGGTCGACCGCGGGCGGCGATCATCGGCTGGATCGAGGAGATCGGTGCGGGATCGGACGTCATGATCGAACCGATCAGCGACGCTTGGCTCTTTCCCGAGAACGCCTTCCGCCCCGTCAGCATCTCGTAGAGCACGCAGCCGAAGGCGAAGATGTCGCTGCGCGCGTCGGCGTCCTTGCCCTCGAGCTGCTCGGGCGACATGTACTGGAAGGTTCCCGAGGATCGTGCCGCGCGACGTCAGCGGCTGGCTCTCCGGGAGCGCCGTCGGGAGGCTCGTGGCCTGGGAGACTTGGCTCGGCGGCATGACGAGCTTCGCGAGGCCGAAGTCGAGCAGCTTGACGCCGGACTTCGTCAGCATGACGTTGCCCGGCTTGAGGTCGCGGTGCACGATGCCCTGACGGTGCGCCGCGTCGAGCGCGCCCGCGATCTCGACCCCGATGCGGAGCGCCTGCTCGAGCGGGAAGAGCGCCCGCGGCCAGTCGGTCCGCGAGCGTCTCGCCCTCCAGAAACTCCATGACGAGGTAGTCCGTTCCGTTCTGGTGCCCGACGTCGTGGAGCGTGCAGATGTGGGGATGCGAGAGCTGCGAGATCGTTTCGCCTCGCGCTCGAGCCGCTGGCGCAGCTCCGGCGACGAGGACATGTGCGCCGGCAGCACCTTGACCGCCACGTCGCGGCCCAGGCGCGTGTCCCTCGCCCGGTAGACCTCTCCCATCCCGCCCGCGCCGATCGGCCCGAGGATCTCGTAAGGGCCGAGCCGGGCTCCCGCTTCGATTGTCATGAGGGTTCCTCGGAGCGGATTCTAATGCGTTCCCGGGCGCTCACTTTGCCAGCCCGGAGGGCCAGTTGGCGATGAGGGCAACCCGCGGGACCGCCGCCTCGCCCGAGCTGATGGCGAGAAGGCGTTTTCCGTCGGCCGCGATCGCATAGGCGTTGGCGATGCGCGGACCGATGAAGAGGTTCAGCGGGAAGAGCGGTCTGGGGGCGCGGATCTCGAAGCGCGCTCCCCGCCCCTCGACCGCCGCCGCCTGCAGCTCGTTTTCCAGCGAAACGAAGTAGAGAGTCTTCCCGTCCGAGCTCCACTGCGGCTGGGTGCCGCCCGCGCCGGAGACCTGCCAGCGCGCGCCGCCGGCGGGGAACGCCGTGACGAAGATCTCGAACCTCCCGGTCTGCTGTGAGACGTAGGCGACCCAGCGGCCGTCCGGAGAAAACTGCCCGTTCGTGTCGAGAAACGGCGACTGGACGAGAGGGAAAAGCTTGTCGGGTTCGGCGAGGGGAACGGCCCAGATGTCCGCGTTACCGACGTTGCCGCGGTCCACAAGAACGTAGCGGCCGTCGCGCGACCAATCGGTCGGCTCGATCCGCTCCTTCGAGCGCAGGTAGACTCTTTTCTCCCCGGCCCCTGCTCCGTACGCCGGAAGGCTCGCCAGGAGGAAATCGCGGTTCTCGGCGATCGCGACGGCGCCGACAAACATCAGCTCCGAGCCGTCCGGGGACCAGACCGGCGAAGGCGTCACCTGGGCGTCGGTCGTCAGCCGTGTGCGCACGCCGCGGTCGAGCTCGTAGATCCAGATGTCGTTGTTCGGATCGCCCTCGATGACGGACGCCCGCCGGCCGTCGGGAGACAACCGCAGGGAGTAGGACTCGGACCGGTTGCCGATCGCCGTGACAGGCCGTCCCGAGAAGTCGAGCCAGGTGAGCTGGCCGCCGGACGCCTCCCGCGCGACCTGATAGGCGAGAATCCCCGTCTGGGAGACGGTGAAGACACCGCGCCAGGTCCCCGAGTCCAAGTTCACGTTCCCGGCGACGCGAGCCGCGGAGCCGGACAGCGTGATGCGGTCCGCGTCGAAAGCCGTGGCCATCAGGTTTCCATCCTGAATGGTCAGGAGCCAGCCCGGTGCCGCCTGCGCGCTTCCGTAAGCCGAGAGGAGCCGGCGGGGCTCGCCCCCGTCCAGGGACCCCACGTAAATGCCGGATTTGTCGGAGCGCGGGTTGGCATGATTCGCCGCCAGATAAAGAAAGTGCTTGCCGTCGGGCAGGAACCACGGCCAGCGATGCGTCGAGTGCTGCTGCGGGTCCAGTTTAGTCACGGGCTGGGGGGCGCCCCCGCCTGCCGCAACGCGGAAGAGGCCTCCCCGAAAGTCCGGGGCGAGCACGATGACGTCGCCACTGCCCCAGCTCGCGCCCCGCGTCGCCGGAGCGTCGCAGATGATCTGCACGGGCCCGCCCGTGGCCTCGATCCGTCTGAGCTTCGCGCCGGAAAAGAACCCGAGCGAGCGCCCGTCGGGAGACCAGAAGGGATAGAGCCCGCCCTCGGTCCCGACCAGCGCGGCCACGGTTCCCGTCGCCAGCGACTGCACCCAGAGCTTCCCGGAAGCGCCGAACGCCATGCGCTCGCCATCGGGAGACAGGACGGGCGGCGCCGAATCGTCGCCGGTCAGCGAGAACGTGGTCTTGTCCGGCGGCAGCACGAACGCATGAATGGGCGCGGGCCGCGCGGAGCGCGAGCGCCAGAGGCCGATCGCCAGCGCGAGGGCGGCGGCGGCGGCGACGAGCGCGACCGCCCATGCGAGCCGGGCGCCGGGCCGGCGGCGAGGGACGGCCCCCACCGGCGCGGATGCGCCGGATTGGGATCCCTCTCCAATCCAGCGCAGCTCTCGCTTCAGATCGCTCGCCGACTGCCATCGCTCTTCCGGGTCCTTGGCGAGGCAGGTCCGGACGACCCGGTCCAGGGCCGGGGGCGACGTCGGCTGGGCCTGCGAGATCGGCTTCGGCTCGTCCCGGAGGATCGCCGAGATGAGCGACGCCTGGCTCGTGCCCGTGAACGCCTTCTGCCCCGTCACCATCTCGTACAGAACGGCGCCGAAGGAGAAGATGTCCGTCCGCCCGTCGGCTTCCCGGCCCTCGAGCTGCTCCGGCGCCATGTACTGGAACGTCCCGAGGATCGTGCCCTCCTGCGTCAGGCCCTGCTGCGTCGGGAGCGCGGTGAGGCTGGACTCAGGCCTGGCCGGCGTCATCGCCTTGGCGAGCCCGAAGTCGAGCAGCTTCACCCCCGATCGGGTCAGCATCACGTTGCCGGGCTTCAAGTCCCGGTGCACGATCCCCTGCCGGTGCGCCTTGTCCAGCGCGTCGGCCATCTCGACGGCAAAGCGCAGCGTCTGCGAAAGCGGCAGAGGGCCCTTGGCCACGCGGTCCGACAGCGTCTCGCCCTCGAGATACTCCATGACGAGGTATTCGGTCTCGCCTTCGCGTCCCACGTCGTAGAGCGCGCAGATGTGCGGATGTGAGAGCTGCGAGATCGTCTTCGCCTCCCGCTCGAACCGCTGGCGCACCTCCGGCGACGCCGACATGTGCTGCGGCAGCACTTTCACTGCCACCGTCCGCTCGAGCCGCGTGTCCCGTGCCTTGTAGACCTCCCCCATCCCGCCGGCGCCCAGCGGCGCGAGGATCTCGTAGGGCCCCAGCTTCGTGCCGGCGGGAAGTGTCACTTCGCCAACTCTGGGGAAGGCTTCCAATTGACGAGGATTCGGAAGAGCTCCGAGTCGAAGTCCCTCGTCGGCTTCACCATGAGGAATCGTTGCCCGTCGGCGGCGACGGCGTACTGGCGCGAGGCGTTGTTGAGACGCACGGAGGTCTGGAACAGAGGCTGCGGAATGCCCGAGGTGAAGGTGCCTCCCGCGGTCGAGACGGGAACCGCCATCATCCGGCCGTCCAGACCGACGTAAAAGATCTCCTTGCCGTCGCGGCTCCACATCGCCTGGAGTCCTCCGCCATTCGAAATCGCCCATCTTTCGTCGGTGATGGGAAGACGGCGGACGAAGACCTCGTACTGCCCGGGCTCCGACGAGCTGTACGTGAACCAGCGCCCATCGGGCGACAACGACGGATTGCGCTCCTCGTGCTCGCTCCCGAGCAGAATCTCGGGCGGTTTCGATCCGTCGAGCGTCGCGACGCCGATATCGATGCTGCTCTTCGTTCTCGTGTAGAGAAGCTGGCGGCCGTCCGCCGAGACGTCGTAGGGGGTCGCGAAGTTGTCGGCGACCAGCGTCTCGACCTTCTGGTCCCGCAATCCTTTTCGCCGCAGCTCGTACGAGGCCCCCTCAGACCGATAGAAGAGGCTTCGCCCGTCCGGAGCCCAGATCGGCATCCACGCCGCCTCCACGAAGGGAGTCGCGACGTCTCTCTCGAGATCGAGGGTCCAGACGCTCTGGACGCTCGTCTCCGGCAGCCGGAGCGTGTACGCCGCCCAGTGATTGTCGAACGACAGGCTCATGTTCATGATGACTCCGGCAGAACCCACCGCCTTCAGCACGCTGCCGTGCCGGTCCACCCACACGAGGCGGCGATCGCCGGTTCCCGGGCGGAAGACGATCGTTCCGTTGGAGGACACGGAGAACAGGTCCCGATAGAACGCGACGTCGGCGCGCATGACCGGGCGCGTGACCGGCTGCGGCTCGCCGAGTGGGACGGCCCGATCGAGATCGAAACGCTGCGCGAGGAGCGTCTCTCCCCGTACGAACAGCACAGTGTCCGGCGGGACGAACTCGCCGCCAGCGCCGTTCCGAAGCAGGAACTTTCGTCCCGGCGCGTCGAGTGACGCGAGATAGATCCCCGTCGTCTCGATCTTGTCCGTTCTGACCCAGAAGAGGAAGCGTCGGCCGTCCGGGAGCATGAACGGCCAGCGGTGAATGACGTCCCCGGGCTCGAGGCGCGTCGCCGCCGACGGAATGCCTCCCGACGCGGCGACCTGGTAGATCGGACCCACCGCCTTCGGCGTGAAGATGATGTCCCCTTTGGATCCCCAGCCGCCTCCGCGGCCGAGGTCCGCGTCGCAGATGACTTCGATCGAGCCCGTCGAGAGCTCGACGCGACGGAGCTTTCCCCGGGAGTAGAAGGCGATAAAGCGGGAGTCCGGAGACCAGAACGGGCTTTCGGCGGTCTCCGTGCCGGCGAGCGTCTGGACGTCGTCTGAAGAGAGGTTCCGGACGCGCAGCATCGACTTGCCGCCGGAGATTCCGCCGAAGGCGAGCTTGCGGCCGTCTGGCGAGATCTCCATGGAGTCGGTCAGGATCGTGCGCTGCGGCGGAACGATGGACAGGAGCATCGGTTCGGTGGCCGCCGTCGCCGGACGGCGCGAACGGATGGCAAGACCTGCGGCGACGAGAGTCGCGAGCGCCGCGATGGCCCAGGGAAGCAGGTTCCTCCCGCGCCGGGCGGTCGGCGGCGCGGAAACGCCGCTTCCGGAGCCTTCCGCGATCCATCGCAGCTCGCGCTTGATGTCCGCGGCGCTCTGCCAGCGCTCGTCCGGATCCTTCGCAAGACATGTCTTGACGACGCGGTCGAGCGCGGGCGGCGACGCGGGCTGTCCCTGGGAGATCGGAGCGGGCTCCGTGTGGAGGATCGCGCCGATCAGCGACGCCTGGGTCGATCCTGAGAACGCTTTGTTCCCGGTCGCCATCTCGTAAAGAGTCGCACCGAACGCGAAGATGTCCGTCCGCGCGTCAGCGTCCTTGCCTTCCAGCTGCTCGGGCGCCATGTACTGAAACGTCCCGAGGATCGTGCCTTCCTGCGTCAGGCCCTGCTGCGTCGGGAGAGAGGTGAGGCTGCTCTTCTGGCTCACCGGCGTCATCGCCTTCGCAAGACCGAAGTCGAGAAGCTTCACCCCGGACTTCGTCAGCATCACGTTGCCGGGCTTCAGGTCCCTGTGCACGATCCCCTGCCGGTGCGCCTTGTCCAGCGCGTCGGCGATCTCCACGCCGTAGCGGAGCGTCGCCTCGAGCGGGAGCGGCCCCTTCGCCACACGCTGCGATAGCGTTTCGCCCTCGAGAAGTTCCATCACCAGGTACTCGGTCTCGCCCTCCCGACCCACGTCGTACAGCGCGCAGATGTGAGGATGAGAGAGCTGCGAGATCGTCTTCGCCTCCCGCTCGAACCGCTGCCGGACTTCCGGAGACGCCGACATGTGCGTCGGCAGCACCTTCACCGCCACTGTCCGCTCCAGCCGCGTGTCCCGCGCCTTGTAGACCTCGCCCATCCCCCCCGCCCCGATGGGCGCGAGGATCTCGTAGGGGCCAAGCTTTGTGCCCGCGGAGAGCGTCATGGTTTCCCCCCGGCCGCAGGGGCCAGGCGTTCGAGCTCCGCGAACCAGTTCGTCACGAGGTGCAGCTCCCGCACGACGCCGGAATCGGCCGACTGCGCGACGGCCAGGAAACCCTTTCCGCCCGGAGCCACGGCATAGCCCTGCAAGTTGGGAAGACGAAACAGTTCCACGGGAGCGGTCGGCTCGAGCTTGTCTCCCGGAGTGACATCCACGCGAAGAAATCGGTCGCCGTTCCGGTAATAGATCGAGCGTCCGTCGGGCGCCCAGCGAGGCGCGCGGCCGCCGCCTGCGATTGCAACCTTGCGGCCCGGCCCGGGGAGTCTCTCGACGATCGTCTCCCAGCCCTCCATGCCCTGGCGGTCGTACGCCAGCCAGTGTCCGTCGGGAGAAACACTGGCGCTCGCGACGTAGCCTTCGACGAGCCGGCGCGGCGCGCTCTTCTCGGCGACCGGCGCAATCCAGAGCGCCGGCTCTTTTCCGAACTGAGTGAAAATCAGGGAGCGGCCATCGGTCGTCCAGGCGAGCGCGTATTTCTCCTCGCCGCCCGGAACGACCTCTTCGGGCGAGCCGGTGCCATCCGCCTTTTGCCGGACCAGACTCCACCCCTGGCCGCCCTCGGACGACGCGGTAAACGTAACGTTCTCTCCGTCGGGCGACCAGATCACCGAATAGGACTGGCCTTGCAGGTTCCCGACCGGAAGCCGGCTGCGAACGCCGCGCGCGAGATCGAAGAGAAGGACCGATCCGTCCGCGGTCATCACCGCGAGAGTGCGGCCGTCCGGCGAGATCTGCGGAACCCGGCCGAAGGTTTCCGGCTCGAACGGGAGGTCTTCGACCACCCCCTTCTCGCTCAGGCGGACCAGCCGCCTCTGCTCGAAGCCGCTTCCGCGGAGGTAGCCGGAGGCATAGACCAGGGTCCCGTTCTCCGAGACGGCGAGCGCTCCCGCGCGATTCGCGCCGGTTGCGACCTCCCGCAGCACCGCAACCGCGGGCCCGGTGACGCGGTGCTTGCGCGAATCGAAGGGAGCGGCGAGCACCGAGCGATCCCCGCGGAGCATCAACAGCCGGCCGTCCGCGGCGTATCGCGAAAACGACGTGTCTCCGGCGAGCTTCTCCAGGGTTCGAGTCTGGAAGTCGAGGATCGCGGCGCCTCCCCAACGGCTCTCGCCGTCAACGGTGACGAGGGCGACGCTTCCGGCGAGAGCCTGCGGCCAGGACAACGGGCGGCGGTCCTCTTTGCCCTGCACGATCACCTTCTCCGCCGACACGTCGGGCTTCCCGCCGCCGGCAGGAATTCGCCACAGTCCCTGGGTCGTCGACGCCGCCACGAGCATCGATCCGTCCTCGGCCCAGCTTCCTCCGTGGTAGTCGGGGATGGGAGCGACCGTCTGCGTCAGACCCGTCGAGAGCGAATACTTTCGGAGCTCTCCCTTCAGCTCTGCCTTCCCGCCGGACGCCGCTTGCGAGACATTGACGGCAAAGCCGATCCACTGCCCGTCGGGAGAGAAAAAGGGTCCTTCGCCCGAGTCGCTGTCGGGGACGACGCGACTCTCGCCGAGATCGAGCCGGTGAACCCAGAGCCTCTGCGGCTCGCCTTCCTTCTCAGCCACGAAGGCCAGCGAGCGGCCGTCACGAGAGAGGGCGAGCACGGGCGATGCCCAGCCCGAAAGCCGAGTGCCCGAAGGCAGGGGGACCACGGAATGCGTCGCGATCGCGGCCGGCCGGGCGGGGGCCTGGCTCGTCCAGCGCGCCGCCGCGAAGCCGGCCGCCAGGGCGAAAAGCACGGCGACCGTCGCCGCGACCGGAAATCGGCGTCGCATCCTCGACCCCGGCGGCGCAGCGGCCGGCGCTTCGGCCGAACCCTCGACCCAAGCGTCACCGATGTCGCGCAGCCTCTTTTTCCGGTCGCGCTCGAGGCAACGGCGCAGGAGGAGGCGCACGCTCGGCGGCGTGTCCGAGGGCAAGACCGTCCAGTCCGGGTCCTGCCGCAGCACGGAGGCGAGCACGTCCGACACCGTGTCGCCTTCGAAGCAGCGCTTGCCCGTCAGCATCTCGTAGAGCACGGCACCGAACGCCCAGATGTCGGTCCGCTTGTCGACCGGCTTGCCCCGCGCCTGCTCGGGCGACATGTACGCCGCGGTTCCGATCACCACGCCGGCCTGCGTCGCGGCGGCGGTGATCGTCGGCGACGACGTCACGTCCGGCGCGGACCCGTCGAGCGAGAAGGCCTTCGCGAGTCCGAAGTCGAGGACCTTGACCGTCCCGTCGGGCGTGAGCTTGACGTTGGCGGGCTTCAGGTCGCGATGCACGATCCCTTTCTCGTGGGCCGCCTCGAGAGCGTCGGAAACCTGACGCGCGACGGCCAGGGCCTCCTCCACCGGGATCGGTCCGGTGGCGATCCGTTCGGCGAGGGTCTCTCCGGGCACCAGCTCCAACACCAGCGCCAGCTTCCCGCCGGACTCCTCCAGGCCGTAGATCGCCGCGATGTGGGGATGGTTCAGCGCCGCGAGTACCTGAGCTTCCCTCTGGAAGCGAGCCAGCCGCTCGGCGTCCGCGGCGAACAGCTCCGGCAGCACCTTGATCGCGACGTCCCGGTGCAACTTGCCGTCCCTCGCGCGGTAGACCTCCCCCATTCCTCCGGCGCCGAGAGGGGCGAGGATTTCGTAGGGGCCGAGGCGGGCGCCGGCCGCGAGGGTCACGGGCTCCCGACTCAGCGTCCGAGGCCGGCGAACCAGTTCAGGACGACGGTCGTCGGCGTCATGGATTCGCGGCCGAGCGGCGCGATGAAAAGGAAGCGCTGGCCGTCTCCGGCCGGCAGGAACTTGTTGCGCGCGTTGCCGATGTGGACGCGTCCCTGGAAGAGCGGCTTCGGGATGCCGGCCTGGAGCGTGTCCCCGCCGGAGATATCGACGGCCATGAGCTTCTGGTCGATCCCCCGGTAGTAGAGCTCTTTGCCGTCGGCGCGCCAGTGGGGGTCGGCCCCGCCGGCGGTCGAGATCTGCCACTTGCCGCCCGGTCCGGGGAAGCTCTGCACGTAGATTTCGTTGCGCCCCGACTCGTTGGACAGGTAGGCGAGAAACCGCCCGTCGGGCGAGATCACCGGCGTCAGCTCGTTGGACGCCGCCGCGGCGAACGGAACGGGCTTGCGCTCGCCGGCCATCGGCAGGATGAAGATGTCCCAACCCGTCTTCGCGCTTCGGGTCATGTAAGCCAGGAACCGCCCGTCGGGGGAAAAGCTGACCGGGACCGCGAGCACGTCGGCTTTGACCAGGAGCTTCTCGTCGCCCTGTCCGCTTGCCACCTTCTCGTAGAGGCCGGGGCTCTCCTCTCGATCCGAGGAGAACACGATCGTGCTGCCGCCGGGAGACCAGAGAGGGGCAAAGGCGTTTCCCGGCGCGAACGTGAAGCGCGAGTTCACTCCGCGCGCCAGATCCCGGATCCAGATGTCGCTCTTGGCAGCGCGCGCTTCCACGAGACCGAACGCGATGCGATCGCCGGCGGGCGAGAGGCTCGGTTCCCCGTATTCGCCCGGATCGCCGAGGGTGTCCAGCTCCTTGCCGGCTGCGGTCGACCCAGAGCATCCGGTTTCCCGATTCCCCCGTGCGGTAGGCGAGCACGCCGTCGCGCGATACCGAGAACTGCGCCAGCCCCACCGCGTTGGTCCCGATCTGCTCGGCGAGAGGAACGGGCTCGCCCGTGGTCTTCTGAGCCTTCGCGTCGAAGGGCTGAGCGACGAGCGTCCGGTCGCGCACGAACAGCAGGTAGCCCGGCGGGGCGTAGGTCAACATCGTCTGCGCCGGAGCGAAAGGCTTCGTCTCCGTGGAGTCGAGCGAGCCGATTCGATAGGCGCTGTCGTCCACCTTCTGGTTGATCGACATGTACATGAAGTGCCGGCCGTCGGGCAGAAACTCGGGCCAGCCGACCTGCGTCTCCTTGCGTGCCGTATCGGGCTTGACGGCGGCGACCGGTGTACCTCCGGCGGCCAGGACGCGGTGGATCGGATCGTTCGCCGTCCCGTCGAAGAGGATCACGCCCTCGGGGCTCCACGTCCCGTCGGATCCCGTGGGGGCGTCACAGACCTTGGTGGGCGGCCCTCCGGCGACGTCGATCTTCTTGAGCTTCCCGCCGGCGAAAAAGGCGAGGAACCGGCTGTCCGGAGACCAGAAGGGGCGGCTCGCGCCCTCCGTCCCCGCCAGGGGTTGGGGAACGAGCGCGTTGAGCGGCCGGATCCAGATCCGGGCCTGCCCTTCCGTGTCGGTCGCGTTGAACGCCAGGATCCGACCGTCGGGAGAAATTCGCGGCATGTCGATCGAAATCAGGCTCGGCGGAATCGCAACCTCGAACCGCGTGACGCGAGGAGGCCTGGGCGCCCGCCGCAGATAACCGTACGTGGCGAGGGCCGCCGCGAGCGCCGCGATCGCCGCGACCGCCCACGCCAGCTTCTCGCGGCTCTTGCGGCGCGCGGCGACCGGAGCGGGCAGTCCGACCTGCGAACCGCCCTCCGCGATCCACTCGAGCTGGAGCTTGGCGTCGTGCGCCGTCTGGAAACGGTCCTCGGGGTCCTTGGCGAGGCAGGTCTTCACGACGCGGTTCAGGGCCGGGGGGATCATCGGCGCCGCTTCGGAGATCGAGGGCGGATCGTCCCGCAGGATCGACCCGATCAGCGACGCCTGGCTTTTGCCGGTGAACGCCTTTTTCCCCGTCGTCATCTCGTAGAGCACGGCGCCGAAGGCGAAGATGTCGGAGCGGCCGTCGGCCTCGCCGCCCTCGAGCTGCTCGGGCGCCATGTACTGGAAGGTGCCGAGCACCGTCCCGCGCTCGGTCAGCGGCTGACTCACCTGCGCCTCGGTGGCCAGGACCGAAGCGCCCGAGACCGGCCGGGCGCCGGCCGTCGTCAGCGGTTTGGCCAGGCCGAAGTCGAGGAGCTTCACGCCCGTCTTCGTGATCATCACGTTGCCGGGCTTCAGGTCCCGATGCACGATGCCCTGGCGGTGCGCCTTGTCGAGCGCGTCCGCGATCTGGATTCCGAAACGCAGGATCTGCTCGGTGGGCAGCGGTCCCTTGCCCAGCCGATCCGCCAGACTCTCGCCCTCGAGCAGCTCCATGACGAGGTAGTCGGTCCCGTTCTCCCGGCCCACGTCGTAGAGCGAGCAGATGTGCGGGTGCGAGAACTGCGAGATCGTCTTCGCCTCCCGCTCGAAGCGCTGGCGGACCTCCTCGTTGGCGGACAGGTGCGACGACAGGACCTTGACCGCGACGTCCCGGCCCAGGCGGGTGTCCTTCGCCCGGTAGACCTCCCCCATCCCTCCCGCCCCGATCGGCGCGAGGATCTCGTAGGGACCGAGGCGCGTACCGGCAGACAGGGTCACGTGTGGGAGAAGACTACAACGAACGGCCCGGGCGGGTCCCGAGCGCCAGGTTTACGCGCTCGCGCCCTCGAAGCGGCCGAGGGACGCGCCCGCGAAGCCGATGAAGACGACGGCGAGACAGACCGTCGGCGGCAGGAAGAAACAGAGAAGGCTGACGACGAGCATGGTGCCCGAAAAGAGCGTGCAGGCCCAGGTCACCGAACGCATGGACCCTCCGTCCGCCGAATGACGGCGCACGGCGAGGAGAGCGAGGACCCCGACCCACGCCAGGAAGACCGAGAACGAGATGCTGAACCCGTTCAAGAAGTCCGACGTGGTCCGGCGGAAGCCCGCGCCCCAGTCCTTCTCGTAGCTCGTCAGGAGCTGTTGCAGGAGCGCCTCGCTCTCGGTGACCGGCGCCGGACGGGGGGCGAACTGGCCCGCCAGGTGAATCACCGAGGTCGCAATGCAGGCCCAGGCTCCGACGCGAAAGAAGACTCTTTGGAGTCGACTCAAGGTGCGCCTCCTCGCGGGGTCCAGGGAACCATATACCCCGATCGGCCGCCCGCGCGGCAGAAGCGTCATGCGAACGGGTTTCGCGAACCTCCCACTCTGCGGCCGGGCGCCGGCCTGGCTCTTCGGCCGCATGGCTCTCGCGGGAGGTTCTCGGTCACGTGGTGGCGGAATACGTTCCGGTCGAGGTCATCCGCCCTCGAGACAGGCCGTTCGCGCCGCCCGCAGGCCGCCCGGATCGTAGACGCATCTGGTAGATTCAGACGTTCATGAATACCAGGAAGCGGCACCAGACCGTGGGGGTCCGGGTCGGCCCCGTTCAGGTCGGCGGCGGCGCCCCGGTCGTCGTCCAGTCGATGTCCAACACGGACACGGTCGACGTGGCGTCGACGGCCCGCCAGTGCATCGAGCTCGCGCGCGCGGGATCGGAGATGGTTCGTGTCACGGTCAACATCCCCGAAGCCGCGGCTGCGGTCCCCGAGATCAAGAAGCGCATGCTCGACGCCGGCGTCGACGCTCCGCTGATCGGGGATTTTCATTACAACGGACACATCCTGCTGACGAAGTTCCCGGCCTGCGCCGAGGCCCTCGACAAGTACCGGATCAACCCGGGCAACGTCGGCAAGGGCGCGCGTCGCGACGAGCAGTTCGCGACGATCTGCCACATCGCGCGGGACAACGGCAAACCGGTGCGCATCGGCGTCAACGGCGGCTCCCTGAACCAGGAGCTGGTCATGGACAAGATGCAGGAAAACACCGACCGGGATCTCGGGAAGAGCTCCGAGGAGATCATCAACGAGTGCATGGTCCTCTCCGCTCTTCAGTCGACGGAGCTCGCGATGCAGTCGGGTCTGCGCAAGGATCAGATCATCATCTCCTGCAAGGTCTCCCGGCCGCTCGATCTGATCGCCGTGTACCGGGACCTCGCCGCGCAGACCGACCAGCCGCTGCATCTCGGACTGACCGAAGCGGGCATGGGCACGAAGGGTCTCGTCTGGTCGGCTTCCGCGATGGGGGTGCTTCTGAACGAGGGAATCGGCGACACGATCCGCGTCTCGCTGACGCCGCGTCCGGGTGGAGACCGCCGCGAGGAGGTCTATGCGGCCTGCGAGCTTCTGCAGTCGCTCGGCATCCGATCCTTCGCGCCGAGCGTGACCGCATGCCCCGGCTGCGGCCGGACGACCTCGACGACCTTCCAGGAACTCGCCGAGCGCATCCAGGGCTACATCCGCGACCAGATGCCGATCTGGAAGGTCCAGCATGAGGGCGTCGAGAACATGACGCTCGCCGTCATGGGCTGCGTCGTCAACGGCCCGGGCGAATCCAAGGCCGCCTCCATCGGGATCTCGCTGCCCGGGCACGGGCGAGGAGCCGCACTGCCCCGTCTACATCGACGGCCAGCACTTCACGACGCTCAAGGGCTCCTACGAAGAGCTCTCCGTCGCGTTCCGGGCCCTCGTGGACGACTACGTGGCGACGAAATATCCGAAGCGCGAAACGGCGCGACCCGTTTCCGCGTAAGAGGCTCCCCCGAGGTCCCGCTTCACGCCGCCGGCATCACGCGCCCGGTCGGCTCGGACCGGAGTTCTCGAAGCCGCGTTCCGCGACTGGGTCGGTCGCTCAGGGCACCTCGGCCGCCGGTAATCTCCCTGGATCGGGCTTTCTCGCGGACTTCAGCCATTTCAGCCTAAAGACCTAGGTCCTTTTCTCATAGCTCCTCTGGTGCCAAAGACCGATACCGCCGCGGCCGCCTGCTTCGTATCATCCGCCGGGAGCCGGACCACCAACTGCCGGACCACCGACCATGGCGCCAAGCGATCGGAAACCGGCTTGAAGGGAGAGGCTGCCGTCACCCGATGGCAGATTCGCGCTCTGGCAGCACACCCTTCCCTCGGGCGATGGGCGCGTGCCGTGTCTCTTCTGCTCCTGGGGAGCGGAATCGGCGCGTGCCCCTCCGATGAATGCCCAGCCCGCCGCCGTCGGTCAATGGTCTCCGGTGTACACGTGGCCGTACCGGCCGATACATGCCCAGCTGCTCCCGACCGGCAAGGTCCTGTTCTGGGATTCGTACGCTCATGCGGACCGCCCGCAACTCTGTGACTCCGAGCAACGGGAGTGTCACCGCCGGCGGCCCCGGCCGGATTCAATATCTTCTGCACGGGCTTCGCGCTCCTGCCGGACGGCCGGATGTTCATGGCAGGCGGGCACATCGCGAACGACGTGGGCCTGGCCTACGCCGCCGCTTACGATGGCGTCGCCAACTCCTGGAGCCGTCTGCCGAACATGAACGCCGGACGCTGGTACCCGACCGTGACCACGCTGGCCAACGGGGACATGCTGGTCGTGTCCGGAATGGTGGATACGGAGCAGCGGCATGAATCTCCTGCCGCAGGTGTGGCAGACGTCGAGCGGGACATGGCGGGACCTGACCAGCGCGCTGCTCCGGCTGCCTTACTACCCCTACATGTTCCTGGCGCCGAACGGCCAGGTCTTCAACGCGGGGCCGGGCCAGACCACCCGCTACCTGGACACCTCCGGAAGCGGCGCCTGGACGGTGGTGGGCGACAACACCTTCGGAACACGCAACTGGGGTTCGGCGGCGATGTACGACGACGGCAAGGTCCTGATCATGGGCGGAATACGGGGACTTCTACGGGGGAGGATCCGCCGTGGCCCCCACCAACACGGCGGAAACGATCGACTTGACCGCCGCGGTCTCCCGCCTGGGCTCCCGTCGCACCCATGGCTTATCCACGCAAACACCACAACGCCACGCTTCTGCCGGATGGCAAGGTGCTCGTGACGGGGGGCAGCAGCGGATCCGAGGGCACGAATTCCAATTCCCTGAGCCCCGTCTATCCCGCTGAGATGTGGGATCCGGCGACGAATACCTGGACGACTCTGGCGAGCAACACGGTCTATCGCGGCTACCATGCCACCGCGCTCCTGTTGCCCGACGGTCGCGTCCTCTCCGGCGGCGGCGATTTTGGCGGCAAGCGTGGAGTTGTTCTCCCCGCCGTACCTGTTCCAGGGAGCGCGCCCGACGATCAGCGCCGCTCCGGCGAGCGTCGGGTACGGCCAGACCTTTTTCGTGGGCACGCCGGACGCCGGCGACCATCACGAAGGTGACCTGGATACGGCTCTCTTCCGTGACACACACGAACAACATGAACCAGCGGATCAACCGTTTGAGCTTCTCGCAGGCCGCGGACGGTCTGAACGTCACGGCACCGTCGAGCAACAACCTGGCGCCGCCCGGACACTACATGCTGTTCGTCCTGAACGCCGCCGGCGTGCCCTCGGCGCCCGGATGGTCCGCCTCGTCTACGTGGCGCCGACGAACACGCCCACGCCACTCCACCGCGACTCCGACGCCCACCCCCACGCAGACACCCTCGCCGACTCCCACGGGGATGCTCCAGCCGACTCCGACCCCGACTCCCACGGGATGCCTCGGCGACTCCAACGCCGACCCCCTCGCCGACTCCGACGGGGATGCCCCCGCCGACTCCCACGCCCACTCCGACGCCGACTCCCACGGGAATTCCGCAGCCGACTTCCACGCCAACTCACGGCAATTCCCAGGCGACTTCCACGCCGACTCCCACCGTGACTCCCACGGCAACTCCGACGGCCATTGCGCAGTCCGTCGTCGGTAAATGGTCCCCGGTGTACCCGTGGCCGTACCGGCAGGCACACGCCCATATGCTCCCGAACGGCAAGGTCCTGTTCTGGGATTCAGACTCCGATGGTGACCGCCCCCAGCTCTGTGATCCCTCCACGGGCGGTGTGACTCCTGCGGCTCAGGCCGGCTTCAACATCTTCTGCACGGGCTTCGCGTTCCTCCCGGACGGCCGATCTGTTAGCCGCAGGCGGACACATCGCAAACGACGTCGGGCTGCCCTACGCCGCTGCTTACGATGGGGCCACCAACTCCTGGAGCCGCCTGCCGGACATGAACGCCGGCCGCTGGTCCCCGACCGTGACCACACTGGCCAACGGAGAGATGCTGGTCGTGTCCGGAACGGTGGACACGAGCAGCGGCACGAATCTCCTGCCGCAGGTGTGGCAGACGTCGAGCGGGACCTGGCGGAATCTCACCGGCGCGCAGCTCCAGCTGCCCTACTCCCCCTACATGTTCCTGGCGCCGAACGGCCAGGTCTTCAACGCGGGACCGGGCCAGACCACGCGCTACCTGGACACCTCCGGAAGCGGCGCGTGGACGGTGGTGGGCGACAACACCTTCGGAACACGCAACTGGAGCTCGGCGGCGATGTACGACGACGGCAAGGTTCTGATCGCGGGCGGAATGCAGGGGGACTTCTACGGCGCGGGATCCGCCGTGGCCCCCACCAATACCGCGGAAACCATTGATTTGACCGCCCCCTCTCCCGCCTGGGCTCCCGTGGCGCCCATGGCTTACCCACGCAAGCACCACAACCTCACGCTTCTGCCGGATGGCAAGGTGCTCGTGACGGGGGGCAGCAGCGGACCGGAGGGCACGAACTCGAATTCCACCAGCCCCGCCTATCCCGCCGAGATGTGGGATCCGGCGACCAATACCTGGACCACTCTGGCGGGCAACACGGTCTATCGCGGCTACCATGCCACCGCAGTTCTGCAGCCCGACGGCCGCGTCCTCTCCGGCGGCGGCGACTTCGGCGGCAAGAGCGTCGAGTTGTTCTCTCCCCCGTACCTGTTTCGGGGAGCGCGCCCGACGATCAGCGCCGCTCCGGCGAGCGTCGGGTACGGCCAGACCTTTTTCGTGGGCACGCCGGACCCGGCGGCCATCTCGAAGGTGACCTGGATACGGCTCTCTTCCGTGACGCATACGAACAACATGAACCAGCGGATCAACCGTTTGAGCTTCTCGCAAGCCACGGGCGGTCTGAACGTCACGGCGCCGTCCAACAACAACCTGGCGCCGCCCGGGCACTACATGCTGTTCGTCTTGAATGCCGCCGGCGTGCCCTCCGTGGCCCGGATCGTCCGCCTCGTCTCGACCGCGCCCGCGGGCACCCCGACGCCGACTCTCACGCCGACTCTCACGCCGACCCCCACACCAACCCCGACGGGGGCTCCCCCAGCCGACTCCTACGCCGACGCCCACGGGGATCCCTCAACCTACTCCCACACCGACCCCGACTCCCACAGGGATCCCCCCGGCGACTCCAACGCCGACTCCCACTCCCACGCCCACTCCCACCGTGACGCCTACGGCGATTGCGCAGCCCTCCGTCGTCGGTAAATGGTCCCCGGTGTACACGTGGCCGTACCGGCAGGTGCATGCCCATCTGCTCCCGACGAGCAGGATCCTGTTCTGGGATTCAGACTCCGATGGGGACCGCCCCCAGCTTTGCAATCCGTCCACCGGGGGTGTCACCGCTGCGGCTCAGGCCGGCTTCAACATCTTCTGCACGGGCTCCTCGCTTCTGCCGGACGGTCGGCTGTTCGTGGCAGGCGGGCACATCGCGAACGACGTGGGCTTGTCCTACGCGGCCACCTATGACGGGGCCACCAACACCTGGAGCCGCCTGCCGGACATGAACGCCGGCCGCTGGTCCCCGACCGTGACCACACTGGCCAACGGAGAGATGCTGGTCGTGTCCGGAATGGTGGATACGAGCACGGGCGCGAATCTCCTGCCGCAGGTGTGGCAGACGTCGAGCGGGACCTGGCGGAATCTCACCGGCGCGCAGCTCCAGCTGCCCTATTTCCCCTACATGTTCCTGGCGCCGAACGGCCAGGTGTTCAACGCGGGACCGGGCCAGACGACGCGCTACCTGGACACCTCCGGAAGCGGCGCGTGGACGGTGGTGGGCGACAACACCTTCGGAACACGCAACTGGAGCTCGGCGGCGATGTACGACGACGGCAAGGTTCTGATCGCGGGCGGAATGCAGGGGGACTTCTACGGCGCAGGATCCGCCGTGGCCCCCACCAATACCGCGGAAACCATTGATTTGACCGCCCCGTCTCCCGCCTGGGCTCCCGTGGCGCCCATGGCTTACCCACGCAAACACCACAACCTCACGCTTCTGCCGGATGGCAAGGTGCTCGTGACGGGGGGCAGCAGCGGACCCGAGGGCACGAACTCGAATTCCACCAGCCCCGCCTATCCCGCCGAGATGTGGGATCCCGCGACCAATACCTGGACCACTCTGGCGGGCAACACGGTCTATCGCGGCTACCATGCCACCGCAGTTCTGCAGCCCGATGGCCGCGTCCTCTCCGGCGGCGGCGACTTCGGCGGCAAGAGCGTCGAGTTGTTCTCTCCCCCGTACCTGTTTCGGGGAGCGCGCCCGACGATCAGCGCCGCTCCGGCGAGCGTCGGGTACGGCCAGACCTTTTTCGTGGGCACGCCGGACCCGGCGGCCATCTCGAAGGTGACCTGGATACGGCTCTCTTCCGTGACGCATACGAACAACATGAACCAGCGGATCAACCGTTTGAGCTTCTCGCAGGCCACGAACGGTCTGAACGTCACGGCGCCGTCCAACAACAACCTGGCGCCGCCCGGGCATTACATGCTGTTCGTCCTGAATGCCGCCGGCGTGCCCTCCGTGGCCCGGATCGTCCGCCTCGTCTCCGCGTCGCCGACGAACACGCCTACTCCCACACGGACTTTCACCGCGACGCCCACGGGGACTCCCACCGCGACGCCCACGGCGACTCCCACGGAGATGGGCACGGCGACTCCGACGCCGACTCCCACTCCCACGGAAACGCCCACGGCAACTCCCACGCAAACGCCCGCGGCGACTCCCAGCGAAACACCCACGGTGACTCCGACGGAAACACCCACGGCGACTCCCACGGAAACGCCAACGGAGACTGCCACGGCGACCCCGACCGAGACACCGGCGGCAGCTCCCACGGAGACCCCCACGGAGACCCCCACGGAGACCCCCACGGAGACCCCCACGCCGACTCCCACGGCGGCTCTCACGACGCATCCTGCGGCGGTCGCGTCCGGCGCACGCGGCCCGACGGGACAGGGGATGGTCGAGAGCTCGGTCGATCCAGGCGGTTCCGAGGCCGAACACGGTTATCGTCTCGTGCCCACGGCCACTCGAATTCGCTCCCTCGTGGACAGTGAGAAAGGCTTAGGCTAGCGTATGAGAATGCCCTGCAAAACAGTTCTGGCGTCGCATCGGAGGCCCCGCAAGACGAGCCGGGGCAACCTTGCGCTCGCGGTTTTCCTTCTCGTGCCGCCCGTCTTCCTCATGCCGCCCGTCTTCGCGCAGACCGCTGCCTCCCGGCCCGATGCGCGATACGACGCCGTCGAGCTGGGCGGGCTGGCCAGCAAGAACTTCAGCTTCGTCCGGGGCCTCAACGTGTCCGGCCAGGTTGCCGGGCTCTCGGGTGAAAGCAATGGCACCGATACACGCGCCGTGCTTTGGACGCCCGACGGGGTGGAAATCCTCGGCACCCTGCCCGGCGGCGACTCCAGCGCATCCTCCGGCGTCAACAATTCCGGCCACGTGGTCGGCACCTCCAACACCGCCACGGTGGCGCGGGCTTTTCTCTGGACCAAATACGGCGGAATGCAGGATCTCGGCACGTTGTCCGGAGACAACGGAAGCGAAGCATTCCACGTCAACAACGTGGGCCAGGTGGTCGGAAGCTCGAGCGGCCCCCGGGGGACCCGCGCCGTGCTCTGGCAGGCCAACGGCCTCGTACAACTCCTCGGCACCCTGCCCGGCGGGGATTTCAGCAAAGCCGTCGCCATCAACGACTCCGGAGAAGTGATCGGCACTTCGGGAAGCTCTTCCGGGACACGTGCTTTTTTCTGGACGAACAACGGGGGAATGCGGGATCTCGGCACGCTGCCGGGCCACACGAGCAGCGAGGCCGTCGAGATCAACAACTCGGGCGACGTGGTCGGCCATTCGAGCGGTCCGGAAGGGACACGCGCGTTTCTCTGGACGCGCAGCGGCGGGATGAAGGATCTCGGCACGCTTCCGGGCGGCGACTACAGCAGGGCTCTCGGCATCAACGACGCCGGCCAGGTGGTCGGCACGTCCACGAGCTTTTCGGGAGCGCGGGCGTTCCTCTGGACGGCGGCCGAGGGGATGCAGGATCTCAACGCCTCGATGCCGGACGGCGTGCAGCTGGCGGAAGCGTATTGCATCAACGGTCGGGGGCAGATCGCGGCCTTGAGCGGGAGCGCGGAACATGTCTCGACGTTGGGTGGTCACGATCACGAGGAAGAGCACGCCTACCGAGTCTTTCTCCTGACGCCGCGGTAGGGCAGGATGCGCCGACGTGAGTGAGGGGGCGGATTCGTCGGTCCTGCCGCGACCGGCGGGCGTCAGGACGGCCGGCCGCGAACGGACTCCCATTCGAGGGCGAGGGCGTCGAGAGTCGCAGCACGGCCGCTTTCGGTCGGCGCCCCCACGGGCACCGTTGACGGGGCTGGGGCCAACCGCCGGCCCGCTGACGGCAGAGGCGATCCAATACGCCTGGCGCGAGCTGACGCGACGCGCCGGGCTGGTTGAGGATGGCGGAAACGACTCCCGACGCGATTGCGCCGGGCGTCTCGTTTCACTACGGACAGCCTTCCGAAATCCGGGGAGACACCCCGGCCGTCGTCGTCGTGCCGAGTCATCCGGCCGACTGGAAACGATTGCTCGAGCTTCCCGAGGGGAGTCTCGAGACCGTGGCGCTCGCACGACGCACTGCCGGCCGGAGCCGATCCCCTTCCCATCGGCCCGCTCCCGGTTCTGTTTCGCGGTCGAGGGACGGAAATCGGCGGCGGGTTTGCGCGCGGCATGGGAAGAGCCGTCGTCTTCGACTGTGACCTGATCGCGTCGACCCTGTTTCTTCTCTCACGCTGGGAGGAGACGGTGAACCCCGCGCGAGATGTCCACGAACGGATGCCCTTTACCGAGAGCGTCGCCTTCCGCCAGGGATTCCTGGACCGGCCTCTGATCGACGAGTACGCGCTCGTCCTCCGAGAGTGGCTGAAGGTCCTTCTGCCGGGATGGACGCCCACGCGACGCCGTTTCTCGGTGAAGCTGACCCACGACATCGACGTCGTGCGCCCCTTTTCGAGCCTGAGGACGGTCCCGAAGGCGCTCGTTGGCGATCTCGTGCGACGCCGGAAACCGGCTCAGGCCGCCGAGACCGCCCGGCTCGCTCTGGTCCAGGCGGTCGCCCCGGCCCGGACCACTTCCTACGCAGGCATCTTCCGGCTTGCCGACCTCTCCCGCCGCCATGGCATGGCGAGCGCCTTCTTCTTCATGGCGGCGGATCGAAGCCGCTACGACAGTGGCTACGATCCGGCTTCCCGGACCGTTCGTGAAGCCATCCGCAGGCTGCAGGATCTCGGCTTCGAGATCGGCTTCCACCCGGGATACACGACGATGGGCGACCCGGCCCGGCTCGCCGAAGAAAAGTCCCGGCTCGACGCGGTCCTCGGCCGAACGTCCTACGGGGGGCGGCAGCATTACCTGCGGTTCCGGGTCCCCGACACGTGGAGGCACTGGGAGCAGTTGGGCCTCACATACGATTCGTCGCTGACCTTCGCGGGCCACGAGGGGTTCCGTTGCGGAACATGCCATCCCTATCGCCCCTTCGACATCGAAGCCAACCGAACGCTCGGCGTCGAGGAACGCCCTCTGATCGTGATGGACGGCACGCTTCGCCAGTACCGGGAGCTTTCCCCCGCCGAAGGCGAGCGCCGTGTCCTCGAACTCGCCCGGCGTTGCCTCGCCGTGGAAGGCACGTTCACGCTTCTCTGGCACAACTCCTCGCTCGCGGGAGAGTGGGCCGGGTGGGGATCGCCCTACGAGTCGATGGTCGAGAAGCTGTCGGCCCTGGAGTCGGGGTCCGCGTCTGCCGGGCCGCCTCGACGGGTGTCGGGGCCGGAGGCGAGCTCCCCCGAATCCCTCACCCGCTCCACGAGGACCTGAGCCGGGAGCTCCGGACCCCTACAGATTGAACATCCGCGAGAACTCGACGTTCGTGCTCTCGAGATAGAAATCGTCGGCGGACTTCGCGTAGATCACGATGGCCGTGCGGCGCGGCAGGAACCCCAGCAGGCGGAGCGCGAATCCCAGAGAGGGTCCTCCCGCCGTCGCGAGCCGCCGGGTCGTCGAGACGGTCTGCGCGCCATCCCGGACACTTCCGCCCAGCAGCGCGCAGGCGACGGCCAATCCGCTTCGAATGGCCCCGGCCGGCACGTTCCAGAGCAGCAGCTCGCGGGAGTTGCCCGTCGACATGACCGCGAAGTGGTCCGGCCGTCCCGCCACCGAGACGATCTCCAGCCGCCCGAGGCGCCTGAGCCACCGCAGGGTCTCCAGATCGCGGGAGATCGACCAGGTCGCTCCCCCTTCCGGGTCCGTGGCCGCGAGGGCCGAAAGATGCCGGTCGGCGTGCGCGGGGGGGTTCACCTCGGTGGCGGGCGCCGCCGTCAGGCGCAGCGCGGCTCGCGCCGCCGCCAACAAGCCGCGCTGTGCGGCGCTCAGGAGCCGGGCCCCGAGGGCGCGATAGGACCCATGCCTGGGGAGGCGCGATCAGGAATTGCAGCTGATCCTGCGAGACCGTGAGCGCGCGGAAACCCATCATGCGTTCGATCATTCCGATCTCGGGGCTCGTGATGTTGTGGATGAGCGCCAGCCCTTCCGCCAGGGCGTGCTCGTGAACGGCTTTCATCAGCGCCATCCCCGTCGGAACCTCGCCTTCGGGTGTCGCGATGGCGCTCCTGCGATGCGACTCGGCGAGGAACAACGCCTCGCCCTTTCCCGAGATTACGACCGCCCCCCGGGCCCGCGTGCGCATGGGGATCACGGCGTAGTGACCCACCACCAGGTCGCCGTCCCGGACGAACGCGTGAAACGAGTACCCGAAAGGATTCTCGTTGAAGACCGTCCGGCAGAACTCGCGCGCGGCATACCGCCGATCGACCGTCCCATAGGTCGCTCCGATCGCATCGAGCTCCCGGTCCGGGAGCGGACCCCGCGTCAGTGAAATTTTCAGGGACATCGGATCCTTCAAAGCAGACGGCGATGAGTCGATCATGAAAGCGGTCTTACTCGTGTCGAGCCTCGCTCGATTATCCATTCCTCCGCGGATCGCGAGACAAACCGCTGCGCGGCTGCCCGAAAGGTGGGGAATTCTATCCTCCGCGCCCGGCCCGTGCCAGCGGCTCGGCGAGTCGCCCGTCCGGTCCCCGGGGGCATGCCGGCGGCCGACGCGGCCGGCGGGACGGGACGGCATTCTGGGAGCGCCGAACCTGGACAGGTCCTGCGGAATTCCCGTCGAAAACATCGCGCAGGACGAGGAACGGCAGCCTCACTTCTCCTTGACACGGCGGGCTCCACCCCACAGACTGCCCGCTCCCGCTCCCGCGGAATCCAGAGAAAAATGAAGAGCCCAACCCTCGCGACGAACCCCGGGCCGAAGCCCCCCAGCGTGCGGCGTCCGAGCCCCCGGAGATGCGTCAACGCGGGTCCCGCCGCGTGCGACAGGGAGCAAAGATGAAGACGCCGACGGAAGAGGAAGTCCTGCGCATCGTCTACCTCGCCATCGACGAGCTCAACCCGCAGCTTTCGCCGGAGCGACGCCTGGAGAAGTCGACGGAGACCACCCTCTTCGGGCGGGCCGGCCGCCTCGACTCGCTCGGGCTCGTGAGCCTGATCGTGGCGATCGAGCAGGCCGTCGAAGACCAGCTCGCGGTGAGCGTGGTGCTCGCCGACGAAAAGGCCATGTCCCAACGCTCGAGCCCGTTCCAGACGGTCGGCTCCCTCGCGTCATACGTGCGGGCGCGGCTCGAGGAGCGCGACGGCGGTGGCTGAACCGCGCATCGTCCTCATCACGGGAGCGCGGAAGGGGATCGGTCGGGCGCTCGCCGAGCACTACCTCGCCCTGGGAGACACGGTCATCGGGCTGAGCCGCGAGCCGTCGGACCTCTCGGGACCGGCGTATCGGCACTACTGCGCCGATGTCTCCGACGAGGACAGGGTAAAGGAGGCGCTGGCGGACGTGCGTCGCGCTTTCGGCCGCCTGGACGTGCTCGTCAACAGCGCCGGCGTGGCCGCGATGAACCACGCGCTTCTCACGCCCATGGACACCGTCGAGCGCGTTCTCAGCACGAACGTCGCCGGCACGTTCCTTCTCTGCCGCGAAGGGGCGAAGCTCATGCAGCGGCGGCGGTTCGGCCGGATCGTCAACTTCGGGACCGTCGCGACCCCTCTCAAGCTCGAGGGCGAGGCGATCTACGCCGCCTCGAAGGCGGCGGTGGTGACGCTCACGCACGTTCTCGCGCGCGAGTTCGCCGACTACGGGATCACGGTCAACGCGGTCGCGCCGACGCCGGTGAAGACGGACCTCATCCGCAACGTGCCGTCCGAGAAGATCGAACAGCTCATCGCGCGGCAGGCGATCCGCCGCTTCGGCGAGTTCCGGGACATCGCGAACGTCGTCGACTTCTTCATCCGCCCGGAGAGTGACTTCGTGACGGGCCAGGTGATCTACCTCGGCGGCGTGTCATGATCGACTTCCTTCTCGACGTCTTCGAGGCGAACCGGGAGAAAGAGGCGCTCATCTGGCGCGATTCTCCCGTCAGCTACGGTTGGCTCCTCGAGCGCGTCGGGCGAATGGCGCGCGCGCCTCGAGCAGGACGGCGTCCGTCCCGGCGCCGGTCGTCGCCGTCGAGGCCGACTTTTCGCCGAATGCCGTCGCGCTCTTCCTCGCGCTGGCGGAGCGCCGCTGCGTGTTCGTCCCGCTCACGAGCTCGGTCGCCGCAAAGAAGGCCGAGTTCCTCGAGGTCGCGGAGGTCGAGGCGATCTACGCGATCGACGAGCGAGGACGAGGCGCGCCTGACGACGCTCGCCTCGGAGCGCGGCGCACCCGTTCTACGCGACGCTGCGCGAGCGCGGCCACCCGGGCCTGGTCCTCTTCTCGTCGGGCTCGACGGGCAAGAGCAAGGCCGCCGTCCACGACCTCGGGGGCATCCTCGAGAAGTTCAAGGTGCCGCGGCACTCGCTGCGCGCGATCTCGTTCCTCCTCTACGACCACATCGGCGGCGTGAACACCATGCTCTACACGCTGTCCAACGCGGGGTGCATGGTGACCGTGCGGGACCGAAGCCCCGACGCGGTCCTCGCGGCGATCGAGCGCCATCGTGTCGCGCTCCTCCCGACCTCGCCGACGTTCCTCAACCTCGTGCTCCTGAGCGAGGCCTACAGCGGCACGACCTCTCGTCGCTCAAGACGGTGACGTACGGCACCGAGCCCATGCCCGAGACGCACGCTCAAGCGCTTCCACGAGCTGTTCCCGGCGATCACTCTGCTGCAGACGTACGGGCTCAGCGAAGTCGGGATCCTGCGGTCGAAGTCGCAGGAGCTCCGACTCGCTGTGGGTGAAGGTCGGCGGCGAGGGCTTCGAGACGCGCGTCGTCGACGGCATTCTCCAAATCAAGGCGCGCTCGGCGATGCTCGGCTACCTCAACGCGCCGAGCCCTTTCACGGAGGACGGCTGGTTCAACACGAGCGACGCCGTCGAGGTCGACGGCGAGTACATCCGCATCCTCGGCCGGATCTCGGAGATCATCAACGTCGGCGGCGAGAAGGTCTACCCGGCCGAGGTCGAGAGCGTGATCCAGGGCATGGACAACGTGGCCGCGGTCACCGTTCACGGCGAGCGGAACCCGATCACGGGACAGATCGTCTGCGCGCGGGTGACGCCGCTGGGTCCCGAGGACCCCAGGGCGCTCGCGGCGCGAGTGAAGGGGTTCTGCCGGGAGCGGCTCCAGCCGTTCAAGGTCCCCGTCCGAGTCCGCATCATCGACGATCGGCAGTACAGCGACCGGTTCAAGAAGACCCGGATGGTGGATGCGTAAACCGATGTTCCTCGAGGCAAGCGGCTCCGGCCCTCGAACACGATCATGACCCGGGTTCGCCGGCAGGCGCCGCGATCCGTCGTCTCCCTGCTCCTGGTCGCGCTCTCGACGGGCCTTTCACCAGCGCTACGGGCCCAGGACGTTGCGGCGCCGGGGACCGCGTCTCCCGGCCAGGACCCGACGATCTACACGTGCTCGATGCACCCGGGCGTGAAAGCGGTCAGCCCGGGCAACTGCCCCAACTGCGGGATGCCCCTGGTGACGGTCGCCGCTCTTCGCGAACCCCTCGACTACGTGCTCAGGCTCGAACAGTCTCCGGCGGCCGCCCGGGCCGGGGAGACGGTACGGTTGCGGTTCCTCCTGTTCCACCCCAGGACCGGAGCGCAGATCAAGGATTTCCACGTCGTTCACGGCATGCCGTTTCATCTGTTCGTCGTGAGTCGGGATCTCGAACACTATGCGCATATTCATCCGACGCAGCAACCCGACGGAAGCTTCACGATTGAGACCGTGCTGCCGGAACCCGGACAGTACGAAATTTTTTGCGATCTCTTCCCGGTCGGCGGAGCCCCGCGCGTGATCCACCGAAGTCTGGCCACGGCCGATCCGCCGGCCTCTCGCGCTCCGGTGAGATCGAAGCTCGAAGTCGACAAATCGCTCACCAAAACGGTCGGCGGCATCCGTTTCGAGCTGAACGCTTCTCCCGCCCCAACCCGTTGCCGGTCAACCGACGCTCCTGCAGTACTCCCTGGTGGACGCCGAGACCGGCCTGCCCGTCACGAATTTGGAGCCCTATCTCGCCGCGTGGGGTCATACCGTTTCCCCTCGGAGAGGACGCCACCGATTTCGTGCACTCGCACGCCACGAAGCCCGTTCCCGCCGGGATCGGATCGCAGCCCGTCCCCGAGTGATCCTCGGATCGACTTTGGCGCGGTTTTCGCTCGGCCGGGGCCGCACCGGATCTGGTCTCAGGTCCAGCGCAACAACAAGGTCGTCACCGTGTCCTTCACCTTTTCCGTTTCACGGCTCGACCGATTGGCCGAATGGGACGGCACCGACTGGTCGTTGCTGCCGGACGGCGCAACGAGCGGTCTCGACGGAGTGGCCCGCGCGCTGGCAGCGAGTGGAAGCGATGTCTACCTCGGCGGCGATTTCACGCAGGTCGGCGGCGTACCCGCGAGCCGCGTCGCCCGCTGGGACGGCCAGGGTTGGTCGGCGCTGGGCGAAGGCGTCAACGGGACGGTCTGGGCGATCGCCGTCAGCGGCGGTGACGTCTATGTCGGCGGCGAGTTCACCGAGGCCGGGGGCAGGAGCGCGCCCGGAATCGCCCGGTGGGATGGCCGCAAGTGGTCCGCGCTCGGTTCGGGAGTCAGCGGCTGCCGGGACGCTTTCACGGCGCCGGCTGTCTATGCTCTGGCGGTGCGCGGCCGGGAGGTCTATGCCGGCGGCCGGTTCGTCACGGCGGGCGGCGCTGCCGCGAATGGAATCGCCCGGTGGGACGGTCGGATGTGGACGGGTCTGGGCGACGGCGTTCGAACCGGCATTTACGACGGTGTCGTCAGGGCCCTGGCCCTGCGCGGGAAAGAACTCTATGCCGGCGGTCAATTCGCTACCGCGGGCGGCGAAGACGTCAACAACATCGCCCGGTGGAATGGCCGCCGGTGGACGGCTCTCGGCAGCGGCATCCGGGGTCACCTGGAAAACGTCCTGGCAATCGGGGTCAGCGGAGACGACGTCTACGTCGGGGGGATGTTCGCAGACGCTGGCGGCGTCAAGGCTTCGAACATCGCGAAATGGAACGGCACCCGCTGGTCGGCGGCGGAGGTGCAGGCTCACGACGGCGTGTGGACGATCGCGGTGAGCGGCCGCAGTGTGTATGCCGGCGGCGCCTCCTTCCGCCTGCCCAACGGAGTGGCCGTCCAGGGGATCGTCCGGTGGGATGGAGGGACGTGGTCTGGTCTGGGCCCCGGCGTCGGCACTCGCTGGTACGCGGGACCGATCATGGCGATCTCTCCGAGCGGCGGCAAGGTCTACGTCGGCGGAGACGCCTTCAGCGTCCCGGACGCGCGGGACTTCACACCAAAACGGGCCGCGAGAGACGCCCGATAGGTTCCGCGGGCGTCATTCTTCCCCGGTGGCGCGGGGCGCGAGAGCGCGCTCGCCCAGTCGAGTCACGAACGTTGACCTGCCTCCAGGCTCCACCCGAGGATGCCGTCAGGAAGACGAACGTCTGCCCGTCGCGGGTCACGTCGTAGTTCCTCAAGGGAAGCGTGCCGCGATCGTAGGGAATCTCGAAGAGCTCGCGGAGAGGCCCCGCCTTGAAGGACGGCCGGGTCTCGACGTCGGCCATGACGAGCTTTTGTCCACCAGGAAGTACAGGCCCTTGTCCGTCCACACGGGATAGGCACCCCGGTCGGAGGTGATCTGCACCTTCCCTCCGGAGCCCGACACGGGCTTGACGAGGACTTGCGGTGGGCTGCCGGGGACCTCTGCCGTATAGGCGATCCAGCGCCCGTCCGGGGAGAATACGGGGCAGGCGCCGCCCGCCTCGAACGACGTCTCCTCCTGTCCGCCAGCGAGATCAGGAAGATGTCCGTGGAGGGAAAGCCCTTCGTGATGGCGAGCGCCGAGCCGTCCCGCGACCAGTCCGACGGAAGGTCCGGGCTCGGGCCGGGCTTGAGGGGCTCCTCCTCCCCCGTGCCATCCGCGTTCTTCACGAAGATCCCCTGGTGCGCGCGGTCCGTGCTGTAGGCCGATGCGCCGTGCCGTCGTGTGACCAGATCGAGTAGTAGTTGCCGCTGGCGGCTCCGAAGGTCAGCCGCGCCAGGCGCACCCGTCTCGAGGTCTATGGTCCAGACGTCGTCCGAGTGCCCATGACCCGGTCCGATCGAGACCGTGAGGCGTTTTCCGTCCGGCGAGACGCGAGGATAGTTGTACGAACGGGCCGGGACGGGGAGCGTCCGCGCCTTCCCCGTCCGATCCGTCAGAACGATCGCGCGTTCCGCGGCCGGCCCGGCGCCGGGCACGAAAGCGAACGTGCCGTCGGCGGCGACGGCCGCGTAGACGACTCCGCTGGAGGGATCCGCGCTCGCTCGATCGTTGAGGGCTACGGGTTCGCCGATGGCCTCGCGCCGGCTCGCATCGAACGGGAGGGCGAATAACCGTTCGGCACGCAGGAAGACGAGATGGCCCGAGGGCGCGTAGCGGGCCATGCTGCCCCCCTCGTGCAGAATCCGGATCTTCCGCGTCACGGGCTCCCAGACGGCGATGCGGGCGTCGTCGTAGTTCCCCGGGCCCTTGAGCGTGCCGATGGTGAAGAGAACGGCCGCATCTCCGGGCAGATACGTCGGCCAGCGGTGCGTACGCTCGCCGCCTGCAGCGTCGGGAGTCGTCAGGACCTCGGCCTTGCCGCCGCGCGCGGAGACGCGCATCAGGCCCGACGGGTAATCCGGGGCGTAGACGATCGAGTCGTCACCGAGCCACACGCCGCCGCGGTTGTTCGGGGCGTCGGCGACCACCGTCGCGACCCCGCCGTCCGTCGGAATCTTCTTCACCTTGCCGTCCGCGAAGAAGCCGATCCACTGCCCATCCGGCGAAAAGAACGGCGAGGACGCCCCCTCGGTGCCCGCGATCGGTCTCGGCTCGATCCGATCGCGGGACCGCACGAAGAGCTGCCGTCGCCCGTCGCCGTTCGAAACGAAGACGAGCTGGGTTCCGTCCCGCGACAGATCCAGGACCGGCATGTCGTCGAAGGGGATCTGCTCCGCCGCCGGCAGGGTGACGGCGAAGCTCGCGGGACGGGACGGCGGCGCGGCCGGTCGCGGGCGCAGCGCGAGCCACCAGCCGGCGACCGCCAGAAGCGCGAGGCCGGCGAGCGCCAGAAGCCAGGGAGCCCGCCGGGCGGGTCCCGCCACCGCGGCCGGCGCCGCCACCGCGCCGGTCTCGGGCATCTCGTCCATCTCGATGCGCGCGTCGGCAATGTCGTGGAAGCGCGTCTTCGCGTCCCGGTCGAGGCAGCGCCGCAAGACCCGGCGCACCGACGGAGGCGTGTCCTGCGGCAGGGCCGCCCAGTCGATGTCGGCCCGCAGGACCGCCGCGAGCGTGTCCGACACCGTCTCGCCTTCGAACGCCTTGCGGCCGGCCAGCATCTCGTAGAGCACGGCGCCGAACGCCCAGATGTCGGCCCGCTTGTCCACCGCCTTCCCGCGCGCCTGCTCGGGCGCCATGTAGGCCGCCGTCCCGATCACGACGCCGGCCTGTGTCGCCGCGGCCGTCAGAGTCGGCGAGTGCGTCACGTCCGGCGACGACCGATCTCCCGTCAGCGCCTTGGCGAGACCGAAGTCGAGCACCTTGACCTTGCCCGCGGGCGTGATCTTGACGTTCGCCGGCTTCAGGTCCCGATGCACGATCCCCTTTTCGTGCGCGGCCTCCAGCGCGTCGGCGATCTGGCGCGCGATCGCGAGGGCTTCGTCGACGCGGAATCGGGCCCGCCGCGATCCGGTCGGCCAGCGTCTCGCCCTCGACGAGCTCGAGCACCAGCGCTTCGACGTTGCCGGATTTCTCGAGCCCGTAGATCGCCGCGATGTGCGGATGGTTCAGGGACGCGAGGACCTGGGCTTCCCGCTGAAACCGCGCCAGCCGATCCGCATCCTCCGCCACGGCCTCGGGCAGAACTTTGATCGCGACGTCGCGATTGAGCTTGCTGTCGCGAGCCCTGTACACCTCTCCCATCCCGCCGACCCCGAGCGGCGCGAGGATCTCGTAAGGGCCAAGGCGGATGCCCGCGGAGAGACTCATGTCGAGCGATCTCCGCCCGGCGACGACTCTTCCGCAACCCGAACGCCCGAGTTTTTCATTGGCTCTCCCTCTCGTAGCGCTTCCACACGGGCTCGAGCTCGGCGTCGAATGCGGCGAACTCCGGCGAAGCGCGCACCTTCGCGAGCAGCGGCTCGCGCAGGAAAAGCGTCCGGTTCGGCATCCCCGTCGCGACGGTGCGGCCAAGCCACTCGACCGCGCCGGGTGCATTGCCCTGGACCGCGCGCAACAAGGCGATGTTGTAAGCCGTGTGGTGGTAATCGCGTATCCGGCGTCCGGACTCCTCGGCCTTGCGCACCAACTCTTCGTCGGCCGGACGCTCGCCGGACGCCGCGGCGACGAGCTCCCGCAGTGTCACGGCGTAGTGATAGCCGGGCGCTTCCCTCAGGAGCTCGTCCGCCGCGCGGCGCGTCTCGTCCATCCGGCCGAGGGCGAGCATGGCGTTCGGAACACGGAACCCCGACTGGACGAAGCCGATCCGCCGGGCGGTCGCCATGGCCTCGTCGGGAAGACCGAGCAGCACCAGTCCCTCCACGCTGAACCCGCGGGCCAGCTCGCTCGAGGGATCGATCTCGACGGCGCGGGCGGCCTCTCGGCGGAAGGAGCTCTCGAGGCCCATGTGGGCGTAAAGGATCGCGAGCTCGCCGCGACCGACCTCGGGGTCGAGCTTCTGCGCTTCGAGCAGCTCGCGCCGGGCGGCCTCGATGTCCAGGCCCTGGTGATGGCTCCAGGCCATCTGGTAGCGCACGAGGTGTGTCTCCGCGAGCTGGGGATCCAGACGCTCGGCCTCCGCCAGCTCCCTCTTCGCCCTATCGAAATAGCCCGAGTCCGGCTCGAAGAAGAGATCGCGCCACAGGTAGGCCAGCGCCAGATGAGCCCGCGCCAGCGCGTACGAAGGGTCCAGGGCCACGGCCTTCTCGAAGAGCGGGATTGCCCGCCGGTTTTCTTCGCCGCCCGTGCCCGGGCCCGAGCGCGCCTGGAGAGCCGCGGCCTGGACGAAAGCGTCGTAGGCCTCGGCGTTCTCCGTGTACCGCTTCTTGAGTCGGTCGCGCTGCACGGGCTCGAGGCGCAGGCGCAGGCGCGACACCACCGCTTCCGACACGGCGTCCTGGACCTCGAACACCTCCGCCGCCGGGACGTCGAAGGATTCCGCCCACATCGATCGGCCGTCCCCCGTCCGGAGCAGGTTGACGCTGATTCGCAGCTTCCCCCCGGCTCGCTGAACCGAGCCCTCGAGCACCGCATCCGCCTTCAGCTCCTTCGCCGCCGTGACGGCGTCGGCATCCGACTTCGCGTATCGCCGCACCGCGCTCATCGGCCGCACGGTCACGGCGCCGGTGCCGCTGAAGCCGCGGATGATCGTGTCCGCGATCCCGAGCCCGAGCGCTTCGTCTTCGGCGCTGCCGGAGAGCGACTTGAGGGGCAGGACCGCGAGCGAATGCATGCCGCCGGGGGCGCTCCACTGGTCGCGAAGGAGGACCCCGGCTGCCGCGGCCAGGGCCGCGGCGGCAAACCCGATCACGAGAAGGCGTCCCAGGCGCCGGCGGGGGGCGATGGGCACGACCGAGGCCCCGGCGCTTCGATCCCGCAGGTTCGCGAGATCGCGCGCGAGGTCCCGCGTGGACTGGTACCGCTCGTCCGGCTCCTTGGAGAGGCAGCGCCGGACGATCCACTCCAGCGGCTCGGGGACTCCGGGATTCACGGTGGAAAGAGGAGCCGGGTCCTCCTTCAGAATCGCCGACAGGGTCTCGATCGAGGTGCGGCCCCCGAAGGGGCGGAGGCCGCACGACATCTCGTAGAGGATGGCGCCGAGGGCAAACTGGTCCGAGCGATGGTCCACCGCACGACCGGTCGCCTGCTCCGGCGACATGTAGGCGATCGTGCCCAGGACGACACCCGCTTCCGTCTGCTGCGTGGCCGTCGCGAGCTGGCTGCCCTCCGGGAGCTCCGGAGCGAGCTTGGCCAGGCCGAAATCGAGGATCTTGACCAGCCCCTCGGAGGTCACCATCACGTTTTCGGGCTTGAGGTCCCGATGCACGATGCCGGAGGCATGCGCCTTAGCGAGGCCTTCCGCGATCTGAGTGCCGATCGAGAGCGTCTTCTTCGTCGGCAGGTCGCCGGCCGCGAGGACCTGCCGGAGGCTCGACCCTTCAACGAGCTCCATCGCGATCCAGGAGACCGTCTCCGTTCGGCCGACGTCGTAGATCGTCACGATGTTGGGGTGGTTCAAAGCCGATGCGGCGCGCGCCTCCTGCTCGAAGCGGTGAAGGCGCTTCAGATCACCCGCGACAGCTTCGGGCAGCACCTTGATCGCGACGTCTCGCCCGAGTCTGCCGTCCCTCGCCCGGTAGACCTCGCCCATGCCGCCCGCGCCGAGGGGCGACAGGATCTCATAGGGCCCGAGCCGGCTTCCCGCGGACAAAGCCATGGATGTGGCCGGGATCATACGTCGGCTAACATCCGGGACATGGGCCCTCTCCTCCTCGCGCTGTGCGCCGCCGCCGCCGCGCCCGACACCTCCGGGATCGAGCAGCGCCTGGCCGAGCGCATCACGTCATTCCACGGGACGATGGGCCTCTATGCGAAGCATCTCGACACGGGCGAGACGATCGCCGTCGGCGCAGACGCCCGATATCCCACGGCGAGCCTGATCAAGGTGGCCGTCATGGCCGAGGTCTTCCGCCAGATGGCCGGCGGGAAGTTCGACGAGCACGCGGCGGTCACGCTCGCGGAGGCGGACAAGGCGGGCGACGAAACCGTGCCGCTCAACATGCTCCACGCAGGGACGGCCCTGACGGTCGCGGACCTGCTCCACTTCATGATCGCGTACAGCGACAACACGGCGACGAACCTCCTCATCCGCCGGGTGGGCACCGCGAACGTGGACGGCTTTCTCGACACGCTGGGGCTTCCGAAGACGCGTCTCTACCGGCCGACGTTCCGCGACGGCAGGGCCGACGTCCTTCCGGAGGAGGAGAAGGAGTTCGGCCTCGGCTCGACGACTCCGCGGGAGGCCGCGCGACTCCTGGAACTGATCGCCGAAGGCAAAGTCGTCTCGCGGAAGGCCGGCGACGCGATGATCGGCCTCCTTTCCGAGCAGCAGGACCGGGCCATGATCCCCCGCTCGCTGCCCTTCGACAGCGCGAAGATCCGCGTCGCGAACAAGACCGGCTGGGACGAGGAGAAGCGTCCCGACGTCTCCGGCTTCCGCGGCGACGTGCGCAACGACGCGGCCTACGTCGAGAGCCCGAAGGCGCGCTACGTCCTGGCGATCTGCGCGCGGCGGATCCGCGACAAGAGCCCGAGCGTGGACAACGAGGCGCTCAAGACCGGCGCGGAGCTGTCGCGGATGGTGTACGACCACTTCCAGCGTTGACGCGTTGAGGCTCTTCGAAGACGAAAGCGCCGTCGCCCTCGACAAGCCGCCCGGAGTTTCCATGGCGACCTCGCGCGATCCGGCCTCCGGCGCCGCCGCGGTCGCCCGGCTTCTGGCGGCCTGCGGCGAGGCGCCGGATCCGGAGCTTCTCCTCGTTCACCGCCTCGACGTCGGCACGTCCGGCGTGGTCCTCCTGGCGAAATCGGACGCGGCGCACCGGATCCTGTCGCGCGCCTTCCAGTCGGGTGAAACGCGGAAGTCCTACCGGGCGCTGACATGGGGTCACCCGGTCCCGGCGAGCGGCGTCTTCGAAGATCCCCTCGGACGCGACCCGAAGGACGGCCGGAAGATGAAGGTCCAGCAGGACGGAAAACGCGCGGTCACGCGCTACGAGACGCTGGCGCGCCTGCCGTCCGTGGCCGACCTGACACTGTCGCCGGAGACCGGCCGGACGCACCAGATCCGCGTGCACCTGACGGCGCACGGGCACCCGATCGTGGGCGACGACCTCTACGGAGGCGCCACGCGCTGGCGCGGGGTGCGCGACGCGGCCCGGAGGCGGGCTCTCGCGGCAGCGACGCGCCCCCTGCTGCACGCCGAGCGGCTCGTGATCGCCGGGCTCGGAATCGACGTCTCGGCTGCCCTCCCGGAGGACTACGCGGGCGCGCTGCGGGCCCTCACGAGCCCAGAAACACGCCCATGAACCGGTAGAAGCTCCAGACGTCGACCTTCGAAGACATCTCGAAGGGCGAGTGCATCGACAGGAGCGGCACGCCCATGTCGATGACCTCCATGTCCTGCGCCGACAGGAAGCCCCCGATCGTCCCTCCGCCGCCTATTTCGACCTTCTGGGTCTGGGTCTGCCACGGGATGGCGTTCTTGTCGAGGAGGGCCCGGATTCGCGCGATGAACTCGGAGTTGCCGTCGAACCCGGAGCCGTAGCGCTTGATCGTGACGCCGTAGCCCAGGCGCGCCGCGTTGGTCGGGTCGCTCGTCTGCGGGAAGAGCGGGTTGACCCCGTCGTTCGTGTCGGCGGAAATGGCTTCGGAGCGGCGCAGCGCCTCGCGCAGGTCGAGGTCTGTGTACTTGCCGCCGCGCTGGCCGGCGACAAGCCGCGCGTACGCCGTGTTGAGAAACTGGGAGCCGGCGCCCGTGTTGTTGACCGAGCCCTCTTCCTCGAAGTTGGAGAGGTAGGCCAGCGCCGTGCGTCTGGGCGTGCCCGGCAGGTCGAACAGGGCCCTGGCCGCGCAGTACGAGGACAGACGGTCGTCCTGGCCGTAAGCACCGACGAGGCCCCGATCGACGCCGACGTCGGCGGGCCGGGCCGCCGGCACGAGCTGCAGCTCGGCCGAGACGAAGTCCTCTTCCTGGATGCCGTACGTGGATTTCAACGTCGCGAGGACCTGGGCGACGACGGTGGAGCCCGCCGCCGGAACGCTGCCGGCCACCGGGTCCAGCTCTTCGCCTTTGAAGACGCCGGTGTACGTGCGGTCCCGAAGCTCCTTGTCGGAGTGGGGCGCATTGTCGGGAATCACGAAGACGGGATCGCCGTCCTTCAAGCCGATCGACACGTCCACGCGTTTGCCGTCGACCGTGTCGACGCGCCCGATGAGCGCCAGCGGACGGTTGGCCCACTGGTACTTCTTGATGCCGCCGTAATAGACCGTGTTCAGGAGCGCGAAACCGCCCGCCGCGTAGATCGGGCGCGCCTTCAAGTCGATGTGCGGGCTGTCGTGGTGCGTGCCGACCAGCCGCGACCCCGTGACGATCGGATCGGATCCCACGACGGCCAGGATCAGAGCGCGGTCGCGGCCGTTCACGTAGAGACGCGCTCCCGGCCGGACCTGACTTCCCTCCGTCAGCTCGGAGAAACCCGCCGCCTTGGCCAGGCGGATCACCTCGCGCGTCGAAGCCTCGGCGCTCCGGGCCGCCGAGAGGTACGTCTTGTAGTCTTCGGCGAAGCGGAGGACCTGATCTTTCTGGCCCTCCGCCAGCTGCTCCCAGCCGGACTTCCTCGACTCCCAGACGCTTCCCGATTTCTCTCTCCGCAAGCAGGCCCCGACCGAGCACGCACAGGGCGAGCGCGACCGCCGCAAGACCTCATGCTTCTCCCCAGGCGGCCATGCCGCCGACGACGTTGGTGACCTGCCGGAACCCGAGGCGCTCGAGGACGCTGGTGGCGATCGACGACCGGTACCCCCCGCGCAGATGGCCGTGACCGGGCGCGCGCGGTCGAGCTGTCCGGCGAGCTCCGCGAGCCGGTGGAGAGGCATCGAGACGGCCTGGGGGATGTGGCCGCCCTGCCATTCGGCGGGACGCCGCACGTCCACGAGCTGGAAATCCGGATCTTCGCGGAGGCGCTCGCGCAGCTCATCGACCGTGATCTGCTCGGTGCGCGACGAGCGGGCGGCCGGCCGTGTCCCACGCGCGAACTCCGCCCTCCAGAAATCCCGCGACCTTTTCCAGGCCCACGCGCGCCAGACGCGTGCGCGCCTCGGCGACGCGCCCGGGATCGTCGGTGACCAGGATGAGCGGCGTCTCGGGCGCCACCAGGGCCCCCGCCCAGGACGCGAACTGGCCGTTCAGGCCGACCTGGAGCGAGCTTTCCACGTGGGCGGTCCCGTATTCGGCCGCGGAGCGGGTGTCGAGCACGATCGCTCCGCCGCGCCGGCGCGCCTCGGTCTCCTGGGGCGAGAAGCCCTTCGGAGGCGGCAGCTCGTCGAGGATCGCGGGGCCTTCGCGGTTGAGAAGCGCGTCCCGGGAGAAATACGCCGGGGCTTCCGGCAGGTCCGCCGTCATGAGCCGCACGAATTCCTCGCGCGGCATCGGCCGCAGCGCGTAGTTGAACCGGCGCTGTTGCCCGATCGTCGAGCTCGTCTCGCTCGAGATGTTCCGGCCGCACAGCGATCCCGCGCCATGCGCCGGATAGACGGCCACCGCGTCGGGGAGCTTCAGGAGCTTGCCGTGGAGGGAGTCGTAGAGCTGGCCGGCCAGCTCGTCGACGGTCGTCTGCCCGCCGGCGGCAAGGTCGGGCCGTCCCACGTCCCCGATGAAGAGGGTGTCTCCGGTCAGGACGGCCTGCGCGCCCTCGCCCTTGTCCCGATCGATCACGAGGACCGAAACCGACTCGGGCGTGTGTCCCGGCGTCTCGAGAAAGCGCAGGATGGTCCGGCCCATCCGGATCTCGTCGCCATCGCGCACCGGAACGTGCTCGAACGCCGCGCCGGCCCGGGCCCCGAAGTAGATTTTCGCTCCGGTGCGCGCGGCCAGGTCGCGGTGGCCCGACACGAAGTCGGCGTGGAGGTGCGTCTCGATGACGTGCCGGATCTCGAGGCCCTGCTTGCGGGCCTCCTCGAGGTACTCGTCGATGTCCCGGCGCGGATCCACGACGGCGGCCTCGCCGTCCGACCCGATCAGGTAGGACGCCTGGGCGAGGCAGCCGAGGTAGAACTGTTTGAAGTACATGCCGGGTTTCTGCCGTCAGCAGTCAGAGGACGGCATTGTAGTTCCGGGCGATCAGAAAAAGAGCCACGGCCACGGTGAACCAGGCAAAGATCCTCCGGAGCCAGGTCGGGTGGAACCGGTGGGAGAGAGCCGTTCCGGCGAGAACTCCCGCGACGGCGAGCGCGGCGACGAGCACGGTGAGCCGGACGTCGAGCCCGCCTTCCGTGACGTGACCGAGAAGCCCGGCGGCGCAGTTGACGGCGATGACGAAGAGCGAGGTCCCGATCGCCTCCTTCATCGTCAGACCTCCGAAGAGCACCAGGGCCGGCACGATCAGGAAGCCGCCTCCCACCCCGAGAAATCCGGTCAGGAAACCGACCCCCAGGCCCGAGAGAACGGACCGGGGAAGGCTCGGTCGATGGCGGCGCGCATTCGGGGCGGGGTCCTTGCGGGTCAGCAGAACGGCGGAAACGGCGAGCATGAGCGCCGCGAAGATCAGCAGCAGGACCGGCGGCGAGACCATTCGGGTCAGCAGCGAGCCCAGATAGGCGGTCGGGACGCCGCTCAACGCGAAGAGGGCTCCGGTCCGGCGGGCCACCGCGCCGCGCCGGCCGTGCAGCAGCGAGCCGACGAAGGCCGTGGACCCCACGACGGCGAGCGACATGGCGATGGCCCGGTCCACCGGCACGCCGAGGACGTAGACGAGGACCGGGACGGTGATGATCGATCCGCCGCCGCCGATCAGCCCCAGAGACAGACCGATCCCGGCCGAGAGAAGAAGGCCGAGGGCCAGAGCCATCAGGCTTCGGCCGGAAGAGCGGCTTTGGCGCGGAGGAACTCTTCGGCGCTCGTCAGGCGCACGCCGAACCGCGCGGCGAGCGGCCGGCCGTCGAACTCCGTTCCGGACACGGAAACCAGCCAGCTCATCGCCATGAGGTTGCCGGCCGGGGGCGAGAGCGGCTCGAGAAGATCCGCGAGCACGCGGTAGACCGTCGCCGGCGTGCGGATCGACTTCAACGGCCGGCCGAGGACCTTCGAGAAGATCCCGACCACGTCGGCAAAGGAAAGGACGTCGGGTCCCCCGAGATTCTCGACGAGGTTCGTGCCGTCCTCCGGCGCCGCCGCCGCCGCCGCGAGAATTCCCGCGACGTCGTCGAGCGCCACGAAGGCCTGCCGGGTCCTGCCGTCGCCGAAGACCAGCGCAATGCCGCGCTTCTCGATCGAGGTCCCGACCATCGCGAAGAAGGCCTTCGAGAACCAGAAGGGTCTCCGGAGCGTGGCCGCCGCGGCGCCGCGCAGGGGAATCGAGCTCCCCATCAGCGCGAACCAGTCGTCCATGAAGAGCGAGCCGCGAAAAATCGAATGGGCGAGGCCGCTGCCGCGGATTTTCTCCTCGATCCGCCGCTTCAGCCGGAACGTGGTCACGCTCCTGTCGTGCGGGGTCTCTGCGACCGACATGAAGACGATGCGCCGCACGTTCTCGGCCCGGCACGCGTCGAGGAGGTTTTCGTAGCCCGTTCCCTCGACCTCTTCGAAGGTGACCTTCCCGCGCGGAACGACGGCGTTGGCCGTCGCGACGACGGTGGCGATGCCCCGGCACGCCGCGACCAGGCTCTCGACCTCGCGCAGATCCCCGAACGCGAGCTCGACGTCCCCCGCCGTGAACTCCCGCGGCGAAGCCGGCCGCACCAGCGCCCGAACGCGCACGCCCGCCCTCGCGAGCCGGTCGACGACGGCGGTGCCGAGCTGGCCCGTCGCGCCGACCACGAGGACCGGGCCCGCCAAGGCGCTATTCCTCGATCTCGACGGCAAAGCCCGGGGTCAGGCGCAGGCGCAGGTGCACGATCCGGCAGGGCCACTTCTCGCGGACGAGACGCGCGGCCACGCGCTTCCAGATCCATGCGGCCAGGTTCTCGGCCGTGGGCGGTGTCGTCGCGAAGTCGGGCACGTCGCGATTGAGGTTGCGGTGGTCGAGCGGGCGATCCACCTCTTCCTTGAGGATGCGGTCGAGCTCCGTCAGGTTGATCACCATGCCCGTCTGGGCGTCGGTTTCTCCCGCCACGGCGACCTCGAGCTCGTAGTTGTGGCCGTAGCCGTGCGGGCCCTCGTCGCCGTAGACCGCGCGGTTCTTCTCGGGAGGCCAGTCGGGCCGCCACAGGCTGCGGCCCGCGTTGAAATGGATCTTCCGGGACAGGCGCATCAGGAAAAGATCTTACCGGGATTCAGGAGGCCGTCCGGATCGAAGGCGTCCTTGATGGCTCGCATCGCCGCCAGCGTGGCCGGCGAATGCCGCAGGGCGAGGTAGCTCATCTGCGTCAGGCCGACGCCGTGCTCTCCCGTGATCGTTCCGCCGAGAGCCATCACGGCGCGAAAGATTTCCTGAACCGCGGGCTCGCGCTCCCGCCGCCACAGCTCCGGCTCCCCCGGAGGTTGAACGACGTTGACGTGGATGTTCCCGTCGGCCGCGTGCCCGTAGCACACGGCGGTCAGCCCTCGCCGGAGAGCGACCGCGCGCACGGCGGCGAGCAGCTCCGGGAGCCGGGAGCGCGGCACCGTGCAATCCTCCTCGGCGTAGGGTCCGAGCTTCTTGACCGCCTCGCCGACGGCCCGGCGCAGGCGCCAGAAGTCGGCCGCCTCGCGGTCGGTCAGCGCCACGCGCACGTCGCAGGCTCCGGCGTCCAGCAGGATCTGCCCGAAGCGCTCCGAGTCGCGCGCGACGGCGTCCTCCTCGAAGCCGTCGGCCTCGACGAAGAGATGCGCGTCGGCATCCGCCGGCAGTGTCAGGTCGAGCCACCCGGCCGACACCTCGGCCGCCCGGCGTTCCAGGAATTCGCACGCCGAGGGCTCGCTGCCCTCTCCGTACAGCCGGGTGACGGCGGCCAGGGCCTTCCCCTCGTCGGCGAAGGACGCCCACAGGAGGCGCCGGTGAGCGGGAAGCGGCAGCAGGCGCAGAGTCGCCTGCGTGACCACGCCGAGAGTGCCTTCGCTTCCGACGAACAGGGACACGAGGTCGTACCCCGCCACATCCTTCCGGTTCCGGCCGCCGAGGTCGAGAACCGCGCCGCCGGGTACGACGACGCGCAGGCCCGCGACGTACCGGCCGGTCGTGCCGTACTTGGCGGCGCGCGGGCCCCCGGCGTTCTCGGCGATGTTGCCGCCGATGGTGCAGGTGCCGCGGGAGGACGGGTCCGGGGGGTAGAAGAGGCCGGCGCGTTCCGCTTCTTCCTGCACGAGCTGCGTCACGGCCCCGGCCTCGACGACAGCGAACAGGTTCTCCCGGTCGATCGCGAGGATCCGACTCATCGCGCGCAGGTCGAGCGCGACGCCCCCGCGCACCGGAAGCGCCCCGCCCGAAAGCCCCGTCAGCGCGCCCTGGGGCGTGACCGGAAAGCGGAGCTCCCGGGCGGCCGACAGCAGGGCCGAGACCTCCTCCTCCGTGCGCGGCCGGACGACGAGCTCGGGCAGGGCGCGGAGATCCTCGGTCTCGTCGTGGGAGTGGGTCTCCAGGGATTCCGGGTCCGCGTGGAGGATCTCCGCCGGCAGGCGGCGGGAGAGCGCCTCGAAGAGCCGCGCCCCGGTCACGTCGAGACCGTAACAGGATTCCCGTGCGTCTGCCATCGGCGGGCGGTCGCCCCCCGAAGCTCCAGCGCTGACGCCCGCTCGTCCGGTCCACCGCGTAGAGGCGGGCGTCGAGCGAACTGGTCGCGAAGACGGTTCCGTCTGAGACCGCGGGATCCTTCGCTTCGCTCAGGATGACGGAGAAAAGCATTAGAATCCCCGGGCCCGCATGGACCTGTACTCGACGCCCGCCGAGATCCAGGAGGCGCTCATCCGGTCCGCGACGGTGCGGCACGACGGCGGCCTCGTGGTGACCAACCCCGCCCGCTTTCGGGCGGAGATGATCGATTCGCTCATCTGGACGGCGGTCTTCGCGCCCGAAGCCGCGCGCGACGCCGCGCGTCACGCGATCCGGGAGGCGGCCCACTCCCTCGGCATCCTCCCGGCCTCGATTCTGCCCTTCTACCGGGCCCGGGGCCGCGGCGAGGTCTCCGGGTTCACGGTGCCGGCGATCAACGTGCGGATCCTGTCCTACGACACCGCGCGCGCCGCCTGCCGCGCCGCCCGCAAGCTCGACGCCGGCGCCGTCATCTTCGAAATCGCGCGCAGCGAGATGGGCTACACCGAGCAGCGCCCGGCCGAATACGCGGCCGTCATCCTGGCGGCGGCGATCCGCGAATCCTGGGAGGGCCCGGTCTTCATCCAGGGCGACCACTACCAGACGAACCCGAAGAAAATTCAGGAGAACGCCGAGAAGGAGATCGGCGCCATCGAGGCGCTGATCGACGAATCCGATCCCGGCGGGCTTCCTCCAGATCGACATCGACACGTCCACCCTCGTGGACCTCTCGAAGCCGACGCTCGAGGAGCAGCAGGAGGTCAACGCCACACTCTGCGCGCGCTTCACGAAGTTCATCCGCGCGCACGAGCCGAAGGCGATGCCGGTCTCGGTGGGCGGCGAGATCGGCGAGGTCGGCAAGGGAAACTCGACGCCGGAGGAGTTCCGGGCGTACATGGACGTCTACCGGCGCGCTCTCGGGCCGGGCGACGGGATCGAGAAAGTCTCGATCCAGACGGGTTCCTCCCACGGCGGCGTCGTCGCCCCCGACGGCTCGGTCGTGCGGGTCGCCATCGACTTCGAGGTCCTCCGGGCCATCTCGAAGATCGCGCGCGAAGAGT
Organism: uncultured Acidobacteriota bacterium; assembly: GCA_963829925.1. Classification (GTDB taxonomy): domain Bacteria; phylum Acidobacteriota; class Thermoanaerobaculia; order UBA5066; family Gp7-AA6; genus DAHUXD01. The sequence continues at coordinate 67,728 of CAWHKQ010000001.1, forward strand.
ACGGTCTGGCGGGCGCGGTGCAGCACGGCGCTTCGACTCTGCCGCCCGAGTACTTCGGCCACTTCCCCGACCACGACTGCGCCGAGATCCACCTGGCGACCGATTTCATGAACACGGTCTACGACCATCCGGCGTTCCCGTACCCGCTGAAGCGCGAAATCGAGCGGTGGCTCGACGAGAACGCCGCCGAGGAGCGAAGAAGGGCGAGACGGAGTGGCAGTTCCTCTACCGGACGCGCAAGAAGGCCATTGGTCCCTACAAGGAGCAGGTCTGGAACCTGCCCGAAGGAACGCGGGCCGCGATCCGGGAAACGCTCGAGCACAAGTTCACGTTTCTCTTCCGGAAGCTCCGCGTGGACGGCAGCCGGGCGCTGGTCTCGCGGTACGTCAAGCCCGTCCCCGTCTACTCCGCCGCGGCGGCCGCCGTCGGTCCGCGCGCCGGCTTCGTGCGCGACGACGAGGCGGGAGATTGAAGGACGCCAGCCGCAAGCCGAAAGCCGGACGCCGCGGGACAGGCCGGCTGAAGGCTGGGGCCTCACGGCTCACGGCTCACGGCTCACGGATTCCGTCTCGCATGACCGCCGTCGTGAAGACGAAAGCGGCGGCCGGTCCGAAAGCCACGGAGATCCGTCAGGTCCCCGTCCCGACGCCCGGACAGGCCGAAGTCCTCATCCGCGTTCTGGCGACGGCGATCTGCGGCTCCGACAAGCACATCTATCAGTGGGACGCGTCGATGGCCGGCATGGTGAAGCCGCCCCTGATCTACGGCCACGAGTTCTGCGGCGAGATCGTCGGGTTCGGGCCGGGAGGCAAGCGGCCGCACCTCGAGGAAGGCCAGTACGTCTCGGCCGAAATGCACGTCACCTGCGGCGCCTGCCGGCCGTGCCTGACGGGCCGCCGCCACATCTGCGAGAAGACGAAGATCCTCGGCGTGCACGGCGACGGGTGCTTCGCCCAGTACGTGGTCGTGCCGGCCTTCAACGTCGTTCCGCTCGACCGCGGCGTCATCCCGCCCAAGGTCGGGGCTTTCCTCGACGCGCTCGGGAACGCCGTTCACACGACTCAGGTCGCCGACCTCTCGGGAAAGTCCGTGGCCGTTCTCGGCTACGGGCCCATCGGCGCCATGTGCGCCGAGATTGCCCGGATCTCCGGCGCCGCCCGGATCGCGATCACCGAGGTCAACAGCCTCGCGGCAGGCCACGCGCGCCGCTGGGCGAAGGACCGGCGCCTCTCGCAGGTCACGGTGATCGAGCTGTCCCGCGCCAGGGACCCCCTCGGAAGCCTGCGCGAAGCGACCGGGGGCGGCGCCGACGTCGTGCTCGAGCTGTCGGGCGCCGAGTCCTCCATCAACCTGGGTCTGGCGGCCGCGCGCCCCGGGGCGACGCTGTCGCTTCTCGGCATCCCGCGCGACCGGGCCGTGACCATCCGCGACTACACGAACGACGTCGTCTTCAAGGGCGTCACCATCCACGCCATCATCGGGCGGCGGATCTTCGAGACCTGGATCAAGATGCTGGACCTCTTCCGCGCCGGCCTCGACGTCGAGGACCTGGTGACCGACGAGTTCGACGGCCTCGACAAGTTCCACGAGGCCATGGATCTTCTGAACGACCGACGCGCCATGAAAGTCGTCTTCTATCCCAACGGGAGGCCCTGAATGCCCACCAGCAAACCGCCCAAGCCCGACCCCAACCAGGAGCTGACCGAGCGCCGGATCGCCGAGTTCGCGCTCGAGGAGTCGCGGCTCTCGAACCTCGCGTACCGGTTCACGCTGACGCCGCGGGAACGGGTCTGGAAGAACTGGGACCGCACCGAGTTCGAGCCGAATCACTACAAGGTGGTGGGACTGGCGGGCGTGTGCCTCAAGAGGGACGAGCAGGAGAAGGCGCACCGCACCGCCTCGCGGGCGCTCGAGGACGTGGACGGAATTCTCTTCGTCGTGGAGGAGCCGGCGGACTCCATCGTCGTCCGCGGGGCGACGGGGACCTCGGAGATCGCGCGCCGGCCCACGCTCTGCGTCGAGATCCAGGCCGGCAGCGCCGCCGGTTTCGACCAGGCGCTCCTCGCCCTCGAGGCGGCTTTCCCGGGCGACCGCGTGGCGGGGAAGATCGTCTCGGAAGAACGGTAGGAGAGCCGATGCCCACGCTGACGGACCACCTCGCCGGCGAGATGGCGAAGCTCCGCCAGGCCGGCACCTTCAAGGAAGAGCTCGTCCTCCAGTCGCCGCAGGGCCCGCGCGTCCGGGTCGGCGGCCGCGACGTGGTGATGCTGACCTCGAACAACTACCTGGGCTTCGCCAACCATCCCCGCATCCGCGAGGCGCAGAAGAAGGCGGTGGATCGCTGGGGCGCGGGGCTCGGCTCCGTGCGCTTCATCTGCGGCACGCAGGAGCTGCACAGGGAGCTCGAAGCCGAGATCGCGTCCTTCTTCGGCACCGAGGACACGATCCTGTACATGACCTGCTGGGCGGCCAACGAGGGCCTCTTCGCGGCCGTGCTCGACGAGCCGGACGGCCTCTACTCCGACGAGCTCAACCACGCCTCCATCATCGACGGCGTCCGCCTGTCCAAGGCGAAGCGCTTCCGGGTGCCGCACAACGACCTCGCGGCGCTCGACCGGATGCTGGCGGAGGACAAGACGTCGCGGTTCCGGCTCTTCGTCACCGACGGCGTGTTCTCGATGGAAGGCGAGGAGGCGGACCTGCCGGAGGCCGCGCGCGTGTGCGAGGCGCGCGGCGCCGTCCTGGTCGTGGACGACTCGCACGCCACCGGCGTCCTCGGTCCGACCGGACGCGGCACCGCCGAGGAGCAGGGGGTCCTCGACCGGATCCCCGTCACGACCGGAACGCTCGGCAAGGCGATGGGCTCGGCGGCCGGAGGATTCGTCACGGGGCCCGCGGGCGCTCGTCGAGACGCTGCGGCAGCGCAGCCGCACCTACCTCTTCTCCAACTCGCTGCCCCCGGCGGTCGCCGGCGGCGCTCTCGAGGCGTTCCGCATGCTGCGGGAGGACCCGGCTCCGGCGCGGAAGCTGCGCGAGAACGCGATGGCCTTTCGCAAGGCGATCCCGGAGGCCGGGTTCACGATCCCGCACGGGACGCACCCGATCGTGCCCGTCATCGTCGGCGACACGGCGAAGGCGCTGGCCATGGGAAAGGCCCTGTTCGAGGAGGGGATTTACGTCTCGGGCTTCGGCTTCCCCGTCGTGCCGCAGGGCCAGGCGCGCCTGCGCTGCCAGGTCTCGGCCGCGCACGAAAGCGCCGATCTGGACAAGGCGGTGGAGGCGTTCCGGAAGGTGGGGAAGAGCTTCGGCGTCATCTGACGGGCGAGCGAAGCTTCCGCCCGTTCGCGAGCTCGGATCTGTCGCTTCGCTCGGCTCGGCCCATCGCCCTCGGGGGGCGTCCCGCGGCAGCCGGGGCGCCCGCTCCGCAGAGATAGACGGGAAACTCGCGGACGCCGTCAAGGCCGATGAGTTCCTCGATCGCGGAATCCTGGAGCGTGTCGCCGACGAAGGAGCCGAGTCCGCGGGAGGTCGCGAGCAGGCAGAAGGTCTGCGCGAGATGGCCGGCCTCGAGCCAGAGGACGCGGTACGCGGACTCGATCTGATACTTCCAGAGCGTGCGTTCGAAGACGGCGGTCATGATACAGAGGAAGGCGGCCTGGCCGACCCAGCTCTGACCCGAGGCCGCGCGGACGGCGGCATCTCGCATCGGTCCCGCCCTGAGCCGCCGGAGCTCGTCTCTCTCGACCTCGTAGTGATAGAGGCCGGACCTCAGCCCGCGAACGTTTGACACGAGGGCATAACACTCGATCGGATGGAGCGCTCCGGCCGAAGGACTCGTCTTGGTCGTGAACTTGCCGAGGTATTCGGTGTCGAGCTCGCCGCTCTTGCCCCAGGTCCCGCGCAGGAGAGCGGCGAAGTCCTCGAGGAGCACGGGCTGCCGCGCAAAATGCCGCGTCGTGCGGCGCGCGCCCAGAATGTCCTCGAAGTGGGCCGCCGCGGCCGAGCGCGGCGGTCCCTTCGGCAGCGCAACGCGGGGCGCCGCGGGGTAGCGCTTGAACCGGGAAGGCCGGCGACGTGTCGCGACGCGCGCGCGCAGGTATCGGTCGAGCTCGGCCGGACGGACCAGGTATCGCGGGTCCCGGCACGCGACGTGATACTGCGCCGAGGCGAGGTTCTGCTTCCAGATCCCGAGTCGCGACAGGCGCCGCCGGCCCTCTTTTTCCGGCAGCAACAGGCCGATCGACGCGAGACGGCGGATGCTCCGAAGGATCGATGTCCGCTGGTACTCGGGAAGCAGGTCCGCCGCTCCGGCGGGCGTGCGGGGCTTGCCGAAGAGGCCGAGGAGCGCGAGGATCTCCGGCGACGAATGAATCTCCCGTTGACCCGCGAGATCCTTGATGAGCAGCCGCCCTTCGTCCCAGCCGACGAGAATGTCCGGACTGCGGAGAAGCCGGCTCAAGTCGAGGCGAAGGGCTACTTGCGCTTCGAGCCGAGCGGATCGCGCGGGAGCTTCTCTCCCCGGGGAGCATCTGTCGCGCACGACTCTTTCTTCGGGGCACGGACGCGGCTGCCGACTGTCAGCCTGAGCTTCAGCTTTTTCATGAAAACCTCCTCGATACGCTTGGGAAACTATCTCAGGCCCGACACGGAGTACATCTGCGAAGAATAGACATTGAGTGAGTAGACCACGATCGACCCCTCGGCATCGAGGCTGGCGTCGATCAGTTCGGCATATCCCAGGGACTTCGGCACAGGGAGCGTTTCTTCGCGGAGGACCCTCCCGCTGGTGGCGTCGAGCGTAACGAGCTTGCGATCGGAGGCGACGGCGAAAACGCGGTCGCCGGTCGAGTCGAAGCGGGCGTACCAGAGTCGTTTGCCGGCGGGATGCTCGAAGAGTTTGCGGCCGGGGCCTCCGTCCATCGGGAAGACGAAGAGGGTGGCGAATCCGGGCCCCCCTTCGCAAACGAAGAACTGGAGCGAGGGGCTCGGTTGAGGGAGCGCGCAGTCCGGTGCGCCGAGGGACCGCAGCTGGCTCCCATCGGTTCGAATCGTCCACACCTGCTGTTTCCCCTCCCGGGTTCCGACGAAGAGGATCCCGTCGGGGCCGGCGAACGATGGCTCCTCCGCGTCCAGGCCCGGCGTCGGAAGCGGCTGGCTGTCTCCCGCCCCCACGGGAAAGAGCACGAGCTGCCCGTTGCCGGTGGCGTCTTGCGAAGTTCCGACGATCCGGCGGGCATCCGGGGAGAATCGCCCCGGCTCCCAGGCTCCGAGTCTCACCGCCTCGCCGCCGTCGATCGGCCGGATCCAGGACCCCCACGTCTTCGGCGTCGGACCCCGGTCGAAGAAGAGAATCGCCTTGCGGTCGGGAGAGATGTCCGTCACCCGCGTGTAATCGAGCCACGACATGTCGCGAGGCTGGCCTTTCTGGAAAACGGTCAGGGCCCCGCGCTGCCTGGCCGACGTGAACAGGCACCGCTCCGAGCCCGCCTGCATGCTCTGAAGGACGAACGGCTCGGGAAAAGAGTCGATGAGGCGCGGCCGGCCCGATGGAGTGACGGCCCTCAGGAGGCCCTGCCCGTTCTCGGTCGTGGTGAACCAGACCTCGCCCGTCCGGCCGTTCCAGTCGAGGCCGAGACAGGACTCGAAGCGAGCGGTCAGGGCTCTTGGCGAAGCGCCGTCCCTTGCGACGATCCGGACTTCTCCGGTCGGCGCCTGCACGTTCGGATGATGGATGAAAGCGATCCAATCGTCGCCGGGAGAGAAACGGACGGAGGAGATCGAGCCTCGTGTTCGAAAGAGCTCCTTCGCGTTCCCCCCTTCCGCATCCCTCACTTCGAGCAACCGTTCGCCGCTCGAGTTGCGCACGGCGGCGAGCCACCGTCCGCTCCTCGACCAGTCGGCCCACCCGGCGTCCGCCAGAATCGGCCGCGGCCTCCCCCCCAGAGCCGGCATCCGGGCGAGTGTGCCCGAGAGCAGCCCGTTCGGCAGGCGGAACGTCCCGAGCAACACGAGCGCTTCCGAGCCATCCGGCGAAAAAGCCATGGGGAGGAGCGGCTCGGCTTCGAGATTCCGGTCGAGCCCGGAGGATTCGAGAGACGTCAGGTAGGTCTGTGTCGGCTGATCCCCCCAGGTGGCCGTAAAGAGGATCGAGCTCCCATTCGGCGCGAAGAGGGCGCGCCATACCATGCCGTGCCGGAAAGTCAGCCGCTGGAAGGTCGGCGGCGGAAGGGTGCGGAGTCGTTCGAAGAGAAAAAAGGATCCGATCCCCGCCAGGGCCGCAATGAGGAGAGCCCCGGCCGCGATGCGCAGCGCGCGGCGGCGCCTGGGCGACTGGAGCTTGATCGAGAGAGAGCGCAGGCTCGCGTCCGTCGCGGTCTCTCGCAGCTTCTGAAGGTCGCGGGCCATGTCGCGCGTCGAGGCATAACGGTCGTGCGCCGATTTCGACAGGCATCGCTCGACGATCCACCGGATCGGAACGGGGGCGTTCGGGTTCAGCTCCTCGATTGCGGGCGGCTCGTCGCGCATGATCGCGGAGAGGGTCTCAGCGGCTGATTTCCGCTCGAAGGGGCGCTGGCCCGTGAGCATCTCGAAAAGGATGCAGCCCAGAGCGAACTGGTCGGAGGCCGGTGTGGCCGGCTCGCCGCGCACCTGCTCGGGTGCCATGTAGCCGACGGTTCCGAGGAGCGTGCCGGGCGAAGTGAGCGTCGGGTCGGTCGTGACCTCGAGCGTCTTGTCCTCGGCCGAGAGGGGGCGCAGCTTCGCCAGTCCGAAATCGAGGATCTTCAAGTGGCCGTCGCGCGTCGCCACGATGTTGGAGGGCTTGAGGTCCCGGTGAACGATGCCCGACTCGTGGGCCCGCGCGAGGCCGTCCGCGATCTGGCCCGCGAACTGAAGCACGCGCTTCAACGGAAGGCCGCCGCCCACGAGCAGCGCATTCAACGGCTCGCCTTCCAGGAGCTCCATCGCGATGAACCGCATCGGCTGCGCGCGGCCGGGTGGCGTCGCCTCGCCGGTCTCGTAGATGACGACGATGTTGGGATGGTTCAGGGCCGAGGCGGCGCGCGCCTCCTGCTCGAAACGGCGGATTCGCTCGGAGTCGGCGGCGGCCTCTTCCGGCAGGATCTTCAAGGCCACTTCGCGACCGAGGCGGCTGTCTCTGGCCCGATAGACCTCGCCCATGCCCCCCCGGCCGACCGGACCGAGGATCGTATAGGCTCCGAAACTCTCGCCCGTCAGGAGCATCATGGGACGACGGGACTCGCCCGATCCGGTTGTCATGGAAGCTACGAGACCTTATCGCACAGTGGTTCCGGAGCCTTCAAACCGAGCGACCGGCTTCAGGAGAGGGGGCCCTGACGAGCGCCTTCAGGCGCCGAACGGGTGGCGGGTCAGCGGGGAGTGAAGCGCCAACGCGAGCCGACGAGTCCGCTGCACCCGCGGGTGAGGCGCGTTCGAAACGGTCTCAGGGAGGTCCTGCCCGTGGACACCGATCGGCAGGCTAGCGCCCGTTTACGTCAGCTTCTTTTGCGCGTTCTTCAGCAGCAGCACGCAGAGACCCGCGAACACGATGCCCGAGAGAATGCCGCCGCTCACGATGCCGTTCTTGATCTCCGGGAAGAACTTCGCCCCGAGATCCAGTTTTTCCAGGAGCGTCGGGCTCTCCATCCGGAGGACCCGGTCTCCGAAGAACGCCACGAACGCGATGAGCACGCCGCCGAGCGAACCGCCCGCGACGAGCCCGGTGGCGTAGAGCATTCCGGACGAGAGCTCCGACTCCTCCTTGACCGCGCCTTCCTTCTTCTTCCGCATCCCGTCCACGAGCCCCTTGACCATGCCGCCGATCCAGATCGGCGCCGTCGTGGAGACCGGCAGGTACGCCCCGACGGCCCAGGAGAGCGCGTGCGCGCCGGCGAGCTGCGCCATGAACGCCAGGAAGATGCCGACGATGACGGGCGCCCACGGCAGGTTCTGCGCCAGGAGGCCCTTGATGATGGTCGCCATCAGGGTGGCCTGTGGCGCCGGAAGCGCCGGTCCCCCGATGCCGTGCGCCTCGGTGCCGCGGTAGGTCTGGTCCAGTACGAAGAGGGTGATCGCGATGACCAGCGAGGAGGTCACGACGCCGATGATGAACCCGAGCTGCTGGTACCGGGGGGTGGCACCGACGATATAGCCCGTCTTCAGGTCCTGTGACGTCGCGCCGGCGTTGGCCGCGGCGACGCAGACGATCGCCCCGACGCACAGGGCGACCGCCTGGTAGACGTCCCCCTTCCAGCCGATCACGACGAAGACGACGCAGGTCATCATCAGCGTCGCGATCGTCATGCCCGAGATCGGATTCGAGGACGTCCCGATGATCCCGACGATGCGGGAGGAGACCGTCACGAAGAAGAAGCCGAACACGACGATCAGGAGCGACATCATCAGCGACTGCGGAAAGGGCCCGTGCGGGAAGTTGGGCAGAATCGCGAGGATCAGGACGATCGCCAGCGAACCGATGAGCACGATTCCCATGCCCAGGTCGCGGTCCGTCCGTTTCGCGGCCGGAGCCGTCCCCCGGCCGCCTTTGAAGCTCTTGACCGACTCGCGGAAGGCCGAGACGATCGTCGGCAGCGTCTTGATCAGCGTCATCACGCCGGCACAGGCCACGGCGCCGGCCCCGATGTATCGGATGTACGCCCGATAGATCCAGTTCGCGTAGGAGTTGCTGGCCATCCAGGCGTCCGTAAACCCCAGGTTCTTCAGGTCGGCGATCACCCGGGTCTCCGGCACGAAGATCGCGATCAGCGGGATCAGGGCCAGCCACGAGAGCAAGCCTCCCGAGAAGAGCTCCGAGGCGATGCGCGGCCCGATGATGTAGCCCAGCCCCAGGTACTCGGGAGTGACCTCGACGTCGAGGGTCGCGGCGCGGATACGTCGGCGAGTCCTTCTTCGTCCGGAACCAGATCGGGGTCTCCTGCCAGAAGCCCACGACTCCATAGAGGAACTTGTAGAGCAGCGACACGCCCACTCCGGCGAAGACCATCTTGGCGAGGTTGCCGCCCTTTTCTCCGGCGATCAGCACGTCGGCGCAGGCCACGCCTTCGGGGTACGGAAGCTTGCCGTGCTCCTTGACGATCAGAGCGCGCCGCAGCGGGATCATGAAGAGGACGCCCAGGATTCCGCCGAAGATCGCGAGAATCGAGATCTGCAGGTACTTGAAGTAGTTCTCGCCCCCGGACAGGAAGAGCAGAGCCGGGACGGTGAAGACGGCGCCGGCCGCGACCGACTCGCCGGCGGAGCCGATCGTCTGGACGATGTTGTTCTCGAGGATCGTGGACTTGCCGATCTTCTTGAAGACCGCGATCGCCAGGACGGCGATCGGCACGGAGGCGGAGACGGTCAGCCCGGCGCGCAGGGCCAGGTAGACGGTCGCCGCGCCGAACAGGATGCCGAAGAAGACACCGAGGAGGATCGCCTTGGGGGTGAACTCCGGGATCTCTTTTTCGGCCGGGATGTAGGGGCGGAACTCCTGCCCGGACGAGGACTCGTGCGCCATGCAACCTCCGCTGTCAGGGGTTGAGGGTCAAGACACTGGGCGGGGATTATAAGCGTCGGCCCCGGCGGGGGAATCGAAAATGCGCATCCCTCCGGGACGCGCTCACACGCCTCACGTGCCTCCGAAGCCGACGATGACGCGGCCGTTCTCGACGATCACGGGAACGTCCCGGCCGCCCGAGAGCCGGATCATGCGATCCCGCTCCGTACGGTCCTCTTTGACGTTGAGGTAGCGGACCGAATATTTCCGACGCGCGTAATCCTCACGGGCCGCGGTCGTGTAGGGTCAGGTGTCCTTGCCGAAGATCTCTACCCGCTTCTCGTCCATTCCGCCTCCGCCGCGGCCGATGATACGCCGGGGCCGCGCCGCGCGGATGCTATGATTTTTTTGGCCGACCATGGAAAAGCGCGGATTCGCGATCCTCCTGACGCTCCTGCTGTCGGCCTCGGCCGCACGGGCGGGCACGGTGTCGGGAAAAGTCGCGCTGGTCCGGGACGGCAAGGAACAGGCCGACGCCTCCAACACGGTCGTCTGGATCGAGGGCGCGCGGCCGGGCCCCTCCTCCCGCGCGCCGACCGGCGCCGCCGGGCAGATGACGAGCTCCTCCAAGCGGTTCCAGCCGCGCGTGATCGCCGTGGGGAAGGACGGCACCGTGGATTTTCCCAACGACGATCCGATCTACCACAACGTTTTCTCGGTCTCGGGAGCAAATCGTTTCGACCTGGGTCTCTACAGGAGCGGGGCGTCCAAGTCCCGGAGCTTTCAGGAGCCGGGCCTCGTCCGCGTCTACTGCAACATCCATCCGCAGATGGTCGGGTTCGTCATGGTCGTCGACTCGGACTTCAAGACGGTCACGGGTCCCGACGGCACGTTCCGATTCGACGGCGTGCCCCCCGGCGCCTACGTGGTGAAGGCCTGGCACGAGGAGGGATCGGAGACGAGCCAGCCCGTGACCGTTCGGGCCTCCGGGGACGAGCCGCTCTCGCTCCGCCTCGATCTTTCGGGCTTCAAGCCGGCGCCGCACAAGAACAAG
>CAWHKQ010000002.1:0-42871 GCA_963829925.1 uncultured Acidobacteriota bacterium
ATGCGTTTATCCTTGAGGCAATGCCGCGCCCCGGTCGCTCGGGTCTCGTCCAGAGGGGCGTCCTCCTTGTCGTCTTCACGCTCTCCGGCGCAGCCGGGCTGATCTACGAGGTCCTGTGGACCCGCCGGCTCACCCACATCTTCGGCTCGACGACGCTCGCCGTCTCGACCGTGCTCGCCGCCTTCATGGGGGGTCTCGCTCTTGGCAGCTACCTGCTTGGCGCGTGGGCGGACCGCAACCCGGAAAAAGCGCTGCGGGCCTATTCCGCCCTGGAGGTCGCGATCGCGCTGCTCGCCCTGGCAGTCCCGCTGCTCCTGCGCGCCGTCGAAGCCGTCTACCTGGGCCTCTCCCCCGCGCTGGAGAAGGCCCCGATGCTCTTCTTCGTGGCGCAGTTTCTTCTCGTGGGACTCGTCCTCATCCTGCCGTGCGTGCTGATGGGGGGAACCCTGCCGATCCTGGCCCGCTGGCTGGTCGGCCGGGAGGAGGAGATCGGCGGGCGTGTCGGGACTCTTTACGCCGCCAACACCTTCGGAGCCGCGGCCGGAACCGCGGCCGCGACCTACGTCCTTCTGCCCCGGGCGGGGGTGCGCGAAGGCGAGCTCGTCGCCGTCGGAATCAACCTCGGCGCCGGCCTGATCGTCTGGGCCTTGTCCCGCAAGGCGCGCTCGGCCGCCTCCGGCGCGCCGCAACCGGCGCCCGCGGCCGCCGACGCCGGGAGCGCGCCGGCGGCCCCCGCGGGGATCATCGGGCTTCTCGCGGCGATCGGCCTCTCCGGCTTTGCCTGCATGGTCGACGAGGTCGTGTGGGCCCGCATGGTCTCGCTCGTCTTCGGGAGCACGGTGTACGCGTTCGGGTTGATGCTGCTTCTCTTCCTGACGGGCATCGCGATCGGCAGCGCGATTTTCGCCCGTATGCGCCGCGCCGATCCGGTCCGAGTGCTCGGGCTCGCGCTGATCGGAAACACGGCCGCCGCGCTGCTGGGCATCGCGGCGGTGCCCCACCTTCCCACGGTGTACATGCGCGGGTTTCCGGCCGTGCGCGATTCCTTTCCGCTGCAGCAGGCGATGCAGGTGCTCGAGACCGCCCCGCTGCTCCTGCCGATGGCGATTCTCTTCGGGATCGCGTTCCCCGCCGCCGTCGCGGCCACCTCGAACCTGCCCGGGATGGGTCGCGGCGTCGGGCGCGTGATGGCCTGGAACACGATCGGAACCGTGGGGGGCGCCTTCCTGGGCGGCTTCGTGCTCATCCCCCGGCTCGGTCTGCGCGCGACGCTGACCGTGGCCTCCGCCGCCACGGCGATGGGAGGGTTCCTGGCCCTCCGCCGTCTCGGGCAGCCGTTCTGGACGCGCGCCGGACTCGCCGCGGCCGCCGCGGCGCTCATCGCCGCGCTGCTGCTCCCGCCCTGGCCGCAGAACCTTCTGGCGCAGGGAGCCGGCTTCTACGCCACCAGCTTCGAAACGGAGGCGGCGCTTCTGCGGGCCGCGCGCGAGACCGAGATCCTCTACTACAAGGACGGGATCGCGACGACGCTCTCGGTCGACAAGCAGGGGCCCTACCGCTTCTATCGCTCCAACGGGAAGACCGACGCCTCCACGGCGCCGGGCGACATGGCCAATCAGCTCCTCCTGGGGCACCTGCCGATGCTGGTGCACCCGGCTCCGCGCGACGTCTTCGTGCTCGGCCTCGGCACGGGGGTCTCCGCCGCCGCGATCGCCCGGTACCCGGTCGCGTCGATGGTGATCGCGGACATCGAGGCGGCGGCCCGCGAAGCAACGAAGTTCTTCGAGCCGGAGAACCGCGGCGTACTCTCGGACCCCCGCGTGCGCTTCCTGGTCGCCGACGGACGCAACGCCCTCCTGGCGCGCAAGGACACCTACGACGTCATTCTCTCGGACCCGTCCGACGTGTGGGTCGCGGGCGTGGGCAACCTCTTCACGCAGGAGTTCTACGCGCTGGCGCGCTCGCGGCTGCGGCCGGGCGGCGTCATGGTGCAGTGGTTCCACATGCACTCGCTGCCGCCGGAGGACATGAAGCTGATCGTGGCGACGTTTCGCTCCGTGTTCCCCCACACGGCCTTCTGGCGTCCGAACCGGGGCGACGTGATTCTGCTCGGCACCGTCGAGCCGACGCCGTGGGACATCGCGCGGTTGCGCGAGCGCGTGGAGACCGTTCCCGGCGTCTCGCAGGACTTCCTCGCGATGGGGTTCTGGCAGCCCCTTTCGATCTTTTCGGCGTTCGTCCTCGACGGGGACGACCTGTCCCGGATGCTCGCCGACGTTCAGGGCCTGCACTCCGACAACCGCCCGGTCATCGAGTACCTCACGCCGCGGGCGGGCTCCATCGACACGACCGCGATCAATGACGCCGGCGTCCAGGCGCTGCAGACCAAGGCGCTGCCGGCGATCGCGGGCTTCGACGCGGCGCGCGACCTCGACGCCCGGGGGAAATACCTGCTGGGCTTCGCCTACGCGTCGATCGGGCGCATCGATCCCGCGATCCGGATGATGGAGCAGAGCATCGAGGCGCCGAACGCCGAGGCGAAATTCTTCGTGGGCCTCGGCAACCAGTACCGGGCGAAAGGGTGGAGCGGAAAGGCGATCGCCGTCTACCGCCGTGCGCTCGAGCGCGACGCCGCCGAAGCCGAGGCGTCGCTGCAGCTGGCCGAGCTCCTGCGCGCGCAGGGCGACGACGCCGGCGCCGAGAAGGCGCTTCGCGCGGCGCTCGATCTGGTCAAAGACGACGCGGCGCTCGCCCTGGCGGCGGCTCGTCTCCTGCTCGAGACCGGACGGGCCGCCGAGGCGCTGCCTCTGATCGCGCCCGCTCTCGCGAAGGAACCGCTGAACGCTTCCCTGCAGCTGGTCTCCGGCGTGGCTCTCGCGGCTTCCGGCCGGCCGAAGGACGCCAGCGCGGCGCTTCGGCGAGCGGCCGGATCGGCCGTGGACGATGCCGCCCTCCAGCGGGAAGCCGGCGACGCGCTGGCCGCGATCGGGGACCTCGACGGGGCGGCCGGCGCGTACCGCCGGGCGTCGGAGCTCGAACCGGACGACGCGGCGGCCTTCGTCGGCCTCGCGAAAACGTCCTTCGGCCGGGGGGACGCCGCCGCCGGCCGCGCGGCCCGGGCGCGAGCCCTGGAGCTGGATCCCTACAACGGTGAGATGCTGACCCTCGGCGGGAGATAGCCGTCGCCTTCGCTCGTTCGGGATCTGCCGCCTGCGGCGTCACCGGCGAGCGGCTCGCCCAAAGGGGCTCGACCGCTCGCCTGATCCCTCCCTCCTGCCTCCCCGCCGAGGCCCTCCCTCTCCGGAGATGACCCCCTCCCTGCCTCGCGCCGCGAGCTTAGTGAGCCGCGTGGCGATCAAAGGATCTCTTCGGGTTTGAGGCGGGTGAGGGGGGGCTCGACGTATCGTCCGCAAGCGTAAGAAAGACCCGATCAACAGAACAACTACGTCTTCTTCGGGTCTCTCTTCCGGAAAACCAGCAGCGTCTCTTTCGTGCCGTTCGGCTGAATCGACGAGGTCTGGCGGATCCAGGTCTTGCCGCCGTCCTCCAGGCGCCAGACGACGCGTTGCGCGCCGACCGGCTCGTCCACCGTCCCGGCGACCACCTGGATCCACAGCGACTGGTTGTCCTTTCCCCAGCCGGCCGTGACGGTCCCCTTCTGTTTGGGCCCGACCGCCTTCTCGTACGGCTGGCCGTCCGCCACGATCTGCTCGGAGAGGAGGTAGGGCCGCTTCTGCTCGATCGGCTCGATCCAGATCCTGTTTCCGTCCTGGCGAACCGAGAGCACGGCCTCGGTCATGTGGCTCGGAGCGCCCCGGCTGGCCGCGGCGTCGAGGACCCAGACCCCGGAGAAGTCGACGGGAGGCCGGGCGCTCCGGGCCTTCCCGGGCGTGGGCGCCGCTTTCGCAGCGGCGGCTGGCGGCGCCACCTGCGCCGACGCCGGGGCGGCGAGCAACGCGGCGAGAACCGCCCGGCGAAGCCCTCGCCTCATACCCGGGCCCGCTGGCGCGCGCCGGCGAGAGCGCGGCGCAGGTACTGGCCGGTGTACGAGCCCTTCACGCTGGCGACGGCCTCGGGGGTCCCCTCGGCGACGATCCGCCCGCCCGCGTCGCCACCTTCGGGGCCGAGGTCCAGGATCCAGTCGGCGGTCCGGATCACTTCGAGGTTGTGCTCGATGACGATCACCGTGTTTCCTTTTTCCGTCAGGGACTGCAGGACCCCGAGGAGCTTCCGGGTGTCCTCGAAGTGGAGGCCGGTGGTCGGTTCGTCGAGAAGGAACAGCGTGCGGCCCGTCGAGCGCCGGGCCAGCTCGCGCGCGAGCTTGACGCGCTGGGCCTCGCCGCCCGACAGGGTCGTGGAGGACTGCCCCAGCTGGATGTAACCGAGGCCCACTTCGACGAGTGTGCGGCAGATGTTCGCCACCGGCGGCACGTTGGCGAAGAGCTCCAGCGCCTGCTCGGCGGTCAGCGCGAGGATGTCGGCGATGGACTTGCCCTTGTAGTGGACCTGCAGCGTCTCGCGGTTGTAGCGCTTTCCGCCGCACACGTCGCAGGTCACGTAGATGTCGGGCAGGAAGTGCATCTCGATCTTGAGCTGGCCGTCGCCGCAGCAGGCCTCGCACCGGCCGCCCTTCACGTTGAACGAGAACCGGCCGGGCTGGTAACCGCGGGCCCGCGCCTCGGGCGTGCGCGACATCAGCTCGCGGATCGGGTTGAAGACGTTCGTATAGGTCGCGGGGTTCGAACGCGGCGAGCGGCCGATGGGGGCCTGGTCGATGGCGATGACCTTGTCGATCTCGAACATGCCCTCGATCTTCTCGTGCGCTCCGGGCTTCTCCGAGGCGCCGTGCAGGGCCCGCGCCAGCGCGCGGTACAGGATGTCGTTGACGAGCGTCGACTTGCCCGACCCGGAGACTCCGGTCACGGCCGTCATCACGCCCAGGGGGAACCGGGCGTCGATCGACTTCAGGTTGTGCTCGCGGGCTCCGCGGACGACGATCGCCTTGCCCGAACCGGCGCGGCGGACCTCCGGAATCGGGATGACGCGCTCCCCCGTCAGGTACTTCGCCGTCAGCGACTCGGGAAAGCGCTCGAGGTCGTCGGGCGGCGCCTCCGCGACGATGCGTCCGCCGTGCACGCCGGCCCCCGGCCCCAGGTCGATCACCCAGTCGGCGGACCGGATCGTCTCCTCGTCGTGCTCGACCACGATGACGGTGTTCCCGAGGTCGCGCATCGAGATGAGCGTGTCGATGAGCTTCCGGTTGTCACGCTGGTGCAGTCCGATCGAGGGCTCGTCCAGGACGTACAGGACGCCCATGAGCTTGGAGCCGATCTGGGTGGCCAGGCGGATCCGCTGGGATTCGCCCCCCGAAAGCGACGCCGCGCCGCGCGAGAGGTTCAGATAGCCGATCCCGACGTTGGCCAGGAAGCGGAGGCGGTCCTGGACCTCCTTCAGGATCTTTCCCGCGATCTCCTGCTCGCGGGGAGTCAGCCTCAGCCGCTCGAAGAACGCGATCGCGTCGGTGATCGTGTCGGCCGAAACCTCGTCGATCGCGCGGCCGCCGACCCGCACCGCGAGCGCCTCGGGCTTGAGCCTCCGGCCCAGGCAGGCCGGGCACGGCTCGGCCGACATGTACGCCTCCAGCTCGGCCCGGTGCTCGGGGTTTTCGGTCTCGCGGTAACGCCGCTCGATCATCGGGACCAGGCCCTCGAAGGAGGACCGCCAGCGTGTACTGCCCCTTCTCCGCGACATAGGAGAATTTGATCTCGTCGTCCCCCGATCCATAGAGGATGACCTTCTGCGCCGCCTTCGGCAGCTTGCCGAAGGGCTGGTCGAGGCGGAACTTGTAGTGTTTCGCGAGCGTCGCCATCTGCCGCGAGCGCCAGTTCGTCGAGCCCGGTTTCAGGATCGCGATCGCCCCGCTCTCGATCGACCGCCCCGGATCCAGGATGAGGCGATCGGGATCCGCCTTCAGGTTCGTGCCGAGACCGGAGCACGCCGGACACGCTCCGTACGGCGAGTTGAAGGAGAACAGGCGGGGGGTGATCTCGGTCAGCGACGTGCCGCAGTCCGGGCAGGCGTAGTTCGCCGAGAGAACCTCTTCGGGCCCGTCGGCCACCGACAGAACGATCAGGCCGCCCGAGACCCGGGTGGCCGTCTCGATGGAATCGGCCAGCCGCTTGCGGTACTCCTCGTCGTCGGCGGGCTTGGCGACCAGCCGGTCGACCACGATCTCGATCGTGTGCTTCTTCTGCTTGTCGAGCTCGGGCGGGTCGTCGAGATCCACGAACTTCCCGTCCACGCGGGCCCGGAGGAAGCCCTCCTTGACCATCTCGGCCATCTGCTTGCGGTACTCGCCTTTCTTGCCCGAGACGAAGGGCGCCAGCACCAGGAACTTGCTTCCGGGAGGCAGGCGGAGGGCCCGATCGACCATCTCCTGGATCGTCTGGGCCTGGATGGGCCGGCCGCACGTGGGACAGTGCGGCTGGCCCACCGAGGCATAGAGGAGCCGGAGATAGTCGTAGATCTCGGTGACCGTGCCGACGGTGGACCGGGGGTTGCGCGAGGTCGTGCGCTGCTCGATGGAAATCGCCGGCGAGAGACCCTCGATCGAGTCGACGTCGGGCTTCTCCATCTGCTCGAGGAACTGGCGCGCGTACGCCGAGAGCGACTCGACGTACCGGCGCTGCCCTTCCGCGAAGATCGTGTCGAAGGCGAGCGAGGATTTACCGGAGCCCGAGACCCCCGTGATCACGATCAGGCGGTTGCGGGGGATGTCGCAGGAGACGTTCTGGAGGTTGTGCTGGCGCGCGCCGCGGATCCGGAGGGTGTCCATGGGAGGAGAGATTCTAACGGGTCCCGTCTCGCTTACTATTCCCCCATGTTCTCGTCGGCGGACGCCAAATTCGTCGTGCTGGCGTTCTCCTCGCTCTTCTCCGTGATCAACCCGATCGAAGCGGCCCCCATCTTCGTGGCGATGACGGCGGGACGGGAGGCAGAGCGCCGGAGGATGGCTGTCCGGGCCTGCATCGCCGCGGGGCTGATCCTCGCCCTCTTCGCCCTGACCGGGGGCGCCATCTTTTCGATCTTCGGCATCACGCTGCCGGCGTTTCAAATCGCGGGGGGAATCCTGTTCACGATCATGGGCCTGACGACCCTGCGCAGCGACGACCGGCCCGACCGGGCGGAGGACGTCGTTGCCGCCGGGGACCCGTCCATCGTTCCCCTGGGCATGCCCCTGATCGCCGGTCCCGGCGCGATCTCGACGGTCATGGTGCTCGTCGGGCAGGCACGTGACGGAGGTCACAGGATCGCGCTCGCCGTGGCGATCGTCGCCAACATCCTGCTCACGCTGGTGATCCTTCTCGCCGCGCCGGCGCTGGTGCGGCGCATCGGGCCCACCGGTCAACGCATCGTGTCCAAGATCATGGGCCTGATCACCGCCGTGATCGGCGTCCAGTTCGTCCTGAACGGCGTGGAAGCCGTCGCGCTCGCGATTCTGAGAGCCGCCCGCGCCTAGAGCCGGTACCTGTCCTTCCGGCCCTTCGACGCTCCCCAAGGACAGGAGACGTAAAGATCTGACCCCGCTATAATTACCGGACCCCAACATGAGCACACCGGTTCGAGTTCTCGTGGTCGACGACTCCGAGTCCAACGCCTCCCTTCTCTTCGAGGAGCTGCGGCGAGGCGGCTTTCAGCCCGCGCTCGAGCGCGTCGCGACGCGGGAAGAGCTCGAGACCGCTCTGGACGACGGCGGGTGGGACGTGGTGCTCTCGGATGTCACGGCCGCCCGTCTCGGCGCTTTCGACGCGCTCGCGTTGCTGAAGCAACGCGACACCGACATCCCGTTCCTGATCGTCTCCGATGCGCTCGGCGAGGAGACCGCCATCCGAGCCATGAAGGCGGGCGCGCAGAACTGCATTCCGCGCGCGAGCCTCATGCGCCTGTGCCCGATCCTCGAACGGGAGCTGCGCGAGGCTCAGATCCGTCGCGAGCGCCGTTACGCGCAGAAGGCGCTGTCCGAAAGCGAACTGCGGTTCCGGACGCTCGCCGAGTCCGCGCCCGACGCGATCCTGACCGTGGACGCCGTCGGCACGGTTCTCTTCGCCAATCATACCGCCGAGACCCTGTTCGGCTTCGGGGTCCCCGCACTGATCGGACAGGCGGTCACCTCGCTGATCCCCGACTTCCGGCCGCACCGGAGCCGCATCGGGGACAACGGGACGCCCGCGCGGCTCAAGTCCACCGGCCGGCACGCCAGCGGCCGGGCAGTTCCGCTCGAGCTGACGTTCGGCGAGCTGCTCCGGGACGGCAAGACGCTGACGACGGTCTTCGTCCGCGACCTCGCCGAGCGCGCCCGCACCGAAGAGGCGCTGCGCGAGTCCGAGGAGCGTTTCCGCCGCGCGGCCATGATGTCGAGCGACCTCATCCACGAACGCGACCGGGAGACCGGTCAGATCTCGTGGTTCGGGGACATCGACCGCATCCTCGGCTACGCCGAAGGAGAATTTCCGCGGAACGTCGAGGCCTGGGAGAAGCTCATCCACCCGGAGGACCGCGCGCGCGTCCTCGCGAGCGTCGGCCGCCATTTCGAGACGTCCGAGCCCTTCTTCGAGGAGTACCGCGTCCTGCGCAAAGACGGCTCGATGCTTCACTGGCACCACGTGGGCACGCTCCTGCGCGGACCGGACGGCAAGGCCCAGCGCTGCCTCGGCACGATCACCGACATCAGCAGCCGGCGCGAGATCGAAGAGGCGCTGCGGCTGTCGGAGAAGCGCTATCGCGCCCTTTTCGAGCGCAACCTCGCCGGCGTCTACCGCTCGACGATGGACGGCCGCATGCTCGACTGCAACGAGTCCTTCGCGCGCATCTTCGGGTACTCCTCGCGGGAGGAGGTGCTCCAGCAAGCGGCGTGGGACTTCTACCTGAAACCCGAGGACCGCGAGGCGGCCGTGGCCAAGCTCCGCGAACGCCTGACCCTGACCAACTACGAGCTGTGTCTCAAGCGCAAGGACGGCTCGACCGTCTGGGTCCTCGAGAGCGAGAACCTGATCGAGGGGCCCGACGGCTCTCTCTCCGTGATCGAGGGAACCACGATCGACATCACCGAGCGCAAGCGCGCCGAGGAACAGGTCAAGCACCTCGCTTTCCACGATCCTCTGACGAACCTCCCCAACCGGCTGCTGTTCAACGACCGCCTGATGCTGGCCGTCGCGCAGGCGCACCGGCACACGCAGAGGCTCGCGGTCCTCTTCCTCGACCTCGACCGCTTCAAGGTGATCAACGACTCCCTCGGGCACTCGGTCGGCGACGAGCTGCTGCGCCAGGTCGCCGAGCGGATCCAGGAGCACGTGCGCGAGGGCGACACCGTGGCGCGCCTCGGCGGCGACGAGTTCACGCTCCTCGTGCCGGGGATCACGGCCGAGGAAGACGCCGCCAAGATCGCCCGGAAGGTCTGCGAGGCGATCCACGACCCTTTCTGGATCGACGGCCGCGAGCTCTTCGTCACGACGAGCCTCGGCGTCTCCGTCTACCCGTCCGACGGACACGACGCCGAGACGCTGGTGCGCAACGCCGACTCCGCGATGTACCGGGCCAAGGAGCAGGGCCGCGACAACTACCAGCTGTACACGCCGGCGATGAACGCCAAGGCGATCGAGCGGCTGTCGCTCGAGAGCCGCCTTCGCCAGGCCGTGGCCAACGACGAGATGGAGCTCCACTTCCAGCCCTTCATCGACCTGAGCACCGCCGAAGTGCTCGGCGCCGAGGCGCTGATCCGGTGGCGGCACCCCGAGCTCGGCCTGATTCCCCCGGGCGAGTTCATCCCCATCGCCGAGCTGTCCGGCCTGATCGTCCCGATCGGCGAGTGGGTGCTGCGCACGGCCTGCGCCCAGGCGCGCCGGTGGCACGACCAGGGATTCCCGAACCTGACGGTCTCGGTCAACCTTTCGAGCCGCCAGTTCCAGCAGACGGACCTCGTCAGCCAGGTGAGCTCGGCCCTCGCCGACAGCGGCCTCGACCCGGACAAGCTCGACCTCGAGATCACCGAATC
This sequence comes from uncultured Acidobacteriota bacterium, assembly GCA_963829925.1. Taxonomy (GTDB): domain Bacteria; phylum Acidobacteriota; class Thermoanaerobaculia; order UBA5066; family Gp7-AA6; genus DAHUXD01. The sequence continues at coordinate 10,052 of CAWHKQ010000002.1, forward strand.
GAACGCGATGCAGAACGCGGAGCACTCGATCAAGACTCTCTGGGGCCTGAAAAAGCAGGGTGTCCGGATCTCCATGGACGACTTCGGCACGGGCTACTCCTCGCTCAATTACCTCAAGCGGTTCCCGATCGACCGGATCAAGCTGGACCAGTCCTTCGTGCGCGACCTTCCCGCCGACAAGGACGACGCCGCGATCGCGATGGCCGTCATCGCGATGGGACAGAGCCTCAAGCTCGTCGTCATCGCCGAGGGAGTCGAAACCGAGGAGCAGCTGGCGTTCCTGAAGGGCCACATGTGCGACCAGCTCCAGGGCTTCCTGCTCTCGCGCCCCCTGCCGCCGGAGGCCTTCGAGGCTTTCCTGCAGAAGAGCCGGACGGCCGAGACGCTGCTGGAACGTTCGAGGTTTGCTCGCGCCTCCTGATCCCGCTTCGGTTAACATTCTCCCCTTGAACGCCGCCACCGCGAAGGCCTCAGCGGCCCGCTACCGATCCATCTTCACTCCCGCGACACGGCGGCAGAGGATCGAGAATTTCGAGAGCTACTGGCTCTACTCGCAGCGGCACGACGGGGAGATCCTCGAGGCGGAAAAGGACCTGACCCGCAAGAAACAGACGCTGGCGCGCTTCCGCGCGAACCCGGTGCGGTCCTTGAAACCCCTGCCGGACCCGGAGCGCTTCTACCGCAACTACGTCCGGCTCCAGGACGACCCCGGGTCCTTCGACCGCAAGACGCTGCTGCTGACGTTTCTCTACAAGTTCGCCCGGCACGAGTGGGTCGGAATTTCGGCCGCCTGGGACCTGATCCCGACGATCGCCGAATCCCGGCTGACGACAGAGAAGATCAGCCGCTACCACCTCTGCGAGGAGTTCAGCCACGTGCGTCTCTTCCACGAGATGTTCCGAACCTTCCACCTCGACCGGGTCGAATGGGTGCCCCTCGGAAAGTGGATGGGCCGCGTCTACAAGATTTTTCCGCGCGTCCCCGAATCCCTCATGTCGCCGCCGGCGTTCGTCAGCGAGTTGATGGGGTTGACGCTCTACCTCCACATCGACCGGGTTCTCGACGACGTCTTCGCCGACGAGCCCGAGGCTCGCGACCGGGTGCGGGAGCTTCTGCGGGAGATCATGACCGACGAGATGGCGCACGTCGGCCAGAGGCGCAACTTCGTCGGCCCGATCGGCCTCCGCATCGCGGAAAAGATGGTCGAACCCATGTTCCGGGCGTTCTACAAGGACATCCCCGAGTCGAGCCTGCTCTTCGACATCGACCGGATGATCGAGGATGCGAAGGCGTTCGACTACAGCTCGATGCGGCCCGACGTCATCGAAAAGAGCTGGATTCCGACCTACTGCGGAGGTTGACGGGCCGGCGTCTTTCGGACGTCCGTCACCATCCGCATTCCGTCGCGGCCGGGCCCGTAGTAATCGGGCAGCCGCCTTTTCTCGCGGAACCCCATCCGCTCGTAGAACCGGATGGCGGCGGCATTGCGCAGGTCGACCTCGAGCCGAGCCTGCCGGACGCCTCCGGCGGCCAGCCGCTGAAGGAGCTCGGCGAGAAGCCGCTTGCCTGCTCCCCGCCGGCGATCGGACGCGTCGACGTCGATCGTCACGACGTGCCCCCGGGCGCCCGTCGACTCGCCGATGGCGAACCCGGAAAGCCGCCCCTCCGCTTCGGCGATCAGGCCGATGGCCCCGGGCCGCGCCAGGAACGCGCGGATCTGCCCGCGGGTGTACGCGATCTCCCGATCGAAGCACCTCTGATCGAGCTCGTAGGCGGCTTCGAGATCCTCCGGACGAAAGTCCCGGATCCGCAGGGTCCCCCGGGCCGACGCGTCCGGCGTCACCTCCGGTCCCGCATCTCCCGATCCGCCTCACGCTTGAGGTCGCGGTCGCGGATCGCGTCCCGCTTGTCGTGCATCTTCTTGCCCTTGACCAGCGCGATCTCGGCTTTGGCCCGCGAGCCCTTGAAGTACAGCGAGAGCGGCACGCAGGCGACTCCCTTCGTGGCCACGGCGCCCGCCCAGCGGTCGAGCTCCCGCCGATGCAGCAGCAGCTTGCGGTCCCGCTCCGGAAGGTGATTGTTCCAGGAGCCCGACCCGTAAGGCGAGATGTGGGCCCCGATGAGGTAGGCCTCTCCGTCGCGAAACTGCACGTAGGAGTCCTTCAGCTGGGCCCGTCCCTCCCGCAGCGACTTCACTTCCGTGCCGGTCAGAACCAGACCCGCCTCGGTGCGATCGTCGATGAAGTAGTCGTGAAAAGCCTTCCGGTTGGTGGCGATGGGCTTGACGGCCGTCTTCGAGGGGCGGGCAATCGGCTGCTTCATTGGGAATCCGGCCGAGCAGTCTACCCCGGCGTTTTGGCTCGTCCGCGTAGCTTCGAGGTTGCAGCGTTGTGCACAATCTGCCACGCTTCCGCGAGGTTGGAAATTGATACGAATATGCTAAGCTTCTCAGGAATAAAGGGATAGTACCGAACCAAAGGAAAAGTACACAGACTGGCACTGTTCTCGCACCGTTTCGGCTCGCGCTCAGCTACGTAGATGGAGACATGAGACAACAGGCAACACTCCGAACGACGGTCTCGATCGACGGCGTCGGGCTCCATTCCGGGCATCCGGTGCGCGCCCACTTCCACCCCGCGGCTCCCGACCACGGGCTCGTCTTCGTCCGCCGCGAGCATCCGGAGCGCCTGATCCCGGCGGGCCTGGAGTCGGCCGCCACGTTCGACTACGCCACGACACTCAAGAGCGGCGAAGTGTCGATTGGCACCGTGGAGCACGTTCTGGCGGCTGCCGCAGGCGTCGGCCTGGACAACTGCATGATCGAGATCGAGGGTCCGGAGGTTCCGATCGTCGACGGTTCGGCCCTCCCCTTCGTGCGGCTCTTCCATGCCGCCGGCTTCGAGCGGCAGGACGCGGTCGTGCGCCCGCTGATTCCGGGGGAGTCGGTCGAAGTCACCCGCGACGACCGCCGGATCCTCTACGTCCCCGACGGCCCGGGGCTGACCATCACCTACGAGATCGACTTCCCGCACCCGATCGTCGGCCGGCAGGCCATGACCTTCGCGCTCCGGCCGGAAGAGTTCGCGGCGCGCATCGCGCCGGCGCGCACGTTCGGGTTCACCCGCGAAGTCGAGGCGCTCCGCTCCCGCGGCCTGGCGCGGGGCGGCAGCCTGCAGAATGCGGTCGTTCTCGACGACGACGGCATCGTGTCGGGGCCCCTGCGGTTCCGCGACGAGTTCGTTCGCCACAAGATCCTGGACCTCGTCGGCGATCTGGCCCTGCTCGGCCGGCCGCTGCACGGCCGCATCCACGCGTGGAAAGCCGGTCACGCCCTGCACATCGAGTTCGCTCGGGCCATTCACGCCGCTCTGGCCCGTCCCCTGGGTCGAGACGTCGAGGTGGACGACGACTCCGCCAGCGCCACGGCCTCCCGCGCCTGACCCGGCGGCCGACCCTACTCCTCGAGCAGCTTCGTCTCGAGGACCTGGTCGGCGGAAAACCCCTCCAGCCTCAGGTAATGCTCCGCGGCGGCGAAAAGCGCATCCGCCGGCGTGAGGCCCACGATCTCCGATCCGACGACCGCCACGCCGTGGCGAGCGGCCTCGGAGCGCACGCACTCGAAGACGCGGTGCAGCGGGGTCTTCCGGAAATTCGTCATGTTGATCGAGACCTGGACGATGCCGCGGTCGGCGAGCGTGACCCCCATCGCCTTGACGTAACGAAACCCGCCGGAAAGGTGGCGGATCGACCTTGGCGATCCGATCGGCGATCGCCAGGTCGGCCGTGCCGAGGTTGATGTTGTACGCGATCAGGTACGGGCGGGCGCCGACGGCCACGACGCCGGCCGACGGGTGCGGCTGACGCGGGCCGAAATCCGGGGCCCAGCGCGGGTCCCGCATCTTCTCGGCGAAGCCCTCGAACTGTCCCTTGCGGATCTCGGCGAGGTTGCGCCGGACCTCCGAGGAGGCCGATTCCTCGTAGAGGTATACGGGAACGCCGAAGCGCTCGGCGATCTCCGCGCCGACCTCCTTCGACAGCGCGACGCAGTCCTCCATGGAGGCGCCGCGGATCGGGATGAACGGGACGACGTCCACCGCTCCCATGCGCGGATGCTCTCCGGCGTGGCGCCGGAGGTCGATCCGGGCGAGCGCCGCCTCGAACAGGGCCCGCACACCCGGCCCGGAGCGCCGGAACGTCTCCCACGAAGGTCAGCACGCTGCGGTTGTGCGCGGGATCCGACGAGACGTCGAGCAGCCGCACCCCGCCGGCGCCTCGCACGGCGGCCGCGATCTCCTTGATCGCCGCGCTTTCCCGGCCCTCGGAGATGTTCGGAACGCACTCGATGATCGTTCGCATGAGGAAGTTCGTGATCGGCAGTTTATAATCACCAGCAACGTGCAAACGAAAACCTGTCTCGCCCCGGCGGCCTCGGGGATCGCGCGATGAGCAGTCTGGCCGAATCCGCGGTCGTACCCCGGTAATCCCGCCCTGCCCCGGGAGGTCCGCGAGAAGATCCTTTCGACGTTCCGTCACACCTTGAATCTCTTCAAGGAAGGCAAGATCGACGACTGCCTGATCGGGTGCGATTTCATCCTGAAGATGGATCCGCGTTTCACTCCCGCCCGGCAGCTGATGGAGAAGTCGAAGAACCCGGCGGCGGGCATCGACGTGGCGGCCCTGGAGCTGATCGTTTCCGCCACGCCGACGCGCCAGGAGCGCGTGGCTTCGGTCGAGACGGACCGGCTGCTCGTCCGCGCCGCGGAGAGCTACAACGCCCGCGATTTCGACGCCGCCCTCGCCGCTGCCGAGCAGGTGCTGCAGGTCCTTCCGGGGAATCAGGACGCGACGCAGATCCTCGAGAAGGCGCGCCAGAAGAAGAATGCCGCGCCGCAGTTCGAGGTCGCGCGGCAGCGGGCCATCGGGGCCCTCGAGGCCCAGCGCCCGGCCGAGGCGCGCGCGGCTCTCGACAAGATGCGGTCGCTCGATTCCGAGCATCCCGCCGTCGCGCTCCTCGAGCGCAAGCTCGCCCCCGCCCCGCCCGAGGAGCTCGGCGAGTCCACGAACCCCGGCATCGCGCCGCGCCCTGCGCCGGGGGGAAGCGAGACGGCAGGCGGGCGGGGACGCCCTCGGTCTCGACTCCCTCTCTCTCGACGATCCGCTGGACGCGGGCGCCCTGGTTCCGCCCCCGGCCGATTTCGGAGGGCCGGACACGGGGCCCCTCTCCCTGAGCGACGACCTTCCCGAAGGCGACACTTCCGCGAGCGCCTACTCCTCCCTCGCGCTGGGCGAGTCGGGAACCCCGCCGAATCTGTGGAGCGATCCTCCCGAGGAGGTCGCCCCGAGCCCGTTCGAAGCGGCTCCTTCGGCCGAGTTGTTTTCGCCGTCGGCGAGCGCCTCCTTCGAGCCCGAGGCGCCCTCTCCCCAGCAGGAAATCGATTCCCTGCTGGCCCGCGGTGACGACGCGGCCAACGCGGGCAACCGGCAGCAGGCCATCGAGATGTGGTCCCGCATTTTCCTGATCGACATCAACAATTCCGAGGCGGTCGGCCGCATCGAGAAGGCCCGGCAGGAGATGGCCGAGGGCAACCGCCGGATCGCCGAGAGCCTGAAGAAGGGACGCGAAAGCTTCGAGGCCGGCGACTTCACCGACGCCCGCGAAGCGTTCCTGCGCGTGCTCGCGGCCGACGAGACCGACACGACGGCGCGTTCCTATCTCGATCGGATCGAGCAGGAGCTCTCCCGGCCCTCCTCGGGCCTGGACCTTTCCAAGAAGTCCCCGCAGCGGGACATTCTCGACGAGGAGATGGCGGAGACCGGGGAGCCGCTCGAACTCGACGTCGAAGACGAACCGAAGGCCGTTCGGGCGAAAGAGGCACCGGCCGCCCGCGCTCCGCGGCGCCCGATGGACAAGCGCTTCCTGATGGCTCTCGGAGGCGCGCTCGTGCTCGCCGTGGCCGTGGGCGCCTATCTCCTGCTGCGCCCCGGCCCGGGCGGCTCGTCCACGCCGCCGGCTCAGGGCGGCCCGTCCCTCGAGCACGCGACGATGCTCTTCCGGGAGGGCAAGGTTGCCGAAACCGTGGCGGAGCTGCGAAAGATCCCCGCCGGGCATCCGGATCACGCGCGCGCCCAGAAGCTCCTGACCTCGCTGACCCGCGAGATCGGCGAGACGGAGACCTCGCCCGGAGACGCCGCGGAGCCCGCAACGGGCGAGAAGCCCGCGGCGCCCGGCCCGGCCCCCGAGGCGCTGCAGCAGCGCGCCGACGCCGAGAAGGCCCTCTCCGAAAAGAGATACATCGACGCTCTGAAGAGTTTCGCCCTGGCCGCCCCGGCGTTCTCCGGCGACCCGACCTTCACGCAGTCGATGGGCTCCGCTTCCGAGAAGGTCAACGAGCTGACGCCCGCCGTCAAGCTCTACAACGAAGGCGAATACGACACGGCGATCCCGATTCTGTGGCGACTCGTTCAGGCCGACCGCTCGAACCAGGACGCGCGCTCGTACCTGCTGCGTTCGTACTACAACCAGGGCATCGCCCAACTCCAGAACGGCCTGTATCCCAAGGCGATCGAGAGCTTCACCGAGGTCCTGGGCATCAACCCGGGCGACACGGCCGCGGCTCGCCACAAGAAGTTCGCCGAGCGCTACGTCAAAGGGGACCTGGACCTGATGGGCCGCATCTACGTCCGTCACATCCAGCAGCGGCCGTAAACAGCAGGGTGCGACACCGAGTCGGCAGCGGCAATTCGAGAAGGCCCGGATGAAGACGAGTCGCCGAGGACCATTCTCCGCTCCCGTCGGACGGGTATCGCTGGCGTCAACGCCGCGCTTCGCACGGCGTTCCCTGCGGCTGAGGATCTGCCCCTGATGGACGACTCGAGAGCCGCTCCAACGGTCCGGGTGCCTCCCAACCTTCTCGACGATTTTCCGCTTCACGGCGCCGCAGCCGGACAGGCGGCCCTTCCCTCGCCTTCTCCCGCGGCCTCCGTTCCGGCGGCCGCCCCGCTCGGCGCGCGATGGTCGGCGGCAGCGGCGGACGCGGCCGCCCTCCTTCTGCTCGCCGCCATCGCCATCCTGGCGGCGCGGATCGCTACCGGGGCGAGCCCCCGTCTGTCCGGCATCGCATGGGCGCTGGGCTTCGTCGTCTACCTGTCTTTCTTTGCGACCGTGCCGCCGTTGATGCTGTTCGGCAAGACCGTCGGCATGGCTCTCGCTGACCTCTCGGCCAGACCGCCGTCGATCGGCGGCGGCCTCTCGCCCTCGGCGGCGCTGCGCCGGTGGATCGGAACAGCCGCAACGGCCGCGGCCGCCGGCCTGCCCCTCCTCTGGACCGCGTCGAGCCCGGACGCGCCGACGCCGGCCGACCGCCTCTCGGGCCGCGCGCTGACCGTTGACTAGCCGGTTGCGGGAAAAGGGTGAGGGTGGCGTGGGTCAACGCCGGCATACCGGCGTTTCCTCCTGCCGGCGGTCTTCCTCTGGTCGTCGGGCCCCGGGCGCCACGCGATCCATGCTTTGAGGATCGGTTAAGGCCAGTGCCCCCGAAGCGAAAGCCAACAGGCAGGAGTTCAGCCGAGAACGATTCTCGGCTCTCGTCGGCGCGTCGCGCGCGCCTCAAACAGTCCACTTCCAGTTCCCGGCAGCCTGCTGGCGCCAGGAGCCCGCTGCGAGTCGCCGTCGCCCAGATCGACACGACCGTCGGGGATTTCGCAGGCAACGCCGAGAAGATCGTGGCCTATGGCCGCCGGGCCGAGGACGAGGGGGCGCGCCTCGTCCTGTTCCCCGAGCTCTCCGTCTGCGGCTATCCGCCGCGCGACCTCGTCGAGCGCCCGTCCTTCGTCGCGGCCAGCGAGCGGGCCGCCGAGCGCATCGCGCGCGCGTCGGGCGAAGCGGTCTGGATCTTCGGAACCCTTCTCCGCAACCCCGCGTCCACGGGCCGCCGGGTCTACAACGCGGCCTACGCGGCCCGGCGCGGACGCCGCGTCGGGATCTACCGCAAGCGCCTGCTGCCCACGTACGACGTCTTCGACGAGGGCCGGTTCTTCGAGCCCGGAAATCGGCCGTTGACGCTGCGGGTCGGCGGACGACGCGTCGGCGTCACGATCTGCGAGGACATCTGGAACGACAAGACGTTCTGGAAGCGCCCGCTGTACCTGACCGACCCGGTCGCCGAGCTGAAGGACGCCGGGCTCGACCTCCACGTCAACATCTCCGCCTCCCCGTACTCGCTCGGCAAGAACCGCCTGCGGCAACGCATGATGAAGCGCATCGCGCGCCGGAGCCGGGTCCCGCTGGTCCACTGCAACCTCGTGGGCGGCAACGACGGCCTCGTTTTCGACGGCGCGTCGACGGCCTTCGACGCGCGCGGGCATCTCGTCGGGGCCGGGCGCCGCTTCGAAGAGGATTTCTGGACGATCGACGTCCCGGGCGGCAACGGCCCGGCTCCCCGCGACGATTCGGCGATCCCCGGGCTGCGGCGCGCGCTCGTGCTGGCTCTCAAGGACTATGCGGCGAAGTGCGGTTTCGAGACCGCCGTGCTCGGGCTCTCGGGCGGGATCGACTCGGCCGTGACCGCCGTGCTCGCCGTGGAGGCGCTCGGTCCGAAGCGGGTCCATGGCATCGCGATGCCGGGACCCTACTCCTCGGAAGGGAGCCTCCGGGACGCGAAAACGCTGGCCGCGAGCCTCGGCATCGCCTTCGAGGTGATCCCGATCGGGCCGGTCCTCGAGACGTACCGCTCCACTCTTCGACCGACCCTCCGGGAAGACGGGCCCTCGCCCGCCGAGGAGAACCTCCAGGCGCGCATCCGCGGCGCGATCCTGATGGCGCTCTCGAACCGGTTCGGACACCTCGTGCTGTCCACGGGCAACAAGTCCGAGATCGCCGTCGGCTACTGCACGCTGTACGGCGACATGGCCGGCGGCTACGCTCTTCTCTCGGACATCCCGAAGACTCTGGTCTACGAGCTGGCCGCGGAGCTCAACCGCGACGGAGGAGCGGATCCCGCGGAGCACGATCGAAAAGCCTCCCTCCGCGGAGCTCCGCCCGAACCAGAAGGACACGGATTCCCTGCCCCCGTACGAGAAGCTCGATCCGCTGATCGAGGCACTCGTCGACCGGGCCCTGCCCGTCGCGCAGGCCGCGCGAGCGGCGAGAGTGCCGGTGGACCTGGCGCGGGAGATCGCGCGGCGCATCGACGCCGCCGAGTACAAGCGGCGCCAGATGCCCCCGGGCCCGAAGGTCACCGCCCGCGCCTTCGGCGAGGGCCGACGGTACCCGATCGCGCAGAAGTACCGTGAGTGAGGCCGACGAGAAGTACGTCTGGAAGGAGATTCCCGGCTCCTCCCACGACCTGCTGCGCCGGCGGATCCGCGCTCTGCCTCCGGGACGACGGCTGCTCGACCTGGGCGCGGCCGGCGGGCACCTCGGGAGGGCGGTGCGAGATCGTTGCGCTTATCTGGCGGGTGTGGAACCCGATGCGGCGCTCCCGGCCTCCTGCCGCGAGGGCTACGACGACTGGCGGGCCTGCTGACGCGCTGTCGGCCGGATCCTGGCCGGAGCCGTTCGACGTCGTCGTCTGCGCGGACGTGCTGGAGCACCTGCCCCGTCCGGAGGAGCTCCTCGAGCGCATCCGGACCTGGCTCGCTCCCGGCGGCGTTCTCCTCGTCTCTCTGCCCAACGTGGCCAATCTCACCGTGCGCGCGGCGCTCCTGGCCGGCCGCTTTTCGTACGCCGAGCGCGGCATCCTCGACCGCACGCACCTGCGGTTCTTCACGCGGCGCTCGGCCCGGGAGCTGATCGAGTCCGCGGGGTTCCGCGCCGGCCGGATCGACGCGACGGCGATGCCCTACGAGCTCGCGGTCCCGGCTCTCGGCAAGCCGCCCGCTGGCCGGACCGGTGCGCGGCTTCGCCAGCGCCACGGCGCGGCTGTGGCCGACGCTGTTCGGATACCAGTTCGTCCTCGAGGCCGAGAGGCGGTGAAATCCTCGCTCGTCATCCCCGCCTACAACGAGGCCGAGCGCGTCGACGCCTGCGTGCGCCGGGCGGCCGAGTGGATCCGGTCGCGGCCCGGAGGGCAGGACTGGGAGGCGATCCTCGTCGACGACGGATCGACGGACGACACGGTCGCGAGGGCGAAACGGGCCGCCGGGGAAGAGGCCCTCGATCTGAGAGTGATGACGTACGGCGGGAATCGGGGCAAGGGGGCGGCGATCCGCGCGGGCGTGCTGGCTTCCTCCGGCGACACGATCCTGATCTCCGACACGGACCTCTCGACGCCGCTTTCCGAGTGGGGCAAGCTCGCCGAGCGGCTGCCGACGCATCCCGTGGTCATCGGCTCGCGCGCTCTGCAGGACGATCTCGTGCGCAAGCGGCAGGCCTTCCACCGCGTGCTCCTGGGCCGCACCGGCAACAAGCTCATCCAGCTCCTCGCGGTTCCGGGGATCCAGGACACCCAGTGCGGCTTCAAGCTTTTCCGCGGAGACGCCGCCCGGGAACTCTTCCGGGCCGCCCGCATCGACCGCTTCGCGTGGGACGTCGAGATCCTCTTCCTCGCGCGCCGCCGCGGCCTTCCGATCGCCGAGGTTCCGGTCCTCTGGTTCAACTCGCCGGAATCGAAGGTGCGCGTCGTGCGCGACGCGGTTCAGACGCTCTGGGACGTGCTCCGGATCCGCTGGCTGCACGCCGGCCGGCCAGCGTAACCGACGACGGTCTGATTCGGCAGCCGGGCGGCTCCCTCCGCGGGCAACAGAACGAACAACGCGCAACGATCCACGTTCATCGCCTCGCGGACGCGCTGCAGCGCGCGATTAACCATAGCGTTGACGTGCCTGGGGGCCGTCGATCAGCTCCACCGAGCGACCGGCGATCAGGCGCTCGAAGCGAAGCCGCTCCGCCAGGACGCTCGGAACGGATTCGCCGGTTGCGGCTGATCAGGAGAACTTCGAACGAACGTCGCGAGCACGACGATCGTCCCGAAGATCATGAGCACCTCGCCGCGGTGGTCGCGCCACAGATCGACACCTGCCGGGACATCAAGCACGGGAAGGAGCGTCGTTTCCCGCGCGGTTGCTGCGACGGCCGCGCCGGCGAGCAGAGCCGAGCAGATGGCAGGGCCTCATCGTGCGTCTCAGAACCTCGAGCGAGTCTCCAACGGGCCGGCGTGTGGCCCTGCACAGTGTCACGGCTCCCCGTACGCCATCCAGAGGTAGTACGGGTTGTGTGGGTCGCGGGCCAGCACCTCACGAAGGGCGGCCCCGGCCGCCTCCCGCTCGCTGGCGAGCAGTTGGAGGGAGAAGCGGTAGAAGCCGAGCAATTCCTGTCGCTCCGCCTCGACGGCCGCCCGCAGCGGGTCGGTCGCCGCCAGCGGCACGTCACTCGCGAGGCCGAGAACGCGAGGGAGCACTCGCTGGATCTCACCGCGGCGCACCCATCTCGCGTGCTCGATCAGCGGGCGGTCGTCGGTCACCGGGCGTGCGTCCCCGGCATAGCGCTCGAGGCCCGAGCGGCCGGTCACCCAGGTGGCGAGCAGCGCCTCGGGAGACTCGATGCCGACCTCGGCGAGCGCCCCTGCGACCTCCCCACGCGCGAAGCGTCTGGCAATTCGCCCGCCGTCCAGCTCGAAGGGGCTTGCGGAACCGACGAGCAGCATCTCGTGGAGCTCCGTGGTCCATGCGGTCGAGTGAGGGAAAACGTCGAGGAAGGCCCGGACCAGCGAGCGGGAGTCCTCGTCGTTCTGGGCCGGCAGCGGCCACCACTGCGCCAGGAGTCCGTCCGGCTGCAGGCGGCTCCGAACGAGCTCGTAGAAGTCCCTCGAGTACAGGTTCACGACCCCGGCCGCGGAGGGCGGGGGGGGTTCGAGGGTGATGACGTCGAAGTGCTCCGAGCTGCGCAGGAGCTCCTGCCGCCCGTCCCCGATGCGGATCTGGATGCGGCTGTCCGTCGCGGCGCCAAGGTTGCCCGAGAAGAAGGCCCCGGCCCGCACCACCGAGGGCAGGAGCTCGGCAACGACCCGCGTCTCGAGCCCCGGCGCGGCGAGGAGCGCCCCGGCCGTGATGCCGGTGCCAAAGCCGATCACGAGCGCGGAGCGCGGCTCGCTGCGGTGGATGAGAACCGGAAGCAGCGCCTGCAGGCGCATATAGCGCCGCGAAGAGAGCGCGTCGCCGGAGTTCGACACGCCCTGGATATACAGACGCCGGAAGGCTGCCGCCGCGCACCGATTGCTCGAGAACGGCCACGGTCCCGCGCGTGTCTTCCTGGTAGAAGACGAGTCGCCCGCCGCGCTTGTCGGTCAACAGGGCCGCCAGCTTGTCGTGCGGGGTAAGTGCAGCCAGGGTCGCGACGGCAAGCACCATCGCGCCGGCAGCCGATCGTCGCGCGGCGGATCCTGCGCGCGCCTTTCACGAGCGCGATCGCCGCCCAGAACGGCGCCGCCCAGGGCCAGCGCCCCGATCGAGCGCACCAGGCCGAGACGCGGCACCAGCACGAAGCCGGTGAAGAGGGATCCGGCGACCCCGCCGGCGGTGTTGACGGCGGCGACCGAGCCGACGTCCCGGCCGACGTGGGCGGCGCCGGCGACCAGCCGGGCCGCGGCGGGAAAGGCGGCGCCCAGAAAGATCGTCGGCAGCAGCACGACCGCCGCTGCCGCCACGACGAAGCGCGCCACGACTTCGATCGTCTCCCGTCCCGTCACCCGCATCGCCCACATGCCCGCAAAAGACTGGGCCTGCGGCAACCAATCACCGAGCACGAAGACCGTGGCCACGGCGCTTGCGCCGCTCCACCGAGCAGGAGACCGAACGTCCGCCACGGACGCGTCGCGCCCCGGCTCCTCCGTGCGAGCAGGAGGCTGCCGATCGCGAGCCCCGCCAGGTACGTCGCCAGCATCACCGCGAAGGCGTGAGCGCGCGTACTCAGAAACTGCACGAGCAGCTCGGTCCAGACGACCTCGTAGCCCAGGGCGATCCCGCCGGCGGCGGCGTAGAGGGCGAGCGCGAGCCTGGCATCGGCTTGCAGAGGCCGCGCGGGGACCGACGACGTGTCCGTCGAAGGCGCAGCACGGCGGTCGAGAGCGAGGGCCGCACCGGCGACCGCGAGGCCGAGAAGCCCGGCGAGCAGGCCCGAGCCTGTAATGCCGAGCGCGGGCACCAGAAGGAAGGGCGTCGCGAGCGTCCCGAGGACGGCTCCGCCGGTGTTCGAGGCGTAGAGGACACCCGTCGCCCGGGGAACGTTGTCGTCGTTCGGTCTGAGCGCCCGCAAGAGCGCCGGCAGTGTGCCGCCCATCAGAAACGCCGGCAGCCCGACGAGAGCGAAAGGCAGCAGCCAGGCCAGGGGGCCGACCGCGTCTCGCAGCGCGACGAAGAGCGGCGCCGAACGCGAGAGAGCTAGCGTCGTCGCGAAGCCCAGGGTCGCGGCGCCGGCCTCGAGCCAGCCATACAGCCGGAGCGGTCGCGTGGTCCGGTCGGCCAGACGACCGAAGGCCGTCCCCCCCAGGGCCAGACCCGCGAAGAATGCGCTCAGCGCCAGCGTGACGGCGTGCAACTCGACACCCACCACCCGGCCGAGCTGCTTCACCCACAGCGTCTCGAACACGAGCGCCGTCCACCGGAGACCAGCAGCAGCGCCGCGAACGGCAGAGCAACCGGATGCGGGACCCGGACGGCTGAGACGCCGGCGCGACGGAGGGCATGTGGCGCCTGGCTCGGCGAGAGCGTCGCGACATGGTTGGTCAGCCTTCGGCGATGCGATTCCGCGAAGAGGGTGAACCGCGGCTGGCGCCGCCCGAGCGGCGCCGGTCAGAAGCGGTAAAGGGCGGCGGGGAAAAACCCCGCCGCCTGGCCTGACAGTGTCGAAACGTCTCCCGGCCTACTGCGATGGTTTGCTCAGCTTCTCCATCACGTGACTGAGGTTGAAGCTCCCGGGCTTCGAACGCGGCGGGAAGTCCTTGAAGCTCTGGATCCACTGGGCGGCGTACCCGATGGCCGGACCCACCAGGAACGCATGATTGATCCGAAAGTCGTCGTAGCCGGCGGTATCCTGGGCGCGCTCGAACGGATCCGCGCGGAGGTTGAAGAGCTTGGGAAACCGCAGCACGACCAGCGGATCCTGCCAGACATTCGAGACCCACGGCGCGCTGATCCAGAAATGCCATCTTCCACTGCTCGAAACGCAAACCGGCGGGGTCGCCGTCGTCGGTCCAGTACATGAATTCCTTGCGCGGCCACTCCTTCGTCTCACCCTTGAAGGACGGCATCAGGTTGTACCCGTCGAGGTGGACCTTGTAGGTCGCCCCGCCTGCCGTCAAGCCGGTCAGCGCCGACTCTTTCACGTTGGGCTGGCCCGCCGCGGCGAGCAGCGTCGGCAGCCAGTCCTCGTGCGAGACGATCTCGTTGATCTCGGTGCCCGGCTTGATCACGCCGGGCCAGCGCACGACCAGCGGCACGCGATAGCCGCCCTCCCAGTTGGTGTTCTTCTCGCCGCGGAACGGCGTCGTGCCGCCGTCCGGCCACTAGAAGACCTCGGCGCCGTTGTCGGTCGTCCAGATCACGATGGTGTTGTCGGCGATGCGCAGGTCGTCCAGCTTCTTCAAGAGCTGTCCGATGTGTCCGTCGTGCTCGACCATGCCGTCCGGGGCGATTCCGAGCCCCGTCTTTCCCTGCGACTCCGGCTTCAAGTGGGTGTGGATGTGCATGCGCGTCGTGTTGAACCAGACGAACCAGGGCTTGCCGGCCTGCTGGCTCTTGTCGATGAACTTGGCGGTTTCGGCGAGCACCTCCTCGTCCACCGTCTCCATCCGCTTCTTCGTCAAAGGGCCCGTGTCCTCGCAGCGCTGCTTGCCCCACTTCCCGAAGCGGCCGTCGTCGGGGAGCGTGCTCGCCGTGTCCGTCGCGTAACAATGGAATACACCGCGCGGGCCGAACATCTCCTTGAACTTCGGGTTCTTGGGATAGTCCGGATTCTCGGGCTCCTCTTCGGCGTTCAGGTGGTAGAAGTTGCCGAAGAACTCGTCGAAGCCGTGGACCGTCGGGATGAATTCGTTGCGGTCGCCCAGGTGGTTCTTCCCGAACTGCCCCGTCGCATAGCCTTGCGCTTTGAGCAGGTTAGCGATCGTCGGATCCTTGTCCGAAAGTCCCTCGGGGGCGCCCGGGAGGCCGACCTTCAGCAGGCCCGTGCGGATCGGCGACTGGCCGGTGATGAACGCCGCGCGCCCGGCCGTGCAGCTCTGCTGCGCGTAGACGTCGGTGAAGATCGCGCCTTCTTTTGCGATGCGGTCGATGTTGGGCGTGCGATAGCCCATCATCCCGCGGCTGTAGGCGCTGACATTCCACATGCCGATGTCGTCACCGAACAGCACCAGGATGTTCGGCTTCTTGCCCGTGGCTTGAGCCGCCGCGGGCGCCGGCTTGGCGGCGGTCTGAGCCGACACGGCCGCCGGCCAAAGGGACGCTCCGATCAGTGCGGCGAGAGTAGCTGCTTTCCACTTACACGACATAAGCCTCCTTCGCGGCTTCGCATCTCTCGTTCTCGATGGAGAGGATGCGCTTCAATCCTTCTTCCAGTCCACCCCGGTCCGGCCCGAAGGACCGTCGTTGTCACCGCCACGGTCAGAACGCCACGGCCACGTAGGCCATCGGTCCGTCTATCGGTAGTCCAAACGACTTTCGGAGCTGCGTCTGAATTCGAACTTTCTCGTCCACTCCCCGTACGGCTGCGTACCGCGGATGCTGTCGCGCGAGCACGGCAAGCCAGAAGCGGCATCAGCGTCGCCGAAAGCAATCGAAGGCGGACGGTCAGGCCCATGAACGGTCCCCTCATTGAGCGAATCGAGTTTGGCAGCAGGATAGTACGCGACAATTGGCGCAGACATCGGACTTTGAGAGTTGCCCTTTGGGGAAGACGAGGGGCGATCCCGGCGGCGATCCGGGCGTGGGCCCGTACTGTGTCGTGCCTCGAGTCGCCGGAAGCTGGATCGCCCTGGGGTTGCTCGCCTTCGGCTGGAGCCTGAGGTTAGCGTCTCGAGCGAGAAGAGCTTTCCGTTGAGCAGGTCTTCGATCCCACTCCGAGGCGTTGCAGAAGGGCGAGCGCCGGGCGAATCAGAATCCCCCGCCGGCCGGACTCGATCCGCGGTCATGCCGTAGAGAGACCCCGAGGCCGGTTCGTCACGCTCACGCCGGCGATCTTGTGGGGAAAAAGGCGGCGAGCGGCGCCACAGCCTTCCGCAGAAGAGAGAGAGCCTTCTCGACGACGACGATCACGACGAACAGCGGGATGAGAAACAGCAGCCGCTGACCACCGTGGCCTTCACGACTTCGCGCGTGAACTTCATCGGGAGGGAGCGAAGCGTATCGCGATCGCGACGGCGACCAGGGGCGCGAGGGCCGCGGTCGTCCGGAGCAGCGTCGTCTGGATCAGCCACTCCGGGCCGCGCACGGCGAGGGCGGGAAGGATCAGGTAAGCCGCGAGCCCGCAGGCCGTCAGGAGAAGCAGACGGTTGCCGGCGGGAACCCGCCCGCCCAGCGCGATCAGAACGGCAAGGAGTGCCAGGTCGACGACGCTCGTCCACCCGAGAAGGTCGCCGGCCGCCGCGAGAGAGTCCCACACCCGCTCCATCGTGAACAGGCTCGGCTCGAAGTCCGTCAGAGGCAGGAGGCCTCTCCATGCCAGGTGCAGCGCGTGCACCAGAAGGGCCGTGGGCAGGGCGGCGAGCGCGGCCTTCCAGCGCCGGGAGCCGCCGAACGCGAGAGCGAACAGGCAGCCGGCCGCCGCGAAGAAGAGGCCCTCGTTCTTGGTCCCCGCGATCAGAGCGGACGCGAGGGCCAGGCGCTTGAAGGCACCCGCACGCTCACCGTCCAGCACGTCGGCGAGAGCGGTTCCGAAGAGGAGCAGGCCGAGCGAGAGCGGCACCTCCGCCATGCCCGTGAGAAACGCCGAATAGAGAGGCTCGAAGCACGCGAGGATCGCGGCGGCCAGCAGGGCGACTTCCGCGGACGCGCCGCGGCGGCGCAGCCAGCCGAAGGCGACGAGGAGCGTCGCGATCTGAAACGCCGGGAAGAGCAGCGCCATGGCGTGGTCGTCCCAGCGCCCCGTCAGGAACGCCACGCCCGCGTAGAGGAGCGGAAGGCCCAGAGGATACTCGGGGTGCGAGAAGGCGGGCTGAGGCAGGGCGGGAAGCGCCCCCGAGCCGAAGAGTCGTCTTGCCCTTCAACCCCCAGATCGCCGTGAAGTCGTTCGACCACATGGGCTCGGTCAGAGCCCGGAGGACGTAGAGCGCGACGCCGAGGACGACGACGCACGAGAAGGGCAACTTTCAAGATGTCGCGGCGCGGCGCCTCCGTTGGAACCTCGGCCTCCGGCGCCGCGACTCGGAACCGATAACTCACCGCGACGAGGGCGGCGGCCAGAATCAGAAATGGCCCCCATCCCGGACGGACGTGGACGAGAAGCGCGAGCGGCACCATGGCCGCGATGAGCCCCGCGCCGACGGCGTAGCTCCAGCCCAGGCGCTCGGCGCGAAAGCGCGTGCCCGCGGGAACGAGCGCCGGGGTGACGAGCCACCCGAATCCGCCGGCGAGGGCGAGCACCGCCGCCACTCGGAGCAGCGAACCGACGAAGGCGATCATGGCGGCACGCCGAGGAGATACCCCTCGGGGAATCGGACGAGGCCCTGCTCATGCCCGGGTGGCGGTGATCCGTACACGACCGAGACCCCGCCGGGCGGTTCTTTTTCGCCGGGTGCGCCGAATATCACGGGCATCGGCGCAAAGGTATAAGCCGCCAGATAGACGTGAGCCTCATCCTCGGGCACTCCGAAGATCGCGACGCGGCGTTGCCGATCTCGGTATCCGGCGCCGCGCATTCTCGAGGAACGAGAAGTACCGCCGGTCGAACGCGGTGCCCGAGCCGCCCAGGCGCCGCACGGCGAGCTCCTTCGGAGCGAAGGCGCGCAGCTTCCTCCACCGCAGGGGCAGCTCCGGCCAGGCCTGCGTCGCCGAGGACGAGCCCCAGAAGAAGGACGGCCGCGGCGCCCGCCGCCGCGCGGCGGCTCACACCAGCGGGTACGCCGCGCAGAGCTCGGAGACCGTGCGGCGGACGTCGGCCGGGCGGCCGCGTCTTCGCCGGCCTCGAGCGTGCGCGCGATCGCCGCGCCGATGGCGTCCATCTCCGCGACTCCCATGCCGCGGGTCGTGACGGCGGGCGTCCCGATGCGGATCCCCGAGGCGACCATCGGCGAGCGCGTGTCGAACGGGATCGTGTTCTTGTTGACGGTCAGGCCGGCCTTCTCGAGCAGCTTCTCGGCGTCCTTGCCGGAGATGCCCTTCGCGCCGACGTCCACCAGCATGAGGTGGTTGTCGGTGCCTCCCGAGACGAGGCGGAAGCCGCGCCGCGTCAGGCGCCTCCGCCAGCGCCTTCGCGTTCTCGACGACCCGCCTCTGGTACGCCAGCGAACTCCGGCGTCGCGCGCCTCGGCGAACGCCACGGCCTTGGCCGCGATGACGTGCTCGAGCGGCCCGCCCTGCACTCCCGGGAAGACGTTGCGGTCGAGGTCCTTCGCGCGTGCGCGGAGCGGCACAGGACGAGGCCGCCGCGCGGCCCGCGCAGCGTCTTGTGGGTCGTCGTCGTGACGTACGGCGCGTGGGGCACGGGCGAGGGGTGGAGCCCGGCGATCACGAGGCCGGCGATGTGCGCGATGTCGCACATCAGCGCGGCGCCGACCTCGTCGGCCACGGCGCCGAATCTCGCGAAGTCGATGACCCGCGCGTAGGCCGAGGCGCCCGCGATGATCATCTTCGGGCGGTGCTCCCGGGCCAGCGCGGCCAGCGCGTCGTAGTCGATGAGCTCGTCCTCGCGCCGCACGCCGTAGGCGACGACCTTGTACTCGCGGCCGGAGAACGAGAGCGGATGGCCGTGGGTCAGGTGGCCGCCGTGCGTCAGGTCCATTCCGAGGATCGTGTCGCCCGGCTTCAGGGCCGTCAGGTACACGGACATGTTGGCCTGGGAGCCCGAGTGCGGCTGGACGTTGGCGTGCTCGGCGCGCAAAGAGCGCCTTCGCGCGGTCGATCGCCAGCTGCTCGACCTTGTCGACGAACTCGCAGCCGCCGTAGTAGCGCCTGCCGGGATAGCCCTCGGCGTACTTGTTGGTCAGGACCGAGCCCTGCGCTTCCCGCACGGCGCGCGAGACCCAGTTCTCGGACGCGATGAGCTCGATCCCTTCGTTCTGCCGCCGGCGCTCGGCCTCGATCCAGTGCGCGATCTCGGAGTCGACGACGGCGAGGTCGCGATCCATCAGGGCGGCCGGGGCGGTTGCGGAGGGCATGGATTCCTCTTTCTACTCGACGACGAGCTCTCGGTATTCGGTGTTGCAGTAGCTGTCGGTCATCCCGGCGATGTGATCGGCGATCGCGCGATAGAAGCCCGGGCGGGTGCTGGTAGCTCCGCGCGACCTCGCGATCGCACTGCGGCGAGGGGCAGCTCCCGGAGAGAGCGGCACCGAGAGCTCGCGCTCCATGCCCCGCAGCACGTCGTCCGGCAGCAGGCGCGGGTTCTCCCGATAGGCCGCGAAGATCGCGGCCAGGACGCGGCGGGCGTGGCCGTCGTGGCGGGACACCGGGAAGGAGTGGATGATGTGGCGGTAGACGAACTGCGCGGAGCTCCGCGTAGAGGCTGGCGTGCCCGCCTCGGTGAACCCGACCAGGTCCGCCGGCAGCCGGTCGCGCCGCGCGTAGAACTCGTCGGGCGTCGTCACGCCGTTCGCCGTCTCGAGCCAGCGATCGATCCGGGCCCGGGATCCCTCCACCAGGTCCGCGGAGAGCGTCGCGATCATCCCGCGGATGAGCGACGCCCGGCGCGACGTGGAGTCGCTGCCGAACCCGCGCGCGCGGCCCGCACCTGACGGGAGATGGCGAGCTCTTCGATCGCCTCCTCCTCGGTCAGGGGCAGAGCCGTCCTCGAGGTCGTGGGTCTGCTGCGCGATCTCGTCGGACCAGTTGACGACCTGGGCCTCGAGGCTTCCGCCCGACTCGAACCGCAGACCCTTCGGCGAAATCGAGCGGGAACGGGAAGTCGCGCGGCCACGCGGTGTGCTTGAGGACGCCTTCGCGCACGTCGTGCGTCAGGTTCAGCCCGGGCTCCTCGTAGCGCTTCTCGAGGCGGTCGATCACGCGGACCGACTGGTAGTTGTGCTTGAAGCCGCCGGCTTCCGGGTGGCTTTCGCGCACCAGGCGGTCCAGAACGTATTCGCCCGAGTGGCCGAACGGCGTGTGGCCGAGGTCGTGGCCGAGCGCGACCGCCTCCGTGAGGTCCTCGTTCAGGCCGAGGGCCCGGGCGACGCTCCGGGCGATCTGCGCCACCTCGATCGTGTGCGTCAGCCGCGTCCGGAAGTGGTCTCCCTCGTACGGGATGAAGACCTGAGTCTTGTGCTTGAGCCGCCGGAAGGCCCGCGAGTGGATGATGCGATCGCGGTCGCGTGCGTAGTCGGTGCGCGCGTCGCCGGCGCCCGAGGAGACGGGTCCCCGCGGCCGCGTCGCGCGCGCGCTCTTGGAGGCGTAGACCGCCAGCCGCTCTTCCTCGAGCCGCTCGAAGTACTCCCGCGTGTAGGGGGCGGCGACGGTCGTCATGCGGTCGGCAGCCTGCTCATTCGAAGCGGCCGGAAAGGAGCAGGGCGCGCGCCTCGCCGACCAGGTAAAGAGAGCCCGGCCACGATTATAGATTCGGTCTCCGGGTCGGCGAGGAGCTCTTCGAGCGCGGCCGGGAGGCTCGGCGCCGCGAGCGCGTCGGGGCGCCGGGGCGCGAAGAGACGAAGCAGGTCTTCCGGCGCGGCCGCCCGGGGCGACGGCGCGGCAACCAGCCGGATTCGGCGAGCCATCGGACCGAGCGCGTCCGCCATCGCCGGGACGTCCTTGTCCGCCATCGCGCCGAAGACGAGGTCCGGCCGCGAGACCGGTGTCGGCCACGAACCGGCGGAGCACCACGGCGCCTTCCGGGTTGTGGCAGCCGTCGAGGAGAATCGTCCGTCCCCGCCGCCGCGAACCGCTCCAGGCGGCCGGGCCAGCGGACGCTCGCCACGCCGCGGGCCATCGCCTCCGGCCGGATCGCGGACCCGAGAAGCTCCGCCGCGCGGACCGCCGTGGCGGCGTTGGCGGCCTGGTGCGCGCCCAGGAGCGGGGTCTCCAGGTCGTACGCGCTTTCGGGAGTCTCGAGCCGGAACCTCGTGGACTCGAGAGTCGGCGCGACGCCTTCGATGCGGAGCTCGGCGCCGGTTTCGTGGAGCCGCGCGCCCGTGCGCTCCGCCGCCGCGCGGAACGCCCGGAGCGCTTCGGGGACGCGGCTCTCGACGAGCGCGGGCCGGCCGCGCCGGAAGATCCCGGCCTTCTCGGTGGCGATGGCTTCGACCGTGGGGCCCAGATCCTCGACGTGATCGAGCGAGATCGAGGTGACGACGGAGACCGAAGCGGGAGCGATGTTCGTGGCGTCCAGCCGGCCCCCCAGTCCGACTTCGAGGATCGCGAGATCGAGCGCGCGCCGGGCGAAGACCGTGAAGGCCGCCGCGGTCATCGCCTCGAAATACGTCAGCGGCACCTGCAGGCGCGCGGTCGGCCGCGGCGAAGACCTCGCCGAGGGCCTCCTCGAGCTCCTCCGCGGCGATGTCGTCGGGTCCCACGCGGACCCTCTCGGTGACGTCGATGAGATGCGGCGAGGTGTAGAGCCCCGTCGACCTGCCCGCGGCTTCCGCGATCGCGGCGAGGGTGGCCGCCGTCGAGCCCTTGCCGTTGGTCCCCGCGACCAGCACGGACTCGACGCGGCGCTCCGGACGCCCCAGCCGCTCGCAGACGGCGTCGATCGCGTCGAGCCCCAGCCGGACGCCGCGGATGCCGAGCGACTCGAGCCGCGCCAGCGCCTTCAAAGCGTCAAGCTTCGCAGGGTCTGACCCGCAGGGGTCCGACCCAGGTGCCCTCGTCCCGTCAGGAATACAGCAGCCGCAGGCACCGCCCGATCGTGGCTTTCATCTCCGAGCGCTCGACGATCATGTCGAGCATGCCGTGCTCGAGCAGGAACTCCGAGCGCTGGAAACCCTCGGGCAGCGTCTGGCGGATCGTCTGCTCGATGACGCGCGGTCCCGCGAACCCGATGAGCGCGTTCGGCTCCGCGAGGTTCAGGTCCCCGAGCATCGCGAAGGAGGCCGTCACGCCGCCGGTCGTCGGATCGGTCATGACCGAGATGTACGGGATCCGATGCTCGGAGAGGCGCGCGAGCGCGGCCGAGATCTTGGCCATCTGCATCAGCGAGAGGATCCCCTCCTGCATGCGCGCGCCGCCCGAGGTCGAGACGACGATGAGCGGCTTGCGCTCGGCGAGCGCCCGCTCGGCGGCGCGAGTGATCTTCTCCCCCACCACCGAGCCCATCGAGCCCGCCATGAAGAAGAACTCCATCGCGCCGATGATCACGGGCATTCCCTCGAGGCTGCCGGCCGCGACGACGATCGCGTCGGAGGTCCCGACCGCTTCCTCGGCGTCGCGGAGGCGGTCGCGGTATTTCTTGTTGTCCCGGAACTTCAGCGGGTCCGACGAGCGCAGCCCCGTCTCGAACTCGACGTAGGCCTCGTCGTCGAAGAGCATGCGGAGGCGTTCGGGCGCCGAAAGCCGGAAGTGAAATCCGCACTTCGGGCAGATCTTGAAGTTCCGGGCGAGCTCCTTGGTGTAGAGGATCTGCCGGCAGTTGTCGCACTTGACCCAGAGGCCTTCCGGCACTTTGCTCGTCCGCCCTTCCCGGGGCTCCTTCGGCGCGCGATCTTTCTTGAACCACATTGGAAAAAGGGATCGAATCGTAGCAGGAACGGTGTCTCCGTGCGCTCGTCGCCGCTCCCAAATACCTCACGAGCCCCGACTTACAGATCTACGGAAGGCTGCGGCAGCAGCTCGCTCACGACCTCGAACCGGCCGGCGCGGACCGTGAAGGGCGCGCCGAAGGCCCGGCTCAAGTTCTCGGGCGTCAGCACTTCGCGCCGCGTCCCCTGCGAGATCGTCCGCCCCTCTTTGAGCAGCAGGACACGCGAGGCGAGGTCGGACGCCAGAACGATCTCGTGCGTGACCAGGAGGACCGTCGTTTTCCTTTCCCCGTGGACCCGCCACAGCGTCTCCAGGAACTGCAGGCGGTGCCGCGGGTCCAGTCCCGCGGTCGGCTCGTCGAGGAGCCAGACCTCGGCTTCCTGCGCCAGGGCGCGGGCCAGGAAAACGCGCCGCCTCTCGCCGCCCGACAGGGCAGAGGCGTCGCGGTCGGCGAGCGCTTCGACGTCGCACGCGCGCATCGCCTCGAGCGCGAGGCCGGCGGTCCGCCGCCGACTCCGCCACGAATCCGCGGCCATGCGGCGCGCGACCCTGAAGCACGAGATCGAGGGAGCGGATCGGGAAGACCAGGTCGACGCTCTGCGGCACGTAGGCCACGCGGCGAGCGGTGTCCCGCCGGGGAATCCCGGCGAGCGGGCGCCCCTCGAACCGGACTGTCTCCCGACTCGGGCGCGAGCACGCGGGCGATCGCCTTGAGAAACGTCGACTTGCCCGAACCGTTCTCGCCGAGCACCGCGACGATCTCGCCGGCGAAGACCGCGGCGTCCAGGCCCCGCAGCGCGGGAGTCCGGCCGTACCCGACGACGAGGGCGCGCGCTTCCAGCAGGGGCGTCATGGCGTTCTCAGGAGCAGCCAGGCGAAGAGCGGGGCGCCGAGGGCGGCCGTGATCGCGCCGATGGGCAGCTCCGCCGGAGCGAGGGCGGCCCGCGAAACCGCGTCGGCGGCCACCAGGAGCGCGGCTCCCGCCAGGGCCGACAGCGGGAGCAGGGTTCTCTGGTCGTTCCCCGCCACCGAGCGCACGGCGTGCGGCACCAGCAGGCCGACGAAGCCGATGACCCCGGCGAAGGCCACGGCCGCTCCCGTCAGGAGCGACGCCGCCAGGAACACGGTCCGCTTCGTCGCGCTCGATCGCGACACCCAGCGCCGCGGCGTTCTCCTCTCCGACGGTGAAGAGGTTGAGGCGCGCGGCCATCGACGGTCAGCACCGCCGCCCCGGCGAACGCGTAAGGAGCCAGCGCCGCGACCTTGCCCGGCGTCGCGTCGGCGAGGCTTCCCATCATCCAGAAGAGCATCGTCCGCGCGGCCTCGCCCGACGCCACCGAGAAGGCGGCGAGCAGGAGGGCCGAGAAAAACGCGTTGGCGATCAGTCCCGCGAGCAGAAGACGCTGCAGGTCGAGGCGCCCGCCGCGGCGCGCGAGCGCGGCCACGCCGACGGACGCCGCCGCGGCGCCCGACGAAGGCCGCGGCGGGCGACACGAGAGGCGAAGCCCCGAGCAGCGCCGCGCACGCGGCTCCCGCGGCCGCTCCGCCGGAGGTTCCGAGCAGGAACGGATCGGCCAGCGGATTCTTCAGGAGAGCCTGCAGGGCGGCGCCCGCCAGCGCCAGACATCCGCCCACGAGGGCCGCCAGCAGCACCCGAGGCAGGCGCAACGACGCCAGCAGGCGAGCGGTCTCGCCCGCCTCGCCCTCTCCGGAAAGGAGGTCCGGAAACGACAGGTGCACGCCGCCCACCGCGAACGCGGCCGCGCCCACAGCGACGAGCAGCAGCACCCCCGCCGCAAGGGCGCGGGCGCGCCCGACCGGTGTCACCGGGCCCTTCATGGAATCGAGTCGGCCAGGCGCTCCAGCATATCGAAGGCCCGCGGGCCCCGGCCGCGTCAGGGCCGACTCGTCCAGGGACACGACGCGGGCGCGGGAGACGGGACCTCGCGACAGCGGGCCCGAGGCGAACGCCCGCTCGTAGGCTTCCCGGGTCTGGGCCGAGTCGCGGCACGACGACCAGGTCGACCGGCGCGGTCGCGAGGTATTCCGCCGACAGCACGGGCCAGCCGTTGCGCTGCGCCGGCGAGGTTCTCCGCGCCGGCTTCGCGGAGCAGGTCGTCCAGGAACGTGCCCGCCTCCGGCGGCCTGCGGCGGGTCCGGCCAGACGAGCAGGAGCGCCCGCGGCCGCTTGCGGCCGGACACCCGATCGCGCACGGCCGCGCGCTGGCGGCGAGGCTCCGGGCCGAGTTGCTCCGCCTCGGCTCGCGGCGGCCGAGCCGCTGGCCGACGAGGCGAATCGCGTCGAGCACGGCGTCGAGGGATCCCGAAGGCGCGACGGCCACGGGAAGGCCGGCGGCCTCCAGCGCCCGCACCGCGCCCCGGGCGTTTCCCTCGGCGACCGCCAGCACGAGGTCGGGCGAAAGCGCCGCGACCTTCTCCGCATCGACCTCGAGGCCGCCCACCCGGGGAAGCGCGCGGGCCGCCTCGGGGTAGTCCGAGAACTCGGAGACCCCCACCAGCCGGTCGCCCGCGCCGAGGGCGAAGACGATCTCGGTCAGGTTCGGAGCGAGCGTGACGAGCGCGCGGGCGCCGCGGAGCGGCGCTCGGCGGCGGCGGCCTCCTTCGGAGGCTCGGAGCCGGCGCGGCACCGGCGAGGGCGGCGACGGCCGCGAGGAAGCGCGGCGCAAGAGGAAGCCGGCGGCGGGGCGCGGTCGGCGCCGCCCCCGCCGAAGTCCGCGATTCAGCCCTGGGATTCGGCCTCTTCCAGCTCGTTGCGGACGCCGAGGCGCTGACAGGCCGCGTCGTACATCTGCCGCGCCGCCTTCTGCGCGTTCTGCAGCTCGGCCAGACGATCCTTCACTTTGGCGAGCTCCTCCTGGATCTCGCCTTCGAGCTCCTCGATCTCTCGCTTCGGTGACCGAGAGCGTGTTCTCGTAGAACTTTTTCTGATCTGCCGAAAGGGCCACGAGCTGACCTCCTCAACTTCCTTGAGCCTTGCGGCCTTAAGGCTTCTGGATACCTCCTAAGGCCTGACTTCCACGAACGGGCCGCCACATCTGCACGGGGATTCCGTTCTTGGTGGCGGCCCGAAACCTCGCGTTCTGCACGGCGGCGACGACCGCCGTCGTTGACCGCGCCCTGCCCGGCGTCCCCTGCTGGAGCCGCGACTCGCGACACGTTGCCGTTCTCGTCGACGAGCACGAGGACGACGACCCGGCCCGACATCCGCTGCTGGCGCGCCGATCGGCAGGATAAACGACTCGCGGCGGGGAGACGAGAACCGGCTCGACGACGCCGGGCCCGGGCCCACGAGGTCGCCCCGCTGAACTTCCGTCTCGCGCACTGGAACGGGGCGGCTGCGGAGATGGCCGACGCGCGAGCGGACGCGGCGACCGGTGGCGGCTCGATGTCGGGGGTCGGCTCCGGGCGCTCCGTCGGGACCGCCGTCGGAGCGGCTGTCGGAACGACCGTGGGCGGAAGGAGAGTCGGCTCGGGCACGGGGGCGGAGCGGGCTCCGCCGCGGGGATCTCGCCGACGGTCGGTTTCCTGGCCGCCGCGGCCGCCTTCTCGAGCTCCTTTCGGCGTTGGCGGCGAGCTGGCGCTGCACCTCGGCTTCGACGGCCTTGGGGTCCATGGCGGGCGCGGTCGGCGCGAGGGCCGGTGCGGGCTCGGGCGAGGGAGGGGCCGCTGCCGCGGGCGGCGACGACCGGTGCGGGCGCCGTGGTGCCGGCGCGCTCCGGCGCGGTCATCTTCCAGACGGCGAAGGCCGCCAGCAGCAGGGCCGCCACGCCGATCGCGATGTAGAGGGGCGTGCGGTTGGCGGTCTCGGCCGATCGTGCCGTCATCGACCCGAACACCTCCGGCGGCGCGGGCTCCGCGCGGCGGCGGCTCCGGCGCGGGCGGCCGTGGCGGAGCCGGGAGGCGGCGCGCCGGAGGCTCGGCCGCCCGGGGCGTCGTGCCGGTCTTGCGCGAGGACGGGCGCGCCCTTGGACTTGCGCTTGCGCGCGGCGGGCTCGGCTTCGTGAGCGGCCTGCGCCGCCTCGCGCGCCTTGGCCTCTGACATCGCCGACTCCTCCGCCTGGAGGCGATGGAGGTAGATCGCGACGTCGGCGCTGCCGGGGGCCGGCGTGTACGAATAGAGGACCGACTCGAGGTCGCGCAGCAGGTCCGACGCGTTCGCGTATCGCTCCTCGGGATCCTTCGCGAGCGCCTTGCAGCACGACGGCGTCGAGGTTCTGCGGCACTTCCGGGTTCGAGCCGCGACGGCGGCGGCGATGTCGGCGTTGCGCACCTTCTCGAGAACGCCGATGTCCGTGTCGCCGCGGAAGAGGCGCTCGCCCGTCAGGAGCTCGTGGAGCACGACGCCGAGCGAGAAGAGGTCGCTCCGGCGGTCGATCGGCTTGCCCCAGGCCTGCTCCGGGGACATGTACTGCAACTTGCCCTTGAGGGCGCCGGCTGCGTCTTGGACGCCTTCGAGCGCCGCCTTGGCGATCCCGAAGTCGCAGAGCTTGACCTCGCCCTCGTAGGAGAGGAGGATGTTCTGCGGCGAGACGTCGCGGTGGACGATGTTGAGCCGTGCCCCTCGGCGTCGCGCCTGCGGTGCGCGTAGTCGAGGCCCGAGGCCACCTTCGAGGCGATGTACACGGCCAGCGACACCGGCAGCGGGCGCCGATGCTCGCGCGCCGACGCTCGATGGATCGCCGCAGGTCCAGGCCGTCGACGTACTCCATCGCGATGAAGTAGCCGCCGGCCTGGATCTTCCCGAGGTCGAAGACCTGGACGATGTTCGGGTGGTTGAGCTGCGCCGCGAGCTTCGCCTCGTCGACGAACATCGTCGACGAAGCTCGTCGTCGTCGGCGATGTGCGGCAGGATCCTCTTGATCGCGACGATCTTCTGGAAGCCTTCGACGCCCGTGCGCTTGGCCTTGTAGACCTCGGCCATGCCGCCGCGCGGCGATCCGCTCGAGGATCTCGTACTGGCCGAACCGATCGGGACCGGTCGAGGCGACAGCGGCGGCGGGCTCCTCGCGCCGGCGCGGCGGGGGGGCGGCTCGCCGGGGCCGGAGGCGCCTTGGGACGCGGCAGCGAGATTCCCGAAAGCGTGTCGGAGAGGATCTTGTCGACGTCGGTGTCGGAAGAGAGCTTCGGCCGGCCGGAAGACGGAGCGGGAGCGGACGGGAGCGGCGTCCTGTCCGCCGGGCCCTGGGCGGACCGCCGGAGCCGACCCCTTGAGGTTCAGGCCGGAGAGCGTGTCGCGCAGCCGCTTCTCCATCGCGTCCTCGGCGGGCGGGGGCGGAGCGGGTCGGGGCGCGGAGGCCGGCGCCGGGGGGCGCCGGGGCGTCCGGCTCCGCCAGGTCGTCCAGCACGTCGGCGAAGATGTCCGAGGACGTCAGCGGCGTCGACTCGGCCAGCTCGGTCGTGTCGATCCGCATCGTCTTGGACCCGACGTCCACCGAATCCAGGGCGTCGCGGACCGAGGCGAGCAGGTCCTCGTCGGAAAAAGGCCGCATCAGGATGTCGAAGGCGCCGACCTTCTGGGCGTCGGCCTTCCGGTTCGATGCCCCTGTAACCGCTCATCATCAGGATGATCGGGGGCGCCGTGGCGCCGCCCTTCTTGCGGATGTCGCGGATCACCTCCGCGCTCGGAAGACGCGGGAGCATCCCCGAGAGGAGGACGAGATCGAAGCGAGAGCCCGCGAAGGCCGTGAGCCCGGCCTCCCCGTCGTGCACCTCCGTGATGGCATGGCCGAGCGGGTTCAGCAGAGTCCGAATCCGCTCGACGTACCGCGGTTCGTACTCGATCAAAAGAACTTTCTTGGGCATGAACTGGAACCTATTGTCGCTGGAAACGCAGGGAAATCAAGGAGAACCGGCCCGCGCGACTCCCCATATAATCCGCCCGGATCACGTCCGAGGAGCGTTCCGATGTCCGGTCACAGCAAATGGAGCACGATCAAGCACAAGAAGGGCGCCGCCGACGCCAAACGCGGCCGCGTCTTCACCAAGCTGATCCGCGAAATCGCGATGGCCGCCAAACAGGGCGGCGGCGCGCCGGAATCGAACCCCCGGCTGCGCAAAGCCATCGATGACGCCAAGGCCGTCAACATGCCGGCCGACAACATCAAGCGCGCCGTCCAGCGGGGCACGGGCGAGCTGCCCGGCGTCTCCTACGAGGAAGTCACGTTCGAGGGGTACGGGCCCGGAGGCACGGCCATCCTCATCGAGGCGCTGACGGACAACAAGAATCGGACCCTGCCCGAGATCCGCACGATTTTCTCCAAGAACGGCGGAAACCTCGGCGCTGAGGGCTCGGTCCGATTTCTCTTTCAGAAGAGGGGATACATCGCCATCGAGAAAGAGAAGGCGAGCGAGGACGCCGTCATGGAGGCGGCCATCGAGGCCGGCGCCGACGACGTCGAGTCGACCGACCAGTACCACGAGATCAAGACTTCGCCGGAGACCTTCGCCGAGGTGAAGTCCCAGCTCGAGGGCAAGGGTCTGCCGCTCGCCGTCGCGGAGATCTCGATGATCCCTTCCACGGAGGTCTCCCTCGACGCCCGCAAGGCCGACCAGATGGTGCGCCTCATGGAGGCGCTCGAGGACCATGACGACGTCCAGAACGTCTGGGCGAACTTCGACTTCGAGGAGACTCCGGCGGAGAAGTCCTGAGACGGAACGTCTCCCCACTCCCGCCTCCCGCCCGGTGAAAATCCTCGGCCTCGATCCAGGCTCGGTCGCAACGGGCTTCGGGATCGTCGTCTTCGACCGCGGCCACCTTCAACTCGAGCGTTGCGGGGTATGGCGCCCTCCGGCCCGCCTCACTCTTGCGGAAAAACTCGACTTCCTCTTCCGGGCCGCGCACGAGCTGGTCGCGGAGGTCCGGCCGGACGCGGTCTCGGTCGAGACGGTGTTCGTCGCAAAGAACATCGCGTCGTGCATCAAGCTGGCCCACGCGCGCGGCGTTTTGCTGGCGGCGGCGGCCCGCTCCTCGGTGCCGGTCTTCGAGTACGAGCCCCGGCTGGTGAAGAAAGCGCTGGTCGGCTACGGGCAGGCGGAGAAGGGGCAGGTCCGGGCGATGGTGCTGTCCTTGCTCGCGCGTCAGAAGAGCCGGGTTCCGCTCGACGCCGCCGATGCCCTCGCTCTGGCGATCTGCCATCTCCACGCGCGACCGTCGCCTCCGCTCGCTCGGTGATCTGCGGCCGGCGGCCGGAGGCCGCGGCCGCACCGGCGAGCGGCTCGCCTGTGGGCTCGACCGCTCGCCTGATCCCCTCCCTCGCTGCGGCTCCCGCGGCGCGGGGCTCCTCCCCTGTGGGAGACTCCCCGCGCCGCGTACACGCCCACCTGTGCCGCTCGGCGAGTGCTTTCTCAGCCTGTCTCGAGAGCCCGATGCTTTTCGAGGCGCTGGCGGTGTAGTTCGCGGCGCGCGAAGTCTCCCGACGAGGGAGGGAGGAGGCGCGCGCCGCGGGAGCTCGCAGCGGTCGCGCACCAGCGCGATCCGCGAAGGGCGACGTGCGAACCTGCTAGCATCAAAGGCGTATGTCGTTCCAGGGTTCCATCCAGGAGCTCCCCGTCCCCGACATCATTCAGCTGGTCTCGGTCTCCGGGAAGACGGGAATGTTCATGCTCGTCCGGGGGCCGGAGAGGGGCCTGATCTACCTGCGAAACGGCCGGATCGTGCATGCCGAGCTCGGGGTCCTCACCGGGGAAGAGGCGGTCTACGCGCTGGCCATCTGGTCGACCGGCGACTTCCAGTTCACTCCCGGCAAGGAGACCGAAGCGACCACCATCGACAAGACGAACACCTCGCTCCTGATGGAGGCCGCCCGCCGGCTGGACGAGTGGAAGGTGCTCGCCCGCAAGATTCCGGGGGTCGACTACGTCCCGGTGCTGAAGGGGCGGGAAATGGGCGAGCCGGTCAGCCTGTCTCCTCACGAGTGGAACCTGGTGGTCCGCATCGACGGCCGGAAGACCGTCGAGGATCTCGCCCGCGCGACCTCCTCGAACTCCTTCGACACGGCCAAGGTCCTGTACGGGCTGGTCACCTCCGACCTGGTCGAGATGCGGCCGCGCGAAGCGGTCGCGCGCGTCGCGGCGCCGCCGGCTCCGGTGACGGCCGCACCGGTGCGTCCGGGCGGTCCCCTTACCGTGTCGGGTCCCCTCGCCCCGTCGGCCGGGGTCATGGGCGACGAGAAAAAAATCCTGATGATCCTCTGCACGCGCGTGAAGCAGGAAGCCGAGACCGCCATCGGAGAATCCAACCTGCCCGGGATCGATCGGCCGTACAAGATGGCCCTCGCCGAGATCGACAAGGGCCGGGGGGTCGAGGCGGTCCGCGACCTGATCCGGCAGACCGAGAAAGCCATCTCGTCCATCCGCGGCCCGGCGATCATGAAGGCCTTCCAGGAAAAGATGTCCCTCGTGATGCAGCCCAAGGTGTAGTCGCGCCGCCGAATACCTGACCGGATGGCCGGTGGGCCTGCCCGAGCAGAAGATGTTTGGCAATTTCACACTTTTGCCTTATCCTGTTCGGCAGACACGTCCCCGGCCCGGGTTCGAAAGGAGATTCATGATGGCGAAGCGGACCGCGCTCTTCGGAATGCTGATCTGCCTCATTGCCGGGGCCGCGCTCGGCCAGGTCGGTGTGGGAGCCGCCGTCATCGCGCCGACCAACGAGGGGGACATCGGCCTTCTGACGATGCCCACGGCCGACAATCCTCGTGCGGGGCAGTTCACGCTGGGCTTCTACGGCCTGCTCGAGCAGAGGGTCGCAGGACCACTCGTCATCGGCGACGACGATCAGATCCGTGTCTTCCGACACACGGCCGCCACCGGCTCCATCGGCCTCGGCCTGACGAACTGGTGGTCGATCTTCGCGAGCGGCGGCATCGAGGAGCGCAAGAGCCGCGGCGCATGGCAGCGGGGCGTGATCAGCGGCATTCCGCTCGTCGGGCCCTTCGACATCCAGGAAGGCGAGAAGATCCGCATCGGCACCAAGGTCAACTTCCACTCGGAAGCCGATCCCGACTTCCGCATGGCTCTCTGGCTGGCCGGGCATGTCCCGACCTCCAACGCCACGATCCGCATCGACGAGAACGGGACGGTCACCGACCGGCTCAACTCGCGCCGCGCCGACTGGGAGTGGGGCGGGGCAGCGACCAAGGGCATCTTCACGGGGATGATCTCGTACACCATGGTCGGCAAGCACGATCTGGACATCCGGCCGCCGAATGAGCTGCGATTCGGGGTCGGCGTCGAGATTCCCCTCGTTCCCATCGCGCACCTGATCTTCGAGCTCGACCGGAACATCCTGGACGGCGGCGACCGTCCGGAACCGGACTACTCGATGCTCACGGCGGGCGCGCGCATCTGGATCGCGCAGACCGGTTGGGCCGTGAATGCGGGCCTGAACACGAACATGGACATGCTCTTCAAGCACGGCTTCGATCCGGTGCCGATCGGCGGAATCGTCGGCATCACCTACGCCGCCTGGCCCCCGGCCCCCCCGCCGCCCGTTGTCGTTCCCGCGCCGGAGCCCGTCGTCGAGGAGCGCGTCGAAGAAACGGTGATCGCCCCCGCCCCGGCGCCGCCTCCGCGGCCCGCGCCCCGGGAGACCTCGGACGAGATCCTCTTCGAAGGAAAGGCCGCGCGCCTGACGAACATCGCCAAGGCCGTGCTGGACGGGGTCGCCCTGCGGATGAAGAACGACCTGAACGCGACCGCCATCGTCACCGGCTACACCGACAACACGGGAAACGAGGCCGCGAACCTGGAGCTCGGGCAGAAGCGGGCCGAAGCCGCGAAGGAATACCTGGTGACGCGGCACGGGATCGACCCGGGGCGCATCACGGCCCAATCCCGCGGAGCCTCGGATCCGGCCTACGACAACGCTTCGGCCGAGGGCAAGGCGAAGAACCGCCGCGCCCAGATCGTCGTGACCCTCGTCTCGGGAACGTGATCCGGGCGAGCTCCGAGCGCACCGTCTCGTCGCCCACCGCAGGCAACGCCGCG
>CAWHKQ010000003.1:0-75725 GCA_963829925.1 uncultured Acidobacteriota bacterium
AGGCGAGGAACGAGTCCGCTGCACGCGCGTGTTAGGCGACGGCCAGCGGTAAGCCGAGCGCTCTAGACCAGCGGGATGTGGACATCGCAGACCAATTTAAGGTCGCAGACTGAAGGCTACGCTACATCGCCCCTACACTCACCCAAGCAGTGGTGGTATCCCATGCGAGCTTGAGGTTGCATCCGTTGCCAGCTTTCTCAAAGGAAATCGTAAAATTCTCGACTGGGGCACTAGCGGTTCCGGCTTTCATTTCCACGCGCGCGAGATCTTCTTTTTCACCGGGATAGTCCGTGCCCCACTCGCCGGTCTTCTTGCTGATGATGAGTGTCCACTTGTCCTTGCCGGGAAGGGTGAAGAGCGTGTAGCTGCCCGCCGGAACGTGCGTGCTGCCGACCATGACGTCCCCGGTGGTGACGAAGGTAGTGGCTTCATTCGCGCCAGTACGCCAAACTTCGCCATACTTCACGACATCCGGGAATACGTTGCGGCCTTTTTTGCGCGGGCTGGAATAGTCAATGGTGACTGTTTTTCCGCCGGCAAGTTCGCACTTTGCTGTAGCGGGCGGACTCGGTCGCTTGGATTTGTCCTGCTGAGCGCGCAAGGGGCTTGCGGCAACGGCAAGGACGAACACCAACGAACCACAAACGATCGCGATCTTACGCATGCGAATTCCTCCAATCGGACGACGCAATCTCAGGATCGACACCACCTGGCACCGGTGACCGGAGCCTGCCATCTCATGTCCACGCCTAACTCTATTCTGTTCCGACCAGCGATCGACCGGCTAGTCGCCGTTCCGACGGGTTCGACGCAAACTAGCCAAACTGGCTGACCGAAGCTTCCGTCGCCTAACGGGTGGCGGGTCAGCGGCGAGCCCCGAAGCGAAGCGCAGGGGCGAGTCCGCTGCACCCGCGGGTTAGGCGGCTTCATTTCTGACCCTCGCAGCCCAACGACAATTCCTCCGACTCCAAGCCCAAGGGGGCCCGATCGCTGCGGGAATTGCGATCTTTGCGCCCCCAACATCCTCCATCCCAATTAGGACGAGGCTCAGCGCGTAGAGAATTACCGGTACTCCGACGACGCAGATAAGCAGGTAAAAGGCACTCCGAGCCCAGGCGATCAGCCGCCTCATTGGCTAGAGCCCATCATGATCTTGATGCCACACGAGAAGCGCATCGCGTACATCCTCGCCACAGCCTTGGCACACTTTGCCCCAAAAACCGACCTGAATGAGGCCTTCCGCCCCCAACCGTGTTTCCGCAAATGACGCACGAGGAGTCTCGGCCTTCAGCCTTACGGGAGGCGCGAACTCCTTCGAGATCCGCTGACACAATTTCGAGGCAGATGCCGATGCAGCCGTCGCAGATCTGCACCGACGGACCTGCGATCAGCTTCCGCACATCGCGCTGCGACTTGTTACAGAACGAACAGCGCAAGGGTTCCTGTGCGCTCTCTTTGGCGTCCCCAGAGTTTCATGACTTTCGGCCGCCTAACGGCCAGGAGTTCAGCGGCGAGCCGAGCGAGCAACGCGAGCGCCCGAGCGACAGCGAGAGCGGCGGGTCCGCTGCAGCACCACGTTAGGCGACGGGCGACTCCAGGGGCGGCTCGACCTCGAGCGTAGGAAATCGAAGCGGCCCCCTTACGCCCACGATCTGACCTCAGCCGGGCTCTATTCTCTGCCAACCGCCGGCGCGCAGGCCTGGCGGGCCCTTCTGATGGACGGCCCGCGATATCCTCGCCTCAAAAGACGAAAGGGCTCCATGCGGATGACGTCTCGTCTCCTCGCGGTTTCTCTCTGCGTCGCGGCGGCGCTGACCGTCGTCTCCTGCTCGAGCACCGGAGCCGGGCAGGCTCTCCCGACCCGAGGCCGAAACGAGGGCGCAGGACCCGGCCGTCGCGCGCGTCGCGGAGCTCCGCGCCAAGCTCAAAGACCCGGATATGTCCGTCCGGCTGAAGGCGGTGGAGGAGCTCGGCCCGATGGCGGAGTCCTCGGCGGAAGCGGTGGACGCGCTGATGGAGGCGGTTTCCGATCCCGACCCCATGGTGCGCCGATTGTCGCCTATGGCCTCTCGGACGTCAAGGCGCCCCTGAGGCCGTCATCGTCGCGCTCACGAAGCTCGTTCCCGAGCCGGAGATGGAGCCGCGACACGCTGCCGTGATGGCACTCTACAAGCTCGCGCCGCGCGTCGAAGCGGACTCGGTGAGGGCCTCGCTGCGGCCCTCGCGGCCGCCGCGGCCGACAAGGACGAAATGGTCCGGACTCAGGCGCTCATGGCGCTCGGTGCGCTTGGGGCGCCCGGAGCGCTTCAGGTTCCGGCCGTGAAGGCGGCGCTAGAGCGCGCGTTGAAGGACCCGAACGCGCAGATCCGGGAAGCGGCGTCCTCGTCGATCGGCCAGCTCGGCCCCGGAGTCCCGGGCACCGTCACGCTGCTCATCGAGGCGCTCGCCGATCCGGTACACGACGTCCGCAAGCACGCCGTCGTCGCGCTCGAGAAGATGGGGCCCGAGGCGGCGCCCGCCACGAAGGCGCTGGCGCGCCAGCTCCGCGGCAAGGAGATCTACCTCCGCGTCTTCGCCGCCGACGCCCTGGCGGCGATCGGGCCGGGCGCGAAGGCCGCGCTGCCGGAGCTCAAGGCGCTGCAGAAGCGCGGTTACAAAGACATCGCGAAGTCGCCGGAAATGGAGGCGAAGCAGCTGCCGCACGCCGTCGCCAAGGCGATCGCGAGCATCGAGGGGAAGCCGCGCCGAAGGAACCGGCCGCCGAGCCGGGGCCATCGCCCGAGCCGGCCGCGTCGGCGCCCGTGAAGGTGTCCGCCGGAAAGGCGGTCGTCAAGGGACACATCGCCGACGCCAACACCGGGGACTTTGATCTGGTCGACGGCATCGCGTGGCCCGCAGGGAGCAGCCACACCGTCGTCTACGTCGTGAGCAAGCCGATCGCCTCCTCCGCAATCGCGGCCTCGCCGTGTCCCATGACGATGGCGCGAGCGCTCACCGTGGTCCGAAACGCCGGCTGGATCGAGCTGACGATGGACCCGGCGGGCAAGTCCGACTATTTCGGCTCCGGGATGGCGTTCGGCGGGTCCGGCCGCGAGTCTGAGGTGGGCGGTAACTACTGGTCGTCGACGCTGAAGAAGTCGGCCGGGCGGGCGTCCGGCAGCGTGGAGCACAAGGGCAAGAAGGCGGCGTTCGAGTTCGATCTTTCGGTATCGAGCCCGAAGGCCGCGGAAGTGAGCGAGAGCGACCGGATGGCGGGCGCTCAGGCCGGGGCGGGCACTCCGGCGCCGACGGCGGAGGCGATGGTCGCGGCGTACCGCGCGGCGCACGCCGCCGCGCTGAAGAAGGACTGGGATCGGCCTCCTCGCCGCGATCGGCTTCAATCCGAAGACCACCGCGGCGATCCGCAAGCTCCCGGGAATCGACGCGGACCTGGCGGTCTTCGCGGACCGCTTCCTGAAGCCCGGCACCCCGGGCGAGACCGACGTTCGCGAGGGGCACGGGTACGTCGGCGGCGAGGGCGTGAACTCGAAGGGCGCGAAGTTCCTCAACTACTACTTCTGGACGACCTGCGAGGGGAAGCTCGTTCTCCACATGATCGGCGAGAACCCGCAATGAATCGAGGGCCGGTCTCCTCGACCGCCTAACGGGTGGCGGGTCAGCGGCGAGGCCCGACGCGAAGCGGAGGGCCGAGTCCGCTGCACCCGCGTGTTAGGCGGCACCGGTCCCCGCGGATGCCCCTCTCGATTCCCGGCCACTGGTTGTCCGTGGTTGGCAAGAAACGCGAAAGCCGCACTTCGGCACCTCTCAGGGTGTTCATTCCACATCTTCGTCGTCGCGTTCACAAGGATGACTTGCTCGGCCCGAGGTAGCAGCCTCTCAAGCTGCTTATCGATCACCCTGTGTAGCGCGAGACTGCGTTGGCCACTGAGCAGGAGAGTCGGCGCCTCGATGCGCTTGACAGCCGCCAGCGGCAAATCTGGAAAGGCGTCCTTCGATTGCGTCAGGGCTCTCCATTCGGGTGCATTCTGAAGTAGAAGGCTTCGGACTTCCGGCGAAAGGGTCGCGAACGTCATCTTAGCGTCGGAACCGGAGTAGCCAAGTTCGCCGAAACCATCGATAGCCGCTTTCACTCCCGCTTCGTCTCCCTCGTGAAAGCCACGAGTTGTAGGCTCCCAGACCTCGTTCATAAAATCCGTGAACAAGGGCTTCCCTCCCTCCAGCTCGGGCAGCCACCGCAGAACTGGCGGTTCGGACAGGACCAGAGCCCGCACGAGCGCCGGATACCTCACTGCGAGGAACAAGGCCGCGTAGGCCCCATAGGAAACCCCGATGACGTGGGCCGGCGCTAGCTTCAAGTTTCTGATGAGCGCGGCCAGGTCTTCTGCATCGACAATTGCTGAGTAGTCGGTTCCAGGTGCACCTCGGGTGTTCGGATAGTTGTGCCGGCGGCTGTACGCGATGGTGCGATAGCGCTGGGATAAGGGCTCCATCTGAAGTTGCCAAGCGCGGTAGTCCTCAAGCCCTCCATGAACCAAGACGACCGGGACACCCTTGCCCTGATCAAGATAGTGCAGCTCCGCACCGTTCACCCGGACGCTCTTCAGGGAGGTCTGGCCGGGTGTCTCGTCGGCAGACAACTGTTGGGGCAGGACCGCACACAGCGCAAGGCGAACTATCCATGCCTTCATGGCCCCTTCTCTCCTACGTTTCTCCTGGAAGCCCCGAGGAGGTTCGGATCATCACTCGATGTCCGCCTAACGGGTGGCGGGTCAGCGGCGAGCGACGCGGAGGCGCGAGTCCGCCGCACCCGCGGGGTAGGCGTCCGCCTTGCCCGATCGCCTGAATCCGTCACATCGACAGT
Source organism: uncultured Acidobacteriota bacterium (assembly GCA_963829925.1). Lineage (GTDB taxonomy): Bacteria > Acidobacteriota > Thermoanaerobaculia > UBA5066 > Gp7-AA6 > DAHUXD01. The sequence goes on from CAWHKQ010000003.1 coordinate 4,862, forward strand.
CCAACGTCGCCTTCGAGCACCGATGTCTTCAGCTGCGGGCGCTCTCCGCTCTTCCACAGTGCAGCAGTGTGTAATACCCGATACCTGATCGGCCCGCCGTCCGGTCTTTCGCTGCGCGCAATGGGGCGCGGGATGCAGACAAACTCGGTGCGCATCTCATCGGCCGACAATCGGACCTTCGCATAACCGTGTCCTCCAAGATCGACGAACTCGAGGTGCGGAGCCAGATCCGGGTTGGACAGCGACCGTGCGCGCTTCAGGTCGAAGCTCTTTGCATATTCGAGGCACGCACGGACGCCGTGCCTCAGCAGCATGTTGAAGGTCCAGTCCGGCTTCGCCCCGCCTCCTTGTCAGCAAGAAACAGCGGTCGTAGCGGAGCGTCCTTCGGAAGTTTGTGCTCATAGGCCTCCATGACGCCGGGACTGACGAGTGACGCGCCAACGAAACTCAAGCCGACCGGCTCGAACTTGCCGGGCGGAAGTTCCGCAGCCGCATATCCGGCCCAGAAGCTGTGGCGATCGCCCGAGACGATGGCGAAGCCCGTGATCTTCGCGTCGCGCACGAGATTGTAGATTTCAGCGCGCTCTGCGTACGCGGTGCCGTAATCACCCCCGCCCAAGGCTGCGAACGCGTTTGCGGGCCAGGACTCCTTGGTGAGACCCGGCGGGCAGGTTCTGCGGGTCGGCGCGCCAATCCAGCGCGCCCAGCGAGTTCCCCCAGATTTTCCACGTCGCTGTCGAGCTCTTAGCTTGTCCTTGAACCATGCCTTCTGCTCCGCCCCGAGAATCGTCTGCGGCGGCGCGCTCCGTTGCGGGTTGGGGACATGCGCATCGTTGAACCGGATTTCCGCAGGAGGATTGCCGCCGTTGAAGCCGCGCCCGCCGTCCAGAATCTGCATCGCAGACTCAGGAAACATTCCCATGAACTCGTCGCCGCCGAGCTTTCCGAGAGACGGATCGCTGAAGGGGTCCGCGCTCCGATAGCTGTGCTGGTCGGTAATGATCATGTCCAGGTGCTGGCCGTACCGCAGCGCCCGGTAGGCCTTGAGGCTGTTGATCGCCGTCAGGTTGTTCGGTTCCATCCCCAGCCCATCGCTATCGAACTCCTTGATTGGAACGTCTTTTACAGCTGGTGGATCGAAACGCTCGAGCGACCCGCTCGGCTGGAGCGACACGTGCAGGAAGATATTCGAACCAGGCCTGATTCGCCGCGACCTTGACGCTCTGGCCAGGCTGCTCGAACGACCCCGCCTTGACGATGCTTTGCCAACCTTGCCACGAGAATTCGTGGTTGTCCCAGATCGCGACGAACGGCCAGCGCGCGCGAGCGTCCTGGAGGTCGGGATCGGCGAGATAGCCTTTGTAGATGGCCCGGTAGCCATCGACGGTCAGCGGGATGTGGAAGTTGCCGACCTTGGGGCCGTCCGGGATGCGCGCAACCTCATAGATCGTGCGGTCGTAGCGGGTCTTCACCTCGTCGGGATACTGGACCACCTCGTAGATGAAATCGCCCAGGTGCAGAACGAAGTCGAGCTGTTCTGCGGCGGGAGCGCGTTCATCTTCGTAAATCATCCGGCGATAGGCGTTGAGCTTGCCCTCATTGACATCCTGACAGCTCACGAATGCGAAGTTCACTGTGCGAGGATCGTTTGGCAACGGCGCAGTGATCGTGCGGCCGACCCGGCTGCCGTTTCCGTCGGTGTCGGTAAACCGATACCAGTAGGTGCGCGCCGGCTTGAGTCCGCCAATCAGAACGCGCGCGGTCCAGTCCGCGGCGCTCGAGACCGGTGCCTTCGCGTGCGCAATGACTCGGCGGAATGCCTCATCCTCGGCTACCTCGACGGTCAGGAGCTGGCGTGTGCCCTGGGCAAACGGACGCCTCGTCCACAGGATGACGCTGTGCGGGTCGGGATCGCCCGAGGCGACCCCTTGGGGATAGAGATCACGCCGCTCATGCCAGTGGACACGCGAACCTCGGGCCGGCCCGACCCATGCGAACGAAGCACCGATTGCTGCTGCAGCTTTGAGAAAGGATCGGCGGCTAATCTTCATCGTCTCACTCCGTCCGGGCTGCAGTTGGCGTCACCTCGGGGTTCGGACGCGATCGCCCGCTGAGACAAGTACGTACTCTCTCCCCGTAAGTTGCTGTGGCGTTTAACGCGTCGATCACAAGGCGACGATCGGGCAATCGGAACGCCGGACGTCGTCGCCGGGCTTCCACTTCGTTCGGCCCATGGCCGGACGGGGCACCTTCCGACTGTCGCCTAACGGGTGCCGCGTCAGCGGCGAGCGAGGAGGCGAAGCCGACGAGCGAGTCCGCTGCACGCGCATGTTAGGCGGCCGCAAATTCTGGGACTCTAGACCGCGCTGAACTCTCCCGCGCGAGGCCCGCAGCTTCCGCCACGATGCGACGTTTAGCATCCTGACTGGGTCGAGGTTTTCGCCACCTTCGCTCATCCGCGTGCTCAGGTTTGGGACACCCCGATCATCTCACCGGTTCCCATCCTGAGATGGATCTCGATTTCGGGCGCCGAGCTGCTGCCCGCACGTCGGTTGTCTCCGAGAAGGGAAGAGCGCCCTCGGGGATGACCGCCGTCGAAAACGCAGCCCGCGGTTGGGCTCCCCTTGCATGCCGCCTCCATGCGTACTATACTGAACCTGATGGTTCAGTATCTGCGAGCCCGCCTCGATGCCTCGTTCGCCGCGCTCTCGGATGCGACCCGACGCGGCGTTCTGGAGCAGCTGGGACGTTCCGACGCTTCGATCACGGAGCTTGCCGAGAAGTTCCACATGACCCTCACGGGCATGAAGAAGCACGTCGGAGTCCTGGAGCAGTCCGGGCTCGTCACCACGGAGAAGCTCGGGCGCGTGCGGACCTGCAAGCTCGGCCTGCGCCGATTGGAGGAAGAGACGGCATGGCTCGAGAGGTACCGCCAGCTCTGGGACGCACGCTTCGACGAGTTGGACAAGGTTGTCGAGGAATTGAAACGGAAGGAGAAGGTCGATGGACGCAAGAAGAGAGAGTGAGGCCACACCGATGAAGAACCGCACGACTGTGGAACGGAAGTCCGAGCGTGAGCTCGTCGTCACGCGAACTTTCAACGGCCCGGCGCGCATCGTGTTCGAGGCGTGGACCAAGCCCGAGCTGTTCAGGCAGTGGTGGGTGCCGAAGTCGATGGGAATGTCCCTGCTTTCCTGCGAGATGGATGTTCGTGTCGGGGGCAGGTACCGTTTGGTGTTCGCACACGGGGACTCACAGCCGGCGTTCTTCGGTAGGTACATCGAAGTAACACCGCACTCGCGCCTCGTCTGGACCAATGACGAAGGTGGCGAGGGTGTCCGTCACCACGGTGACCTTCGCGGAAAAAGGCGGCAAGACGTTGCTGGTCATGCACGAGCTTTATCCCTCGAAGGAAGCTCTCGACGCCGCCGGCACCGGGGCGGCGGATGCGATGGGAGAGACGTTCGAGCAACTGGACGAGCTTCTCGTCACCCTGGGCGCGAGCGTGGGACGGTCATGAAGTCGTCGATCTCGCGGTCGGCCGCCTGGCTTATTGGTCTCGACCTCGATCCCTCGTGGCACAGCATCAGCGAGTGGGCAATCGGTCCTCACGGCTGACCTCGGCGCGCTGCTCGCCCCAGCCGGCCCGGCTCACATGCTGGCCGGGGCTACGTGAAATTAGATATTGCTTCGGTCCGCCTAACGGGTGGCGGGTCAGCGGCGAGTGACGAGCCGAAGGCGAGGAACGAGTCCGCTGCACCCGCGGGTTAGGCGCGCTGGTATGCACTCTTCCCTTCCTTTTTCGAACGCCACGACCCGACGAGACGTAGGCCACGGAATACACGAAGCCAACATGAAATAGCGGTAGGGCGACCATGGTGGGAATGAAAAGCCGATGGCAAGACGAGATGTCCGACTCCACGAAGCCGAACCATTCCGTCAGGACGCCAACAATCCAGCTGAACAGCGCAAGCGGAACGAAGCACTCGTGCGGGCCACTGATCCGCGGCGACGACACCAAACAGGGTGGAGCACATCATCAGAGCAAGTAGCGCGAAGGCGTACCACGCTAATGTAAACGCGAGTGCGACGATCGGACGAGAGTTGTGCCTTCTCATGACTTGGGCGCGCGTAACGGGCGGCGGGTCAGCGGCGAGCCCCGTAGCGAAGCGAAGGGGCGAGTCCGCTGCACCCGCGGGTTAGGCGGCGTGGACTAACCCTCCCTGTTGCACGTGCGGGGCGCGAACCGAGAGCACGTACCACCAGAATCCTCAGAACATCTCTCACGGGGGTCGACCGACGGTTTTAGTAGTACGGTTTGGTTGCAACGTTTGCACGGGTTCTCGGTGCGGTCGGGGCGGTGTGAGCGAGAAGCGCCCAATGTGCCGTGTTTCCGTCGTGAACCAAATCGCGCCGTCGGGTCCGACCGCGAGGAAAAGAGGCTCATGATGTCCCGGTATCTCGAACTCGGTGATCTCGCCCGACGTCGTGATCGCGCCGATCCTGTCCGCGGAATACTCGGTGAACCAGAGGTTCCCATCCGGACCGGCCGCGATGCCTCCCGGGCCATAGTCGGCAACTCCGATCGGAAAGGGGAGCGGGAACTCGGTGATGACGCCGGCCGGCGTGATGCGGCCGATCTTGTTGCCGTAGACCTCCGTGAACCACAAATTTCCGTCGGGCCCTGCACAGATGAACACTGGATCTGCGCCCCGCGTTGGGATGTTGAACTCCGTTATGGCGCCTGCGAGCGTAATGCGGCCGATCTTGTTGCCGAAGCTTTCGCCGAACCACATGTTGCCGTCCGGACCGGCAACGATGGTGTCCGGGCGGCTGATCGCGGTCGGCGTCTCGAACTCAGTGATCTCTCCCGCCGTGGTGATTCGGCCAACCTTGTTGCTGCCGCCCTCAGCGAACCAAATGTTCCCGTCCGGCCCCGCGGCGATTCCGCGCGGCGAACCTCCTTGGCTCACGGGACCAAACATGGTTATGACTCCGGACGTCGTGATCCGGCCTATCCAATCCCAGGCGTCCGCGAACCAGAGGTTGCCATCCGGTCCCTGCGTGATGTGGCCTGGACTCGACGGTTGAAGCGGGACCTCATACATCGTCACGACGCCCGAGAGCGTCATCTTCCCAATCCTGCCGCGGCTGTCAGTGAACCACATGTTCCCGTCTGGACCGGCGGTGATGCCGTACACACGTTCAGCCGACGACACTTCGTGCATCTCGAAGAACTGTGCTCTCGCAGTGCCGGAGAACAGGAACATGACGAGAACGCCGACGGAGGCCCTCAGGGCGATGAGCACCTCCAGAATCATAGGGCCGCCTAACGGGCTGCGCGTCAGCGGCGAGTGCGGAGGCGAAGCCGACGAACGAGTCCGCTGCACGCGCATGTTAGGCCGCGGCTCAGAAAGCAACCCAGACTCCATCCGGTGTGCTCAACACTCTGCCATTCACCAAGTCAACAGCTACCCGCAGCCTCACCGCCGTCCGCCGCTCCGGGCCAGCTCGCGCAGGGCCTCCGCCAGGAGCGCGTTGAAGGCCTCGGGCTGCTCGAGCATGAGGTAGTGCCCCACTCCCTTCATTATGGCCACCTGGTAGCCGGGGACATACCTGCGGTTGCCCTCCACGTTGGTGGGAAACAGGTCGGAGTTGATGGCGCGGATGGGGGCCTTGATCTCGCGCAGCGCCGGCAGCGGGTCGTAGGCCACGCTGGAGCGGGCGGCGGCCACGACAATCTCCTGCGGCACCGACAGCACCGTTTCCAGCACGCGCGCCTTGACGGGCTCGGGCGTGCTCGCCGAGAAAAGGAGTTTCGACACGTAGGCGGTGGTCGTGGCCCGGTAGTGGGCCTGCAGCTCCGACAGGACCTTCTCCATCTCCTCGGCCGCGGGCCTCTTCTGCTCGAAGTCCACCAGCGTGTCCACCAGCACCAGGCCGGCCACCCGGCCCGGCATACGGCGCGCGGCCTCCAGGACCACCGGCCCGCCAATGGAGTGGCCGATGAGCACCACCCGCTTCAAGCCCAGCGCCTCGACCACCGACACCACGTCCTGGCCGAAAGCGGGCATCGTCCAGTCCTTCCGCCCGCCTCCGCTCTGGCCGTGGCCGGCCAGGTCGAGCGCGACCACGCGGTGCTTCGCGGCGAAGTGGGCCACCTGCCCGTCCCAGAAGCCCCGCTCGCAGCCCCCGCAGTGGACGAACACCAGGGCCGGATCGCCCTTGCCGGCCGCGTGATAGCGGATGGGGATCCTGTCCGGCGAGGTGGCGGTGCCGGAAACGGCCCCCTGGGAGCCGGCCCTAGCCGGCGGCGACAGTGCCACGAGGGCGACGGCTAGGCCGAGTGTCGTCTTCATCGAATCCTCCTTCGCCTCAGCGTGCCACCGCCGCAGCTGTTTCCTCGGGCGCCTAACGGGCTGCGCGTCAGCGGCGAGTGACGACGCGAAGCGGAGGAACGAGTCCGCTGCACGCGCGTGTTAGGCGGCGGCGCCTTAATGCTGCGCCGCCCGCGAGGAGTAGTGGTTGGCAACCAACCGCCAGCGCCCTTGCTGCTTTACCCATACCCTGGTAAACCGAGTATCACGGGGAACAGCTTTGCCCTTGTCTTGCCCAGTCATTCTTGAAAGACCGGTCTCCACGGCCGCGTTGTCGTAGACGCGCACGTGAACCTCGTCGGTGACGATAGACTGAAACTTCAAGTCACCCGACGTGAAATCCGAGATCACCTGCGATTTGGTTCTGACTGTGCCGCTCGGTCCCACGCCGATAAAGTCATCTGCGTAGATGCGGTCAAGGGCCACCGCATCAGCCTCGATCTGCGCTCTAATGCGTTCATTATCCAGCTGTTTTATGGCTTGCTCAACGCTGCTTCTTTGATCTCTGAATGTGCTCTGCTCCTGCCCTAGGACGAACAATGGTGGTGCAAGGGCCAGGGTGGCCATGACGAGTGTCCATCTCATCAGACTTCTCCTTTACTCTAAGGCCGTATAGAGCCGCCTAACGGGCGGCGGGTCGGCGGCGAGCCCCGGAGCGAAGCGCAGGGGCGAGTCCGCTGCACCCGCGGGTTAGGCAGCCTCACTACTTGCCCCTTATTCCTGACTCATTGACTACAAATTCACAGGGTTCTTTCTCGCAACTTGCAGTGAGACTAGTCCACTTGCAACCGATGACACACTCCAGTTGAATACCTCTCGGACTTGGCCGGACTTTGAACTCGTAATGAGGTACCGGTTCGGGAGTGCAAAGGCCGCGACGAGTATTACTGCGATGAGCAGGACTAGGATGCCAACAAGTCTTCTCATGAGTCCATCTCCATTCTGATCGCCTCCAGAATCATAGGGCTCGCCTAACGGGTGGCGGGTCAGCGGCGAGCCCCGGAGCGAAGCGAGGGGCGAGTCCGCTGCACCCGCGGGTAAGGCCCACCCCAGAACAACTCCATCACTTTGCCGGCCGCTCCTTGAGCTCAAAAATCAAGATATGGGTCTCCGAGCTGCCGATGTTCTCTCCAGCGTGGCTCCCGGCCTCAGCCCAAGTCGCATCGCCCGCCTTGCCTTCCATCACCACCGTGCGGCCATCCGGAAAGTGAAACTTCTTCTTCCATGGTGCCAAGGAGTAGACCAATCTAGCGGGGTGGTAAAGCATCACGGTAACGTCTCCAGGCTTATCCTGGAACTCGAGCAGCCGTACCTGATCGTTGTCAAAGACGACCCTGTACTTTCCAGGATTGGTCGCCACCGGATCCTGCGCGGAAAAGCCTCGGGCCGGGCCTAACCCCAGAACGAAAGATCACTGCACATCGAAATGCGTTCTGAAGGCGACTCATGCTGTCCTCCTACCTGCGGCCACGACGGGCGGAACGACGAGAAGGCAGCCGATACTCGAAACCGCGGCGTCATACTGAGGTATCGCGCGAGCGGGCTCAGTCATAATTCCGGCCAGAAGGAGCAGGACCCAGGACCGCGCGACAACGCCAATGGCGGCAAGCAAACGCCAGGCCGATGATCACGAAAGTCTTCCACTTCCTATCCGTGATGACTTTCGGGCGCCTAACGTCTTGCGGTTGAGCGCCCGCGCCCTTCCGCGGTCCGGTGCAAACCGCTTGTTAAACACCGCGTGCTACTCGGATTCCTGTTCCAGTCGAAGGAAACGAACGGCATTGTTATAAGAGAATATCCCTCTTCTGTTCGCCGCCAGGAATGAGGCATGCTCGATTGCTTCAATCCCCTTTCCCGATCTTATCCGGCCAACGCATCTGATCTGAACCGAACATCAGCCGCTTCCCAAGCCCGGCCCGCACAAGCGCCTCCAGATAGTCGTAGAACGCAGTGCGCGGGATAATCCAGGTAATGGTCGACACATCCGCGTAGAGCTGGGGGTATTGGTACATCATCGCGATCATTTCGCCCCGATAGGGATATCCGGCATTTTCCAGATAGAGCCGCAGCTCGGGTGGCGGACCAACACGTCCTCCAGTAGCAACGGGTTGCCTGCGGCGGAGCGGAAGCCGGGCATGTACGGCCCGATCCCCGCTGTGTGAATGAGAACCGGAATGTCGAATTCTTCAGCGAGCGCAAAGTATGGCTCGAGCGCCGGATCGTTCGGTGGCACGCCGTTGAGTTGCGTCGCGATCTCACCCATGCCGCTAAGGCGGCCGGCCTCATAGGCCTGCCTGAGCACCTTTGGGTCGGGTCGACCGACTTCTATAATGAAAGGCGATGCGATAAAGCGACCCGGAGCCGCCGCTGTCCAATCCCGGACGATCTCCAGATCGACGCCGCTGAGAAAAGCCTTGACGATGTTGTAGCGCTTCATCGCCTCCAGCGTTTTCGCAAGCGTCTCCGCGTGACCGGCCGTCGCCGGACCCTCGCCGCGACACGGCTCAGGACGGCAGTAAGCTGGTTTCCCGGGAGGCACGTCGTAAGGGGGAAGGTCCGCGTGCATGTGCATGTCGATGATCGGCGGTCGCTCCTGGGCCAAGAGCGGCGCGGGGGAGTGGCTCCCGGAGATCAGAAAGGCGATGACGAGGGTAGAAGTTTTCATAGGAGCCTCCTTGCCTAAAGACGTTAACAACCGCCCAACGGGTGGCGGGTCAGCGGCGCGTGACGACCCGAGGGCGAGGAACGAGTCCGTTGCACCCGCGTGTTAGGCGGCACGAATCGTCTCTGTGAGCACGGAAGCGGCGTACCCGCGGGAATGACCGAAACGTCACCCTTTCCGGACACGGCGCGTGGCCGATCCAGTCGTGGGCATCACGCAGTCGGCGGGCGGCGCGTGTGCCACTGAGTGATCTGCTCGTATGCGTGGGCAATCCGTAAGACGACGCCCTCGTCTGCCGGGCGGTCCCGAGATCTGCAGCCCATGGGGAGCCCCGAGCGAGTGAAACCACATGGGACGGAGATCGTTGGCCAACCGTACACATTGAATGGCGAGGTATTGCGAATCGTACGACCGCTGAAGGCGATCGACGTCGTCATGTCCATGGCAACGTCGGCCAGCAGTGCCGGCGGAACGGCCGTCGTCGGGGTCACGATCACGTCGACCTCCTCGAATACGCGCGCGGCCGTGCGTCGAGCGAGGTCGATATCACGCCGACCCTGGATATAAGCACGGGCCGTCACGCTCATCCCGGAGCGGAGCCGCTGTAGCGTCTCCGGCTGGTAGGCCTCCGGGCTCCTCTCGATGAAGTCCGCGTGGTAGGTGTAGGCCTCTGCAGCCCTGACCGCGGCCCTCAGCTGCTCCGCCCCGCTTGCCGGCAACGTCACCTCGCGCAAGCCGCCAGTCAGCCTCTGCAACACTCTGAGGGCATCACTCATCGCGGCTTCGATATCGGGATCCAAATCGGCGAAGAAGAACTCTCGCGCGACTCCCACTCGGAGGGCGGCGACCTTGCTGCGGAGCACCGCGACGTAGTCGGGGATCTTCATCAGCCGACTCCCGACATCGAGCGGATCATAGCCGGCGATAGCCTGTAGCATGATGTGCGGCGTCGGTGACGGTGCGCGCGATGGGCCCGACGTGATCGCAGGTCCACGAGAGCGGAATCACGCCGCGCGTGCTCACGAGCCCATACGTTGGTTTCAACCCGACAGTGCCGCAGAACGCGGCAGGCTGCCTGATGGACGCGGCGGTGTCTGAGCCGAGCGCTCCGTAACAGAGCTCCGCGGCCACCGCGGCTGCCGATCCGCCCGAGGAGCCACCTGCGGTGTGAGCGCGAGTTCCACGGGTTGTGCACGGCGCCGAAATAGCTGACGGCCGACGTACCACCGTACGCGAACTCATGCATGTTGGTCTTACCAAGAATCACCGCGCCCGCGGCCCTCAGCCTGCGCACGACCTCGGCATCCTCCGCCGGTACTCGGTCCTTGTACAGCGCGCTGGCGGCAGTGGTCCTCACGCCGGCCGTATCGAACAGATCCTTCAAGGCGATCGGAATGCCATGCAGCGGGCCTCGCCATCGGCCCCGCTGAATCTCGGCTTCGGCAACTCGGGCAGCCGCGAGGGCAGATTCGGCGCTGACGGTGATGAACGCGTTGAGCGTCGGATTCAGGCGTTCGATGCGAGCAAGGCAGGACTTCGTTAGCTCAACGGGAGAGATTCGTTTCCGACGGACCTGTTCCGCGACATCCTGGAGACTCAGCCTCGTAACGTCATCACCGCCGCCCTGGCCGGCACTGATCTGAGGAACCCCTGCAAGGGATGCGGCGGCGGCGGCCGTGATCGCGAGAAAGGACCTGCGCGAGAGATCGGAATCGTCTGCTAAGCGTTCCGCGCTAGACGCCATGATCAGACCTCGAAGTTGAGCTTATACTCCGCCGGCTTGAACCAGGTCTGGTACTCCGGGCTGGCATCCACCGTCATTTCGTCCTTGGCCATGACGGCCAGGCTCGGGTACTTTTTCGATCTTCCTGACGTGGGCACCGGGGTCGTCGCTCTTGACGACGAGAACTCGAAGAACCACGGTGTCGGAGGAAAAGAGATCTGTGGCGGCCGAAAGGAGGGCGAGACAGAAACACAGGACCACGGACTTCCGCTTCACGACTTCCTCCTTTTGGTCCCGGGGGGCTTTTCGGCGGATCTACGCCTCCGCCGGCGCTCTCGGAATCGACGGAGGCTCCGCGCTCTAACGGCGGGCCCGGGGCCGTTTTGCCCGGCGGCTTGCGGGCGGGCCGGCGCTTGGGACGCCGTACAGGCGCTCTTTTCGCCTGGATCGGAGCGGGCCGCGCGGGCGGGCTCGACGCGGCCTGGGGCGAGCTCCCGGCCGTGCGCTCGCGGATCTCGCGGCTGCGCTTCATGGCTTCCTGGATCCAGAGCCGCTCGGCCTCGATCTCGGAGGAGTTCCTCGAGCTGGCCTCGCTCTTCAGGCTCAGCTCGAGCTTGCGGACGAGCTCGGTCCGCGATTTCAGGTCGAGCTTCAGCGCCTCGGCTTCGATCTTCTGGAGCCTGGTCGGCATCGAACCATTCTAGTCAGATACCCGCCCGCAGGGCGAGCCCGGCGGCTAGGTTTTGGCCGCCGCCCAGGGGCTGATCGCCAGCGCGTTCATGACGAGCTCGACGGCCAGGGCCGCCAGGAGGATCCCCATGACGCGAACGAGGATGGACGCGCCCTGCCGCCCGATTGCGCGAAGGATCGGTTCGGAGAGGAAGAAGCAGGCCGTAGTTGATCGCCAGGACGACGAGCAGGACGACGGCGGTCTGGGCCTGCTGCGCGACGGTGTAGACGTCGTTGTCCGTCAGCAGAATGACGGCCATGATCGCGCCCGGGCCCGCGATCGACGGGAACGGCGATCGGGAAGACGGCGATGTCGCGGCCGGCCTCCGACGTGCCGGCCTCGGCTTCGGCGGAACCGAACAGCATCTGGAGCCCGAAGAGGAAGAGGATGATGCCGCCCGCGAGCTTGAGGAGAGCAGGTGGATGCCCATCGCGTCGAGCACGATCTGCCCGATGACGACGGCGACGATCAGGATGATCGCCGCGTAGATCGAGGCCCGCTTCGCGACACGGCGCCGCTCGCCGCGGTCGAGCGACGCGGTCAGGCCGGCGAAAAGGGCGAGCGTGCCGATCGGATCGACGGTCGTCCAGATCAACATGAAGTCCCGGAAGAGTTTTTCGAGCATGGAAGCGTTGGGGAGACTGTAACGCGACTTGGCCAGGGGGAAGGCGTCAAAGTCATAGGCTGTGAGTCAGGGCCCCGGCTAGAGCCTGTCATCCCGAGGAGCAGACAGCGACGAAGGACCGCGGACTTGATTGAGAATGCCGCGTGTCGAGTCCGGGATCCTTCGCTTCGCTCAGGATGACCGGCAAAAGAGCGCTCGGGATGACGGCAACACAGGCGCGACCGGAGTCGTCATCCTGAGGAGCGAGCCGTCCACCGAAGGACGACCCACGGCGGTAGGCAACGACGGCCGGAGGCCGTCGTTCACCGACGAGGGGTCCCCGAACTCGATTGCCACCCTCGCCTGTCGAGTCCGGGATCCCTCGCTACGCTCGGGATGACGGCTATGAGGAAGCGCCTCATGAGTCAGTCGTTACCCCGTCAGTCAGTCGTACACCCCGTCCGAGAACCACGCGCCGTCCCGGCGCTCGCGGTAGATCCGGTAGAGGCCGCCGTCGGAGAGCTCGACGTCCCAGTAATCGCGGTCGGCAGGGACATCGGACCACCATCCCTCTTCCAGCGACCACGGTCCGGCGGCGACGCGGACCTGGCCGGCGATCGGCGGGGCGGCGTCGGGCTCCACGGTCTTCAGCGAGAGAGGGCGAAGCCTGAACTCGTCTGCGCTGCCGGCCGTCGGCGGCCGACTGTCGACGATCACTTCCAGGGCCACCGCCGGCCGCAGCACGCGCACCGAAAGAAGCCCCCGTCCGCCGCGCGGGGCGAGGCGCATCGAGGGCGGCGGCGCGGGCGTGTAGCCGGCCGAGGCGAAGCGCTCGGGACGGTGGCCGTCGACGGAACGCGGGGAGCCGACGCGGTCGGCGCCGAGGAGAGCCGCAAGGCGCGCGATGGTGGTGGCGAGGCGGTCGGGAGAGAGGGCCGCGGGGCCGAAGAGAGAGAGCTGGGCGCGGCGCGGCTGGTCGGGATGGGCGGCGAAGGTGAATCCCGCGACGGGGGCTCCGGGCGGCCGCGCCTCGAGCTCGAGGCGCACGAGGGTCAGGAGGGTCTTGACGTCGCGCGTGGGCGCGGGAAGGGAGATCGCGCGGGCGTCGTGTCCGTCGGGGTCGAGCTTGAGGGTGACCTCCAGGCGCGTGCACGCCAGCGCGCGCGATTCGAGGCGCAGGAGGAGACGCTCGAGCGCGGCGTTGGCGACGAAGAGAAAGGGCTCGAGGGAGGCGAGCGGCCACTCCAGGTCCATGCCCTCGGAGAAAGACGGCGGCGGAAGATACGGCTCGAGGGGACGCGGGTCCAGGCCGCGCGCCGCCGCGTGGAGCTCTCGGCCGATCTCGCCCAGGCGGCTGGAGACTTCCCCCTCGGGGAGCTTCGCGAACTCGCCGATCGAGTGAAGGCCCCAGCGTTCGAGTGTGGCGGCGATCTCGAGCTGGGGGCCGAGCCGCCCGAGGGGCAGCGGCGCGAGAAAGCGGGACTCTTCGCCTTCCGGAACGATCGTCGGGGAGTCGGGCAGTCCCGCGGCGATCCGCGCCGCGAGCTTGGAGGAGGCGACCCCCGCGCGCGCGGGCAACGACGCTCTCTCCGCCGCCCGCAGGATCTCCACTGCCAGCGCCTTCGTTCTGTCGGCCATCGACTGTCGGCTGTCGACCAGCTTCGGATGTCCTTCCAGGTCGACGTACACCACTCCCTCCCCCGCGTCTTCGACGCGCGGCGAGAAGGACTCGGCGACTTCCAGGAGCGCCTCCTGGGCCGTGCGCTCGCACTCGGCGTCGCGCCCGCGGGCGACGAGCCTCGGGATGCGGGCGCGCGCCTGGGGAAGCGTCATGCCGGGCTCGATGCCGGCCTTGCGCGCCTGGCGCGTGGCGGCGACGACCCGGGCGGCGTTGCCGTTGCCCTCGAGGATCGCGACGGCTTCCTCCTTGAGCTCCGGCTCGCTGCGCAGCCGCGCCGCCAGGGGAAAGAGCGGAACGAAGAGGCAGGCGATCACGATGGCGCATCGAGTCCGGGATCCCTCGCTACGCTCGGGATGACGGTGAAAAGTCGCGCGGTGAGAGCCGTGCACGGCGTGTCGAGTCTGGGATCCTTCGCTTCGCTCAGGATGACGGTGAAAAGTCGCGCGGCTGAAGCCGTCATCCTGAGGAGCGAAGCGACGAAAAGCCGACCACCAGAGGCAGACCCACGTCAGTAGGCAACGCCGTGCGAAGCACGGCGTTCATCCCAAACTCGATTGAGGGAATGGGTATGGGTATGGCGCCCCAGCTCCTCACTCCCTGAAAAATCCCCTCTCCCCCCGGCGGGGGGAGAGGGCAGGGGAAAGGAGGGCCCTGGTGAAAATCGAGAGGCTCAGCGTCTCCGCGATCCCCGACCGCGCGCGCGCGTCCTTCTGCAGCGTCAGGCGGGACGTCAATCCGTCGAGGAGCCGCGGGCTCTGGCCCGCGCCGCGCCAGATCGCGCGCGGCAGGTCGGCGGCGACGACCGCCTCGGCCGCGACGCCGCTGAGGCGGTAGGGAGCGAGCAACAGCAGGGCCGCGTGGCGCTCGCGGGCGGCGCGCTCGAGGCGCACCCAGACGGCGTCGGGGAGGAAGCGGTCGCGCACGGGCCCGAGCCCCAGGTCGACGACGACGAGCGGGAACCCCGTCGCGAGCAGCATCTCCGCGCTCGCCACGGCGTGCCTGAGCCTCTGCGGCCGCACCCAGAGAAGGCGCGTGAGGTCCACGCCGGCTTCCTCGGCCGCCTGCGGATCGAGGTGGCCGTCGAGGTCCACGAGCGCGGCCGCTTCGCCGCTCGAGGTCGCGGAGGCGAGAGTCGCGAGGCCGATCGAGAAGCGTCCGCACGAGCGGCGGCCGGAGAGCTCGACGAACCCGCCGCGCGGAAGCCCGCCGGAGAGGAGACGGTCGAGAGCGTCCACGGTCGTCGGGAGCGGATCGCGCGGCGCAGCGGGAGACGGGAGCGCGGAGGCGCGGGTCAGCCGCGCGCCGAGCCCCGTAAGGAGGCCGAGGCCGCCGGCCTTCTTCACGAGCCCCTTGCCCTCGAGAAGCTCTTCGAGCGCGAAAGCCTGGGAAGCGCCCATGCGGCCTCCTTATAGAGTGGAGGCGTGACTATAGGCGTAATAAAGGCGTAAGTCTACCCCGCTATATTTATTGAGTATGGAAAGGGGCTCAATCCAGTGAAGAGCAAGTCACTATCCATTTACATAATGTAAAGTAAACATTACACTCTGAAATCCCAAGTGGCGCAAACGTGAAAAACCGTCTCCGAGTCCTCCGCGCCGAGCGCGACTGGTCGCAAGCCGTCCTGGCCGCACGCCTCGGCGTCTCCCGCCAGACGGTCAACGCGATCGAGACCGGGCGCAACGACCCCGGCCTCCCCCTCGCTTTCAAGATCGCCAGAGGTCTTCGACGCGCTGATCGAGGAGATCTTCCACCCCGACGGCGATCCTCCCCGCGATTCCTCCGGGACGTAGACGGCCACGGCGCGCGGCTCACCGCCGCACTGCGTCCGCATCGAGGACATCCCGAAGAGCCCGGAGTGCTTTCTGTCGGCGCCGCACTGGCTCGACGCGCTCGAGGGCCGATCGACGACGTCGCGAAGCCGGGAGAGCGTTCAGTCTCTCGCCTCGACGCGACTCGCGGCAGATCCCGCCGCCGCTCAAGTCCCGCGTCGCCCTCGAGTTCGTCCCGGCGTACAGGCTGTGGAGCCCTGCTGGAGCCGGTATAGGCTCGGCGCGGCGCCATCGAGCATGGAAAACCTCTTCGTCAAAGGCCTCATCGTCGGGTTTGCGCTCGCCGCCCCGGTCGGGCCCATCGCCGCCCTCTGCATCCAGCGCACGATCTCCGAGGGGTGGCCCTACGGCGCGGCGTCGGGCTTCGGCGCCGCGGTCGCCGACGCGATGTACGGGGCCCTCGCGGCGTTCGGCGCGACCTACGTCTCCCAGCTCCTGATGGACGAGCGCGACATCCTGCAGCGGGTCGGAGGCGGGATCCTGATCCTGCTCGGCATCCGGCTCTGGATGACGAAGCCTCCGGCCCTCGGCGATCGCACCCCCGACAAGGTCGGCAAGAACCTCGTCGGCGATTTCGTCTCGACGCTGATGCTCACGCTGACCAACCCCATGACCTTCGTCGCTTTCGCGGCGGTGTTCACCACCTTCGGCATCGCCGCCGTGCGCGGCCATCCGCTGCTGACCTTCGAGCTGATCTCGGGCGTCTTCTTCGGGTCGCTCCTGTGGTGGGGAATTCTGTGCGGCGGAGCCTACCTGCTGCGCGGCAAGTTCCATTACCGGCGGCTCGTCGCGGCCAACCGGGTCACGGGCGTCTTCGTGATCGTGGTGGGTCTGTGCTACCTGTTCCTGCGCGGCTCGGCCGAGAACCCGTCGTCCATGCCGCTTCCCCGCCGGTTCCTCGCCACTCCGACGGCGACCGTCACGCCGTAGCGGCGATCACGCGCGCTCCTGCGCCAGGATGGCGTGCGCTTTCTCGAGGGCCCGCGCCAGAGAAGGATCCACGCCGGAGGCGCGGGCTTCCTCGAGGCTCATCCATCGCATCGGGCGCGCGGGGTCTTCCGCGGCGCCCGGGTCCGGCTCCCCCGCGGCCGTCACGAGGAACCGGACGTCGAAGTGGTGATGCGCCGGGTCCCGCCGGTGCGCCGGAATCGCGTGAACGTCCACGTCGAAGATCGTCTCGCCGAGCGGCGTCTCGAAGCGAGCGATGCCGGTTTCCTCGCGCGCCTCGCGCAGAGCCGCGTCGAAAGCCGACGCATCCTCGTCTTCGGTGTGCCCGCCCGGCTGGAGCCAGCGCGAGAGCTTGCGGTGGAAGACCACCAGGAAGGCCGAGCCGTCCGGGCGCGCCACGACGGCGCTGGCGGTGACGTGGCCTTCCGGGTTCTCGCGGGCGAAAGGATCCGCCGCCGAGGCGAGGAACCGGAGGATCCGGGAGAGCGACTCGGATTCCCGGGGGTCGGCCGCGGCATGTTTCCCGAGCGCCCGGGCGAGATCGTCGCGGTTCACGCCGGCCGCTCCAGAACGAGGAGGGTCCAGTCGTCGGCGAGGACCGGCCCCGCCGCGGCGCGGACGGAGTCCAACAGAGCGTCGGGCCCGGTGTAGCCGGCGAGCAGCGCCTCGAACCTCTCGTAGCCGAGCGGGCCGCCGTCGGCCATGGGGGCCTCGGGCAGGCCGTCGCTGACGAGAAGCAGCTTCTCTCCGGGAGCGAGCACGCCGCGTACGGACTCGTACCCGACCTCCGGCCGGACGCCGAGCGGAAAGCGCGGCCCGGGCACGGAGATCGAGCGAACGGAACCGCCGGCGCCGAGAACGTAGGGGTCCGGCAGGCCCGCGTTGGAGAGCGTGAACGCGCCCGTCTCCGGCTCGTAGCGCACGTAGGCCAGCGCCACGAACTCGCGCGCGTCCAAACCCGGTTTCAGCCGGCGGTTGCCTTCCCGCAGCGTCTCCGCCGCCGAGCGCTCGGCCGCCAGAAACGGCAGAACCGCCTTGACCGTCGCCATGATGAGACTCGCGCCCATGCCCTTGCCCGCGACGTCGGCCACGACGACGCCCACCGCGTCGTCCGGGAGGCGGAAGAAGTCGTAGAAGTCCCCGGCCACGAAGTGCGCGGGCAGGTTGCGCGCCGAGATGCGGTACCCCTCGCCCGACAGCTCGGGAGGCGGCAGGATGCGTTGCTGGATCGCGCGGGCGAGCTCGAGCTCCTTCTCGGCGAACTCCGCTTCCTTCAGGCGCGCGACGGATTTCTCGAGCTGACCCTGGAGCATGCCGAATGCGTAGAAGAGCAGCCCGATGAGGACGGCGATCGCGCCGGCGACCGGGAAGTACGTGCTCAGGGCCGCGAAGCTGATCTGGAAGTGCACGAGCCCGAGCGCGGCTGCGAGCCAGTTGGCGAGGAGCCAGGCGGCGACGCCGCCGAAGAAGTAGAGGACGGCGCGGGCCAGCCACGCGGGCATCCGCGTGCTCGCGAGCCATCCACGGAGAATCCAGGTCAGCCAGGCGCAGAGGGGGTACGCGAAACCGCCGATCATGGCGCCGTACGTAGCCATCCCGAACCGGAAGCCCTCGGGATCGTCGACCGTGATGAGGTAGACGATCCCGATCCCCACCCCGGCCGAAAGCAGAACCCCCCGCACGTGCTCTCTCATGCCGCAATCCTATTGGGGTCAGGTCTGTCCTTTGTCCCTTTGGGGTCAGGTCTGTCCGGACAAACATGGCCCCAAGTGGACAAAGTCCAGACCTGACCCCGAATCAGCCAATAATGCCGCCCCGAGGTGCGTGCATGACCAATCCCGACGTTGTTTCTATCGACGCCGTCATCCAGGCTCTCTACGAGTCGATCTCGGGCAAAGCCGGCGAGCCGCGGCAGTGGGAGCGCGACCGGGCGCTGCATCATCCGAAGGCTCTCCTCGTCCCGGCGCGCCAGGCCCCGGGAGGGCCCGCAGCGGGAGTGTTCGACTTCGACGAGTTCGTCGCCTCGCGCGCGGCGTTCCTCGACGCGACGGACTTCTACGAGGTCGAGATCGGCCGGCGCGAGTTCCGCTTCGGCGCGATCGCGCACGTCCTGTCCTTCTACGAGGCGCGCTCGACGCCGGAGGGCGGGCTCCTTCGGCGCGGCGTCAACAGCATCCAGCTCATGCACGACGGCGACCGGTGGTGGGTTCTGTCGATCGTGTGGGACAACGAGCGCGAGGGCCTGAAGTTGCCAGAGCCCTTTTAGCCCGTCATGCTGAGGAGCGCAGCGACGAAGGATCCCAGACTCGATTGCGATGACGGCTCGTCGCGTTCGGGATGAACGCCTTGCTTCGCACGGCGTTGACTCCTGCCGGGGGTTTGCCGTTGGTGGTCGGCTATTTCGCTTCGCTCAGGATGACGGCGGAGGGCTCTGCGTCCTCGAAGGGCGCAGGCGCGCGAACCCCTACCCCCCGTCGGTGGACGTCTCGTCGACCTCGTTGCGAAGGGAGTGGACGAGGGCCTCGACCGCGGCCTCCTGGAGACCCTCGGGCCCGACGCCGCGCTTGGCGAAATCGACCCACTCGCCGTCCGCCTCGACCTGGATCGTCAGGAGCCGCGCCCGGCCGTACGAGCAGACGCGCACCGCCATGTCGTCGGGAGCCGAGAAGACGGCGACCTGATTCCCCGAGGAATCGGGCGGCGATTTCTCCTTCGGCTTGTACCCCAGCTGGAGGAGGGTCGTGCCGATGCGGTCGAAGGCGGCGTCCAGGCTCAACATGGTCGGACCTCGCTTTGGGCGGGATTCTATTTCAACCGCCGGAGCGCAGCCCCGGAGAGGGAATCAGGACCTCCCCGCCCCGTTCCTCGCGCTCGGCGCGGCCGGCCGCGAGGGCCGCCGCTCCCTTGTCCCGCCACCATGCCCGGGCGTCTTCGCGGGTCCACGGCGGCGTGTCGGTACACGCTTCGAGGAGCGCGTCGAGAGCCTCCGCCGAGGCCGGCCGCGCCGCGCGGTCGAAGGAGAGGCAGCGGAGGATCGTCTCCTCGAGCGCGCCGCTTCCGAGGGGAGTCGCGCCCTTGCGCTCCCGCGCGAAGACCTCCAGAGCCGTGCGCCCGGGGAAAGGGGAAGTCCCCGCCAGCAGAAAGTAGCCGACGGCTCCGAGCGCGAAGATGTCGGCACGGACATCCACCTTCGCCGGATCGCTCATCCCCTCCGGCGCCAGGTACAGCGGGGTTCCGAGCAACGACCCGTCCTGGGAGAGCCCGGCGTCGCCGTCGCCGATCGCCGCGACGGCTTCCGGGAGGGGGTCCCCCGCGCCAATGTCCTTGACGAGACCGAAGTCGAGGACCTTGAGGAAATCCGGGATCCCGCCGTACACGCAGATCATCAGGTTCGCGGGCTTGATGTCGCGGTGGATCAGCCCCGCCGCGTGGGCCTCCGCGAGCGCGCCGCACGCCTGGCGAAGCAGATGGACGACGCGTCCCCGCGGCAGCGGACCGTCGAAGGCGACGAGCTGCAGCAGGTTGATGCCGCGCAGCAGCTCCATCGCATAGTAGAAGACGCCGTTGGACGCGCGCCCGTAATCGTAGATCGCGATCGTGCTCGGGTGCGTCAGCCCCGCGGTCAGCTGGACCTCCCGCTCGAACCTGGCCAGCGCGCGCTCGCCTTCGGTGCCGGGCGCCAGCAGCTTGACGGCGGTCGGCCGGCGCAGCAGCGCGTGGCGCGCCTCCCAGACCACGCCCATCGCGCCGTGGCCGAGGCGCGCGATCAGGCGGTAGGGGCCGACCTTCTCGACCTGGCGGCGCAGGCGCGAGATCGTGCGCAGCGAGGTCGCCGTGACGAAGCCGAGGAGCGCGGCGAGGGCTCCGAGCGAGGCGACTTCGATCGCTCCGCGTTTGGCCGGCAGAAACGCGCCTGGCAGCGCGAACATCGAGAGGTTCCACGAGCGGCCCTCGAACGGCACGGAAAAGTCGGAGTGGAGACCGGCCCGCCGCGGAAGCACTTCCGCGTCCGCCGGACGCTTCGCGATCAGAGCCGATCCGCGCGCCCCGCGGTCTTGCAGCGTGAAGCCGACGCCCGAGCCGGCCGCGGAGGCGGCCTGCTCGACCAGCGGCGACACGCGCACGATGGCGAGCACGAAGCCGGCGATCGACCGGCGCCGCGCCTCCGGCGAGCCGGGATCGCCCTCGGCATAGATCGGCGCATAGAGGGCGACGGCCGGCATCGCGCCGCGGACGTCTTCGAGAAGCTGGAAGGGCGGGGAGGCCGCGGCCTGTCCCGAGTCGCGGGCCTTCTCCGCGGTCGCCCAGCGACCCGGATCCGAGGCGACGTCGAATCCGAGCGCGGCCGCGTTGGGGGGCTCCATGTAGTGGATCGGCGCGTAGCCGCGCCGCGGCGAGACGTCCCGCGGCTTTCCGTCGGCGCCGGCTTCCCAGAAGCTGTACTGCGACAGGCCGTCGAGGCGGGCCTCGGCCTCGTACGCGGAGCGTCCCGACGCGGGGACCGCCGGCACCCACTCGAACGCGTGGACGAACCGGCGCCGCAGGAGCATGGGCTCGGCGAGCATCCGGAACTGGCGGCGGGTCACGCCGTTGGAGACCTCGAAGAACTTCTGCAGGGTCTTCAGGTCCTCGACCGGGCGCGACAGCCGCTCGGTCACGGCCAGCCCGAGGCCCTGCGCGCGTTGCGCGAAGGCGAGGCGCGAGGCGGCGCGGGCGCGCGCGTAGAGGAAAGCGCCGATCGCGATCGAGAGCGCGACCAGGATGGCGGCGGCGAGGATGTCCCTGCCGCGGATCGAGCTGCGCCAGAGATACAACGCCGACCTCAGGCGCCGTACCGTGGAGCGGCTGGTCTCCGCTCCGGAGAGGCCGCCGCTCCTGCCCGTGCCGCTCGTCACGGGGGGGATTATTGGGGTCAGGTCTGGACTTTGTCCATTCGGGCCCGGTTCGTCTCAATCGCCGGAAAAACGGTTCGATTGGAGAAAGGACAGACCTGACCCCATTCGGACAATAGGACAGACCTGACCCTATCTGGACAAAGTCCAGACCTGACCCCATCTTTCGCGGGCCATCGCCGCGGCCGTGAGGAGGAGGCCGAGGCCCAGGTACGCAAGGCTGTAGAGCGGCACGGGGGCTTTGGCGAGCGCGCCGGTGAAATCGGCCGCGGCCGTCCCGGACATGGCCATGTACCAGGCGGCGACGTACAGGGCCGAAAAGAGCTTTCCCCCGCGGGTCAGGGACCCGAATCCGACAGCCACGCCGGCGATCGCAAGGAGGCCGGCGACACAGGCGAGCCCCCGGACGGGCGAGGCCACGAAGCTCCGGATGACCAGCGGCGCGCCCAGCGCGAGGAGAAAGAGCGCCAGCGCGGCCGTCTTCCAGACGACCGCCGAAGCGGGCACGCCCGGCTGCGAGAACACGAGGGCCCGTGTTCCGGCGAGGTCTTCGCGCGCGGCCACCTCGGAGATGACCGGGATCAGGAGAACGAGAAAGACCCCGGCCGCGAGGTTCCCCGGCAGCAGGCCCGCGAGGAGCGCGGCGAGAGCCAAAGGCCACTTGATCCAGGATGCGCTCTCCCAGATGAGACGCGCCTCGGCGGCCACGGCGCGCGCGGCCGAGGGTCGAGGCGCGACCGGCGTGAGCCGGACGGCCCGGGCGAGGTCGGCGTTCTCCGGCGTCGTCCACGGACGCCCGCGACCGGAATCGCGTCTGGAGACGTGCGACGGCCCCGGGCTTCATTGCCCGCCGGCGGCCGCGCGCGGGATCGAAGCGGTCGAAGATCAGGACCGCCAGCGCGAGCGGGATGAGGCACAGGGCGACGTTGAAGAGACGAAGCCCGAGGAGCTGCGGCGTGATGTCGAGCCCCTTCCAGGCCACGCGCTCGGGCGGCTTCGCGTGGGTGATGTGGCCCGTCGAGATGCTCTTGATCCCTTCGGGCAGGCTGCGGCGCACGAGCCACTCGTTGGAGGCGACGCCGGCCGGATCGAAAAGGGGGAGCCGCGATCCCGGCTTCTGGTCCAATCCTCCTCCGAGGTACAGAGGGAGCGCCACGAGGCCGAACGCGAAGACGAAGAACCAGAGCACGAGTCCGCCGCGCGACCTCAAGCCCGGCGTCACGTCGAAGAGCACGGCCATCGAAGCCACCGCGACGATCGCCGGAAGCGTCAGCAGAAGATAGGGCGCCGCGAACGTCATCGGCGAGAAGGCTCCGACGCCGGACCGCAGAAACGCGACGATCCCCGCGACCAGAGAGAGCAGGCTGAGGACGAAGAGGTACGCGACGTGGGCCGCGAGCTTGCCGCCGAGATACGCCGTCTTCGAGAGCGGCGTCGCCGCCAGGATCGCCCCGATCTTCGAATCGCGCTCCCGCCGCACCGAGCCGGCGACGAGATAGAAGCCGCCGAGCGTCAGGAAGATGCACGAAAGGATCGCCGAGGCCATGCCGACGTAGCCGGCGGTGTAGATCGGCGATTGAATCCGCCCGTCGGCGAGCTCCCACGTCAGCGTCGCGGACCTGCCCTGCGGATCGGGGATCCAGAAGAACGCGCCGACGAGAAACACGAGCAGCGCGATCGGCGTCGCGAAGGACCGCAGGCGCATCTTCAGCTCCGCCCGGACCTGGGCGCCGAGGGCCAGCCGGGCGCTCGCCGTTCGGGTCATGGCGATTCGAGGTTCGTCAGGAGGTACGCGTCTTCGAGGTCCGGCTCGACCGGAAGGGCCCCCGGCAGCGTGGCGCCGTTGGCGACGAAGCGGACGTGGACGCCGTCGGCGCGGCGGATGAGGTTGGAAACGTGGACGGATTTCTGCGCCTCGGCCAGGCGCTCCGAGGAGACGACGGCGGTGAAGACACGCCCTTCGGCTTTGCGCAGGAGGACCTCGGGGGTCGAATGGGCGACCAGCCGGCCCTGCCGCATCACCGCGATGTGCGAGGCGACGGCTTCGACGTCCGAGACGATGTGCGTCGAGAGGATCACGACGCGGCCCTGGGCGATCTCGGAAAGGAGGTTGCGAAAGCGCACGCGCTCCTCGGGGTCGAGCCCGACGGTCGGCTCGTCCACGATCACGAGCTTCGGGTCGCCGAGCAGCGCCTGCGCGATGCCGACCCGCTGGCGCATCCCGCCGGAGAAGCCTGCCGAGCCGGCGGTCGGCGGCGCCGTGGAGATTGGTCAGCTCGAGGAGCTCCCGGACGCGCCGGTCGAGGTCCGCGCCCGAGAGGCCCTTGAGCCTCCCGAGGTACTGCAGGAACTCGCGGGCCGTCAGCCGTTCGTAGACGCCGAAGTCCTGGGGCAGGTAGCCGAGCTGGCGGCGCAGGGCCAGCGGCTCGCGCACGGCATCGCGGCCTTCCCAGAGAAAGGTGCCCGAGGTCGGCCTCGTCACGGTCGCCAGGATGGACATGAGGGTGGTCTTGCCCGCCCCGTTCGGCCCCAGAAGCCCGAGCACGCCCTCCCCCACCTCGAGCGAGAAATCCGCCAGCCCGACCGTGCCGCCGGAATACCGCTTGCCCAGGGACCGGATCTCCAGCATCGAACCTCCTCGGCAACCCTACGCAACACCCGCCGGAGGGTTCGTGGGGTCAGGTCTGGATTTTGTCCCTTCGGGGCCAGGTCTGTCCGGACAAAGTCCAGACCTGACCCCAACTGGACAGACCTGACCCCAACTGGACAAAGTCCAGACCTGACCCCGAATCGAACATTCGGGCGGTGGGGTTCGTATTAAGAGGTCGTGGCTCGTGTTTTCTCCGCATTAGGGGGGTTTCTCGTGAAACGGAAGAAATGGATCGCGATTCTGACGGTCGTCCTCGTGCTGGCGGGCGCGGCCCTGGTGTGGGCCAAGAGCCGGGACAAGACAGACCCGAACAAGACCGAAAGCACGCCCTTCCGGCTGGGCAAGGTCCAGGCGGAAGACCTGCAGGTCTCCGTCCGCGAGGTCGGCGTCGTCGATCCCGTCCAGAAAGCCGACGTGAAGTCGCCGGTCTCGGGCCGGGTCCTGAGCCTGAAGGTGCGCGAGGGCGCGGTCGTTCGGGACGGCGACGTGCTGGCGGAGATCGAGCCGGACGTCAACCAGGCCCAGTCGCTCTCGGACGTGCAGGCGAGCGTCAAGGACGCGCGAGCTGCGACCTGCAGGACGCCGAACGTGACTTCACGCTGCAGAAGACGCTCTTCGAGCAGGGTCTGATCGGCCGCGATCCGTTCCGCGTCGTCGGAGATCCGCCGCGACCAGGCGGCCGAGACGCTGCGCGCCTCGCAGATGCGCTACCAGATCGTCGAGGACCGCGGCATCCCGATCTCGGGCAACGCCGCCTCGCAGAAGGCGCGCGTCACCTCGCCGATGGCCGGCGTCGTCATCAAGAAGGGTGTCGAGCTCGGCGAGACGGTGACCTCGGGCGTCTCTTCCTTCAACGCGGGCACGGTCATCTTCACGGTGGCGGACCTGAAGTCGCTGATCATCCGCGTCAACCTGAACGAGGTCGACATCGCCAAGGTGCACGTCGGCCAGCCCGTGCGCATCACGCTCGACGCCTACCCCCAGAAAGTCTTCACCGGCAAGGTCACCTTCGTCTCGCCCTCGGCCGAGCTGATCGAGAAGATCAAGGTCTTCAAGGTCGAGATCGGTCTCGACGAGCTCGGCGACTCCTTCCGCACCGGCATGAGCGCCAACGTCGAGATCCTCGGCGAGAAGCGTGACAAGGCCGTCTCGATCCCGCTCGAAGCGCTGCAGAAGCGCGACGGCAAGACCGTGGCCTATCGCCTCAAGGCCAGTCTGAAACCGGAGCAGCTCGCCGACGCGAAGGACGGCCTGTCGGGGCGAAACAAGTTCATCTGGCTGTCGGACCACTGGCAGGAGTACTTCGACGTCGTCCCGGTCTCGGCCGGCATCGCGACGCTCGAGCGGGTCGAGGTCCTCTCGGGCCTGAAGTCCGGAGAGCAGGTCTCGCTGGAGGACCCGATCGAAGAAGCGCGTCGAGAAGGACGAAGAGG
Organism: uncultured Acidobacteriota bacterium; assembly: GCA_963829925.1. Taxonomy (GTDB): domain Bacteria; phylum Acidobacteriota; class Thermoanaerobaculia; order UBA5066; family Gp7-AA6; genus DAHUXD01. The sequence goes on from CAWHKQ010000003.1 coordinate 30,391, forward strand.
ATAATTGACATGTGTCCCTCGCGAGGCGAGGGGACACAGGTCATCCTGAGCGAAGCGAAGGATCCCGAACTCGAAGCGCCGCGAAACAGTTCGGGATCCCTCGTCGCTCCGCTCCTCGGGATGACGGCGGTTCGAGGCTCGGGTCGACAAGCTGTGCTGACGGGGAACGGGGGGTCACATGACCAACATCATCGAAACGGCCGGCCTGACGAAGGTCTTCGGCTCCAACGGCGCGGCCGTGCATGCGCTCCGGGGGATCGACATGACGGTCTCGCGCGGCGAATTCGTCGCGCTGATCGGCCCTTCGGGGTCCGGCAAGTCCACGCTCATGGCGATCCTGGGCTGCCTCGACAAGCCGACGGCGGGCAGTTACGCGCTCGACGGGAAGCGCGTCGACGGGCTTTCGGGCGCCGAGCTCGCCCAGATCCGCAACGAGAAGATCGGCTTCGTCTTCCAGCAGTACAACCTCCTGCCCAAGGCGTCGGTCGTGCGCAACGTCGAGCTTCCGATGCTCTACGCCGGCGTCGCCCGCAAGGAGCGGCGCGAGCGCGCGCTGGCGCTGCTCGAGACCGTGGGCATGCCCGAGAAGGCGAAGGTGCTGCCGGCGGCCCTGTCGGGCGGCCAGCGGCAGCGCGTGGCCGTCGCCCGCGCGCTCGCCAACCGGCCGACGATCCTGCTCGCCGACGAGCCGACCGGGGCCCTCGACTCCAAGACCGGCCACGAGGTGCTCGAGCTCTTCGCGAACCTCCACGGGCAGGGCACACACGATCATCATCGTCACGCACGACCTGCAGATCGCCGCCATGGCGCAGCGCCAGGTCGAGATCCACGACGGATTGATCCAGTCCGCCGAGGCCGCGGCGTAGACCCCGCTCCCATGACCTTCAACGGCGCCTTCCGCGAGCGCTTGCGCAACTCGTGGGTCGAGATGCGCGAGAACCTCACGCGCTCGATCCTCCAGTCGCTCGGCGTCATCCTCGGTGTGGCGGCGGTGCTGGGCGGCATGTCGATCTCCGACAGCATGCGCAAGCGGTCCATGGACCTCTACGTGAAGATGGGCGGCCTCGACAAGCTGAACGTGCGCCAGTCCGCGGTCGTCAACGAGGGGGCGCCGACGGCCCTCCAGACGGCGAACCTGGGTCTGCGCACCCACGACGCCGCCGAGGGCGAAGGTCTCGATTCGTCGGCCGGTCGATGGCGTGTCGATCCGAAAGGACGCGAGGGCGCGCGTGCGCTCGCCTTACGCCGACCAGGAGCGGGAGATCCGTGGCATCGCCGGCAACTTCCTGGCCCTCGACGGCTACGAGATCGCCGAGGGCCGCAACTTCAGCGAGTCGGACATCGACTCGGCCGCGCCGGTCGCGATCCTCGGGACCGAGGCCCTCTCCGTCTTCTTCCCCGACGGTCAGGCGCTGGGCCGCACGCTGCGGATCGGCGACACGCCGGTCCAGGTCGTCGGGGTTCTCCGGGAGCGCGTCTTCCGGTTCCGCGACGGGCAGCGGCAACATCTTCCGCCGGCGCAACCGGATCATCGCGCTGCCGACGACCCTGGTGACCCGACGGTTCGAGGGCGACCAGTATCAACGCGTCGACCGCGTCACCTTCCGCATCCGCAACCTGGACGCGATGGCCACCTTCTCCAAGGGCCTTTCCTCGATGCTCAAGGCGAACCACCGCCAGCAGGACGACTTTCGCCTGGACGACGTCGCCGCGCGCGTGAAGAAGGAGCAGTCGCAGGGGGACGTCTACGACATCATCTTCATGCTGTCGGGCTTCCTCTCGCTCATCGGCGGGGGCATCGTCAACGTGAACATCCAGATGGCGACCCTGAAGGAGCGCATCCGCGAGGTCGGCGTCAAGATGGCGATCGGCGCGCCCGGCCGCGAGGTGTTCAAGGAGTTCATGACGGAGGCTCTGCTGCTGACCGCGGTCGGCTCGCTCGTGGGCCTGCTGATCGGCGTCGTCTTCTCGAAGGTCATCACGTCGTCCATCGGCGTGCCGCTCCACATCGACCCGAAGAGCTTCGTCTCGGCCTACATGCTCGCCGCCGTTTTCGGCTTCGTCTTCGCCCTTTTTCCGGCGTGGAAGGCCTCGCGCCTCTCGCCGATGGAGGCGCTGCGCTATGAGTGAAGCGGCCCTCGAGACCCGATACCCGGTCGCCGAGAACCGGCCGCGGCACCTGTCGTTCGCCGCACGGCTCGCCCTCGGCTGGGAGATCGTCAAGGGCGGCCTCGTGGAGCTGTGGGCGCACAAGCTGCGCTCGACACTCACGCTCACGCTCCTGATGCTCGGCGTCTTCGCGCTCGTCGTGATGACCTCGGTCATGGACGGCGTCATGGACAAGATCGGGATGGGCTTCTCCGGCATGAGCTGGGACGGGACCGTCATGCTGGCGCCGAAGGCTCCCGCGACGACCGAAGACCAGAAGCGCTTCGCGATGAGCCCCGGCCTGCGCGCCGAGGACCTGCCGCGCCTGACCGCGCCGGACCCGAAGGTTCTGGCCTATCTGCCCCGCGCGACGAAGGAGTCCGCCGTGAAGGTCGCGGGGGGCACCGAACGCATCTACATCAACGGTGTCTGGCCCGACTACGGGCGCTGGATGAACCGGCTGATCGCGATGGGCCGCGGCCTGACCGACGACGACGAGCGCCGCCGTTCCACGGTCGCGATCGTGGGCGGCACTCTCGGCTCCAAGCTCTTCGGCGGCGCGGACCCCGTGGGCCGCGACATCACGGTCGAGGGCGTGCGGTTCCGCATCGTCGGCGTTCAGGCGTCGAGCCAGATTTTCACCGAGGAGCTCTGGTACGACTCCAACGGCATTTCGATCCCGCTCCAGACCTACCTGGACCGCATCGACTCGACGCACGCGCTCTCGAATCTCGCCGTCAAGCTCGCCTCGAAGAAGGACATGGCGGAGGTGTCGGCCACGCTGATCGGCCGCGCCAAGCAGGCGCACCACGGCATCGAGGACGTCGAGATCACGGACCTCGAAGCGGAGTCTGCGCGCGCGTGGTCCCAGTTCCTCGACCAGATTCACGGGTGGCGGGTGGTGCTCATGAGCCTCGCCGCGACCGTGCTCCTCGTCGGCGGCGTCGGCGTGCTCTCGGTGATGCTGATCTCGTTCTCCGACCGCCGCTTCGAGATCGGCCTGCGCAAGGCGATGGGCGCCTCCGACTTCGAGATCCTCGTCCAGTTCCTTCTCGAGGCCTGCGTTCTCGCGGCGGTCGGAGCCACGCTGGGCACCTTCCTCGGAACCGCCGTCTGCAAGGCCCTCTCGGCGAATTTTCCCTACGGCCTCGTGGTCAACCCGATGGGGCTGCTGATCGCGTGGGTGACCGCGCTGGTCCTCGCCGTCACCTTCGGCCTCTACCCGGCCATTCGCGCCTCGAGGCTCTCTCCGATGGAGGCGATGAGGTAAGAATCCCCTCTCCCCCCTGGAGGGGAGAGGGGGAGAGCGAGGGCGTTTCGAGTTTGGGATGAACGCCGCGCTTCGCGCGACGTTGCCTACCGCCGGGGGCCTGCCTTCGGTGGTCGGCTGCCTCGGGCGTTCCGCCCTCGGGATGACCGCTACGCCGCCGCCGGGCGGCGGTTGCGCGGTCACTTCTTCGTGACGGTCCCGTCCATGACCTTGGTCCAGGTCTTGCCATCCTCGGAGAGGTCCATCGAGAAGGTGTAGGCCGTCGGCGAAGTCTCCACGATCATGTAGCGGCTCTTGTAGATCTTTCCTCCCATGTCCGCGTCGCCGGTGTAGGTCCAGCTCTTCCCGTTGACCGTGCCGGTGGCTTCCTCGGCCTGGCCCATGTTGTTGAAGCCGTTCCAGGTATAGATCTTCTTCGCGGTGTTGTAACCGAGAACGCCGAGGCCCGCGACCTGGCCCATGGGAGAGCTCGCGCTGTCTTCGCAGGTCACGAAGAAGTTGCCGGGCAGCCACTTGCACCGGGTTGTGCCGGTCATCTTCCCGCCCGGCCCCATCATTCCGGGTTTCATCTCCCCTTGCGACGTCCACTCCCCGACGAAGTAGCCGAGCTTCTGGTGCTCGGGGCCGGGCCTGGGGACTTCCGTGTGCTGGGGCGTTGCCAGCACGGCGGCCGCCGCCAGACAGACGCCGAGAGCCAGGACCGCCGTTCGCGTTTTCATGCGTCCTCCCTCCGTCTACATCTTGTTGGACTTGCCTTCGGCCGCGATCTTCCAGCTCTTGCCGCCGTCGTCGGAGGTCTCCCACTTGAAGGTCTGCGTGGTCGGAGACGTGACGACGATCGTGTAGCGCGACTTGATCATCTTGCCGCCCATCTTTTCCTCGCCGGTGTAGGTCCAGGTGTTCCCCGAGACGCTTCCGTTGGCCGTGCTCATCATTCCCATGCTGTCCCAACCCATGAATTTGTAGACCCTGTCCTCGGGGTTCCAGCCCAGGGCCATCGAGGACTTCATCCTGCCCATCGCTCCGCTCGCCTGGCCGCGGCATTCCAGAACGAACCCGCCTTCGAGCCAGGCGCACTCGTCCTGGCTCGTCATCTTTCCGCCCGGCCCCCACGGCCCCGCCTTCATCTCCGATTCGCCCTTCCAGTTGCCGGCGAACACGTCCAGCTTCTTGACCTCGGGGCCGGGCTTGGGGACTTCCGTGTGCTGGGGGACCGCCAGCACGAGGGCGGACACCAGGAATCCACTCAGGACCAGGGGCATGGTTCGCGTCTTCATTGCTCCTCCTTCTTCTCTTCTTTGCCCTTCACCTGCAGTTTCGTCACGTTGCCGGTCATTCTCGTTCTCCAGGACTTGCCGTTCTCCGAAGTCTCCCAGCGGAATTTGTAGCGCGAGGGCGTCGTATCGGACATGACGATCCGCGACTTCACCGGCTTGCCGCCCAGGATCCGGTCGCTCGACCAGGTCCAGGTTCCGTCCTCGAAGGTGCCGGTCGCGGTTTCCGTCTGCCCCAGATTGTTGTAGCTCGCGGACGTGTAGACCTTCTTCTCGGGATCGTAGCCCATGACTCCCAGAGCCATGACCGCTCCCGCCGGGCTCTTGTGCTCCAGGCGGCACGTGACGAAGAATTTCCCGGGCATCCACCGGCACATGTCGCGTCCGCTGATCTTTTCGGCCGGACCCGCTGCGCTCTCCTTCGTCTCGCCCTCCATCGACCAGGCGCCGACGAAGTAACCGAGCTTCTCGGCTTCGGGCCCCGGCTGCGGCGCCTCGGCCGTCTGCGCCGGCGCCAGCGCCGCGGAGAAGACCACGGCGAGAACGACGAGCGAAGCGCGGAGCCTCATGCGGACCTCCCTGTTCAGCGCCGGATTCTATGTCGCTGCCGGAGCCGTGGAAACGGCGACGGCCGCCTGCAAGCCGAAGAATCGCCGCAGGGGCTTCAGGAGGACGGGTTATGCTCGGCGCCATGAAGAAAGCTGCCGCCATTCTTTTCCTGTCCGCGGCATCACTGCTGGCGACGCTCGAGGGAGCAGCCGGGGGGCTGCGGTGGACCGTGCCGGAGCGCTGGGAGGCTACGGCGCAACGTCCCATGCGCGTCGCCACTTACAAGATCCCGGCGGCTCCCGGCAGCGGCACGGAAGACGGCGAGTGCGGAATCTTCTACTTCGGCAAAGGGCAGGGCGGATCGGTCGAAGAGAATCTCGAGCGCTGGGCCGCGCAGTTCGAGACATCCTCGCCGCCGAAGAAGTCCGTCAAGACCATCAACCGCCTGAAGGTCCACACGATCGAGATCGCCGGCACTTACCTCTCTCCTGGCGGCCCGATGATGCAGTCCCAGGGCAAGAGGCCCGGCTGGCGGCTCGCGGGCGCGATCGTCGAAGCCCCCGACGGCCTGGTCTTCTTCAAGTGCACGGGTCCGGCGGCGACGATCGAGAAGGCGCGCAAAGAGCTCGACGCGCTGCTCGCGTCGCTGGCGCCAGCAAGCGGGGCGCGAGCGTAACGCGACCCGACCACCGAGCCGACGACCAGCGGCAAAACTCCGAAAAATGAAGACCTGACCCCCAAGCCTCCTTCGAGGGGGCAAGAGAGTCCTAAATCGAGCGGCACTGGCGACTCCGTTCGCGGCGCGGGGAGTCTCCCACAGGGGAGGAGCCCCGCGCCGCGGGAGCCGCAGCGAGGGAGGGATCAGGCCTGCGGTCGAGCCCACAGGCGAGCCGCAGGCCGGTGCGGCCGAAGGCCGCAGGTCCCGGACGAGCGGAGGCGACGTGGGGCGAGCCGCAGGCCGAAGGCCGCAGATCCCGGACGAGCGGAGGCGACGTGGAGCGTAGGCGACGGCAGCGCGACGGTCAGTATTTCGCCAGAAACTCCCGCACGCTCGGCTCCTGGACCTGCCGCAGCGCGATGCAGACATCCATGCTCTCGAGCACCTTCGCGAGGTTGCGCGGACCTCCGGGCAGCTTCTCGACCCGGCCGCGGAAGAACTCCTCTGTCTCCCGCCGGCGCTCGGCGTCGCAGAACCCGGCCGCAACGTACGGGGTCCATCCCAGCGCCTCCCGCGGAACCCTTGCGATGATCGCGTCGTAGTTCGCCTGCAGGAACTTCCACCCCGCCGAGCGGCCCGCCTCGTCGTGGGTCGCCGCGGCAAACATCGCGCTCGCTTCGCGCTCGTCGGTCCCCGGCGCGAGATAGAGCGCGAAGGCTTCGCCGACGAGCCGCTCGTCCGGAAAGGTCGCGAGCGCGGCGTACAGGCGCCGCCGATCGCGCCGCTCTTTCGCCGCGGCCAGCGCCGCCTGGAAGCGGTTGAAGAGCTCCCGGTCGCCGTGAGCCGCGGCGGCCTCGAGAACCGGTCCCGCCATGGAAGCGCTGATCGCCGCGCGGTCGTCGAGCCACGCGAGCGCGAGCCGCCGCGCTTCGGCCTGAAGCTCCGGTTCCGCGCCCTCGCGGGCGAGATACGGCACGAGGTACGCGCGCAGGAGACGCGTCTCCTCGTCGTCGCCCGGCTTGTCGGCGAACCCGAGCTGGCGGGCACGGGCCCCGTACGTTTTCGAGAGGAACCGCGCGTAGCTCTCGCGCCGGTCCTCGGGCAGAAGGTGCTCGTCTTTGACGTCGGCGGCGATCCGCGCTGTCGCCTGAACGATCGCGCGCGAGTCGTCGTTGGCGAAGCGCGGCACCAGGGCGAGCGCCTCCCCCATCGATATCGCGCCGCCGATGGCGAGCGCATCGACGTCACCAATCAACCCGACGCGCTCGGGAATCGAGAGCTCGCGATTCGCGACGTCGAGCAGCTTGCCGAGAAGGTCGCCCTTGTAGAGCGCACGGTAGTAGCCCCTCTCGCCGTCATTGGCGAGCAGCCAGGCCGGGCACTGCCCCGTCGGAGCCGGCAGGGCGCCCGCGGGCGCGGTCAGAAGGCCGCAGCCGCGGGCGGCGGCGACGTCCGCGGCGCCCCGGGTGCACACGGGCACGCGCCAGACCTGCGTCGCCGAGCCCTTCGTCCCGACGGGAAGGAACCTCTTCTGCGAGAGCGACAGCCGCGGGCTCTCGCCGGAGCAGTCGAGCGAGACTTCGACCAGCGGAACTCCGGCCTGGTCCAGGAAGGACGAGAACGCCGCGCCGACTCCCGGGGCGCTGACCGCCTCGATCGCGTCGAGGAAATCCCGCGAGGTGGCCGTGCCGAACCGGTGGGCCGCGAGATACCGGCGCACGCCGTCGCGAAATTTCTCCTTCCCGATGTAGGCCTCGAACATCGTCAGGACGGCGGCCCCCTTCTGGTACGAGATCGGGTCGAACGCGTTGACGATGTCGTCTTCGGATTCGATCGGCTGGCGGATCTTGCGCGCCGAAACGAGGGAATCCTCGGCCATGACGTTCGAGCGGTCGACCACGCGGGTGACGTCCTCGTTCCACTCCGGCTTCCACTCGGTGATCGTGCGGTCGGCCATCCAGGTGGCGAACGACTCGTTCAACCACACGTCGTCCCACCAGGCCAGGGTGACCAGATCGCCGAACCACTGGTGAGCGATCTCATGGGCGTTGATCGAGGCCTGGAGGCGCCGGAACTTGATCGTCTCCTCCGCCGGCGACGCGAGCAGGATCGACTCGGACCAGGTGATCAGTCCCGCGTTCTCCATCGCCCCGAAGCTGACCGTCTGCGGAATCGCGAGCTGGTCGAGCTTCTCGAAAGGGAAGGGCATGCCGAAGTACGTCTCCAGCGACTCCAGCAGGGGTCCCGACGTCGCGGCGGCGTACTTCGCCTGCGACCCCTTGCCCCGGGGCGTGACGATGCGGATCGGAGTCTTGCCGCGGCCCGCCTTTCCCGCATCCACGTACTCGAACGGCCCGACGGCCAGGGCGATCAGGTAGGAGGGCAGGGGCGGTGTCTTCCGGAAGCGCACCGTCCGCATGCCCCCTGACTCCTTGTCGGACTCGATCGATGTGTTCGAGACGGCGGAGGTTCCCCGGGGGATCTTCAGGGTGAGCTGCCAGGGCGTCTTGAAGGACGGCTCGTCGAAACAGGGAAATGCGCGCCGCGCGTCGGTCGTCTCGAGCTGGCTGAACGCGTACCAGTCCTCGCCGCTCTTCTGGCGGAAGAGGCCCTGGGTCGAGGTTTCGTCGAGCGTGCCCGTGTACTCCACGTGCAGCGTCAGCTCGCCCGGTCCGACCGCGCGGTCGAACGCGACCGCGAGAAACTCCCCGCCGCGCGGAACGGCCGAAGCGCCGACCGCGGCGCCGCCGGCCTTTGCCGACGCCTTCTGAATCTCGAGGGCCGCGGCGTTCAACCAGAGGAGGTCGGTTTCCTGTTCGAGCCGCACCGTGATGTCCACCGAGCCGCGGAAAGTCGGCTGATTCGGGTCGATCGTCAGCTCGACCGCGTATCCCGTAGGACGGGCGGTCGTCGGGAAGTCGCAGCTTCGGAGGCTCCGGGCCGGCCCCGGCCGCCGTGCCGGAATCTCCGAAGAGGGACAGGCACAGGGCCCCGGTCAGGATCGCGAAAAGAGTCAGGCGCTGGCGCATGCAGGCTCCTTTGGACACACGTCCGCTGCCCTGTGTTATTCGAAGTCGACGCCGAAAGGTTTCGACTAGACTGCTCGGCCGGAGGAGATCATGCCGCAATCCCGCGCCCGGACGAGAGTCCCCTTGCTCGTCCTGATCGCCGCGCTCGCCGGCCTGCCCGGCCTCGCGCCGGAGGGAGGTTCGCCGGAAGCCATGAAAGAGACGATGACGAAGGTCGAGAACGAGCTGGCCACCCGCTACGGCGAGGCCGAGCGCTCGCGGATCCGCCGGGGCATCGAGCAGGCCGCCCGGTTCTGGCGCCCGGAGGACGGCGGCCCCGAGGCCTTCGCGGAGACGGTCCGGACGCACGTCGCCGCCGACTCGGTCGTGCGCAACGCCCTGTTTTCGCGCCTCGAGTTCGCGCTCGAGTCCCTCGACGGGCACATGAACGAGATCACGCGCGATTTTCGCCGCCAGGCCGACCTCGATCTCGGCGAGATCTATCCGTTCGACGAGACGCTCGCGGGCTACGACGCGTCGGCGCACGTCAATGACGACTTCTTCAAGAACACGCTGGCGTTTGCGGTGCTCCTGAACTTCCCGCTGACGACGCTCGAGCAGCGCCTTCAGGAGGGCCCGTCGTGGTCCCGGCGCCAGTGGGCGGAGGCCCGGCTGGCCGAGCGCTTCTCCAAGCGCGTCCCCGCCGACGTGAACCTGGCGATCAGCGAAGCCGGCGCCGAGGCCGACCACTACATCGCCGAGTACAACATCTGGATGCACCATCTCGTCGACGCCAAGGGGCAGCGGCTCTTCGCCCCGAAGCTGCGGCTGCTCTCGCACTGGAACCTGCGCGACGAGATCAAGGCCGACTACTCCGACGACGACACCGGCCTGGCCAAGCAGCGGACGATCGCCCAGGTCATGGACCGCATCGTGACGCAGACGATCCCGAAGGCCGTCGTCGACAACCCGCTCGTCGACTGGAACCCGTTCACGAACGAGGTCAAGCGGACGACGTTCGCAGGACGCCGAGAAGGCGCCGGCCGCCGACGCCGCCGCGAAGCTGACCAACGCTCCCGAGCCCGACACCCGCTATGCCGTTCTCCTGAAGACGTTCCAGGCCGCGCGCAAGGCGGACCCGTATTCGCCGACCGCGCCCACGCTGATCGACCGGCGCTTCAACGAGAACCGCCAGATCCCCGAGGCGCAGGTGCGCGCGATGCTGGAGGAAGTCGTCTCCTCGCCGCTGGTCCCGCAGGTCGCGGCGGTCATCGAGAAGCGGCTGGGACGGCCGCTGGAGCCCTTCGACGTCTGGTACAACGGTTTCCGCGACCGCGGCAAGTACACCGAGGACGAGCTCGACGCCATCGTCCGCAAGCGCTACCCGACAGCCGAGGCCTACCAGGCCGACATCCCCAACCTCCTGGTCCAGCTCGGCTTCACGAAGGACAAGGCGCAGTACCTGGCCAATCACATCGTCGTCGACCCGGCCCGCGGCTCGGGCCACGCGGCGGGGGCCGCGCGGCGGGCGGACAAGGCGCACCTGCGCACGCGGGTCGAAGCGGGCGGCATGAACTACAAGGGGTTCAACATCGCCGTCCACGAGATGGGGCACAACGTCGAGCAGACGTTCTCGTTCAACGACGTCGACTCGACGCTGCTGCAGGGCGTGCCGAACACCGCGTTCACCGAGGCGCTGGCCTTCGTGTTCCAGGCCCACGACCTGGAGCTGCTCGGTCTGGCCAAGCCCGATGCGAAGAGCCGGGCCTTGCGGACGCTCAACGATTTCTGGGCGACCTACGAGATCGCCGGCGTCGCCCTCGTGGACATGGCCGTCTGGCACTGGATGTACGACCATCCGGATGCCACACCGGCGCAGCTGAAGGACGCGACCCTGCAGATCTGCCGGGACATCTGGAACAAGTACTACGCGCCGGTCTTCAAGAAGAAGGACGTCGTGCTGACCCTCGGCATCTACTCCCACATGATCCACTCGTTCCTGTATCTGCCCGACTACCCGATCGGCCACCTGATCGCGTTCCAGATCGAGCAGCAGGTCGAGAAGGCCGGCAACCTCGGCGCGGAGTTCGAGCGGATGGCCAAAGCGGGCAACATCGCTCCCGACGTCTGGATGAAGGAGGCCACGGGCGCGCCCGTCGGCTCGAAGGCGCTCCTGGCCGCGACCGAGAAGGCGCTGCGGGACGCGCGGTAGCCCGGGGAAGGAACGGGTCCGGATCGTGAAGGGCCCGAGCGGAGAAGCGCGCGGTCTCTGGAGGGTGATCGTCGCCTCGAGCCTCGGCACCCTCTTCGAATGGTACGACTTCTACCTCTACGGGTCGCTCGCGGTCTTCTTCGGCGAGCTTTTCTTCCCGCCGGGCAACGAGCGGGCGGCGCTGCTGGCGAGCCTCGCGACTTTCGGCGCCGGCTTCGGCGTGCGTCCGCTCGGAGCCCTCGTCTTCGGCCGGATCGGCGACCGCATCGGGCGCAAGTACACGTTCCTCGTCACCATGGTCACGATGGGCCTCTCGACGGCCTGCATCGGTTTTCTGCCGACGTACGCCCAGGTCGGGTTCCTGGCCCCCCTGCTTCTCGTGACGCTCCGGCTGGTGCAGGGCCTGGCTCTCGGGGGCGAGTACGGCGGCGCCGCCACGTACGTGGCCGAGCACGTCCCGGACAGCCGGCGGGGCTACTACACGAGCTTCATCCAGACGACGGCCACGCTCGGGTTCTTCCTCTCTCTCGCCGTCATCGGGGTGTGCCGCTCCGGGTATGGGCCCGAGAAGTTCAAGTCCTTCGGCTGGCGCGTGCCGTTTCTCGCGTCGTTCGCCCTCCTGGGCGTATCGCTCTACATGCGGCTCAAGATGCGGGAGTCGCCGCTCTTCACCCGCCTGAAGACGGACGGCCAGGTCTCGAAGAACCCGCTGAAGGAGAGCTTCGGGAACCGGCGGAACCTCAAGTACGTCCTGGTCGCGCTCTTCGGAGCGACGGCCGGGCAGGGCGTCGTCTGGTACACGGGGCAGTTCTACGCGCTGACTTTCCTCCAGAAGCCGCTGAACCTCGACTGGCGGCTGGCGTATCCGCTGGTCGCGGCGGCGCTGGTCCTCGGAACGCCGTTCTTCATCGTGTTCGGCCGGCTGTCGGATCGGATCGGCCGCAAGTCCATCATCCTGGCGGGCTGTCTGCTCGCGGCGCTGACGTACGTCCCGCTGTACATGGCCGCGAAAGCCCTCGCGAACCCGGAGATGGCGCCGAGCGTGACGACCCTTCCGGCGGCGAACCAGGTCGGCCTCGTCGCCGTGCTCTTCGTCCAGATGATCTACGTGACGATGGTCTACGGGCCGATCGCAGCGTTTCTCGTCGAGCTCTTCCCGACCTCGATCCGCTACACGTCGATGTCCCTGCCTTACCACCTCGGAAACGGCTGGTTCGGCGGGTTCCTGCCGCTGATCGCGACGGCGCTCACGACCTCGGCCTGGGCGAGGGCGACCTTCGGACCCAACGCGATCTACACCGGGCTCGCGTACCCGATCGCGATCTGCCTGATGACCCTGGTCGTCGGCGGCCTTTACATCCGCGAGACCAAGGACCACAAGATCGACACGCCCGTCCGGTAGCATCGCCTGAGCGGGCGCTCGCGCCGGTCGCGCGGTAGTAGCATTCGCCCAGTTTTCGCACGAACGAATGCAATGCCCGTCGTGTTCCGCTGAGCTGCCGGAAGCAAGTCGCTTCTGCCCCGCCTGTGGCGCGCCCACGAGTCCCCTGTCGGAGCTGCCGACGGGACTGGCGACGCCTTCGGTCGCCGAGGCGGCGCGGCGGCGGAGCGCGTCCGATAGTCCGATCGGCCGCCTGGCCTCTTCTCCTTCGTTCGACGGGGGCGGCTTCGCGCCCGGCACGATCCTCGCCGAGCGCTACCGGATCATCGGACTGGTCGGCCACGGCGGGATGGGAGAGGTCTATCGCGCCGACGACCTGAAGCTCGGCCAGCCGGTCGCGTTGAAGTTCCTGCCGGAGAAGCTCGCGTCGGAGCCCGCGTGGATCGAGCGCTTCTACGCCGAGGTGCGCCACGCGCGAGGCGTCTCGCATCCGAACGTCTGCCGCGTCTACGACATCGGCGAGATCGAGGGCCGGCACTTCCTGTCCATGGAGTACGTCGACGGCGAGGATCTGGCCTCGCTGCTGCGGCGCATCGGGCGACTTCCGCCGGACAAGGCGGTCGAGATCGCAAGAGAGCTCTGCGCCGGACTCGCCGCGGCGCACGACAAGGGAGTCCTGCATCGGGACCTGAAGCCCGGGAACGTCATGATCGACGGCCGCGGCCGGGCGAAGATCACCGACTTCGGTCTGGCCGTCGGCGTCGGGGACGCCAAGGGCGGAGGGGAGGTCTCGGGCACCCCCGCGTACATGGCGCCCGAGCAGCTTTCCGGCAAGGGCGCTTCCGTACAGAGCGACATCTACGCGCTCGGTCTCGTGCTCTACGAGGTCTTCACGGGGCGAAAGGCCTTCGAGGCCGCGACTCTCGCCGAGTGGAGGCGCAAGCACAGCGAGGAGCAGCCGACCGCCCCCTCGACCGTGACGCCGGGTCTCGATCCCGTCGTCGAGCGCGTCATCCTGCGCTGCCTCGAGAAGGACCCGAGGTCGCGGCCGCGCTCCGTCGCCGCCGTGGCCGCGGCGCTGCCCGGAGGCGATCCGCTCGCCGCCGCGATCGCCGCCGGCGAGACGCCGTCGCCCGAGATGGTCGCTGCCGCCGGCAGCGACGAAGGCATGAAGCCCGCCGCGGCGTGGGCTTGTCTGATACTGATCCTCGCGGGGATGGCGCTCGCCGCCTACCTCTCGCCGCGAGCCTACCGCCATGGGCACGTGCCGCTGGAAAAGCCGCCCGAAGCCCTCGCCGAACGGGCGAAGGAGATCATCCGGAGGCTCGGTTACACCGAGAAGCCGCTCGGCACCGCGTGGGGCTTTTCCGGGAACGGCGAGTACCGGCGCTGGGTCGAGGAGCACGACAAATCGAAGAACCGTTGGAAGGACATGGAGGACGGGCGTCCGGCGGCGATCTACTTCTGGTACCGGCAGAGCCCCGGCCAGCTCATCCCCGAGCGCTTCCGCGGGGAAGACTCCGGGTTGGGGCTACAAGTGACCGAGAGCGATCCGCCGCTAACGACGAGCGGCATGGTCGGCGTCGAGCTCGACCCGTTGGGCCGCCTGATCCGTTTCGAGGCGGTCCCGTCTTCCGAGCCGCAGGCGTCGTCCGCCGCGCTCGATTGGTCGATTCTTCTCGCCGAAGCCGGGCTCGACGCCGCGGCCTTCTCGCCGACCGAGCCGCGGTGGCTCCCTCCCTCGTACGCGGACGCCCGGGCGGCGTGGGTCGAAAGCAAACCCGAACGACCGGACCGGCCGCTGCGCGTCGAGGCCGCGGCCGCGAGCGGACGGCTCGTCTTCTTCGAGCTCGCCGGACCGTGGAGCCGTCCGCCCCGGACGGTTCGTCCGGCCGAGCTTACGGGGGCAGGCCGGGACTTCGACCTCCTGTTTCTCGGCACATTGGTCGTCGGCGGGGCGCTGATCGCCCGTCGGAACCTGCGTCTGGGCCGCAGCGACCGTCGAGGCGCGATGCGCCTGGCTGCCTTCGTGTTCGCTTCCGCGATGAGCATTTGGGCGTTCGTGACGAGCCACGTCGCGAGCGATGCGGAGCTCGCCCTGCTTCTCCTGGGCGCGAGCCTCGCCCTCTTCCTCGCCGGCGTGTGTTGGCTGTTGTACGTCGCTCTCGAGCCGCTCATCCGGCGCCGCTGGCCGGACTCGCTGATCGCCTGGACGCGTCTGCTCTCGGGCCGCTTCTTCGACCCGCTGGTCGGGCGCGTGCTCCTGGCGGGCGCCCTGGTCGGCGTTTTCGCGGCCATCTCCGGGGAACTGCGGGAGCTCGCGCTCCGGGCCTTCGAGGCGACGCCGCCGATCCCGCCCTTCCCATGGGATCTGACGCTGCGTGGCCCGCGAGCCGTAGCGAGTCACCTCTTCGCCCCGGCGATCGCCATGTTTTTCGCGCTCGCCACCGCGATGCTCTTCTTCCTCCTGCGCGCGGTTCTCCGGAAGGAGTGGCTCGCGGCCGCGGCCTTCGTGCTGTTATTTGCCGTGCCTTCGTTTCTCGACGGTGGCCTGATTTCCGGGGCTTTCGCCCTCGTCGTGGCCGCCGCCGAGATCTTCGTCTTCCTGCGCTTCGGCCTGCTCGCTCTGGGTCTTCGCCAATCTCTTCGGCCACTGCCTGCAGTTCCCGCTGACGACCGACTCCTCCGCTTGGTACGCTGGGACATCGCTCTTTGTCTTGCTCTTTCTCGCCGCGGTCGCGGTCTACGGTTTCCGCATCGCGCTCGCTGGCCGGCCGATGTTTTCCGGCGCGGGCCTGGACGACTGACTCGATGAGATGTCCCGCCTGCTCCGCCGAGGTCCCCGAGAGGGCGCGTTACTGCCCTGCCTGCGCACAGCCGGTCGGTTCCGTTTCGGAGCTGCCGACGGGACTGGCGACGCCTTCGGTCGCCGAGGCGGCGCGGCGGCGGGGCGCGTCCGATAGTCCGAGTCGGCCGCCTGGCCTCTTCTCCTTCGATCGACGGGGGCGGCTTCGCGCCCGGCACGATCCTCGCCGAGCGCTACCGGATCATCGGACTGGTCGGCCGCGGCGGGATGGGAGAGGTCTATCGCGCCGACGACCTGAAGCTCGGCCAGCCGGTCGCGTTGAAGTTCCTGCCGGAGAAGCTCGCGTCGGAGCCCGCGTGGCATCGAGCGCTTCTACGCCGAGGTGCGCGACGCGCGAGGTCTCGCATCCGAACGTCTGCCGCGTCTACGACGTCGGCGAGATCGAGGGCCGGCACTTCCTGTCCATGGAGTACGTCGACGGCGAGGATCTGGCCTCGCTGCTGCGGCGCATCGGGCGACTTCCGCCGGACAAGGCGGTCGAGATCGCGAGAGAGCTCTGCGCCGGACTCGCCGCGGCGCACGACAAGGGAGTCCTGCATCGGGACCTGAAGCCCGGGAACGTCATGATCGACGGCCGCGGCCGGGCGAAGATCACCGACTTCGGTCTGGCCGTCGGCGGCGAGGACGCCAAGGGCGGAGGGGAGGTCTCGGGCACGCCGGCGTACATGGCGCCCGAGCAGCTTTCCGGCAAGGGCGCTTCCGTCCAGAGCGACATCTACGCGCTCGGCCTCGTGCTCTACGAGCTCTTCACGGGGCGAAAGGCCTTCGAGGCGCGACGTCTCGCCGAGCTGGAGGCGCAAGCACAGCGAGGAGCAGCCGACCGCCCCCTCGACCGTGACGCCGGGTCTCGATCCCGTCGTCGAGCGCGTGATCCTGCGCTGCCTCGAGAAGGACCCGAGGCGCGGCCGCGCCGTCGCCGCCGTGGCCGCGGCGCTGCCCGGAGGCGATCCGCTCGCCGCGGCGATCGCCGCCGGCGAGACGCCCTCGCCCGAGATGGTCGCTGCCGCCGGCAGCGACGAAGGCATGAAGCCCGCCGCGGCGTGGACATGCCTCGGCGCGGCTCTCGTCGGGATGCTCCTCACGGCTTATCTCACGCCGCGGGTGGCGCTACCCGGAGCTGTCCATCTGGCGAAGTCACCCGAGGTTCTCGCCGAGAGATCGAGGCAGATCATTCAGAGGCTCGGCTACTCGGAGATACCCGTGGACAGCGCCCGCGGCTTCGGCGACAACACGGAATACCTGCGCTGGGTCGCGAAACACGACCCGTCGCCGGCGAGATGGAAGGACCTGGCGGGCGGCCGCCCCGCGGGAATGTTCTTCTGGTATCGACAGAGCCCCGTGCATCTCGTCCCGCTGTCGATCGCGAACTTGCTTTAACGTGCCGGAGGACGACCCGCCGCTGTCGACATCCGGAATGGTCGCGGTCCGGCTCGATCCGCTGGGCCGGCTCATCGTGTTCCAGGCGGTCCCACCGCAAATCGAAAAGACACCGGCCGCGGAGCCCCCGGACTGGTCGCCGCTCTTTACCGAAGCCGGACTCGATCCGACGAGGTTCTCCCCGACGACTCCCGCATGGGTGCCACCGACCTACGCCGATGCTCGGATGGCCTGGGTCGAGAGTCGCCCGGAACGTGCGGATCGACCGTGGCGGATCGAGGCGGCTGCCTATCGCGGAAGGCCCGTCTCCTTCGAGCTGCTGGGGCCGTGGAGCCGGCCGACGCGGATGGGACCTCCCGAGGAATCGGCCGCCGGGAAGGCATGGATGCTCCTGCTCGTAGGAGTCCTGCTGACCGTCTCTCTCGGGGGTTTTCTCATCGCGCGGCGGAATCTCCGCCTGGGTCGCGGAGACCGACGCGGGGCCCTGCGGCTGGCGACCTTCGTTCTGACCTGCGCGCTCCTGGGCTTTGGGTTCGTCACCCACTTCGTGCCCTCGGCTACGCAAGTGTTCATTCTCTTCGTCGTCGCGAGCCTCTCGCTCGGTTTCGCGGCGCTGACCTGGGTCGCCTACATAGCGCTCGAACCGATCATCCGGCGGCGCTGGCCGGATACGCTCGTCTCATGGACGCGGCTTCTCTCCGGTCAATTCCGCGATCCGCTCGTGGGGAAGGCGATTCTCGTCGGCGCAGTTCTCGGCACTTACGGCTCGCTCTCGGGCAGCCTCGAGTACCTCGTGCGCACCAGGATGGAGCCGGCGCCGCCCATCCCGTACGTCGGGTTCGACTCAACTCTGCTTGGCATCGGCCTCCTTCTCAGCAGCCTCATCTCCATCCCCGCGGGCAGCTTTCTGGTCACCGTCGCCTTCGTGCTCGTCTTCTTCGTCCTCCGGGCGGTGCTCCGGAAGGACGCGGTCGCGGTGGCGGTCTTCGTGCTCGTTCTGTCGGTTCCGGACTTCCTTGCCGGCGGGTGGATCACCGGCGTCTTTGGGATCGTGTATGTCGCGGCGCAGATTTTTGTCTTCCTGCGCTTCGGTCTCCTGCCGCTCGTCTTTGCCGGGATCTTCAAGACTTTGCTCAACAACTACCTGACGCTCGACCCGTCGTTGTGGTACTTCGGACCGTCGGTTTTTCTGCTGGCCGTGCTCGCCGCTTTCGCGATATACGGCTTCCGCATCGCCCTCGCGGGCCGGCCGATGTTTTCGGGGATGCGCCTGGAAGATTAGGAGGATTTCGATGTCGCTTCGTCGCTGCCTGCTCGGGACCACGTGGGGGATCCTGACTCTGCGCCACCGCGATCTACACGGGCCTCGCGTATCCCATCGCGATCTGCCTGATGACTCTCGTCGTGGGCGGTCTCTTCATCCGCGAGACCAAGGACCCCAAGATCGACACGCCGATCCGGTAGCATCCCCATACCCATGACCGACGATCAGGAGGACACGGCCGAGCTGCCGGCCTGGCAGGAACCGGATGCGCGACAGCCCGCGGGGGCGTCCTCGCGGGTCGCGCTGGACCTCGCGGCCCTGTCGCATCCGGGCAAAGTCCGTCAAAACAACGAGGACCACTTCTTCGCCGCGCGCTTCGACCGCTCGATGCGCACGCTGCTGACGAATCTGCCCGAAAGTGAAGCCCCCCCACGGTATGCCGAGACCGTCCACGCCATGCTCGTGGCCGACGGCGTGGGCGGCGCGGCGGGAGGCGAGGTCGCCAGCCGCACCGCGGTCCACGCCCTCGTGGACCTCGTGATCGAGACACCCGACTGGATCATGCGCCTGGACGAGCCGCTCGCCCACGAGGTTCTTCAGCGCATGGAGCGTCGCTTCCAGCAGGTTCGAGAGGTCCTCGTCGAGCGAGCGAAGACCGATCCGAGCCTGCGCGGCATGGCGACGACGATGACGGTCGCCTGCAGCCTCGGGCCAGACCTCCTGACGGCGCACGTCGGAGACTCGCGCGCGTACGTATTCCGGCGTAGCGGACGGCTCGAGCGCCTGACCCGCGACCAGACGATGGCCCAATCGCTCGCCGACTCCGGCGCGATTCGCCAGGACGAGATCGCGACGAGCCCCTATCGCAACGTGCTGACGAGCGCGCTCGCGACCCGCGGGGCCTTCGTCCAGGTCGAGCTGAGGCGCTCGCGCCTCGAAGACGGCGACCAGGTCCTCCTCTGCTCCGACGGGCTGACCGACATGGTCTCCGACGAGACCATCGCGGACGTGCTTGCCTCCTCGCGCTTCTCGGCCAAGGCGTGCCGGCGCCTCGTCGATCTCGCCCTCGAGGCGGGCGGCAAGGACAACGTCACCGTCGTCGTCGGACGCTACCGGATCCCCGATCCGGCGTCATCCTGAGGCGTCCCGCGGTGCTGCAGTAGCATTCACTCCGCGTTTTCAAAGGCCCCCACGCGCGCATCGGAAGCGCGCTCGAAAGATCAGGAGGGTTTTCGTGTTGCTGCGCCGCTCGCTTCTCGCCGCCTCGCTCGTTCTCGCGCCCGCCGTCGCGCTCGTCGCCCAGGAGGGCTACCCGCTCTTCACCACGGATTTCCCGCCCGAAGAATTCGCGGCGCGGCGCGCGAAGGTCTACGAGGCGATCGGCAAGGAGGCCTTCGCCGTGATCCCGGGGGCGGCGAGCCCGCCGGGCTACACGCGCTTCCGCCAGTCCAACGACTTCTACTACCTGTGCGGGATCGAGACGCCGCACGCGTACCTGCTTCTCGACGGCGCGAAGAAGACGGCGGCTCTCTTCCTGCCGCACCGCAGCGAAGGCCGGGAGAAAGGCGAGGGCAAGATGCTCTCGGTCGAAGACGCCGAAGAGGTCATGAAGCTCTCGGGCGTGGACTCGGTGCACGGCACCGATCTCCTCGCCGAAAACATGGAAACCCGGATCCGGAGAGGACAGCGCGTTCTCTACTCGCCTCTGGCCCCGGCCGAGGGCACTGCGATGAGCCGCGACCTGGCCATGCGGTACACCGCGGACACCGCGTCGGATCCGTTCGACGGCCGCCCCTCCCGCGAGGGCAACTTCGTGCGCCTGGTCCAGGAGCGTTTCCCGGTCGTGAAGGTCGAGGACCTCTCGCCGACCCTCGACGCGCTGCGGCTGATCAAGAGCCCGCGCGAGCTCGACATGATCCGCAAGGCGACGCGGCTGTCGGGCCTGGCGCTCATCGAGAGCATGCGCTCGACGCGGCCGGGCCAGTACGAGCGCGAGCTCGACGCCGTCGGGAAGTTCGTCTTCTACCGGGCCGGCGCCCAGGGCGACGCGTACTACTCGCTGATCGGCAGCGGCCGCAACGCGTACTGGCCCCACTACAACGCCGGAAAGCGCAAGATGGAGGACGGCGACTTTCTCCTGATGGACTACGCGCCCGACTACGGCTACTACATGAGCGACGTGACGCGCATGTGGCCGGTCAACGGGAAGTTCTCGACCTGGCAGCGCGAGCTCTACGGGTTCTATCTCGCGTGCTATCGCGAGATCCTGAAGGCGATCGCGCCGGGCAAGACCGGAGCCCAGGTCATCGAGCAGGCCGGCGCGGCCATGGACCCGATCCTCGCGAAGGCGAAGTTCACCAAGCCCTCGCACCGCAAGGCCGCCGAGGACTTCGTGGCGAAATACAAGGCGAGCGGCTCGAGCGAGTACCCCTACCTCGGGCACTGGGTCGGGATGGCGACGCACGACGTCGGGTCGCACGAGGGCCCGCTCCGGCCCGGCATGGTCTTCACCGTCGAGCCCGCGCTGACGGTTCCCGACGAGAAGATCTACGTGCGCCTCGAAGACGTCGTCTTCATCCACGAGAAGGGCGCCGAGATCGTCTCGACCGAGGCCCCGTGGGATATCGACGCGATCGAGAAGGTGATGAAGGAAGAGGGGATGCTGGAGAGGTACAAACTGCCGCAATAAGTTCGGGATCCCTCGCTGCGCTCGGGATGACGGCGTAAGGCGTGATCCCGAGGAGCGATGACGGCGTAGGATGTCATCCCGAGGAGCGCAGCGACGAAGGGATCCCGAACTCGATGAGCCGCCGATGCCGGCGTGCCTACTCCGGCTCGACCACCACCGGCTCCGGCTTGGGCGGCACCTCGGGCGGCGGCTCCCCCGCCTCCCAGTCGATCGAGCCGCCGATCTCGACCCACTCGGCGCCGCCGCGCACCGATTCGATCGTCAGCGGGAGATTCGGCGGCATCTGGAACAGCTTCATGTCGCTGTAGGACTTCGTCAGCAACGGCGCGAGGAAGTTGACGACGACGCCGACGACCCCTCGGCAGTGCGTCTCGATCTTGACGTCCTTCAGGGCGAAGGACCGGGCCGCCTTGTCGACGACCAGATTGGCCGTCCCGATCGGGGCGCAGAACTGGGAGAACAGCTTCTTCAAGCCCCTCTTCTTTTCGGCGGTCACCTCGACCGCGAGCGTGAAGCAGGCCTCGCCGCAGGGACGAAACCTCTTCGGAACGATCGCGAAGTCGATGTCCTGTACGGCCAGGTCCTGTTGCCACTTCGCCTCGAGCGCCGCCAGCGCCGCCGCCTCGATCGGAGCCCAGGGGGCCTTGAAGACGTAGGTGCCCGTGACCTCGCCGTCCTCGCCGCCCGCGTCCTTCAGGGCGAGGGTCGTCGCGAACGGGCCGTGGAAATCGAGCATCAGCTTCTTCTCGGGAATCTCTTCGATCGGGTACTTCACGACGAAGGGGTATTCGAGCTCGTAGAGAAACGCGATCTCCAGCGGGCCTGTGGCCCGCCCGTCGACGACCGTCAGTCCCGGGGTCTTCAGACGGATGTCGGAGGCCGAGATGGTGGCTCCCTTTCGCGACAGCTCCCCCGTCTTGCCCGCCAGGTCGAGCTTCGCGACGCCCGAAAAGTGGCCGTCGGAGCTGACCCTGGCGTCGGAGACGTCGAAGGTCGAGCCCTCGTCGAGCGCGACACCCATTCCTCCCGGCACGACGAAGGTGCCCGAGGAGAGTTCGAAGAAGAGTCCCTTCGCCGACAGGGCCGTGGCGAGCTTCCCGTCTTCTCCCGTCCTCGCCTGGAACTCGCCTCCGCGGATCTGGCCGCGCGCGATCGCGCACTTGTTTTTCTGGAACTCCATCTCGCCGTTTTCGATCTCGCCGTCGAGGCGCCCCGCGAACTCGACGAAGTTGGGCGCCCCGTTGCGGCCTGGCCGGAAGACGCCCTTCTCGACGGAGACCTTCATGGCCTCGCCCGACTTCGGGTGCGCGGCAGTGTCGAAGACGACGAAGGGCTCGAGATTCATGCGATGTCCTTCGAACGCCGTCACGACCAGCTCGTTGATCCGGACCTCCGTCACGAGGTCCATGAAGGACGGCGTCGGCGCCGGAGGCGGCCCGGAGGGCACGGGGGTGGGGACCGCGGCCGGAGGAGGCGTCGTCCTCTTGCCGCCGAGGATCTCTCCCTTGAGTACAGAAGGAATGTCGGTGCGGAACTCCATTTTTCTGACGGCCGAACGCGCGATGCCGCCGAAGATCGCCACGATCGGCTTCCAGATGCCGAGGCCGTGGAACTTCATCTTCGTCACGCCGGCGGGGGCCTCGAAATCGAGCGACTCGATCGCGACCTTGGGTCGCAGCCCCTTTCCGCGGACGACCAGCTTCCCGCCGACGACCTCGAACCGCATCCGGGTGACGGCGCCGTTCTGCGCGACGGCGTCGAGGAGCGTGCGGGGGTTCCCCTGCACTTCGAGCGTGTACTTCGGGATCGCCGGGACGCTTCCGGCGAACAGATCGGCCTCGACGTTCAGTTTGCCGTCCTTGACGAGCGAGCCCAACCGCTCGAGCGCCGCCCCCGCGTCGGTTCCCGGGGACGCGCTCGCTGCGGGCAGGGCGGTCAGGCCGGCGGCGGGAGACGCGCTCGCCGCCGGAAGCGCCGTCAGCGCCGGTTCGGTCTGTCCGGCAGCCGCCAGCGGGGAGAGCCCGAGCACGAGCATCAGGAGCACGCGCCGCATTGCGCGGAGATATCACAGTGGGGTCGAGGTCGGGTAAGGTGTCGCCACCCGTGACCGCCGACACCGCAGAGGCCGTTCTCATGACCGGGCCCGGCCGGCCGTTGGAGACGCGGCGCCTGCCGGTGCCGCGCGCGCAGGAGGGCGGCGCGATCCTCCAAACCGTGGCGAGCGAGGTCTGCGGCACCGACGTGCACCTGCACCACGGGCGGCTCTCCGGGGTTCCGTATCCGATCATCCCGGGCCACGTCAGCGTCGGACGCGTCTTGGAGACGGGCGGCACGCTGCGCGACGTCGAGGGCGGAGAGATCGCCGCAGGCACGCTCGTCACGTTCTACGACGTCTACGGAACGTGCGGAGCGTGCTGGCACTGCCTGGTCGCACGCGCCGCGACGCGCTGTCCGCATCGGCGCGTGTACGGGATCACGGCGCCGGCGAGCGAGGGCCTCCTCGGCGGCTGGGCCGAGAGGATCGAGATCCTGCCGGGCGTGCGCGTCGTGCCGTTGCCGGACGGTCTCTCTCCCGAAGACTTTCTGGGAGGTGGCTGCGGTCTCCCGACGGGCTTCCACGCCGTCGAGCGGGCGGGGGTCGCCATGGGCGACACCGTCGTCGTGCAGGGCAGCGGACCCGTCGGGTTGAACGCCGCGATCTTCGCTCAGCTCGCGGGGGCGCTGCGTGTCCTCGTCGTCGGCGCTCCGCGACGAGCGGCTGGCCGCGGCGCGGCGGCTCGGCGCCGAGGACACGCTCGACATCACCGAAGCTCCCCCGCGCCGAGGACCGCGTCCGCTGGGTCCGGGACCGCACCGCGGGCCGCGGCGCCGACGTCGTGATCGAGGCCTCGGGGAACCCGGCCGCCGTGCCCGAGGGCCTGGAGATGCTGCGCGACGCCGGGCGGTACGTCGTCGTCGGCCAGTACACGGATGCGGGCGACACCGCGCTCAACCCCCATCGCCACCTCAACCGGAAGCACGCCACCGTTCTCGGCTGCTGGGGCTACGAGTTCTCCCACCTCCACCGCGCGCTCGCGATGATGGCGAAGCACAAGGATCGGTTTCGCTGGCGCGAGCTCGTCACGCGCGAGTACCCGCTCGAAAGGGCCCAGGAGGCGCTCTCCGACATGGAGAGACTCGCGGTCGTCAAGGCCCTCATCCGCCCCAGGCGATAGACTTCCCCGCGAGGGCCATGCCACTCTCGGCCGGTGCCCGTGTCGGCGCCTACGAGGTCATCGCCCCGATCGGGCGGGGCGGCATGGGCGAGGTCTACCGCGCCCGTGACTCGAAACTGCATCGCGACGTCGCGATCAAGGCCTTGCCGGACGCTTTCTCGCAGGACCGTGACCGGCTCCTCCGTTTCGAACGGGAAGCGCGGCTTCTCGCCGCGCTGAATCACCCGAACATCGCGGCGATCTACAGCGTCGAGGAGCAGACCGGATCGACCTTCTTGGTCATGGAGCTGGTGGAGGGCTCGACGCTCGGCGAGATGCTCGCTTCCGGATCGCTCCCCGTGGACGAAGCGCTTTCGGTTTGCGCGGGAATCGCGTCGGGTCTCGAGGCGGCGCACGAAGCGGGCATCATTCATCGGGACCTCAAGCCCGCCAACGTCAAGGTCCGGCCGGACGGCACCGTGAAGGTGCTCGACCTCGGCCTCGCCCGGGTCGCGGAGGCTTCCGGCGTCGCGACGGATTCCTCGCTCTCCCCCACCGTCACGACTCCCGCCACGCACGCCGGCGTCATCCTCGGCACCGCGGCTTACATGAGCCCCGAGCAGGCGCGGGGCCGGCCGCTCGACAAGAGGACCGACATCTTCTCCTTCGGGTGCGTCCTGTACGAGTGTCTGTCGGGCAAACAGGCGTTCGGGGGTGAAACCGTCTCGGACACGCTCGCCGCGATCATCAAGTCGGAGCCCGACTGGGGCGCGGTGCCCGAATCGACACCCCGTCCGGTCCGGGATCTTCTTCGCCGGTGTCTGCAGAAAGATCCCAAACAACGCCTCCACGACATCGCCGACGCGCGTATCGAGATCGAGGAGGCCCGGGCCACCCAGCTCTCGGGACCGGCGATCGCGACTCCGGTCGCGCGGCCTTCGCGAAGCCGGCTCGCCTGGGGAGTCGGCGGGCCTCTGCTCGGAGCCGTCATCACCGCCGCGGCGCTCCTTCTCCTGCGCCGGCCCCAACCAGCGCCGGCGCCGAGCCGCGTCCGCGCCGTCCTGCCGCTTCCGCCGGGTGATCGCATAAGGGTAAGTCGCCCGGCAGTGACTGTCTCTCCGGACGGCCAGACGATCGTTTTCCAGAGCATCCAACAGGGCTCCGCGGCGCTCTTCCGGCGAGCCTTGAGCGGCGTCGGTGCGGAGCTGATCCGCGGAACGGAGGAGGGCTTCTCGCCGTTTTTCTCGCCGGATGGTCAGTGGATCGGCTTCTTCACCCGCACGGAGCTGAAGAAAGTGCCGCTCTCGGGCGGAACCGCCGTGACACTGTCGTGGGTACCGCCGGTCTCCGCCGGCGGAAGCTGGGGAGAGGATGGCCGAATCGTCATTACTCGCAAGTTCAACGGAGCGCTCGACGTCATTCCCGAGTCTGGGGGCGAGCTAACGCCCCTGACGCGGCTCGACGCGTCCCGCGGAGAACACGCTCACCTCTATCCCCAGATTCTCCCTCGCGGGCGGGGAGTTCTCTTCACGCTCCGGTTGGGCAGGGACTTCGCCGACACCGAGGCCTCGAACATCGCCGTCCTCGACTCCGCAACAGGAAAGTGGAAGACTGTTCTCGAAGGAGCGAGCTTCGCCCGATACGGGGCAGGCCACCTTGTCTTCGTCCGAGGAGGCTCGGTCTTTTCGGCTCCGTTCGACATTTCCCACCTCGTGGTGACCGGGCCCGCGGTCGCCCTTTCCGAGAACATCACGGTGGATGCCGAGGAAGGGTTCGGGCACTTCGACCTCTCACCCGGAGGAACGCTCACCTTCCTCGACGGCCCGGCGAGCGTGCCCTCGACGACGGCGGTGCTCACGCTCGACCGCCAGGGGAAAGAGAGCGCGCTCCCCCTGCCGCCTGCTTTCTACAATCGCGCGCGTTTCTCGCCGGAAGGGGGGCGCCTCGCGTTGACTCGTTTTGTGGGCGTCCGGGGAGCGGTCGTCATGTACGAGCGCGAACGGCGCATCGTCTCGACGCTGACGCCCGAGCCAGGCTCCTACTTCAGTGCCGTCTGGTCGCCCGACGGCCGCCGCATCGCCTTCACCCGCTTCGCGGAAGCGAGCGCCGCCTTGAGCGTGAAGAACGTGGACGGGAGCGGCGAGATCGAGGCCTTGACCGAGCCGACCGAGGACGCCCAGTTCCCCAACTCCTGGTCTCCGGATGGCAAGACCATCCTCTATACCGTGGCCTACACCGCCGACCGCGGCCCGAAGCGGAAGCTCCTCTCGACGGACCTCTGGCTCGTCTCACCCGGAGACCGGCGCTCCGCGCGCCTCTTCTTCGAGAGCCCTTTTCGAGAGACGGCGGGGACGTTCTCGCCCGACGGCGGTTGGATCGCCTACGTCTCGGACGAGTCGGGGGTCCGGGAAGTCTACGCGCGGCCCTTTCCGGGCCCCGGCGCCAGCGTCAAGGTCTCGAACGGCTTTGCCATCGAACCGCTCTGGTCGCGGGACGGCCGGGAGCTCTACTACCGCACCGGAGACAAGGCGGAGAAGTTCATGGTCGTCGAGATCCGAACCTGGCCCCGGCTGGTGATCTCCCCGCCCCGGCTCCTCTTCTCTTCCGAGCTCGCCGTCGGAGGCCGCGAAGATCGAGACCGCGAGTACGACGTCTCCGCCGACGGGAAGGAGTTCGTGTCGGTGCGCTACAGCCGGCCCGAGGAGCCGGAACGGCAGCTCACGATCGTGACGAACTGGGCCGCGACGGCCCCTGGCGTGGCAAAGGAGGAGTGACCGCGGCTGCGTTTTCGCCGGCGTGAGCTCATCACGCGGGAGTATGGGCTCTCCGAGGCGGGCCAGGCGCTCGAGGACGCGTCGTCAAAGCCCTGATCCGGCCGATGGCATAGAGTTTTCGAACGATGGCCCTCTCTCCCGGATCCCGCGTCGGCGCGTACGAGGTCGTCGCCCCGCTCGGCCGGGGCGGCATGGGCGAGGTCTATCGCGCGCGGGACCGAAACCTGCACAGGGACGTCGCGATCAAGGCCCTGCCGGACCTCTTCCTCCAGGACCGCGACCGGCTGGCGCGGTTCGAGCGCGAGGCGCGGATGCTCGCGTCGCTCAACCACCCAAACATCGCCGCGATCTACGGGCTCGAGGATCAGGACGGCGCGAAGTTCCTGATCCTGGAGCTGGTCGAAGGACAGACGCTCGCCGAACGGCTCGCCGCGGGCCCGCTGCCGGTCGACGAAGCGCTGTCGGTGGCGTGCCAGGTCGCCTCGGCCCTGGAGGCGGCGCATGGCGCCGGCATCATGCATCGCGACCTGAAGCCGTCGAACATCCAGCTTCGCCCCGACGGCTCGGTCAAGGTCCTCGACCTCGGGCTCGCGCGCAGCGTGGAGGCGGGCCGAGCGCGCCGTCGACTCCTCGTTCTCGCCGACCATGACCACGCCGGCCACGCTCGCCGGCGTCATTCTCGGCACTGCCGCCTACATGAGTCCCGAACAGGCCCGCGGGAAGCCGCTGGACAAGCGGACCGACATCTTCTCGTTCGCGTCCGTGCTGTACGAGTGCCTCACCGGCCGGCAGCCGTTCTCCGGCGAGACCGTTTCCGACAGCATCTCGGCGATCCTGCGTTCGGAGCCCGACCTCTCGGCGCTGCCTCCGGAGACTCCCAGTCGCATTCGCGATCTGCTGCGCCGCTGTTTTCAGAAGGACCCGAAGCGCCGTCTCCACGACATCGCCGACGCGCGGATCGAGATCGAAGACGCGCAAGCCGCGGGCCCCGAAGAAGCGCCATCGGGGACGGCTGCGGGCCTCACCCCGCGCCGGAAGCTCCTCTGGGGAATCGGCGGGGCGCTCGCCGGGGCGGCGCTCGTCGCGGCGGCCTGGATTCTGGCGCGACCCGAGCCTCGCCTCGCATCGCCCGGCGTTCACGCCGTTCTGCCCCTGCCCGATGGGGAACGGCTTCGGACAGACCGGCAATCACTCGCTCTTTCGCCCGACGGCCGGATCGTCGTCTTCACGGCGACTCGCGACGGCAGCCCCCGTCTCTTCCGGCGGCCGCTCGCCGGAACCCGGGCGGAACTCATCCAGGGGAGCGAGGGGGCTTCGGTGCCCTTCTTCTCCCCGGATGGCCAATGGGTCGGGTTCATGGTCCAGAAACGAGCTGCGGAAGGTCCCGCTCGCCGGAGGGACCGCCGTCCTCATCGGTCATCTGCCGCCCTCGACGGGTTCGCCGAGCTGGGGGACCGATGGGCGGATTCTCGCGACGTGGGGAACCAATACCGGGCTCTACGCGGTCCCGGACACCGGAGGGTCGCCGGAGCCGCGGACGAAGCTCGACGCCTCGCGGGGAGAGCATGCGCATCTCTATCCTCAGGTCCTTCCCGGAGGCCGCACGGTGCTCTTCACGCTTCGCCTCGGGAAGGACCACACGGACGTGGAGAAGTCGAACATCGCCGTCGTCGATGTGGCGGACGGGAAATGGCGGACCGTTCTCGAGGGCGCGACCTTCGCCCGATACGGCAGCGGGCGTCTGGTCTTCGTCCGGGGACCGTCGGTGTTCTGGGCCCCGTTCGACCTCTCCCGCCTCGCCGTGACGGGACCCGCCGTCGCGTTGATCGAGAACATCGCCGTCGACCTGGACGAGGGAGTCGCTCAACTGGCGCTGTCGAACGACGGAACGCTGGCCTACATCGACGGTCCCGCCATCCGGGCCACGACGACAGTTCTCCGGCTGGACCGAGCAGGGAACGAATCCGTCCTGCCACTCCCGGCCGCGGGCTACTCCTCTCCCCGTCTCTCGCCCGACGGAAAGCGTCTGGCCATCTCTCAGCGGATCGGATCGCGGCGATCCATCGCCGTGTACGATCGGGAACGCGGGATCCTGTCGGCCCTGACCCCGGAGCCGGGCGAATTCCTGACTCCCTACTGGTCGCCCGACGGAACGCGCATCGCCTTCAGCCGCCTCACCTCCCAGTTTCCGGAGCTCGCCGTCCGGCGCGCCGACGGGAGCGGCCAGATCGAGACCCTGACCGGATCGAACGCGAACGCCGGGCGCACCGACGGAAGCGCCGAGTTTGCCAGCTCATGGTCTCCGGACGGCAAGACGATTCTCTACTCGATCATGTACACCAGGGACCAGGGTCCGACGAGGCCGATGCTGACGTCCGACATCTGGCTCCTCTCGACGGAGCCAGACTCGCGTCCGCGCCCCTGGTTCGAGAGTCCCTTTCGCGAAGCCGGTGCGGCTCTCTCTCCGGATGGGATGTGGGTCGCCTATGTCTCGGATGAGTCGGGCAGCCCCGAGATCTACGTGCGTCCCTTTCCGGGCCCGGGCGCCGCGGTCAAGGTCTCGACCGAGTCGGGGAGCGAGCCTGTCTGGTCCCGGGACGGCAAAGAGCTGCTCTTTCGGATCGGCGCGGGGCGAACGAAGTTCATGTCCGTCGATGTCCAGACGACCCCGGCGCTTCGGTTCTCGGCGCCGCGCCTTCTCTTCTCCGCCGAGCTGAACACCGGAGGCCCCGGCGTGCGATCGAACGAGTTCCGCGAGTACGACGTGTCCCGCGACGGCAACGAGATAGTCGCCCTGCGGACGGTGCGGACCGACGAACCTCGGCAGCTCGCCATCGTGACGGGGTTTTCGGGCGTTCCAACGCCGTAGCCGTCAGCGCCGGCGCGGCATCGGAGGCGACGGCGAGAGAATCGGATACCCGTTGGGGCCGATCGCCGGCGGCACGGATCCGGCGGTTCCCGGCGGCGCGAGGATCGGAAACCCGTTCGGTCCGATGCGCGACGGGACGGGCCGCGGCGAAGGCCCCGGATGGTGAGGGGGGATGAAGCCCCCGCCCCAGTAGACCCCGTCGTAGCCCTGGTCGTAGTAATCCGACGTCACGACGAAATCCGGCGGCGCGGTCACCGGCGCCTCGTAGTTCGGGCCGAGCAGCGCGGGACCGACGAAGACCGTCTGGCCGGGGGCGAGCTCGCCGGCGGGGGGTGGGATTGGCTCGTCGGCCTGAGTGACCTTCTCGACCTCGGCGGCGGCGAGGCTCATGTACGTCCCGTCGGGGTACCGGTGGAACAGAAGCTGCTTGCCCTTCCGGACCGGGGGGTCCGACGAATAAATCCGAGAACCGCCCCGCACCTGGAGCACGTAATACGTCATCGAGAAGCCCGAGGAGGCGATGAGCATCGCGGCGAAAACGAGGCCTGAAGCGCGTTTCATGGGTCCCCCCCTGGCTTCCCGGCCAGCGGGCCTATGGTATAGACTCAGAGGTCTGGGCGATACAGGGCCGATTCCGGCACGGGTGGTGGGGATCCAGCCCAGCTCAAAAACCTTTCCAACGTCGAGGTTCGTCAACAATGTCCGTCCGAAACGATTCGGGACCAGCGCCCGATAGCGTCCCGACAGGATCACCCCGGGCATCGGTCCAGAACGCGGTCGAGGCGGCGCAGCGCTATCTCCTTTCCATTCAAGCCGAAGACGGGCATTGGTGCGGGGAGCTCGAGGGGGACACCATCCTCGAGTCCGAGTACATCCTCACGATGCACTTTCTCGGCCGCACCGGTGAGGAGCGCGTCCGAAAAGCCGCCGAGTATCTGAGACGCAGGCAGCTCCCGAAAGGCGGCTGGGCGACCTACGAGGGCGGGCCGGCCGAGGTCTCGTCCTCCGTGAAGGCCTACTTCGTCCTCAAGATCCTGGGAGACGATCCGAGTTCCGCCCACAT
The DNA here is from genome assembly GCA_963829925.1 of uncultured Acidobacteriota bacterium. Taxonomy (GTDB): domain Bacteria; phylum Acidobacteriota; class Thermoanaerobaculia; order UBA5066; family Gp7-AA6; genus DAHUXD01. Next base: position 60,987 of record CAWHKQ010000003.1, read on the forward strand.
GCAGAAGGCGCGGGAGACGATCCTGCGCCTCGGCGGCATCGAGGCCTGCAACTCCTTCACGCGGATTTACCTCGCGATCTTCGGCCAGTGCAGCTGGGACGAATGCCCGGCGGTCCCGCCCGAGATCGTCCTGCTCCCGGACTCGTTCGTCTTCAACATCTACAAGATGTCCTCCTGGTCGCGCGGCATCGTGGTGCCGTTGTCGATCATCTGGGCGTCGAAGCCCTCCTGCCCGGTCCCTCCGGAAGCCGGGATCGCCGAGCTGCGCGTCTCTCGCAAGGAGACGCAGGTCCCCGTGGCCCGGAGCCGCCGGGAGCGTTTCTGGCGCGGCTTCTTCACGCGAATCGACCTGTCCCTGAAGCGGCTGGACGCCGCCAACGTCCGGCCCCTGCGCAAGAAGGCGCTGGCGGCCTGTGAGACGTGGATGCACGAACGGCTCGCGCTCTCCGACGGGCTGGGCGCGATCTTTCCTCCGATCATCAACACGATCATCGCTTTCCGCTGCCTGGGCTACGCCATGGACGATCCCCGCCTGACGGCCCAGATCCGGGAGCTGGAGAAGCTGGAGCTCGAGGACGAGGACACGCTGCACATCCAGCCCTGCTTCTCCGCGATCTGGGACACGGCGCTGGTGATCGAGGCCCTGTCGGACGCGCGGCACTCCCGCCGACGATCCGGTCCTGCTGAAGGCCGCCCGCTGGCTCCTGGACAAAGAGGTCAAGAAGATCGGCGACTGGAAGAAGGCCTGTCCGGCAGCCGAGCCCGGCGGCTGGTACTTCGAGTACGCCAACGAGTGGTATCCCGACACCGATGACACCGCCGAGGTCCTGACCGCCCTGTCCCGGGTCAAGTTCCCCGGAGAGTCCGAGGATCTCGCCCGGCAGGGCGCGGTCGCCCGTGGCCAGGCGTGGATGCTGGCAATGCAGAACCGGGACGGCGGCTGGGGCGCCTTCGACAAGGACTGCGACAACGAGGTCCTGACCTACATCCCCTTCGCCGACCACAACGCCATGATCGACCCGAGCTGCGAGGACATCACCGGCCGGGCGCTGGAAGCCTTCCACGCGATCGGAGTCCCCGCGGGCCATCCCGCCGTGCGCCGCGCCGCGGCGTTCCTCGACCGCAAGCAGTTCGAGGACGGGACCTGGTACGGGCGCTGGGGCTGCAACTACATCTACGGCTCGTTTCTCGCGCTGCGGGGTCTCCTCCACGCCGGCGAGGACCTGCGCCAGCCACGGTTCCAGCGGACCGCGGAGTGGATCCGGGCGCACCAGAACGCCGACGGCGGGTGGGGCGAGCTGCCCCACTCCTACGACGACCCCACGACCAAGGGGCAGGGGCCTTCGACCCCGTCGCAGACGGCCTGGGCGCTCGTCGCCCTGTTCGCGACGGGCGATCGAAACTCCGAGCCGGTGCGGCGGGGAATCGACTATCTCCTTACCCATCAGCTGTATGACGGGTCCTGGAAGGACGCTCACTGGACCGCCACGGGCTTCCCCAAGGTGTTCTACCTTCGCTACCATCTGTATGCCACATACTTCCCGCTCCGCGCGCTGGCGCTCTACGCGCGCGAAGGTGTGGCAGACCGGTTGCACCGCGAGTCAGATGGCGAGGGGGCGATGGCCTTCCGCCAGGATCACGGAGTGAATTGAATGCGCTTCCCTGTCCACATGATGACCGACAACATTCAGCACCAGGTTCGCAACGCGATCCAGGGCAACAAGCGATACCCCTTCGTGCTGATGCTGGAGCCGCTCTACACCTGCAACCTGGCCTGCATCGGCTGCGCGGTCGAGCGCCACACCGGCAAGCTGAAGGACCGGCTGCTCGCTCGAGAAGTGCATCGAGGCCGTGGAGATCACCAAGGCGCCGGTCGTCTCGATCTGCGGCGGGGAGCCGACGATCTACCCGGAGCTGCCCGAGCTCGTCGAAGAGATCATCCAGCGCAAGCGCCAGATCATCCTCTGCACCAACGGCCTGCTCCTCGACGAGAACCTGTACGGGACCATCCCGCCGAACAAGCGCCTGACCATCAACGTGCACCTGGACGGCATGAAGGCGACGCACGACTACGTCTGCGCCCGCGACGGGCGTCTTCGACAAGGCGATCGCCATGATCGAGAAGGGCGTCGAGCTGGGCCACCACATGATGGCGAACACGACGATCTTCAAGGAGACCTCGATGGACGAGGTCGAGGAGCTCTGCGCGCTGCTGACGAAGCTCGGCTGCGAGGGGATGCTCGTCTCGCCCGGCTATCAGTACGAGTCGGTCGACCACGACATCTTCCTGAGCCGCTCCGAGATGCAGAAGAAGTTCCTCCGCGTGCTCGACATCTCGAAGAAGTACAAGCTGACGTCGACGCCGATGTTCCTCGAGTTCGCCGCCGGCCTGCGCGACTACAAGTGCTCGCCGTGGTCCACCGTGACCTACACGCCCAACGGCTGGAAGGGGCCCTGCTATCTCATCGGCAAGACCTGGTCGCCGACCTACGACGAGTTCTGGAACGGCACCGACTGGGACGTACTGGGAGTCGCGGCAGGACCCGCTGTGCCGCAACTGCGCGATGCACTCGGGCTTCGAGGCGTCGGTCGTGCGCGAGCTGCCCAAGCATCCCGGCGACATGGTCCGGATGATCGCCTGGAACCTGGCCGCATAGCGAACGCGTCGCGTTCGCGGAGCGGCCATCCCGAGGCCGAAGGCCGAGGGATCCCGCGCTCGAACAGTTCGGGATGAACGCCGTGCTTCGCACGATCGCTTGCCTAGGGTCTACTGCTGAGGCGTCTTTTGCCTCTCCGGGTCTGGTCGGCTGACTCGCTTCGCTCGGGATGACGGCGTAAAGTCGCTCGAGGACGGCTAAGGCTTCATGGACCTCGTCACCGGCGGCACGGGCTTCGTCGGGGCGCACGTCGTCCGCGCGCTCGCCGCGCGGGGGGGCGCGGTGCGCTGCCTGGCCCGCGTCGCGAGCCGGCGCGACAACCTCGAGGGTCTCGACGTCGAGATCGTCCCCGGCGATCTGACCGACGCCGGCTCGCTGGCCAGGGCCATGGCGGGAGTGACGACCCTGTACCACGTGGCCGCCGACTACCGGCTCTGGGCGCGGGACCCGCAGGAGCTCTACCGGGCCAACGTGGGCGGGACCGAAAACATCCTGCGGGAGGCCGCCGAGGCCGGCGTGGCCCGGGTCGTCTACACGAGCTCGGTCGCGGCCCTCGGCTTGACGCCGGACGGCTCGGCCGGCGACGAGACGACTCCGGTCGAGCGCGCGCGGATCATCGGCCACTACAAGAAGTCCAAGTACGACGCCGAGCAGGTGGCCCGGGAGTGGGCCGGCCGGGGGCTCCCGGTCGTGATCGTGAATCCCTCGACCCCGATCGGCGAGCTCGACATCAAACCGACGCCGACCGGACGGATGATCGTCGATTTCCTCAACCGCCGGATGCCCGCCTACGTGGACACGGGCCTGAACCTGATCGACGTGCGCGACGTGGCCGCAGGCCACCTGCTCGCCGCCGAGAAGGGCCGGGTGGGCGAGCGCTACGTCCTCGGCCACCGCGACATGACGTTGAAGGAGATCCTCGACGCGCTTTCGCGGCTGACCGGATTGCCTTCGCCCCGGACGCGCCTGCCGCACTGGATTCCGCTCGCCGTCGCGGGCGTCGACACCGCCGTCTCGCGCCTGACCGGGCGAGCGCCGCGCGTGTCCTTCGAGAGCGTGCGGATGTCGACGCACCGCATGTTCTTCGACGCCTCGAAGGCGCCGGCGCGAGCTCGGCCTTCCGCAAACGCCGGTCGAGGAGCCGCTGGCCCGCGCGGTCGCATGGTTTCGGGAAAAGGGTTACGTCCGTGGCTGAGACGCGGCCGATCGCGATCCTCGCGGCGCTCGACGAAGAAGTCCGGGCGATCCGGCGCGCGCTTCCGGTTCCGGCGGGCGTCGTGTCGGCCGCGACCGGGGACGGGCCGCGGCGGGCGGCGTGGGGCGCGGCCCTGCTGCTGGAGCAGCACCGGCCACTCGCCCTCGTCGGGGCGGGAATCGCCGGCGCCCTGTCGGCGGGCCTGGCCGTCGGAGACATCGTCGCCTCCCGCCGCGTCCGAAGCGGGATCGGCGACACGCCGCCGCCCGACAAGGGTCTCCTGCAGCGGGCGCTCGCGGGCGGGAAGGCGAAGGCCGGCACACTGGTCACGGTCGACCGGCCCGTCGTCTCCGCTGCCGCGAAGGCCGCCCTGGCCGCCGCCTCGGGCGGCGACGCCGTGCTCGCCGTGGACATGGAGTCGGCGGCCTGGGCCCGCGAGGCGGCCGTTCGCGGAGTTCCCTTCCTGATCCTGCGCGTCATCAGCGACACCGTCGAGCGAGGAGCTGCCCGATTTCCTGCCCGCCTGCGTGGGTCCCGACGGCAGCATCCGCCGGGGCGAGGTGGCCCGGCGGGCGCTTCTCCACCCGGGCTCGTGGGGTACCCTCCTCCGGATGCGCCGCCGCCTCCACGACGCGTCCGGAGCCCTCGGCGACTTCCTCGCCGAGCTCGTGAAGGCGGGACTCGTCCCCGCCGGCCGGCGGCGCCGATGACGGCAAAGCTCGAGGACCTCCTCGAAAAGACCAGCCGGACCTTCGCGCTCTCGATCCCGGTCCTTCCGGAGCCGACGCGGCGCGAGGTCATGATCGCCTACCTCCTCTTCCGGATCGCGGACACCTTCGAGGACGCCTCGCACTGGCGCGCCGGAAAGCCGCATCCAGGCGCTCTCCGACTTCCGCGATTTGCTTTCGGCGCTACTCGCGCGAACGGGCCGAGGCCTCTGGCGGAGCGGTGGGCCGCGCAGGACGTCTCGCCCCACAAGGGCTACCGCGAGCTGATCGCCGAGGTCCCGTTCGTGCTCGACGCGTTCTTCGCCCTTTCCGCCGGCGCGATCGCGCCGATCCGCGCCCACGTGTCCCGCTCGGCCGAGGGCATGGCGAGCATCGTGTCGCGGACCCGGGACGGGCGGCTGACGCTGCAGTCGGTCCAGGACCTGAAGGACTACTGCTACATCGTCGCCGGCATCGTCGGCGAGATGCTCTCGGAGCTCTTCCTGCTCGACCGGCCGGCTCTGGCGCCGGTCGCCCCGTATCTGCGCGAGCGGGCGGCGACGTTCGGCGAGGCGCTGCAGCTCGTGAACATCCTGAAGGACTCGGCCGGCGACGCCGCCGAGGGACGGAGCTACCTTCCGGCGGACACGCCGCGGTCCGAGGTCTTCGCTCTCGCCCGCCGCGATCTCGGCGTGGCCGGCGACTACATCCTCGCCCTCCAGAAGGCGAAGGCGCCGCGGGGCGTCATCGAGTTCACCGCGCTCCCGGTGCAACTCGCCTGGGCCGCGCTCGAGCGCGTCGAGAAGCACGGCCCGGGCTCCAAGGTCTCGCGTCCGGAAGTCTTCCTGATCACGCAGCGCCTGAAGACGCGCGCTGGATCGGGAGGAGCCGGCCGTGCACGTCGCTCGCTAGCGCTCGCTCCCGCGGCGCGCGTCTCCTCCCTCGGTTACTTCGGGAGACTTCCGCGCTGCGAACTATGCCACCAGCGCCTCGCAAAGCATCGGGCTCTCGAGAATAGACAAGAAAAGACTCGGCGTGAGGCATTGTTGACTTGATTCGCGGCGCGAGGAATCTCCGCGAGCGCAGCGGAGGACGCCTCGCGCCGCGGGAGCCGCAGCGAGGGAGGGGATCAGGCCTGCGGTCGAGCCCACAGGCGAGCCGCAGGCCGGTGCGGCCGAAGGCCGCAGATCCCTGTACGAGCGGAGGCGACGGTTTAAGCGACCTTCTCTTCCCGATTCGCTTCCCGCGGAGACTTGCGAGGGAGCACCTTTACGACCTGGCGGACGACCGAGGGCACGAGCCTCGGCCGCAGGAGTCGGGGGTCGTACGGCGCGAGCCGGCGGTCGTTTTCCTGCAGGCAGGTCTCGAGGAACGAACGCAGCGAGAAGTCGCCGAACATGCTGTGGGACTTCAGCGTGAACCCGTCCTGGGCCTCGTCGCGCGTCGGAGCCGCTTCGGCCTTTTCGCCGTTGCCGTATCCCGTCCTCTTTCTTGTCGCCGCCGCCGGCCATCTGGAGCGCGCCCTTGAGACGGTCGAAGGCCTGCGCGGCGATGTTCCAGCCCCGCCAGGCGTCGAACGCCGGGCCGCAGCACCAGCGGCCGCTGGGCCCGCAGGTACGCCGCCCAGTTGACGATGAAGAGGATGTGCCGGGCCTCCTCCTGCATGATCGTCTCGAAGATGCGAGATCAGGGAGCGCGGGAACACCTCGGCCCGCTCGCCCAGCCGGAAGAGGCCGAACGCGAAGAACGAATCCAGGCACTCCCCGTAGCCGGTCCGCAGGAAGGCCAGGGTGGGGTCCTTCGGGACCTCCGGGGGCGGAAAGGGAGCCACCGGGATGCCGTAGTGCCGGGTCAGAAGCTGCAGGACCTCGGCGTGACGCCCCTCCTCGTAGCCCTGGAGACTGATGGCCTCGGCCAGCAGGGGATCCTTTTCGGTGTCCCCCAGCGACTGCACTTTGACCGCGGTGGCGGCCTCGGTCCGGGTGGCCTCGTTCCAGACGGGCATGTCCTTGAGCCTCTGAAGGCTCGCCGGGTCGAGGTCCGGCCACTGGATCCGGGACGGCACGAACGGGTCGTGGGTGTCGATAAACGTCCGGCAGAGAAGCTCTTTGTGCGCCTGACTGCCGATCTGGAGCGTATTTGCCATGCGAAGTTGTAGAGTATCATCCGCGTTTCTTGTCGGTGGGGGGTAGGGAACGTATGTCCATCCTGAGCCGGATCGAAAGGCCTGACGATCTCAAGGCTTTGAGCCACGAGCAATTAGCCGAGGTCTCTCAGAGCTGTCGCGACATAATCGTCCAGACGATCACGAAGACCGGTGGACACCTCGCCTCCAACCTCGGGGTCGTGGAGCTCACGCTCGCCCTGCACCGCGCTTTCGACAGCCCCAAAGACAGGCTGGTCTGGGACACCTCCAACCAGTGCTACACCCACAAGCTCGTTACCGGGACGGCGGGACCAGTTCCCGTCGATCCGGACCCCGGGAGGCCTTTCCGGGTTCGCCGAGCCCTCCGAAAGCGCCCACGACACCCTGGCCGCCGGCCATGCCGGCACCGGCCTGTCCTACGGCCTCGGCGTTTCGATGGCGCTTCAGGGCGCGCCCGACGACCCCTACGTCGTCGTCATCGTGGGCGACGGCGCGCTGACCTCGGGCCCCTCCTACGAGGCGATGAACAACATCGTCCACGTCAAGCCGAAGCGGCTCATCGTCGTGCTGAACGACAACGGCTGGTCGATCTCGGAGAACGTCGGCTGGCTGGTCCACTGGAGGAACCGCTTCGAGCTCCACCCGGCCTATCAGAAGTTCGTCGAGACCGGGCACAGCTTCATAAAGAAGCTGCCCAAGGGCGACAAGGCGTGGGAGCTGGCGAGAAAGCTCAAGAGCTCCGTCGAGGGGCTCTTCCTGCCCAACGTCATCTGGGACGAGCTCGGCTTCCACTATGTGGGCCCCGTCGACGGCCACGACTTTCGCGAGCTCGAAGAGGCCCTCGCGCGCGCCCGGGAGGTCTCGAAGGACGGCACGCCTGTCGTCATCCACGCGCTGACTCACAAGGGCCGCGGCTTCCAGCAGGCCGAGCAGAACCCCTCGAAGTTCCACCAGCCCGGCAGTCCGATCGGACCCGGCGGAGCCGGCACCCGCTACACCTACTCGCAGGTCTTCGCGAAGACGCTCATCTCGATGATGCAGAAGGACCCGAAGATCGTCGCGATCTCGGCGGCCATGCTCGAGGGCACCGGCCTGATCGAGGTCAAGAAGATGTTCCCCGACCGCGTGTTCGACGTCGGCATCGCCGAGGAGCATGCGGTCATCATGGCGGCGGGAATGGCCAAGGAGGGGTTGAAGCCGGTCGTGTCGATCTACTCGACTTTCCTCCAGCGCTCCTTCGATCAGATCATCCACGACGTCGCGCTCCAGAGCCTGCCGGTCACGATCTGCATCGACCGCGCCGGCCTCGTCGGCGACGACGGCAAGACCCACCAGGGGATCTTCGACATCTCCTACACGCGGGTCGTCCCGAACATGACCGTGGCCGCGCCGAAGGACGAGAACGAGCTGCAGCACATGCTCTTCACCGCGATCACCTCGGGCAAGCCTTTCGCCGTGCGGTATCCGCGCGGCCTGGCCCTGGGCGTCGAGCTCGACCCGGTCCTGAAGACGGTGCCCATCGGAAAGGGCGAGATCCTGCGGGAGGGCCGCGACCTGATGCTCCTGGCCTACGGCTCGATGGTCTCGGTCGCGAGCCAGGCGGCCGACGAGCTCGCCCGCCGCGGCATCTCGGCCGGAGTCGCCAACGCCCGTTTCGCCAAGCCGCTCGACATGGAGCTGATCACCCGGATCGCCGAGACCTCGCCGCGCGTCCTCACGCTCGAGGAGCACCTCGGGATCGGCGGCTTCGGCGCCGGAGTCCTCGAGGCGGTCCACGCGGCCGGCCTCCCGTCGGCCGGCTGGAAGTCCCACGCGATTCCGGACATCTTCGTCGACCACAGTCCGCAGCTCCAGCAGCGCCACAACCTGAAGCTCGACGTCGACGGCGTCGTCGAGCGGGCGCTGGAGCTCTTTCCGGATCTCGCCCGCTCGGCCTCGGACTCGGGGTCCGAGCGGGGCAAGAAGGAAAAGTTCGCCGAGACGGTCACGTGGTGACCGAGCACGATTTCACCGCGATCCGCGTCGAGAAGCTCCTCATCGCGGGGCTGCGGGGGTTCTGCGCCGGCGTCGTGCGGGCCATCGACGTCGTCGAGAAGGCCCTCGAGGTCGCCGACGGCCCGGTCTACGTCCGCAAGGAGATCATCCACAACCGATACGTCGTCGACGAGCTGCGCGACAAGGGCGCCCGGTTCGTCGAAGAGGTGGACGAGGTCCCGGACAACGCCTCGCTGATCTTCTCGGCCCACGGCATCGCTCCCCAGGTGCGCGCCCTCGCCACCGAGAAGGGGCTGAAGACGATCGACGCGACCTGCCCCCTCGTCACCAAGGTGCACCTCGAGGCGATCCACTACGCGAAACAGGGCTACACGATCATCCTCGTCGGGCACCACGACCACGACGAGACGGTCGGCACACTGGGCGAGGCGCCGGATGCGATTCGCCTGGTGGAGACCAGGGAGGACGCCGAGAAGGTCACGGTGCCCGATCCCGACCGCGTGGCTTATCTGACGCAGACGACGCTCTCGATCGACGACACGCGCGACATCCTGGCGGTCCTGAAACGGCGCTTCCCGCATCTCAAGGCGCCGACGAAGCAGGACATCTGCTACGCGACTCAGAACCGGCAGGACGCCGTCAAGGCGATGGCGCCGCACGTGGACATGCTGCTCGTGCTCGGCGCACCGAACAGCTCGAACTCCCTCCGCATGTGCGAGGTCGCGCGCGCCAACGGGGTCGCCTCGTACCTGATCGAGCGCGCCCGGGACATCCGACCCCGAGTGGCTCCGAGGGGTCCGGGTCCTGGGCCTGACCGCGAGCGCGTCGGCGCCCGAGATCCTCGTCCAGGAAGTCGTGACCTTCGCGCGCGCGGAGCTGGGCGTGGAGATCGTCGAGGAGTTCGAGACGGTGAAAGAGGACGTCTCCTTTCCGCTGCCCCAGGAGTTGAAAGCGCTTCTCCCCGTCCGGGCCTGACCCGGGAACGACTGCCATGACCGCTCCTCCCGCGCCTGTCGCGGCTGTTCGCGACGTCCCCCCGCCGCCCTCCGCAGGCGACGGCGCTCGACCCGCCCGGCGGCGCCGGGGCTGGCACATCGCCCTCTTCGCCCTCGGAATCGCCGTCATCATCGCGGGCCTCGCCCTGGTCGGGTGGGAACCGATCATGGCGAACCTGTCGCGCATCCACTTCTATTTCTTCCTGCTCGTCGGGGTCTGCGGCCTGGCCCAGGTCCTGTTCACCCTCGGCTGGTGGGTCATCATCGGGCGGCCGCACCCGGTGTCCTTCGGCGAGCTCCTCGCGACCTACCTCGCCGGCGACTCCGTCAACTACTTCACCGGGGTCGGCGGCGAGCCCATCAAGGCGCACCTCCTGCGCCCGAAGATGGGGTTCGGGCTGGCCTTCGCGACTATCGCCGTGCACCGCCACGCGGATCTGATCGCCCAGTGGCTGTTCCTGATCGCGGGGATCACGGTCGCCGTCATCCGCTTCGACCTGCCGCCGGCCGCCAAGTACATCGCGGTCGCGGGTCTGCTCTTCATCGGCGCCATCCTCTTCGGCCTGACGCGGGCCCTGCGGCGCGGCGCCTTCGGGCCGGCCACGCGCTGGCTGACGCGCATCAAACCGCTGGCCGCGCGACTGGCGAAGCTCGAGGCCGAGGCCCACCGTCTGGACGAGCGGATCCGCGTCTACTACCACGAGGAGGAGCACCGCGGCACCTTCGCCCTCGCGGTCGCCTGGGGATTCTGGGGTGGTGCGGGGGGCTCCTCGAGACCTGGATCGTCCTGAAGCTGCTGTCGCCGGGCCACGGCTGGGCCACGGCCTTCGCGATCGAGTCCCTCGCCATGGTCTTCAACAGCATGCTGCTGTTCATCCCGGGCAAGATCGGCAGCGCCGAGGGCGTGCGCGTCGGCGTCTTCGCGCTGGTCGGCCTGACCGCGGCGCAGGGCGCCGCCTGGGCGCTGGTGCGGCGCGGGCGCGAACTCGTGTGGCTCGTCCCCGGGATCATCGTCCTGCTCAAGCATCACCTCATCGACGTCGGCCACCTGCGGCTGGAGAAGCTGGACCTCTCCGAGGAGCCGCCCGCGTGAAAGCCGAGGCCCTCCTGTTCGACTTCGGCGGCACGCTCGATGCCGACGGCGTGGCGTGGAAGGACCGCTTCCGGACGCTGTTCGCGGAGGAACTTTCAGTTCCGCGCGAGTTCGACCGCGCGTTCTACGCCGCCGACGACGCGCTGGTCGGCACCGTTTCCCCTGCGCTCAGCTTGGTTCGGCGTGACCGTCGGCACTGCTCACCGGCCTCACCCGCGGAGCTCGGCGTCGAGCCGCCGCCGGGCCGAGCGGTGGCCGACGCGTTCGTTGAGCAGACTCGTCGCCGCGGTCCGCCGGAGCGCCCGGATGCTCGCGGCGCTCGCCGGCCGCTATCGGCTCGGCATGGTGTCCAACTTCTACGGCAACCTCGAGGCGGTCTGCGATGATACTGGCGTCCGCAAGCTATTCGGGATCATCATGGACTCCGCGCGCGTCGGGTGCGAGAAGCCCGATCCCCGGATCTTCGGCGCGGCGCTCGACGGCCCTCGCCGCCACTCCCGGCTCGCGGCCATGTTCGTCGGCGACTCGCTGCCGCGGGACATGGCGGGCGCGCGGCGGTGGGCATGCCGCACATCTGGCTACGTCCAAGCGACCGACGAGAGACGGACGGCGTGCTGTCCTGCAGGATCCTGATCGTGCATGCCCTGGGGGAACTGCTGAGGTGCTGCTGTGAGCGCGACGCGGCGGGCGCCGTCATCGCCGCGGGCGACGGGCCGCGGCTGCGAGGACCTGGGCGTGCCCAAGCCCCTGGTCAAGATCGCCGGCGTCCCGCTGATCGAGCACGTGCTCGGCAACTTCGCGGCCGCCGGCATCGCCCGGCCGCCGTGATCGTCAACGAGTCCGAGCGGGAATGCGAGGCGTGCGTGCGCGAGCGCTTTCGCGGCTCGTCGAGACGATCCATCGTCAAGACGACGCGCTCCTCGCTCGAGAGCTTCCGCGAGATCCTGCGGCGCCGTCGCGCCGGAAGGGCGGCTCCTCGTCTCGACGGTGGACGCCTTCTGCCCGCCCCGCGGACTTCTCGCGCTTCGTCCGCAGGCGCCGAAGCGCTTCCGGCCGGACGCGACGGTGCTCGCCGTCACCCGGTACGTCCACGACGAGAAGCCGCTCTGGGTGAAGCTCGACCCGGACAGGGCCGCGTCGCTCGTGGATCGGCGGCTCCGGCGGCGACGCGGTCACGGCCGGCATCTACGTCGTTCCCGGAGCGCGTGCGGCGGCTCGCCTGCCCGCCCGGGCTCGGGCCGGCTGCGCGAGTTCCTCGGCTGGCTCGCGCGCGCGGGCCAGCCGGTCGAGGCCGTCGAGATCGAGAAGGTCGTCGACGTGGACCGCGCCGAGGACGTCGGCCGCGGCCGAAGAGCTGGCCGCTATCGCCCTCCCCGGCGGGAGCGACAACCGCAGCGGCGAACCCCCGCGCGGGAACGAACAAGGTCGTAGGCGGTGGGAGGGCGGGCGAATGGCAGCCCCGATGAGGAACCGCTCCCGTGCTGGGGCGTCTATCGGGAGCTCGCCCACTCGCCCGGGCGCGAGACCGACGACGCCGAGATCCTGCGGGCGACCGGCCGGGAGCTCTCGGCGCGCGGCTTCGCGGTCACGCTCAAGTCGCCGGACGAGCTGCCCGAGGCGGACGACTCGGACGCGGTCCCGCCCGTTTCTCTTCGTCATGTGCGAGCGGATCCGCGTCGTCGAGAAGCTCGCGGCCTGGGAAAGCCGGCGGAGCCGTGCATCGTCAACCGGCCGTCGCGGCATTCGCAACACCGACCGGGAGCGCATGATCGCGCTCTTTCGCGCGCGGCCGGCGTGCCGCATCCGTCGAGCGTCCTCGTCTCGACCGAGCCGCCGCGCCGAGCGCCGCGTCACGGGCGCCGTGCTGGGTCAAGCGCGCCGACGTCCATGCCACGCAGGAGGGCGACGTCGTCCTTCGCCGGCGACGCCGGCCGCGCTCCCGCGCCACCTGGCAGCGCTTGCCGCCCGCGGGCATCGCGCGCGCGGTCTCCAGGACCACGTCGCCGGAGACCTGATCAAGTTCTACGGCGTGGCGGGCCTGTCCCGAGCGACGGCGGGCCCGCCGTCGTGGTTCCAGTGGTTCTACCACCGGGACCAGAAGCTCGCGAACCATGCCTTCGATCCCGGACGCGCTCGCCGCGGCGACGCGCGAAGGCCGCGGCCGCGCTGGGGCTCGAGGTCTACGGCGGCGACGCGATCGTGTCGCCGGCGGCGGCATCTCGGTCATCGACTTGAACGCGTGGCCGAGCTTCGCGCTCTTCCGCGCCGGTGGCGAGCGCGCCCTGCATCGCCGCGCTCCTCGCGCGGCGCGGTTCGGCGCTCGGAGCATCGCGATGACGAGGGCGCCAGGACGCGCGACGAGGCCGGGCCGCGCTCGAAGACGATCGTCGCGCTCGAGCAGCGAGCACATGGCGCCGGGGCTCCAGTCCTTCGCGCTCTACTCCGGCCTGGCGATGGCGCGGGGCCAGGGCAGCCGCATCTATCGACGAGGACGGCAACGCCTACATCGACTTCATCGCGGGCATCGCCGTCGGCAGCGTCGGCCACTGCCATCCGCACTACGTGAAGGCGCTGCAGGAGCAGGCGGCGCGGCTCACCTTCGGGAGCTTCACGACCGAGGTCCGCGCGAAGTTCCTCGAGTCTGCTCGGCCCGCGTGACGCCCGCAGGGCCTCGGCGCGCATCCAGCTCTTCTCCGGCGGCGCCGAGGCGGTCGAGGCGGCGTTCCGGCTCGCCAAGGCGGTGACGAAGAAGCTCGAGTTCGTCGGCTATTCGGGAGCAATACGATGAAGTCAGGCGCCGCCAGGAACGATTGCTGATATTTGAGCCAGTGACGACCCCAACGCTCGCCGTAGTGTGGCGATGCCAGCAGGCGATCGATCAGCTTCTCGTACGCATTCGGAGACGTGTCGCTGACAAACGCATCGACTTCCTTCGGCGATGGCGGAAGACCAACCAGATCAAGCGTCACGCGGCGAATCAGCGTTTCCTTGCTGGCGGGCGCAGAAGGACGAAGTCCTTTTGCTTTGTGCGCGGCGAGGATGAACGGGTCGATCGGCGTTTTCGTCAGGCGCGGTTCTTCACTACGGGCGGCTGGCTGGCGCACTGGTTGAAAGGCCCAATGCGCGCGATCCATGGCCGTAATCGCGAATTCGGTTTTAGCTTTCGGGGCCGCGCCCGTGTTCAGGGCCCGCGAATACGGCGCACCAGACCGGAGCCAGCCGGCGATCTGCTTATTGCAGCGGGCGGCAGCCGGTCTTCCTTGTGCGGCATACCTGGCTCCTTGAGGTGCGCGATCATCCGGTACAGCAGACTCGATTCGGCCGGCTGTTCGGGCGAAAACGTCGGCCCGCTTTCACCACCGCGCAGGAGCGCCTCGCGAGTCGTGAGATCGAGGCCGGCCTTGGTCTTTTCTCCGCCGTGACACTTAACGCAATGCGCTTCGAGCAGAACGCGGTAGAGCGTCGCGACCCGTTGCGGCAGGCGATGGCTGCTGCCCACGCAATCACCTGCGACTCAGCGCCAGCGCAAAGGCCGTTATCAAAGGTATCAGAATTAGACTGCGTCGCCCAAAACTCTCGACCGCACGCATACCTCGTCCGAGGGTGCGGCTGGAAAGGATTGAAGGCGTGACGCTCATGAGGCGATAATGGGGTAGGCGAGCGATGCATTCGGAGACGCCGCTGCTGACGCTCTGGGCGTCGGGAATCAAAGTGAGGTCAACGGCGTTGGCAACACGGGCGCGTGGTGCGCGTGCGTAGCGGTATTACGTCGCGAAAATGCGTTTGAAATGGAGAGGGAATTTATCGCGGGGTAAACCCGCTCCTACAGTTTCGGGGGCTCGGGATCAGCAGATTGCCGCCGGTGTATTTAGCGACTTTGTCCCAGTCGAGCCGCAGACCGAGTCCAGGCGTGGAGGGAATGGGGAGCATTCCGTCCGCATCGAGTTTCCA
>CAWHKQ010000004.1:0-532403 GCA_963829925.1 uncultured Acidobacteriota bacterium
TCGCCATGCGTACCTCCCCCGGAGTTCAAACGCAGCCGGATCGCCAGGGTTTTGAGGTTCGCGGACGAGGCCGGCAAACGCCGGGACGAGTTCGAGAGGCGAAGGATCGAGGGCGTTGGGCGGGAAGAATAAGAACGGGGCCGGCGCAAGATTCTCTGCGCCGGCCCCGCGATCGATTTCTGCTTAGGGCGTGCAGCCCGGCAGCTTAAAGCTGCCGATGCGGGTCTGCCAGCCCGCGAGGCTGCTCGCCTGGCCGGCGGCGGTGTAGTACTCGTTGACGTACCAGAACGTGCAGTCGTCCGTCGGGTCGATGTTCATCGAGGTGTAGTCGCCCCAGCGGGAGTTGGTCGTCGTCTGCACGCCCGAGCCGTTGATGATGGCGCCCTCGCCCTGGGTCATCTGGCCCAGCGGGTCGCCGGCGAGCCGCCCGGTGTAGCGGATGCCCGGGAAGACGGTCGTCGCCGTTGACGACGCTGTAGCCGAGGGCCATGTTGCCCTTCTTGTCCTGGGCGATGCTGCCCATCCAGCGATGCACGCCGTCGCCGGGCGCGTATGTGCCCTGCTGGTACAGCGGAGTAGGTGCTGCCGATGCGCCGGATCTCGTACCAGCGCACGCCGGCCACGCCGGGCAGCGCCTCGACCGACTGGTTGGTGACCATGGCCTCGTAGGTCCCGAAGTTGCGGTAGGCCAGGCGCCAGGTCGGCCGCTGCCGGTAGGAAAGGATGTCGAGGTACTGCTCCGGGTTCGTGATGCCCGGCTGCGGGAGACAGTCGCGGGAGGTCGGGGCGCACGGGAAAACCGAATCGAAAGCCGCGACCGGCAGCTGGGCGGCCAGTGAGCGAAGCCGTGGGTGTTGAGCCCACTTCACGACAGCTCCCAGATGTTGAGGGCGTCGAATGTCGCCCCGTATCCGGCCCCGTCGTCCTGGGTGCCGACGATCGGCGCGGTGCGCGTCGTTCTTTCGGCTGCTGCGTGCCGTCGATGTCGGCCGGGAGCAGGCCATCGCCGACGAGCGGCAGCATATCCGGGTCATTCCCGTCGAGGAAGAAGCTGACCACGCGGGCGTCCGGGTCGCCGGCGAGCATCTTGTTCTTTTCCAGCGCGTAGACGCCGATGCCGTACTCGACGGTCGGACCGAATTCGCGCGTGGTGATCAGGTACGGTTTCTTCCAGACCCCGTACTTGGGGTAGTCCGGGAAGTTGAGGCCGGTCGAGAAGGCGTAGCGGTAGTAGGCGCCGGTCGGGTCGCCCGTCTGCGAGATGGCGACGCAGTTGTAGTAAGTGGGACCCTGCGGTGGTGAACTGGGTCAGGAGCCAGCGATCCGCGAACTGGTCGTAGACGACGATCGGGTCGCCCGAGGGGTCGGTGCAGTCCGGCACCGGCGAAACCGGCCCACAGCGTGCCGGTGTCGATGGGGCCGAGGAGCAGGTTGCCCGTCTTGTCGTAGACGCCGAAGACCAGGTTGATCATCTCGACGTAATGGTTCGGGCCGACATCCCCGACCGGGTCGGGTGGGTTCACGCGGAACCCGAAGATGTCGAAGTTGTCCTGGTTGCACAGGCCCTCGAAGTTCTGGATCGGGGACGGGATCGCCAGAGCCGGGCCCAACCGTGAGCTGTCTCCCTGAAGAGCTCCATCGCCGGAATACCCTTGATCCTTCACGTCCACGACATCCCGCTCCGGCCGGATCTCGTAGTGGATGTCCAGCGATGAGGTGGGAAGCTTCCGAAGCGGCGCCTGCCATGCCATGGCGCTGAGGGGAAGCGAAACATCGAATGCGACGGGCGCCGAGAATTTCGGCGTCAGGCGCGGATGTTTCGGAGGCGCGGCACCCAAAGCGCTGGAAGTAACCGCCGCTGCGGCGAGCAGACCGAGCGCGGCTACGGCGAGGCCGCGCAGTCTGGGCCTGGTGGGAATTGATCCGTTCATTCTGTCCTCCTGTTCGTCCAGAATTGAAACAACGAAACGTAAAGGCAGTCTCCGGGAGAGACCTCATACGAACACGACCATGGACTCGAAGCAAGCCGAGATTCGTTCGGTCCGGCCCCAGACTCGCGGCATCGAACAGCCCGTCGCTGTCGATCGGCCCCTCTCGGCAGCCGATCTACGAGACGAACCCTCTACCGATCAACCCTTTGCCGCGCGGGCCACGGTCACGGTCACGCGGCAGCTCTTCTCTCCCCTGACCTCCTCCACGCGGGTCGCTTCGGTCCAGGCGGACCCGTCGGCGTCCGAGAAACGCCAGCGACTCTCCGCCAGGCCGGCCGCGTCGCGCCGGTCCTGACGGGCCCAGCCCGTTCCGGCGGAAAGCGCCCGGTCCAGCTTCTCCAGCACCGCCCGCGGCGGGGCGTCCGTCTGGATGCGCCAGCTCGTCTCCCAGCGCTCGCGCGAGCCCGCGTGCGACAGGACGGTGCGCGGATATTCGTAAAGCGCTTCGAACGCGGGCTGCAGATGGCGGTCGGCGAGGCTCGCCCGCGCCCAGCCCGAATCGGGACGCCAGTCGTACTCCAGGCCGACCGCCGTCGACCTGGGCCGCGCCCCTTCCGTAGAGCTTCTCGATGACGTGCAGCGCGCCGTCGATGCCCGAGGAGAGGCCGGCGGCCGTCACGATCTTCCCGTTGTCGACGAACCGGCGGTCCGACACGACTTTCGTCTTCGGGGCCGGCGGTCTTCAGCTCGTCGATCAGGCCGGCGAAGGTCGTGGCCTCGAGCCCGTCGAGCAGCCCCGCCTTTGCCAGAAAGAACGCGCCGTTGCAGACCGAAAGGACGACCTCGGCGTCTTTCGCGCTCGCGCGGAGCCAGCGCATGTAGGCCGGGTCGTTCGAGGTGCGGGTCGACGCCTCCGCCCGGGACGACGAGGACGTCGGCTTTCGGCGCCCGGTCGAACGTGAAGGCGGGAATGACGGTCATGCCCATGGCCGTCGTGATCGGGTCGGTCGTCTCCGAAACCGTGTAGATCTGGAAGGCCCGCTGTCCGTTGACCGAGGCGTGGCCGAGGACTTCGTACGGCCCCGTGTAGTCGATGATCTGCACGCCGGGGAAGATCAGGATCGCCACGTTGCGCTGGCCGCGGCCGACCGCCAGCAACGCCGGCGCCGCCGCCATCAGGACCATCGCCACCCAGAGAATCTTTTTCACCGTTTCCTCCGTCTTCCGTCTTCGCCTAGGCCCTCAGCAGCCGCCATGGGGTCCGCCGTGGTCGCCCGCCGGGCCGGCACGAAGCAGGCGACGGCCGCGATCCCGCCGAGCAGCAGGCGCGACCGCGACGTAGGTCGGAGGATCCGTCGGCGCCACCTCGTAGAGAAGTCCTGCCCACAGGCGGGTCAGCACGAACGCTCCCCCCAGGCCGAGCATCAGCCCGACGCCCACCAGCCGCATCCCCTGGCCGAGCACCATCGCCTGCACGCTGCGGGGCAGGGCACCCAACGCCATGCGGATCCCGAACTCGCGCCGGCGCTGACCGACGGTGAACCCGATGACTCCCGCGATGCCCGTCGCGGTGATCGCGACCGCGAGGGCCGCGAAGAGGAGCAGCAGGACCGCCGTCAGCCTCGGGGTCTCGAGAGCGCCCGAGCGGACCTCGGCCAGAGTGCGGAACCGGTCCACCGGCTGCTCGGGTCCGATCGCGTGGACCGCCGCGCGAACGACGCGCTCCATTCGCTCGGGTTCGGCGGCGGTGCGCAGGAGACAGGTCGTGGAGAGCCCGGGGTACTGCAGCATGCCCAGATAGACCTGGTCGGTCGGAGCGTTGGCCAGACCGTATTGCCGCACGTCGCCCGAGACCCCGACGATCGTGAGCCAGACGATCTCGGCGGGTGTGTTCCCCTCCACGCCGATCCGTCGCCCGATGGGGTCCTCTCCTTTCCAGAAGTGCTGCGCCATCGAATGGTTGATCACGGCCACCGGCGGTGTGTTCGGACGGTCGGCGGAGGTCATGGCGCGGCCTCTCAGGATCGGCACCCCGATCGTCTGGAAATAGGCGGGGCTGATGCGCTGGAAGTCCGCCCGGGGCAGGGTCTCGACGCCGCCGGCCGGGCGGCCTTCGATGCGGAAGCGCCCGTTCGACGGTCCCCGCTCGTTCAGCGGAAAGCTGCCGGCGAGAGCCACCGACAGCACGCCGGGCTCGCCCGACAGACGCTCGAGGAGCCGTTCGTGAAACGCCCGCTGCTCCTCGTCCTCCCGGTAGCGCGTGAAGTTCAGATCCAGCCGCGAGGTCAGCACGCGTTCGGTGCGGAATCCCGGATCCACGCGCGAGAGCTTCCACAGCGTGCGGAGCATCAGGCCCGCGCCGGCCAGCAGGACGAAGGAGATCGCGACCTGCGAGACGATGAGAAGGTTGCGGACACGCGGCCTTGCTTTTCCTTCGCTGGAGGTCTCGCGGCCTTCCTTCAACGCCGACACGAGATTGCGCCGCGGCGACAGGGCCGGGATCAGGCCCAGGCCGAATCCGGCCAGGATGGAGACGCCGAGCGAGAACAGCAGGACCGGGCCGTCGATCGCGATCTCGGAGGCGCGCGGCGAGAAGCGCTCGGCGAAGTGCACCAGCAGCCCCCGCCCGGCCACGGCGACCAGGAGTCCCAGAGCGCCTCCCACGAGAGCGACGAGGACGCTTTCGGTCAGAAGCTGGCGCGTCAGCCGAGCCCGGCCCGCGCCCAGAGCCGAACGCAGCGCCATCTCCTTTTCGCGCCGGACCAGGCGGGCGAGGGAGAGGTTCGCGACGTTCGCGCAGGCCAGAAGGAGCACCAGGCCGACCGTGCCGAAGAGGAGGAGGAACGTGGGCCGGGCTTCCCGGGTCAGCTCCTCGGTCAGAGGAACGGGCGCGATCGAGAGTCGGATGGACGAGGGATAGGCCGCGGGGTGGTCGAGGGCGACCCGGTCCGCCAGTCTCCTGGAGGTCCCGACGGTTGTCCTCGAGCGTCAGTCCGGGCTTCCTGCGGCCGAACACGCGCAGCATCCCGCCGTCCCGGTTGTTCTCCATCATCGGATCCGACCGAAACGGGCAGGCCGACACCGGCATGTAGACGTCGTTGTCCGCCGGATATCCCGGGATCGGCGGCAGGATGCCGACGACCGTGTGCGCGCGGTCGTTCATGCGGAAGACTTTGCCGACGACCGAGGCGTCGCCGCCGAAGGCCCGCATCCAGTAGTCGTGCGAGAGGACGAGGACGGCCTCGGCGCCGTGCTTGTCCTCGCCGGGCAGAAACGTCCGCCCGTGGATGGGGCGCACGCCGAGCAGGTCGAAGAAGTTGGCCGACACCACGCCGGTCTGGACGCGCTCGGGCTCGGGCTTGCCGAGCAGGACGAACCACATGGAGTGGTACTCCGCGACGGCGTCGAGCGTGCGGGTGCGGGTCCGGATGTCGTCCATCTCGGGGGGCGAGAAGAGGCCGTCCGAGATTCCGGCGCCAGGCGCATCCACGCGAACGCGCACGAGACGGTCTCCTCCGCCGTACGGGAGCGACTGCAGCAGCACGCCGTGGACGACCGAGAAGATCGCCGTGTTCGCTCCGATGCCGAGCGCCAGCGTCAGGATGGCGGCCGTGGCGTAACCCGGGTTCTTGCGCAGCGCTCGCAGGCCGTAGCGCACGTCCTGGAGAACGGTCTCCAGGAGCATCGCCCGGCTGGCTTCGCGGGACTCCTCCTTGGCCTTCTCGACGCCGCCGAACCGAACGCAGGGCCGCGCGGCGCGCCTCCTCCGGCGTCATGCCCCGCCGCAGGTTCTCCTCCGTCTCCCGGGCGATGTGGAAGGCGATCTCGTCGTCGAGCTCGCCGTCGGGATGCCGCGGTCGACCGCAACGACCGAAGACTCGCCGCCAGCTTTCGCAACATGTCGTCTCTCCTACGTCGCCGCGAGCACGCGCCCGACGGCCGCCGCGAACCGCTCCCAGCTCTCCGTCTCCTCGGCCAGCTGCTGCCGGCCGGCGCGCGTCAGGCTGTAGAAACGCGCCCGGCGGTTGTTCTCGGAATTTCCCCACTCGGCGGCGATCCAGCCCTTCTCCTCCAGACGGTGGAGCGCCGGGTAGAGGGACCCCTGGTTGACCGCCAGCACGTCCTGGGAGACCTGCTGGATGCGCTGCGAGATGCCCCAGCCGTGCATGGCCCCGGGCGACAGGGTCTTCAGGATCAGCACGTCCAGGGTGCCCTGCAGAAGATCGCTTCTTGACGGTGGCATCGGTGTCTCCTCTCGACTCTCTACAGGAGTCTACGCGGGCTCCTGTAGATTGTTTAGGGGAAGCCCCGATTTATTTTTCGAGGGCGCGATAGGCTTCCCCGACGCAAGGAGGAGCCGTGGAGAAACGACTCACAGGCCTCGCTTTCGCAGCCCTGGCGGTTCTGGCGGCCGGCCTCTCCCGGGGGGCGGAGCCCGTCAAGTCCCGCGTGGCCCTCCGGGCGGCGCGCCTGCTCGACGTCCGGGCCGGACGCTACCTCGAGCGTCCCGTCGTCGTCGTGGCCGGAGACCGGATCGAGAGCGTGGGGACCGAGGCGCCGCCGGGCGTCCCCGTCATCGACCTCGGGGACCGGGTCCTTCTGCCCGGCCTGATCGACACGCACACGCACATCCTTCTGCAGGGCGATCCCACGGCGGTGGAGTACGACGAGCAGATCCTGAAGGAGTACCCGGCCCATCGGGTGGCGCGCGCGGTCCGGGCCCTCAAGATCGCCCTCGAGCACGGCTTCACGACGATGCGCGACCTCGAGACCGAGGGCGCCGGCTACGACGACGTCGCCCTTCGCGACGCGGTCAACGAGGGCGTGATCCCCGGCCCGCGACTCAAGGTCGTCGGCCCGGCGCTGTCGACGACGGGGTCCTACCCCATCCAGCGCTACCGGCCCGACTGGAAGTTTCCGTCGGGCGTCATGGTCTGCGACGGCGCCGACGGGTGCCGCAAGGCGGTGCGCGAGCAGCTCTCGTACGGAACCGACTGGGTCAAGATCTACGCCAACACCGGAGGATTGCGGCTGACGGCCGACGGTTACGTCGATTCCCCCCCCAATTGGACGAAGGAGGAGATCGAGGCGGTCGTATCCGAGGCGCATGCCCACGGCGTCCGGGTCGCGGCGCACGCGCGCTCGGACACCGGGCTCCGGCTCGCGATCGCGGCCGGCGTGGATTCGATCGAGCACGGCGACTCGATTCGCCCGGAGGCCGCCCAGGAGATGGCGAAAAAAGGAATCTTTCTCTCTCCGACGCTGACGGTCGCCAGCTACGTCGCGGGTCCGAGGGCGAAGGCGGGCTGCGCGATCTGTGCCGAGATGCCGAAGATTCACGCGAAGTCTTTCGAGAACTGCCGGAAGGCCGGCGTGAAGATCGCCTTCGGAACGGACGCCGGCGGCTTTCCGTGGACCGAGATCAACCAGGCGCGGGAGTTCGAGCACGAGGTGGCGCTCGGCATGTCTCCGCTGGAAGCCATCCGCAGCGCGACGACCGTGGCCGCGGAGCTGCTCGGCCTGGTCGGGCAGGTCGGAACGATCGAGAAGGGCGCGTACGCGGACCTCGTGGCCCTGCGGGGAGATCCTCTGAAGGACGTCTCGACGCTCTCCGAAGATCGACTGGGTGATGAAGGGCGGCGAGGTGGTGCGCTCGGCCGCGCCCTGATGCTGCGGATCGGCCTGACGGGAGGCCTGGCCTCCGGAAAATCTACGGTCGCCGCGATGCTGCGCGGCCTCGGGGCCGACGTCTTCGACGCGGACGAGATCGTCCGGGCCCTCTACGCCGAGGGCGGAGCCGGGGCCCGGGCCGCCGAGGAGCTCTTCGGGGACCGGGTCCTCGACACCGCCGGGCGCGTCGAACGGGCCCGCATCGCCGAGATCGTCTTCACGGACCCGGCCGCGCGCCACGCCCTCGAGGCGCGGATCCACCCCCTCGTGCGCGCCGAGAGGGCCCGGCGCTTTGCCGCAGCCGAGCGTCGAGGCGCCGCCGTGGCCGTGGCGGAGGCGTCGCAGATCTTCGAGTCGGGGACCGAGGGCGACTACGACCGGGTCCTGGCCGTCGTGGCGCCCGATTCCGAGCGCCTGCGGCGCTGGGAGTCAAAGGGCGGCGACGCGGAGGACGCCCGGCTCCGCATGGCGGCGCAGATTCCGGCCGACGCCTCGCGGGCCCGCGCCCACGACGTCCTCGTCAACGACGGGACGCTCGAGGACCTGCGCCGGCGAGTCGAGGACCTCTACCGGCGCTGGACGCAATAGACTTGCGGCCATGCCGAAGAAGAAGCTCCCCACGCCCCCTCCCCTTCCCGTCGAGAACGGCGACGTCCTGCTGATGGTCGGGACGATGAAGGGGCTCTTTCTGCTCGCGTCCGGGCCGGAACGCCGGCGCTGGAGGTCGACGGGTCCCTTGTTCCCCGGAACTCCGTGTACGCCGCGGCGTTCGACGGACGCGACGGCCGACGCCGTCTGTGGGCCGCGCCATCGAGCATGCACTGGGGAGCGGAGCTGGCCTGGAGCGAGGACTTCGGAAAGACCTGGACCCGGCCCGAGACTCCGCTCGTGCGCTTTCCGGCAGAGTCCAAGGCGGCCCTCGCCAACATCTGGCAGATCGCGCCCGGCCGCGACGACGAGCCCGACACGCTCTATTGCGGCGTCGAGCCCTCGGCGCTCTTCGCCTCGAAGGACGCGCGGCAAGACGTGGGCGCTCAACACGGGCCTCTGGGACCACCCCCACCGCGCGAAGTGGATGCCGGGCGGCGGCGGCCTCTGCCTGCACACGGTGCTCGTGGACCCCGCGCGTCCGGGGCGCCTCACGATCGCGACATCGACCGGGCGGCGTCTACCGGTCGGACGACGGCGGCGTCACGTGGAACGCCAGGAACCGCGGCGTACGCGCGGAGTTCCTGCCGGGCAAGCATCCCGAGTTCGGCCAGTGCGTCCACAAGATCGTGCATCACCCGGGGCGGGCCGGGCGGCTGTAC
Organism: uncultured Acidobacteriota bacterium; assembly: GCA_963829925.1. Classification (GTDB taxonomy): domain Bacteria; phylum Acidobacteriota; class Thermoanaerobaculia; order UBA5066; family Gp7-AA6; genus DAHUXD01. The sequence continues at coordinate 8,912 of CAWHKQ010000004.1, forward strand.
CTGCAGAACCACTGGGGCCTGTACCGCAGCGACGACGGCGGAGACTCCTGGCGCGACATCGCCAACGGCGTGCCCTCGGACTTCGGATTCTGCATCGGCATCCATCCGCGCGACGCCGACACGGCGTTCATCGTGCCTCTCCACTCGGATGAGTTCCGGTGCACGCCCGAGGGGCGGCTTCGCGTCTATCGCACGCGGGACGGGGGCGCTTCGTGGCAGGCGCTCGCGCGCGGCTTGCCGCAGAAGGGCGCGTTCGAGACCGTGGTCCGCGATGCGATGGCGGTCGACGCGCTCGAGCCGGCGGGGGTCTACTTCGGCACGCGCAGCGGCAAGCTCTTCGCATCGCGGGACGAAGGGAAGAGCTGGGAGCTTCTGCGCGAGGGGCTTCCCCCGATCGTGTGCGTCAAGGCCGCTCTCGTCCCGGAGAAGACGAAGAGACGCGCGGCCCGGCCGCGCCGGCAGCGCATCAGAAAAGCCGCCTGATGCCGGTCCACGTCCTGATCCCGGGCCCCCTGCAGCCGTTTGCCGACGGCCGCGGCCGGATCGCGCTGGCGACACCTCCGGCGACCGTCGCCGAGGCGCTCGACCTCCTGGCGGCGATCCACCCCGGCGTGCGCGACCGGGTCCTGACCGAGCGGGGCGAGGTGCGCCCCCACATCGCCATCTTCGTCGGCGGCGCAGAACATTCGCGACGGCCTCGGTCTCTCGACGCGCGTCCCGGAGGGATCCGAGATCGCGATTCTTCCGGCCGTCAGCGGCGGCTGACGGCACCGTGCGACTCCGGGTCCCGACGTCCCCCGCCTGGGCGGCGGCGGTGCTGGCGGATTTCGACGCGTTTCTGCTGGATCACGCCGCCAACGAACGGAAGGCGTCTTCGGCGGCGCTGGCTCTGGTCGCGCACTACCCGGACCGGGCCGAGCTCGTCGAGCGCTGCATCGCGCTGGCCATCGAGGAGCTGGCGCATTTCCAGGCGGTTCACGCCAGGATCGCGGACCGCGGTCTGGCGCTCCTCCCCGACACGCGGAGCGAGTATCTGCGCCGGCTCACGCGGCAGTTCCGCGAGGGCAGCGAGCCGTATTTCCTGGATCGCCTTCTGACGGCCGGCGATCGTCGAGGCGCGCGGGTGCGAGCGCTTCGGTCTGCTCGCGGCGGCTCTCCCCGCGGGCCCGATGAAAGACTTCTACCGCGAGATCGCGCGCACCGAGGTCCGGCACCAGGAGCTCTACATCGATCTGGCGCGCCTCTATTTCGACCCCGCCGCGGTCGGACGAACGCCTCGAGGGGTTGCTGGAGGCCGAGGTCGGCGGTCCTGGCGGAGCTGCCGGTCCGACCGGCGCTGTACTGAACGAACCCGGCCGGCCGGCGGAAGGTAAGCTCCGCGCCGTGACGTCGAAGCCCGTTTCCCAGTACCTCTCCCGCCATGCCGGAGCCGGAGGCCCGGGCCGCCGACGCGCTGGCGGGGGACTTCGGCCATGTCCTGGTCGTCCCGGCCTACGGCGAGGGGCAGAGCCTCTTCGACACGCTCGGCTCCGTGCCGAAGGGTCCGCGAGGCGACACGCTCATCGTCGTCGTCCTGAACGCGCGGGAGGACTCCCCGCCCGGAGTCCACGAGGCGAACGACGCGGCTCGCGCGCGGCTCCTCGAGGCGGCGGAGGGCGTCCAGGAGCTGGGTGGCGGTCTCCCGGCGACGGCCCTGAAGTATCCGAACGGAGCCCTCCTCCTCGTCGACCGCGCGCGGTCGGGACACTTTCTCCCGGCGGGCCAGGGCGTCGGCCTCGCGCGCAAGATCGGTTGCGACATCGCGCTGCGCCTCCACGCCGCCGGCCGCGTCGCGTCGGACTGGATCCACAACACGGACGCCGACACGATCCTGGCCAACGACTACTTCGACCAGACCGAGCCGATCCCCGCGGACGGGAACGCCGCGGCCGTCTATTTTTTCGAGCACCGCTTCAGCGCGGACGAGACCCTGGGTCTGGCGGGACGGCTCTACGAAATCTCGCTCCGCTACTACACGCTGGGCCTGGCGTGGGCCGGCTCGCCCTACGCCTACGAGGCGATGGGCAGCTGCCTGGCCGCGCGCCCCGCCGCCTACGCCGCGGTGCGCGGCTTTCCGAAGAAGAACGCCGCCGAGGACTTCTACATCCTCGACAAGCTGGCGAAGGTGGGGACGATCGCGCGCCTGGCCGGAACACCGCTACTCCTCGACGGGCGCATCTCGGACCGCGTCCCGTTCGGAACCGGGAAGGCGCTCTCGCAGCTCGTGACGCGCCGGCGCGGCCTGTCCGCCTTCCGCCTGTTTCACCCCGCGGTCTTCGCCCACCTTGCCGCGTGGCTGCAGACCCTGCGCGTGATCGCGGACACGGGCGGGCGCGTGGACCTCGCCCTCGAGCAGCTCCCCCGCGGAAACCCGTTCTTCCTGTCCGACGTTCTGCTCGGATCGCTCGAGCGCATGGGAGCCTTCGCGGCCATGCGCGAGGCGATCGAGCGCTCGAGCGACGGCCCCACGATGCTGCGCCACTTCCACACCTGGTTCGACGCCTTCCGCACGCTCAAGCTCGTCCACGCCCTGCGGGACGGCGGCCTGCCCTCGCTCCCGTGGCGGGAGGCCCTCGCCGAGGCCCCGTTCACGGGATTGTCCGCGTCGACGGTGGAGGCGGTCGAGCCGCTCCGGAAGGCCCTCGCGGTCGAGGAGCGCCGGCTCGCCGCGACGCCTGCGGGGGTGCCCGCGATCGCCGGCACGTCAGCCGCGGCGCCTCGGTGACCCTCCGCCCGCGGGCGGCGGCGGCTCGATCGAGGGCGCGTCAGAGCGACTTCAGGTACTCGACCAGGTCCCGCTTCTCCGACTCCGTCAGCCCCAGCGTCTTCACGCCGTCGTAGTGGTTCACGACGTCGAGCAGGGTCGCGAACCGGCCGTCGTGGTAGAAGCCGCCCTTCGTGTGCGTCCACAGACCCTTGAGCGGCGCCGTCCGGTAGCTGTGGTCGGGCGAGCGATCCGCCTGGAAGCCGTCGATACCGATCTCCGCGGGCAGTGTGCATGTTCCAGCCCGGCTCGGTGAAGAGCGGCGGGACGTGGCACGTGGCGCAGGCCGCCTTCCCGCGAAGAGAACGCTCCCGCCGCGGCCGCCGCGCCCGCGTCGAAGCTGCCGGCCGGCGGCGCCGGGGCCGGGATCGCGAGCTGGTAGAAGTGCAGATCCGCGAGCTTTGCCGTGATCAGGTCGGGGGTGGCGCGGACGTTGCCGAACCCGTTGGCCGCCGCGATCGGGAACTGCGCGGCGTCGTCCAGGCGCGGGTCGAAGAAGGTCCCCTGGCCGTGCATCTCGAGGTTGGCGACGAAGGCGTTCCAGTGCGTCGACGCGAGCCCCAGCCCGTCCAGGTGTGCAGGTTGACGCCCGCCAGCCCGAAGGCCGGCGGGATCAGCGTCGCCGCGGACTTCGTATTCGCCGGCGGTCCGGAAAGCCTTTCCGTCCAGGACGAGCTCGGCGTCGAACTTTCCCGGGCCCCAGGAGTTCAGCACCTGCGCGCACCGTGTCCTGCGTGACGCCCAGCAGGGTTGGCGAGGGCCGAGAGGTCCGGCGCGAACGCGATGATGGCGCCGACGTTCAGATCGCGGTTCGCCCAGCCGTCGAGGCGGCTGCCGATCCCGGGGGCGAACGAGTCGTCCACCGTCGAGTGGCACAGCGCGCACTGGATGCCGACCGAGGTGAGCTGGTTGCCCGAGAAGAAGCCCGTGACGCCCGACGACCGCGTTGAGCTGCAGGAGCAGCGAGCGTCGTCGCGGGGTCGTCGAGGTCGACGTCTCCGCGGCGCAGCTGGTTTTGAAGCGGCCGCGGGCAGGGCGCTCGATGTCCACCTTCAGGCCGAGCGCCAGCGCCGCAGCCGGGCGTCAGGCCGGGCCCGACCCCGCCGTTGGCCGCGCCGGCGATCGCCGCATGCAGGTTCAACGTGTCGCCCCAGAACGCCTCGTCGCCGAAGGTGTCGAAGCGGAAGGTTTCCCGGCCCTTCTCGATCGATCGCACCGCGCTTCTCACGATTTCCTGGTCCACCTGTTCGCGAGCTGCCGGTTGGATCCGTCCGTGTTGGGCGGGTTCTGGGCTCGCGCCGCCTCGGTTGGTCGCAGGATCGTGATGACGACGAAGCTGGCGATGACGAGAAGACAGGAAAGAAGGGAACGGAGACCGGTTCTTGCGCTCATGTTGACTCCCTGAGATCCCTATGCGTGCAAAACGGCGCACCTCCGACACCTCGGGCCGATTCGTGGCTCCAACCCTACAGAGTCGTGAGACTCCGTTTGGTGACGACTTTTTTCCGAGGTCGGGAGAAAGAGGATCCGAAGGGGCGTCGCCGGAACATTCTCGTCGAGCGTGGGCCGCTAGCCGCGAGCGCGGAATGTCCGAGCTGGCGCTCGAGCTTTCAGTTCACGCCACAGGAACCCGGACCCCGGGGATCGCCGCACGAACCGCAGCCGGCGGGCGCTTCGGGGGCCTTCGCGCCTCCTCCGCCCGCGCCCACGGCGAAGACTGACAGGAGCTTCTCGAGCTTTCCGCTCGCGCAGCCGGGACACCGCGGGCGCGCGTCGCCCAGCACGAACTCCTCGAAACGGCGATCGCATTCCCGGCAGCGATACTCGTAGAGCGGCATGTCCGGATTGTAACGCTCAGAACGGATAGCCGATCGAGAGCAGGATGCGCCCCTTTTCCTTCACCGTGCCCGTGGCGCGGATGCAGCCGGTCGGGTCCGTCGACGGGTCGCACGTCGATCCGTCCGGATTCTGCCTGACCGTGACGTCGAAGGGAATCGTGCGGCTCTGGACCGGCAGGGCGTACTCGAGCCGCAGGGGCCCGATCGGCGTCATGTAGTGGAGGCCGGCGCCGATCGACTGGCGCATGCCCGTTTCGCCCTCGATGCGAAAGTTGATGTCCCCGGGATTCTCCCAGACCTGCGCGAGATCGTAGAAGACCGAGGCCCCGAGGTTGCCAAGAATCGGAATGCGGTACTCCAGGGTCCACGCCATGAAGCCGTTGCCCCCGATGATGCGCGGGCCCGGGCTGCAGTCGTAGTCGGCCAGGTTCGGATAGGTCGGGGCGCAATCGCCCTCGCCCGGCGGCCCCTCGCCCGGGGGCGTGTGAAGCGTGGCCTGGGTGTTGGGGTCGACGGTGACCCCCGGGATCCCGAGCACGTCGGTGGCGAAGCCGCGGCCGGTCGCCGAGCCTCCGGCGAAGAAGCGTTCGGCGATCGGCACCGGCACTTCCGCCGCGAGATCGTACGGGAAGATCGCGCCTGCGCGCCCCGACACCCCGACGACGCCGCCGCCCATGCGGCGGAACCAGGCCGCCTGGCCGGAGACCTTTCCGTAGCGCGCCGTGGCGTTCAAGAACGGGAAGGCGTACTTGCCGGCGACCGTGCCGTAGTAACCGCGGGTGGGGTCCAGGATGTCGTCCCGGCGGTCGTAGAAGAGACTCGGCCCGATGGCGGACTGCTTGATGGGCTGGTCGGACTTCGGGAATTTCTCGAGCTCGATGGTCGACAGGTCCTCGGGATTCCGCGGCGAGATCTGCTGGTACTCGTAGCGCAGGGCGACCCGCGTGTACTTCCGGAAGAGCCGGGCGGACTCGAGGTAACCGCCGATGCGGTCGATGTCGATGTCCTGGATCGGCGCCCGGCTCACGAACGCGACGAAGGTCAGCGGGACGCTCGTGTTGAAGAGGTAGGGCTCGAGGAAGCTCGCGAAGACGTGGCCGCGCTGGGACAGGGGGGCGTATTGAAGCTCCAGCGAGGCCGAGCGCATCTTGCCGAACAGGTTGCGGTAGGTTCCTCCCACGATCCCGAAGACGTCGTTCCGGTTCTCGGTCGCGCCGGCGGCGTACTGGTATCCGAAGCCGTAGAGAAGAGAGAGCCGCCGGGCCTCGGTCAGGTCGATGGCGACATTGCGCACCGAGGTCTCCGCGATGGACGGCTGCGGTTTGACCTCGATCGACCGGAAAACGCCGGTCCGCGACAGGTTCTGCTGCGTGTCGGCGATCTTTTCCTCGGAGAAGGGCTCGCCTTCCTTCCAGGCCACCTGGCGCAGGATCCGTTCGGGGTCCGTGACGGCGTTGCCCCGCACGATCGTCTTTCCGAAGAAGGCGCGCATCCCCTCTTCCACGCGATAGACGACCTCCGCCCGGGTGCGGTCCTCCGAGAGCGTGTAACGATCCTGGGCGGAGGCGTCCGGCCAGCCGTTGTTCCGGTACCAGGCCGTCAGCGACTGGACGTCCTGGCGCACGGCGCTGGGGTTGAAGGGCTCCCCGACCTCGACGATCAGCAGCTTGTCGACCTCGGCCGGATCGAGCTGATCCGCCCCCACGACGCGGCGCTCGGTCACGAAGGCCTGGGGCCCCTCCACGACGGCGATCTCGACCTCGAGGAGGCCCGGTGACGGCCCGTCCTCGACCCGCGTGTCGACGCGGGCTTCGATCCAGCCGTGCGTCTGGTAGTAGCCCAGGATGGAGCTCGCGTCCCTGTCGAGGTTCGCGTCGATGAGCCGGCCCTTGCGCACGATCGGCATCCCTTTTTCCCGCGTCACCATGATGCGGCGCAGCGTCTCCTCGGGGACAGAGGCGTTGCCGGTGATCGCGATTCTCTCCACCGCGTACTTGGGACCCGGCTCGACCGTCAGCGTCACGACGACCGGATCGCCTTCCTGCGCCGCGGTCGCGACCACCTTCGCCTTGTAGTGTCCTCCGCGCTGGAGCCGCTGCCGGCGGGCCTGAGCCCACTGGTCCAGGACGTCTTCGTCGAAAGACTGAACCTCCAGCAAGGCCAGGATCTCGCGCCGTGCGGCCTTCTCCTTCACTCCCGTGACGGCGAGCGTGTAGCGCGGCCCGAGGCTGACGCGGTAGACCGGGCGAATCCTCCCGCCGTCCGCCGGCTCGGCGGCGATCAGCTCGACGGAGGCCCGGAAATACCCCTCTCCCAGGAGGAACTTCCGCATGCGCTCGGCAACCGTGCGCGCCGTCGCCTCGCGGTAGCGCTTCCCCTCTCGGAACTTTCCCTTCTTCGCCAGGACCGCCGGGTCGAAAGGGGCCGTCGCACCATCGAAGAACGGAGTCGTCGTGCGGGCCCGCTCGCCCGGGGTAAGGACGTAGATCACCGTCACGTCGAAAGTCAGCGGGGTCGAACACGGCGTCCGGCTCGACGACGGGATCGAGGTAGCCCTCGGTCCCGAGGCGGCGCTCGATCGCCGCCGTCCCCGCTTCGAGAGCCGACGCGTTGAACGGGTCGCCCGGCGCGAATGGGACTGCCCGCCGCAAATCCTCGTCGAAGAGGGAGGATTTGCCCTTGAAGGAGATCCGGCTGACCCGATAGGCGCGCCAGAGATGGACCGTCACGGCGACCCCGCCGTCCTCCGACGGCTCGCCCTCGACGACGACGTTGGCGAAGCGGCGGGTCCCGTAGAGGTTCCGGATGGTCGCCGCCGTGTCGGCGTCGGTCAGAGTCCGCCCGGCCCGGATCGCGACGAGATCCTCGATGTCGCGGGAGTCGACGGCGCCGTCGCTCGTGTACGCCACGGACGCGACCGTCCGGCCGTAAAGCTCGGGAGCGATCTCGGCGCCCCGCGCCGCGGCGGCCCACGCCAGCACGGCCACGAGCCCCTGGACCGTGGCGCGCGTCATCAGAGGCGCTGGCGCCGGCGGAACGTGAGCGACACGATGCCGTTCTCGTCGCGGAAGAGCTGCACGAGGATCGAGTTCGTGGCCTGCCACTCGATCCGGATGATCGGCTGCTTGCTCGAGTCGATCGCGATCGAAGACGTGACCGAAAGGTCCTGGGTGATCTGCTTGCCGATGGTCGTGCGGAAGGTCGAGAGCGTCGAGCCCTCGAAGACCGGGTCGATCTGGAACCGGTCCAGACGGAAGATCTGCTGGGTGCGCCGGGTCAGGCCACCCGTCACCGCCCCGGAGATCACGCCGCCCGCGGCGGAGACGAGCTGTCCGGTGGTGTCGGCCGACGCGCGCGTGTCCGGCGGCGCTCCGGAGAGCACGAGCCCCAGGATCGCGTCGTTCGAGAGGGGAGGATCGGAGACGAAGTTCGCCGTGACCCGCGGCCACGTGCCCACGAGCGAGACGATGAGCTGGTAGCCCTTGATCTCGGCGCGGGCGCGCAGGTCGAGAAACGGCGCGATCCGAGTGGTATTGGAGAACGTGATCGCGCCGTACTCGATCTCGTAACGAATGTCGCTGAAGACGACCCGCCCTCCCTCGTCCAGCAGCACCTGGCCCAGAAGCACGGGGTCGGCCAGGGTGCCCCGCGCGACCAGATCCACGGTTCCGGACAGGCGCGCGAGGTTGTTGCGGACCTCGAGCGAGGCGGCAGACACGACGCGCACGTCGAGCACGGTGCGCTCCTTCCACGGCTCGCGGGCGGCGATCGCTCCTCCCGGCCGGCTCCCCGCCAGGAGGCCGGAGACGGTGAGTTCCACGTCCTTCGAATAGGTGCCCTGCAGGAGCACGACTTCGCCGCGGACGAGGTTGCCGGTCTCGTTTCCGGAGGCGACCAGATCGGCGTCGACGGTCAGGCGCAGGGCCGGAATGGCCCGGACCTGGATCCGCCGGCCCTGAATCGCCAGCCGGAAGTCCTTCAGGCCCCCGCCCTCGAGCCGGAAGTTGCCCGCGACGAGGGCCTCCCCTTCGCCGACCTTGGCGCGCAGGCCCTCGATCTCGCCGGCCGATCCGACGATCCGGACCTGCCCGTCGATGTCGTCGAGCCAGTACCCGGCGACCCGGTAACGTCCGTTCTCGATCCGGACGGAGCCGTTGTACGCGAGGCTCTCGAGCGGGCCGCTCGCGGCGACGTCGAGCGTCAGCCGGCCGGCCAGCCCCGGATCGGGCATGACCAGTGCGAGAGCGGCGGCGTCGGTCTGTCCCGAGATCCGCGCGTCGAGGGTCGGTTTTTCAGCGCCCGTGTCGAGCGTTCCGCGAAGCCGGAGATCGATCCCCTCGCCGGCGACTTGCAGCTCCTCGAGGGTGACGCGGCCTTCCTGGAGGCGCAGCCGCGCGGGTCCCGCCGTCTTCAGCAGACCCGGGCGGTCCTCGGCGTCGAAGCGCGCTTCGGTCAGCGTGATCTCGCCCGAGATCCTGCCTCCGGCAGTCCCCGGCAGGACGAGGTGTCCCTCGGCGGTCAGCGCTCCCCCGACTCCGGCGGGAAGCTCGAGCGGCGTCAGCGCGATCAGGGCCGAGAGGTCCGAGATCTCGAGCGCCAGCTCGACCCGGGCGGGACGGCCGAAGACAGGACCCCGGGCGGCCAGGCTCCAGTGGCCGGGCACGGAGACAGTACCGTCGAGGTCTCCCCGCACGACCCGCGCCTCCAGCCGGGGCGAGAGGTCGTCGGCGAGTTCCCTGCCGAAGAAGCGCGCCCGGGTCAGCGTCGCCGAAACGGTCAGGTCCGGGTCCTCGAGGGACCCCGAGCCCGACAGCTCGAAGGACAAGAGGCCCGTGACATCGTCCGAGCGTTCCCGAATGGCTTCGAGCGATTCGAGGGGCACGCCGTCGCCGGCCGCGCGCACCAGAAACGTCTTCTTCTCGTAGGCGACCTCGGCGTGTCCGCCGACAATGCCTCCGCCGAGGTCCGCCCGCACGTCGTCGAACGCGACGCGGCCGGGCTCGAGGGTCAGGCGGCCGGAGATGCTCGGGACTTTCTGCCCCCAGACCACCGCGTCCTCGAGCGACGCCATCCCGCCGCCGGACACGGCCGACGGCGGGCTGCCCGAGAGGCGGAAGGTCCCCGACACCCGCCCCTCGATCGGATAGTCGAGATCGAGATAGTCCAGGAAGCGCGACACCGGGTAGTCCTTCGAGCTCACCGTCACGTCGAGCGTGGGCCGGGTGGGATCCTTGCGATACCGCACGAGACCTTCGAGCGAGAGCGTGGCGTCCCCGTCGTAGACCCGCAGCGGCCGGAAATCGAACGCGCCGTCGCGCATGTCGACCGAGCCGCGGACGCTGCCGAAGAGGACGCCGGCGTATCGGGCGCTCTCGGCCGAAAACTGGGCTCTGGCGTCCGGATTGCTCCACTGTCCCCCCAGGTGCCCCTGGACCTCCGCGCTCCCCCCCAGGCCGAGAGCATCGGGGCGGCCGCCGCTGGCGGCCACGAAGTTCTGGAAGAGCCGGTCCATCTCCGTCAGGTCCCGCGTACGAAGCTGAAAGTCGAAGTCGGGCATCCACTTCCCGATCTGAAGCCCCCCGCTGATCTCGATCGCCGACGCCGGAAAGCGCAGGGGCATGGCCGAGAACCCGATGCGCCCGTCCACGATCGTCAGCGCGCCTCCTCCGCTCGTGGGAATCCCGAAGCGGCCACGGACAATGGAGGACGGAGGCCCCGCCCCGACCGTCAGCGTCGCGCCGCCGTTGGCGCGCATGATGCCGCCCTCGGCCCATCGGAGGGCGGTCCGCAGCGCGGCGACGCCCGAGAGGCCGGTCCCCGGCAGGCCGATGTCCGCGAAGAACCGCTCGAGAGAAAGGCCTTTCGCGTCGAGTGTCAGGGTCATCGGCTGGGGTCTGCCGGGCGAGCCCGCGAGGTTCTCGATTCGCAGGCTGCCGGTCGCGGTGCCGCCCGCGTAACGCGCTTTCTCGATCGATGCGACCAGCGCCTGCGGTCGCGCGGTGAAGGGCGCCTCGAAATCCTCGATCGTGAAGTCCTGCGCCTCGATGCGCGGGGAGGACACCCGCCCGGTCAGGTCGAAAGCCCCCGACGGCGGGATGCGAAGGTCGCCTCGGAAGCGCGCGTTGCCCCGGAATCCGAGCGGCTTGCGGAAAAGCCGCTGCAACTCCGCGACGTCAAACTCCCCCGAGGCCGACAGCAGGATCGTCGGGGTCTTGAAATTCTCGAGCGAGCCCGCCGCCTGCAGCTTCCCGAAACCTCCGGTCGCCCGCAGCCCCTCGATCGACGCCCCGCGAGCGGGATCCAGCCGGTACCGCAGGTCGACTCCGAAGACGATCGGCTCGGCGGAGGGCAGCTCCAGCGTGACCTTGCGGCACGCGAAGGTCCCCCGATATCGGTTGCGCGTCAGGGAAGAGAGCTCGACGGCGAAGTCGTCGAACCGGGCGTCGACTCCCATCTTGCGCCCGTCGAACTCGAACACGCCCTGCTGTACAACGAGCTCGCCGATCTTGACCTGCAGGCCGCCGCCGTCGCCGGCCGGCCCGGTCAGCCCGGGGGGCAGATTCCAGGTCCCGTCGGGGAACTGCACGAGGGCGATGCGGGGAGAGACCGCGCGCACGCGTCCGAAGCGCAACTCCCGTCCCGATATCGAGACGCCCCCGCCGATGGAAAGCTCCTGGGCCTCGAGCAGCGGCCCGTCGGGTATCCGGGGATCGTTGCCGATCCGCACGTCGGCCAGGCGCACGGTCGGCGGGAAGATCTGGAAACTGACCCGGCGGAAGGTCACGGGGCGCTGGAGCAGATCCGAAAGCCGCTGCTGCGAGACGCCCTGCATCAGAGTCTGGAACCGGTCGGAGTTCCAGACGGCGTACGCCGAGAGGCCGACGAAGACGACGACGATCAGGAAGAGGCGCGACGTCGAGATGCGCTGGGCCTCCGGCGGCGCGCCTTTCCCGTCCGGCCGCGTGTCCTGGTCCGACATGCGGGCTAGCCCGGGGTATTCATGTCCGGGCTCACACGCCCCAGGACAGCTTGCTCGAGAGCTGAGCGAAGTGATCGCTCTCGGGCGGACGCAGCAACGTCACGAGCGAAGCGCTCGAGCGCACTTTGACGGTGATCCCCGAGAGGATCGGGAATCCCGCCTGCCCGTCGAGGGTCAGGTAGACGCCACCGTCCCGCCGCTCGGGCCCGACAACGCGCACGCGGATCTCGGTCGACGCCGGAACGACCAGGGGCCGCTGCGCCAGCGTGTGGGGACAGATCGGGGTCACGACGATGGCCGCCAGAGACGGGTGGAGGATCGGACCGCCGGCCGACAGGTTGTACGCGGTCGAGCCCGTAGGCGTCGAAACGATGACGCCGTCGGCCCGGAACTCGGCCACGGTCCGCCCGTCCAGGGCGATGGCGAACGTCGAGATGCGGGCGAGGGCTTCCCGATTCAGGACCGCGTCGTTCAGGACGCGGTAGACGCCGTGGTGCGGCCCGCGCGAGATCGAGACGTCCATGCGGCGCCGGCGGTCCTCGCGGAAGCGGCCCGCGAAGACCTCGTCGAGCCGGCCGATCGCCTCCTCGCGCGACAGGCCGGCCAGGAACCCGAGCATCCCCACGTTGATCCCGAGGAGCGGCGTCGACGCGGGCGCCGAACGCGCCACCGACAGCATCGTTCCGTCCCCGCCCAACACCAGGACGAGGTCCGTCTCGCGCGAGATCCGGTCGCGCGAGAGGCCGTCCGGGCGCCGCAGCGCCTCCGCCGTCCCCTCGTCGAACAGGACCCGGCGGCCCCGGCGCTTCAGCGCCCGATCGAGCGAGGCGGCCAGGCGCACGGCGGTCGCCGAGGCGGTCTTCGCCACGATGCCGATGCGCCGGAACTTGGAGGAGGAGGCTCGGGACCCCTTCATCTCGCTCAATTTACATGAAATCCGAGCAGAAACTCCTCGTTGCCGCGGGCCCCGCGGATGGGCGACGGCAGGGTTCCGAGAACGCCGAGCGCGAGGCTTCGTCCGGCGGCTTCGATCTCCCCGACGACGCGTCGGCGCGTCTCTTCCGATTTGACGACGCCGCCCCGCGGCACTTCCTTGCGCCCGGCCTCGAACTGCGGCTTGACCAGAACGACGATCGCTCCTCCCCCGGAAACGAGCGCGGCGACCGCGGGCAGCACGAGCTTGAGCGAGATGAACGACACGTCGGCCGCGGCCAGGGCCACTTTCTCCGGAACCTCGCGGGAAGACAGCGAGCGGGCATTGACCTTTTCGCGCACGATCACGCGCGCATCCCCCCGCAGCTTCGCGTCGAGCTGGCCGTAGCCGACGTCCACCGCGTAGACTCGCGCGGCCCCCCGCTGCAGCAGGCAATCGGTGAACCCCCCCGTCGAGGCTCCGACGTCGAGGCAGACCTTCCCGGAAGGGTCCAGGGCAAAATGGTCGAGCGCGGCCGCGAGCTTCAATCCGCCGCGGGAGACGTAGGGGTGCGGAGGCCCCGCGACCGCGACCTCGGCGTCCTCGGGGACGGCCGTGCCGGCTTTGTCCTCACGGCGCCCGTCCACCTGAACGAGTCCCGCCAGAATCATCGCCCGGGCCTTCTCGCGCGTGGCCGCGAGCCCCCGCGCGACGAGCAACAGGTCGAGGCGCGTTTTCAGAAGAGGACCACCTTCATCGCGCCCTCGGGCCGGCGGGCCCGCGCGAAGGCTTCCGCGGCGTCCGCGATCGGGAAACGATGGGACACGAGATCGCCGACGGGGACCCGGCGGCTCGCGATCGCGTCCAGGGCTTCGCGTGTGTCGTCGGGTCCGCAGGAGTACGACGGAACGACCGTGACTTCGCGAAAGTAGAGATCGTGCAGGTCCACGTCCCAGGACTCGCCGGGGGGCGCCATCGTGAAGAGAAGGAGCGTTCCCCCGCGGCCGTGGCCTCGAACGCCTCGCGCACGACCTCGCGCTTGCCCGGGCCGACGAAGACGAAATCGAATCCCGAGCCTCCCGAGAGGCGCCGTGCGCCGGCGGCGATCCCCTCGCGAGACACGTCCACGACCTCGGCCGCGCCGCTCTGCCCGGCGGCCTCGATCCTCGACGCGACGCGCTCGGCTCCGGCGATCAGCGAGGCCCCGGCCGCGCGCGCCAGGCGGATCCCGAGCTGGCCCGTCGGCCCGAGACCGACGAAGAACGCCGACTGGCCCGCCGTGAACCGGCCCCGGCGAAAAGCCTTGACGACCGTCGCGAGGGGCTCGACGAAGCTGGCCTCCTCGTCGCTGACGCCGTCCGGAACCTTCCGCGTGTCGTGGGCGAGGTTCCCCGCCGGGATCCGGACCAGCTCCGCCATGCCTCCGGGATCCAGCCGCGACGCCTTCCACGCGGCGCAGTGCACGTAGCGGCCGGCCGCGCACGACACGCAGGCCAGGCAGGGCGCGTGGTGATGGGGCGCGACGCGGTCCCCCGCGCGAAACCCTTCGACCCCGGCCCCGACGGAGACGATCTCGCCCGAAACCTCGTGGCCGAGGACCGTGCCCGCTTTCTTTGCCACGTACCAGTCGAGCAGGTCCGAGCCGCAGATCCCGGCGACCCGCGTGCGCATCAGGGCTTCGCCGGGGCCGACCATCGGGGTCGGAAGCTCCACGACCTCGACGGCCCCGCTCGGGCCGACCCGCACCGCCTTCACGAGCCGGCGGCCGAACCGCGCCCGTCCGCGATCTCGCGGACGCCCGCGATGAGGCGGTCGACCTCGTCCGAGGTCGTGTAGCAGGCGCAGCCCGCCCGCACGACGCCGTCCTTCGTGTGCCCGAGCCGGTCCACGACCGTCCAGGCGTAGAAGTCGCCGCTCGAGGCGAAGACTCCCCGCCGCGCCAGCGCCTCGGCGACGCTGTCGGCCGAGTACCCGGAGATCGTGAAGGAGACCGTGGGAGTCCGCGGAGCGGACGGGGGAGGTCCGTAGAGCCGGACACCCGCGATCGCGGAAAGCCCCTCCCACATGCCCTCGAAGAGCCGCCCGCCGCGAGCGTGGAGGCCCGCGAAGGCCGACGCCAGCGCGTCGCGGCGCGATCGTCCGGGCGCCGCGGCGAGGCCCGCCAGGAAATCCACGGCCGCGGCCGCACCCACGATTCCCTCGTGGGACAGCGTGCCGGTCTCGACCCGTTCCGGCGACCAGTCGGGCGCCGGCTGCAGCTTCGGCACGTCGAGCCCGTCGAGCAGCTCGCGGCGCCCCCACAGCACCCCGAGGTGCGGGCCGTAGAACTTGTAGGGCGAGCATGCCAGATAGTCGCAATCGATCCCGGCGACGTCGAGGAGGACGTGGGGCGCGGCGTGGACCGCGTCGACGAAGCACAGGGCCCCGGCGGCGTGGGCGAGCTCGCCGGCGAGCCGCACGTCGTTGATCGTGCCCAGCGCATTGGAGGCCGCGCCGATGGCGACGAGCTTCGTGCGCCGCGTGATCGCGCGTTCGAGCCCTCCCTCCTCGAGCGTGCCGGTCTCCGGGCGCATCGCGACCGTCCGGATCGTCACGCCCCGCTCCCGCGCGAGGGCCTTCCACGGGTCCACGTTGGCGTGGTGGTCGAGCTCCGTCACGACGATCTCGTCGCCGGGCCCCCATCCCCGCCCGAGAGCGCGCGAGAGGTGGTACGTCAGCGTCGTCATGTTCGGGCCGAACACGATCTCGTCGCGGGAGCCGCCGACCAGGTCGGCCAGGGCCTGCCGCGCCGCCTCGATCATGGCGTCGGTCTCGACCGAGCTCGGATAGCGCCAGTGCGTGTTGGCGTTGTGGTGAAAGAGGTAGTCGGTCATCGCGGCGGCGACCTCGCGAGGCACCTGGGTGCCGCCGGGACCGTCGAAGTAGGCGACCGGAAGACCGCTCTCGCGCCTGGCGAGCGCCGGGAAACGCTCCCGGATCGACGCGACAGGCTCGATGCCGTCCGCCCGCCGGGCGGCCGCTTCGGTTCCGCGCTCGGACATGGCGCGGGAGGATACCGCAGGAGGGTTGAACCGCTTCGCCCTTCTGCCGTACCGTGCGTCGGAAATGTCCACGGCCGCCGCGAGCAGGCTCCGGGAAGAGGACGCGGTGCGTCTCGCTCGCGATCTCTACGGGCTGGCGGCCTCGGCGCAGCCCCTCCCGAGCGAGCGCGACCAGAACTTCCGCCTCGCGACGGAGGGGGGCGATTTCGTCCTCAAGATCGCGGGTCCCGACGAGAGCGCGGGCGTCCTGGACCTGCAGAACGCCGCTCTGGCCTGGCTGGCCGATCGGGCGCCCGAGCTTCCCCTGCCGCGCCTCGTGCGCTCACGCAACGACGAAGCGACCTGCTCCGCGGAGGGCCGGCGGGTCCGGCTGTTGACCTACCTGCCGGGGACGACGCTCGCCGAGGCGCGTCCTCATTCCCCGGAGCTGCTGCGCGAAATCGGCCGGCTTCTCGGGCGCGTGGACACGGCGCTCGCCGGCTTCTCGCATCCGGCCGCCGTCGACCGGAACCTTCCCTGGAACCCGGAGCGCGCGCTCGGAGTCATCGGCCTCCACGCCGGGAAGATCGCCGACCCGGAGCGACGCGCGCTCGTCGACCACTTCGTCGCGGATTTCGAAAGGACCGTCGCGTCCCGCGCGGCCGAGCTTCCTCGCAGCGTCATCCACAACGACGCCAACGACCACAACGTTCTCGTCGGGGACCCCGCGCCCGGGCCCCGGGCCCTGGCCGGGCTTCTGGACTTCGGCGACATGGTCGAGACCTGGACGGTCTGCGAGCTTGCGGTGGCGATCGCCTACGCCGTTTTCCGGAAACCCGATCCGGTCGCGGCCGCCTGCGAGCTCGCCGCGGGATACGACGAGGTCCGCCCTCTCTCGGAGGTCGAGCTCGCCGTCCTCTGGTCGCTCTGCGCGATTCGGCTGTGCACCAGCGTCTGCCTGTCGGCGCACCGGCGCTCGGCCGAGCCCCGGAACGCGTACCTGCTGGTCAGCGAGGTCCCCGCCTGGGAGGTCCTGACCAGAATGCGGGCGGTCCATCCGCGTCTGGCGCACTACCGCCTGCGCGCCGCCTGCGGCCGGACGCCCTGCCCGCAGACGCCGGCGATCGAAGCCTGGATCTCGGCGCACCAGAGCGAGATGGGACCGGTGGTCGCCGGGGACCCGGGCCGCGCCGTCGTCTTCGACCTCTCCGTGGGGAGCCCGGTGTTCCGATCGCCCGCCGAGGCGACCGACGTCCGCGTCATGACGGCCAGGCTCTTCGGAGCGCTCGCGGCCGCCGGCGAGGAGCTGGGCATCGGCCGCTACGACGAGGCGCGGCTTCTCTACGCGAGCGACGCGTTCGCCGGTCCGGGCGGCGAGCATCCCGAGCGGCGCACGGTCCACCTGGCGATCGACCTCTTCCGGGAGGCGGGCTCGCCCGTGACGGCTCCCCTTCCCGGCACCGTCCGCAGCGTGCGCGACAACGCCGCGCGCCTCGACTACGGGCCCACGGTGATCCTCGAGCACGCCCCGGAGGACGCCCCGCCCTTCTTCACCCTCTACGGACACCTCGGTCGCGACTCGATCGCGGGCTTGTCTCCCGGCCAGGCAGTCGAGCGCGGGGCGTGCATCGGCGCGATCGGACCGCCTCCCGAGAACGGGGACTGGCCGCCGCACGTCCACTTCCAGATCCTCGCCGACGCCCTCGACTCCGACGGGGATTTTCCCGGCGTGGCCGCGGCGAGCGCCCGCGGGACCTGGCTCTCCCTCTGTCCCGACCCCAATCTGATCCTCGGAGGGCCGCCGCGGTTCCGCGCCGCGGCCGAGGATCCGGGCCGCCTCGCTCACGAGCGGCGCAAGCGCCTCGGGCCGTCGCTTTCGCTGTCGTACCGCGCGCCCCTCGAGATCCGGCGCGGCTTCGGCGCTTTCCTCTACGACCAGACGGGCCGCGCCTTCCTCGACATGGTGAACAACGTCGCCCACGTCGGCCACGGTCACCCGCGCGTGGCCCGGGCGGGCGCGCGACAGATGTCCATCCTGAACACCAACACGCGGTACCTGCACCCGTCGATCCTGCGCTACGCCGCGCGACTGACCGCCACCCTGCCCGAACCCCTGTCCGTCTGCTTCCTGGTCTGCTCCGGAAGCGAAGCCAACGAGCTCGCCCTGCGGATGGCGCGGGCGGCCACTTCCGGGAGCGACGTCATCGTGGTCGACGGCGCCTACCACGGCAACACGCAGACGCTCATCGGCGTCAGCCCGTACAAGAACCGCGGCCCCGGAGGGTCGGGCTCCCCCCGTGGGTCCGCGTGGTCCCCATGCCGGACGACTACCGGGGCCTCTACCGGAGGGACGATCCCGACCGGGGCGAGAAGTTCGCGGCCCACGTCCGCGAGGCGGCGGAGGGGATTCGCACGGCCGGCGCACGACCCGCCGCGTTCCTCTGCGAGAGCCTGCTGTCGTGCGGCGGCCAGATCGAGCTCCCGCCGGGCTACCTCGCGGCCGCGTACCGCCACGCCCGGGACGCCGGCGCCGTCTGTATCGCCGACGAGGTGCAGGTGGGATTTGGACGCGTGGGGACGCGGTTCTGGGGCTTCGAGACGCAGGGCGTCGTGCCGGACATCGTCACGCTCGGCAAACCGATCGGCAACGGGCATCCCCTGGGCGCGGTCGTCACCACGCCGGCGATCGCCGCGGCGTTCGACAACGGCATGGAGTACTTCAACACCTTCGGAGGCAACCCCGTCTCGTGCGAGATCGGCCTCGCCGTGCTCGACGTCATCGCGGCGGAGGGGCTTCAGCAACGGGCGCAGCAGGTCGGGGGTCGGCTCAAGGAAGGGCTGATGGGCCTCCAGGACCGTCACGCGATCGTGGGAGACGTCCGCGGCCTGGGTCTCTTCCTCGGCATCGAGCTCGTCCTGGACCGTGAGACGCGCGCCCCCGCCGCCGCGCAGGCCTCCTACGTCGTCGAGCGCATGAAGGACCACGGGATCCTGCTGTCCACCGACGGCCCGGACCACAACGTCATCAAGATGAAACCCCCGCTGCCCTTCTCCTCAGCGGACGCGGACCGGTCCGTGGCGGCCTACGATCAGCGTTCTCTCCGAAGACTTCCCGAGGTGGAGGTGAGCATCCGGGGAACGGTCCTCGCGACGATCCTGATCGTAGCGGCGGCGGCGCGGCTCGAGGCCGCCGAGCCCCCTCGGCGGACCGAGAACGTCGTGGTCATCGTGACCGACGGCCTGCGCTGGCAGGAGGTGTTCCGGGGCGCCGAGGCCGCGCTCGTGAGCGACAAGCCCGGCGGCGCCGAGGACGCGGAAGCGTTGCGGCGCGAGTTCTGGAGGGAGACTCCGAAGGAACGGCGCGAGGCCCTGCTGCCCTTTCTCTGGACCGTGGTCGCGAAGGACGGACAGATCTACGGGAACGCGGACGAAGGAAGTCCCGCGCAGGTCGACAACGGCTTCCGGTTCTCCTATCCCGGATACAACGAGATCGTGACCGGCGCCGCCGATCCGCGCATCGACAAGAACGACTACGGGCCCAACCCGAATGTTTCGGTCTTCGAGTGGCTCAACGGGATGCCCGAGCTCTCCGGCCGGGTGGGCGTGGTCGCCGGCTGGGACGTCTTCCCGGCTATCTTCCACCGCGAGCGCAGCCGCCTCGACATGCGGGTGGGGTGGGACCCGCCGGTCCGGGGAAATACGAGCCCGCGTCAGGACCTCCTGAACACCCTTTACCGGTCGACCACGCGCGTCTTCGGCGAGATGCCGTTCGACTCGCTCCTCCAGCAGACGCTCCTCGACTACGTGAGCACGCGCAAGCCGCGGGTCCTCTTCGTCGGTTACGGCGAAACGGACGAGTGGGCTCACGTCGGCCGGTACGACTTCATGCTCCGGTCGGCGCACGCCATCGACGGGTTCATCCAGGAGCTGTGGTCCACGATGCAGGCGATGCCGGAGTACCGGGGCAAGACCACCTTCCTGATCACGACCGACCATGGCCGAGGCGACGGGCCCGAGAACTGGAAGCACCACGACTGGAACGTGGAGGGCGCCCAGAACATCTGGATCGCGGTCCTGGGACCGGACACTCCCCCGCTCGGCGAGCGGAAGGACACGCCGCGCGTCCGCCAGAGCCAGATCGCCGCGACCGCCGCGGCCCTTCTGGGAAGGGACTGGCGCTCCGCCAACCCGAAGGCCGCGCCGCCGCTGCCCGACGTGACCCGGCCCTAGAGCTCGACGACCGGCGGGCCGGGCCGGGTCGTGAAGAAGCGCGACCGCTCGGTCGGGTTCGGAAACGCCGCGGCGTAGCGGTCTCCCCAGCGCCTGCGAAAGGGCTCGGCCTCCTCGCTCCGCACGAGGGCCCAGACGCTTCCGCCGAAACCGCCGCCGAACGCCGAGGCGGCCGCCGCGCCGAGAATCCGCGCCTCGCGCGCGAGCAGGACCGTCTCGGGAATCTGGTTGCCCAGCCGCCGTTCCGCGAGCTCCTGGGAGCGATCCACGAGCTCGCCGATCGGGACGACATCTCCGCTCGCCAGCAGCTCTGCCACCGCCGGAACGATCTCCGTGGACTCCTCGACGAACTGGTCGAACCGTCCGACGAGGAAGTCGGGAGAGAAGCCCTCCACCGGGAGCAGGCGGAGAAGGTTGCGGATGCGGTCGCGCGCCCCCGGGAGTCCGCTCAGCGCGGCCAGCAGGTTCGGGTCCTCCCGCCGTGCCGAGCGGTTCCAGAGATCCAGGATCGCGGACGCCGCCAGCGGGAGCCGGTTGTACCGGTCCTTCGCGTCGCCCGTCTTGTCCGCGGCGACGCCGCTCGAGGCCACGACGAAGGCCCAGTCCGACGGAAAAGGGATCGCCCTCTCGCGCCGCACGGGGCAGAAGGCGTACTGGGCGAGCTCTCCGGCCCGGCTGCAGAGGATCGCGGTGTGATCCTCGCTGCCGCCGAACGTTCCCACGCCCGCCTCGCCCCGCAGCGTCCCGAAGGCGCGGCCGTTTTCGAGGCACCCGAGATAGCCGCCCAGATCTTCGGCGCTCCGGACGTTCTCGGAGTATTCCGGCCGTGCCTCGAGCCCGTTCACGCGTGCCAGGACCGTGAAGAGGGCCACGACGAGAGCGCTCGAGCTGGACAGCCCGGAGGCGCGCGGCAGGTCGCTCGCGAGGACGATGTCGGCTCCCCGCAGCTCCCCGGGGAAGTTCCGGGCGACCCGGCCGGCGACGGTCTCCAGATACACCTTCCAGCCGGTGGCGGCGGGCACGAGGTCGGCATCGAGGGCGACCTCCCCTTCCTTCTGGCGACCCACATCCACGACCCGCACGACCCGGTCCGTCCGCGGCGAGGCCGCGACGCAGAATCCCCGTCCCACGGCGCAGAGGAGACTCCGGCCGCCGGCGTAATCGGTGTGCTTGCCGAGGACCTCGATGCGCCCGGGAACGAACCAGCGCAGCGCCTCGGCCGGTTCCGCTCCGAGGTCCCGGAACGCGGTCTCGACGCCGGCGAAGAGCTCTCTCTTGCGGCGCGCTTCGGCCGGAGTGAGTCCGGCTTCGACGAGACGCTCCTCCAGTCCCGTCACGGCCGGGCCTCGACGCCGCGAAGACGTTCGGAAACCGCCGCGACATCGGCGCGGGTCGAGAGATCGAGGACCCCGTCGCCCGACCTCACCGTCCGGAAGCGCTCCCCGAGGTTCTCGATCGCCCAGCCGACCGCCTGCGGCAGCTCGAGCTCGCCCCGCGCCGAAAGGGGCACCCGGCGGCAGGCCTCGAAAATCCGGGGGGAAAACCGCCAGAGGTTCATGCTCAGGAGGACCTCGCCCGAGGGCGCCGCGACGTCTTTCTCCTCTGGCTTCTCGAGGATCCGCTCCAGAAACCCGTCGCCGCCTACGGCGAGGACGGCGAACTTCGCCACACGTTCCTCCGAAAAGTTGCTCCGGGCGAGAAGCCTCTCCCGCTCGAAGACCACCAGTCCCGGACCGCCGAGCTCGCGCAGCGCCCGGTAGGCGCCGACCGGATAGGCGTTGTCGGAGTTCAGCGCCAGGAACTCCTCGGCTCCGGCGAACGCCTCCGCGGAGAGGAGCGCGTGCGCGGTGCCGAGCGGTTCCGGCTGGATCTCGAACGTGAGGCGCAACCGCCGCGGCCGGTGAGCCGTGTAGTGGGCCCGGACGGCGTCGTAGCCTGGCCGGACCACCAGACAGACGTCCGTCAGGCCGGCATCGGCGAGGCCCGAGAGAACATGATCGAGGAAGGGCCGGCCGTGGATCGGCATCATGGCCTTCCCACCGGCGTCGGCCGCGGCGGCCTGCGCGGTATCGAGATCCGATCCTCCCCGGCACGCCGCATGCGCGTGCCGCGGCCCGCCGCCAGCACCACCGCCTTTCGCACCGGAGTCATGCGGGGAAAGCGATCTCGTTGCGGGCGCGGCGCTCGAGCGGGAGCAGGCACGCATGGAGAAATCCGTGGAGGGGCGTGGGCACTCCGGACTCCCGTCCCAGCCGCGCGACCGCGCCGTTCCAGGCTTCCAGCTCCGAGGGCTTCCCCGAGACGATGTCCCTCTGAAGCGACGTGGTTCCCTCGGGCGCGAGAGAGTCGAGAAGGGCCATCCCCTGGCCGACGCCGTCCTCGGCCAGGCCAACGCCCCGCGCGCGGCCCACCGCATGTGCCTCCCGCATGCACCCCTCGAGAAGGCGCCGCGTCTCGGGCACGGCCCGGATCACTCCCACCGGCGCGCGAGCCACGGCGCCGACTCCGCCGAACGCCGTCACGAAAAGGAACTTCTGCCAGACTGCGGCCAGGATGTCGGGCGGAACTTCGGCATCCACGCCCGCGCTCACCAGCGCGTCCCGCAGCCGGAGGGCCCGTTCGCTCGGGCGGCCGTCGAGCTCCCCGAGCTTGACGAAGTGGGTCGTTCCGACGCTGCGAATCTCGCCGGGCGCGGAGATGAAGCTCAGCGTCCCCGACAGGCCGCCGAGGACGGGGCCGGCCCCGAGGACCTCCGAGAGCTGGGCGGCCGCCTCGACGCCGTTCTGCAACGGGCAGACGACGGTGTCCGGGCCGACCATCGGCTTGATCGCCCGCGCCGCTTCCGGTACCTGCCAGGCCTTGACGCCGACGAGCACGGCGTCGACCGGCCCGACCCGGGCCGGATCGTGGGTCGCCTGCGCCGGCCGAACGAGGATCGTGCGGGAGTCGGTCACGACCTTGAGCCCCGTGCGCCGGATCGCCTCGAGGTGCGCTCCCCGCGCGAGAAAGACGACGTCCTCACCCGCCTCGGAAAGGCGCGCCCCGAAGTAGCCGCCCGCGCCCCCCGCGCCGAAGATCGCGATGCGCATCAGGCGGTCGCGCCCGGTGCCATGTTCACTCGGCGGCGGGTTGGAGGGCCGTCCGGGCGGTGCTCAAACGCTGATCCTCGACCCGCGCGTGCTGCGCCTGCGCCCGGCGCGAGAGCTCGCTGAATTTGAGCCCGCTCAGCCGCGGGTCCTGCGGCGCGACCACCGCCAGCGCGTCCCAGAGCGCCTTCTTCCCCAGAATGCCGAGCGCGAGCGCTTCGAGCGCCTCGAGGGTGCCGAGCTCGCCGGCCGCCGGGCGGCCAAGCTTCAGGCGGCCGACCTTTTCGGCGAGCCACGCCCCGGCCTCCTTGAGAGGGTTGCCTCCCGGGCCGAGTCGCTCGGCCAGCTCCTCCAGAGTGCGCCGGTCGGTTTCGATCTCACCGAAGAGCTGCGCCGCGAAGCGTCCCAGGGGCTCGTCGGCGTGTTGATCTCGCAGGGCCTCGACGAGCTCCAGCCCGGCCGTGGCTCCGGCGAGGTGATCGTGAAGGTAGGTGGTCAGGCTGTCGCTCATCGGACTCTCCTTCCGGTCAGCGCGTCGTGTCGTTCTGGATCACGGCTCTGGTGTTCCCCGTCTCCGGCGTGACGACCAGGGGCAGTTCGACGAAGCTCGCCTGGCCGGGAGCGTGATGGATTCGCTGCACGGCTTTGCGGTAGTCCCCCGGCTTCGCCCAGAAGATATTGGGCACGAAGGTCTGCGGGTTCCGGTCGTAGAGCGGGAACCAGCTCGACTGCACCTGCACCATCATCCGATGGCCCGGCAGAAAGACGTGGTTCGCGGTCGGAAGCGCGAACCGGTAGTGCAGCGGCTTGTCGGCGACGAGAGCCTTCGGGGTCTCGAGGCTCTCGCGGTAGCGCCCGCGGAAAATGTCGGCGGAGACCATCAGCTGGTAGCCGCCCATGCTCGGGTTGTCCGGCGACCTCGTCGGGGTAAACGTCGATGAGCTTGACCACCCAGTCGGAGTCGGTGCCGCTGGTCGAGGCGATCAGGTTGGCGATCGGCTGGCCGCTGATCTTGACGGGCGCGCGTCAGAACGTCCGAAACGAAGACCAGGACGTCGGGCCGTCCCGAGGCCTCGCGCTGGTCGTCGACGAGCCACTGCGGACCACGCGGGGCCCGCGTAGCCGACGGCCGGACGGGGCGCTCGGTAAACGGCACCGGCTTGGCCGGATCGGAGACGTATTCGTCGAACGCCGCATCCGCCGCGGCGCCGGAGGCTCGAAGCTCAGCTTGAGGCCGGCGTCCAGATACAGCGGCGTCGGCTGGACCGCGCACCCGGCCTCGCAGCCGGCGGGCCACGCGGGCAGCCGCCGCCAGGCGTTGGTCCCCGTCTCGAAGGCGGTCACCGGCGCGACGTCGGCCTTCGGGGCGCCGTCTTTGAGGTACTGGTCGAGGAACGGCGCAGGATCGTCGCGGCGGAACGTGAGCGCGGTGTCGCTGCCGAACTTGAGCGCCCCGAGCGCGCTGCCGTCCCCGATCATCTGGCCGTGATGCCAGGGGCCCATCACCAGGAACACCTTGTCGTTGCCCGTGTCCTTCGGCTCGATCGCCTCGTAGACGGCGATCGCGCCGTAGATGTCCTCCTGATCCCACAGGCTGTGGACGAGCATCACGGGCACCTGCAGCGGCTGAGCGGCGAGGAGCTTGTCCACCGCCTGGTCGCTCCAGTACGCGTCGTAGCTCGGATGCGCGAGGATCTTCCGCCAGAAGCCGAGCTGCTCCAGCCCGCGGCGGCGACCCAGCTCCCCCGCCGAGCCGCCGTGCAGGAACATGTCGTAGTCGTCGAAGTGGCTCGCTCCACCACTTCGTCTCGTTCTTGCGCGTGGCCTGCTGGTCGTAGATGAACGGCATTCCCTGCTGGCGGAACGCGCCGTTGTGGAACCAGTCGTCGCCCATCCAGCCGTCGACCATCGGGTTCATCGGCACCGACACCTTGAGGGCCGGGTGCGGATTCGACCAGCGCCATCAGAGGGAGGAAGCCGTCGTAGGAGATGCCCAGGATGCCGACCCTGCCCGTTGCGTCTCCGGGACGTTCTTCACGAGCCAGTCGATCGTGTCCCAGGTGTCGGTCGCGTGGTCGACCGGCGTCGGGTTCTGCGGGCCGCGCAGCGGGCGGTTCATCACGTAGTCGCCCTCGGACCCGTACTTGCCGCGCACGTCCTGGACGACGCGGATGTACCCGCCCTCGACGATGACGTCGGTGGCGTTGTCGTAGCCGTGCGAGGCTCGGGCCGAGGTGCGCGCTGTGGGCGTGGCTCGTGAGCGTCGGCCGCGTCGTAGGGCGTGCGCGTCAGGAGGATCGGCGCGCCCTCGCGCCCTTCGGCACCAGGATGACCGTGTGGAGCTTCACGCCGTCGCGCATCGGGATCATCACGTCGCGCTTGACGTAGTCGAAGCCCTCGGTGACCGGGTTGGAACTTCGTCCGGCGTCTCGCTCGGGTAGTCGGGATACTGGACCGGCGGCGGCGGTGTCTGGGCCGCCGAAGAGCCGGCCATCCACAGCGCGGCGAAGATCGCCGCGATCGGGGCCCGAGGACGAAACGACTCGCCTGAGCTCATGCACGTCTCCTTGGGCTCGAGGTCCTTTTCGCGGCCGCCGGTTTCGCAGAGAGTATCGTCATCGGGCGCTCCTCGGGTCGCGCTCTCGCTCGAGAGCGGCGCGATCCCACGCCGCCAGCCGGGCGGCCGATTCGTAGGTCGACTGCAGGAACTCCAGCAGCGTCTCGTCCGGTGAGCGCGATTTCCGTACGGCGTCGTACGGCAGGATGAACTCGCGGAGGTCGCTGCTGTAGAACCGCCTCGGTGGCTGCACGGACGCCTCCGCGAAGCCCGGCGGCTCGGGGTACGCGTACGAATAGAACGCGGCGTAGGGAATCGGGCCTCCTCCCGGCCAGAAGCCGCAGCTGCTGACCTCGTGCGAGTAGGCCTCGCGGGTCACCCAGTCCGGCAGGTGCGGGACCCCGCCCGGATGCGGGGGCGCCGTCCGGCCGGAGAACCGCGTGACGGCCAGGTCGGGCGCGCCCCAGAAGAAATGCACCGGGCTGCACTTGCCGATGAAACGGGCCCGGAACTCCTTGAAGACGCGGTCGGCCTGCACGAGGATGCGCCAGAAGCGGATGGCGTATTCGCGAATCGTAGGCGCGGTGGGTCTCGTCCTGGTCGAAGGGGATGGGATCGGCGATCTCGTTGGGCATCCGCGGTGATGCGCACCGGAAGCTCGAGCGACGCCAGCGTGTCCATGAGGCGGCGCGTAGAACGTGGCCACGGACTGCGGCTCGAGCGCGAGGCGCGGCGCCGCGCCCGTCGTCGCACCGCGACGACCAGCTCGTGCCGAAGAAAGTCGAAGTCGATCTGGAAAGTGCGGTCGCCATGCGGGATCGGCGACGTCGTCAGTCCGCGTCGCCGTGACGTAGAGCGTGACGTGCCAGGAGTGGTTGATCCACGGCATCTGGACGAGCCGGATCTTGCCGACGATCTGCGTCCACAGGTGCAGCGTCGAGTACGTCGGCTGCCAGCTCTCGAGAGGCAGGCTCGGCCAGCTGTGTGCGCGCGCGTCGAAGTTCCCCGTCATGCGTTCCTCCTCATGCTCCGAGAATCGCGTATCGCACGCCCTCGCCCCGGGCCTGAGCCTCCAGGAAGCCCGGGACGTCCTCGAGCGTCCCTCGGGCCGAGAGGAGCGGCCGCGGATCGATTTCCCCCGAGGCCAGCGCCTCGAGCGCGGCGCGGGCTTCCGCCGGGGTGTAGTGAAATGAGCCGACCAGGCTGATCTCGGAGTAGTGGAGCCGGGCGGCGTCGAAGGTGACGGGGACGCCGGGCGCGCAGCCGCCGAAGAGGAGGACCTGCCCTCCGGGGCGCACGATCCCGGGAAGAAGCTCCCACACTTCGCTGTCACCCGTGCAATCCACGGCAACGTCGGGAGCCGACCCGGTCTGCGAAACCAGGCCCTCCCGGCCTTCCCGCGCCAGGTCGACGAAGCGGGCGCCGTAGCGCTCCGCCAGAGACGCGCGGTCGGGCCGCCGCCCGGCCAGGATCACCTCGAGGCCGTGCCGTTTCGCGACGGCCGCCCACAGGAAGGCGAGCGCGCCGGCGCCGTAAACGAGGAGGGCCCCCTCGGGCGCGCGCAGGCGGTTCCAGCCGTGCAGCACCGATGCGAGGGGATCCAGAAACGCCGCGGACTCGTCGTCCAGGCCCGCGGGAACCCGGTGGAGGTTCGAGGCCACGACCCCCGCGGGCACGCGGACGAAGTCGGCGAAGGCCCCCCAGAGCCGGTCGGCGTGTCCGTCCGCGCAGAGGTTCCCGCGCCCGGCGGCGCAATCGGCGCACCGTCTGCAGGGGCCCGAGATGCCGGGGACAGCACGGTCGCCGAGCCTCCACGCGGACACTCCCGGACCGACCTCCGCCACTTCCCCGCAGAGCTCGTGGCCCATGGTCAGCGGCGGGTGGATCCGCGGGTGTCCCCGCGCGAGCAGCTTGAGATCGGTTCCGCAGGTCAGCGCGGCGCGCATCCGCAGGATCACTTCTCCCGGTCCCGCCACCGGCCGGGCGACGTCCCGGGGCTCGAATTGCCCGACGGCGGTCTGAACGAACGCGCGCATCGCGGGCGGTGCTCCGGGGCCGCCGGTGACGCTCAGAGATTCCCGACGACGAGTCGGGCACGATAGTCCGCCGGCTGTGTCGACCGCTTCAGCGAGGGATGCGGAGTCAGCTCCAGAAGCTGGATGGCCTGGTTTGCCCGCGCGGCGTCTTCGGATCCCCGCGCCGTGCTGAGCTCGACGTCGGCGGGCGGTTCTCCTCCGCCCGAGACATTCAAGAGGATCCGGGCCTTCCCCGCGACGATGCACTGGGCTCCTTCGGGACACCGCGAGTCTTCCTGAACCGAAGCGAAGCGAACCGTGAGGCCCGTTCCCCGGATCTCGGCGGTCTGACCGAGGGCGAGCTCGAAAGGCTCGCCGGCCGCGACGACGCGGTCCGCGGGTTCGCGGCGCGCCTCGGTGACTCGCGGCGCCGGCATGACTCGCGGCGCCGGCGTGGCTCGCTGCGTCGGTGCGTCTCGAGGTGCCGGCTCCGGCGTCGGGGCAGGCGTCGCCGCCGGCGCGACGCACGCCACCACGGGAAAAACGATCGCGAGCCAGCCGGCGGCTCTCACGACTTGCGCGCCCCGACGAAGCGCGCCAGATCCGGGAGCACGCCGCCGCCCCGGGGCAGCCCCGAAGCCGCCGCGACCGCGTCCTCGACGTTTTCGGCCAGAAGCTGGCGGGAGCGTTCGAGGCCCCAGATTCCCGGAAAGGTCGCCTTGCCCGCGGCCGCGTCCTTGTGCGAGGCCTTGCCGAGAGTCGCCGCGTCGGACTCGACGTCGAGCAGATCGTCCTTGATCTGAAAGGCCAGGCCGATCCTGCGGCCGTAGAGGTCGACGCGCTCGAGAGTTTCCGGGTCGGCTCCCGCCAGGATCGCCCCGGAAAGGAGCGACGCGCGAATGAGCTTGCCGGTCTTGTTCTCGTGGATCCGCGCGAGGAGCTCCGCCGTCGGCGCGGCTTCCTTCTCGGCCTCGAGGTCCGCGGCCTGGCCCCCGATCATGCCCTGCGTCCCGATCGCCTCGACGACGGCCTCGAGAACACGGATCTTCGCGGCCGCGAACCGCTCGCCTTTCGGGTAGACGGCGAAGACCCCGAGCCCGTGGGTCAGGAGCGAGTCCCCCGCCAGGATCGCGGTCGCTTCCCCGAACACGACGTGGCAGGTCGGGACGCCCCGGCGCAGGTCGTCGTTGTCCAGGGCGGGCAGGTCGTCGTGGATCAGCGAGTACGTGTGGATCATCTCGAGGCCGCAGGCCGGCTCGAGCACGTCCTCCGGGCGCGCTCCCAGGACCTCGGCGGAGGCCAGGCACAGGATCGGCCGCAGGCGCTTTCCGCCGGCGAAGACCGAATGGCGGATCGCGCGGTGCAGAAGAGAGGGCCACGCGTCGGGACCGGGCAGGAGCCGCTCGAGCGCGGCGTCGACTTCCTCCCGCCGCTTGGCGAGGTAGCTCGCGATCTCCGGCGAGGCGGTCTCAGTCCCGGCGGCCATCCTCTCCCTCTTCTCCCGCGACCGCGTCGAACGGCGCCGTCTTCCACTCCTCGGCCGATTCCTTCAGGACGATCTCGACCGATTTCTCGACCTCGGCCAGCTTCGCGTCGCAGAAGCGGGCGAGCTCCATGCCTTCCTGGAAGAGGGCGAACTGCTTCTCGAGCCCCCGGTCCTCCCCCTCGAGCTCGGCCACGATGGCTTCCAGCCGCTCCATCGCCTCCTCGAAACTGCGGTCCTTCTTGCAGACGGGTCGTCACGGCTCCTCCCTCGGCCCTCCGAAGAGCGGCCCGTCGTCGAGAGGACGCCCGGTGTCCCGGACCACGACGCCGAGCTCTCCCTGGTGAAGCCGGACGCGAATGCGATCCCCTATCGCGACGCTCTCCGCCGACACGATCGGCGCCCGGGCACCCTTCCGGTAAGCCACGGCGTATCCGCGGGCGAGCACGGCGAGAGGGCTCAGGACGTCGAGCTTGCGGGACAGCTCGCCGAGGCGCGATCGCCGCCGCTCCTCCCAGCGCCCCGTCCGCTCGACGAGCCTGCCGCGCAGGCTGGCCACGGCGTCGCGCCGGCGGGCGAGCTCGGCGACGCGCGGCGAAATCCGTCAGCAGCCGCCGGGCCGCCGCGACGCGCGCCGCGTACTCGGCGGGCCGGCGCTCCAGGCAGCCCACGAGAGCGTCACGGCTCTGGGCGACCCGGCCCCTCCACTCGCGCACGCGGCGCGGAAATCCGGTCAGCTCTTCGGCGCGCCCCAGGCCCGCAAGCCGGGCCCGCTCGAGGCCCAGGCGGGAGCGCATCGCCCGCAGGAGCCGCTGCTGCGCCAGCGAGACCCGGCGCTCGATCTCGTCCTTGCGCTCGACGACCAGCTCGGCCGCGGCGGAGGGCGTGGGCGCCCGCAGGTCCGCCACGAAGTCGCAGATGGTCCAGTCGGTCTCGTGGCCGACGCCCGAGATGGTCGGAATCAGCGAGGCCGCCAGCGCGCGGGCCACACGCTCGTCGTTGAAGGGCGCCAGGTCTTCCGGAGACCCTCCGCCGCGGGCCAGGATCAGGACGTCGAACCCGCCGCGGCGATTCAGGCGGCGCACGGCGGCCACGATCTCGGTGGCGGCGAGCTCGCCCTGCACGCGGACGGGGTAGATCGTGATCGCGAGGCCCCGGTACCGCCGCGACAGGACGTGCAGCATGTCGCGCAGCACGGAGCCCGTCGGCGAAGTCACGAGGGCGATGGAACGAGGCAGCCGGGGGATCGGCCGCTTCTTCTCGGGAGCGAACAGGCCCTCGGCTTCGAGGCGGGCCTTGAGCTGCTCGAAGGCGAGCTGGAGGGCTCCCCGCCCCACCGGCTCGATCGCGAAGACCCGGATCTGGAATTTTCCCTGCGGCGCGTAGAGGTCGAGCGAGCCGCGCAGGATGACTTCCAGCCCCGGCTCCAGGCGGAACGGCACGCGCTTCAGGTCCGAGGCGAACATGATCGCCGACACGCAGGCGCTCCGGTCCTTGAGAGTGAAGTATC
This sequence comes from uncultured Acidobacteriota bacterium, assembly GCA_963829925.1. Classification (GTDB taxonomy): domain Bacteria; phylum Acidobacteriota; class Thermoanaerobaculia; order UBA5066; family Gp7-AA6; genus DAHUXD01. Next base: position 39,346 of record CAWHKQ010000004.1, read on the forward strand.
CGTGTCCGTTTCGCACGTCGCAGCGCGCGATCTCGCCGACGACGGCGACGTCCCGCCAGGTCGTGCGCAGGACCCCGGCGACTTCGGCCAGGAGCTCCGACACGGTGTAGGGCCGCGGAGACGCGGCGGAGGGAACGGGGCTCGGGAACATCGAGGGGATTCTATTCGCCCGGGGCCGCCGCCGCCCTCGAAAAGGGGACGGCGAAGACGAGCAGGGTCGCCATTTCGACTTCCGTGTCGCCGAAGTTGTATTCGAACAGGCCGGCCGCGAAGAGGGCCGTCCCGGCGAGCAGCGCTCCCGCCCAGAGAGCGGCTCGGTCGGGGCGCGTCTCCCGCCGCAGGAGGAAAACGACGCGAGCGAGAAACAGGGCGACGATCGCCAGGTAGGCCGCGGCGGCGAAAACCCCGTTCGCGGCCGCGATCTGCAGGACGTTGTTGTGGAGGTGGGGAACGCGCCAGCGCGGCGCGTCGGGGTCCCGGTAGAGCGGGTAGAAGGACGGCACGAGGTCGGGCCCCAGACCGAAGACCGGAGAGTCGGCCACCATGCGCGCGCCCGCCCGGGCCATCGCGATCCGGTCGCGGTTGGTCCGGTCCGAGAGGTCCGTGATCGAGCGGATGCGCTCGCGGATCTCGGGCGGGGCGAGAAAGAAAACGGCGAGGAGGGCCGGCGCCAGGATCAGGAGGGCGCGCGGCCGCCGGACCAGGGCGTAGACCAGCAGGGCGGCGAGAATCCCGACGTAGGCGCCGCGGGTGTACGTCAGGAGCACGGCGGCGAACGGGACGCACGCACGCCAGGCCCAGCGCCCTCCGGGGGCCGCGCTCCTCGAGCGCCAGTCCGAGCAGCAGGCACGCCGCGACCATGGTCAGCCCCGAAAACGTCATGTAGTGGGAGAGCGTCGCGCGGATCCGGTTGTCCAGGGCGTCGCCCCCGTTCCAGAACTGCCAGATCCCCACCAGCGCGAGCGCGCACCCCGACGCCGAGAGCGCCAGAAAGATCTGCGCGCGCCCTCGCCGTCGTGTCGGCGAGGTCCATGGTGATCGGCACGAGAAGGAAGAGCGCGAGGCCGGGGAGATGGCGCGAGCTGACCGCCGGATCGCGCGAGAAGACGGCGGACAGCAGCGACGAGGGCCGCCAGAACGAAGAAGAGAAAGACGAAGGGAGAGCGAAGGCACGTCGGGGAACCGGCGCTCGCGGACGACCTCCGCCGTCCAGACGAGCAGGAGCAGCACCGCGGCGGCGTAGGCGGCCGAGATCTGGGAAGTGAGGAGCGCGAAGCCGAGAAGCAGGCCGAACGCGAGCCGTCGAAGGGCCACGGCGGATGTGCCGTTCAGCGGCCCGCCGCCTCCGAGCCGGGAAGGGCCTCGTCGATCAGCATGACCGGGATGTCGGAGACGATCGGGTAGACCAGGTCGGCCTGCTTCGAGTAGAGCCCCTGCGTGACGACGGGTTCCTCGTCGCGGAACTTCTCCCGGTATTTCTCGATGAGAGCCTTGCGGGTGGCGTCCTTGAGCTCGACGAGCTCGAGGGGGCCCTTGGTCTTCGGGCAGACCAGAATCGCCAGCAGCTCCGGATCGACGGCCATCGGATGCCTCCGCCCGAGAGTCTATCCGCGGCACGCCCGGCTGTCAGCTGATAGCTTTTCCGGGTGCGCATCCTCCACGTCGTCGCCGGCGAGAAGTGGACCGGCGTCGCCGCCGTGGTGTACGACTGGACGCGCGCCCTGGTCGACGCCGGCATCGAGGCGCAGTTCGCGTTCGTCGGGGGAAGCCCCCTGGCTCGCCGGATCCTGCCCCTGGGCTGGGCCCGCCCGCTGCTGACCCGTCCGCACTCTCTGGCCGGCGCCCTCCGCGACCTTCCCGTCCTGCGCGCGACGATCGAGCGGGAGCGCTTCGACGTGGTCCACGCGCACCTGTCGCACGACCACTACCTCGCGGCGCTGGCCGCCCGGAGGGGCCCCGTCCGGATCGTCCGGACGCTCCATCACCTGCGGCACGCGAAACCGGATCTCTTCCTGCGCGGGCTCTTCCGGCATACCCGCGCCTTCGCCTTCGCCAACCGGGACATCGCCGCGGCCTTCGGCGTCGCCGGGCCCGTCCAGCTCGCCCGCGGTGGACGCCGCGGTCTTCGCGCCCGGCGGGAAGCCGGACGGCCTCCGGGGCGGCGTCCGCCTCCCGCCCGGGAGCTTCGTTCTCGGGACCGTCGGCAAGATGGCCCGGGGCCGCGGGCACGAGGAAGCCATCGACGCGGCCGCGCCGCTCGGCGAGAACGCGCTCCTCCTGCACGTCGGAAAAGGCGAGCTCCGGCCGGCTCTGGAGGCCCGCGCCGAGCGTGCCGGGACCGCTTCGCGCAACGTCTGGGCGGGCTACCAGGACGAGGCTCTCCCCTTCTTCTACCGGGCCATGGACGTTTTTCTCTTCACCGCCTCGGGCTCGCAGCAGGGCCAGAGGGCGATCCTGGAGGCCATGGCGTCCGGCCTGCCGGTCGCCGCGCTCGACACGACCGGGGTGCGCGACCTCGTGACGGACGGCGTCGAGGGATTCGTCGCGCGGGACGTGCCGGGCCTGACCGAGGCTCTGCGCCGCCTGCGGGACGACCCGCCGCTGCGCCGCCGGATGGCGGAAGCGGCGCGCCGGAGGGCTCTCGACTTTTCGGGAGCCCGGCTCGCCGGCGCGCTCCGTCAGTTCTACGAGGCGATCCCGCTCCTCAGAGACTCGCCAGGACCTCCTGGGGGTGAGACTTCGGCGACACCTTCGGGTAGGCCTGAAGGATCTTCCCGTCGGGCCCGATGACGTAGGTGATCCGCTTGGCCATCTCGGCCTTCGGATCGTCGGTCGCGCCGTACGCCATCCCGATCTCGCGCTTCACGTCGCAGAGCAGCGGAAAGGGATAGTGGAACTTCTTCGCGAACTCGGCATTGTCCTCGACACAGTCGAACGACGCGCCGAGGATCTCCGTGTTCTTCTTCTGGAACTCGGCGTAGAGGTCGCGGAACCCGCAACCCTCGAGGGTTCAGCCGGGGGTGTCCGCTTTCGGATAGAACCAGAGGACCACGTTGCGGCCGCGGTAATCCGACAGGCTCTGCGTATTTCCGGTGTGGTCCTGGACGGTGAAATCGGGCGCGGGATCGCCGACGTTCAGCATTTTCGGCTTCCTCCAAAGGTACTTGAGGATCTGAAGCAAGGACTTAGCAGGCTACTGAGAAATGGATGCGGGTGTCGTAGTCCGGCACTTTGGATATGGCCCAGGTTGTACGCTCCTCCGAGGACTTCGGTCATCTCCTTAGGATGCTTGCAAAGTGCCGGCCACCCGCCGGGTTACGGCGGCGCTCTTAACGCCACCCACACCCTTTTTCAGCAACCTGCTAGGCCGTCCCCTGCCACGTCTCGGGCGCCTCATCGTATGCCGGAAGCTCGACGGGCCAGCCGTTTCGCCGGAAGCGCTCCCACTCCCAGACCTTGGACCACTTGAGAAAAACGCTCCAGGCCTGCAGGCCGCAGAGCACGAGCCCGTGGAGGCCGTCGAGGAAGCCGGCCTGGATGACGTACATGCGGAAGAAACGCCACGCCGGCCGAAAGAAAATCTCCAGGGGTCCCGCCTTCCTCCCCTGGCGGTACGCGTCGGCGGCCCCCCAGGTCGCATAGCGGTGCAGCTTCGCGAGGTACTGGTCGAGCGAGCGGCACGTGAAGTGGACCATCGGCGAGAGCAGGGTGGGTGTCGGGCCCGCAGGCGAAAGATCCGCGTGCACGCGCCGGTTGGGGTAGCGCGCCGTCCCCGTCTGGATGAGGCGCACGACCTTGTCCGTCGACCAGCCGGAGTGGCGGATGACACGGTCCAGGAAGACGTTCTGCCGGCGGATGAAGTAGTGCTTCGCCTCGGGCCCGGCCTCGAGAAGCTGCCAGGATCTCGCGGGCCAGGGGCTCGGAGATCCGTTCGTCCGCGTCGACGATCAGGAGCCACGGCGTCATGACCTGGTCCATGGCCCAGTTCTTCTGCGCCGCGGACCCGAAGTACTCCCGCTGGACGACCTTCACGCGGGGGATGGAGCGGACGATCGCGACCGTGCCGTCGGTCGAGAAGGAATCGACCAGCAGGATCTCGTCGGCGAATGCCAGGCTCTCCAGGCATTCGCGGATGTTGACCTCCTCGTTGAGGGTCGTGACGATGGCCGTGAGGCGAGGACGTGACATTTCGGCCGTCTAGTCCACCCGCACCTGGACGCGCTCGATCCGCCGCGCCTTGCCGGTCGCCTCGTCCACGTCGACGACCACGCCGGAGAGGCGGATGTCCTTCTTGGCGGTCTCGAAGGAACGCGGCGTCTGGGACAGGAACTTCTCGATGATGCGGTCCTTCGAAAAGCCGATGATGCCCTCGTAGGCTCCCGTCATCCCGGCGTCCGAGAGGAACGCGGTGCCCCCCGGCCGGATGGTCTCGTCGGCCGTCGGCACGTGGGTGTGCGTGCCCACGACCGCGCGAGACGCGGCCGTCGAGGTACCAGCCGATCGCCGCCTTCTCGGAGGTCGCCTCCGCGTGGATGTCGACGAAGATGACCTTGACGTCGCCGGCGCGGGCGAGCTCCTCGTCGGCGACCCGGAAGGGCGAGTCGGCGTTGGCCGGCATGAAGACCTGTCCCTGGAGGTTCAGGACGCCGACCGGGATCCCCGCGGCCGTCGACTGGACCGTCCAGCCCCGTCCGGGATTCCCGGGCGGATAGTTGGCGGGGCGCAGCAGGCGGTCGGAGGCGTTCAGCAGTGTCGTAGATCTCCTTCTTGTCCCAGATGTGGTTGCCCGACGAGAAGACGTCGATCGGCATCTTCGAGAGGTCCTCGAAGAGCTCCACCGTCAGGCCGAAGCCGCCCGCCGCGTTCTCGACGTTGACGATCGTGAAGTCGACCCGGTGCCGGTCGATCACGCCGGTCGAGAGCGCCGACGAGCGCCCGCCGCCCCGGCGCGCCGACGACGTCGCCCACGAACAGGATGTTCATGTGTCTCAGCGCGCGTACTCGACGGCGCGCGTCTCGCGGATGACCGTCACCTTGATCTGGCCGGGGTACTGCAGCTCGGCCTCGATCTTCTTGGCCACGTCGCGGGACAGCCAGAGGGCCTCGTCGTCCGTGACGCGGTTGGCCTCGACGACGATGCGCAGCTCGCGGCCCGCCTGGATGGCGAAGGCCTTCTGGACGCCCTTGAAACCGTCGGCGATGTGCTCGAGCTTCTCGAGGCGCTTGACGTAGGTCTCGAGGATCTCGCGCCGGGCGCCGGGCCGGGCGGCCGAGAGCGCGTCGGCCCCGTTGACCAGGACGGCCTCGAGCGAGCGCGGCTCGTAGTCGCCGTGGTGGCACTCCATGGCGTGGATGACGTCGTTCGGACTCGCCGAACTTCTTGAGGACTTCGCGGCCGAGCTCGAGGTGCGTGCCCTCCATCTCGCGGTCGATCGCCTTGCCGATGTCGTGCAGCAGGCCCGCGCGCCGGACGACCTCGACGTTGGCGCCGAGCTCGGCCGCCATGTTCATGGCGAGCCAGCCGACCTCCTTGGAGTGCTGGAGCACGTTCTGGCCGTACGAGGTGCGGTACTTCAGGCGCCCGAGGATCTTGATGAGCTCGGGGTGCAGGTCCGGGATGCCGAACTCGAGAGCCGTGGCCTCGCCTTCCTGGCGGATCTTCTCCCAGAGCTCGGAGCGCACCTTCTCGACGATCTCTTCGATGCGCGCCGGGTGGATGCGGCCGTCGACGATGAGCTTTTCGAGGGCGTCGCGGGCGACCTCGCGGCGCAGCGGCTCGAAGGCCGAGATGACGATCGCCTCGGGCGTGTCGTCGATGATCAGGTCGACCCCGGTCGCCGCCTCCAGGGCGCGGATGTTGCGGCCCTCGCGGCCGATGATGCGGCCCTTCAGGTCGTCCGAGGGCAGCTCGACGACCGAGACCGTGGCCTCCACGACCGTGTCGGACGCCAGCCGCTGGATGGCCATGCCGATGATCCGGCGGGCCTTCTGGGTGGCCTGCTCGGTGGCCTCCTCCTCGATCCGGCGGATCAGGCCCGCCGCCTCGAGCCGCGCCTCGTTCTCGACCGACTTGACCAGATCGCGCTTGGCGTCGACGGCGGTCAGCCCGGAGATCTGCTCGAGGCGCCTGCGCTGGTCGTCGATGACCTGCTGGATCTCCGCTTCCTTGTCCTCGAGCTTCTTCTGCTGGTCGCGAGACGTTCTTCTCCTTCCGGCTGAACTCCTCTTCGCGCCGCTCCTGCTGGGCGAGCTTCCGGTCCAGGTTCTCTTCCTTCTGCTGGACCCGCTTCTCCAGGGCGGCGATCTCCTGCCGGCGGGCCTGGACGGTCTTGTCGAACTCGACGCGGGCGGCGAGGACCTTCTCCTTGGCCTCGATGTCCGCCTCGCGGATCTTGGCGTCTCCCTGGCGGCGCGCTTCGGCCAGCGCCTTGTCGGCCTCCGCCCGGATGCCCGCGCGCTCGCTCTCGACCTTCTTCCGCAGGAAGAAGAAGCCGATGGCGAGCAGGACCGCGGCCAGGATCGCTCCCGCCGCGACCGCGATCGCGAAAGTTGTGTTCATTTCGGCCCCCCAAAACGCCCGGGGGCGCGCCAGACGGGCGTGGCTACACGATGAAGCGGAAGCGACTCTTCCGACGAGCGTTATGCACCGTCTGTTCCGGACCGTTCCTCAGGACCACTCGTTTTCCTTCGTGTGTCCCCGAGTCTTCTCGGGGTGCCGACGCGTCGCTTCTCAGGCGCCCAGGGCGTCGTCCAGTTTTCGAATCAGGCGTTCCGCACGGGCTTTCGCGTCCGTGGGATCGCCCTGCCGCTTCTTTTCGGCCTGGTAAAGATCATCGGAGATGTTCAGGGCGGCCAGGATCGCGATTTTCGTCGTGTCCACGGTCGCCGTCCTCTCAGCCACTTCTTTCATCCGGGAGTCGACCAGGCGGGCCAGGTCGTGAATGTAGCCGGTGTCCCCATCGGCGCGGACGCTGTACGTCTGCCCGAAGATCTCAACCTGAGTCACGCTGCCCCGCTTATCCAAATCGAGACACTGACTCCTTTCAAGGGGCGAGTCTAGTCCGTTTGATCGAACGGAGTCAACGGGTTACGCAAATGGCCGGCGGGCAACGACGTAAACGTTGTCGCCCAAACCCCACCGGTCCCACAGCCGGAACCGCCGGCGCCGACCCGTCCGATCGCCCGAGGCCCGCGTGTAGGTCTGTACGTCGAGGACCTTGAAACCGGCGGCGCGCACCAGGCGCGGGAGGTTCTCCTTGTCGAAGAGAACCACGTGCTTGGGAAAGTCGAGGTGTCGGAAGGGCCGCCGCTTCCAGCCGCGGCGGCTGGCCAGCGTCTTCCAGCGCATCGCGGCGCCGCGCATGTTGGGGGTGGCGATCGAACACGCATCCCCCGGCCCGGAGGAGGTCCCTCAGCTGGATGACGAACGCGAGGGGGTCGTGACAGTGCTCGATGACGTGGTGGGCGAGGGCGACGTCGAACGCCCCCGCCATGCCCGGCCGTCGAAGGACCTCTTCGACCGACGCGTTGTAGATCTCGAGGCCGAGGTGGTCTCTGCCGACCGGGTTGCCCGAGGGCTCGATTCCGACGGGGTTCTTCCAGCCCTGGGACACGAGGTATTCCTGAAGCTGCCCGCTGCCGCAACCGACGTCCACGAGCCGCCCGGTGAGCCCGTGCGCGGCGAGGGCCTGGGCCACGATCGTGAACTTGAACAGGCGATGGGGCGCGGGGCGCGCCGAAGTCCAGCTCTCGTGCCAGCTCCCGTCGTGCCGTGCGGCAAAGCCGTACTGCCGCTGCGTCAAGGAGACGGGCGGCGGATCGCTCTGGCGGAGGACCCCGCAGCCCGCGCAACGCACCCAGCGCTGGCCGACTTCGCGGGAAAGCGGGGCCAGCTCTTCACTTCCGCAGAGGAAGCAGCGCGGCCCGAAGACCGGCGCGCGGGCCGCTTCGGGATGGGTTACGACTTGCGGACCTCGTCGGCCGCCTCGAGGGTCTGGATGAGCTTCTCGAGACGCTCGCGCACGGCCTCCTGCTCCTTCTCCAGCTTCTCGACGGTCCCTTTCGAGTCGCCCGCCTCCTTTTCCGCCCGGCGGGCGGCCTGAAGGTCGGACCGGAGCTTCTCGTTGTCGGACTCGAGCGTCTTCAAGCGCGCCAGCAGGCGTTCGATCTTGCGATCCAGCGTGTCGAAAACTTTGGTGGTGTCCATGGTCGATCTTCCTTCCGTCAGCCGAACGTGACCTTGAGCCGCGAGGCGAGCTCGGCGGCGAGGCTCTTGACCTGGCGATTGACTTCCTCCTGCGAGAGCGTCCGGTCCGGGGAGCGGAACGTCAGCCGGACCGTCGTCTTGACGCTTCCCTGCGGAACCCCGGGCCCTTCGTAGCGGTCGACGCACCGCAGCGACTCGAGGTTCTCGAGGCCGCCGCCGCGAACGAACTCCTCGATCGTCTCCCAGGTCAGCTCGCGAGGCTGAGCGAAGGAGAGATCGGCCGTGATCGCGGGCAGAGTCGCGTAGTCCTGGTAGGCGAAACCGCGGCCCGCGGCGGGGATCGATCCGACGACGAGCTCTCCCACGAAGACCGGGACGGTGATGTCGCGCTTCTCGCGCTCGGACGCGGCGACGAGGCCGACGACCCCCAGGAGCCCTCCCGACCGCATCTCCACCGTCGCGGCGGCCCCGGGCGTCAGGGCCTGGACAGAAGCGGGTTTCCAGGCCAGCTTCTCCGCCGGGATCCAGGGGTCGAGAAACCGCTCGGCCAGACCCTTGGCGTCGAAGAGGTCGGCCGGACGGAGCCGCTCGGGCACGCTCCAGTGTCCCCGCCGCTCGCCCGCGATCGCGAACGCAAACCGGCGCGACTCGTAGGACTCGGGCGTGTCGGACTCTCCCGCCGCCCCGAAGGCGCGGCCCGATCTCGAAGAGGCCCACGCCCGCCGCGCCGTGCCTCAGGTTGCGCGCGACCGCGTCCAGCAGCCCCGGCAGCAGCGTGGCGCGCAGGTGCCGCCGGCTCGCATCGAGCGGGTTCAGGACGGCGAGCGGCTCGAGGGCGGTGTCGGTCAACCGGAGCCAGTCCCCCCAGGCCGCCTCGTCGGTATCGCGGTTCACGAAGGGGGAGTTGATGGTCTCGTAGAGACCCGAGGCCGCGGCCGTGTCGGAGAGCCGATCCTCGATCCGGCGCAGCGGCTCCTCGGATCTCGCCCGGAGCGGCCGCGGGGGGCAGTCGCGACGGGAGGCGGTCGTAGCCGTAGACCCGCAGGACCTCCTCGACGAGGTCGTCTTCGCGCCGCACGTCGGTGCGAAAGAGGGGGATCGAGACCGACAGGTGCTTGCCCTTGCGCTCGGTCGAGAACCCGAGGCGCTGGAGCGCCTGCTCGGCGACGTCGAGGTTCACGCGGCCGTCCCCCGACAGGAGACGCAGCCGCGAAAGACGCAGGGCCGTGCGCCGGACGCGGAACAGGTTCCCGTGAACGTCCAGGAATCCGGGCGCGACCGTCGCCGCCGTCCTCGACGAGGAGGCGGGCCGCGAGGTTCAGGGCGCCGGGAATGGCGTCGAGATCGGTCCCGCGCTCGAATCGGTGCGACGCGTCGGTGTGCATGCCGAGCCGCCGCGCGGTGCGGCGGATCGTGACCGGGTCCCACCAGGCGGCCTCCAGCAGGACGTTGGTCGTCTCCGCGGTGACCGCCGTCGCGAGGCCTCCCATGATTCCGGCGAGGGAGACCGGGCGGTCGGCGTCCGCGACGACGATGTCGGAGCTCTCGAGCGTGCGCTCGACTCCGTCGAGCGTCACCAGCTTTTCGCCGCGAGCCGCCTTGCGGATGATGAGGAGCCCGCCGGCGAGCTTGTCGAAGTCGAACGCATGGAGAGGCTGGCCCGTATCCCACAGGACGTAGTTGGTCGCGTCCACCGCGGCCGAGATGCTCTTGGCGCCGATCGCGGCCAGCCGCCGGGCGACCGCGGCGGCGCGGCGCCGTTGGAGATCCCGCGCACCAGGCGCGCGCCGAAGCGCCGGCAGAGCCTGGGGCACCTGGATCACGACGGACGCGACGTGCTCGGCGGGCTCCCCCTCGGAGCGCGGGCTCCGCGTAGCGTTCGGCCGTGTCCCGCACCGGCTGCGCCGGACATGGCGGCGATCTCGCGCGCCAGGCCCCGGTGACCCATCGCATCCGGCCGATTGGGCGTGATCTCCGCCTCGAGGATCGTGTCGGAGTCGTGGGAGTCGAGACCGACTCGACCGGGATCCCGCCTGGTCGAGGAGCCGGCGCGCGCCGTCGGCGCCGCCGGCCGCGCCGACGTCGACGAAATCCGAGAGCCACTCGAGCGAGAACTTCACGCCTGCCCCGCGAACTGCCGCAGGAAACGCTCGTCGCCCTCGAACAGCAGGCGCAGATCCGGGAACCCGTACTTCAGGAGCGCGACCCGGTCGATGCCGAGGCCGAAGGCGAAGCCGGTGTATTCCTCCGGGTCGATGGCGACGCCCTGGAGGACCCGCGGGTGCACCATTCCGGCGCCCATGATCTCGATCCAGCCGGAGCCCTTGCACTTCGGGCAGCCGCCGCCCTTGCAGAAGATGCAGCTCATCGCCACGTCCACTCCAGGCTCGACGAACGGGAAGAACGTCGGGATGAAGCGCGTCTGCGTGCCCTGGCCGAACAGCTCCTCCAGAAACGCCGTGACGGTGCCTTTGAGGTCCGCCATCGAGATCCCGTGGTCGACGACGAGACCCTCGACCTGGTGGAAGACCGGCGAGTGCGTCGCATCGACCTCGTCCTTCCGATAGACGCGGCCGGGCACGATCAGGCGGAGCGGGGCGCCGTGGCGGCGCATCTCGCGGATCTGAACGGGCGACGTATGCGTGCGCAGAAGGAGGGGCGAGACCGCCTTGCGATCCAGCAGCAGCGTGTCCTGCGAGTCGCGGGCCGGGTGGTCGGGCGGGAAGTTCAGGGCCTCGAAGTTGTGGAAATCGTTTTCGACTTCGGGCCCGTCGGCGATCGAGTAGCCCATGCGCAGGAAGATGTCCTCGATCTGCCGCCGGACGATCGTGATCGGGTGAAGCCCCCGGGCCGCTCGCGGCGCCCGGGCAGCGTGACGTCGACGGCCGCGGCGAGGTCGCGCGACGCCGTCTCGCGGTTCTCGAGCTCCGTCCCGAGCCGGCGGATCGCCTCTTCGATCTCCGCTTTGGCGGCGTTGGCGCGCTGGCCGAAGGGCCCGCGCTCGGCCGCGGGCAGCGTCTTGAGGCGGGCGAAGAGCGCCGTGACGAGCCCCTTTTCGCGAGCCGAGATAGCGCCCCTTCCAGCGCTCGAACTCGGCGCGCGAGGACACACCCTTCGCCGGCCTCCTTGCGAAAGGAGTCGAGCAGCTCGGCGACGGGGTCTTTCGCCACGTCCGGCGTCCTGCTCGTCAGGCCGTCTTCAGCGCCTGCTTGGCGACGCCCACGAGGTGCGTGAAGGCGGCGGGATCCGAGCTCGGCGAGCTCGGCCAGCATCTTCCGGTTGATCTCGTTGCCGGCCTTCTTCAGGCCGTCCATCAGCTTGCTGTACGAAATCTCGTGCTCGCGCGCGGCCGCGTTGATCCGGACGATCCAGAGGCCGCGGAAGTCGCGCTTCTTGACCTTCCGATCCCGGTACGCGTAGACGAGCGACTTCTCCACCTGGAGCTTCGCCATCCGGTAGGACTTCGACTTGGTGCCGTAGTAGCCCTTGGCGAGCGCCAGGGTTTTGGCCCGGCGATTCTTTCTCTTGGGTCCTCTCTTTACGCGAGGCATGGTGATCTCCTGTGTTTCGTCGTGAGCCGTTGGTGAACCTGCGAGTCCGGCTTCCGGCTTACGGCTTACGCGTACGGCAGCATTTCCCGGACCCGCTTGGCGTCCGAGTGCGAGACGACCGTGGCCTTGGCGAGGCCGCGCTTCCGGCCGGACGCCTTCTTGGTGAGGATGTGGCTCTTGAAGGCTTTCGCCCGTTTGAACTTGCCGGTGGCGGTCTTCTTGAACCGCTTGGCGGCCCCGCGGTGGGTCTTGAGTTTCGGCATGCGTGTTTCTCCGTGGCCCGAGGTCAGGCCTTGGCGACCTTCTCGTGCTTGACCGGCGAGAGGATCTGGTAGAGGCGGTTTCCCAGCATTTCCGAGCGCGACTCGGCGATCGCCTTGCCCTCGAGGTCCCGGAGCAGGCGGTCGAGGACCTTCTGGCCGTTCTCGCGGCGGGCCATCTCGCGCCCGCGGAATTGGACCGTGGCCTTGACCTTGTCGCCGTGCGACAGGAACTTCAGGATGTTCTTCATCTTGAAGTCGTAGTCGTGGTCGTCGATGTTGGGGCGGAACTTCACTTCTTTGACCTGTGTCGTCTTCTGTTTCTTCTTGGAGTCCTGCTGCTTCTTCTTCTGCTGGTAGATGAATTTTCCGAAGTTCATGATCCGGCACACGGGAGGGCTCGCGGTCGGCGCGATCTCGACGAGATCGAGGCCCGCCTCCCGGGCCTTCTGGAGCGCGTCGGCCATCGTCACGACGCCGATCGCCTCGCCCTCGGCCCCGATCAGGCGGACCTCTTTCCACCGGATCTGCTCGTTGACGCGAATACTCTTCTTATCGATCTTTCACCTCCGAAGTCAGTTCGGCCTTTCGGCTCGCGATCGCCGCCTGGGCGGCCGCGAGGAATTCGTGGAGGGGCATCGTCCCGGCGTCTCCTCCGTGGCGCAGGCGCACGGCGACCGAGCCGGACGCCGCCTCCTTCTCGCCCACGACCAGCATGCAGGGCACCTTCTGCATCTCCGCCTTGCGGATGCGGGCGCCGAGCTTCTCGTTGCGGTCGTCGACTTCGACGCGCAGGCCGGCGGCCGAGAGCTGCGCGCCGAGCTCCCTCGCCTTCTCGCCGAACCGGTCCGACACCGGCAGCACGACGGCCTGCACGGGCGAGATCCAGAACGGGAAGTTCCCGCCGGTGTGCTCGATGAGGATGCCGAGGAACCGTTCGAGCGAGCCGAGGATCGCCCGGTGGAGCACGACGGGGCGGTGGGGCTTGCCGTCCTCGCCGATGTAGGTCAGATCGAAGTTCTCGGGCTGCGCGAAGTCGCACTGGATCGTGCCGAGCTGCCAGGGGCGGCCGATGGCGTCCTTGACGCGGAAGTCGATCTTGGGGCCGTAGAACGCCCCGTCGCCGGGCGTGACGCTGATACGGCCGACCGGTCTTCTTCATCGAGGCGTCGAGGGCCTCCTCGGCCCGGGTCCACTGCTCGTCGGTGCCGATGCGCTTCTCGGGGCGCAGCCCCAGCGAGATCTCGACGTCGGTGAAGCCGAAGGCCCCGTAGACGAAGTCCAGGAACTCCAGGAACGCGAAGATCTCCGGCTCCATCTTCTCGAAGGGCGTGAAGACGTGGCCGTCGTCCTGAGAGAAGGTGCGGACCCGCGTCAGGCCGGCCGTCACGCCCGAGAGCTCGTACCGGTGGAGGCGGCCGAAGTCGGCGAAGCGCACGGGCAGGTCGCGGTAGGACCAGAGGCGCGTCTTGTACAGCAGGAAGTGGCCCGGGCAGTTCATGGGCTTGACGCCGAAGTCGCGCTCGTCGACCTTCGTGAAGAACATGTTCTCGCGGTAGTTGGCGTAGTGGCCCGACGTCTTGAAGAGCTCGACGTCGAAGATCTGCGGCGTGATGATCTCCTCGTACCCGCGCTTGCGGTACTCGGCGCGCAGGAGCTCGATCAGGCCGTTGTAGAGGACGGCCCCCTTCGGCAGAAAGAAGGGCGATGCGGGCGCCCACGGGTGGAAGGCGACGAGGTCGAGCTCCTTGCCGAGCTTCCGGTGGTCCCGGGCCTTCGCCTCTTCGAGCTGCCTGAGGTGCTCGTCGAGCTCCTTCTGCGTCAGGAAGCAGGCGCCGTAGATCCGCTGGAGCATCGGGTTCTTCTCGTCGCCCTTCCAGTAGGCGCCCGCCGTGTGGGTCAGCTTGAAGACCCCGAGCTTGCCGGTCGAGGGGACGTGCGGGCCGCGGCAGAGGTCGATGAAATCCTTCTGCCCGTAGAGGGACACGTTCCCGTCGGGAATGCCCCGGATGATCTCGACCTTCAGCGGATCCTTCTGGCCTTCGAAGAGCCGGATCGCCTCGTCCTTCGACATCTCGGAGCGCTCGATCGCGTTGTCCTCGGCGACGATCCGGCGCATCTCCGCCTCGATCGCGGCGAGGTCCTCGGGCGTGAACGGACGCTCCGGGTTGAAGTCGTAGTAGTAGCCGTTCTCGATCGCGGGACCGATGCCGATCTGGACCGTGGGAAACAGGCGCTTGACGGCGTTGGCCGTCAGGTGGGCGGTCGAGTGGCGGTAGAGCGACAGCGCCTCGGGAGACCTGGCCGTGACGATCTCGACGGCCGCGTCGTGCTGGAGCCGCGTCGCGAGATCGACCAGTTTCCCGTCGATCTTCCCGGCGAGCGGCGTCCTTGGCGAGGCGCGGCCCGATCCCTTCCGCGACCTCGCGCAGGCTCGCGCCGGCCGCGACCTTGCGGGTCGAGCCGTCGGGCAGCGTGATCGTCACGGTGTGTGCCAGGGCTTCCATTGTCTCCTGTGCTCCAAAAAGAAAAAACGCGGGGAACCCCCGCGTCGTTCGAACCTCGTGGTAGGCGCTAACGGGATCGAACCGTTGACCTCTTCCGTGTGAAGGAAGCGCTCTCCCAGCTGAGCTAAGCGCCTGCGTGGCGAAGAATTGGTAGGCTCGAGCGGATTTGAACCGCTGACCCCCACAGTGTCAATGTGGTGCTCTCCCCCTGAGCTACGAGCCTGTTTCTTCTGTCCCGGCGTGAACCGGGGGGCTACGGGCCGGAAGCCCGCGAGGGCGTTTTCATCCCGGCCTTCGTCCCTGATTGAGAAAGATCCGCCCGGCTCTCCGTCCGAGGACGGAGGAATTTACCAGACACGGCGCCCGGCGGCAAACCGCAGTCGAAGATGCGCCGGCACGACGCGTTTCGCCTCCCGCCTCGGGTGCCGTATATTGACTGCAATCCCGATGGCTTCCGCGATCCGCGCCTCCCTCAGCTCGCTCGCCCGACGCTGGAGCTCGCTCCGGACGGCGCGCGCCGACGCGGCGGCGGCGCGGGAATTCTGGGACGCCGGGGCCCCGGGCGAGCCGGAAGACCGCTACTGGGGCGCCCAGCCCCTCGTGCGGCGCGCGATCAACCGCCGGGTCACGGGCGACCCCAACCGGTGGCCGATGGAGTGGTTCGCCGACAAGTACGTGCCCTCCGCCCTTCCCGCTGGGGCTCTCGGTCGGCTGCGGCACGGGTCTCCTCGAGCGCGATGTCTTCCTGAAAGGCATCTGCGAACGGATCGAGGGGGTCGATTTCTCGCCCGAGGCCATCACGGAGGCGCGGCGGGACGCCGAAGAGGCCGGCCTCGGCCGGCGGCTCGCCTACCGGGTCGAGGACATCAACGCGATCCGGCTGCCTCGCGGCGCGTACGACATCGTGTTCTTCCACGGGTCCCTCCACCACATCCGCAACGTCGAGCGCGTCCTCGAGGAAGTCCACGCCGCGCTCAAGCCCGGCGGCCTGCTGTTCCTGGACGAGTACATGGGCCCGTCGCGATCGGAGTGGCGGGGGGCCAACTGGGGCTTCGCGCGCAGCGCGTTCGACGCCCTCCCCGAAGAGCTCAAGAACCGGCCCGAGCTGGCGATCCCCCTTCCGATGGACGACCCCTCCGAATCCGTCCGCTCGAGCGCGATCCTTCCGGCGGTGCGCCGGCTCTTCCGAGTCCTCGAGGACCGGCCTTATGGCGGCAACATCCTCTGGTTCGTCTTCCCCTGCCTCGACATGGCCCGACTGCGCGAGGACCGCACCGACGCGCTCTCGCGGCTGATCGCGCTCGAAGACCACCTGCTCGACAAGCGCTGGGTCGAGTCTTACTTCCGGGTGATCGTGGCGCGCGCTTGAAACGGTTCGGCGCCGCCACGCTCCTCGTCTTCGACCTCATCCTCTTCGGCCCCCTGCTCGTCACCGGCGGCGTGTTCTCGTCGCACGATTTCGTGCGCGCCCATCACCCCTGGCGGACGACCGCGCAGGGCACGCTCGAGACCGAGAACCGGCTGCTCTCGGACCCGGCGGCTTCGGGGCAGACGACGCTGGTGCGGTTGCGCCGGTTTCCCGAGGGATTTTTCTGGAACCCCTGGGTCTCGGCGGGGGCCATCGGCCCGTTCCACCTCGCCCAGGGATTCCTCTCCCCGTTCGTCGCGCTGCCCGCGCTGCTTCTGCCCGAGTCGTGGATCGAGACCGGGATTCTCTTCTTGAAGTTCAACTTCGCTTTCCTCGCGGCCTATGCCTTCCTGCGCAGCCGGAGGTTCTCGGACCTCGCGGCGGCGGTCGGAGCGGCCGCGTGGGCTTTCGCCACGGGACAGACGGTGTGGGGCCTGTGGATGCAGACGTCCGTGTCGGTCACGTACCCGCTGCTGCTGATGGCGGTCGACCGCGCCTTCGAGGAGGCGCGCGTCGGCTCGCGCCGTCCGCTTCGCGGCGCTCTCCATCCTGCTCTGCCTCTCCGGCGGCTTCCCCCATTGGATCCTGTACGGGGCGCTCGCCTCCGCGCTCTACTTTCTGCTGCGGGCTCTCGCGCATCGCGGAGGGTCGACCCTCCGGGCGGCCGGGCGGCTGGCGGCGGCCGCGGCCGTCGCGCTGGCGATCCTGCTCCCCTCGATTCTGGCGACCGCACGCTTCCTGGCAGCGTCGGGATACGGAGAGCTCCGGCGCGGAATCGGCGGCTCGCACGCGCTGCCGCTCCGGCACGTGCGGCTGTACTTTCTGCCCGACTACCAGGGCACGCCGCGGCGCGACGACTACCGCGGGATCGGCTGGATCCCGGGCGACAACTACATCGAGACGGCCGCGGGTGTCGGCGTGGCCGCGGGCGGGCTGGCGTTCCTCGGTCTCGCGGCGGTGCGGCGCAGGAGAGAGGCGCTCTTCGCGGCGCTCCTCGGCGCCGCGATCGCGCTTCCGCTCTACGCGGGCGGAAGGCTGCTGTCGGCGGTCGGAAGCCTGCCGCTGCTGGACATCAGCCTGTTTGCGCGCGCCAAGATTCTCATCGTCCTCGCGGCGTCGATCCTCGCGGCGTGTGGAACGGAGGGGCTGAAGCGGCTGGCGGGCCGCGTTCCCCTGCGGAAGCTTCTGGTGCGCGTCGTCCCGTTTCTGGTGGCCGTCCCCCTCGCCTTCCTGGCGCTCGACTTCTATCCCGTCGCGCAGCCCTCTGATGCCGTGTTTCGTGACACACCGGGCATCGCCCGCCTGCGCGCGGAGATCGGCGGAGGCCGGCGCTTCGCCGCGGCCGGCTGGACGCTGGTCCCCAACGTCTCCGAGGCGCTCGGCCTCGAGGACGCGCGGGGCCACTTCCTGCTGGACGCGGACTACCGCCGCCTGGTGTCGGCCGCGGACCCCAACGCCTTCGGCTCCTACGGAACGTATCTCGTGCTCGATCCGCTGTCGCTCGACCCGGGCTCGCCGGTGCTCGACCTGCTCGGCGTATCGGTCCTGGCCGCTCCGCCGGGCTCGCCGGCGGCCGTCGGCCCCGACGTCGAGGCGCGCGACGCGGCGCCCTTGCACTCGCCGGGCCTCCCGACGCGTCCGCCCCCGGCTCCGTCCGCTCTGCGCCGCATCTACGACGGGCCCGACATGGCGCTCTTCGCCCGGGAGAGTCCCCTGCCCCGGTTTCGTCTGATCGCGCGGACCCTCCCCGGCGGCCTCGAGGAGGTCCGGGCGGCCGATCGCCGGACTCTCGAACGCTACGTCTTCGTGGAGCCGGCGGAGCAACGACGCCTCTCGAGTGGACTCCAGCCGGGCACGGGCGTCGGGAAGGTGCTTCCGCTGGAGATCGCGGCCGAGCGGTTCGCCGTCGAGACGGAAAGCCCGGTTCCCTCGCTCCTTGTCACCTCCCAGAAGCGTTTCTCGCCCTACTGGCGGACGTCCCTCGACGGCAGAGAGGTCGAGAGCTTCGCCGCCAACGGCCTCTTCCTCGGGGTCGAGGTCCCCGCCGGCCGGCACCGGATCGACGGACGGTTCGTGGTGCCGCGCGTCGAGGTTGCCGTGTCGGCCTGCGGCCTCCTCGCCCTCGCCGCCGTTATGATCGCCGCCAGAAAAAAATGAAACTCGTCATCCAGATCCCGGCTTTCAACGAGGAGGCCACGATCGGCAAGGCGCTGGCGGCTCTGCCGCGCCGCGTTGCCGGCTTTTCCGAGGTCGCCGTCCTCGTCGTCGACGACGGATCCACGGACCGCACCTCGGAGCTGGCGCGGGCCGGCGGAGCGGATCGCGTCTTCCGCTTCACCACGAACCGGGGCCTGGCCGAGGCCTTCTCGCGCGGGCTGACCGAGTCGCTCGCGATGGGAGCCGACGTCATCGTCAACTTCGACGCCGACCTGCAGTACGACCCGGCCGACATCCCGGCGCTGACGGCTCCGATCCTGGACGGCCGCGCCGATTTCACTCTCGGGGATCGGGGGCCGGGGCAGCTCTCGCACTTTTCACCGACGAAGCGCCTCCTGCAGCGAATCGGAAGCTGGGTCGTGCGCCAGGCCGCCGGCATCGAGGTCACCGACGCCGTCTCGGGGTTCCGGGCCATCTCGCGCGAGGCCGCCCGGCGGATCAACGTCTTCTCGAAACTGACGTACACGCTCGAAACGCTGATCCAGGCCGGCTTCAAAGGGCTTCGGGTCGTCAGCGTGCCCGTCAAAGCGCACCCTCCCGTGCGGCCGTCGCGGCTCTACACCTCCACGGCGAAGTATGTCCTCCTCCAGGGGGCCAATGTCCTCCGCATCACGGCCCTCTACAAGCCCCTCAAGATCTTCTCGATCGCGGCCGCGCTCTTCGTCGCCGCCGGGGCGGTTCTCGGCCTGCGCTTCCTGGGCTATTACTTTTTCGGAGAGAACCCGGGCGGCCACGTGCAGTCGCTGATCCTCGCGGCGGTCCTGATCGTCGTCGGGTTCCAGACGTTCCTGATCGCGCTGCTCGCGGACCTCGTCGCGATCAACCGGAGGCTGCTCGAGGAGATGAAGTTGAGAGACGGGGTCTGACGTCCCGTCAGGCCCAGTCCCCCGCCTTGCGCGACATCACGGGCGCGCCTTCCAGAAACGTCAGGATCGCTTTCGTCGTCTCGGCGACGGCGAAGAGGATGCGGTCCTCGGTGCGCACGAACTTGGTGCCGGATCGCGACCTCGAACTGCTGGAAGAGCGGGTTGAAGAACCCTCCGATGTTGGCGATGATGATCGGCTTGCCGTGGATGCCCATCTGCTTCCACGTGATCATCTCGATGATCTCGACCATCGTGCCGAATCCCCCCGGGAAGGCCACGAAGGCGTCGGAGAGGTCGAACATCCGCTGTTCCCGCTGGTGCATCGTGTCCACGACCTGGAGCTCCGTCAGGCCGCGATGCGCCGATTCGCGCCCCTCCAGCGCTTTCGGCATCACGCCCGTCACCGTGCCGCCGGCGGCCAGCACCTCGTCGGCGAGAGCGCCCATGAGGCCGCGCGATGAGCCGCCGTAGATCAGCCGGATGCCGCGTCGGGCGATCTCCCGGCCAAACGTCCGAATCTCGGCCTCGATCACCGGGTCCCCGGTGGTCGCCGAGCCGCAATACACGCAGATGCTCCGGAGCTCCATGGCCCAAAGTCTATGACTCGATTCTGGAAGCGGCTGCCCGGAGAATCGATCGGCAGGCCCTGGCGGCAGAGCGGGCATTCGGTTTCGGGCCAGGACGGCACGGAGAGCGAGAGAAGCGACCGGGAGGGAACCGCGAAGGCTCCCGCGGGCAGCCCGCGGTCGACGATCGAGCCGACCGCGACGACGCGCCCGCCGGCCGCCTCGACGGCCGCGGACGCTTCGCGGGTGGACTTCCCGGTCGTGAAGACGTCCTCCACCACGACCACCGGCTCTCCGGGGTCCAGAGCGAAACCGCGCCGGAGCGTAAACGGGCTCCCGGCCTGGCGCTCCACGAACATCGCCCGAAGGCCGAGACCGCGCGCCGTCTCGTGCCCGATGATCACGCCCCCGAGCGCCGGCGACACGACGGCCCGCGGCCCGAACTCCCGGCAGCTTCTCGGCGAGCTCGCGTCCCGCCTGCGCCGCGCTCTCCGGCCACATGAGCAGCCGCGCGCACTGGAGATAGCGGTCGGAGTGCAGGCCCGAGGAGAGCCGGAAGTGGCCGGTGAGAAGGGCGCCGGTCTCTTCGAAGTCCTCGAGGGAGATCACGCGCGCGGATTCTAAGGGAGACGGCGAAATCCGCTCGCGGCGCGAGGAATCTCCGCGAGCGCAGCGGAGGACGCCTCGCGCCGCGGGAGCCGCAGCGAGGGAGGGGATCAGGCCTGCGGTCGAGCCCTCAGGCGAGCCGTAGGCCGGTGCCGCCGCAGGCGGCAGATCCCCGTACAGCGGAGGCGACGGTCTAGGCGTCGCCCTCCGCGAGATCTTGTGATGCTCGATCTTCTTGTAGAGGTTCGACCGCGGGGTCTGGATCACTTCGGCGGTGCGGCTGATGTTCCAGCCGTTCTCCCGAAGCTTCGTGACGAGGAACTCGCGCTCGGCGAACTCCTTGAACTCGGAAAGCGTTTCGAGGACCAGCCCGCGGGTGGAGATCTCGGTCGGCGCGACGCGCGCCTCGGGAGGCAGATCGCTTCGCCTCGACCGGGTCCGCGTCCGTCATGATGAGCACGCGCTCGACCAGGTTTTTCAGCTCGCGGACGTTGCCCGGCCAGCTCCTCGCGGCCAGAAGCGCGAGAGCGCTGGCCGTGAAGCGGCGGGGCTTGCGGTGGTCGCGCTCCGCAGTAGAGGCGAGTGAAGTGCTCCGTCGAGCCGGGATGTCCTGCGGCGCGCTCGCGCAGGGGCGGCGTCGTGAGAGGCACGACGTTCAGCCGGAAATAGAGATCCTCGCGGAAGCGCCCGGCCTTGATCGACTCGGTCAGGTCGCGGTTGGTTGCGGCGATGACGCGCACGTTCACGCGCCCGACCCGCGCCGCGCCGACCGGCTCGACTTCGCCGGCCTCGAGCACGCGGAGGACCTTGGCCTGGGCGCGCGACGACATGTCGCCGACCTCGTCGAGGAAGATCGTGCCCGCCGTCGGCCTCGACGAACTTGCCGATCTGCTTGCGGACGGCGCCCGTGAAGGAGCCCTTCTCGTGGCCGAAGAGCTCCGACTCGATCAGCTCCTCGGGGATCGCGGCGCAGTTGACCTGGATGAAGGGGCCCGTCGCGACACGGGATGCCGCTGTGGATGTCGCGCGCGACGAGCTCCTTGCCGGTCCCGCTCTCCCCGAGGATCAGGACGGTCGCCGAGGTCGGCGCCGCCCGGGCCACCTCCGCCTGGAGCTTTCGCATGGGCTCGCTGTCGCCGACGAGGACCGTCTCCTCCTCGACCCGCTTGCGCAGACGCTCGTTCTCGGCCCGGAGGCGGTTGCCCGAGAGAGCGTTCTTGACCGAGACCAGGACCCGCTCGCGCTGGAGCGGCTTCTCGAGGAAGTCGGCGGCCCCCGGCGCGTGCATTCGACGGCCGTTGCGATGTCGCCGTGCCCCGAGATCATCAGGACCGGCGGAGCGCCCTCGCGGGCGACGATGCGGTCGAGGGTCTCGAGGCCGTCCATGCCCGACATCTTGATGTCGAGCAGGACGGCGTCGGCGGCGCCGGCGTCGAGCTCGGCCAGAGCGCGGCGCGGCCGTCCCCGGCCGTCAGCGACCTCGTAGCCCTCGTACTCGAGGACCATCCGCAGCGTGTCGCGGATCGCGGGTTCATCGTCGACGACGAGAATGCGGTGCGCCATCGCCTTCCTCTACAGCGGACGGCGGGTGCTTATTCCCTCCGCCTCGCGGCCAGCCCGGCCACCGACCCGGCTTCCAGCGGCGAACACCGAAAGAAAACGCCCGCCGAGGCGGGCGCTTCCGGTGCTTCCGAGACGAGTCCTGCTAGCTGTCGATCTTGACCAGAGCGAAGCGAGAAACGCCGGCGCGGGGGTTGAAGACGTAGAGCTTCAGGTAGTCGCCCTTCTTGCGCCTTCGCCGACCAGCTTTCCGAACTCCTCCGATCGTCGTGACGGGCTGTCCGTTGACCTGGGTGATGACGTCGCCCTCCTGGATCAGGGCGTCGGCCGCCGGCGAGACCTCCTTGACGCCGAACGACGAGCAGGCCTTCGACTCCGGTCTGGATGCGCTGCATCTGCCGCATCTGCGGCGTCAGCTCCTGGACGCTGATGCCGATCTTGCTCGCGGCGTGTCGTCGGAGGCGACGCTCTCGATCGGGCTCCGCGTCGTCGGACTCGTCCCGGCGCTCGGCGAGCGTGGCGGTGGCGTTGGTTTCCTTGCCGTCCCGCATGATTCCGAGCTGGACCTTGCTGCCCGGCGCCTTGCCGGAGACGTAGCCGATCAGGTCGCGCGTGTCCTTGACCGGAACGCTGTCCACCCGGACGATCGTGTCGCCGGGCCGCACGCCCGCCTTGTCGGCCGGCTTGCCGGGCTCGACGGACTCGACGAACGCGCCGTCCTGGCGCCTTCAGGTCGAACGCCGCGGCGCGGTCCGCGTCGACGTTCTGGATGTTGATGCCGAGGAAGCCGCGCACGACTTTCCCCTTCTCGCGGAGCTGGGGCAGGATCGTCTTGAGCGTGTTGATCGGGATCGCGAAACCGATGTTCTGGGCCGGACGGAAGATCGCCGTGTTGATGCCGACGACCTCTCCGTTGACGTTCAGGAGCGGCCCGCCGGAGTTGCCGAAGTTGATGGCCGCGTCCGTCTGGATGTAGCTCTCGAAGGAGCGCGTGCCGCGGTCGGCCGTCAGGCCGGAGCGGTCCTTGGCCGAAACGACGCCGACCGTGACGGTCTTGTCGAAGTTGAGCGGATCGCCGATGGCCATGACCCACTCGCCGACGCGGAGCTTGTCGGAGTCGCCGAGCGAGAGCGGCGTCAGGCGCTGCTTCGACGTCGATCTTGAGCAGGGCGAGGTCCGTCGCCGGGTCGTGGCCGATGAGCTTGGCCGTGTACTTCTCCCGGTTGTTGACGCGCACCTCGATCTTGTCGGCGCCGTCGATGACGTGGTTGTTCGTGACGATGTAGCCGTCGTCCGAGATGATGAAGCCGGTCCCCCCTGGACCTCCTTGTGCTCCTCGTCATCGCGGGGCTGCTGCTGCTGGCCCGGGCCGCGGCGCTGGTTGGGAGGGCCGAAGAAGAACTCGAAGGGATCCCCGTCTCCGCCGAACGGGTTCTGGTTCGGGTTCATGTAGCGGCGGCCCCGGTTGCCCTTGACGATGTCGGTCGACGTGATCGACACCAGCGAGGGCATGACCTCCTGAGCGGTATCCGCGAAGGAGGGAAGCAGGACGCCTCCCGTGACGGGGCGGGCGGCGGCGGGCGTGGCCTCGCGCTGGGCCTCGGACCGGGGGGTAATGTTCACCGAGCTCGCGACCACCATCCCGAAGACGACGGCGGCCGCAATGAGAGCGGAGAACGAGAGAGCTCGTTTGGTCGTTCTTTCCATAGTGTGGGTCTTTCTCCTCAAAAGGTCCCGTTGCGGGACATAGAAGGAACGCTCGAGTCTCCGGCGGCATTCCTCGATTTGGGGGCGATTCCGAGCCGTTCGTGGTCGACGAGGATGCAGCGGTCCATGGCCACCCCGATGCCGGCCGCCTCGAGCCGCCGGGCCGAGGCTTCGTCCACGACCCCGAGCTGCATGAAGAAGAAGCCCACTTTCCGGGCAATGGCCTCGTCCGCGACGGGAGCGACGGCCTCGGACCGCCGGAAGACGTCCACGATGTCGACCCGGATGTCGGGAGGGATGTCCGCGAGCGAGCCGAAACAGGGCTGACCCAGGATCTCGCGGTGTCCCGGGTTGACCGGGATCACGCGGTAGCCCTGGGAGATCAGATAACGCGTGATCGCGTGGGAAGCCCGCGCCGGCTTCGGCGAGCAGCCGACCACGGCCACGGTCTCGGCCGTTTCGAGCGCCCGCCGGATGCTTTCGATCTCGTTCAAGGATTCCCCTTGCCGGGAGCGCCCGGGATGCCGGCCCGGGGATCTCCTCGGGACGCATGTTGTAGAAGAAGGTTACGGTCACTCCCTCGCGCGTGGAGTTGAGGTCCTTGGGCAGCGGGCGAAACGGGGAGGACGTCAGGATCGCCTGCAGGGCCGCGAAATCGAACGGCGGGATGCCCGAAACGCGGATGATCTTCGCGTCGGCCACGCTGCCGTCGGCCAGGATGAAGAAGCGCACGGTCAGGCTGCCCTTCCAGCCGAGTCGCGCCAGCTCCGGCACGAGCCAGTGGAGCTTGATGCGGCGGACCATCTCGGCGCCGTACGGCCCCCAGTCGTACCACTTCGTGTCGAAGGAGACCGGGCCCGAATCGACGAACCCCCCTTCGGGGTTGCTCGGCACGGCGCCACCTTCGCCGCCGACGGCGCTGCGCGCGGCCTCCTGTATGGCCCGGTCGAGGCCGGCGAGCCTGGAGATCTCGCGCGGGCCCGACCCGAGCTGCGGCCGCATGTCCGTCGGGAACTCCGAGGGCTTCTGTTCCGGGCTCTTCGAGGGCTCGAGGGCCGCGCGGCTCTCGGCCCCGCGCGGACCCCGGACGCGCCGCCTCGCGCGCCGGAGAACGCGGCGATCGCGGCCCGGGGGCGAGGCCCGCGATCCCCCGCGAGGGCGGCACGAACGGAGACTCCGACCGGGGTCGGGACGGATCGCCCCCGGAGGCCCGGCGGTCCGCGTCCGACAACGGCGACCGCTTCGGGTTGGGCCGGGCCTGCCCGGGCGACTCCTGGAAGATGACGGGGATGGGGCTGGTGTCCTTCTCCGCGGGGAGGAACGCCGCGAGGAGCCCCTGTTTCGGGTCGGGAGCAACGTGGGCGGGCACCGTGATCAGCAGCACGACCAGGAGCAGGTGGGCGGCGAGAGAGATGAGCACGCCGCGCTCGATCGGGAGAGCGCGGGGAACGTGCTCTTCGAGACCCGCGAGCTCTGCGAGCGTGCTGTGTGCGGTCAGCGGGGCGAGGAGGGGCTCGACAGTGTCGTTCGCCTGCGGACCTGCGGCTCCGTCCAGGGAGAGGACGGACCGACGCGTCTCTCGCTCGGCCGGCGGCTCCGGGGAAAGGTCGGCCAGTGAGGCAAGCATGCCGCGGGTGGGGGGCTCGTCGATCTCGGGGCCGGGGCGGACGGCCGCGCCTCGGCCGCCGTCGCGAGCCTGCCGCGAACGGGCGACTCGTCTCTCGAACGCAGACGGCGCGTCCTCGGCGAGCGAGGCGAGCATGCCGTGAGTGGGGGGCTCGTCGTCAATCGGGACGCGAGCGAGCGGCCGCGATTCGGACGCCGGAGCACGGCTGTTGCGGCTGGGGGGCTCGTCTCTCGGACCGGACGGCGCAGCCTCTGCCAGCGAGGCAAGCATGCCCCGGGTGGGCGGTTCGTCCATCGGGCCGGAAGGTCCGGCCGGCTCCCCGGGGTCCTCGTCCTTCCCGAACAGGCGCCAGCGACGCCGCGCCCCGATCGCCGCAATGGAGCTGCGCGTGAACGGCAGATCGTCGTTTTCGTCGGGTTCGGACACGGGTCTCCTTGGCGTCTCGAGCCGCCTTTCCCCCGTAACACGGCCTCTCCGCCGGGGATTCTCCCGATTGTAGACTCCCCGCCATGGAGGCCTCCGAGCACGACCGGCGGGTTCTGGGCCTGGTCCACACGGCTCTCCTGGCCTCGATCGGCGTCTACGGCGTCGTGCTCCTGTTTTTCCGGTCCGAGGTGGCGCCGGATTCGCCGGCACTCCGGCTCCGGGCCGACGCTCTTCGTGCTGTTCGCGGCGCTCGGAGCCGTCCAGTTCGCGGGCACCTCCCTCGTCGGGAGACTGCTCCTGCGCTCCTCCCGGGCGGGGGCCCGCGATCGCGTCCGCCTCTACTTCCTGCTGCGCGGCCGCGGCCGCCGAGGCCATCGCCCTCTACGGCCTGGTTCTCGGTTTTCTCGGGCGGCCGGCGCCGGTGCAGTGGCGGCCCTCTTCGCGATGGCCGTCGCGGCTCTGTTCGCCTGCTTTCCCGGGACGCGGGCCCTGGGAGGAAGCGACGCGAATCGCGGAGGGCCGGTGACCGGGACCGGTCCCCCGTTAATCGGCGTCCGCTCAGCCACTTCCCGGTCTCGCGGCGTCGCCTCCGGGGTTTCGCGGATGCCGACCTTCTGATATAAAGTCGCGGTTTGCGCAATGCGGGCTGTAGGCCCGCTTTTTTGTTCGATGAAAACGCCTTTGAGTGAAAAAACGACCCTGGAAATCGCCGCGATCGCCGAAGAAAGAGGGTGCCGCCTGCTCGCCGTCGAATCGGCGGGGACGGGCCGCTACACCGTGCTTCGGCTCGTGCTCGAGAAGCAGGACGGCGGCGCCGTGACGGTCGAGGACTGTGAACGGGTGTCCCGCGAGGCCTCTCCCGTCCTCGACGCCGCCGACGAGATCACCCACCGCTACACCCTCGAGGTGTCCTCGGCGGGCCTGGACCGCAAGCTCTACTCACTGGACGACGCCGCGCGCTTCGTCGGCCGCCGCGTGCGTGTCAAGACGGAAGACCCGGTCACGCCGCAGCCGATCCCGGCCGAGGGCCTGCGCCCTCCGGCGATCACGCCGGCGCGAAATTTCGGCGGCGTGCTCGAGCGCGTGGACGGCGACCTCCTGACGATCGTTGATGAGTCGGAACGCAAAATCTATAATGTCCGTTTCGGCGATATTCGACTCGCCCGGCTCGACTTCGAGTGGCCGGAGCGGGGGCGATAGGAGAGCGGGTCATGATTATCGATCCGTCGGTCATCCGACAGGTTTCGCGCGAGAAGGACATCGACGCCGAGAAGATGTTCGGCGCGCTCGAGGAGGCCATGTCTTCGGCGGCGCGGAAGTACTACCACGACAAGGCGATGGTGACGCTGATCGACCGGCAGTCCGGCGCGATGACGGTCTACTCGCCGCGCACCGTCGTCATCGAGCTCGATACGGAGTCCGAAGAGCCGCCGCCCCAGATCCTTCTCGACGAGGCGAAGGCGCTCGTGTCCGAGAAGGGCACCAAGGGCGAGGTGCGCGTGCTCCGGCCGGCCGGGGAAGGAGAGGCTCCCGCCGAGGTCCAGGAGGTCGAGCTCGGCGACGAGGTACGCATCTACCGCGAGACCGTCGGACTCGGCCGCATCGCGGCGCAGACGGCCAAGCAGGTCCTCTACCAGAAGGTCCGGGAAGCGGAGCGGGACAACGTCTACAACGAGTACTTCCCGAAGGTCGGCGAGCTGATGAACGGGACCGTCAAGCGGTTCGAGCGCGGCGACATGATCGTCGATCTCGGCAAGACCGAGGCGATCATCCCGCGCGACCAGCAGTCCCGGGCCGAGCGGTACGGCCAGGGCGAGCGTATCCGCGCCATCCTCTACGACGTCCACCGCAACCCGAAGGGGCCGCAGCTCGTGCTCTCGCGCACGGATCCGCGCCTCCTGATCCGCCTCTTCGAGATGGAGGTGCCGGAGATCTACGACGGTACCGTCGTCATCAAGGGCGCCGTGCGGCAGCCGGGCGAGCGGGCCAAGGTCGCCGTGCGCTCCCGGGAGAGGGACGTCGATCCTGTCGGCGCCTGCGTCGGCATGCGCGGCAGCCGCGTCCAGTCGATCATGCGGGAGCTCCACGGCGAGAAGATCGACGTCATCCTGTACTCCGACGACCTGATCACCTTCGCCCAGAACGCCCTGGCCCCCGCCAAGATCACCCGCGTCTCGCCGATCCACCACGATGACGGCGTGATGAGTCTGGACTGCGTCGTCGAAGACGACCAGCTCTCCCTCGCGATCGGCAAGAAGGGCCAGAACGTGCCGGCTCGCCTCGGCCCTGATCGGGATGAAGATCGAGATCAAGGGCGAGAGCGAGGTCAAGGGCGAGGTCGCGCAGGCCCTGTCGCGGATGCTCCAGGCTTCGCGCCGGCGGCAGACCGCCATCGCCGAGATCCCGGGCGTCGGGGAGAAAACCGCGGAGCGGCTGGCCGAGGCGGGGATCACGACCCTCGGCGACCTGCTGGACAAGTCGGCAGAGGAGCTGGCGCAGCTGCCGGGCATCGGAGAGAAGTCCGCCGAGAAGATCCTGGAGGCCGCCCGCGCCGCCGAAGAGAGCCTTTTGCAGAGCGACGAGAACGAAGACGAAGAGACCAGGCCGAGGAAGAAGAAGCCGGGAGCGAAGCCCCCGAAGAGACGGGCGTGAGGGAGTAGGCCGAAGAGCATGGGAAAGATTCGAGTCGAAGAGCTGGCCGCCCAGATGGGAATCGGCAGCAAGGAAGTCCTCTTCCTGCTGCAGTCGATCGGCGTGGACGTGAAGTCGCCTCAGGCGGCGCTGGACGAGTCCACCGTCCTCGCGATTCTCCAGGGCAAGACGCACGCCCCCAAGCAGCTGATCGTCCGCGACAACGAGGCCCGGGCCGCCCGGCCCCAGAAGAGCGCGTTGAACCGGATCAAGATCGTCGAGAAGACGCCCGGGTCCGAGCAGGCCGCGTCGGCCGAGCCCGAGGCCGCGCCGCCGGTCCGGCGCACCGCCGCGGAGGTCAAAGCCGCGGCCAAGGCCGCTGAGCCCGCCCGGACGGCCGTCGTCCCCGAGGACGAGCCGCAGCCCGAGCCGGCGCCGGCCCCCGCCGCGCCGTCCAAGCCCCTGCCCCGCAAGATCGTCCTGCCGCCGCGTCCAGCGCCCGCCGCGCCCCGGACGACCGCACCGGCCGCTCCACCTCCGCGGCCCGGCGCCCCGATCAGCCGTCCGATGGGGCCGGCCTCGAGCATGGGCCGTCCGATGGGCCCCGCGTCCGGGATGGGGCGCCCCATGGGACCCGCGTCCGGCATGGGCCGTCCGATGGGGCCTCGACCCACGGGACCGTCGGTCTATCGCCCCACTCCCGGCGGCCCCGGCGCCCGCCCCCTCGGCGGCCCGCCCCGTCCCGGCGCTCCGGTCGGCCGCACCGCGCCGGCCGCTCCCGAACGCGGGCCCGCCAAGCGCAAGAAGGCCGACGAGGACGCCAAGAAGACGGCCGCCGGCAAACGCAGCGCCCGGCCGAAGATCACGGTGGCGGACGAGGTCGACCTGCGCGAGTTCGTCGGCACCTACAAGGAAGACACCTACTCGGACATCTCGCTGCCGCTGATCGAGAAGACCGGCGACGGGACCGAGATCCCTCCGGAGGCTCGCCCGGTCTCGAAGTCCGCGATTCGCCGGGCCGCCAAGGAGACCCGCGCCCACGACTCGGGCAAGCTGCTCGAGTTCAAGAAGCCCGCGCCGACGGGGCCGGTCTTCTTCACCGAGGCCGTCACGGTCAAGGAGCTGTCCGAGAAGCTCGGCGTCCTCGCCCGCGACATCCAGCGCCTCCTGATGCAGCGCGGGATCCTCGCGACCGTCAGCCAGACGCTCGACGCCGCGACGGCCGTGCAGATCGCCAAGGAAGTCGGCGTCGAGGCGGCGGTCGTCTCCTTCGAGGAGGAGCTCGAGCTGACGCGCTCGGCCAGGGACACCTCCGAGCCGTCGACCGCCCCGCGCGTGCCGCGAGCGCCGGTCGTGACCGTGATGGGCCACGTCGACCACGGCAAGACCTCCCTGCTCGACGCCATTCGCCAGACCAACGTCGCGGCCGGAGAGGCGGGCGGCATCACCCAGCACATCGGCGCGTACCGGGTGGAGACTCACGGCAAGCCGATCGTGTTCCTCGACACTCCCGGCCACGAGGCCTTCACCTCCATGCGGGCCCGCGGCGCCAGGGCGACGGACATCGTCGTGCTCGTCGTCGCGGCCGACGACGCCGTGATGCCGCAGACGATCGAAGCCATCAACCACGCCCGGGCCGCGAAGGTCCCGATCGTGGTGGCGATCAACAAGATCGACAAATCCAACGCCAACATCGACCGCGTCAAGAAGGAGCTGGCCGACCAGGGCGTACTGCTCGAGTCGTGGGGCGGCGACACGCCCGCGGCCGAGATCTCGGCGACCAAGAAAGAGGGCATCGACCACCTGCTCGAGCTGATCCTGCTGGTCGCCGACATGCAGGAGCTCCTGGCGCCCGCCGCCGACAAGGCGCGCGGCATCGTCCTCGAGGCGCGGGTCGAGCCCGGACGCGGCAATGTCGCCACCGTCCTCGTCCAGGCCGGCACTCTCAGGATCCAGGACGTCTTCTTCGCCGGCTCCGTGTTCGGCCGCGTGCGCTCGATGCAGGACGACCGGGGCCAGAAGGTCGCCGAAGCCGGTCCCGCCACCCCGGTCGAGGTCACGGGCTTCGAAGAGCTGCCCCAGGCCGGCGACACGTTCCAGGTCGTCGAGGACGAGAGCAAGGCCCGCTCCGTCGTCTCCTTCCGCCAGCTCAAGGAGCGGGAGAAGGTCATGGCCGCCTCCTCGCGGCTCTCGCTCGAGCAGCTCTTCAGCAAGATCCAGGAAGGCCGGATCAAGGATCTGCCGCTCATCCTGAAGACCGACGTCTCCGGGTCGATGGAAGTCCTCTCGACAGTCTTTGCGGAACCTGACGAACGAGAAGGTCAAGATCTCGCTGCTCCACGCCGGCGTCGGCGCGATCAACATCAACGACGTCCTCCTCGCCTCCGCCTCCGGCGCGATCATCGTCGGATTCAACGTGCGGCCCGAGAAGAAGGCGGCCGAAGAGGCGGAGAAGGTCGGCGTCGAGATTCGCCTCCACACCGTCATCTACAACGTCACCGACGAGATCAAGAAGGCCATGGAAGGCCTCCTCGATCCGACACTGAAGGAAGTCGCCCGAGGCCGCGCCGAAGTCCGCAACACGTTCAAGGTCCCGAAGTTCGGCGTCGTCGCCGGCTGCTACGTCACCGAGGGGACGATCCCCCGCACGTCGCAGGTGCGCCTGCTCCGCGACAACCGGGTCATCTACGAGGGCAAGGTCGGATCGCTGCGGCGCTTCAAGGACGACGTGTCCGAGGTCCAGAAGGGCTTCGAATGCGGCATCGGCCTCGAGCGGTACCAGGACGTGAAGGTCGGCGACATCATCGAGGCCTTCCAGGTCGAGAAGGTCGCGGGAGTGATGGGTGCGTAAGCCGTCAGCCGTCAGCCGCTAGCCGAGGGACCTGCCACCGACGCTTCGGCTCACGGTTCACGGCCCCGCCCTCCGTCCCATGGTGATCGCCTACGCCGTCTTCGACCTTCACCTGCCGGGCTGTCGCAGCCTGAAGGAGAAGCGGATGATCGTCAAGAGCCTGAAGAGCCGCATCCGCAACGAGTTCGAGGTCTCGGCGGCCGAGGTCGGCGGGCAGGACCTGCTGCAGAGAGGCGAGCTCGGCGTCGCCGCGGTCGGGCCGGATCAGGCGCCGCTCGACGCCCTGCTGCAGAACATTCTGAGCTTCGTCGAATCCAACCTCGACGGCGAGGTCCTGGAGTACCGCAATGAGTTCCTCCATGTTTAGTCTACCGCGCATGAAGAAAGACTCCCGCCGGAGCCAGCGCGTCGCCGACCTCGTCCGGTCGGAGCTGTCGCTGCTCGTCCTGACCGAGGCGCACGACCCGGAGCTGCGCCGCGTGACGATCACGGACGTCGAGATGCCGCCCGATCTGAGGTCCGCCCGCGTGTTCTTCTCCTGCCTCGGCGGAGAGCCCGAGCGCGAGAAGGCCGCGGAGGCCCTCCGCCGCGCGGCGGGGTTCCTGCGCGGAGAGATCGGCCGGCGGTGCAGGCTCCGCTACGCGCCCGAGCTGCACTTCGTGACGGACCGCTCTCTCGAGCGCGGCGCCCGGATCGAGGAGCTCCTGAACCAGGTGCTGCCGCCCGCCCCGGAGGGAGAGGAAGAGCCGTGACGGCGCCCGATTCCCTGCGGCGCGGGTACCTCTTCCTCCTGGACAAGCCGGAAGGCCTGACCTCTCACGACGTCGTCGAGCGGGTCCGCAAGACGACCGGAGTCTCGCGGATCGGCCACAGCGGCACGCTGGATCCGATGGCGACCGGATTGCTGCTGCTCTGCGCCGGAGGCGCCGCCCGGCTCCAGGGCTTCTTCACGATGATGGACAAGTCCTACGAAGGCACGATCCGTCTGGGCCGCGCGACCGCGACGTACGACCGCGAGGGCGAGACCGTGGGTCCCGACCGGGATTACACGGCCGTCACCGCCGAGGCGATCGAGGACGCGGCCGCGGCCTTTCGGGGAGAGTTCCTGCAGTCGCCGCCGCCCTACTCCGCCAAGAAGATCGGGGGCCGGAAGTTCTACGAGATGGCCCGCAAGGGCGAGAGCGTCCCCTCCTTGCCGAAGACCGTCCGCGTCTCGGAGCTGCGGTTCGGCCGGATCGAGGACGGACTGCTCCCCTTCTCGATCTCGTGCACGTCCGGAACCTACATCCGCTCGATCGCCAGCGAGCTCGGTGAGAAGCTCGGCTGCGGGGCCCACCTGGCGGCCCTTCGGCGGTCCCGGATCGGCGTGTTTTCCGCCTCCGACGCGGTGACGCTGGAGCGCTTCGAGGCCTTCTCCCCGGCCGAGCGGCTGGCGTCCCCCCACGCGGTTCCGCTGGCCCGGGTGCCCTTCCCGTTCCCCCGCATTCAGCTCGCCTCGCTGGAGGCCTGGAAAATTCGCCGAGGCCAGTCGGTTCCGTCCCGAGGCGTCACCGCCCGGGAGGGCGAGTGGGTCACTCTCCTGGGGCCCTCGAACGACATGCTGGCCCTCGGCCAGGTCAGTCCGATCGGGGACCGCGGCGTCGCGCTGATCAAGCCGAGGATCGTGCTGGAGTAGCGGGAGTTATCAGGACCGGCCGGCGCGTTTTGGCTGACAGCTGTGCCCCGTTGTGCTAATCTCCGCGGCTTAATAAAAAGAGTGAGTGAGAGTCATCGAGTCCTTTGGAGGCTGAGTGAACGTTACCGAGTACGAATCCGGCAAAATCCGACATCGTCAAGCAGTATCGGACTCACGACACCGACACGGGTTCCCCGGAGGTGCAGGTCGCGCTGCTGACGACGCGCATCACCTACCTGACCGAGCATTTCCAGACGAACGCGAAGGACCACCATTCCCGTCGCGGTCTGCTGCAGATGGTCGGCCGGAGGCGCCGGCTCCTGGAGTATCTCCGGAGCCAGGATCCCGACCGCTACCACAAGCTGATCGAGCGCCTCGGCCTCCGGAAGTAGTTTTCGTCCGGCTCCGGAGCGCTCGCCGCCGCGGCCTGGCCGCGGGGCCTCGCACGCCTCCCTCGGACGGACGCCCTCCGGCGCCTGACTAATAACAGAAGGGCCCAAATCATGATCGACCAGATCTCCATCCCCATCGGCTCGAAGTCCATGGAAATCCAGATCGGCAAGCTCGCCAAACAGGCCGACGGCGCCGCCGTCGTCCGCTTCGGGGACAGCGTCGTCCTCGCCACGGCCGTCTTCAGCAAGGAGCCGAAGGAGAACGCCGAGTTCTTCCCGCTGACCGTCGACTACCGGGAGCCGACCTACGCCGCGGGGCGGATCCCCGGCGGGTGGTTCAAGCGGGAGGGCCGGCCGACCGAGAAGGAGATCCTGACGTCGCGCCTCATCGACCGGCCCATGCGGCCGCTCTTCCCCAAGGGCTTCAACCACGAGACCCAGATCGTGGCCTTCGTCCTTTCGGCCGACGGCCAGAACGACGCGGACATCCTGGCGATCAACGGCGCCTCGGTCGCGCTGACGTGCTCGGCCGTTCCGTTCTACTCGCCGGTCGGCGCGGTGCGCGTCGGACGCCTGGACGGCAAGTTTCTCCTGAACCCGACCAACGCCGAGCGCGACAAGTCGGACCTGGACCTGATCGTGTGCGGCACCGACGACGCCGTCGTCATGGTCGAGGGCGGCGCCCGCGAGATCTCCGAGCAAACCCTGATCGACGCGATCCTGTTCGGTCACGAGGCGGTCCGCCAGATCGTCGGCGCCCAGATCACGCTCCAGCGCCGCGGCAACTTCCAGAAACCCTCCTGGCAGGCCCCCGAACCCTATCCGTCCAGCCTCTTCGCCGAGGTCCGCCGCGCCTGGGAGGTCCCGATGATGGCGGCGATGACTCTGCCCAACAAGATCGCCTCCTACGCCGAGATCAAGGCCGTCAAGAAGGCGGCGGCGTCGCTGGTCCCCGAGACCGAGCCCGAGAGGCGCAAGCAGGTCGCGAAGGCCGTGGACGACCTCGTCAAGGTCCTGACCCGCGAGACGATCCTCGTCGGGCAAGCGCCTCGACGGCCGCGAGTTCAGCCAGATCCGCCCGATCACCTGCGAGGTCAGCGTCCTGCCGCGCACCCACGGATCCGCGCTCTTCACGCGCGGCGAGACCCAGGCGCTCGTGACCGCGACCCTCGGCACCTCCGACGACGCCCAGATCATCGAGGAGTACGAGGGCGAGAGCGAGCACACCTTCCTGCTCCACTACAACTTCCCGCCCTTCTCGGTGGGCGAGACGAAGTTCATGCGCGGCCCCTCGCGCCGGGACATCGGCCACGGCAACCTGGCGCGCCGCTCCCTGTCGCCCATGCTGCCGAGCGAGGATGCCTTCCCGTACACCGTCCGCATCGTGTCCGACATCCTCGAGTCCAACGGGTCGTCCTCGATGGCGACGGTCTGCGGCGGCACGCTCGCGCTGATGGACGCGGGCGTTCCGATCAAGGCCCCGGTCGCCGGAGTCGCGATGGGCCTGGTCTCCGACGGCGACCGCTTCGCGATCTTGACCGACATCGCCGGCCAGGAAGATCACTACGGCGACATGGACTTCAAGGTCGCCGGCTCGCGCGAAGGCATCACGGCCCTCCAGATGGACATCAAGATCAAGGGCCTGCGCCGCGACATCCTCGAGCAGGCGCTCGCCCAGGCCCGCGCAGGCCGCCTCCACGTCCTCGACAAGATGGCGGCCGC
Source organism: uncultured Acidobacteriota bacterium (assembly GCA_963829925.1). Lineage (GTDB taxonomy): Bacteria > Acidobacteriota > Thermoanaerobaculia > UBA5066 > Gp7-AA6 > DAHUXD01. The sequence continues at coordinate 74,124 of CAWHKQ010000004.1, forward strand.
TCTCCGGCGCCCCGGCCGAACATCTCCCGCTTCGCGCCGCGGATCTTCACGATCCAGATTCCGAAGGACCGGATCCGCGACGTGATCGGCTCGGGCGGCAAGACCATCCGCACGATCATCGAGACGACAGGCTGCAAGATCGACGTCGAGGACTCGGGCAAGGTCTCCATCGCCTCCTCGGACGAGGCGGCCGCGATGAAGGCGATCGAGATCATCGAGTCGCTGACCCAGGAGCCGGAGATCGGCAAGGTCTACAGCGGCAAGGTCCGCCGCGTCGAGGCCTACGGGGCCTTCGTCGAGATCCTCCCGGGCCAGGACGGGCTCGTCCACATCTCGGAGCTCGCTCCCTACCGGGTCCGCCAGACGACCGACGTCGTGAAGGAAGGCGACGAGGTCACCGTCAAGATCATCGCCGTGGACCCCATGGGCAAGATCAAGCTCTCCCGCAAACAGGCGATCTCCAAGGAAGAGCTCGACGCCGAGATGGCGCTCGCGCCCGTGGGCGCGCCCGGCGAGGACGAGGGCCGCGACGAGTTCCCGCGGGGCGGGCGGGGCCCGAGCGAGCACCGCGGGCACTTCAACCGGGATCACCGCGGGCCGCGGGCGGCCGAAGCGGTAGAGTCTCGACTGACGACCTGGCGGTTCGGAGTCGGGAAGCGCGGCGGAAAGCCGCGCCGTCTATTTGAGGCGGACCTCGAGCTTGACCCACCAGGAGGGCTGCGGCGGCGTGGGATACTTCGCCGACGCGGAAGTCGGGAGCCACGCAGCGCGCCACGGCCGTCTCGGGAGCGAAGAGGGCCTCCTCGGCCTTCCCCTCGGCGCCGACGCGCACGAGCGCGTCGAAGGAGATCCGCTCTTCGGCCGGCTTCGTCCTTCACGCAGCGCTCGAGCACCGGGCGAAGCCACTCCTCGGCGCGGCCGACGAGACGCCCTCGTAGGCCCGCCCGGCGGGGGTCCGGACGTTCGACTCCGCCTCCTGGCGCGCGACAGCGGTCGGGGTTCGCGGCTGCTCGGCGTCAGCCGCCGGGAACGCGGCGGCGACCGCCCCGGCCAGCACGATGAGAGCGAGACGGGCGGGACGACGGAGAACGGTGGGCCTCTGTTTCATCCGCGGTCGGGAACCTGCGTCGCCGTTCGCTTTCGGAGCATCAGGAGGGACGCGACGAGAGCCAGGACCATGACGGTCAGGAGCGCCAGCTCGTACATCGCGTTCCGGAAAACGACGTCATCCGGCTTCTCGAGTAAAACGGCGAGCTGGGCGGTCACGACCAGAACGCGCCGCGTCACGGCGATCAGGCCGACGATCAGGAACGGCTCCGGGATGAGCGAGTGCTCCCGAAACGACACCTTCACCGTGTAGAGGAGCTCGATGATCATCAGGACGAGAAGCAGGCGGTCGAGCACGCTCACGATGCCCAGCACCGAGCCCGCGCGCAGGATCTCCCAGAAGGCGATCGTCCCGTGGACCAGGGCAAGGCCGGCGCACGCGGAGAGAAGGATTGCCAGGCTCAGATAGACGAAGTCCTCGACATAGGTGAACGCCTGGGCGATCGCCAGGCGCTGCCGACTGGGAGGACTGGCGCTGACTGTCTCTCCGGTCTCGAGGTCCTTGCGTGTGGGCATGGCGCATCCTACGCGGTCAGTAGGGCATCTCCTCGTCCTCGAGGCCGAGCATATGGCCGATCTCGTGCACCACGGTGTCGCGGATCTCGCGGACCGCTTCGCCGCGCGTCGGGCAGCACCGCAGGATGGGCCCCCGGAAGATCGCGATCTGCGCCGGCAGGCTGGTGACCGCGCTCTGGCTGTCGAAGTAGCCGACGCCGCGGAAGATGCCGAAGAGCTCCTCCTCGTCGGGCGTGTCGGTCTCGTCGTAGTCCTCGTCGGCCGGCTCCTCCTCGACCGCGACGACGGCGTTCTCGAGGTACTTCTGGAAAACGGCGGGGACCGACGCGAGGGCTTCCTCCACGTAGGAGGCGAACTCGTCCTCGGAGATGCGCCGGGAGCTCACGCGACTCCGAAGAGCCGTCGAAAGTTGGCCGTCGTCACGGCGGCGACCTCCTCGAGCCGCACGCGCTTGACCTCGGCCAGCTTTTTCGCGGTTTCGACAACAAACGCCGGCTCGCCGGGCTGGCCGCGGTGGGGCACCGGAGCCAGGTACGGGGTGTCCGTCTCGACGAGCATCTCCTCGAGCGGCAGGCCCGCCGCCGATTCGCGAATGTTCTCCGCGGCGCGAAACGTGATCATCCCGGAGAACGAGACGACGTAGCCGAGGTCGAGGACCTTTCGCCCGTACGCCGCGTCTTCGGTGAACGAGTGGAAGACTCCCGCGCGCGGGCGGGCGCCGCGGCGCGTCAGCAGGGCCAGCATCTCTCCCCGCTCTCGCGATTGTGGAGGATGACGGGGAGGCCCAGGCGGGCCGCGCAGTCGACCATCCACTCCAGGACCTCGACCTGCCGGTCCCGCGGCGAGTGGTCGTAGTGAAAATCGAGTCCGACCTCCCCGATCGCGACGACGCCGGGGCGCCGGGCGAGCTCCGCCAGGCGGTCGCCGTCCCGGGAGGGAATGAAGTCCTTCGCCTCGTGCGGATGCACGCCTACGGCCGCGAAGATTCCGGCCTCGGGATCGGCCAACGTCGCCGCCGCCTCGGAGTCGCCGAGCGTGGTTCCGGGGACCAGGAACCGGATCACTCCCGCCGAACGGGCGCGCTCGATCAGCGCGTCCGCCCCGGCGGCCATCTGGAGATGACAGTGACTGTCCGCGAGCTCGACCGGCTCACCGCTCACGGCTGAGGGCTCACGATCACTTCACCTTGCTGCCCGGCGGCACGTCCGCCGGCACGTCCAGCAGGACCGGCGCCCCCGCCTCCCCGACCGACGCCGCCAGGACCATGCCGTTGGACTCGACACCCATGAGCTTGGCCGGCTTCAGGTTGGCGACCACGACGACGTGCCGTCCGACGAGGGACTCCGGCTCGTACTGGGCCGCGATTCCCGCGACGATCTGGCGCTGCTCGTCGCCGAGGTCGACCTGAAGTTTCAGGAGCTTGCTGGACTTCGGAACGCGCTCGGCGGCCAGGATCCGGGCCGTTCGAAGCCTGACCTTCTGAAAGTCCTCGATCGAGATGCGGTCGTCGGCTGGCGCGGGCCCGGCTGCGGGTTCCGTCATGGCGGCATCTTTCTCCCCGAAGTAGGCCCCCGCGTCGACGCGGGGGAAGAGAGCCGGGGTCTCGGGCATCGGTTGGGACACGGGCAGCTTGCCCCACGCGAGGTCGGAGGGGCTCGGGTCCTCCGCCGGGAGGGCGAAGGCCGCGAAGATCTTTCGGGAGGTCGCGGGAATGAAGGGCGAGAGCATCACGGCCGCCAGGCGCACCCCCTCGGCCGCCGCCGACAGGACGCGGTGGAGGCGGGCGGACCCGGCGCCTTCCTCCTTGCGGAGTTTCCAGGGCTCCCGGGACACGACGTATCCGTTGATCGCGGTCAAAAACTTCCACAGCGATTCGAGCGCGCGGTTGAACTGGCACTCGCGCATCGCCGCCCGCCACTCGCTCTCGGCGGCCGAGAACGCGGCCAGGATCTCGTTGTCGTCGCAGACCTCGTTGGGCGTTCCGCCGAAAGACTGGCGGCACAACGCCGCGACGCGCGAGACCGTGTTGCCGAGGTCGTTGGCAAGATCGGCGTTGTACCGGGTCAGGAACGCCTCGTCCGAAAAACTGGCGTCCTGCCCGAAGGCCATCTCGCGCATCAGGAAGTACCGGAGCGCGTCGGCCCCGAAGTCGGCGACGAGGTGATCGGGCCGCACGATGTTGCCGACGGACTTGGACACCTTCTTCGCGTCTCGCAGCCACCAGCCGTGCGCCCAGACCGTCGTCGGCGGCGGCAGCCCCGCAGAGAGCAGGAACGCCGGCCAGTAGACCGCGTGGAAGCGCAGGATGTCCTTCCCGATGACGTGCACGCGTTCGGCGTCGGGGTGGTCCCAGAACTCGCGGTAGAGGGAGTCGTCGGAGCCGCCGAATCCCAGCGCCGTGATGTAGTTCGCGAGCGCGTCGAGCCATACGTAGACGACGTGGCCGGGATGTCCGGGAAACGGGATTCCCCACCGCACCTTGGAGCGGGAAACCGACAGGTCGTTCAAGCCGCCCTTGACGAACGAGACGACCTCCGCCAGGCGGCTTTCCGGCCGGACGAGCTCGGGATGGCTGGCGTACAGGGCCAGCAGGGGCTCGGCGTACCTGGACAGGCGGAAGAACACGTTGTCCTCGGACTCCCAGGAGGCCGGCTTTCCGTGCACCGGACAGCGCTTCTCGGCGTCGAGCTCCTTCTCCGTGTAGAAGGCCTCGCAGCTGGCGCAGTACCAGCCCTCGTGCTTGGCCGTATAGAAGTCGCCGGCCGCCGCGATCCTCGCGATCAGGGCCTCGACGCCCCGCCGGTGGCGCTCTTCCGTCGTCCGGATGAAGTCGTCGTTCCGGATCTCGAAAGTCTTGTACAGCTCCCGGTAGCGCTCCACGACCCGGTCGGCGAGGGCGAGCGGCGTGATCCCCTGGGCCGCCGCGGCTTTCTCGATGTTCTGGCCGTGCTCGTCGGTTCCGGTCAGGAAGCGCGTCTTCTCGCCGACGAGCCGCCGGTACCGCGTCATGACGTCCGTCACGACCGTCGAGTAGATATGCCCGATATGGGGCAGGTCGTTGACGTAGTAGATCGGCGTCGTCGCGTAGAACGTCTTCATGGGAAGCGCGAAAGATACCATTCACAAAAGGCCCGCCTCGCGAAACGACACGCAGCCCTCGCGTCCCACGACGATGTGATCGAGCAGGCGCACGCCGATCGACTCGGCGGCGGCCGCGAGCCGGCGCGTGAACTCGCGGTCTTCCCGCGACGGCGTCGGATCTCCCGAGGGATGGTTGTGGTACAGGATCACGCCCGCCGCTTTCCCGAGGAGCGCCCGCCGCAGGATCTCGCGCGGCTCGACGACCGCGCGGTCGAGCGTGCCGCGGTAGATGTCGGGATCGTTCTTCAGGAGGCGGTTCCGGGCGTTCAGGTAGAGCGCTCCGGTGCGCTCCTGCGTGTCGTCGGCCTGCGCCTGCCGCAGGAACTCCTTGACCAGGCGCGGCTCGTTGAGGAGATCGCGCCCCGACAGAGTCTCGGCCGGAAGGCGCCGGGCGATCTCGACCGCGGCGGAGATCGCCGCGGCGCGAGTCGGCCCGATGCCCCGTTCGCGCGACAGCTCCTCCGGGCTCATCCCGGCCAGGCCGGTCAACCCGCCCTGGGTCGCCAGCAGACTGCGGGCCCGCGCGAGCGCGCTCTCGCCCGGAACGCCGGTGCGGAGGAGCAGCGCCACCAGCTCCTCGTTCGTCAGGGCTCCCGAGCCGAGGCGCAGGAGCCGCTCGCGCGGACGTTCCTCGGAAGGCAGGTCGGAGATGCGGAAGGGTCGGCCAGGAGAGATTTCGGTCATGTTGGGTCGCCGGCGGAGATACGCCCGCTGGACCCGGGAGGACGAAGCGATATTCTCACGGAATGCCGGACCCGGGACAGACCCCGTGGCGGTCTTTGCTGATCGCGCTCGGTGTCCTGTTCCTGATCGGCGGCCTGCTCTGGCCCTTCCTGTCCCGCTACTTCGGAAAGCTACCGGGCGACATCGTGGTGCGCCGGGGCGGCATCACGTTCGCCTTCCCGATCGTGACGTGCATCCTGCTCTCGCTCCTGCTCTCGCTCCTCTTCTCGATCTTCCGCGCTAGCCGTCTCCCCCCGTGCCTGCGCTTCTGGGCCTTCCTGGCGTGTCAAGCCGAGCACCGTGCTTGAGGCGCTGTTCGGTGAGTTCGCGGCGCGAGGAGTCTCCCGACGAAGGGGAGGAGGCCGCGCGCCGCGGGAGCAGCAGCGAGCGCAGGGATCAGGCCCGCGGTCGAGCCCACAGGCGAGCCGCGGGCCGGTGCGCGCCGAAGGGCGCAGATCCGAAGCGAGCGCAGGCGACGGTCAGTCGCCGTCCGGCCAGTCGCTCCCGGCGCCGTCGGGCACGAGGACGACCTTGCCGTGCTGGCGGCCCTCTTCCAGATAGGGTACGCGGCGCGCGCCTGCGACAGCGGAAACACGCGATCGATGCGCGGCCTGAGTTTTCCCGCCGTCACGGCGGCCAGCAGCGCCCGGAACTCCCGGTCGTTCGCCATCGTCGAGCCCAGGATCGAGATCTGCTTCCAGAAGATCTGCCGGATCTCCTCCTTCGGGTTGGGGCCCGAGGTCGCGCCGCAGGTGACGATCCGGCCGCCTCGGGCCGCGGCCTTGAGCGAGGTCATCCACGTCGCCTCGCCGACGGTGTCGACGATCACGTCCGCGCCCCGCTTGCCGGTGTGGCGGCGCACCGCGGCCAGCACGTCCTCCGCCCGGTAGTCGACGACGAGCTCGGCTCCCGCTTCGCGCACGCACCGGAGCTTCTCCTCTCCCGAGGTCGTCGCGAGCACCCGCGCGCCCGCCATTCGCGCGATCTCGAGCGCCGCGCCTGCCACGCCTCCCCCGGCGCCGTGGATCAGGACAGTCTCGCCCGCCCGGACAGCGGCCCGCCCCACCACCATCCGCCACGCCGTCTGATAGGCCAGCGGAAAGGCCGCGGCCTCCGCGAACGAGAGCCCCCGCGGAATCGGAAAGACGTTGCGCGCGGGGACCACGACCCGCTCGGCGAACGTTCCGGGGACGTGCTCGCCGAGGATGCCGTAGGTCACGCAGAGGCTCTGCTCGCCCGCGCGGCAGAATTCGCACACGCCGCAGAAGAGACCGGGCTGGATCAGCACGCGGTCTCCCGGCGTGAGGCCGGAGACTCCCGTCCCGATCCGATCCACGACGCCCGCGCCGTCGGCGCCCGGAATCATCGGCAGCGGCACGCCAGGGATGCCGTTCCGGACGAAGATGTCGAGGCGGTTCAGCGCGGCCGTCCGCACCTCCAGCCGCACCTCGCCCGGCTCCGGGCTCGGGGTCGGGAAGTCGCCGTACTGGAGCACGGCGTTGTCCCCGTGCTCCGTGAAGAAGACGGCTTTCATCGGTTCGGGTCGTGAATCATGGATCTGACTACTTCAGATATCCCAACGATCTCAACTTTTCCAGGTACTCCCGGTCACTCTCCGGCGCGGCGGCCGGCACGGGGGCGATGCGGGCGCCGTAGGTTCCGACCATGACCGACTCGAGAGAGCCCGGGGCGAAGAGCGCCGGCACGGGCCGGCCCTCCAGGTCGCGCGCGGGCGGAACCCCGGCGCGGGCGAGGAGCGAGGGCGCGGCGTCGACCGCCCGGATGCGCACCGTGCGGGACGCGCCCCCCCTGTCGAAGACGACCATGCGTCCGAGGGCCTCCCGCGAGCGCGCGTGACTGTCGGCGGCGATCAGCACGAAGACCACCTCGCCGCGGGCGGCGCGGCCGGCCCAATCGGCCAGCCAGGGCCGCACCGCCTCGACCGCAGCGCGCCGGGCTCCCGGGTCGTCGCGCGCGATGTCGCAGCCCGGCAGATAGACCGTCGAGACACCGTAACCCTTCGCCACGCCCTCGTCGAAGAGCAGCCGCGCGATCCGGTCGGCGTCCACGCCGTCGCGCGCCCGGGCGAAGATGGCCCGGTTCTCGATCACGGTCGCCCCGGGCCACGGTCCGGCGGCCCACCATCCCACCGACAGGCTCGGGATCCCGGCCGACGCCGCGACCTCCCAGAAGGCGAGGGCGCGCCGGTCGCCGCTGGACACGGGGGCGTAGGACACCAGTCCGAGCGCGGGTCCGACCCGGCGCAGGTACCAGGAGGTTCCGAAGGGCGGCCGCAGCGCCAGAGGCGACCCTTTCGGGCGGACTCGCGCCAGAGAGCGGACGCCGTGACGGCTCGAAGAGACACCCGTGGCGAGGGTGGTCCAGATCTCCGGCGGCGACTGCCGTTCGGCCGGCCACCACCCCGTGGCGCCCCGCCCGAGGAGCTCGAGGAGGCCGGATGCTTGCCCGGGCCGTCGAGGTCGAGCCCGTCCACGGCGGCGACGATCGAGCGGGATCGACCGGGGAGACGGCTGCGGGGCCGGGGCGATCGTGAGCTCCCGCCGGGAGAAGAACAGGAGGATCGCCACGAGAAACCCGAGCGCCGCCGCCGCCGCGAAGACGCGGCGATTGGCCCGCCGGGGCAGCGCTCCGGAGCGTGCGAACGCCCGCGCCAGGAAAGCCAGCCGCACGGCCGTCGCGAGCAGCAGCGCCGCGATGGCGACCGGGATCCCCCAGAGCAGAGCCCGCGTCGAGAGCTCGCGCGCCAGGCCGAAGGTCGCCGGCGATCCAGAGCGCGAAGACGAGAAGGGCGGCCGCGGCCCCGGCGAGGGTCGCGGCGAGCCCGGGCGCCCGCGCCCTCTCGGCCGCGAAGGCGAGCCCGAAGGCGGCCAGCGCCGCCGGCAGCAGGTCGGCCAGGAAGACGTGGGCGAAGAGCGGCAGGACGGCGCGCGCCGACGTCTCGCCGGCTTCCGAGACTTCGACGGCCGCGACGGCGGCCAGCGCGGCCGCGGCCGCGCCGATCAGGATCGCGGGCAGAAAGGCGCCGCCCCGGCCCTCGAACACGGGCCGGAAGAGGAGTCGCTCGACGCCCGCGTCGAGATAGCCGAGCTCCCTGAGCCGCGCGCGGGCTTCTTCGAGCGTCGGCCGGGCGCTCAAGAGCGCCGGTCCCGAACGACCCGCGCGAGGTCCGCCAGGACCGCGGCCCGCGCGCCGAGAGGCTTCAAGGCGGCCAGCGCCGCTGTCGAGCAGCTCGCCGACGAGGCCGTGGGAGGACTCGCGGCCGAGCACGGTCGCGAAGTTGGCGCGGTGCGCGTCGCGGCCGGCGTCCTTCCCCATCCGGTCCGGATCCCCTTCGAGATCCAGCAGATCGTCGGTGATCTGGAAGGCGAGGCCCAGGTTCCGGGCGTAGAGCGTGAGCGCGCCGAGGACGCGCTCGCCCGCCCCGCCGGCGATCGCGCCCCCGCGCACCGCCGCGACGAAGAGGGCCCCGGTCTTGCGGGCGTGAATCGCCTCGAGATCGTCCAGAGCGCACGGCGGCCGGATCTGCGGCGAGGTCCGCGGCCTGTCCCGCGCAGCAGCCCTCGGCGCCGACGGCGCCGGCGAGCTCGGCCACGATCCGCGAACGGGCGGCGGCGGAGAGCTCGCGGTCGCACGCCGGGAGCTCGAAGGCGCGGGCCAGGAGGGCCACGGCCGCGAGCTCGGACGTCGCCACGCCGTGGACGCGGTGAAGCGCCGGGCGCCCGCGCCGCCGCGCGGCGTCGTCCATCGACGGCAGGTCGTCGAGCACGAGGGAAGCCGCGTGGACGAGCTCGACCGAGACGGCGACGGGCATGACGGCCTTCCGGGGGGCCCGGACCAGATCGCCCGCCGCCAGCGTGGCGAGCGGCCGCAGCCGCTTGCCGGGAGACAGCGCCGCATCCGCCATGGCTCGGGAAAGCCCTTCCGCCCGCGAGGCGGGAGGGGCAGATTCGCGGCCAGCGCCTCTTCGAGGGAGGGACGGACCGCCGACGCGAACCGGTCGAACGCGCCGCCCCCCGCGGCGGGGTCCGTCAGAGCCCTAGTTCCGGAAGCTCGCGAGCGCCTCCGCCTCCGATTCGTAGACGTCGAACACGGTGATCAGCTGGGTCACCGTCAGCACGTCGTTGATCTTCGGGGGCAGGTGCAGGAGCTTGAGCTTCCCGCCCTTGTTGGTCACGGACGTGTAGCAGCCGACGAGCTCGCCGATTCCCGAGGAGTCGATCGTCGTGACGTCGTGCATGTCGACGAGGATGTTCTTCTTGCCCGAGTCGACGAGCTTGTTGATCGTCTCGCGTAACTGGACGTCCCCCGAACCGATCGTGATCTTCCCCTTGAGCTCGACGATCGCGACACCGTTGACCTCTCGGACATTCGTCTTCATGCTGGGTTCTCCTCCTTCTCTTTTATCGCGCCAAGGTTCTTTTTCAAAACGATTTCCATCCCGCCGTCGGCGTGCCGGCCGAAGCGGACCTCATCCATGAAGGTCTTCATGTAGAAGATGCCCCGCCCCGACGTCTTCAGGCGGTTTTCCGGAGCCAGAGGATCCTGGACCGCGGCCGGATCGAACCCCGGCCCTTCGTCCCGGATGGAGATCATGAGCGTGTCTCCGGCGATATCCATCTCGAGATGCACGCGCTTGGCCAGGTCCTGCGCGTTGCCGTGCTTGATGGCATTGGCGAGGGCCTCCCGCAGCGCCATCAGGATCCAGTGCCGGGTCTCCTCCGGCACGTCGCGCCCCTCGAGGAGCTTCGAGCAAAGGTGCTGCGCCATCTCGATGTTCTCGAAACGGCTGGAGAGAGACATCCGGATCGGGCCGGCTTTGCTGGACGGTCGCGGTGCGCTCATTCACGGACTTCGGGAGTCCGGCGGATCTTAGTCCAAAGAGCCCGCCGGAAGGAAGGAAAGCGCCCGTTTCGCCATGCTACCCTCGGCCATGCGTCAGAAAAGCGCGCTGGCAGCGGCGGGAGCTGCTCGCGGCCGCCGTCCTCTTTGCCGTTCCGGAGCTTCTTCCGGACACGGTCGCCGAGTTCACGCGGCAGGTCGAAGAGGTGCGCGGCCGCAAGTTCGCGCGGCCCGTGCCGGCCTTCGAGATCGATCTGGCGGAGGCCCGCCGGGTTCTGCGCGAGAAGATCGTGGAGGGGCTTCCGGCCGCGCCGGAAGACATGTTTCGGTCCCTCGCCGCCACCGGCCTGATCGACGATCCCGCCCGGATGCTCGACATCCTGGTCGATTTCTACGTCTCCCAGGTCGTCGCGTTCTACGACCCGCAGCCGCGGCGCTTCTACGTCGTCAAGGGCGCCGCGGGTCTCGGCGAGACGGGCACCGAGGCCGGGGACATGGCTTCGGGCCTCATCTATTCGCACGAGCTGACGCACGCCCTCCAGGACGAGACGCTGCGCCTGGACGAGCGCATCCGGCAGCTCCGCGACGACGGCGACCGCGCCTTCGCGCTGCAGTGCCTGCTGGAGGGCGAAGCGACGCTCGTCATGGTCCGGGTCGCGCTGGCGGCGATTCCCGGGGCAGGAGAAGAGATCGAGGAGCAGATCGCGCCGTTGCTGTCGGCAGGCGCTCTCGAGCGCTCCAGCGTCCCGCGGGAGGTTCCCGACTACTTCGTCGAGCAGCTCTTCTTTCCCTACACGGAAGGCACGGCGTTCGCCCGCGCCGCTCTCAAACGGGGCGGCTGGGCGGAGATGGACCGTCTCTGGAAGAGCCCGCCTCTGTCGAGCGCCGAGATCATCCACGGATCGCCGTACCCGCCCCCGGCGCAGTTTCTCTTGCCCGCCAACCTCCTGACGATCGCGCCCGGTCAGCGGTTTGTGTACAGCGACACGCTCGGCGAGTGGACGATGCGCTTTCTGCTCGGTCGGGCGCTCCCCGCCACCGAGGCCGCGCAAGCCGCCGCCGGATGGCGCGGCGACCGGATCGCTTATTTCTCGGCGGGCCCGGGCCCGATGTCCTATCTCTGGCGCATCCGGTTCGACAGCCCGCAGTCGGCCGATCCGCTTCGACGCCGCGCTCCGAAAGGCCCGGGCCAAGCGACCGGTGCCGTCCCCCGAGACGACCATGCTCGAGGGGTCGGACGTGGTGGTGTCGAGCGGCATCGCGTGGCGCCGCCTCACCCCGACCCTCTCCCCCCTCCGGAGGGCGAGGGAGCTCTTGGGCGGACGCGCGGCACTGGTCACTCCGTTCGCGGCGCGGGGAGTCTCCGACACAGCGGAGGAAGCCCCGCGCCGCGGGAGCCGCAGCGAGGGAGGGATCAGGCCTGCGGTCGAGCCCACAGGCGAGCCGCAGGCCGGTGCCGCCGCAGGCGGCAGATCCCGGACGAGCGGAGGCGACGGCAGGCGACGGTTACCCCGTCGGCCACCCCGCCATCCTGACGCCCTCGGCGGCCTCCATCCGGTTCTTGCCGGCTCGCTTGGCGCGGTAGAGGGCCTCGTCGGCCGCGGCGACGAGCATCTCCGGAGACGAGCCCCCGCCGGGCTCCGCCGTGGCGACCCCGAGGCTGATCGTGACGACCCCGCACGGCGACTGGGGGTGTCGGATCGTCAGGGCTTCGACGCGGGCCCGGAGCACTTCGGCCACGGCGAGGGCGCCCCGGAGCGGCGTCGAGGGCAGGATGGCAGCGAACTCCTCCCCGCCATAACGCGCCAGCAGGTCCCCCGGCCGGGTCAGAGCCTCGCGGATCTCCGAGGCGACGCGCCGCAGGCACTGGTCGCCGACCTGATGGCCATTGGCGTCGTTGAAGTCCTTGAAGAAGTCGATGTCGATCATGATCAGCGACAGCGGCAGCTCGTCGCGGAACGCGCGCTTCCACTCACGCGCCAGCGTGACTTCGAAGCGGCGGCGGTTGGCGATCCCCGTCAACGAGTCGATCTCCGAAAGCTGCTGGAGCTTGACGTTGAGCTCTTCGAGCTGGACGGTGCGCTCGGCCACCTGCGCCTTGAGCTCGCCCTCCCGCGCCCGCGCCCGAGCCGCCCGCAGGCGCAGGACGCCGTAGACCGCGAGGGTCAACGCGACAGCGCAGAGTCCGAGGAACCAGGGCGTCTGGCGAAAGTGCGGGCGCAGGCGAAATCCGACCGCGTCGCCCGTCTCGTTCCAGATGCCGTCGTTGTTGCAGGCCTGGACGCGGAAGGTGTACCGCCCCGGCGGGATGTTCGTGTAGAAGGCGACCCGGCGCGTCCCCGCGTCGATCCATTCCTTGTCGAAGGGCTCGAGCTTGTACTTGTAGTAGACGCGGTCGGGGTCGATGAACGAGAGGCCCGTGTAGTGAAACTCGAGGTCCCCGCGGCCGGGCAGGATCTCGGCCTGCGCCGTCCGCGGAACGAGGCGCCGGTCGATCAGGGTCTGTTCGATGACCACGGGGGGCGGCCGCATGTTCGTCTTGATCCGGTCGGGGTCGATGACGACGGCGCCGTCGACGGTCGGAAACCACAACCGCCCGTCGTGCGACTTCCAGCCCGCCGGCTGCGTGAAACCGCTGCACTCGGAGGAGCGCATGCCGTCGGCGCGTCCGAAGGACACCGACGTCACCGACTTGCGGGTGCCCTCGGCGACCTCCTCGAGGTCCTGCCTCCGCACGCGGAAGATGCCGCGGCTGCAGCTCATCCACAGGTAGCCCCGGCCGTCCTCGAGGATCGCGTACTGCACGTCGTCGAACAGGCCGTCTTTTCGGGTGAACGGCGTGAACTTGCCGTTCTTCAGCCGATTGAGTCCGCCCCGTCCGTCCCGATCCACAGACATCCGTCCGAGTCTTCGTAGAGAGAGAGGACGGTGTTGTCGGAGAGGCCGTCCGCGGTCGTGTAGGCCGTGAACTTCCCGTTGGCGAAACGGTTGAGGCCGCCGCCTTCGGTTCCGATCCAGAGGTTCCCGTCGCGATCCTCGATGATGGCGAGCACCGTCGCAGCGGACAGGCCGTCCCGGGTGCCGAAGACGGTGAACCGGCCTCCCTTCTCCCGCACGAGGCCGCCGTCGTCCGTTCCGATCCAGAGCGTGCCGGCGCGGTCGCGGTAGAGACAGCGGATGATCTCGCTCGGCAACCCGTCCTTGCGATGGAAGGCCCGGAACGCGGACCCGTCCATCCGGTTCAGCCCGCTCCCCCAGGTGCCGATCCACAGTTTCCCGGCGCCGTCCTCGTAGACGGTGCGGACGAAATCGCCGGAGAGCCCGTTCTTTTCGCTGTAGGCGGTGAACTTGCCGTCGAGAAAGCGGTTGACGCCGGCGCCTCTCGTTCCCAGCCAGATGGCTCCGGTGCGGTCCTCGTAGATCGTCCGGATGCGGTCGCTCGACAGGCCTTCCTTGCGCGAGTAGGCGGTGAATTTGCCGTCCTTGAAGCGGTTCAGGCCGCCGGCCACGGTGCCGACCCAGAGGCTTCCTTCGCCGTCCTCGCAGATCGACAGAACCGTGTCGTCGGAAAGCCCATCGGCGGGCCGGAACACGCTCAGGGTTCCGTCCGTGAGCCGCGACAGCCCTCCGCTCTGGTTCCCGATCCAGAGATTGCCGTCCCGGTCCTCGTGGATCGACTCGACCGTATCGCTGGCGAGCCCCTGTTTGGTCGTGTAGGCGGTGAAGAAGCCCTGCCGGTAACGCACGAGGCCCGCCCCGTCGGTGCCGATCCACAGATCGCCACGGCTGTCGAGGAGGAGCGACTGGACGGTCTCGCCCATGAACCCCTGCCGGGGGCCCAGCACGGAGAACTTCCCGTCGCGAAACCGATTCAGGCCGCCGCCGTCCGTCCCGATCCAGAGCGTTCCCTCCCGGTCTACGTTGAGGGCCCAGATGCGGTCGCTGGAAAGCCCGTCCTGCGCCGTGTAGGAGGCGACGATCTTTCCGTCCTTCAAGCGTGCGATCCCGCCGCCCGTCCCGATCCAGAGGCCCCCCGCCTGGTCGTCGCAGATCGCGAGCACGCGGTTGCTGGGCAGACCCTCACGGGTCGTGTAGGCCGTGAAGCGGCCCGCCTTCAGCTCGTGAAGCCCGCCCCACGTTCCAACCCAGAGGCTGCCCGCGCGGTCTTCGAAGAGCGCCTGCACGTTGCTGTTTTGGAGCCCCGGGGCGTTGCCCTTGTCGAACACCGTGAACTGAACGCCGTCGAACCGCACGAGGCCGCGTTCGGTTCCCATCCAGAGATAGCCGTCGCGGGTCTGGATGATGGACTGGATGGAGTTCTGCGGGAGGCCGTTGTCCGTCTTCCAGACCTGGTGCGCGTACTGGGTGATCGCCTTGCGCGGATCCAGGGCCCCCGCCGGGGAGCTCGTGAGAGCCAGGAGGAGGAGGGCTCCCGCCAGGCGCATGGCACGGCCCTGAACGGGAAACGGCCCCAGGGACGACATACGCGATTTTACCAGCGGTTTCGCCCCGCGGGCCGTGTTCCTCGGGGGTCACGCCGGAGGACCGGCGGCCCTTACGGTTTCTGGACCTGGTGGAGAACCCAGGGGATCAGGACGAACATCTGGATCGAGTCGAAAACCCCGTGGGCGACGATGCACGGCAGGACGTTCCGGTAACGCGCGTACGTGATCGAGAGGACCGTCGAAATCATCAGGATTCCGATCAGCATCAGGGGCTGGCCGTACGCGCCGTGAGCGGCCGTGAACATGAGTGTCGCGGCGACCGGTCCCACTCGCGTCTGCAGGAAGGACCGGAAGAAGAGCTCTTCGACCGTCATGGCCGAGAGGACGATCAGAATTTTCAGCCAGAGGGGCCGCGAGACGAGCCACCCGATCATGGGCGATACGGCCGGGGTCGCGGCTTCGGAGCCCGAGTCGCGGAAGAGAAGCACCCACAGGCCGAGCAGCAGGCTCGCCGCCAGGATCGTCAGCAACCAGCCCGCGATTCCGATGAGCACTCCGACCGAAAGGTCCCGGGCCGGGCGCTTGCTGGAGAGGCCCAGAAACTCCTTGAGCGACGTCCGGTCCGACAGCGCGTAGTAGCACGCCAGGAAGAACAGGAGGACGGCATGCACCGCGAAGACCGAGACGAGCGAGAGCTCCCGGGTCTCGGGCTGCGAGCCGATCATCCCTCCGGCGAACGGAATGGCGACCGTCAGGAGCAGGACGGCGGCGAGAAGCCCCATCGCCACGGCGCGCCGCGACGGCTCCGCGAACCCGTCTTCCGCCAGCACGGCGCGAGAGCGTGCCTGAACGAACGACAGGAGGATGCCGAGGCTTCCGGCCGCCACGAGGAGCACGAACGTCACCGAATTCATCTGTCCTTCCGGGTAAGCGGCGCAGAATACCCCAAGTTCCGGCGCCGCAGAAGCCGGAGCGTTGGGCGGGCGAACTGGACTTTCGCCGGGCTTCCGGAGACGATGGCGCCGCGCGATGACGGGAAACCCGCAGCCCCTCGAGGTGGAGAACCTCTCCAAGGCGTTCGGCGACCACCGCGCGCTGGACGGCGTTTCCCTGACGCTCTCGGCCGGGGAGACTCTCGGCCTGCTCGGACCCAACGGCGCCGGCAAGACCACTCTCGTCCGAAGCGTCGCCGGCCGCGTCCGGCCCGACGGAGGGAGCCTGCGGATCCTGGGTCTGCCGCCGTCGCACGACGCCGCGCGCTCGGCCCGGGGCTGGGTGCCGCAGGAGATCGCCCTCTATCCCCTCCTTTCCCCGCGCGAGAACCTGTGGACCTTCGGCCGCTACCAGGGCCTCGCCGGGGACGCCCTGACCGGGGCCATCGGCGCGAGCCTCGACTGGATCGGCCTGACCGACCGCGCGAAATGACAAGACGGTCAGCCTCTCCGGGGGCATGCGCCGGCGGCTGAACATCGCCGCCGGCACGATCCACGCGCCCCGCGTGCTGCTGCTGGACGAGCCGACGGTGGGCGTCGACCCCCAGTCGCGCGAGCGCATCTACGCCATGATCGCGGAGCTGAAGTCGCGCGGCGTCTCGCTTCTCTACACGACCCACTACATGGAGGAGGCCGAGAGGCTCTGCGACCGGATCGCCATCATCGACCACGGGAAGATCATCGCCTCGGGGACCAAGGACGAGCTCGTGCGGAAGACGGTCGGCACCCGGCAGGCGCTGATGGTCGAGGCGGCGGCCCCGATCCCGCCCGCGCTCCGGGCGAAGCTCGAGGCCGCCGGGGCCACCGTGGAGGAGGCGAAGGCGCGGTTCTCCGTGGAGAACCCGGCCGAGGAGATCCGGCAGGTGCTCGCCCTCTTCCACGACGCCGGCGTCGGCGTCCGCGATCTGACCCTGAAGAGCCCGACTCTCGAGCAGGTCTTCCTGCAGCTGACGGGGCGGGAGCTTCGGGAATGAGCATGATCCTCGCCGTCGCGAAGAACCGCCTGCTCAACCTGCGCCACGACCGCGCGGCCATGATCCTCTCGTTCGTCCTGCCGGTCGCGTTTTTCTCGATCTTCGCCGGCGTGTTCGCCGGCGGGACCGGCCGGGCGGCGACGCGGAAGATCCCGGTGGCCGTGGTCGACGAGGACGGCTCCGACCGCGTCCGGCCGTTTCGTCGCGGCGCTGGCGCGCGGAGGAGGGCCTGAAAGTGCTGCGCGCCCCGGAAGGGCAAACCGGGCGCCGCGCCTTTCACGCGGGCCAGCGCGGAGGCTGCCGTTCGGTCGGGAGACCTGCCGGTGGCCCTCGTCGTTCCGAAGGGATTCGGGGCGACCCGGATCTCGTTCGGCGTGTCGGCCGCCCGGCCCCGCGTCGAAATTCTCTCGGACAGCGCCGATCCCGTCGCGCCGCAGGTCCTCGGGGGTCTCGTGCAGAAAGTGGCGATGACGGCCATGCCCGCCTCGATGGCGCGCAGCGGCATGGAAGAAGTGGATCGCTGGAGCGGCGGGCTCACCCCGGAGCAGAAGGCGAAGATGGAAGACATGCTCGGGCATCTCGAGCAGGGAGATTCGGAGCCAGGGGCCCGGGCCGGGGCCGGGCCGGGCGGCCTCATCGCGGTCGAGACCCGCGACCTCATCGGTGAAAAGAAAAGGAATCCGACCGTGGCGTTCTACGCCGCCGGGTCTCGGCGTCATGTTCCTGCTCTTCTCGGCCGCCGGCGCCGGGGGCGCCCTCATCGAGGAAGCCGAGAGCGGGACACTCGATCGCATCCTCTCGACGCGCGTCTCGATGACGACGCTGCTTCTCGGAAAGCTCGTCTACCTGACGGGCCTGGCCGTCGCGCAACTGACGCTGATGTTCACGTGGGGCGCCATCTTCTTCGGCGTGGATCTCGCGGGCCACGTCACGGGCTTTCTGGTCATGACGGTCGTGACCGCGGCCGCCTGCGCCAGCTTCGGCCTCCTTCTGGCCGCGATCTGCCGCTCCCGCATGCAGCTCGTCGCGCTCTCGAACCTCGCGATCCTTCTCATGTCGGCCCTCGGGGGCAGCATGTTCCCGAGGTTCCTGATGCCCGAAAAGATGCAGAAGATCGGTCTGCTGACCTTGAACGCCTGGGCCATCGACGGCTTCCAGAAAATCTTCTGGCGCGACGAACCGGTTTCGAGCCTCGGCCCGCAAGTTGCGGTCCTTCTGGGGGTTGCGGTCGTCCTTTTCCTTCTGGCCCGGCGAGTCGCCAGACGCTGGGAAACATCTTGACACCCTATGCGCTGGCCGCCGTGGCTGTTCTCAGGCGACGCGGGTGAGGGTTCTCTCTACTCGTACGCCCTCTCCCCGACCGTGAGCCGCTCGAGGTAGACCGTCTCGCAGGAGCCCGGGCCCTCGTCCTCTCGCGTCGCGCTGGTGCCCCAGTGGAATCCCGCGTCGTCGATCCCGTCGACGTCGACGAGCCAGCCCTCGAGACGAACGAGGTCTCCTTTCGTAACGCTCCGGACGGCGCTCCGGACGCGGAGGCTTCTGCGGGAAGATGTGGACGTTGGCGCTGTGGGAGACGATGGCGCCGCGATCGAGCGAGAGGTCCTTCGTGCGCCAGAAGTAGAAGCGCGTGAACTGGCTGTAGGAAACCTTCCCCGCGAAGGGCGGCTGGAGGAGGGAGCCCCAGGCCAGCGCGAGGTCTTCGGGTATGAGCGCGCCCGTGGCGCCCCAGCGGTAGGGGCGGGCGCCGACGACTCGCGCCGACTGGTCCCAGCGGAAGCGTGGAGTGATCCGGTAGCGCCGGCTCCCGGCGCGGTGATCGAAGGGCGCTCGGGAGTCCTTCGTCTGGGCGGGCGCACTCGAGGGATCCGGCCGCGTCGCGGGCCGGTGGCGCAGCAGCGCGAGAGTCAGCGGGTCGCGAAAGAGAAAGAGGACGAGGACCAGCGCCGCAGACGCCGAGTACGAAACGCCGTCTCATGCGCGGTCAAATTGTCGCCGATCGTCCTCGAGCGAATTGACAGAGTTGCCGTCGCGCGGGAGATAATCCGCTGCCTTCTCGCGATCCCGCTCAGGAGGACAAGATGCGGAGATTCCTGGCCGTCTCGTTTCACATTCCTGGGATCGATGGCCCTCGCTCTCTCCTCGGCCGCCGCGCAGGAAAAGCCCGGGGAGGGCGCCAGGACCAAGAAGCCCGACGTCGCCGCCGACATCAACAAGCCGCGCGCCGACGCGCGCAAGATCGCCTTCGAAACGAGCGAAGGGACCTGGACCTCGGTGGACGTCTCGCCCGACGGCCAGACGCTCGTCATCGACCTCCTCGGCGATCTCTACACGCTCCCGATCGCGGGCGGCGCCGCGAAGTCGCTGACCTCGGGCCCCGCGTTCGACTCCCAGCCGCGCTTCTCTCCCGACGGCAAGACGATCGCGTTCACCAGCGACCGCGGCGGCATCGAGAACATCTGGCTGATGGACGCCGACGGGAAGAATGCCCGCGCCCTGACGACCGAGAAGGACGCGTACGTCCGAAGCGCCGCCTGGACGCCGGACGGCAACTACCTGATCGCTCGCAAGGAGGACGGCAAGCGCGCCGGCATTCCTCCCGTGGAGCTGTGGATCTACCACCGGGAAGGCGGCGGCGGAATCAAGCTGACCTCGTCCGACGACCTGAACAACGCGGGCGGCGCCGCGGTGTCGAAGGACGGCCGGTCGATCTACTTCTCCGCCCGCTCCCGGCGCTTCAACTACATCCCGGACATCGGGGACGGGCTCTGGGAGATCTGGAGATACGACCGCGAGCTGGCCGAGACGTTCCCCGTGGCCTCCGGGTACGGCGGCGCGGCGCGCCCGGCGATCTCCCCCGACGGAAAGACGATGACCTACGTGTCGCGGCGCGACGACCAGACGACGCTCATCGCCCGAGAGTTCGCCACCGGGGCCGAGCGCGTCCTGGCCAGAGGCGTGACGCGCGACGAGATGGAAGGCTTCGCTCAGATGGACGTCTGGCCGGGGTACGCCTTCACGCCCGACGGGAAGTCCGTGGTGTTCTCGAACCACGGAAAGCTCGCGCGGGTCGACGTCGCCACCGGCGCGCTGCGGGAGATCCCTTTCACGGCCTCCGTCGAGCAGTGGGCCGCGCCCCGGGTCGCCTGGCAGGAGAAGGTCGAAACCGGTCCCGTCCGCGCGCGCATCCTGCGCTGGCCCAACCAGTCGCCCGACGGGCGCCTGCTCGCCTTCGAGGCCTTCGGGCGGATCTGGTTGCAGGAGCTGGCGGCGGGAAAGGCGGCCGGCTCCCCGCGCCGTCTGACCCGGGACGACCCGGCGCTGCCGCGGCGCGAGTACGCGCCGGCTTTTTCGCCCGACGGGAAATCGATCGCCTACGTCTCGTGGAGCGACGCCGGCGGCGGTCACGTCTGGAAGGGTCTCGCCACGGGAGCCGCCCCGCCGGTCCGGCTGACGAAGACGGCCGGCCACTACGCCAACCCGGCGTGGTCGCCGAAGGGCGACCGGATCGCCGTGCTGCGCGGGTCGGGCCTCGAGTTTCGCGGCCGCCAGCCGGAGGACGAGGAGCTCTTCGAGATCGGCGTCCTCGACGCGGGCGGCGGCGACCCGCGGTCCGTTTCGACCGCCAAACTCAGTGAGGGACTGAAGTTCCATCCCCAGGTCTTCTGGAACGCGGACGGGACGCGTCTGTACTTCCCGGATCCGATCGAGCCCAAGAAGCCGACAGACGATCCGAAAACGGACCTCGTCTCGATCCGCCTCGACGGAACCGACCGGCGCCGCATCCTGCGCTTTCCTCCCGTGGACGACATCGTCCCGTCCCCCGAGGGGGACTGGGTCGTGTTCACGTCGCGCGACAACGTCTACGTGACCGCATTGCCCGGCATCCAGACGAAGGAGCCGGCCGAGGTGGGACTGAAGGAGGGCGCCGTCCCGGTGTACCGCCTTTCCGACGACGCCGGCGGGTACGTGCGCTGGGCCGACGGCGGCAAGAGCATCACCTGGGCGCTCGGCAACACGTTCTACCGGCTGCCGCTCGCGAGCGCCCTCGAGTTCGCCCGCGAGCAGAAGCGCAAGGCCGAGGAGAAAGCGAAGAAGGAAGACGCGTCCGACAGACTCCGTCGAGGCCGACAAGGAGAAGGAAGAGAAGGAAAAGGAGAAGCTCCAGGAGGCTCGCGTCCCGAAGGCGGAGACGATCCCGATCAGCCTGTCGACTCCGCGCGCGGCGCCCACCGGCTCCTTCGTCGTCCGCGGCGCGCGCGTTGTCCCGATGCAGGGCGAGCTCGTCCTCGAGAACGCCGACGTCTTCGTCACGGGCAACCGGATCGCGGCCGTCGGGCCGGCGGGCAGCGTCTCCGTTCCGGCCGGGACGCAGAGCTTCGACGGCGCGGGGCAAGACCGTTCTCCCGGGCCTCATCGACACGCACGCCCACCTCCACTACTCGGGGTTCGAACTGTTCCCGGAGACCAAGTGGGAGTACGTCGCAAACCTCGCCTACGGGGTCACGACCGTCTACGACCCCTCGGCCCCCTCGCTCGACACCTTCGCACAGGCCGAGCAGGTCGAGGCGGGCCTGATGACCGGGCCGCGCGTCTACTCCTCGGGAGACGTGCTCTACGGCGGGCAGCAGGCGGGGGGCTTCGCCGAGGTCAACAGCCTCGAAGACGCGAGGCACCAGGTCCGCCGCATGAAGGCCTACGGGGCGCGGATGATCAAGGTCTACCAGCAGCCGCGCCGCTCGCAGCGCCTCTACTTCGCCGAGGCCTGCCGCGAGGAGCACATGCTCCTGACGGCGGAGGGCGGAGGCGAGCTGCAGACGGACCTGACGATGACGCTCGACGGTTACACGGCCTTCGAGCACGCGCTGCCGGTCGCGCTCAAGAGCGACGTCGTGAACCTCGTGGCGAAGACTCAGACCTTCTACACCCCGACGCTCCTCGTGGCGTACGGCGGCCCGTGGGGAGAGTTGTATTACTGGCAGACGGCCAACCCGCATGACGACCCGAAGCTCAACCGTTTCGTGCCCCACGAGGGGATCGACCGGATGGCGCGGCGACACCCCTGGATCTGGCCTTCCGAGTACCACTTCCCGACCGTCGCTTCCGGCGCGGCCGCCGTCCTGCGGGCGGGCGGCAACGTCTCGCTCGGCGCCCACGGCCAGCTCCAGGGCCTCGGCATCCACTGGGAGCTCTGGGCGATGGCCGGCGAGGGCGGCCCGGCGAAGGACTCCGCGATGACGCCCATGGAGGCGTTGCGCGCGTCGACGATCCTCGCGGCCGACAAGCTCGGATTCTCGCCGGACCTGGGCTCCATCGAAGCCGGCAAGCTGGCGGACTTCCTGGTCCTCGACGCCAATCCCCTCGAGGACATCAAAAACTCCACGAAGATCCGGTGGGTCGTCAAGAACGGCGAGGTCTGGGAAGCCGACACGATGAAGAAGGTCTGGCCGCGCGAGGAGCCTCCGCCGAAGTTCTTCTGGAGACGCGACGAGCCTCAGCGCCCCGCCGGCAAATAGCCTCTGCTAGGCTTGGTGCACGCTACCGGAGGTCGTTTGCCCTTCGCGCTCGAGATCTCCCCGGACGGTTCGCTGGCCCGCGTGCGCGGGTTCGGGCGCGAGGAGTTTTCCTCCACGCTCGAGGGCCTGCGGCGAGTCGGCAATGACCCGAGGCTCGTTGCGGGAATGGGGGTTCTCATGGACGTCCGCGATCTCGACTACCTCGCGACGCCCCCCGAGGTGAAGGAGTTCGCCTCCCCCGACTCGATCCCGGCGTTCTACTCGGGCCACTCCGTCGCGCTTCTCGTGCGCCCCGGAACCCAGTACGGCATCACGCGCGCGTTCGTCTCCCGGGCCGAAAGCGTCGGGTCCCGGATGAAGGTCTTCGTCGAAGAGCGGGCGGCCCTGGATTGGCTGGCGGGGACCCCGTGAGCGGAGCCGGTTCGCCCGGCCGGCGCATCGGGATCTACCTGTTCCTGACCGTGGCGCTCTCGGCGTTTTTCTGGTTTCTCATCATCCGCTCGGGCACGCTCGGCGGCGGCGGGGGGACATGGGCCATGGGCCTGATGTGGTGCCCGGGTGTGGCGGCGCTCCTGGCGTCGCTCCTGACCCGGCGGCCCCTGGCCGCGATCGGGTGGCGCTGGAGCTGGAAGTGGGCGCTCCTCGCGTACGCCATCCCGGTCGCGTACGCGGGCGTGGCCTACGGCGTGACGTGGGGTCTGGGTCTCGGAGCGTTCCCCAACCACGAATTTCTGTCCCGGATCTCGGAACGGTTCGGGGCGGCCGGCGCCTCCGAGTCTTCGGTCCTCCTGCGCTACGTCCTGTTCCAGGGCACCGCCGGCGTGCTGATCGCGTGCGTCTCGGGCCTGGGAGAAGAGATCGGCTGGCGCGGCTTTCTGGTGCCGGAGCTGGCGCGCCGCATGCCCTTCGTCCGGGTCGCCTTCTGGAGCAGCGCCCTCTGGGCCGTCTGGCACTATCCCATCCTCCTGTTCGCCGACTACAACGGCGGCACCCCGGCCTGGTTCGGCCTGACGTGCTTCACCGTGCTGGTGCTCGGGATCGGGGTGGTCTTCGCCTGGTCGCGCCTGGCGTCCGGAAGCGTCTGGCCGGCCGCGATCCTGCACGGGAGCCACAACCTCTGGGTCCAGGGAATCTTCAACCCGCTGACCGCCGACACGGGCCCGACCCGCTGGGTGATCGGCGAGTTCGGCGCTGCGCTCGCGATCGTCTCGCTGGGGGTCGCGGGACTCTTCCTGAGGAGCCGGGCCCGCAGGCTCGTGCCGGCCGTCGGAGCGGTCAGCGCATGAAGCGGCTGCTGAAGTGGATCCTGGGGATCGCCGCCGCGGTCGTCCTCATCGGGATGACCGTCGTCCTCGTGCGCGCCTTCGACGCGAGGCGGCAGCCGCCGCTCAAGCCCTGGCACCATCCTCTCAAGTCCGAGGTCCGTGCCCGGGACCTGCCGGAGACCGCGACGCTCGCCGACTATCTGCGCCTCGAAGACGCGGTCTTCCGCGAGATGAACGAGACCGTGCTCCCTGCCGCGGCGCCCGAAGACCGGTCCGGCGCGAACCGCTACTGGCCCGACAGCCCTCTGAATCCGGAGCGCTTTCCCGACCAACTGGAATCGGACCTTCGAGCTCGCGCCCGAGGGCGGCCCGCGCGGCGGCGTGCTGCTCGTGCACGGACTGACCGACTCCCCCTACAGCGTCAAGGCCGTCGCGGAGGTCTACCGCGGCGCGGGCTTCCATGCACTGTGCCTGCGGATGCCGGGCCACGGCACGGTCCCGGGAGCACTGACGGAGGCCCGATGGGAGGACTGGAGGGCGGCCGTGCGCCTCGGCGCGCGCCACGTCCGGACGCGCATCGGCGTTGGGCTCCCCTTCCACATCGTCGGGTACTCCAACGGCGGTGCGCTCGCGGTTCAGTACGCCTTCGACGCGCTGGACGCCGACTCGCTGCCGAAACCGGATCGCGTCGTGTTGCTGTCCCCCATGATCGGCGTCAGTGCAGCGGCCCGCTTCGCGAAGTACATCGCGTGGGTCGGCGCGATCCCCTATTTCGCCCGGTCCCGCTGGCTCGAGATCGTGCCCGAGTACATTCCCTTCAAGTACGACTCCTTCCCGGCCTACGCGGGACAGCAGACGGCGGAGGTGACGGCGGCGGTCCAGGCGGCCGTCGGCAAGGCCGCGAAGTCGGGACGCATCCGCGACATGCCGCCGATCCTGGCCTTCGTGTCGCTCGTGGACTCGACCGTCGAGACGTGGGCCACGATCGACCGGCTGTACGCGTACTTGCCGGAAAACGGGAGCGAGCTCGTGCTGTTCGACCTGAACCGAAGCTCGATCGTGCGGGCGTTTCTACGCCGGGACTACCAGGCGGCGGTCCGAGGCCTCTTTGCGAAGGCGGAGCGTCCGTACCGGCTCACGCTGGTGACCAACGACCGGGCCGACGGCCCCGAGGCGGCCGCCATCACCGCCGCCGCGCGCTCCACCGAATCGGTCCGGACGCCGCTCGGTCTCGCGTGGCCGCCCAGGTCTTCTCGCTCTCGCACCTGGCGGTGCCGTTCCGCATGGACGACCCGCTCTTCGGGATCCAGCCGGACATGAGCATCGACTACGGGGCGCGCCTCGGACTGCTCGCCCCGCGCGGCGAGCGGGGCGTGCTGACGGTGCCCGCCGATCAGTTCCTGAGGCTCAACTGCAATCCGTTTTTCCCGTTCCTCGAGGCGAGGGTCAGGGAGGGGTTGAAGTAGGGGTTCCCAGCCTCTCGAGCACGTACCGCCGGATGTCCAGGCTCTGGTCTTCCATCGGCGCGTAATAGCCGAAGCGGTGGACCCGCGAGGAAATGCCGCGCTGGACCTCTTCGCAGATCGCCCAGTCCTGGCGGTTGATGAGGTCCCAGAACTCCACCGCGTCGGAGGGGTCGAAATCGGATCTCGCCATCTCGGCCGGATCGAAGAGAAAGTCGCAGATCACGGTCGTGCGGCCGGGCGCCTCTGGCACCAGGCGAAACGCCGCGACGTGGTCGGCCGCCAGAGACAGGAAGAGGTTCGGATAAAGGAGCTCACCCTTGTGCCGGACCTTCTCTTCGTCCGAGAGCCCGGGAAACGGCGCCCGCGCCGTCGTCCCGCTGCGCGTGAACGTGAAGGCGCCGTCGCGGTGCGGGATCCCCTGGTCCCAGTCCAGGCCCGCGCCTCCCCGCTCGCGGAAAGCCGGGACGACCTCGCAGAGCTCGGGGTGAACGCCGGCGCAGTGGTAGCACTCGTTGTAGTTCTCGGCGACGACCTTCCAGTTGGCCTCGACCTCGTACGTGACGCTCCGGGCGGTCGCGAGGGACTCCAGGGGATAGCGGGCGACGCGGTCCGGGATCGGTCCGAGGTGGCCCGCGAAGTCTTTTCCGCGCGGCCCCGCCGGCCACAGGTTCAGGAAGAAGAAACCGCCCCAGACTGCGATCCCGACGGGATGGAGAGAGAATTCTTCCTTCGGGACGCCCGCATCCTGATTGAGGAAGGGAGCTCCGAGCAGGCGGCCGTCCAGCCCGTAGGTCCACGCGTGGTACGGGCATCGGATGGTCCCTCCCGCCGACAGACCTCCGCGAGCGGCGCCGCACTCCCCCGGGGCGGCGTCGGTCGCGCAAAGCCGCGCCCCGCGGTGGCGGCACACGTTGTAGTGCGCCGCGAGCCTGCCCTCCCGGGTCCGGGCAAGAAGGATGCTCTCGCCCAGGACCTCGAGGACGCGCACGTCCCCCGGCTCCGGCAGCCGGTCGGCCCGGCCCGCGCAGAACCACTCGCGGGAAAAGATCCGTTCGCGTTCCTGCGCGAAGATCTCGTCCGAGAAGTAGTACTCGGAGGGCAGCGACTTCTCGAGCAATTCCCTCTCCCTATTTTCCTTCGTGCCTGTAGTACTCGTACGCCGACATGGGCTTGGAGTAGTCGACCGTCCACTGGCGGTCCTCCTGGGGGAGCTTCCCGAGAGCGCGGGCCATCTCGCGGACGTGGATGGCCACCGAGCCGCAGCAGGAGCCGATGTAGTCGATGCCGAGGTCCCGGGCCTTCCGCGCCCAATGCGCCATCTCGCGGCGCGAGAGCTGCAGGGGGTCCAGCTCGAAGGGAAAGGACTCCAGGCTCGTGAAGTCGGGACGTTCGGCCGGCGTCCGGTACCCGACCGGCTGGCAGGCGACGAAGCCCGTGACCGCCTTTCGCATCTCCTCGATCAGGGGCAGGGTGTGCTCGGGGCCGCGCAGGCAGTTGATCCCGACGATGTCGGCTCCGGCGTCCTGGAGGGCCCGGGCCGCGTCGGCCGGCGTCTGACCGTCGGAGGTCACCGGCTTGTTTTCGAAACACACGGTCACCATGACGGGCAGCCCGGTCTTCTTCGCGCTCTCGACGGCGAGCAGCGCCTCGCCCAGCCAGGAGAAGGTCTCGCCGATGACGAAGTCGATCCCCTCCTCGACCTGGACGGAGAGCTGCTCGTCGAACGTGCGGCGCACGCGGTCGTACGAGGCCGGGCTGCCGTGCTCGTACATCCAGGTCAGCGACAGGTTGCCGGCGACGAGGCACTGGTCTCCCGCGACGTCCCTGGCGATCCGGACGGCGGCCCGGTTGAGCTCCTCGAGACGGTTCTCGAGGCCGACCGTCGCGAGCTTGTCGCGGCTGGCGTAGAACGTCAGCGCCTGGAGCACCTCGGCGCCGGCCTCGCGGAACTCGACGTGCAGGTCCCTCAGGGCTTCGGGCCGCGTCAGGGCGACCTCGGGCGTGAACGGGCCGGCGCGAACCCAGCCCCGCTTCTCCAGCTCCAGCAGATAGCCGCCGTCGCCGAGGACCGGGCCCTCGGCCAGCCGCTCCAGGATGTTCTTTTTCTTCAAGGTTCGTCCTTCCTTGGAGGTTGTCCTCGTCATGTATACGCCGATGGCTCTTCGTCTCCGTACTCCCAGGGCGCCCGGATCGCTCCCGAGCCACCGTCGGCGAAGCGGTCCGGGGCGAACGCCGAGATGTCGACGGCTGTCGCCCGTCCGTCGAGCAGCAGCTCCGAGACGACCAGGCCGATGGCTGGCGAGATCTTGAACCCCATCCCCGAGAACCCTGCCGCGACGTAGAGGCCGCCGGTCCCCGGCACCTCGCCGATGAGCGGCCGGAAGTCCGGGCTGACGTCGTAGACGCCGGTGACGCCGCGCCAGATGCCGGCCTCGGCCAGCGCCGGCACCCGGCCCGCCGCCCTCTCCACGAGGCCCGCCAGCGTCTCGCTTCCGGGCGACTGCGGAAACGCGTCGGGGTCGGCGCCGCGCTTCCCGTAGAAGTCGCCGACGAGCGTGAGACCTCCGATCTCGGAGCGGAAGTAGGTCGTCGTGATGCCGTCGATGCAGGCCGGCCCCGGCTCGCGCAGGCCCGGGGGGTTCTTCAGGATCGCGACCTCGTGGTACTCCCCCTCCACCGGCAGGTCGAACCCGACCTCCGCCAGGAGCGGCCGGCTCCATGGCCCCGTCGCGGCCACGACGACGGGCGCCGCCACGCCGCCCCGGTCCGTCTCGACCCCGGCGACGCGGCCGTTCGAGACCCGGAACGCCGTGACGCGCGTGCTGCGACCGGTAGGTCACTCCCATTTCGCGGGCGCGCTCCAGGAAATCGTTGGCGACGCCCGCGCCGTCTCCGTAACCCGAGCCCGGCTCCCAGGCGGCCAGCGGGACGTCGTCCACGTCCCAGTCCGGAACGATCTCGGAGAGCTCGGCGCGTGTCACGACGCGCGCGTCGACGCCGTGCGCCCGCTGCATCGCCACGTTCTTCTCGAGGCCGGTCGAGCTCCTTCTCGGGCACGATCCGCACGAAGCCCGTCTGACGGAAATCGCCGTCGCGGCCGACGTACTCCTTCCAGTCGCGGAAGATCGCCAGGCTCCGGACGGCGAGGTCCACCTCGGGCGGAAAGCTGTAGTGCATGCGCACCAGCGCCGAAGAGCGCCCGCTGCCGCCGCTGGCGACGTCGCCCTTGTCGACCACGAGGATGCGGCCCGCGCCGCGGCGGGCGAGGTGGAACGCGATCGAGGCGCCCATGACGCCCGCACCGAGGACGACGATGTCGGCCGTCTTCTCGAGGTCCCCGCTCACGCGACCCTCCGCTTCCAGTCCTTGAGGACCTGGCGGGCGGCGTTGTGTCCGGGCGCGCCCGTCACGCCTCCTCCGGGATGCGCGCCGGCGCCGCAGAGGTACAGCCCGTCGACCGGCGTGCGGTACCGGGCCCAGCCGGAGACCGGCCGCAGGAAGAAGAGCTGCTCGAGGTTGAGGTCTCCGTGGAAGATGTTGCCCTCGGTCAGGCCGTAGGTGCGCTCGAGATCGAGCGGGGTCAGGACCTGCCGGGCGACGACGGACGCGGGAACGTTCGGGGCGTACTCGCCGATCTTCCGGACCACACGGTCGCCGAGGAGCTCGCGCTTTTCGTCCCACGTGCCCTCCTTCAGGCGGTAGGGCACGTACTGGACGAAGCACGTCATGACGTGGCGGCCCTCCGGCGCGAGCGTCGCGTCCACGTTGGACGCCACGACGCAGTCCACCCACAGCTCCTCCGGGATCTCCCCGCTCGCGGGAGATCCCGTAGCAGCGCTCGGCGAACGCAAGTGAAGGCACGAGCGTGAAGAGGGCGCGCTGCGAGAGCGTGAAGTCGCGCGGCATGCCGTCGACCCGCGGCTCCTCGGAGAGAACGAGGTTGACCTTGGCGCAGGGACCATCCATCTTGATGCCGGCGATCGCCCGGCGAAACTCTTCGCCGAGGGCCTGCGCGTCGACGAGGGACAGGAACGTGCGTTTCGGGTCGGCGTTGGAGACGACGACTCCGGCCCGGATCTCGCGTGCCGTCCTCGAGCAGGACGCCGCGGGCCCGTCCCTCGCGGACGTCGATGCGGGCGACGGCCGTGCCGGTGCGGATCTCGGCTCCGAACTGGCGGGCCGCCGCGGCCATCGCCTGCGTGATGGCGCCCATGCCGCCGATCACGTGGCCGTAGAAGCCCTGGAGCTCGTGCTCGCCGCCCGAGAGGAGATGGAACAGGAGGCCGATCGCCGAGCCCGGCGCGTACGGGCCGCCGTGCTTGCCGTAGACGTTGTTCGCGAGAAAGAGCGTCTTGACCTTCTCGCTCTCGTAGTTGCGGTCGAGGAAGTCGCCGAGGCTCCCCGTCAGGAAAGAGACCATGCGGCCGATCTCGTCCCCCGAGATCCCGCGAAAGCGTTTGCCGACGCGGAGCCCCTCCAGGATTCCGGCGAGCCCCCGGGAATGCACGTCCGGGGGCGGCTCCAGAAAGAAGGGCTGCAGATAGCGGGCCAGTCGCTTGAGCTCGTCGTCGACCCGCTGGAACGTCCGAGCGTCCTCGGACCGAAAGGCTCTCGATCTCCCGCGATCGTCCGTTCCCGGTCCGACCACCAGGCGGCGACTTTGCCGTCGCGGAAGGGCACCAGCAGCGCCGGGTCGCAGGGCACCATGCGCAGGCCGTGGGCGGCGAGCTGGAGGTCCCGGATCACCTCGGGCCGCAGCATGCTGGCGATGTAGGAGGTCGTGGAGGCCCGGCAGCCGGGAGCGATCTCTTCGGTCACGCAGGCTCCCCCGACGATCGCCCGCCGCTCGAGAACGAGCGTCGAGAGCCCGGCCCGGGCCAGATACGCCGCGGCCGTCAGGCCGTTGTGCCCTGCGCCGACGACGACGGCGTCGTAGGAAGCCCTGGGGCCGATGTCTGACCTGAAGTCATCACTGGGAGCCTGAACCGTTGCAACGCTAACACAGGTTGTATTAAGTCGGGGCGATCTATATGCTGACCAACAGTCATGAAAACCGCCGAAGCCCGCTCCGCCGTTTCCACCCACGCGCCGTACCTCACCGGGCCGCGCTCGGAGGCCAAGCGCGCCCGCATTCTCGAGACCGCGATGCGCCACTTCGCCGAGCGCGGCTACCACGCCGCGCGCATCGAGGACATCGCCGTCGAGCTCGCGATCGCGAAGGGCTCGGTCTTCCAGCACTTCGGCAGCAAGGAAGGGCTCTTCCTCGCCGCGTACCAGAAGGCCGTGGTCTCGTTTCCGGCCTACCTCGACGCGCCCTCCGACGTCCTCGCGAGAGGCTTCTTCGAGATTCTGCGCTACTGGCTCGAGCGCACGGACTGCCTCGTCCGCGAGAACTGGGTGCCGTACCGCATCGCGCTGCTGGGCAACTACGGCACGGACCTCCGCCTGCGCCACGAGATCAACCGCTTCCTGCGGGAGCGCGATCCCTACGGCACCGCCGCGTTCGTCCGGATGGGCGTCGGTCGGGGCGAGGTGCGCGCCGACATCGACGAAGAGATGATCGTGTCGATGGTCGAGTGGACCGTCGAGCGCTTTCAGGACGCCCTGCTGTCCGAGGAGCTCGATCCGGGTCTCTTTTCGCGCCAGGGCAATCGCGCCGAGAAGACGGCCGCGCGGATCGCTCAGTTCCTGGAGCTCCTGACGGGCGCCATCGCCGCGCGCGCGGAGCGGCCCCGAAGGAGCGCCAAGAAGGGAGAAATAGCCATGGCTCCGGCCGACTTCACGTTCGACACAAAGCTCGCCTCGGCCGACACCATCCCCTCCACCTGGTACCGCGACCCGCGGGTCCTCGAACGCGAGATGGACCGGATCTTCGCCCGGACCTGGCAGCTCGTCGGTCATACCGAGCAGGTGCGGCTTCCCGGTGACTACTTCACGTGCACCGTCGCGGAGGAGCCGCTCGTCGTCACCCGTGCCGACGACGGCGCCATCCACGCCTTCTCGAACGTATGCCGCCACCGCGCGGGCCCGGTCGCGCGCGGGGCGGGCCACCGGAAGTCCCTGATGTGCGGCTACCACGGGTGGAGCTACAGCCTCGACGGCAAGCTCCTCGCCACACCCGAGTGGGACGGAGTTCAGTGCTTCGAGAAGTCCCGGCAGAGCCTGCCGGCCGTGCGCGTCGAGACCTGGGGGCCGTTTCTCTTCGTCTGCCTGGACCCGGCGGTACCCTCCCTCCGGGAGGTCCTCGGCTCGATCCCGGCGGAGACGAGCCATCTCCCGCTGGAGCACATGACGCTCTTCAAGAAGATGGACTACGAGGTCGCCTGCAACTGGAAGGTGTACGTCGACAACTACCTGGAGGGGTACCACATCCCGATCGTGCACCCCGAGCTCTTCAAGGAGATCGACTATCGCGCCTACAAGGTCGAGACCGCCGCGTACCACTCCAAGCAGCACGCCCCGATCCGGTCCAGCTCCGAGGAGTCGGTGTACCGGAGGAATCTGCCCGAGGGGTCCGAGCCCGAGGCGCTCTATTACTGGGTGTTTCCGAACCTGATGCTCAACCTTTACCCCGACAACCTCCAGACAAACGTCATCCTGCCGCTCGGGCCGGACCGCACGGTGACCCGATTCGAGTGGTACGTACTGGAGCCCAACAGCCCCGGCGTCGCCGAGGAGTTTGCCCGTTCCTTCGCCTTCAGCGATCAGGTCCAGCAGGAGGACATCGGGATCTGCGAGGCCGTTCAAAAGGGCCTTCGGTCGCGCACTTACGACCGCGGGCGCTACTCCGTCCTGCGCGAGAACGGGGTCCACCACTTCCACGGGCTGCTGACGAGGGCGCTGCGCTAGGAGCCTTCCCCCGGCCTCTCTTCGCGACCGGGCGAAGTGAACGAAAACGGGCAGACAGGATCGCCCGTTCCGGTCTAGACTCTCGCCCGCAAAAATGGCGTGCCGCCTCGGGCGGTTTCGCCCAGGCGGGAGAGCAACCATGCGTGACGTTGCTCCGGGGACATCGCATGAACGGCGGACCCTGGCCGATCCGGAGAGGGTCCAACCTCCGACCGCCCAGCCCGAGTCTGCGGCGCTTGGCCCGCGCCCGGCTCCGCGGCTCGGCGGCCGCGCCCGGCTGCGGGTCGCGATCGACGCGCGCAAGCTGTCCGACGCCGAAAGCGGCATCGGCAACTACACCCTCAACCTCGTGAAGGGCTTGCTGGAGCAGGACCGCGACCTGGAGCTCCTTCTCGTCCGCCATGGCCGGCGGCCCGGGGAAAGATTCCCGAATCCGCGAGTCGAAGAGGTCGACGTCCCCTTCTACGCGGATTCGCCGCTGGGTCCGTTCGCGCTCGGGCACCTGCTCCGCCGGCACCGGTTCGACGTCTTCCATTCCCCGTTCGATCATGTCCCTCGCGGGCTCACGCAACCCCTGGTCGTGACGATTCACGACATCAACTGGATCGTGAACCCGGCGTACAACTCCCACAACGGGTTCATGCGCCTGGCGGGCGGCTTCTTCTATCGCTCCAGTCTGGTCCTGTCCATGCACGAGGCGAACCGCATCATCGCCATCTCCCACGCCACCCGGAACGCGATCGTCGAGCATGCGCCGTGGCACGAGCCCAAGATCCGGGTGGTCTACAACGGCGTCGACCGGAATCGCGTCTACCCTCTGAGAAAGGACGCGAGCTCGCGGGCGCTGGAACACCTGGTGGACCCGTCCACCTCTTTTGTCCTCACGGTCGGCCAGGGCTCCCCGTACAAGAACCATCTCAACGCCGTCCGCGGCTTCCTGGAGGCATTTCGCGATCGGCCCGAGTTCCGGATGATCCTCGTGCGCCGCGCGTCCGGCCCCGACAAGGCGCTCGAGCGGCTGCTGCGAAGCCCGGAGGCCCGGGCCCGGGTGATCACCCTGCCCTACGTGACGCCGGCAGTCCTCAATGCCCTCTACAACCGCGCGCGTATCGTCCTGCACCCGTCCTACTACGAAGGCTTCGGTCTGCCGCTCGTCGAGGCCATGGCGGCCGGCGTGCCGCTCGTGACGTCGAGCGTCAGCTCGATGCCCGAAGTCGTCGGCCCGGCCGCTCTCCTGGTCAGTCCCGGCGACGCCAACGCCATCGCGCGAGCGCTGGTGACCCTCGATCGGGACGACGTCCTGCGGGAGAGACTCATCTCGGCCGGGCGGCAGCGGCTCGGGCTCTTCGACTGGGCCGACTGCGCCCGGGCCACCCTGGACGTCTACCGCGAGGCCGCGAGGGCGACGGTCGCGCGGCAGTCGGCGCTTCCCTGGTAGTCGGCGCTTCTCGGGTCGTCGGCTAGCGCACGGCGCACGGCGGCTCGGCTCCCAGAAGGGATGCGCCCAGCTCGCCGCGCAGCGACAGGAGCCGGACACGCTCGAGCAGCGACTCCAGGCTCGCGTTCGCCGCCTCGGCGTCGGCGTCGGCCAGAGCCATCTCGCGCTCGTCCACGGCCGCCAGATCGGATCGGCCCTCCATCGCCAGGAGTCTGAGCGTGTCGCGATCCTGGGTCGCAATCCCCCGCGAACGGAGCGTCAGACTCCTCTCGGCGAGCGACCGCGCCACCAGGCTCTCGGCGCGGCGCACGGCCATCTCCACTTCCGCTTCCCGCGCCGCAAGCTCCGCCTCGGCGTGCGCGAGGCGAGCCCGCGCGCGGCGCCGGCCGTCTTCGAAGCGTCCTCCCGTCCAGAGGGGAAACAGGACCGAAACGCCGATGGCGATCGAGTCGGGCGTGAACGACAGGTAGTACTTGTCGTAGTCGTTGAACTTCGCGAGGCGCTGATAGGTCGCGGAGGCTTCGATGATCGGAGCCCAGCGCTTAGACTCGACGCGCGCGGACTGCCCGAGAAGCTCGACCTCGCGCTCGAGCGACTTCAGGACCGGGTCGGCCGCCCGGGCGACCGCGAGGTTCTCGGCCGCCGTCAACTCCGGCAGGATCGCGTCCGGATCCCCGGAGAGGCGCAGCGGCGCACTGCCCGGCCATCCGATCAGCCTCTTCAGCTCGAGAAGGTCGAGGTCCCGATCGGACTCCGCGTTCAGCAGCTTCTGGCGGGCGCGCGCCGCCTGCAGTTTCGACCGCTCGACGTCGAGCTCGGTCGCGCGGCCCTCGCCGTAGAGCGCCGCATCGCGGCGCGCGGCCGCCTCCGCCGCCTCCTGGCGGCGCACCGCGGCTGCGATCACGGAATCGGCCAGGAAGGCGCGGGCATAGACCCCCACGACGCGCTCGAGAGTCGAGCGGCAGGTCTGCTCGAGGTCGCCGCCGATGCTCGAGGCCGTGGCCTCGGCCAGGAGAGCGTCGGCGCGCCGCGCGGGATCGTAGATCGCCTGGCGGATCTCCAGGCCGGCGATGGCCGGCACGCGCCCGGCGACCAGCCCCGGCATGCCGTAGGTGTAGCCCGGTGACGTCGTCAGCCAGGCGGACGGATGGAAAGCATCGCGGGCCAGGCTCGCCGAGGCCTGGCCCACCTCGCTCGCGGCGCGGGCCGCGGCGAGCTCCGGGGCTCTCGCGAGCGCGAGCTCCGCGGCTCGGCGCAGCGTCAGGGGCTCAGTTCCGCCCTCCTGCGCGAGCGCGCCACCGGAGAAAGAGACAGCAGGACGACGAAACTCGCGCGAGTACGACTATTCATTTCAGCCCTCCGACGGCCAGGGTCAACGCGCGGTACGCCGGTACCGCGCCCATATCACCGGTGATTATGTGGCGTCAGCGCGGGAATCGGATGGAACCCCAGCCTCGAAATTCCGAAAAATGAAGACCTGACCCCCAAGGCTCACGCGCTCGCCACAATGCCGACTTCGTTCGCGGCGCGGGGAGTCTCCCACAGGGGAGGAGCCCCGCGCCGCGGGAGCCGCAGCGAGGGAGGGATCAGGCCTGCGGTCGAGCCCACAGGCGAGCCGCAGGCCGGTGCCGCCGAAGGCGGCAGATCCCGGACGAGCGGAGGCGACGTGCTAGGGGCCGTACAACGTGAGGTCGAACGTGGCCGTCAGGAAGGCCGCCATCTGGGCGCGGGTGTTGGCGCCGTCGGGGCAATAGGCGCCGCCGCCGCAACCCACGGTGATCCCCTCGGCCGCGAGCTGCTCGATCCAGGGAGCGAAGGGGTTCGAGACCGGAACGTCGGAGAAGACCCCGGTGGCAGCCGGCGGGAGGAACTGGCTCCCGTGCCGGGCCTTCAGGAGGAACACGGCCATCTGCGCGCGCGTGACCGGGGCGTTCGGGCAGAAGAGCGCGGCGTCGCACCCCGCCGTGATGCCGCTGCCGGCGAGGTCCTCGATCCAGTCCAGGGCGAAGGCGCCCGGCGGGACGTCCGCGAACACGGCGCCCGAGCCCGCAGGCGGGACGTAGGCGGCGCCGAGCTTGCCCTTCAGAAGGAAGACCGCCATCTGCGCGCGCGTGATCGACGTGTCCGGGCAGAAGGCTGACCGCGCTGCAGCCCGCGGTGACGCCGCTGTGGAGCAGGGTCTCGACTTTCGCGTAGAACGGATGCCCTTGCGTCACGTCGCCGAAGCTGGCGCCGAGGTGAAGGGTCCAGAGCTTGGCCGCGGTTCCGTTGACGGTTTCGCGGAACGTCGCGTCCCAGTGCGTGGCCGGCCGCGCGACGGGACTCGGCACCGTCATCCGGAAGCAATCGCCGGTCGCGGCATGGCAGCCGGCCGTCACGTCCTGGGCGGGGGCCCCGTACGCGGCGGACGCGTCGGCGAGGACGTACGTCGCCCCGGCGGGCCCCGTGAACGCCGATGCCGCGCCCGACAGAGGGACGCCGCCCGCGGCGGGGTTGACCCACGACGGCTCGACGACGACGGATTCTCCCGGCTCGAAGAGGCCGTTCTGATTCGAAGCTCCTCCGGCGTGCGCGTCGACGGCCAGCGCCGGCGCGAGCGGGGGCCGCCAGCCGATCTGGACGACCTCGAAGTCGGTGGCGGTCAGCGCGTCGAAGGCGGGATTCAGGACGTCGTTGTCCCACCGGACGTCCCACGTGCCGCTGATGTACATGTCGGTGCCGTTGTCCGCGACGATCAGGCCGTAGGTCTTCATCGCGCGGAAGATCTTCTGAAGCTCCGGCGCGAAACCGGAGATGTCCTTCGCCGCCTTCAGGCGCAGCCGCCCGCCCATCGGAAGCGCGCCGGGGTCCTGGAGCCCCGCCAGGTGCGAGGCGGGATATGCGTACCCGTTGGTGTGCCGCACGGTGAATCGGAGCGCATGGCGGATCTCCCCCGGGCCGTAGACCTCGTCGTAGCGCACGAGGCCCGGCAGGATCGCGAGACCGGCCGCGTCGGCCGAGGTCCAGCCCTCGGGGCGCCGGTCGTTCGTCTTCAGGTCGAAGAACGCGCCGGAGTATCCCTGCCAGGCCGAGCCGTCCCAATGGACGTTGTAGAGCTCGTAGAGGTGACGGTTGTCGCGATCCACGACGAGGAGGTGGCGGTCCTGGATCCCGGTGTTGTCGACGTTGCCCGGCGCCCCGCCCTCGATCCAGTGCGGCTGGGTGATGGCCTCGTCGGGTATCGGGTAAAACGGGATAGGACGTGTCCCCCGGGTGCAGGACGCCGTCGCTCTCCTCGGGCTCGGCGAACGTGACGGCCTTCTTCGCCTGGCTGCCGTCCACGACCGCGTACGGAAAGCCGTAGATCGAGACTCCGTCCGCCAGCGTGCCGCCGAAGTCGGGATGCAGGTGCTTGACGCCGCCCGCGTTGATGTAGGCAATGAACGCGGCGGACCCCGGATCCACCGGCGCCGCCGTGATCTCCGTGTTCCACCAGTTGGTCGGAGGGAAGAGCGGCAGCGGCCCCGGCAGGCTCGCCTCGAGGCGCGGGGCCATGCTGGCCGCCATCGCGGCGGCCGGCCGGCAGGGGCCACGCGAAGGCCGCCGCGCTCGAAAACAGCGCCGCCGCGCCGCGAGGAGCGCGGACGAAGAGACCGGGAACGGGTCGCGTCGGTTCGAAAACATGGCGAGCGGAGCTCGTCGCGATTATGAGCCGCGCACGGCCTCGCGGCTACCTGCCCGGCCTGACAGCGGCCCGCTTCCGGCTGCCACCTGTCCTTTTTCAGCCTTGTCGAGCAGTCGTTTTTGCCACGCGCGCGAGCGTAGTCTCCCCGTACTTTGACCCCGGAATTCGAGCCCGTTGTGACCGGCGTCACGCTCCGCGTTTCGCGCGGCCCCGTACACTTCTCCGACCCAAACAATCCAAGGTTTCGTTGCGGCTGTCAGAAAGGACCTGTGCCGATGAGAGAAAGATTCTCTACTCGAACGCCCTTCCCTTCTCTCCTCTCTCTCGCCCTGGGTCTGCTGTGCGCGGGGATCGCGTCGGCGGCCACGACCACGACTCCTTTCCAGTTCGCCTACATGTACGGAACCTCGGGGCCGGCATCCGGCGGAACCCCGGTGAACCTCGTCGGCAATCAGTTCCAGTCCGGCGCCACGGTCACGATCGGCGGGATCGCCGTCGGAGCCTCGGTCACGAGCTCGACGCGCATCGGCGCGACGAGCCCGAGCCGGCTCGCCGGCGCTCTCTACGACGTGATCATCACGAACCCGGGAGACGCTCCCGCGGTCCTGACGAAAGGCTGGTTCGCCGACTTCACCGACGTCCCGCAGGCGAGCCCCTTCCACGCCCCTGTCGAGACGATCATCCGGGACGGGATCACCTCGGGCTGCGGCGGCGGCAACTACTGCCCCTCCTCGCTGGTCACCCGCGCGCAGATGGCGGTCTTCCTCCTCCGGGCAGGCCACGGCTCGAGTTACGTTCCGCCCCCGGCGACCGGGACCATCTTCACCGACGTCGCGGCCACCGACTTCGGGGCCGACTGGATCGAGCAGCTCTACGCCGAGGGGATCACCGGCGGCTGCGCGACGAGCCCCCTGCGCTACTGCCCCAGCTCCTCGGTGACCCGCGGGCAGATGGCGGCGTTCCTCCTGAAGATCTACCACGGCGCGGGATACGTGCCGCCCGCGGCGACCGGAGTCTTCTCGGACGTTCCGTTCTCGCTGCCGCTGGCTCCCTACATCGAGGAAATGGGCCGGCTGGCCATCACGACCGGCTGCGGCGGCACGAGCTATTGCCCGAACAACGCCGTCACGCGCGGGCAGATGGCCGTCTTCCTGGCCAAGACCTTCCACCGCAACGAGGCCTCGCGGTTCCTTCAGCAGGCCACCTGGGGCCCGAAGGACTCCGAGATCAGCGGCGTGCTCGGCGTCGGATACCTGCCGTGGCTGGCGTCGCAGTACTCGCTGGCGCCGTCGCTCTATCCGGGCCTTCCGCTCGTGCCGGACAACGAGCCGGGCACCTGCGACATCTACTGCCACCGGGACAACTACACGGCGCATCCCAACCACACGGCGTTCTTCCGAAACGCGATGTACGCGCCCGACCAGCTGCGCCAGCGGGTGACGTTCGCCCTCCACAAGTTCGACGTCGTCTCGACCAACACGATCACGCGGCCGAGCCAGTTCGCGCCGTACCTGAACCTCCTGGTCAACGGCGCCTTCGGCAACTATCGCGACCTGCTGGAGGACCTCACGCTCAACCCGGCCATGGGCTTCTTCCTCAACACGAGCACCAACACCAAGAACAACCCGAACGAGAACTACGCGCGTGAGGTCCTCCAGCTCTTCGCGATCGGCACGGACCTGCTCAACCAGGACGGCACCGTGCAGACGAGCCCCGGCGGACTGCCCCTGCCGACCTACGACCAGTCGGTCATCGACGCTTTGAAACTGGTCTTCACCGGCTGGCGCATTCCGCAGGTTTCGGTCACGCTTCTCGGCGACACCGACGACACGGGCGACTACCGGAACCCGATGACGATCAACGCCAACAACCACGACACGGCCAACTCCAAGGACCTCTTCGTCGGGTTCCTGCCCGAACCTGAACGGCGAGGGCGCCCCGACGGCGATCCCCTCGGGCGGGACGGGCGCCTCGGACCTCCAGTTTGCCATCGACGCCATCTTCAGCCACCCCAACGTCGGGCCGTATCTGGCGCGGGAGCTGATCCACTCGCTGGTGACGTCGAACCCGAGCCCCGCGTATATCGAACGCGTCGCCGGTTTCTTCAACGACGACGGGTCGGGCCAGCGCGGCAGCCTCTGGGCCATGGTCAAGGGGGTGCTGCTCGACCCCGAAGCGCGGAACGTTCCGAGCGATCCGACGTACGGCAAGCTGAAGGAGCCTGCGCTCTTCATGCTGGGGATCCTCCGGGCCTTCAATGCGAGGTCGGCCAACGGGGCCCTCTTCTCCGACGGCTACCTCAGCAC
Source organism: uncultured Acidobacteriota bacterium (assembly GCA_963829925.1). Lineage (GTDB taxonomy): Bacteria > Acidobacteriota > Thermoanaerobaculia > UBA5066 > Gp7-AA6 > DAHUXD01. The sequence continues at coordinate 113,383 of CAWHKQ010000004.1, forward strand.
TCCGTACGCGCGGGACATGGGCCAGGAGGTCTTCCGGCCCAACACGGTCTTCTCGTACTTCCCCCAGGACTACTACGCGCCGCCCGCGTCGGCCGGTCTCCTCGGGCCCGAGTTCGGGATCATGGACGCCTCGACGTCGCTCAGGCGCGCGAACTTCGTCAACACGATCGTGTTCCTGTCGGTCCCGGTGTCCTGCGGCACGAACTCGTGCAACGCGCCCAACGGGACTTCGATCAACCTGACCGAGCTGCAGGCGCTGTCGCCGAACCCGGCGAACCTCGTCGACCGGCTCAACCGCCTGCTGATGAACGGAACGATGTCGGACGAGATGAAGAGCTCCATCATCGGCGCCGTCAACGCCGTGACCGCAACCAACACGCTGCTGCGCGCGCGGCAAGCGCTTTACCTGGTCGCGACGTCGTCGCAGTACCAGGTGCAGAGGTAACGCCATGTCGCAGTCCAGAAGGGATTTTCTCGTCCGGACCACCTGCGCCGCGCTGGGCGCTTCGGCGATCCAGGGCACCGTTCGCCAGTGGGGCCTGGCGAACCTGCTCGCCACGCCCAACACGATCACGCCCAACTACCGGGCCCTCGTCTGCGTGTTCCTCAACGGCGGCGCCGACGGCAACAACATGGTCATCCCGACCGGGGCCGCCGACCACGCCGCGTACACGGCGGCGCGGCCGACCATCGCCATTCCCCAGGCCAACATCCTGCCGATCAACAACCCGCCGTCGATGGGCGGCCTGACCTACGGCTTCCACCCCAACATGCAGGAGCTGGTCAACCTCTACAACGTCAACAAGGTCGCGGTCGTCACGAACGTCGGCCCGCTGATCGCCCCGATGACGCAGGCCCAGTACATGGCGAACTCGGTCCCCAGGCCCTACTCCCTGTTCTCGCACTCCGACCAGATCCAGGCCTGGCAGAGCGGCCGCTCCGACATCAAGATCGCCACGGGCTGGGGCGGCCGTATCGCGGACGCCCTGTCCACGTGCAACGGCGGCGGGACCGGGTTCCCGACCGTCACCTCGATCTCGGGCGCGGCCACGTTCTGCATCGGCTTGAAGCGGCCGCTGGCCATCGGAACGGGCGCCCTGGACTCCATCCTCGTGCTCAACGGGTTCAACAGCACGCCCGAGGCGGTCGCCCGCCGGAACTCCATGGACTTCCTCCGCGGAATCGACAACACGGCCACGATGATCGCCGGCGCGAGCAGCACGACCCAGCAGGCCATCGACATCAGCCAGGCGATGATTCCTCAGACGATCACGACCGTTTTCCCGAACACCTCCCTCGGCAACCAGCTCAAGCAGGTCGCCAGCATCATCAAGCTCAACCAGTCCTCCCCTTCGGTGAACCTGCAGCGCCAGATCTTCTTCGTGAACCAGGGCGGCTACGACACGCACCAGGATCAGCTCAACGACCAGGGCAACAACCTCCGCGTGCTCTCCCAGGCCCTCAGCGCGTTCTACTTCTCGACGGTCGAGCTCGGCCTGCAGGACAAGGTCACGACGTTCACCCTCTCCGACTTCGGGCGGACGCTCGAGGAATCGGGCGACACCGGCGGGGCGGGTTCCGACCACGGCTGGGGCACGCACCAGTTCGTCCTCGGGGACGGCGTCATCGGCGGGAACTTCTACGGGACGCCCAACGGCTCGACCGGCATCGATCTTTCCCGTGCCGCTGCTCGGCGGGCCCGACGACACGACGAGCAACGCCAACGGCCGGGGCCGCTGGATTCCGACGACGGCGTCGGACCAGTACGGCGCCACGATCGCGAAGTGGTTCGGCGTTGCCGACCTGGACATGGGGGAGGTCTTCCCGCTGCTCGGAAACTTCGCCACGAACAACCTCGGATTCCTCGCCTCGCCGCCGGCGGGGTGCTGATCGAGCCCGGCAGTCTGGGGGCGGCCGCGGCCGCCCCCGTTTTTGAATCGACCGAATGAATCGAACGCCCTTCCGATCCCTGGTCCTGCCGGCGTGCGCTCTGGCAGCGGCCTGGCTGGCGCGCGCGGCCTCGGCGCCCAGCGTCTCGGTCGAGATGTCGCCACCCAACCCCGCGGCCGGACAGGCCGTTCGGCTGAGGGACTCGGCCGCGGAGGCGGGCTCGGGCTGGTTCTGGGACTTCGGTGACGGCCAGTCGTCCGAGGCCGCCGCGCCGTCCCACAGCTGGGACGAGCCGGGCGAATACACGGTCCGTCTCCTCGCGGAAGGGGCGTCGGCGGAAATGCCCCTCGTCGTCTCCCCCCCGGAACGCTCCGGCTCAACGCCGCTCACCCGTTCGAGCTGACGGTGGAGGCCTTTCATCGGGTCACCGGCGAGCCTTCGGAGGCTCGGGCCGTCGCCGTCACCGACCGCTTCGGCTGGTTCAGCTTTCCGGACCTGACGCGCGACCCGGAGAACCCCGAGGTCACGGTCAAGATCCTCGAGGCGAAGCAGGACGGCTACTACTGGTTTTTCTGGAGCGGCATGACGACGCCTCGACTACACGCTGACGGTGCGCGAGGTCTCGACGGGGCGCGTCGCCATCCACCGCAAGGAGGGCACCGCGCCCTGCGGCGGCTGGGATACGCGCAGCTTCGCTTTCGTGCCGACGCCCACACCGGCAGTCCCCACCATTCCTCAGACCCCGACCTCGACCCCCACGAAGACTGCGACCCCGTCGGGCGGCGTTCCGACGCGCACTCCGCCGCCGACCCGGACCCCGACGCAGACGGCGACGGTCGACGCTCACCCCGACGATCACTCCGACGCCGACCGTCACCCCGAGCCCGACCCCGGCGCCGCCGCCCCTGATCTCGCTTCGAGCGATCCAGTGGCAGTGGGACTTCTTCTCGACCGACCTCGGCGTCGTGGGCGGCTCCCAGATCACCCTGCAGGTCGGCCACACGTACCAGGTCCTGGTCTACAACGGCGACGCCGAGGACGTCACCGAGATCCACTCTATGAGCAGCGTCTCGGGCATCGGCCTGCAGGGCGGGTCACTGCCCCAGGGAGAATCCCTGCCCCTCCAGACGATCACGCCCATGAACCCCGGCATCTTCACTTTCAACTGCACGACCTTCTGCGGCATCAACCACGACAACATGGTCGGCGTCGTGATGGTCGTCCCTAAGAGCCGCCCGCGCCGCATAAGCCACCAACGCCTAGGAAAGAATCGGCCTCTCGAGCCCAGCTAAGAAAGAGTCGGCGAACGGCACAGGTGACGTGTACGCGGCGCGAGGCAGCCGACCACCGAAGGCAGACCCCCGAGCAGGCAACGCCGTGCGAAGCACGGCGTTCTCCGCGAGCGCAGCGGAGGACGCCTCGCGCCGCGGGAGCCGCAGCGAGGAAGGGATCAGGCCTGCGGTCGAGCCCACAGGCGAGCCGAGGCCGGTGACGCCGAGGCGGCGGATCCCGGACGAGCGAGGCGACGGGCTAGGGAGTCGGAGAGGCGCGGAGCCCGAAGGCGACGTGGCGGAGGACTCCGCGGCGGCGATGTTCTTGTTTGCGGCGAGAAGCTTGGCGAGGACCTCGTCGTAGTACGGCTTCTCGCGCAACCCCGCGTACTTCCCCGGAAAGTAGGCGAGCGTGACGTCGGCGGTCTCGGTCGCGGGTTCGAAGTTGTTCAGGACGACAGCGAGCCGCTGATCATGAGGCAGCCGGGTATTGTCGATCATCGGGAAATCGAAGTGCCCGAGCCAGAACTCCGTCGAGATGGTCTCGGTCTCCCCCGCCGTCCGGACGGTCACGCGCAGTTGGACCTGCTCCTTCGGGACGTCGACGCCGAGGACCTCGACCCTCAGGTTGCGGCGAATACCGTCCACCACCAGGTCCCGGGCGACGAAGGGGACCCGGGACTCGCCGTCGGGCCCGATGAAGGAGAGCGACTTGCCGTCGATCGAGGCGTCGAAGGTGGCGCCTCCCTCCTCGATCACCAGCATCTGCTTCTTGCTGACTTCTTCCGCCACGCGGTTGAGCCGCGCGAGGTACTCGGTCCGCTGCGGGCTGTCGCGGACCTGCCGCGCGAGGTGAAGGAAAAGGGGCTTCAGGTTCAAGGACTCGTGGAAGTTGTAGACCAGGAGCTCCAGGTTCAGGACCTTCTGCTCGAGGTTCCCGGCGCCTCCGCCCAGAAACGAATTGATGATCGAGGTGAACATGTCCTTGCGCAGCGCGCTCTCGGACTCCTCGCGCTTGCTGATGAGCTCCGAGTAGAGCCGCGCGTTGGTGTCGCCGGTCTGCATCCGTCTCGCGCAGAGTGGCCTCGCGGGCCTCCCGATCGCGGAGGTAGCTCGAGGTCCAGAATCCGAGGACGGCGACCGCCAGGGCCGTGAGCAATCCGCCCACGGGTTGCAGGACGATGCCCGCCTTGTCCCACCGGTCCCGCCCGGGCCGGTCGTCGACGTTGCGGTTGGCCATTACTTCCGCGCGAGCGTCAGCTTGCCGGATTCGTCCTTGACGGTCAGGTCGTAGCGTCCGGGCTTCTCATAAAGCGTGACCTTCAGGGACCCGCTCGAGCCCTTGTAGTCGACCGACAGCCGGCACTCGCCGGTCGCCGCGATCTTCAGGCTGTAGGATCCGAACTCGTCGGTCTTCGCCGCGGCCGAGGTTGGCCCGCACTCGAGTTTCAACGCGACACCCTGGGCGCACCGGCTTGCCGTTCTCGCTCAGCGTGCCGTGGATCTCGGCCGCGGAGGCCGTCAGGGCCGCCGCCAGGCCGCAGATTCCCAGAAACAGAGCTCTCTTCATGTCTGACCTCCTGCCGCAAGGCTAACGGAAGAGGGGCCTCTCCGCATTCCGAAAGGAGCGCCGCTCCGGCCGGCCGGGAGGGTTTTGCTCGCCCGTGGGACGCCGACGGGCGCTACGCCGGCCCCGAACCGTCCCGACCAACAACCCGTCGAGTCCGGTCAGGCCTATCGTCTCGGACGGGCGCCCGGCCGGCCGCCTGAGCGAATCGCTGGAAGAATCTGCTTCGACCACATTCGCCGACAGCGCTCTCCGGCGAATCGAAAAGCTTCCCGTCGCATCGGGCCCGCGGAAGCGTCGAGCGTCTTTCGGAGCAAAGACACGGGCCCGCCGGAGACGCGTCTTGACGGCGTCCTCGCTCAGATTGAGGCAATCCGCCGTATCGGCGGTGCTCATCTCCTCCACCCCGCGCATCACGAAGACTGTGCGGTACATGTCCGGCAGGCGATCGATTGCCGCTTCCAGAATCGTCCTCAGCTCGCCGACCAAAGCCTGCCTCTCCGGATCGTCGGGGCTGCTTTCGTTCCAGGTCGCGATCGCCATCGAGGTCGTCTTGAGATCGCGGCCGCGGACCCGGCTTCTGCGCTTGCGGGCGAGGGCCTCGTAAATCGCGATCTTGGTCAGCCACGTCGAAAACTTGGCTTTCCCGGAAAACTGTTTCAGATTCCGGTATGCCCGAAGGTGCGTCTCCTGAAGCACGTCGGAGGCCTCGTCGTCGGACCTGAGGATCGCGCGCGCCGCTCGATAGACACGCTGGCTGTGACGGTGAACGAGAATCTCGAAAAGCGCCGCCTCCCCGGCCACCACTCGTCGGACCAGCTGTTTGTCCGTAAGGGTTTCCGGGATCTGACCTTGACCGGGCTTTCTCACCGCCATCTCGGTATTCCCCCTCTCGGTTCCTGCGTCTACAGAGTCTCGTCGGCCGTGCCCGGTGGCAAGTTTTCTCAGGACTCCAAAAACCTCGTCACCTTTGAGGGTTTCGGCAACTCTGTGGGTGCGTCAGACCCAGGCCCCCGCTGGAGCGGGGCGCGTGGTAGGGCGTCAAGAGCGATCGATCGACAAGGACAGCAAGAAGGTGACGAGGCTCGGTCTCCGCTGCGCCTTCTGCCACTCCACCGTCGACGACTCCTTCGCGAAAGGGATCGGGCGCCGGTTGGACGGCTGGCCAAACCGGGACCTCGACGTCGGCGCCATCGTGGCGATCGTCGCCGAACCTGAAACCGTTCCAGGACCTGCTCGGGGTTGACGGAGGCGACGGTCAAGCAAGGTTCTCAAGAGCTGGGGGCCCGGAAAGTACGACGCGGAGCTCGATCTGGACGGGAAGGGCATTCCGGCCGGATGGGAAGACGGCGGCGACCCTGATCCCCGCGGCCTTCGGCCTCGCCGGCGTCGAATCTCCACACTTACAACGGGTGGGGCTCGGTCACGTACTGGAACGCTTACGTCGCCAACACGCAGATGCACGGAAAGGGAACCTTCTTCGACCCGCCCGGATCGAACGACCCGGCCAATTGCCCGTAGGCGGCCAAGGCGAATTCGGCGGGCAGCGGTGGCGCGAAGGACGGCAGGAGACGCGTGATCCCGGCTCGATGGTGCGGGTTTTGCATTCGGTGACTCAAGCGTTTAGAGCAAGGAGCAGGACATGAACAACGGCTCGCACCAGGCGTTTCTCCTTCTCCGGTTTGGTTTCATTGTGGCTCCCATCATCGCCGGGCTCGACAAGTTCCTCCAGCTTCTCACCAACTGGGACAAGTACCTCGCGCCGGCCGTCTCCAACACCCTGGGAATGGCGCCGCACACCTTCATGATGATCGTCGGGGCGATCGAGATCGCCGCAGGAATCCTGGTGGCGGTCAACCCGAGGCTGGGCGGCTATGTCGTTGCGGCCTGGCTCGCGGGAATCATCCTCAACCTCGTGGTGGTCGGAGGGTATCTCGACGTCGCCCTGCGCGACCTGGGGCTGTTGCTGGGCGCTCTGGCGCTCGCGCGGCTCGCGGAGGCGGAGGCTCGGGTGAGGGTGGCGGCTCATGCCTGAGGTCGAGCCGCGCTCCCGATCTCCGCTTCCCGGTTCGTCGCGCTCGAAATCCGCAGATCTTGCGGCGCAATGGTGCGCCGTCATCTACAGGAGTCAGGAGGAGTCATGAGAAAAGTCTTGCTTTTTCGGTCGTTCTGGTTTTCTGCGCCGCCGTCGGGCTCGCCAGCTCCGGCGACAAGGGCGGGGCGACGGAGGCCACCATCCAGAAGCTCGACATGGTCTCGAAGTCGATGGTCGTCAAGACCGCCGGCGGCCAGGAGATGACGGTCTACTGGAACGATTCGACGGAGCTGGAGGGGACTCTCAAGGAAGGCGAGACCGTTCACGTCAAGACCATGGAGAAGGACGGCAAGACGTGGGCGACGTGGGTGCACGTCGGCGCGATGAAGCACAAGTAGCTTCTCGCCTCCGAAGGGCTCGAAGGGCGGGGGGCACCCCGCCCTTTCCCTTTCGTCCTCGCCCGCAGGAGCTCGCCGCCTGAGCCCGCTTGGGCGGCTCCGCGGCCGCAGATTACGACCGATCGGAGGCGGCTTGAGCCAGCGCTGGAGGGCGGCCGCCACGAGCTGCCCGTGCTCGAGGATGAAGCTCTCGTGGTCGCCCGGCACCCGCACGACCTCGCTTTCGGCCGCCAGCCGGCACCAGGCCGCGCCGGCCCCCCGGCGCCTTCCCTCTTCGCTCTCGACGACGCAGAGCTTTCCGTCGAAGGGAGCGGGCCGCCATCCGAGGAGCGCTCCGACATAGGACGAGCGCCGCTGCGCGGCTTCCTGTTCCCTCGCGCTCACCGGGGGAACGAAGCCTCTCGCGCCGACGCCGGCCACCCGCAGCGCGTAGGCGAAACGCCCGCCGCGCAGGTCGCGAAAAACGCCCGCGTGGTAGCGGATGCGTTGGCGAAAATAGACGAGCCGAGCGAGGAGACGGACGGCCCAGGGCGCCTGCCGCAGGAGATGCGACTGGAGGCGCCTGCCGGACGCCGGGTACGGCGTGTCGAGGAGCGCGAGGAGCGCGATCTCTTCCCCCTCCGCACGAAGCCGTATCGGCCATCGCGAACGCGAGGATTCCTCCGACGCAGTCGCCGACCAGGACGTACGGACCCTTCGGAGCGGCGGCGCGCAACTGCCCGATGCACCGGGCCGCGAGATCTTCCACCGGCGCATGCGGCGGCGGCCCGGACCGAAAGGACAGGAAGGGAAAGCCTCCGCCGACCAGCCGGGAGAGACGCCGTCGCGGCGAAAAGGTCTTCGCCGTCGCCCCCGCCGCCCGGAACGAGAAAAACCGGCCGCCGGTCTCCCGCCCTGCAGATGCACGAGGCTCCCCGGGGCCGCCGTGCCGGTCCGACCGGCGCGAGCCGCGAGAGCGGCCGGCGTCGGAGCCTCGAGCAGGTCCGCCGCCTCGAGCTCGACGCCCAGCGCGTCGGAGAGGGACGCGAGAAGATCGACCGCCGAGAGCGAGTCTCCGCCCAGCTCGAAGAAGTCGTCCTCGACTCCCACCTGATCGAGCTCGAGGACCCGCGCAAAGGCGCGCGCCGCGACCGCCTCCGCCTCGGTTCTCGGCTCCGCGGGCGGCGAGTCGAGCGGCGGACGGGACCGTCCGGGCGCGGGCAGCGCCTGGCGGTCGACCTTGCCCGTCGGAGGTCCGCGGGAGCGCGGCGAGAAAGACGAAGGAGGAGGGCACCATGTACCCCGGCAGCTTCTCCGCCAGCGCGCGCCGCAGGTCTCCGATTCCCGGACCGCCGGCCGAGCCGCGCGACGACCCAGGCCGTCAGCCGCGTTCCGTCGGCCGCATCGCGTCCGGCGACCGCGGCCTCGGTCGACGCCCGGAACGGCCAGGAGGGCGGCTTCCACCTCCGCGGTCTCGACGCGATGGCCCCGGACCTTGAGGCGCGCGTCCCTGCGGCCGACGTGGACGAGGCAGCCGTCCGGGAGCATCCTCCCGAGATCTCCGGTGCGATAGAGACGCACGCCCGGTCGTCCGGGCACCGGGAGGAAGGCCGCGGCGGTCGCGGCCGGGTCCTTCCAGTATCCGACCGCGAGCGTGCGCGCGACGATGCCGATCTCCCCTTCGCCTTCCGTGGGATTGCCATTTTCGTCGAGCAGAACGATCTCGGTCCCGTCCACCGCGTAGCCGAGAGGCGAGCCGCCCGGCCAGGGAGTCTCGTGGCCGGCGAACCACTGGCGGATCACGCTCATCTCGGTCGCCCCGAGCCCGACGTGAAACACGCAGCTTCTCGGGAAACGGCGCCGGTAGAGCTCGAAGTCCGAGGCGAGGACCGCCTCGCCGCCGAGCTTGACGATCCGGATCCGCGAGAGGTCTTCCCGCCCGTCCAGAGTCGAGGAGAACGCCCGGAAGACGCTCGGCACCGAGTGGTAGATCGTGATCGCTTCCCGCGACAGGAACTCGGGAAGGCGGCGCAGGCCGTCGCCCGAGAGCGAGTAGGGACAGACCGAGGCTCCGGTGAGCAGGGCTCCGAAAATGTCGGAGACGGAAGCCCCGAAGCTCGCCGAGGACAGCAGCGTCAACCGGTCGTCGGGCCGGATCTGGAGCCCGTTGGCGAGCTTCATCACGTTGTGGAGGACGTTTCGATGGCTCTGCATCACGCCCTTGGGCGCGCCGGTCGAGCCCGACGTGAACAGCACGTACGCGAGGTCGTCCGGAGACACCGGCGCGGCGACTTCCGGGAGCCCGGAGCGCGGGACGCGAGGAGATCCTCCAGGGCCCAGACCGGGACGCCGCTCTCCGGCCGAGACGCCGACCCGAACGCGAGCCCGCGCCGATCCGTCAGCAGGAGGGCCGCATCGAGGACGCCGCAGGATGGCTTCGGAGCCGAGCGGCCGGAAGCCGCGGGTCGAGCGGAACGTAGAAGCGGCCGGCTTCGAGCGCGCCGAGCATCGCGGCAAAGAGCGGAGCCCCGGCGTCGAGCAGCAGAGACGACCGGGCCCGGCGCGCCCCGGAGTCGGCCGGCCAGGGCGCGGGCCACCCGGTCGGCGGCAGGCCGCGAGCTCCGCGTAGGTGGTGACGCGCCCCGGCTCCCGCACCGCCGGCCGGTCCGCGAAGCGCCGGGCGACCTTTGCGAATCGGCCGCCGATCGACTGCTCGATCTCGGACCGATCGAACGTGAGGATCGGAGTCCGAGCCACCCGCGGCCTTCGACGTCTCGAGCGGAGGCGCGGCGCCCACGTCAGGCACCGCCGTAGATCGCCTGGAGGCGCGTGTAGAACTCGGCGTTGCCCGGCCCGTGCTCGGGAGGCCCCAGACCCGAGGCTTTCCATCCTCCGAAGGGGGCGAAGGCGTCGGCGTCCGCCGTGGACAGGTTCCATTTGAGGATTCCGGCTTCGGCGGCGGCCTGGAACCGCTTGCGCCACGGACCCGGTCCCGCGAAGAGGGCCGCGGCGAGGCCCTGGCGCACGCCGTTGGAAAGCCGCAGGGCCTCCTCGAAGTCCCTCGCGGACTCGAGCACGAGGACCGGGCCGAAGGTTTCCTCCTGGACGATCTCGCTCTCGTGCCGCGAAGCGCCACCACGAGTGTCGGCGGATAGCAGGCGCCGGGAGTCGGTCGGCGCGGAGGTGTGGGGCGCGATCACGCGCGCCCCGTCCGCCGCGGCGCGAGCCACGGACCCGGCGACGCGATCGCGCGCCTCCTCGGAGACGAGCGGACCGATCTCGCGTCGACGGGTCGAGCGGGTCGCCCCAGGACAAGCGCCGCCACCGAGTCGATGAGATGCTCGAGGAACGCATCGAAGAGCCCGGCCTCGACGACGACGCGCCGGTTGGCCGTGCAGCGCTGGCCCGGCGAAGGAGAAGGCGCCCTGCGCCAGGAGCTTCGCCGTGCGCCGCAAGGTCCGCGCCCTCCCAGACGATCGCGGCGTTGTTCCCTCCGAGCTCCGCCTGGAGAGGGATCCGCCGCCGCGCGCAGATTTCCTGGGCCGCCCAGCCGGCGGCGGAGGAGCCCGTCAACGACACCGCGTCCACGCCCGGATCGGCCATCACCGCGGCCGCCGCCCGGTGGCCGCCGGCCACGAGGTTCACGACGCCGTCCGGGGAGTCCCGCCTCGCGCGCCGCCTGGAGCGGAGCTCGCGAGGCCAGGCCCTCGGCCGCCGGGGCGGGCTTCCAGACGACGGTGTTGCCGAGCGCCAGGGCCGGCCCGATCTTGCCCCACGGAATTGCGAGCGGGTTGTTCCAGGGAGTGACGACGGCGACGACGCCGAGCGGCACGCGCCGAAACGCCGACTCGGGCCCGGCCTTCTCGAGGCTCGGCGGCCGTCAGCGCCGCGGCTCGCTCGCAGGAGCTCCGCGGTCCGCCGGACCTCCGCCCGCGCCCTGCGCACCGGCTTGCCGAGCTCGGCGGCGAGCACGCCGGGCCCAGCGCGTCCGCCTCGGCTTCGAGGCGCTCCGCCAGCGCCAGCAGCGGCCGCGCCCGCTCCTCGCGCGACGCCTCCTGCCAGGCCGGCGACGCCTCGCGTGCCGACGCGGACGCTCTCGCCGCTTCGGCGCCGACCGCCCGGAGTCCGGCGTCGGCGCGGGCCTCCCGTCGAGCATGGCCAGCAGCTCATCGACGGACGCAAACCGCGCGGCCCGCCCGTCGAGGTACCTGCGGGTCACCGCCGCGTGGAGCGGGTCGTCGCTCGCCGACCGCGTCCTCGGCCACCCGGACCGCGAAGCCGCGCTGATACGCGTCCAGCGCGGTCGCCCGCACGCAGCCGTGGAGGTGCACGCCGGCGAGGATCAGCGTGTCGGCGCCGGCCGCCGCCAGGCTCGGCTCGAGGTCCGAGGCGGAGAACGCCGAGAAGAACGTCTTCGACACGACCGCCTCGCCGGCGACCGGCGAGAGCTCCGTCGGAGGCGCGTGACCCCGCGTGCCTCGCACGCAGAGCCGGCGCCCGAGGGCCTTCCAGTGCGGCATGCGGTCGTCCGACGCGGGGTCGACCGTGGTCACGGCGTGGATCGACGGGCACGCCGCGGACGCGGGCCCCGTCGAGCAGCCGCGCCGCCTGCCGCACGACCTCCGGGCCGCTGGGCTCGAGTCCCGGCGCGTCGAGGAAATCGTTCTGCAGGTCGACCAGCAGAAGCAGCGGCCTCATTCCGCGGGCCGCGCCAGCCTCCGCGACCGTGTCGGCGATCCGCTCTCCCATCTCCGCCGTGCCGACGAGCGTCGTCCCGGTCTCGGCCACGTCGAAGGTCCGGAAGCCGAGCCGCAGAACCTCGGCGGTCGCCGTCTCGATCCAGGCGGCCTCCCGGAACAGGCCGAAGCTCTCCCGCAACATCATCGCCAGCGAGGAGATCTGTCCGATCGGGTTGGCCCGGCCCTGGTCGGCCAGGTCGAGCGCCGATCCATGATTCGTCTGGTAGACGGCCGCCCCCTCCGTCGAGAAGTTGCCGGAGAAGGACATGCCGCGGGACGACAGCAGCACCGCGCCGAGGTCGGCGAGCACGTCGCCGAAGAGGTTCGACGTCGCGATCACGTCGAAGGCGAGGGGCTCCTGGAGGAGACGATACGCGGCGAGGTCGATGTCGACGAACGCCACCTCGACCTGCGCGCGCGCCGCGGCCTCGCGCCCGACGTCGCGCCAGAGGGCGCTGACGCTCGGAATCCCGCCCTCCTTGATCACGACGGAGAGCTTTCCGCGCCGCTCGGCCGCCAGCTTCGCGGCGACGTCGAGGAGCCGGCGTACCTGCGACTCGGAGTAGCGGAAGGAATGCTCGCAAACGCGGCCCTCGCGCTCGTCGGCAGTCTCGCGCCATTCGCCCTGGTAGACGCCGCCCACGTTCTCGCGAACGATCAGGATGTCGGTCCCTGCGACCATGCCGGCCTTCATCCGGCCCGCACCGAGAAGCGGCTCGATCGGCTGAAGGGGCGACAGCTTGCAGAAGAGATCGAATCGCCGGCGCAGCTCGTAGACGAAACGGCCTCCGCCCGGGCCCCGCCAGCACGGCGCCGCCGCGGGCGAACACGTCGCCGCAGAACGCCGCCACGTCATCCGACAGGGCCCGCCCCGTCAGGACCTCGGCGTCGCGGCCGATCGCGCCGCCGGTGCAGATCTCGAACTCGGGGCATCCCGGCGCCTCGAGGGCGGCCAGGACTCCGAGCGCCGCGGAGATGACTTCCGGTCCGATCCCCTCTCCCGGCAGAACCCCCAGAACGAGACGCGCCTCCGCTCCTCCCCGGGGCTCGCGAAATACAGCGTCGCTCCAACGCCGGGCGTTTCTGACGAGGCCTGAAGTCATCGGAAAGACGCCCCCTGCGGGGAGAGTCTATCGCCGCCGTCGGGTTTCTGGGAACGTCAGTCGCGGCGGAGCAGGACCCGAAGGCCGACTCCGAAGGCGCAGGCGGTCGCAGCCTGCGGGTTTCGAAGCCGGCTCCTCACCATGCGATCAGCGACTCCAACCCCTCGCTGAAGGTCGAAGGTCTTGACCATGAACACCGCCATCTGGCCTCGCGTTGCCGCGGTGCCCGGGCAGAGTTCCTGCCGCAGCCTCCGGTGATTCCTCGGCGGCGAGCTGTTCGAGCCATCCGCGAACGTCGAGCGGCCGACTCGGCGAAATCGCCGGTGCAGGCCGGCGAGACGTCGCGGAGCTTGTCCAGCAGGAAGACGGCCAGGCGCTGCGAGCTGGTCGGCAGAAGTTGCTCGGCGCAGCCGGTGGTGATGCCCTCGGCCGCCAGGGCCTCGATCCAGGGAGCGAATCTCGCGCACGGGACTTCGAAAGATGCCGGTGCACGGCGGCGGCGGTAGCGAGCCCGGTTCGCGCGCTTTACCGGCAGATCGCCCTGCTGCCTCGGCTGCGCAACTGCCGTCTACCCCTTGCGGACGCCGTCATGATCGCGTTGCGGACTCCCCAAGACGTTGGAGTAGAACAGCTCGAGTTCGCACCGGAAATCCTGCCATCCACCGTCGAGCACTTTCCATGCCAGTCGGGAATGGTCGCGGTGTAATCTGAGGTCATCGATCCAGGGAAAGGGTATGGATGACCTGGTTGTAGTTGGAGAGGACGAGTTCCGGAGCTAGCCGGCTCGAGCGTGACAGACCCTCCCCAGCCCGCGAGCGGATGGAGAAGATCTAGACGGGAACCGATTTCACGCACCGGAAGCCGAGGTGGTTGCTTCCGGTACGCACTTCGCCCTTGCCGCGCGTGCCGACCATGTAGCGCGTGCAGTACTGCTCGGTGCAGAGGAACGAGCCGCCGCGGTGGACGCGCTTCTTTTCGCCGGGCTCGGCCGGATCGAGGCTCTCCGTCGGGCCCTGCGGATTTCGCGCGACGTCGCCCCTGCGCGGCCAGCGTGCCGTAGTAGTCCGGGCGGTACCAGTCGCTGCACCACTCCCAGACGTTGCCGGCGATGTCCTGCAGGCCGTAGCCGTTGGGCGCGATATGCGCCCGACGGGCGCGATGCCCGGCGTAGCCGTCCTGCCGCGGTGTCCTGGCTCGGGACGGGAAAGTTGCCCTGATAGATGTTCGCCGGCCATTTGCCGCGCCGGACTGAGGTCGTCGCCCCACGCGTAGGGCTTTCCCGACAGTCCTCCGCGCGCCGCGAACTCCCACTCGGCCTCGGTCGGCAGGCGCTTGCCGGCCCACTTCGCGTAGGCCTCGGCGTCTTCGTAGGCGACGTGAACGACGGGATAGCTTCTCCTTCCCGCGGAGGTTGCTCTCCGGACCGTCGGGATGCCGCCAGTTGGTTCCCGGCAGGTACGTCCACCACTGGTAGTGATCGTCGAGCGCCACGGGCTCCGAGGGCGGGGCGAAGATCACGGACCCGGCCTTCAGGTTCTCCTCGGCGCGCGTCGGGAAACTCCTCGCGCGTCGGCTTGCGTTCCGCGACGGTCACGTAGCCGGTCGCCTTCACGAAGCGCGCGAACTGCTCGTTCGTCACTTCGGTCCGATCCATCCAGAAACCGTCCACGTACACGCGATGGATCGGCCGCGTGTCCGGCATCGCGTCGTGGCCGCCGTGCGGCGAGCGTCGACGGGTCGACGGAGCCCATCGAGAACTCGCCGCCCGGGATCCAGACCATGCCGGCTCGGCGGGGGCTGCGGCGGGGCCGCGGCGTTGGGGACGGTCGGGGCGAATGAGGCTTCTGCGACCGGCTCGGGTTCGGCGATGGAGGAGGCGTCGCCTTCCTCGGACGTGCGCGCTCGCACGCGTTGAGCGCGAACAGCAGAACGATGCCGAGCAGAAACCGATTGGCCCGTCTCATGGCCAGAGCCTACCTGAGCGCTCCCGGCTTTGCACCAAAGGGAAGGCGCGGGATCGGCGGTCGCGGCAGTAGGCTGACGAAACTTCGAGAAGGAGGCGGATGTGCAGAGCGAGACACTCGCGGCGTCGCGCTCGCCCTGGCATTGCTCTGCGCCTGGACGCGGCCGGCGGCGGCATCCGAGGCGATCCCCTCCCCTCCTGGAACGACACGGCGTCCGAAGCAGGCGATCCTGAAGTTCGTCGCCGAGACGACGACACCGGGCTCGCCGAGCTTGGTGCCTCCGGCCGAGCGCATCGCCGTGTTCGACAACGACGGCACGCTCTGGGCCGAGCAGCCCTACTACTTCCAGTTCGCGTTCGCCCTCGAACGGATCACAGAAGCTGGCTCCGCAGCATCCGGAGTGGAAAACGACCGAGCCCTTCAAGTCGGTGCTCGCCAGCGATCCCAAGGGCATCGCCGCCGCCGGCGAAAAGGGCCTCCTGCGAGATATCGCCGCGACGCACACCGGCATGACGACCGAGGAGTTCGCGCGGCATCGTGCGGGACTGGGCCGCGACGGCAAAGCACCCGAAGACCGGGAAGCTCGTACACGGAGATGGTCTACCAGCCGATGCTCGAGCTCCTGGCCTATCTGCGCGCCAACGGCTTCAAGACCTTCATCGTCTCGGGCGGCGGCCAGGAGTTCATGCGGCCCTGGACCGAGAAGGTCTACGGCATCCCGCCCGAGCAGGTCGTCGGGAGCAACGGCGAGCTGAAGTTCGAGGTCCGCGACGGAAAGCCGGTCCTGCTCAAGGAAGCCAAGGTCGTCGCTGGTCGACGACGGGCCCGGCAAGCCGGTCGGCATCCAGCGCTTCATCGGCCGCCGGCCGGTTTTCGCGTTCGGCAACTCCGACGGCGACCAGCAGATGCTGGAGTGGACCGCCGCCGGCGGACGGGCAGCGCTTCGCGCGGCATCGTCCATCACACCGACGCCGTCCGCGAGTGGGCCTACGACCGCACGTCGCACATCGGCAAGCTGGACAAGGCCTGGGACGAGGCCGCCGCGAAGGGCTGGATCGTCGTGGACATGAAAAACGACTGGAAGAAGGTCTTCCCGTTCGACAAGTGAACGTCAGGAGGAGATCGCCATGAAGCCCAGGACGACAGGCTTGCTGGCCGCCGCGTTTCTCGCGCATGCTGCCCGCTGCAAGCGGCGCGCAGGCGGCGAAGAAGCCGAACACCTCGTCATCTGGGGCGACGACATCGGCTCCGTTCTGGCCGAGCGGACCCCCACCGGCGTGACGTCGGTTCGAGGCGCTCTTCCGTTTCTACCGGCCCGAAAACCGCTGTTCGGAAAGACCAGGGTGCTTCCAGACGTCGAACGGGTGAAGTAGGCTGGACAGTACTTGTTGATGCCGATCTCAGGTAATACCGGATCGAGAAACTGACAATGGCCTCGCCACGACGAGGCGGAACCAGGGGGGAATCATGTTCTCCAAGCTCACCGCGGAGTTCCTCGGAACGTTCTGGCTGGTCCTGGGCGGTTGCGGCAGCGCCGTGCTCGCTGCGACGTTTCCGGAGGTCGGCATCGGGCTTCTCGGCGTGTCGTTCGCCTTCGGTCTGACCGTCCTGACCGCGGCCTATGCACTGGGGCCCGATCTCCGGCGGCCACTTCAATCCCGCGGTCTCGTTCGGTCTGTGGGCCGGCGGGCGGTTTCCCGCGTCGTCCGCTGATTCCGTACGTCCTGGCCCAGGTGGTGGGCGCCGTCGCGGGAGCGGGCGTTCTGTATCTCATCGCGACCGGCAAGCCCGATTTCCAATCGGTGGTTTCGCGTCTAACGGCTACGGGGAGTACTCGCCCGGCAAGTACTCGCTCGGCGCCGCCTTCCTCTGCGAGATCGTGATGACGTTCATGTTCCTGATCGTCATTCTCGGGGCCACGCACCGCCGGGCGCCCGTGGGATTCGCCGGATTGGCGATCGGGCTCGCCCTGACGCTAATTCACCTGATCAGCATTCCGGTCACGAACACATCCGTGAACCCCGCGCGCAGCACGGGCCCCGCGCTCTTCGTCGGGGGCTGGGCGATCCAGCAGCTCTGGCTCTTCTGGCTGGCGCCGATCGCGGGAGCTATCATCGCGGGGGTGGTCTACCGCGCGCTGATGGAAGGCGAGATCGCCGAGCCGGCGGTCACGGGCCGGGGATCCGCAAGGTCGTAGCGAGCCGCCCGTTCGCGTAGCCTTGGCGCCGGACGGACACCGACATGAGCTCTGACGCCCGCACCTCGGGCACCCGATACGACGCCATCATCATCGGCACCGGCCAGGCCGGGCCGTCGCTCGCGGCGCGCCTGGCGGGGGCCGGCATGAGGGTCGCGGTCGTCGAGCGCGGGGCCTTCGGCGGGACCTGCGTCAACACGGGCTGCATTCCGACGAAGACCCTGGTCGCCAGCGCGGCCGCCGCGCGCGCCGTCCAGCGGTGCGGCGAGTTCGGCGTCTCGGTCGGCGGGCCGGTCACCGTGGACATGAAGGCCGTCAAGGCCCGCAAGGACGCGATCTCCGGGGAGTCGCGCGCCGGAGTCGAGGCGCTGCTCCGCGGACTCCCGAACTGCACCGTCCTCGTCGGGCACGCACGCTTCGAGTCGCCGCGGGACGTGCGCGTCGGAGACGAGCTCCTGACAGCCGAACGGATCTTCATCAACGTCGGCGGCCGGGCGCTGACCCCGCCCATGCCCGGCCTCTCCGAAGTGCCCTACTGGACGAACTCCTCCATCATGGATGTCGACTTCGTGCCACCGCACCTCGTGGTCGTCGGGGGAAGCTACGTCGGGCTCGAGTTCGCCCAGATGTACCGCCGGTTCGGAAGCGCCGTCACCGTCGTCGAGATGGCGCCGCGCGTCATCTCACGCGAGGACGAGGACACGTCCGCGGCGATCCGCGACATCCTCGAAAACGAGGGCATCGCCGTCCGGGTCGGCGCCAGGTGCATCGCCATGGAGAGAGCGCCGTCGGGCGTGCGCGTGCGGGTCGAATGCCAGGAGGGCGATCCCGCCGTCGAAGGGACGCATCTTCTCCTCGCCGTCGGGCGCCGGCCCAACACCGACGACCTGGGCCTCGAAAAAGCGGGCGTTCCGGTCGACGCGCGGGGCTACATCCTGGTCGACGACGAGCTCCGCACGCCCGTGCCGGGAATCTGGGCGCTCGGCGACTGCAACGGCAAGGGCGCCTTTACGCACACCGCGTACAACGACTTCGAGATCGTCGCCGCGAATCTCCTCGACAAGGACCCGCGCCGGGTCAGCGACCGCATCGAAACCTACGCCCTGTTCGTCGACCCGCCCCTGGGGCGGGCCGGCATGACCGAGGCGAAGGCCCGCCAATCGGGCCGGCGCATCCTCGTCGGACAGCGGCCGATGTCGAGAGTCAAGCGCGCCGTGGAAAAGGGGGAGTCCCAGGGGTTCATGAAGATCGTCGTCGATGCCGACTCGAAGCAGATTCTCGGCGCGGGGATCCTCGGCATCGGCGGCGACGAGATCGTTCACGCGATTCTCGACGTGATGTACGCCCGCGCGCCCTGCACGGTCATCCAGCGCGCCATGCACATCCACCCCACCGTGGCGGAGTATCTGCCCACGATCCTGGGCGATCTGCGCGAGGCCTGAGCCCGCGCCCGCGCCGCCTCAGCGGCTGACGGCCCAGAACGCGAGCGCGATCGCGCAGGCGTCCTCGAGCAGGGCGATCGGCAGGTCCTTGCCCCCGATCGCCCGGACGAGCCGGGACCGGAGCTCGTAGCCGCCGAGCGTGCCGGCGACGGCTCCGAGCGTGCCGGCCACCAATCCGGCCGCGAGGGCCCCTCCGTCCGCGCCGATGGCGGCGCCGCACAGCGCGCCGCTCAGGATTCGCGCGATGAACGGGGCGGGCGCCTTGCGGCTCGGCGTCTTCGGCAGCTTGTCGTTGACGAGCTCGCCGAGCGCCAGGGCGCTCACGATGTACGGCGTCCAGGCGAAACCCAGAAACGCGAGCGGCGAGCCCGCGAGGTTCAGCCAGCCCAGCCGCGCCGCCCAGCTCACCGCCGCCGGCGCCGTCATCGCGCGCAGTCCAGCCACGACACCGATGAGAAACGCCAGAACGTAGAGTGACACTGGGCTCCTCGGTGCTGTCTATTGGGCCTCGAACACGTACTCGTGCTGCAGCTCCAGGCGGCCCCGGCCGGCCGGCGCGGGGGCCGGTGCGGTCGTCTGGCCGAGAGCCGCCGCGGCGAGGAGCAGGACGAGACCGCCGAGCTTTCGCATGCCGAAACGATATCCCACCACCGCCGCGCGGCTCCTCCCGGCCGGGTCCGTAGCCGCGGTTACTTTGCCGCGGAGGTCATCGCTTCCATCCGGCGCCTCATCTCCTCCGGCGCGACCTCCTCGACGCGGGTTGCGACGTGCCAGTCATGGCCGAACGGATCGGTGATGCCGCCCGCCCGGTCGCCATAGAACTGGTTCTCGACCGGTCGCGTGAGTTTGGCGCCGGCCTTGACCGCGCCGGCGACCGTGGCGTCCACGTCCTCGACGTAAACCATCAGCGAGACCGGCGAGCCGCCGAGCGCCTTCGGGCTCTTGTGCCCCATCTCGGCGACCGCGTCGGCGAGCATCACGACGGAGTCGCCGATCCTGATCTCGGCATGGCCGATCTTGTTCTCCGGCGTGGGCATCCGCATTTGCTCGGTCGCTCCGAAGACCCTCTTGTAGAAGTCGATCGCCTCCGCGGCTCCGTCGACGACGAGGTACGGCGTGACGCGGTGGTAGTTGTCGGGGATGGGTTTGACGTTTCCAGCCATGAAAGTCTCCTTTCCGAGTCGAAAACGGGCTCGGACGTTCTTCTTATCAAACGGCGTCGCCGGTGTGAAGTCACGGTTGCGCCCCCAGGAAGTAGAATCCGGCCCAATGCGCACGGCCCCCCCGGCCATCCTCGGACGGCTCCTGACGGTTGCCGTCGCCGGCGCGATCCTGACCGGTTTCACCGGTTGCTCCTATCTCCAGTGGAGAAAATCCAAGCACGATCAGCGGGAACTCCTCAAGAAAAACCCGGCCAACCTGGCCCTGGAACGGGATTACGCGCCCCAGGACTGCTTCGGCCTCGTCGGGCGGATCGAGCTCCCCTCCCCGTCGCACACGCTTCTCGCGGCGGCGTTCAGTCACGGGGCAAAGACGGAGCTGGTGGGTTGGGCCACCGTCGACCGCGAGAGAGGCTACTTCGCGATTCTCCTGCCCGCGGGAAGCTACGACCTGCTCTTCTTCACCGACCGGAACGACGACGGTCTCTACGTGACCGGCGAGGTGGTCGGTCGAACGCCGCCGGATTCCCCGGTCCTGGTCGACGCCACGACGGCGTCGGACGGGATCGCGGTCCCGGCGCCGGAGGTGGCGATCGATCTCGGAAATCCGCGCGCGGCCCCGATCGCGGTCCGCGTGCAGGTCAACCCGCAACCCTCCGTCGTCCAGTCGGTGGACGACCCGATCTTTTCGCCCGAGCTCGGCGAGCTCGGCGTGTATGAGCCGAGCCGCTTTCTGGCGCGGACGCAGCGCCTGTTCTTCTCGATCGGCGTTCCGGACTTCTCCAGGACGCAACTGGTGCTGGTGCACGGGATCGACGGCACGCCGCGGGACTTCCGCGCTCTCATCGCCGGGATCGACCGCAGCCGTTACGACGTGTGGCTCTTCTACTACCCGTCGGGACTCTCGATCGACCAGCTCGGCAACGCCCTCGCTCAGACGGTCCGCCGGCTGGTGGGCATGTCCGGGGCGCCGGACGTGCGATTGGCGATCGTCGCGCACAGCATGGGCGGCCTCGTGGGTCGCCTCGCGGTCAACCAGCTGTGCCGCGAGGGCCGGCCCCCCTACCTCCGGATGTATGCCTCGTTCGACACTCCCTACGGGGGAGTCGAAGCCGTGGCCGACGCGGTCAAGAGGCGGACCGAGCTGGTCCCGTCCTGGATCGACGTCGCCGCCGGCAGCCCGTTCCTGACCCGCCTCCACGAGACGCCCCTGCCGGCCGACCTGCCGTTCTATCTCTTCTTCGGCTGGGGCAACCAGCACGGCCACGGCCCGAGCCCCGCGGGCGACGGAACGATCACGCTGGCGAGCCAGCTCGACCCGCGCGCCCAGGCCGTCGCGACGGAGATGAGCGGGTTCGGAGACACGCACGTCGGCATCCTGTCGGACCCGAAGGCGCTCGAGGCTCTGGCGCGAGCTCTCGATGCGTCGACGGAGGGCAAGCCTTGAGGCGTCGCCGTCTTAAAAAAGGCGCATCGCCCACCAGCGGACCTCAGGCTACGTGCTTGCCGCCATGAGCAAACACCTTTCCCGGTGACGAAAGAGGAGGACCCGATGCCCGGGTCGCAGCGCGCCAGGACCGCTTACTGGATCTTCACGATCCTTTTCTGCCTGATGATGGGTTTCACCGTCTACGCCCAGCTCCGCCTGCCCGAGGTCGCCCAGGTCTTCAGCCACCTCGGATTCCCGAACTATTTCCGGATCGAGCTTTGCTGGGCCAAGCTGGCGGGCCTGCTGGTCCTGATCCTGCCCATGGCCCCGCCGCGCCTGAAGGAGTGGGCCTATGCCGGCTTCACGATCGTCCTCGTTTCGGCCCTCATCGCCCATCTCGCGGTCGGGGACGGGCCCGGGGCGTGGTCCTGGTCGGTCGGCTACCTCGTCCTGCTCGCCCTGTCCTACGTCAGCTTCCGCAGGACGACGTCGTCCTGAGCCGTTCTGGCTTCAGGACCGCACGTCCAGTTTCGGAACGGTCCCGCGGTGAGAGTGACCCCTCGGCGAACGCATGAACGGGCACGTGGAAGCGGAGACCCTGATGAAATCGCGGAATCGAGTGGCGGGGCCGACGGGACTCGAACCCGCGACCTCCGGCGTGACAGGCCGGCGTTCTAACCAACTGAACTACGACCCCGCGTAGGAACGGCGCATGATACATGAGGAGCCGACGGCTGTCAGCCCTCGGGGCAGCGGCTCCCCTAGCGCATGTTGGCTTTGGGAAACAGCACCTTCCCGGGCTCGGCGTTCAAGCGCATCAGGATCCGGTGGGTGAGAAGCGTCTTCCGGCTTCCCGCGCGGCGGGGCGTCACCAGGTAGCGGACGGTGGCATCGACCCAGGTGTTCGGGTTCACGCGAAAGAGCACGGTCGGCTTGTCTTCGACCTCGAGGTGATCCACAGGTGTATCGGCGAGCAGCTCCCGGTAGACCTGGACGCGCTCGGACATCGCGCGCCCCATCTCTTCCTCCACCGTCGACTTCATGACCGAGGACACGAACTCCAGGTCGCTCTCGTAGGCGACCTGGACGGTGATCTCGTTCCAGATGTAGGGAAACAGCGGCCACGAGTAGTTGTAGACCGTCGAGTTGAACACGGTCGAGTTGGGGAAGCGGATGATGCGGCCGCTCGGGTGATCGGTCGAGAGAAACTCGCCGCCGAACTCCCAGAGCGTCGTGTCGAAGTAGCCCACGTCGATCACGTCGCCGGTGGCCTCCCCGATCCGGATGCGATCGCCGACCCGGTAGGGGGAACGCACCAGGATGAAGACCCAGGCGAAGAAGCTCGTGATCGGCGTCTGGAGGGCGAAGCCCAGGATCAGCGAGACGAGGCCGAACGAGAGAGCCGCGCCGTACCAGCCGACGAACAGGACCGAGATGACAGAAAAGGCGATGACGAGCGCCACGAGCAGCTTGAGCACCCGGCGCACGTTGTACTGGGCGGCACGCTGCTGGAACCGCGGCACGACGACCGCGGCCGCGATCGCGTGAAACGTGAGGAGAGCCGACGTCAGCAGCGCGGCGAGAACCGCCTTGGGAATCCACCGTTGCCCGGCGAGCGTGGGCAGGGTGCCGCTCTCCAGGAGGTAGTACAGGACCGCGAGAGCGGTCGCGACGATACCGGCGACCCAGGCGCGGGGTATCGGACGATGCTTCTTCTCCGAGGCCGCGGCCGCCGGTGCGGTGTCCTTGAGCGCCTCCTGGACGGAGGCCTGCTGACGGATTTCAGCGGGCTGAAGGGAATCGGGACTCGCGGTCGCGGGGTCGGCACCGGCGGGATCGGTCATGTCTTCCACCGGTGCAAGATCTGCACCTTTCCGCGGCGTTACGTCCGGGGACCCTCGTCGCTGCGCTCCTCGGGATGACGGCGGGGTGTCACCAGACCTCGCAGCGCTTCTCCTCCGGCGCGACCATCGCGGATCCCGGCGCGCAGGCGAACGCCTTCTGGAACTCCGGCAGCATGACCAGGGGCCCGATGACGCGGTACTTCGCCACCGGGTGAGGGTCGCCCTGAATCATCGTGCGCTGCAGCTCGGGACGGATGGCGTCGCCGCGGAACTGCCCCCATGCGATGAAGAACTGCTGGTCCGGCGTGAAGCCTCCCACGTCGGGGAGCGGCGGCTTGCCTTGCTGCGCGATCTGGAAGGCCCGATAGGCGATCCGCGCCCCCGCGAGGTCTCCGATCGCCTCGCCGAGCACGAGCCGTCCGTTGTGGTGAATCCCGGGCTCGATGAAGTAGCCCTCGAACTGCTCGGCCACGCACGCCGTCTTCGCCTGGAACTTCTTCAGGTCTTCCTCGGTCCACCAGTTGGTCAGGCTGCCGTCGGCGGCGTATTGCGCGCCCTGGTCGTCGAAACCGTGGCTGATCTCGTGCCCGATGACGACTCCGATCGCGCCGTAGTTGACGGCATCGTTGGCCTCCAGGCTGAAGGCGGGAGGCTGAAGGATCCCGGCCGGGAAGACGATCTCGTTCAGGAGCGGGTTGTAATAGGCGTTGGAGGTCGGCGGCGTCATGCCCCAGCGGCCGCGGTCCACGGGCTTTCCGATGGT
Source organism: uncultured Acidobacteriota bacterium (assembly GCA_963829925.1). GTDB lineage: Bacteria > Acidobacteriota > Thermoanaerobaculia > UBA5066 > Gp7-AA6 > DAHUXD01. Next base: position 137,164 of record CAWHKQ010000004.1, read on the forward strand.
GGCGTAGTCGTCCTCGACGTTGAACCGGCGGCCGGCGAGAACGTCGTCCCAGTACGACGCGCGGCTGATCGGGACCTTGCTGTAATCCTTCCACTTGTCGGGGTAACCGACCTTCGGGTCGAAGGTGGACAGCTTTTCGAGCGCCCGCTTCTTGGTCTCCGGGCTCATCCACTCGAGGCCCTCGATCGTCTGGCCCATCGCCGTGCGCAGGTTCTTGACCAGCTCCTGCATCCGTGCCTTCGCCTCCGGCGGAAAGTACTTCGCGACGTACTTCTGACCGAGCGCCTCGCCGAGGAGGTTGTCGGTCGACTCGACGCACCGCTTCCAGCGCGGTTTGAGCTCTTTCTCGCCCGAGAGATAGGCGCCGTTGAACGCGAAGTCCTCGGCCACGAAGGCGTCGGACAAGGACGGCGCCGCGGAGTCGAGGACGTGCCAGGACAGATACGTCTTCCAGTCCGCAAGAGGCGTCGCCGAAAGCTGCCGGTTGACCTCCTTGAGAAAGGCCGGCTGCATGACGTTCACGGCCCCCTGGGGAAAACCCTCTCGCTTCGCGTAGGCTGCCCAGTCGAACCGGGGGCTCAGCTTCTGGAGCTCGGCGAAAGACATCTTGTGGTCGGTGGCTTTGGGGTCGCGCCGCGCGACGTTGTCGAGCGAAGCTTCGGCGAGCTGCTTCTCCATCCGGAAGACGGTTTCGGCAGCGGCCTTCGCCCGGGCCGCCGGGTATCCGGCCAGCTCGAAGATCTTCGCGACGTGCGCGCGGTACTTCTCCCGCGCCTCCTGAAAGCGCGGCTCGGTCTTCAGGTAGTAGTCGCGATCCGGCAGGCCGAGTCCGCCCGCCCCGATGTGCAGGATGACGTCGTTGGGACTGTGGTTGTCGGAGCCCGCTGCGGTTCCGAAGGGCGCGTTGATCGCTACCCCGTGGAGCTTCGCGATCATCTTCTGGAGGTCGGCGGAGGTCTTCATGGCTCCGATTTCGTCGAGGAGCGGCTGGACCGGCTTCGCGCCGAGGCGGTTCGCCTGGTCGGCGTCCATGCAGGCGCCGTAGAAGTCTCCGATCAGCTGGTCGATGCTCCCCTTCGCCGGGGCCGGCGTCGTCGGGGTCTCCTCGAGGATGACCTTCAACCGGTCCTTGGAGGACTCCCCCGCCTCCCACCGGCGGCTCCAACGGGACATGGACGGCGGAATCGGGTTGGACGCCCTCCAGGAGCCGTTGGCGAACTCGAAGAAGTCGGTGCAGGCCTCGGCGCTGCGGTCCATGTCGGAAAGCTCGATCCCCTTGAGGGCGTCCTCCCCGGACGCCGAGTCCAACGGGATCAGGAGCGCAACCAGGACCGCCGCGACCCATGAGATCTTGTTTTTCACGCGAATGCCTCCGGCGGCGATTCTATCGAGTCGAGGAAAATCCCACCCTCGACTAAGATCGCGTGCGCATGACCGAGCCGGCCCAGACACTCGACCGGGGCACGACTCTCGGGCTCGTCGCGATGGGGCTCGCGGTCCTGGTCATCGCCAACGACTTCACGGCGCTTTCGGTCGCGATCCCGGCGATCGAGAAGACTTTTGGGACCGACGTGACCACCGCGCAGTGGGTCATCAACGGGTATGCCCTCGTCTTCGGCGTGGCAATCGTGACGGGCGGCCGCCTGGCCGACATGTTCGGGCGCCGGCTCATCTTCTTTCTCGGGGCGGCCGTCTTCGCCGGTTTTTCGCTCCTCGGCGGCCTCGCTCCGGACATCCGCACGCTCCTCGCGGCCCGGGCTCTCATGGGGATCGGCGGCGCGATGATGTGGCCGGCGATCCTCGGCATGACCTACGCCATCCTCCCGAAGGGCCGGGAGGGACTGGCCGGCGGTCTGATCCTCGGGGCCGCCGGGTTCGGCAACGCCGTCGGCCCGCTGCTCGGGGGCGCGCTCACGGATTTCCTGAGCTGGCGCTGGATCTTCTTCCTCAACCTGCCGATCGCGGCAATCGCGATGGTCGTCACGTGGCGCATCGTGCCGAGCGACCGCGGAGGCGCGACAGATCGCCGGATCGACTTCCTCGGAATCGCGAGCCTGTCGATCGGGCTCTTCGCGCTCCTCCTGGCCCTCGATCAGGGAACCGACCTGGGATGGACCAACCCGCGCATCCTGGCCCTCTTCGCGCTCTCAGCGGGCTCGCTCCTCGCGTTCGTGTTCGTCGAGAGAAGCGCCGGCTCGAAGGCCCTGATCCCGCCCGACGTTCTCGAGAACCGGGCCTTCCTGGGCGCGTGCATGAGCGTGCTGCTCATGTCGGCCATCTTCTTCTCCGCGCTCCTCTACGTGCCGCAGTTCATGCTGAAGGTGCTGGGCTACTCGCCGGTGAAGGCCGGCGCCGGCCTTCTCCCGATGATGGGCCTCTTCGCCGCCACTTCGTTCGCGGCCGGGCCCCTCTATGCCCGGATGGGCGGAAAGAGAATCGTCGCCGCGGGAGCCCTGTGCCTGGCGGTCGGGATCTTCCTGCTGTCGTTCATGCGGGAGGACTCGCGCTACGCGGACCTCGTTCCCGGCATGCTGGTCCTCGGCGTCGGAGTCGGTCTCTTCTATTCGTCGATCACGACCGCCGCGGTCACGGCTTTGGACCCTTCCCGCTGCAGCCTGGCCGGAGGCGTCGTCTACATGTTCCAGATCGGCGGCGGCTCGATCGGCCTGGGGCTCAACACGGCGATCGTCGCCTCGGGAGCTCTCGTGCCGGGCATCCGGACGGCGTTTCGCGTCGACGCGGCGCTGGCGGTCTGCGGCCTGATCGTCGCGCTGCTCTACGTCGGCGGCCGGACCGACCCCGAGACCCTTCGGTCCCTGCGCGGCCACCACCGGGCGCACGGATAACCGTCGCGAGCGCTGCGCTACGGATCTGCGCCCTGCGGGCGCACCGGCCCGCGGCTCGCCTGTGGGCTCGACCGCGGGCCTGATCCTTCGCTACGCGCTCGCTCCCGCGGCGCGAGGCGTCCTCCGCTGCGCTCGCGGAGATTCCTCGCGCCGCGAACACACCGACCAGCGCCTCGAAAAGCATCGGGCTCTCGAGGAGAGCTAAGAGAAGAGTCGGCGAGCGGCACAGGTGGGCGTGTACGCGGCGCGGGGAGTCTCCCACAGGGGAGGAGCCCCGCGCCGCGGGAGCCGCAGCGAGGGAGGGATCAGGCCTGCGGTCGAGCCCACAGGCGAGCCGCAGGCCGGTGCGGCCGAAGGCCGCAGATCCCGTGACGAGCGAAGGCGACGGTCTATGCGACCTGGACTTGCTGGAGCGTCGCCGAGCTCACGCGCTCGTCGGGCGTCAGGATGCCGCGGAAATTGAGCGGGTCGGCGGCCGAGACGGTCAGCGCCGCGGACTCCTCCGCCGGCGCGGGGCGCTTGCGCACGGCCCGCAGCAGCGTGACGGCGTCGGTCAGCGCGTACTGCTCGCCGTCGAAGCCGGCCACGAAGCGGCCGCCGCGGACCTCGCCGCGCGACTCGAGCGTGCGCAGCGCGCGCGCGATGTCGCGCCACGGGACCGGGTGCCTCTCGCGCGCCAGCGTCTTGCGGAAGACGACGCCGGTGCGCGCGAGAAGCCGGCGCGCCACGAAACTCGGCCGATTCCCGCCTCGGGAGCCGGGGACTCGCGGATGCCGGAACAGGCTCCAGCGGCCGGCCGTCAGCCCGCGACGCGGCGGCGCGAGGCGGGCACGAGCAGCCAGCGCAGGCCGCCGAACGAGTCGCAGGTGACGCGGCCCAGGGCGATCAGCTCGGCCAGGCCGGACTCGACTTCGAGGTTCAGGAGGCCGGCGTCCCGCGACGATCTCCTGGAAGAACATCGCGCCGCCGGGAGATCAGCGCCGCGTGCACCTGCGGCCGCGGACGCGGAGACCGGCCGCACCTCGTCGGGCAGCGCCAGCGCGCGCCACGCGTCGAGATCCTCGCGCGGCACGAAGCGCGATCGGCGTCCCGCGGATCGCGGAGGCTGCCCGCGCCCCAGAGCCGGCCCCAGGCGAACTCGCCCGAGAGCGTCAGCTGGTCGAGCCACTCGCGCCGGTAGCCGCGCACGCGCGCCGGCAGGACGCTGGCCTCCCAGGCCGCCGCCGGGACCTCGAAGCCGGCGAGCTGCGTCGAGCACCTCGGCGACGCCGCGCGGGCCTTCGAGCCGGTACTCCGCGTCGACGTGCTGCCAGCAGGCGAGGAACTGGAGGAACTGCGCGGCCGTGACCGGCTCGATCTCGCGGCGCAGGCGGTCGAGCGTGTAGCGGTGGATGCGCGCGAGCAGCCGGCGCTCGCACCAGGCCGTCCGGCCGTCGATGCCGCGTGCGCAGGACCGCGCCGTCGGTCTCGAGCTCCAGCAGCAGCGCTCTCGTCGTCGCGAGCCGCGCGTCGACGAGCACCGGCCCGAGCGCCTCCAGCCGGCCGCGCAGGATCTTCTTCGGCTCGCGCGGCGCCTCCGACGGCGAACCAGCGGTCGTCCTCGCGGACGACGCGCCCGGCCGGCCGCCAGCGCGTCGAGCCACGGCTCGCCACGGCGCGCGCCTCCTCGTCGGTGACGAAGCCCATCCAGAGCAGCGCCTCGTGCACCTCCTCGGCGTTCTCCGGCTGCGGCCACGCCTCCTCGCGCACGCGCTCGACGGCCGCGGGATCGAGCGCGCCGATGCTCGTCGAGCGTCCTGCGCGTCGAGCACGCGCCGCGAGCAGCACCGCCTGCGTGCGCCGCTCCTCGAGCGGCGCGTCGTCGAGGAACGTGTACGGCTCCGAGGACAGGATGCCGCGCGCGAACGCCGACGGCTCGGGCGTGTCGACCGCGACGCTGCTCGATCGTGCCGTCGCGCAGGCCGTCGAGCACCTCGAGGAAGCCCGTCGACGTCCATGGCTTCGGTCAGGCAGTCCTCGATCGTCTGCCGCACGATGCGGGTGGTCCATCGGGATCTCGATCGGTCCGCCGGCGGCAGCGTCTCCGGGCAGGCGAGCGCCTGCGGGAAGGCGCGCCGCCAGCAGGTCGCCGGCCCGCATGCGCAGGAGCTGCGCGCGGCACCGCTCTTGCCGTTCTGCGCGACCGCTCGAGCAGCAGCGACGCGCTGCGCGTTCCAGCGCCAGCGCGACTCGAACATCGGCGTGGTCGAGCACGGCCTGCATCGAGCACTTCGCGCGCGGTCCGGGATGCAGGTAGTCGAAGACGTCCTCGAGCGGGAAGCTGTGCTGCGGCCCGAGCGAGAGGACGATCGCCTCCTCGTTGGCCGCCGCCTGCAGCTCGAAGCCGAAGCCGACGGCAGAAGCTTCTTGCGCAGGGCCAGGCCCCAGGCGCGGTTGATCCGCCCGCCGAACGGCGCGTGCAGGACCATCTGCATGCCGCCGCTCTCGTCGAAGAAGCGCTCGAGGACCACGCGCCGCTGCGTCGGCACCGTCGCCGAGCGCGCGGCGGCCGTCGTCGACGTAGTCGGCGATCTGGACGCGCGCCGCCTCGCGCGGCAGCCCGTCGCCGCAGTCTCGCGGAGCGTCGCCGCCGCGCAGCCGTCGGCCGCGTCCGCGCACTCCTCGCGCAGGTCGCGCGATCTCCGCCGACAGCTCGCGCGTGCGCGCCGGCCCCTCGCCGAGCCAGAACGGGATCGTCGGCGGCTGGCCCTTCGCGTCGGCCACGCGCACGACGCCCGGCTCGACCTTCAGGATCCGCCAGGACGTGTTGCCGAGCTGGAAGATGTCGCCGACGTTGGCCTCGATCGCGAAGTCCTCGTTGAGCGTGCCGACGAACGTGCCCTCGGGCTCCAGGCGCACCTGGTAGTCGGCGACGTCGGGGATCGCGCCGCCGCACAGTGAGCGCCGTGAGCCGCGCGCGCTTGCGTCGCCATGACGCGCCCGCCGACGCCGTCGCGGTGGAGCAGCGCCGCGCCGGCCGTCGGTGTGCAGCGCGATGACCGCGTCGAAGTCCTCGCGCGTCAGGTCGCGGTACGGCCAGGCGCCGCCGCAGCGGCTCGAAGAGCGCGTCCTCGTCCCACGTCGCCCGCCGCGACGCACGCCGCCACGATCTGCTGGGCGAGGATGTCGAGCGGCGCGGCGGGCTGCGGGCGTGCGGTCGAGGATCGCCCGCGCGCACGCAGCGCAGCAGCGCCGCCGCCTCGACCAGCTCGTCGAGCGGTCAGCGGGAACAGCCGGCCCTTCGGCACGCGTCGCGACGGCGTGGCCCGACGCGGCCGACGCGCTGGAGGAACGTCGCGATCGAGCGCGTCGCGCCGACCTGGATCACGAGGTCGACGTCGCCGATGTCGATCCCCAGCTCGAGCGACGCCGTCGCGACGAGCGCCCGCAGCGTGCCCGCCTTCAGCCGCTGCTCGGCGTCGAGCCGCCGCTCGCGCGAGAGGCTGCCGTGGTGGCACGTGACCGCGTCCTCGCCCAGCAGCTTCGTGAGCTGCGCCGGCGATGCGCTCGGCCAGCTTGCGCGTGTTGACGAAGACCAGCGTCGTGCGGTGCTCGCTCGATCAGCTCGGCGATCCGCGCGTAGATCTCGTCCCACTGCTCGTGCGAGCAGACGGTCGAGAGCGGCGACGGCGGCACCTCGATCGCCAGGTCCAGCTCGCGGACGTGCCGACGTCCACGAGCGTCGCACTCGCGGCCCGCGCCCGACGAGGAACCGCCCGACGTCGCTCCAGCGGCTTCTGCGTCGCCGAGAGGCCGATCCGCTGGACCGGCCGGCCGGCGAGCGCCTCCAGCCGCTCGAGCGACAGCGCCAGGTGCGCTGCCGCGCTTGTCGCGGGCGAGCGCGTGGATCTCGTCCACGATCACCGTCCTCACCGTCTGGAGCATCCCGCGCCCGCCGTCGCTGGTCAGCAGGATGTAGAGCGACTCCGGCGTCGTCACCAGGATGTGCGGCGGCTTGCGCGCCATCGCCGCCCGCTCGGACTGCGGCGTGTCGCCCGTGCGCACCAGCACGCGGATCTCGGGAAGCGTCGGGTCGGCCGCCGCGGATCTCGGCGAGCGGGCCCTGCAGGTTCTTCTGCACGTCGTTGCGAGAGCGCCCGCAGCGGCGAGACGTAGAGGACCTGCGTCTCGTCCGGAAGCTCCGCCGCCTGCTGAAGCAGCGAGTCGATCGCGGAGAGGAAAGCCGGCGAGCGTCTTGCCCGAGCCCGTCGGCGCGGCGATCAGCGTGTGGCGGCCCTCGCGGATGGGCGGCCAGCCCTCGCGCTGGGGCGTGCGTGGGCTCGCCGAAGCGAGCCTCGAACCAGCTGCGGACGGCGGGATGGAAGGACGCCAGGGACACCGCGGGGATTTTATGCGAAACCTCGCACGGCCGTCGAGCCCGCAACGAGCGCCCTCATTCCGCGCGGAGAGCGCGTACGGGGTCGATCCGCGTCGCGCGAAGAGCAGGCACGAGGATCGCCGCGCACGCCGCGAGCCACAGGAGAAGAGCCGCGGTCGCGAGCGCACGCAGATCGGTCGGCGCCACCCCGAACAGAAGCGACGCGATCGAGCGCGCGAGCGCCAGCGCCGCGCCCGCCCCGAGCAGAAGGCCCAGGGCGACAGGGCCCAGAGCCTGCCGCGCCACCAGCTCCAGGATTCGGCCGCGGCCGGACCCGAGAGACAGTCGGACCCCGATCTCGCGAGTGCGTTCGCCCACTCCGAAGGCGGTGACGGCGTAGATACCGGCGAGAGCCAGGGCCAGCGCGGCCAGGCCGAAGATCTCGAGGAGCAGGGTCTGGAAGCGCCGTTCGGCGATGGATCCGGACAGCGCCTCCTCCATCGTGCGCACCGCCGACGCCGCCACGTCCGGATCGACGGCTCGGAGCTCGCGACGCACGGCAGGGATCAGCAGGCGGGGGTCGCCGCTCGAGCGCACGGCGAGGCAGAAGATGTTCGCGAGCCACACGGACACGTCGCGCGGCGTTTGGGCGTAGGGAACGTAGACGTCGGCCGTCGGCTCGGCGTCGTAGCCCGTGTACTTGATGTCCCCCACGACGCCGACGATCTCGACGGCGCGCCACGGATCCGTGTCGTCGATCTGCAGGCGGGCGCCGACCGGGTTCCCCCCGGGGAAGTGCCGCCGCGCCAGCGTCTCACTGACCACGGCGACCGGCACGGAAGCGGGGCCGTCGCGGTGTTCGATCTCCCGGCCGGCGCGGATGGGGACCCCAAGGGCGCGGAAGTAGTTCGGGCTGACCGCCCGGTAGTTCGCGAGCGGGGCTTTGGCCCGGTCGACGTCGGACCGCCCCTCGATCGTGAATCCGATGCTCGCGCGCCACTGCGTCAGAGGGTTGATGGACGCTGCGGCGACGTCGGTGACCCCCGGGAGAGCCGCCAGCCGGGCGTTCACCTCTTCCGCGTACCGGGCGATCGCTTCCGGGGTCCCGTAACGCTCCTTCGGCAGCGAGAGCTGAATGCTCAGCAGCCGCCCGGCGCGGAAGCCCGGGTCAGTCGATTGGAGCCGCTGCAGGGTGCGAAGCAGGAGCCCAGCGCCGAAGAGAAGGACGAGCGACAGTCCCACCTCGGCCGCCACCAGCAGCGCGCGGGCCCGGCCACTGCCCGGCCCGCCCGTGCTTCTGCGACTCGCGCCCGTCAGCCCCGCTGCGGCGCCACGGCCGGACGCCTGGAGCGCGGGGGCGAGCCCGATGGCCAGCGCCGCTGCGACCGAGAGGGTCAAGTGGAATGCCAGAACGGAAAAGTCGATCGAGATCTCGGCCGCCCGCGGCAGCGGCGCCGGAGCCAGGGCCAGCAGGGCGCGAACGCCCGCAAGCGCGAGGAGCAACCCCAGGAGCCCGCCGGAGAACGCGAGGACGAAAGTCTCGGCCAGCAGCTGGCGGAGCAGATCCGTCCGGCTGGCCCCCAGCGCAGAGCGAAGGGCCAGCTCCGCGCGCCGTCCGAGGACTCGCGCCATCAGGAGGTTTGCCAGATTCGTGCACGCGATCAGGAGGACGACCCCGACCGCGGCCTGGAGCAGGACGAGCATGCGCCGTCGGCCTCCCACGACGAGCTCGTCGAGCGGCTCGATGCGCACCCCCTGCTTTCGGGCGTTGGTGTCCGGGTAGGCGTCCCGCAGCCGGCCAACGAGCAAGTCGAGCTCCCGGGTTGCCGCGTCGAGGCCGGTGCCCGGAGAAAGACGCCCGACGACACGCAGGAAGCCGGCGGCCCGCTTACCGCGCCTCTTGTCGGTCTCCAACACCAGGGGAACCACGAGCTGGGCCCCCGAAGCCAGGAAGGGAAACTCGGCAGGCAGCACGCCGATCACCGTGTGAGGCTCGCCGTTTAAGACGAGAGCCCGCCCCAGGACGGCGGGATCGCCTCCGAACCGGGAACGCCAGAGGCCGTCGCCGAGAAGGACCACCCGCGGCCCGCCCGCTCGTTCCTCCTCGGGCTGCGGGGTGCGTCCCAGCGCGGCCTTCACTCCCAGGACCGAGAAGAATCCGCGGGAGGACCACTGCGCGGGCAACGTCACCGGCTCGTTGACGCCGGTGAGGTTGGCGCTCCAGCCACCCCACGCGACGAGGGCGTTCAGGCCGCGGGCGCCGGCCTGCACGTCCAGAAAGTCGGCGATCGAGAACGGCTGTCGGTCGCTCCCCGGCTCCCGGCCATAGATCGCCACCAGCCGCTCGGAATGGTCGAACGGCAGCGGCCGCAACAGGATGGCGCGCACGACCGTGAAGATCGCCGTATTCGCGCCGATTCCCAGAGCCAGGGTGCACACCACGGCGGCCGCGAACCCCGGCCGGCGCCGCAGGGCCCGCCAGCCGAACCGAAGATCGTTGCCGAGAGCGGACATCATCGGACCTCCTCCCGGGACCTACGGTAGGCAGGACTTATAATGTTAGCAATGATGAATATCCATGACTTCTACATCAGCAGAACTGAATTCTGATGGAGCTGCGCCACCTGCTGACGTTTCGCTCGGTCGTCCGGGAGGGAAACTTTCTCGGGCGCCGCCCGAGCGCTGCGACTGTCCGCCCCGACGGTCACGCTGCACATCCAGGAGCTGGAGTTGGAGTTGGGCCAGGAGCTCTTTGCGCGGGGCGGGAGGAGGCGTCCGCTCACGCCCGGCGGCGAACTGTTCGCCGCGCACGCGATGCCGATCCTCGATGCCTTCGACGCCCTGGCGGAGAGCATGGCCGAGCTGCGGGACGGCCGCAGCGGGCTCCTGAGGATCGGGGCCATCGAACCGGCGGCCAGCCAGCAGGTCACTCCGCTGCTCGGTCGCCTGCGCGCCGAGCGCCCGCGCCTGCGCGTGCGGCTGGACGTCAGCGGGACCGCGGGCGTCAGCCGCGGCGTCGCGGAGAGCGAGCTCGACCTGGGGATCTGCTCTGCTCCCCCCGCGGAGCTCGGGCTGCGCTTCGAGCCGCTCTTCGCCGAGGAGATGGCACTCCTCGTTCCCCGCCGGCATCCGCTCGCCCGAAAGCGACCGCTCCGCGCCGCGGACCTCGAAGGCGAGCGTCTGCTGCTGAGCGAGCAGGGCTGCGCGTATCGCCGCGCCGTGGAGGCCGCGCTCCAGGAACGGGGAGTCCGCCCTCAGTGGGCGCTCGAGAGCGGAAGCAGTGAGACGCTCCGGGCCGCGGTGCGGCACTGGGTCGGGATCGCGGTGTTGCCGCGGCGCTCCGCCTCCCCCGCTCCGGAAGGAACCGTGGTTCGTCGTCTCAGCGACCTCGCGATCGCGCTCCCGGTCGGCCTCGCCACGCGGCCGAACGGCGCAGCGGCGCCACCCGTTCTGGCGCTCCTGATCGCCAGGCTGCGTCTCGAGCTCGGCTCCGAAGTCGTGCGCCGAGGCGCGAAAATCTCCGCCGGTTAGCGGCTCAGCCTTTCGCCTGCCGCGTCATCACCAGCCGATCGCTTCCCGGGAATGTGGCCACCCAGCCTCCCGAGGCCTCTCGCATCACGCTGGTCAGAATCCGGTCGCGCCCTGCGGGCCGAAAGGTCTGGCGGAAGCGACCCGTCGAACCCGCCGGACCGATCAACGTGATCTCGCGGACGGCGGTTCCGTCGGGCTGAATCGACAGCGTGCCCTGCTCCTGGGCGCCGCCCCCCTTCAGATCCACGGCCAGCAGCATGTCGAGGTTCTTGCGGGCGCCGTTCCACATCAGCAGTCCCTCGAAGTGCGGCTCCTCCTTCCCGTCCACGAGGATCCTCGCCTCGAACCAGATGTAGGACTGTTTGGGGCCCCAGCGGAAGAGCATGCGGCCCTGCGCCGGCCCGCCGCTTTCGGGACCGAAGCTCCAGCTTCCGATGAGGAAGGTGTAGGGCGCGTAGGGACCGGGGATGCGGTCCCCGGCCGAAGCCCCGGAGGGCATGGTGAATACGACGCCGAGCGCGATCGCGAGCCAGTGTTTCCTAACCATGGGGTGACCCTCCTGACGTGAGGAGTCTCCGCCAGGCGGTCCGAAAAAAAGCGGCTGGAAGTTCGAGCGCGTTGCGAGGGAGGACGCAACGTCTCGGTCAAGGGACGTCATCCCGGCGGAGCGGGTCGAAGTTGGGGCCGATCCTGCTCAATCCAGCGGAACGGCGCGTTGCGAATCGCCGGCCGGCTCGCCCCGGAGGCGCTGCAGCGCATGGCCGGCGAGCGCGCGAGCGCGCTCGCGCTTGAGGCCCGCCTCCCCTCCCGGGCTGACGCGGAGGAACACCGGGCCTTCCAGAATGTAGAGCGCGCCGGCCACCGGGTCACTCACCCAGAACGCCTCCTCCCCGAGACCGTCCTGCGGCAGCGGCGGCTCCTTTTTCTTCCTTCCCGGCGTCGCCGCGGGCTGGCCGTGAAAGTGCTGTCGCCAGTAATCGCGAGGCCCGGACCGCGCCCTGTCCGAGAGGGCGGGGACCGCGAGCGCCACACTGACGGAGCTGGTGGAGTCGGCCGTCCGGTAAAAACACTGCACCAGGCGGAAGGACCCGCTCGGCTGCTCGCTCCGGACCTTCTCGACCGGTATCTTTCCCTGGACCGCGCGGACCTCCCCGTCCGAAAGCAATGCGCAGGGGTCCGGCGCAGGGTCAGTCGCCGTTTCGGCCGATGCGGCGGCCGGCAACCACGACCCCACGCCGAGCGCCAGAACGAGCAGCAGGTTCATCGGGCACTCGCCTGACGCCTCACCATGACCCGAACGGCGTAGCGGCCACCCAGGTCTGGATGGGGCTCGCGACGAGGTTGAGCACCTGGACCTGGTACAGACCCGCGCCGGACACGAAGGTTTCCAGAACCGCCACGCCCCCGGCCGCGTCGGCCGTTGCGAGCACCGAGCCGGACGGGTCCAGGAGCACGAGCCGCAGCGGCCCGTTCCCGCTCGCCACCGCCGAGATCGCCTGCGCTCCCGCGGGCGCGTTCACGGGCCGCAGCAGGAGTCCCATCGGCGCGATCGTCTGCAGGACGCTCGTCGTCTCGCCGGGCCCGGTCTGGGGCATTCCGGTCGCGTATGCACGCTCCACGCAGAAGCGGTCGACGTACGCGACTCCGCTGATGTTGCGTAACTCGAAAGTGTGCGTTCCCGCGGAGAGGTTGTCAAAACGGATCTGGGAGCCGAACACCGGGTCGTAAAGCGATCCGGTGCTCCCGGAGTAGGTGACCGATCCTCGGGAGGCGTTGTCGAGGTACACGTTGGCGGTGCCGCCCGCCGTGCTCCTGGCGAAGTGATAGACGATGGCGCCGGTCTTCCCCGCCGGGACCTCGAAGGTCAGCTTCAGCCAGCCGCCGCCGCCGGCGCGCTTGTGCAGGCGGAAGTGGCCGTCGCTCGCGTCCGCGTCGTTGACCCCGTGCCAGCCCGAGGAGTAATGGATCGGCTTCGGTTTGTCCTCTATGCAAGTGACCGCCGGGACGCAGGACGCGTTGCCGACCAGCACGTACGTTTCGCCGAGACTCGCCACGTCGGAGGCGGTGTCGCCGCGAAGCGTCGCGTCCTGCGCGACCGGATAGCTCCGCGCGATCAGGCCGCCGATGAGGTCGCCCGCGACGGGACCCCCGACCTTGTCCGCGGAGATCACGATCGTGATCGTGCCGTCCGGGTTGAACGTGCTGCCCGCATCGGCGTCTCCGAGGCGCTCGGACGGCGCGACGTCGGCCACGACCGCGCTCAGCGACTGCACGACGCCGTAGCCGAACGAGACCGCTCCGGCCCCGTCCGTATTCATTCCCAACCAGTAGCGGCCGACGAAGGCTGTCGAGGTCGGGTGCGGAGCCACCGGGGCGTCGGGATACCTCCAGATGATGCGCCACATCCGGTTCGGCTTGAGGGGCGCCGCCAGATTCGCCATTTTCAGGGTGAAGACGAGCTTGCGCGATCCGTCGGCGAAGAAGGGCTCACTGATCCCCACCCACTGGATGTCCATGTCCCCCTCGAGGGGGGCGCCGATCTGATCGCCCGAGGCGTCTTCGACCACGCGGATGCCGGGCGCCGTGCAGGAGTTGCCGCTCGGCGCGGCAGTGACCGCGTTGTTGCCGCACGAGGTGCCGCGACTGTTCTGCGCGCTCACCCGATAGGTGTAGGTCGTGGCGGGGTCGGCGGAGGCGTCGCCGTAGGACAAGGTCGATCCGCTCAGGCTGGCCAGCTGCTGTTCCGCGCCACTCCCCGCGCGGCGGTACACCCGGAACCTGGTGATCGGCGAGCCGCCGTCCTCCGAGGGAGACCAGGTCAGCTTGCTCGGCCCGCCGTTGCGGGTGACGGTCAGCCGTGGAGCGCCGGGCACGGTGGGCGCGGTCTCGTCGAACTCCGCGAACAGCCGGCGGCCGCCGGTCTGGCGCGCAATCGTGCCGTAGGCCGTGTACGAGTTCCCGCGCGCGTCCGCGGAGGTCTGCACGCAGGCGCCCAGACAGCCGTCGTGGTAGCCGACCGTCATGCGGCCTCGCGAGTCGAGATCGGCGTCGAAGAAGTCGAGCAGGTTGCGGTGGATGGGCCCTCCGCCCCCGAGGTGGATGCCGCCGCGCTGCATGGGGTCGTTGGGCGTCGCGTTCACCGTGATCCAGGACGCGCCTCCGTCATAGGTGTGCGCGACATAGAGGTGCCAGACGCCCGTGGAATTGAAGTCGTGCGCCGAGCCGTCGTCGGTGGTGCCGAAGAAGGCCATCGCGGCCCGCCCGGGGCCGCCCGCCACGATGGCCGGGAAGACCGCGTTCTTGACCCCCACCATCGCGCCGACGTCGTAGATGTTGGTCCAGTTCCGTCCCTTGTCGTCCGACACGGCCACCGCCGCCGTCCGGTCGCCTTCCGCGAAGCCGAGATAGAGCCGGCCCGCGGCGTCGACGGCCACCGACGGGTCGCTCCCTCCGCCGGAAGTGCCCGATATCGTGCGCAAGGTCCAGGTGATGCCGTTGTCCTCGGAGACCAGGATCCCGTTCTCGTTCGGGTTGATCGGACCGGCGCAGGAGGCGTTGGGCACGTAGACCGTGCCGTCCGGCCCGACCTTCACGTGGCCGTGCAGCCCCTCGCACTGCAACAGGGTGTAGATGGGCACCGCCGGACCGTACGTGAGGCCGCCGTCGACGCTGAGGGCGCAGTTGGCGAGGGCCACGTCCTGCGAGCAGTAGTAGACCGCGTTGCGATAAGTCGGCGGCGGGGGAACCGGGGCGTGGAAGGGCCCGCCACCGACGGTCTGGTGGTCGAAGCCGGAGCCGAAGCCCGCGCCCTGACTCGGCACCCAGGTCGTGCCGTCGTCGTCGGTCACCGAAGAGGCGCCGGCGCCCGGAAGCAGGAGAAGGTGCGAGACGATCGTGCGATCGGTCTCGTGATCCGTGAAGAGGATGGGGTCGAAGCTTTCCTGGGAGGTGACCGGTGTGACGTCCGTCCAGGTCGACGGTGGGGTCGCCGGGCAGGACACGTCGTCGAACTCGACCTTGAGCGTCTGCATCAACGCCTGCAGCATCACCGTCCCGGTGTTCCAGTTCACGCCGATGTTCGGCTCGTCCTGCGAGTTCTTGGTCATTCCCGCGGCGATCTGCGCGGCCGTGGGCGTGTGGCTCTGGTAGCGGGGCCTGGTCCCGAGTCGACCGGCGCCGGAGGCAGGAGTACTCCCTCCGACACGACCGTCACCGTGGCGCCGTACTGGTCGGCCGCGGTGGCCGCGAAGTAGACGACGTGGACGTAAAAGACGCCCGTCCCATCCTCAGTCGGATCGAGGTCCTCCTGCTCGATGTTGCCCGGGCCGGTGGCGCTGTCGCCCACGATGGGACCGTCTATGGCGCCCTTGTGGATGAAGATGTCGTAGTCCGTGGGGGGGCTGTTCCAGCGGAACACCAGGCGCGCGGCCATTCCCTCCCAGGCCGCGGGCGTGCCGCTCAGGGTCAGCACGTAGATGTCACAGTTGGCGCCGTCCACGCAGAACGAGTCGTGGTCGGACAGCTGCGGCCCGGGATTGATGCCCCCGGGCGCGGTGCCGACGAATTGCAGCGTCGCGCCCTTGGTCGGACCCAGGCTTCCGGACGATGGATTGGCGGCCAAGACCGTCAGCGATGAGCCGAACAGAAGCCCGGCGGCAATGGCGAAAGTGCGGCGGCCCATATCAGCCTCCCGGAGGAGCGTCTTGCCTCCAACGTCCTCATCGTCAGGCCGGGCTCAGGCCGATGGAATAGGGTGACCACCCGAAAACGAGGCGCGGCGGGGCCTCATTTCGAGGGTCGGGGCTACGTGCCGGCGACGAGTTTCTGGAATCGCGGGTTCTTGCGCAGGGGATCGAAGTTCGGGTCGATCTTCAGCCAGCCCGGCGAAAGGTAGTAGGGAATTTTCAGCAGCGGCTCGAGCTGATCCAGGGCCTTCTCCGGCTCTCCGACCAGCATGTAGATCCGAGCGAGCTGGTGCCGAATGTAGGGAGCCCAGAGCTGGTCTTTCGCCATCGGATCCAGCGCGACGGCGCGCTCCCCTTCGCGGATGGCCTCGTCTTTCCGGCCCAGGTACGCCAGCGCGATGCCCAGGCTCACGTGGCGCCCGGAGTCCTCGGGCACCGAGACGAGCTGCTCGGCGAATGCCTTTGCCGCCTGCTCCGCGTAGGTCCGCACGTTCGCGGTGTCTCCCTTCAGACCGTGAGCCTGGGCGAGACAGCTCGCCCACTGACCCAGATCGTCGTCGAACGCCGCCGGTGTGAGGCGCAGCAGCAGATCCCGCTGCGGGTCCTCGAGGCACCCACTGAAGATCGTAATAGTTTGCGAGCTGCGCCACGAGAGCGGTCGGTTCAGACTCGGCGGGTGCGGTCTTGAGGACCGCGCGAGCTGCCGGAAGGTCGCCCTCCGCAAGATAGGTCATGGCCTTGTACTCGATCGCGTCGAGGTTGGTCGGCGCGAGGGCGAGGGTTCGATCCAGCGCTTCCCTCGCCTCCCGATAGCGGCGCATGCGGAGGAGCGAGAATCCCAGAACCCGCCGGGTCGGAATCGAGCGCGGATTGAGCCGCTCCGCATGGCGAAGATGCTCGATGGACGCTTCCCAACGCCCCAGCGCCTGCTCCACGAGAGCCGTCGCGAAAAGAAAACGAGACTCGCCCGGCGCCAGACGTCGGCCCCTGTCGTACTGCTCGACGGCACGGCTCAGGTCGTTGGTGACCATCCGTTCGTAGTTGCCGAGCGCCGCATATCCGTCGGCGTGATCCGGCGCCAGAGCGATGGCTTTCTGCGCCGCCTTCCGAGCGCGTTCCGACAGGGCGGCCGTGGGGGTGCCGTTGGCGTACAGGGACGTCGCCGCAGCCGAGAGCTCGGCCCATGCCTGGGCAAAGTTCGGATCCAGGGCCACGGCCTGCTCGTAGAACCCGAGGGCCTTGCGCAGGCTGGCCGGGGCCGTCGCGTTCCCCCGGCCCTCCGCGTTCCGGCCTTTGAGGAACGCGTCGTAGGCCGCGAGGTTCTGCGTGGGCTTTTCCGCGAGCTGATTCTCCTGGCTCGCCCCGAGCGCGACGCCCAGGGCCTCGGCGACGCGGGACGCGATGTCCGACTGCACCTGGAAGACATCGGTCAGCGCGGCGTCGAACGGCTGACGCCATCTCGCCGTGGGCGAGCCGGACTCCTTCACCTCGACGAGCTCGGGAGCCACGAGAACGCGGCTCGTTCCTCCGCTCTTCTGCCACCGCACCGTCGCCGTCAGGAGATAACTGACTCCCAGCTCGCGGGCGATCTGTCCGGGCGTCTTCGTCGTCTTCCTGTAGGGCGTCGAGCTGCCGCGCGCGATCACCTCGATCCCCGAAAGCGAGGTCAGCTTCCCGCGCACCTCGTCCGCGATTCCGTCCGCGAAATAGTCGTCCTCGGGAGCTCCCTGGTTCTCGAACGGGAGCACCGCCACCCGCTTGACCCCCGGAGATGCCGGACCGGATGGTTCCGCGCGGCGCAACAGGAGGGCGCCGCCCACCAGGGCGACCAGCACGATCGCAGCCGCTGCCAGGGCGAGCCTCCTGTTCGGCGGGCTTTGGCGTCGCAAAGCGAGCGCTGCTCGTCGACGAGTCCGAAGACTCGGAGAGCGCGAAGGCGATGTCCCGGGCGGACTGGAAGCGGTTCTGCGGGTCCTTCTCGAGACAGTGCCGGACGATGTGGTCCAGAGCCGGCGGAATGTTCCGTCCCGACTCCGAGAGCTCCGGCGGCTCCTGCATGAGGATCGCCGCAAAGGTCTCCGCCGAGGAATTCCTCTTGAATGCCCTCTGCCCGGCCAGCATCTCGTAGAAGATCGCTCCGAAGGAGAACAGATCCGAGCGGTGATCGACCGGAACCCCCCGCACCTGCTCCGGAGACATGTATCCCGCCGTCCCCATCACGGTTCCGGGCTCGGTGAGACCGGAGACGGTCGGCCCGCTCGTGACCTGGCCGGGAGCGGTGGGCTCCACGCGTTTCGCCAGGCCGAAGTCCAGGATCTTGACGTGCCCGTCGCGCGTCACGAACAGGTTCTCGGGTTTCAGGTCGCGGTGGACGACCCCTTTCTCGTGCGCCGCGGAGAGACCCGCGGCCATCTGCAGCGCGTACTCGACTCCGAGTCGGAAGGGGATCGAGCCGCCGTCGAGCCTCCCGCGCAGCGTCTCGCCTTCGAGAAGCTCCGTGACGGCGTACGCGATGCCTTCGTGACGGCCGAAGTCGTGGATCGCCAGAATATTCGGGTGCGACAGCGCCGCGACCGCCTTCGCTTCGCGCTCGAACCGGGCCAGCGTCTCGGGGTCGGCGGCGACGGACTCGCGGTAGGACCTTGATCGCCACGTCGCGGTCGAGCTTGGCGTCCCTGGCGCGGTAGATCTCGCCCATCCCCCCGGCGCCGAGCGGCGAGAGAATCTCGTAGGGACCCGAACCGCTTGCCTGCAGGCAGAGTCATTTACGTGCCGGCGACGAGCTTCTGGAACCGCGGGTTCTTGCGCAGGGGATCGAAGTTGGGGTCGATCTTCAGCCATCCCGAGGAGAGGTAGTACGGGATCTTCAGGAGCGGCTCCAGATTGTCGAGCGCCTTCTCCGGCTCGCTAACGAGGATGTAGATGCGCGCGAGCTGGTGCTGGTAGTAGGCGCCTAAGTACGCGTCCTTCGTCGGAGGCGTGAGCGCCACGCCGCGCTCTCCCTCCCGGATCGCCTCCTCTTCCGGCCGCCGTAGGCCAGCGCGAGACCGCGGAGGACATGGAGCTGTGCGTCGTCGGGTGCCTCGCGAAGTTGCTCCTCGAAAGTCCTTGCCGCCTCCTCCGCGTAGGTCCGCACGCTCGCTGTGTCGCCCTTCAGGGCAGCGGCCTGGGCCATGGTCATGCCCCAAGCGGCCTTGTTGTCGTCGAACGCGCTCGGCGTGAGGCGAAGGAGGAGATCTCGCTGCTGGTCGTCGAGGGCCCACACGAGATCCAGGTAGACCCCGACGAAAGCCACGAGCGCCGTCGGCTCGACCTGGCCCGCCGCGGCCCTGAGCACGGCCCGGGCCCCGGCCAGGTCCCCCTGCGCGAGGAACGTCATCGCCTTGCACTCGATCAGCCAGAGGTCGGTCGGCGAGAGGGCCTGTCCCGCGTCGATCGTTTCGCGAGCCTCGCCGAAGCGCCTCATCGCGAGGAGCGTGTCCGCCAGCCTCTGTTTCGGCGCAACCGAGCGGGGATCGAGGCGCTCGGCCTGCCGGAAGTGCCCGACCGCCGACTCCCAGCGGCCGAGACGCAACTCCGCCAGAGCGGTCGCCGTCAGAAAGTCCGGGTTGCCGGGGGCGAGGCGCTGTCCCGTGGCGTAGTGTTCGAGCGCGCCCTCGAAGTCGCGAGTGACGTCGAGCTGATAGTAGCCGAGTGCCAGATAGCCCTCCGGGCGGTCGGGGGCGAGGGCCACCGCTTTCTCAGCCCCTTTCCGCGCACCCTCTGCCAGAGTCGGGCTGGGCGTGCTCAGCATGTACAGCATCGAATTGCCCTGAGAAGCCGCCCCCACGCCTGCGCAAACCCGGGATCCAGTGCCACGGCCTGATCGTAGAAGGGGAGCGCCTTGCGCATGCTGGGCGGATCGACGACGGTCATGCTCTTCGAGGCCTCTTCGCCCTTCAGAAAGGCGTCGTAGGCCACGAGATTCTGCGTGGGCTTGTCCGAGAGTCGCTTCTCTTCACCCGCGCCGAGCGCGACGCCCAGGGCCTGCGCCACGCGCGAGGCGATGTCCGATTGCACCTGGAAGACGTCCGTCAGCGCGGCGTCGAAGGGCTGCTGCCACCGGGACGCGGGAGTCCCGGATCCGCGCACCTCGACGAGTTCGGGGCGGACCTGGACGCGGTTCGTGTTTCCGGTTTTCTGCCAGCGCACGGTCGCGGTCAGCAGATACCGGGACGTCGAGCTCGCGGGCGATCTGCTGCGGGGTCTTGGCGCTCTTCCGGTAGGGGGTCGAGCTGCCCCGCGCGATCACCTCGACTCCCGGCAGAGACGTCAGCTTGCCGCGGACCTCGTCCGCGATGCCGTCGGCGAAATAGTCGTCCTCGGGCGATCCGAGATTCTCGAACGGCAGCACGGCCACGCGCTTGACGCCCCGGCAGCCGATCCGTTCTTCGGAGCGCGGCGCGACAGAAGGAGACCGGCGGCGGCCAGCAGGACGATCGCCGCGGCGGCGATCCAGGCCTTGCGCTTTCCGGCGGGCCGCGGGGCATGCGCTTCTCCGCTCGCGGCCGCCGGCGCGGACGTCTCCTCGAGCGCGAACTCGATGTCTCGCGCCGACTGGAATCGGCGCTCGCGGTTCTTCTCCAGGCAATGCCTGACGACGCGGTCGAGAGAGGCCGGAACGTTCCGGCGGGATGCCGACAGCTCCGCCGGTTCTTCCTTCAGGATCGCCGCGACCGTGTCGCTCACCGTGTCCTTCTTGAAGGCCTTGTCGCCGGAGAGCAGCTCGTAAAGGATCGCGCCGAACGAGAAGATGTCCGAACGGTGATCGAGGGGAATCCCCCGCACCTGCTCCGGGGACATGTACCCCACGGTCCCCATGATCTGCCCGGGCTCGGTATGGACGGACCCGGTCGGCGCGCGCGTCTCCTCGCTCGGGGCTGCCGCGTCGACTCTTTTCGCCAGGCCGAAGTCGAGGATCTCCAGGTGGCCCTGCGCGGTCACGAACAGGTTCTCCGGCTTCAGGTCGCGGTGAACGACCCCCTTCTCATGAGCCGCCGAGAGGCCTCTCGCGATCTCGATCGCATACGCCACGGCCTGCTTCTGGGGGATCGCACCCGCGACGAGCTTCTCGCGCAGCGTCTCCCCCTCCAGCAGCTCCATGACGGCATAGGCGACTCCGTCCTGCGTCCCGAAGTCGAAGATCGACAGGATGTTCGGGTGCGACAGCGCCGCGACCGCCTTCGCCTCGCGCTCGAACCGCGCCAGGGCGGCCGGATCCGACGAGACGGCCTCGGGCAGGACCTTGATCGCCACGTCGCGGTCGAGCTTCGTGTCCCTCGCGCGGTAGACCTCGCCCATCCCTCCGGCGCCCAGCGGCGAGAGGATCTCGTAGGGGCCCAGACGCGTTCCGGGAGCGAGGCGCATGAAGGGATTCGATCATAGGGCCGGCCGGAGTGCTCGAGCGAGCGGCAATGCGTCAGAAGTACTTGATGAACGTCAGGGAGTACGTCGTTCCCTGCCGGAAAGACTCGTCGGAGAGGCTCTTCGAGTAGGCCTCGCCATAGACCCCGGGCGCGACACGGAAGCCCGGCGCGAGGAGGAACGACGCGCGCACGAAGATCCCGCCGTTGTGGAATCCCGTGCCTTCATCCACTTCGCCGTCCCAGCGGCCGATCGACTGGTACTGGCCGGCGTAATGAAGCGACAGTCCGGTCGGTGCCGAGCGTGATGCTCGGGCCGGCGCTGTAACGCACCGTGGTCGGCGCCTTGAAGCCATGGCGGTTCTCGTAGAGCGGGAACTGGGCGTCGGCCCAGACGTTGCAAGACCACCCGCCCGACGTGCCGGGTCCACAGAACCGAAACGAGCGGATCCACCGTGCCGCTGCCGAACTGGATGTGCTGATGGGTCAGCCCCTCCCGGCCGAGAACGATCGGGTTGGGCTCCGTGTGACCGATCGGAATCGACACGCCTGCGCCGATCTGGACCTCCGTTCCCGAGCGGAAAGAGCGCAAACGCCTGCCAGTCGCCGAATCCCCGCAGCGTCTCGGTGCGATGGTGGATGTCGCCGTAGGGGGGCACGTAGGGCTCCCCCTCCAGCGTCGTGTAGGTGATCTCCTGGGCCTTGACGTCGTACGGGACCCGGAGCGAGAGGGTCAGTCGGTCGGTGAGGCCGTAATCGGCCCCGATCTCGGTGTGGAAGAGATCGAGGCTGGCCTCGTGACGATGGTCGGGAATCGGAGTCGTCGCGCACTCGGGCGCCACGTCGGGGCAAGACGCGATATGCGACGTCTTGAAGTTTCCGTACGCCGAGCCGAGCGCCACACGCCACGCGCCGGAGGGCAGGAGTTTTCGTTCGACCCCTCCGCCGGAGAGGTTGGGGTTGGCTCAGGCGGGTCAGGCGTAGGCGGAGGGCGCGACCAGGAACGCCAGGATCAGAAACGCGAAGAGCGAGGCCGGTCGGAGTCGCAGCCTCAAGCGGCCCCGCGAGCCCGCGCTTTTTCGACGAGTTTCAGGACCTTGTCCCACGCGCCACCCGTGGCGGCGCCCACGAACTTGCCCCGGGCGTCGTAGACGCGTACGTACGGCAGCGCTTCCGCGCGGAACTCGGAGGTCACCTGTCTGGCGGCCGCGTTGTCCCACTTGCCGACGTTGATCCGCCGCACCGCCAGCTTCGGATCCGCTTTGACCAGATGCTGCAGCCGGATGTCCAGCAGGTGGCAGGGGCTGCACCATTCCGCCCAGTAGTCCAGGACGGTCACCTTGCCCGGAACGAGAGTCTTCGCGACCTCGATCTTCTCGCCTTCGCTGGCCGAAGCCATGTCGAGCTTGCGGCGCTCGTCGTCGGGAAGAGGCCTGAGGTCCTGGCGCTGCTCGCCGTCGAACACGGCCTCGTACCCGATCTCCTGCAGCGCCTTGCGGACCCGCTCGCGGTCGAAGCCGTCCGCGACCTCGACCGTCGCCGTGCCGGCCTTCCAGTCGAGAGTCGCGTTCCGGACGCCCGGGACTCCGCGCAGCGCCTTCAGGATGGGCGGGGAGCAATCTTCGCAGTCGATCCCGACGACCGTGAACTTGAGCGGCTCCGACGCGGAGAGCGGAAAGACGACGAGAAAAAGGCCCAGCACGACGGCCCGGCCGAGGACGCGAGTTGTCATGAGGCCATGAATTCTAACGTCTGCCGCCCTGCCCGACCATCCCGCCGCCCCGAACAGGATGAGTTTCATTATTCGACCTCGTGACCTCTCCGGTGAGGCGCAGTGTCGGTCCCAAACCCGTCTCTGGCCGATGTACAGTCCTACCATGACCAGGAAGAAAAAGAAGAAGAAGGCGACCAGCAAGAAGGCGATGGCCGGTCGGAAGAAGAGCCCCGCCAGTCGCAGGGCGGCGCCCCGCGCGACGGCCCGGCGAGGCAAGAAAACGGCGAGCCGGAAACCGTCCCGCAAGAAGACGGCGAGAACGCGTCCCAGGAAGAGCGCTGCGAAGCGCAGGCCGGCGCCCCCTGTCTCGGCCCCGCGAGCCGGGAAGGCCGCGAGCAAGAGCAAGAGATCGGCGCCGGCGAAGACAACCCGAACGTCGGAGACGAAGCGCACCCGGAGACCCTCCGGCCCCGCCGTGAGAACCCGGTCGACGACGCGGGGGCTTGGCGCGGAGGCGGGCGGTCAGTCCGGCGACACCGAAGGGCTCTCGAGAGCCGCGCTGGCGGATTCGGAGAGTGTCGAGGAGCTGGTCGAAGAAGGTCAGGCGTTCGAGGCCGGCATCGTCAGCGGCGTCGAGAACGCGCCCGACGCCGACCGGGGCGGAATCCGCACGCGTCAGGTCCCCGAGGACGACGTCCCCGAGGAGTACCTGGACAAGGACTGATCGCTCGGGGGCAACCGACCTGCGGCGCCGAATTTGACATGATCGGCCTCGCGTCTCACCGTATTGAAAGGGAGCTGAGAAAATCGTGAAGAAAATTTCTGCCGCTGTGGCTCGTGCGCTCACTCTGCTGATGCTGGTGACTCCCCTCACGACGGCGAGTGCCGTTGCGCAGCAGTCCGCTCCGTCAAAGGCGGCGCCCCCGATGGACCGCACCGTTTTGCCGATCGCGGAACCGAAGGTCGAGCCGATCACCGAACTCGATGCGCGCAATGCCAAGGCGCCGCCGCGCTTCGAGGTGAAGGCTCCGCAGGGCGCGCCCAACGTCGTGATCGTGCTGATCGACGACATCGGCTTCGGCCACAGCAGCGCCTTCGGCGGGCCGATCAACATGCCGACGCTGGAGAAGCTGGCGGCCGACGGGCTGAAGTACAACCGCTTCCACACCACCGCGCTGTGCAGCCCGACCCGCACGGCCCTGCTCACCGGCCACAACCACCACGCGAACAACGCCGGCGCGATCATGGAGCTCGCCACCGCCTTCCCCGGCAACACCGGCATCCGCCCCAGGAGCATCACGCCGCTGGCCGAGATCCTGCGCCAGAACGGCTACAGCACGGCCGCCTTCGGCAAGTACCACGAGACGCCGCCGTGGGAGGTCTCGGTCTCCGGTCCGCTACGACCGCTGGCCGACCGGTTCGGGCTTCGACAAGTTCTACGGCTTCATCGGCGGCGAGACCAACCAGTGGGCGCCGGCCATCTACGACGGCGTGGTGCGCGTCGAGCACGAGCAGACGCCCGACTACCACTTCACCGTGGACATGACCGACCAGGCGATCAACTGGGTCAGCGCCCAGCAGGCGCTCACGCCCGACAAGCCGTTCTACATGTACTTCGCCACCGGCGCGACGCACGCCCCGCACCACGCGCCCAAGGAGTGGATCGCCAAGTACAAGGGCCAGTTCAGCGGCGGCTGGGACAAGCTGCGCGAGGAGACCTTCGCGCGCCAGAAGAAGCTGGGCGTGATCCCGGCCGACGCCAAGCTCACCCCGCGGCCCAAGGAGATCCCCGCCTGGGACGACATGAGCGCCGACCAGAAGCGGCTCTTCGAACGCCAGATGGAGACCTTCGCCGGCTTCGCCGAGCACACCGACCATGAGGTCGGGCCGCCTGGTCGCGCAGCTGGAAGCGATCGGCGAGCTGGACAACACGCTCTTCTTCTACATCGTGGGCGACAACGGCTCGAGCGCCGAAGGCGGACCCGGAGGGCACCTACAACGAGATGATGGCGCTCAACGGCATCATCGGCAAAGCCGACCAGATGATGGATCACATCGATGCCTGGGGCGATGCCACCACCTTCCCGCACTTCGCCATCGGCTGGGCCTGGGCGGGCAACACGCCGTTCCAGTGGACCAAGCAGGTGGCCAGCCACTTCGGCGGCACGCGCAACGGCATGGTGCTGCACTGGCCGAAGGGCATCAAGGCCAAGGGCGAGGTCCGCAGCCAGTTCCACCACGTGATCGACGTCGCGCCGACCGTGCTGGAAGCGGCGAAGCTGCCGCAGCCCAAGATGGTGAACGGCGTCGACGCAGCGGCCGATGGACGGCGTCTCGATGCTCTACTCGGCCGACGACGCCAAGGCCGCCGACCGCCGCACGACGCAGTACTTCGAGATGTTCGGCAACCGCGGCATCTACCACGAGGGCTGGGTGGCCTGCACCCGCCACTCGATCCCGTGGCTGATGGTGCCGAACTTCCGCCGCGTGAAGGACGACGTGTGGGAGCTCTACAACGTCGACGAGGACTTCAGCCAGGCGAACAACCTCGCCGCGCAGAAGCCCGAGAAGCTCAAGGAGCTGCAGGACGTCTTCCTGAAGGAGGCCGTCCGGAACAACGTGCTGCCGATCGACGACCGCCGCTCCGAGCGCTTCAACCCCGCCATCGCCGGCCGGCCCGATCTGCTGGGCGGGCGCAAGACGCTGACGGTCTACCCCGGCATGACGGGCATGCTGGAGAACGCCTTCATCAACGTGAAGGGCGTGCGCGCACACCATCACCGCCGAGGTGGAGGTGCAAGGATGCGAAGACGCAGGGCGTGATCATCGCCCAGGCCGGCTACTTCGGCGGCTGGGTTCTGTACATGAAGGACGGCAAGGTGCACCACGAATACAACTGCTTCGCGCTGGAGCGCACCAACATCGCAAGCCCCACGGCCCTCGCTCCCGGGCAAGCACACGATCGTCTACGAGTTCATCCCCGATGAAGCCAAGCCCGGCACCGGCGGCAAGTCCATCCTGAGCGTCGACGGCAAGAAGGTCGCCGAAGGGCAGATCCCCAAGACCCAGCCCTTCGTCTTCTCGGCGGATGAAGGCGCGGACGTCGGCCTGGACGGCGAGACGAACGTGTCCACCGACTACAAGCA
Source organism: uncultured Acidobacteriota bacterium (assembly GCA_963829925.1). Lineage (GTDB taxonomy): Bacteria > Acidobacteriota > Thermoanaerobaculia > UBA5066 > Gp7-AA6 > DAHUXD01. The sequence goes on from CAWHKQ010000004.1 coordinate 162,845, forward strand.
GGGCGACAACGCCTTCACCGGCAAGATCGTCAAGGTGACGGTCGCGCAGAAGTAATGTCATGGGGATTCGCAATGGCAGAGAAGGAGCCCGGCAAGTCATGACGACGGCGCCCGTCACCGCGCAGCAGCCCGCTCCCGCAAAAGTCGTGTTCCCGACCGATCGCACCCGCCGATCCCCGAGCCCAAGGTTCCGGACAGCACGGTGTTCAACGCGCGAAACGCCACCGCACCTCCGCGGTTCGAGGTCACGGCGCCGAGCGTTGCCACGGGCCGCATCGAAAAAACCCAGGGCATGGCGTTCTCGGCGGACGGAGGCGCCGACGTCGGCGCCGATGAAGGCACGGCGGTCAGTGACTCTTACACGGTGCCAGCGAGATTTACCGGCAAGATCGGCAAAGTGACGATCGAGCTGAAGCCCATAACGAGCGCGGACGCGGCTCAGGCAGAAGAAGCCCGGAAACAGGCGGCTCTGAAAAAGGGGCTGTCCAACTCGGCGTTTCCGCCGTACCCGTGTGCGACCTGCTGGAGCCGATCCTCACCGAATGGCGGCCGAGCAGATCGAGGACGTTCGCCGGACCCCTGGACCTCGGACCAATTGTTTGAATCCCCTGTCACGCCTCCCTTCCCGAAAGGGAAGCTTGACGCTTCTCGAGTGGAATACATAGGGTAGAGACGGGGTTAGACGGCTCATCGCAAGGGCAGGGAGACAAGCCATGAACGGTCTGCGCGCTCGCCTCGTGATGGGGATGGCGGTGGGTTCGCTGGTCGTCGTTCCTTCGGTCAATACGCGGCCGACGCGAATAATCGGCATGCGAAGCATTCCTGATCAGCAAGGTGTCTACCCGCCGAGCTCGCGGGAGTTCTACCTGTCGGCCGACGAACTCGGCTACGTCCGGCCGGGGTTCCAGATCACGGTCAACAGCGTCACGATTCCGGAGGACTTGAGACCGCTCGTCGACTTGTCGTTTACGGACGACCTCGAGCAGCCGCTCGATCGCCTGGGGCAGGTGACGCCGGGAGCTCTCTCGATCAGCATGGTTCTCGCCTGGTGGGACGAGGGGGCGCGCCACTACACGGCCTACACCACACGGGTCCAGACGAGCCCCATCACCGGCAACTCGGCGACGCAGGCGTCCGCGGATTCGGGCGGGACGTGGACGGACCTGGAGCTCGGCCACGCGACGTACAAGTTCGCGACGGTCCTGCCCGCAGGCTACGACGGCTCGAAGACGCACACGCTCGCGATCTACGCCACCCGCGACACCAGCGACATCGTGGGGAAGGATTACTACGACAACGTGGAGTATGACTTCCGGCCAGACGGCCAGCTCGTCACCGCGACCTGGGACAAGATCACGAACGAAGCGTGCAACACCTGCCACAATCCGCTGACGGCACACGGCAGCTCGCGGCGGGACGTCAAGCTTTGCGCCACCTGCCACAACCCGCAGACGATCGATCCCGACACCGGCCTCACGATGGACTTCGAGGTCCTGATCCACAAGATCCACCGCGGCGAGGACCTGCCGAGCGTCCAGGCGGGCACGCCCTACGTGATCATCGGAAACAACCAGTCGGTCCACGACTTTTCCGACGTCGTTTACCCGCAGGACATCCGCAATTGCGCGACCTGCCATGCTCCTCCGGCGACGCAGGCCTCCAACTGGTACACGTTTCCCAGCCAGGCGGCTTGCCAGTCCTGCCACGACGACGTGGACTTCGTCACCGGCGCGAATCACGCGGCGGGTCCGCAACCCGACGGCTCCTGCGCCGGCTGCCACCAACCTCAGGGCGGCCGCGAGTGGGATGCTTCGATCATCGGCGCGCACACGGTGCCCTTCAAGTCGACGCAGCTGAAAGGGCTGAACGCCGCAATCGTCTCGGTCGTCAACGCAGCCCCCGGACAGAAGCCCACGGTCGTCTTCAAGATCTCCGAGAACGACGGCACGCCTGTCTCGCCGGCCTCGTTCACGACGGATTCGGGATCGAGCAACCTGAACATCCTGATGGGCGGACCCACGGCGGATTACGCGATCAACCCCATTCGCGAGCGCGCCGATGGCGCCAGCTTCGATGGCACGACGGCCACGTTCACCTTCACCACTCCGATCCCGGCGGATGCAACCGGCACCTGGGCGTTCTCCATCGAGGCACGGCGCGACGTCGTCCCCGAGTTCCTGCCCACGGGCGCCGATTCCATACGCGAGGCCGCGTTCAACCCCCTCCATTACGAGAGTCTCACCGGAGGCATGCCCGAGCCGCGGCGCACCGTCGTGGACACGGCGAACTGCAACACCTGCCACGACCAACTGGCGTTCCACGGGGGCCAGCGTCTCAACACGCAGGAATGCGTGATGTGCCACAACCCCAACTTCACCAACGATGAGGACCCGGCGGAGTCGCTCGACTTCAAGCGATTGGTCCATCGCCTTCACCGAGGTGAGGACCTGACGCAGCCCTACCTCGACTACAACCATCTGCGGTTTCCGGGAGACCTCCGCGATTGCGCGACCTGTCACGTCGACGCGACCTGGAACGTTCCGGAGAACACCCCGCCGGGACGACTCCCGACGAACACGCCGCGGGATTGGTACACGCCGCAGCAACCGACGGCCGCCGCATGTCTCGGTTGCCACGACTCCCAGGCCGCCGCCGCGCACGCGTTCGTCATGACTGCACCCTTCGGGGAGGCGTGCGCCGCGTGTCACGGCGTCAACGCGGAGTTCTCGGTCGACAAGCGTTCACGCGCGGTAGGAGCGGCCGGGGCCGTTCCCGCCACGGACTGAAGAAAGGGAGAGGTTGTGAGGCGCCGGACCGCTCCGGGCATACTCTTGACGGCGCTGGCAAGCGCACTGCTCGCGGCCACGCCGGGGCCCGAGCCCCGGCAGACATCGACCCCGACTCCGGTCGGGCCCACACCCCCGCCCGCGCCCGTGACCACTCCCGCCCCGCCCAAGGCGACCCCCGCCGCTCCGGCTGCGCAAACCCCTCCGGCTTCCGCGTCCGCGACTCCCGGTCCGGACTCGAAGGCGGCGGCCGAGGCGCCGCCGGTCTGCGCCGACTGCCACACCGATCTCGTCCACGCTTTCGCCTCCAACCCCCACGCCCGTTACTCGCACAAGGACAAGAAGCCCGATCCCAACGACGTCTGCGCGACCTGCCACGGCGACGGCACGGCGCACATGGAGTCCGGCGGCGACCCGACCCTGATCTCGACGATGAAAGGCCTCTCTGGAGCGCAGGATTGCCTCGCCTGCCACGCCACGGAGCACACCTCGCTCTCCACCGGTTTCCACGCCAAGTCCCCCGCGGTCAACTCGCTCTCCACCGGTATCCACGCCAACTCCGCCGCCGTGAACTGCCTCTCCTGCCATTCGATGCACGCGCCCGCGCCGAAGACCGTGGCCTTGCTGGCCATGGCGCCCGGCCCGCTCTGCGCCACCTGTCACACGACGCAGACCTCGTCCTTCCAGAACAAGCCGTACGCGCATCGGCTCGACCGCGGCGGGATGACCTGCCTCGACTGCCACGACGCGCACGCCCGCCGGGGAGAGCCCGTCCAGATGACGATCGCAGGGCGAGCTTCCCTGCCTGAACTGTCATACGGAGAAGCGCGGTCCCTTCGTCTTCGACCACGTCACCGGCTCCGGCGGCGACTGCCTCTCCTGTCATCAAGCCCACGGGTCCAACAATCCCAAGCAGCTCCTCTGGGCGCGCGTCGATCAGCTCTGCCTGTCCTGCCACTCGCAGACCGGCGGCCCGCGTACGCTCGGCTCGCAGCCGCCTTCGTTCCACGACCTGACGCTCCCGCGGTATCGCAACTGCACGACGTGCCACGTCGCGGTCCACGGTTCCAACCTGTCGCCGCAGCTGCTGAAATGATGCCAGCGTCGGCGGATCCGGACGACTCGTGCGCGCCGCGACCTGGCAATTCGCGGCGGGCGGCCGGGGCCGCCTGGCTTCCGGGCAGGCGATCCCGCTGGACCTCGAGGTCGGTTATCGGTGGGTCGACGTCTCCGGCAACGAGCGCATGTACCGGACGCAAATCAACGACCGCCCGGGATTCCTCCTGCGCTCCTTCGACTACACCTCGACGGGCCGCTCGGCGGCGGCTTTCTCGACTACCTCCACGTCGACGGCTCGGACATCGGCGCGGGTCCCGCAGGCCGGCTGCGCCTGCAGGCCGGGCCAGGTGGACCTGTTCAAGCTCAACTTCACCTGGCGCAAGACCGACCTCTACAGCGCGCTGCCCGCGTTCGCCAACCCGTTCCTGGCCGAGGGGATCATTCCGGGACAGCAGACGTACAACCGGCACGCGCAACATCTACGACGCGACGCTGGAGCTTCTTCCCGGCAAGGTCATCAGCCCGCTCCTCGGCTTCACGCGCAACACGTAAGCGGGCCCCGGGCACGACGACGTATCACCTCGGCGGCAACGAGTTCCGTCTCGACGACCAGGTGAATTCGGTCGACGAGCTCTATCGGCTCGGTCTCGGCTTCCAGTACGGCGCCGTCCAGGGAGGCGTCACGCAGGGCTGGCGATACTTCCGCTGGAACCAGACGAGCTCTCTCGCTGCCGGGCGCGGGAGACGGCAACGTCACGACGCCGATCCTCGGGCAGGACATCACGGCCGACGCGATCGCGTCCGTCCAGGAGAACAAGGTCAACACGCCGGTGACCAACGCCTGGGTCACCGGGAACCTCTTCGGGCGCCTGAAGCTCATCGGCACCTACATGAAGGCCGACGGCAGCAACGAGACGCGACTACGTCGAGGCGGACGCCGGGAATTTCGTCTCCTTCGAGATCTCGCGCTTCTTCGCGGGCCTCGGCGAAACCGTGAACTCGCGGGCGCGGACGGACTACTGGCGAGGATCCGCCCGAGCCGAGTTCGACGTGACGTCCAATGTGCAGGTCGCCGGAGGCTGGTCCGGAGAACAGCCGCACGCTCACCGGGCCAGGCCCTGATCGCGAGCCTCTTCCTCAACACGGTCACGTTCGCCGGCGTGCCGGCGGGCGACCTGCTCCAGCCAGATCGACGCGCGGACGGCCGTCGAGCGCCAGGACACCGTCTTCGACGCCGGCGTGACGGCGCAGATGCTCGGGCCCTTTTCGGTCAACGCCGGCTGGTCGCAGCTCCAGCAGGACGTCCTCGTGACCCCCGATGCCTCCGAGATCATCGTGCCGGGCGGCCAGGGCGGAGAATTCGAGCGCACGGTCAACACCTTCGGAGGCGGCTTCACGTTCGCGGCGTGCGGCGTGACCCTGACGGGCGACTACCGGCACGACGACGCCAACCAGCCGATCTTCCGGAGCGACTTCATCAACCGGGACCGCTACAAGTTCCGGGGCACTCTGGAACTTCAAGGACTTCCTCAAGGTCGGGGCGGTCTTCTCCAGAGACGCACGCCGACGACGACATCGTCGAGATCGGCTACCGGGCGAAGGTGCGCGAGTTCGTGGCCGACGTGGAGGTCTCGCTCCTCAAGAACATGCTGACGGTGCGGGCCTCGGGCGGAGAGTTCGCGACCAACCGCGAAATCCTGATCCGGGTTCCCCAGGACTTCGAGATCATCCCGACCAAACAGAAGGAATTCGGCCACACCTGGGAGGGCGGCGTGCATTTCCGCTGGAAAGACTTCTCGATGGATGCCGCCTACCTCTGGATGAACAACAACGGCTCGATTCCGTTCACCGTGGACCGGTTCCGGGTCGTGGCCGACTACTTCTTCCTCAAGAACCTGGGCGCCACCTTCGAATGGCTCGACGACAAGTACCGCGAAGCGTCCGGCGTTCGACCAGGCCGGCGCGCTCGCGGATTACAACGGAAACCGCTACTACGTCGGTTTGCACTGGCGTCCCTGAAACCGTTGGGGGATAGAATCCCGCCATCGAACAGGAGGTTCCCAATGTCCAAGTCTGGGTTCTCGCCTCGGCATCATGATCGTGGCGCTCGTCTGGGCCGGCTGGATCGCCTTTACCGGAGTGTCGTCCGCCGACATCGAGATCCAGAAGCAGGCGAAGGCCGCCGGCGTCGACGTGAAGAACTGCCAGTCCTGTCACACCGCCGCGCTGCCGAAGAAGGGTGCCTCACGACCTCAACGACGCGGGCAAGTGGCTGGTCGCCGAGAAAGACAAGCGCGGCGCCGCGAAAGTCGACGGCGCGTGGCTGAAGGATTACCCGGGCAAGTAATGCGTCGTTTCGCGGTCGCCGCGGCCGTCGCCGTCCTCACGGCGGCGGCGGCTCTCGGCGCGGACCCGTCGGACTTCGGCGTTCCCGCCGCCTCACGGCTGGATCGGCACGACGAGTCGAGTGGATCCGGGGGGTCGGCCTCGTTCTCGCGGTCCTCGACATCGCGCTCGTGCTCTTCATCTGGCAGTTGGTCCGGCGGAAGGGAATCACGACGGCGTCGAAGACCCTGCTCCTGGGCGGGATCGTCGTCCTTCCGGCGATCGTGATCTTTCTCGCCACGGCGAACGGGATGCAGGCAGTCCAGACGGTCGAGGCGTGCGGTCGACTGCCACGTCATGAAGGGTCACGTCGCCGACCTGCGCAATCCCGCGAGCGACTCGCTCGCCGCGGTCCACTACAAGAACCGCTACATCCAGACGGACCAGTGCTACACCTGCCACAGCGACTACGGCATGTTCGGCACGATGAGCGCCAAGCTCGACGGCCTCGGCCACGTCTACCACAACATCACCGGGAACTACCGAAACCCATCAAGATCCGCGAACCCCTATTCGAACCTGCGCTGCCTCTCGTGTCACGGCGGAGCCCAGAACTTCGTCGCCAAGCACGAGAAGGACATGATGCCGAGCCTGCATGACGGGAACGAGAACTCCTGCCTCGACTGCCACGGCCCGGCGCACAAGCCCGAAGTGCCGGCGCCGCGGAGCCGGAGAAGCAGGCGATGCGATGAGCGAAGCACGGAAGGACGCCGCGCGAGAGATGCTGCGTCTTCGGCTCGCCGATCTGCTACGCTGCTCGCCGTGATCCTGGCGTTCGCGCTGCTCATCAGAAGGTGGCCGTACGTCTTCACCGTGTTCATGTTTCTCGGACCGGCTGCTCCTCGCCGCGGCCGCCGTGCTCCTGGGCCGGAGCATTCTTGACGAGCTTCGCGCGAAGAAGGTCCTCTAGCGGCAACCAGGAAGGGTTTGCGAGTGTAGGAGTCGAGCCGTCCGAGAGCTCACACTGTCCGCAACCGCACGGAGGGCCCCATGGATGAGTCGCAGGATGGTCCGGTCCAGGACCTCGCCGGGAGCCCGGTCGACGCGAGCCCCAGGCCGAGGTCGGCGGTCAACCGCAGAGAGCTGCTGAGGCTGACCCTCTGCGGCGGCGCAGGGCTCGCGCTCGACGGGCTTATCGACGTTCCCGCGATGCGGGCCGCCACGCAGAATCTGAAGCTCTCGAACATCAACGAGTTCACGACCTCCTGCAACTTCTGCTCCTGCGGCTGCGGAATGATCGCGGCGGTCCGGGACGGCAAGCTGATCACGATGGAAGGCGACTACGACCACATCGTGAACCGCGGAGCGCTGTGCGTCAAAGGCATCTCCATGTTCGCGACGCACACGTCGCCGAAGCGGCTCCAGACGCCCAAGTACCGGGCGCCGGGCAGCGACCACTGGGAGGACATCTCCTGGGACGATGCAATCAAACGCGTCGCGCAGAAGATCCGCAAGACACGCGACGAGACGTGGATCGCCACCGAGAAGGTGGATGCGCCTGACCTCGTCGTGGATCGCGCTGCGGGTGATCGGCTCCAGAGCGCCCCACGGTTCGTCCCTCATGTGGGCCCCCTCGCAGAGGTGCCGGTCAATCGCACCGACGCGATCGGCTTCCTGGGCGGCGCGCAGAACACGAACGAGGAGTGCTACCTCTTCCAGAAGGCGGCCCGGTTGCTCGGCCTGGCGTACGTCGAGCACCAGGCCCGACTTTGACACAGCCCCACGGTCCCCGGTCTGGGGGCCACGTTCGGGCGGGGGGCGATGACCAACCACTGGATCGACCTCCAGAACTGCAAGACGATCCTGGTGGAAGGCAGCAACGTCGCGGAAAACCACCCCATGGCGTACAAGTGGATCCGGGTGGCCCAGGAAAACGGGGCGAAGCTCATCCACGTCGATCCGCGATTCACCCGGACCTCCGCGGGCGCCGACATATACGCGCGCATCCGGCCCGGCACCGACGCGGCGCTCCAGAACACGATGATCAACCACATCCTCGTCCACAAGCTGTACGACGAGGACTACGTCGTCACCCACACCAACGCCCTCTACCTGGGCGACGAAGCCTTCGACTTCAAGGACGGGGTCTTCAGCGGGTACGACGAGGAGAATCACAAATACGACACCAAGAGCTGGGGATACCAGCTCGACGCGAAGGGCAGGCCGCGCGTCGCCAAGAGTCTGGATGACCCGCACTGCGTCTTCACGCGCCTGAAGACTTTCGTCTCGCGCTACACGCTCGAGGTGGGCGAGCAGATCACCGGCATCCCGGCGGCGCAGATCCGGCAGATCGCGGAGACGATGGCCAAGAACCGGCCCGGCGCGATCCTCTATGCGCTCGGGATGACCCAGCACACGACGGGTGTGCAGGGGATTCGCTCTTTCACCATCCTGCAGCTGCTGCTCGGCAACATCGGCAAGCCCGGCGGCGGCGTCAACGCGCTCCGCGGCGAGCCGAACGTGCAGGGCGCCTGCGACATGGCGGTGCTCTACAACTACTACCCCGGCTACCTCAACTCGCCGACCAATGCCGAGCCGACGATCTACCACTATGCGCGCAAGAACGGCATCGCCGACAGCCGCTACCTCGTCAACACGCTCAAGGCATTTTTCGGAGACGCGGCGACCAAAGAGAACGATTACGCCTATGGGTGGCTGCCAAAGCGCGACGCCGTCAAGGACTACGGCACCATGCCGATGTTCGAGGATGCCCTCGCCGGCAAGCTGAAGATGCTCTGGATCGTCGGCCAGAATCCCGCGGTCACCCTGCCCAACCTGAATCTGATGTTCGCCGCGATGGCGAAGCTCGAGACGCTCGTGGTCCAGGAGATCTGGGAGACGGAGACGGCGACATTCTGGAAGCGTCCGGGCGTGGATCCGAAGTCCATCGCCACCGAGGTCATTCTCCTGCCCGCCGCGTTTTTCATGGAGAAGAACGGAAGCATCAGCAACTCGGGCGGCATGGTGCAATGGCGCCACGCCGCGGTGAAGCCTCCGGGACAGGCCAGGCCCGATGGCGAGATCGTGGACCTCGTCTTCCGCAAGGTGCGCGACCTGGTCAAGGACTCGAAGGAGCCGAGGGACGAGATCATCCGGAAGGCCTTCTGGACCTACACCACGGCCGAGGACGTCCTGCGCGAGATCAACGGGTACGCCCTGCGCGACAACCCGGAGACCGGCCTCAAGAAGGGCGATCTCGTCCGCAAGGTCGGTGATCTCAAGGCCGACGGTTCGACGTCGTCGGGCGCTTGGATTTACGCGGGCGTCTTCGCCAGCGGCGAGAACCTCTCGAAGCGCCGCGACTCGACGACCGATCCGGGCGGCCTGGGCCTCTATCCGGGCTTCGGTTGGACCTGGCCAAACAACATGCGCATCCTCTACAACCGGGCGTCGTGCGACCGGAACGGCAAGCCCTATCCGGGCTCGAAACCCATCGTCTGGTGGGACGAGCAGGAGAAGCGCTGGACGGGATACGACGTGCCGGACGTCCCCGTCCTGACCGACGGACCGGACACGCCGAACGGCCAGCGGGCCTTTCACCTGGGCGCGGAGGGCGTCGGGCGCCTCTTCGCGGCCGTCTACTCGGACCCCGACCCGAGGTACACCGAGTACTGGCGCGACGTGGCCTACGTGCCGAAGGACGGCCCGCTGCCGGAGATGTACGAGCCCGTCGAGAGCCCGGTGGAAAACATCCTTCACCCGAGCGTGAAGAGCAACCCGACGCTCAAGTATCCGCGCGTCGCGACGCATCAGCCCATCGGCACGGCAGACAAGTTCCCCTACGTGCTGATGACCTCGACGGTCGCCGAACACTGGTGCGCCGGCTCGACGACGCGCAACATTCCCTGGCTCAACGAGCTCGTCCCCGAACCGGTGCTGGAGCTGCCGGTCGCCCTCGCCCGGAAGCTCGGGGTGAAATCGGGGGACTGGGTCCGGGTCTCTTCGGCGCGCGGTGAGCTCGAGGTCAAGGCCCTCGTCACGCCCCGCATGAAGGAGCTGAAGATCGGCGACCGCGAGGTCACCATCGTCTGGATGCCGTACTGCTGGGGCTACGAGGGATTGTCGACAGGCGCCGAGCGTCAACCACCTCACAATCGACGCCACGGATCCCGGAGCGGGGACCCAGGAGACCAAGGCGTGCCTCGTCAACGTGGTCAGGTCAACCGCCCGGCCGCGCGACAATCTCACTCCCCGAGGGGGCGCACATGACGCCGACGCCGTGGACACCGGCCTGATGAGGACGACGCTCATCGACATCACCAACTGCATCGGCTGCCGGGCGTGCCAGGTGGCCTGCAAGCAGTGGAACGAGCGCGAGGGCGAGGAGACCGAGCTGGTGGCCCAACTCGGTTTCCAGAACCCGGCCACGCTCAGCGCGAAGACATACACGCTGATCTCCTTCCACGAGAACGTGAATCCGGAGAAGCCGGGCGGGCTGGATAGCAACTTCGTGATGCGGCGGTGCTTCCATTGCCTGGAGCCCGGCTGTGTCTCCGCGTGTCCGACGACGGCACTCTATCCCCAGCCGGATGGGCCGGTGTCCTACGACGCCTCGAAGTGCATCGGCTGCCGGTATTGCATGCTGGCGTGTCCGTGGGACGTGCCGACCGCGGAATGGGACAAGCTCGCCCCGAAAATCGAAAAGTGCACGCACTGCGCCGACCGCACTTCTCAACCGGCCCCGATCGCCTTCAACGGGAAGCCCGCACCCCCGGACGAGACCAAACGGTTCCTCGAGACGATCGCGACCCCGGCGTGCGTCAAGGCGTGCCCCGCGGACGCCCTGCGCTACGGAACCCGGGACGAGATGTTGGCTCTCGCACACAAGCGCATGGACGATCGTCCGGACAAATACGTCGACCATATCTACGGAGAGAAAGAGGTGGGCGGCACGACCGTGCTGTACCTCTCGTCGGTGCCTTTCGCGAGCATCGGGTTCCCGACGTACGGCGAGAAGCCGTTTCCGAAGTTCACCGCGGCGGCGCTCGGGGCCGTGCCTCCGGCCGTCATGATGATCGGCGCGGCGCTCGGCGCCGTCTACGCCTTCTTCAAGAAACGCGCGCACGCGGTCGCGGGCGCCGACGATCACCACGTGGAGTTCGAGCCGCTCCGCCAGAAGCTCTTCACCCCGTTCAACTGGCTCCTTCTGGCGCTCATGGCCTTCTGCGGCGTGTCGCTGGTGGCGCGGTTCGCCCTCGGTCTCGGCGGCAGCACGAACCTCTCCGACACCTATCCCTGGGGGCTGTGGATCGCCTTCGACCTCGTCTGGATCGCCGTGGCGGCGGGCGCGTTCGCGATGGCGGGAGCCATCTACGTCTTTCAGCGAAAGGACCTCTACAGCCTCGGCCGAACAGCCGTCTTGATGGGCCTCTTGAGCTACTCGTTCGTGATGGTCACCCTCGTCGCCGATCTCGGTCTGCCCTGGCAGTCGTACCAGCTCGCCCTGAACGCGCCGCACCATTCGGCGATGTTCGAAGTGTCCTGGTGCGTCGGCCTCTACATCACGATCCTGCTTCTGGAGTTTCTGCCGGTTGCCCTCGAACGCTGGGGCTTCCCGAAAGCGCTGGGGCTCTGGCGGCGGTGGTCCGGTGCCTACGTGGCGTTCGCCGTGACGCTGTTCGTCTACCTGATGTCCCGCAACCTGGTCTACGTGGCGGTGACGCGCCGTGATCTTCGGGACCCTGGCCTGGCTGTTCCGCGATCGGGAGAAGTCGTTCGAGCCGATCATGCTCGCCATCGCGGCGGTCACCCTGTCCACGATGCACCAGAGCTCCCTCGGCTCGCTCTACCTCCTGATGCCGAACATGCTCGCCTGGCAGTGGTGGTCGCTCATGCTGCCCATCTCGTTCTTCCTGTCTTCGATCGTGGCTGGAACCGCCCTGATCATCCTGATCGACATGTGGATCGCGAAAGCGTGGCACCGCAAGCTCCAGATGCCGACCCTCGCCTCGGTGGGACAGATCACGTTCTGGGCGCTCGTCGTCTATCTCGGGTTCCGACTGGGGGACCTCGCGATTCGCCACCAGATCGCGGGAGCTCTTACGGGAAGGCTCGGCGCGGCCTTCGCCGCCGAGATCCTGCTCGGGGGCATCCTTCCGCTCATCCTCCTGGCCCGCAAGGCGTCTCGAAACCGGCGCGATCTTCTCTTCGCGGGTGCCCTGCTCGCCGTCCTCGGCGTCGTGTACAACCGCGTCAACGTGGTCTTGTTGGCGATGACGTTCCAGGGGCGCATGCCCTGGGGCGCGCCCGAGACCTATCTGCCGTCGATCTTCGAGTGGGGCGTCTCGGTCGGCTTGATCGCCGCGACCATCTTCCTGTTCGGCCTCGGCGCGCGGCTCCTGCCGGTCCTGGCCAAGGCGGAGCCGGGCGAGGGACACTGATCCCATGACATTGGACGGGTGGCTGGAGGCGCATTCGTACCTCCGGCCGCTCGCCGACGTCTCCGCGCAGGTCGATCGCGCGGCCGCCGGGATCGACGTCCTCGACGTCCGCATTCCCGACTGGGACGACTACCGTGCGGACTTTCTCGCCGGTGTGCCGTTGCTGCAGAGCAGCGACGCCGCTGTCGATCTCGAGCCGGGTGGGCGAATGGCGGGAGCGCTTCTCGAAAGACTGGCGTCCGGAACCTCGTCGGGAAGGATCGCGGCGGAGGCCCGCGCTCTCGACACGGAACTGCGCCGCGAGCCCCGGATCTCTCGCCGCATCGCGGATTTTCTACTGGGCGACGAGACTCTCACGCCGCCGTTCCCCGGGTTGTTGCGATACGTGGCGTGGACGGCGATGGCGCGGTTCCTCCGTCCCGTGGTGAACGCCTTCGAAGGTTGGCGAGACGAGGAGCGGTGGCTTCGCCGGTATTGCCCGACGTGCGGATCCCTGCCCGCCATGGCCCAGCTGGCCGGCGCCGACCCCGGGCGCAAGCGGCTGCTCCTGTGCGGCTGCTGCGGCACGCGCTGGCAGTTCAAGCGAACCGGATGCCCGTTCTGTGAAAACGACTCTCAACGGCTCGCGGCTGTGACCATCGAGGGAGAACCCGGCCTCCGCATCGACTACTGCGAGTCCTGCAGCGGCTACCTCAAAACCTACGACGGGCAGGGCAACGAGACCCTTTTGCTGTCCGACTGGACGTCACTCCATCTCGACCTCATCGCTCACGATCGTGGACTGAAAAGGCTGGCCGCGTCGCTCTACGAATTCGAGCCCGCGCGAAATCCGTAGTCGACGCCCCATCTTGGGGGCTCCTGCGGAGCGGCACAACCCGTCTCGATGGGCCGAAACATTGCGTCCGCACGCGGCGCGCGAAGTCTCCCGACGAAGGAGGGAGGAGGCGCGCGCCGCGGGAGCGAGCGCGTAGCGAAGGATCAGGCCCGCGGTCGAGCCCACAGGCGAGCCGCGGGCCGGTGCCGCCGCAGGCGGCAGATCCGTAGCGCAGCGCTCGCGACGTGCTGGTGGGAGGTGAGGGGATCGAACCCCCGACCACCTGCGTGTAAAGCAGGCGCTCTACCGCTGAGCTAACCTCCCCTGCGGGATCGGGTCACAGTCTACCGTCGGCCGCGGCGTGAAACCTGCTTGGACCGAAGCCGGCGGAAACGTAAGATGCGCATGGACGCCAAACTCGGCCCACCTTCATGAAGCTTCGCGCGTATCTGTTCGCCGTCCTCCTCGCCGCGGCCTTCGCCGCGCGCGGGCAGAACCTCACGTTGCCGGCGGCCGCTTCGATCGTGGGCGGTGCGCCCTTCTTCTCCGACGTTCGCGCCTTCAACACCTCGTACGTCCAGAGCCTCGACGTCACCGCCACCTACCGTTGCTTCATTCCGGACCCCTGCGTCGTCGGGACCCCGCAGATCCAGTTCCAACTCGCTCCGCGCGAATCCCGGGCCTTCGACGACATGGTCGTTTCGGCCTTCCAGGCGGCGAACACCGCCGGGGGCGTCGAGTTCGAGTTCGGCGGCGTCGCGACGGACCTCGTGGTCACCAGCCGTCTCTACTCGACGGCGCCCATTCCCACCGTCGGGATGTTCATCCCCGCGATGCCGGAGTCCGAGGCGCGCGCGACGTCGGTTCTGACCTCGATCCGGCACGACCCGCCCGGCACGCCCGGCGGCTTCCGGACCAACGTCGGCGCGTTCAACCCCACCGGGAGCCCGGCGTCCATCACCTTCTCGATTTACGAGGGCGATGTCCCCTTGGGCCATCCCGTGACGACCTCGGTCACGTCGCATTCGGGTGTCCAGGTCAGCGGGATCTTCGTGGCGGCCGGAGCCGAGGACGTCTCGACCGACAATGCCGTGATCGTCGTCACGGCGTCCGTGCCCGTCTTCTCCTATGCCGCCGTGATCGACAACGCCACCTCGGACCCGATCTTCGTGGTCGGCGCTCCGGACCTGTTCGTGACCCGGACGCCCTCGAACACGCCGACCCTCACTCCCACCGGCCCCACGCCGACGAATACCGTGACGGCGACCGCGACGTTCACGCCGACCGCGACGCAGACGGGGACCGTCACGGCGACGCGCACGCCGATCTTCACCCGCACACCGAGCCCTTCCCGGACGCCGTCGCCGACGCCGCCTCCAGGGTTGCGGTTCGTCTCGGTCGGCCAGGACGGGAGCAACTTCGTGGACGGGGAGAGCGGCACGAACGTCTCGACGATCCAGGTCGGGACGACGATCCGGTGGAACTGGATCGCCGGCCGCCACTCGACGACCTCCGGGACGTGTCAGCCCAACTGCCTTCCCGACCAGTTGTGGACCTCGGGTCAGCTCGACCCGCCGTCGACGTTTTCGCGGCAGTTCAACCAGGTGGGAACGTTTCCGTATTACTGCACCGTCCACGGCAACATGATGACCGGCACGGTCGTCGTCAACCCCTGACGGCTAGCTCGCGCCGCGAGCCTTTCCCAGCCATCCTCCCCGAAAGCCGGCGCGCCGCAGGCCGCGAACCAGGTAGGGACACGTCTTGAAGGTCTCCCAGATCAGGCCGGAGCGGAAGTTCTCGATCATCACGACGATCGGTCCGTCGTTCAGGCCGAAGTTTCTCGGGGACACCCATCCGCACGGATCGGGAGTGTTCGCCGGAAACGTCGGATTGAAGGTGGCCGCGAAGCCGTAGGGCCATTTCTCCCGACGCCCATCTCGTCGATCCGGCGAATGGTCGGGAGCACGATCTCGGGGGCGAAGGGAAGAGACGCGACCACGGCCCAGGGAGCGAGGGTGCCGTCGTCGGGACCGTCCGGGCTTCCGCGCGCGACGTAGTCGAAGAAACGGCGCTCGATCCCGCCGATCGTCATCGTCGCCGGTCCGGGCCCTTCGCACGCCGTGATCCCCCAGGCAAACTCCCCGTAGCCGGCGAACCC
Organism: uncultured Acidobacteriota bacterium; assembly: GCA_963829925.1. GTDB lineage: Bacteria > Acidobacteriota > Thermoanaerobaculia > UBA5066 > Gp7-AA6 > DAHUXD01. The sequence goes on from CAWHKQ010000004.1 coordinate 178,427, forward strand.
GAGAGGATTGCGGATGGCGTACTGCTGTTGCGCGAGGGTCGCGCGGCGGCTGTTCTCGAAGTAGTCGATCCCCCGCTTGCGCATGTATGCGTCCCGGATGCCGCGGAAATCGACCCACACGTGTGAGAGCTGATGGATGAAAAGCGGCCCGGCGTAGAGGAACTCGAGACCGTAGAGCTCTCTCCACTCGTACGAAGCCGTCGAGGCCGCATAGGACCGGGCCGGGATGGGGTGCTCGGAGAGCCCAGCGCCAGCAGGTACAGCAGGATCGCTTCGCTGTAGCCCCTTCGCCAGCGGTGCGGCAGGAATCCTTTCTCGGGCGTCCAGCCGTGGCGAGCGTCTGGCCTCTGGCGGTCGCCCAGGCCCAGTCGACGCGCCGGTAGAGCTCGTCGGAGATGCGGCGGATTTCCGTCTCCTCCTCGTCCGCTCCGTCGAAGTAGGCCCCGCGCGGAGGGCGCCCGCGATCAGGAGCGCCGTGTCGACGTCGAGAGCTCGCAGTCCGGACCCGCCTCCCGTAGTCCATGTCGAGGAAGTGGTAGAAGAAACCCCTGTGCCCGTGGCGTCGGGCCGCGGTCCCTGGGGCTCTCGGCGAAGAACTTCAGCGTCGACAGAGTCGCTCCGCGCCTCTTCCCGGGTCATGAACCCGCGCTCGCAGGCGACGATATAGCGGCGTCAGGCCCAGGCCGACCGCCGCGATCGATGCGGGCGAGCCGTAGTGGGTGTTGTCGCGGACCAGGCCGGTGCCGGGTCGGCCTCGTGAAGGAAGTAGCTGAAGGACCCTGTTGAAGCCGCGCAGGTCGACCGAGACCTCCGAGCGCGGGGCGACGCGAGGCCCGTCACTCGAGACGACGCAGACGGCGCTCTGGACGGCTTCGGCGAGCGTCGGATGGATGTGGACGCGTCCCGCAGCACGGTGTACGGGCGCGCGCGCGTTCATGAGCGTCGACGAAGAGGTGGACGAGCTCGGCGCCCTCGGTGGCCAGGACGGCGGCGCCCGAGGAACAGGTCCGTCGCGGCGTCCGCGACGACTTTGACGGAGCCTTGGTCTCGCCGATCTCGCGCGCCTTGCCGTTGTTGCGCATCTCGAAGCGGCCGATCCTGACCTCGGCGCCGGCCGCGCGCGCCTCCGCCTCGGTCAGCCCGACGCGCCCGAGCTCGGGATCCGTGTAGACCGCGTAGGGCGACGACGCGGTCGGTCGTCCGCGACCCGTCGCCGGCGAGCTGCGAAGAAGCACGCGGAAGTCGTCCCACGCCGTGTGGGTGAACATCGGTCCGCCGCGGATGTCGCCCGCCGCCCAGACGCCCGGCACGCTCGTCGCGAGCCGCTCGTCCGACCTCGATGATCCCGTCCTCGCGAGACCTTCGACGCCGACCGCCTCGAGCCCCAGGTCGTCGGTGTTGGGTTGCCGTCCGGCGGCGACGAACACGTGCGAGCCGCCGGAGCGCATCCCGATGCCCGGCCGTCTCGACGTGCAGCGTGACTCCGGGCGCCGCGCCGCCACGCGGGCGACCCGCGAGCCCAGCCGGAACTCGATCCCCTCGGCCTCGAGCAGGCGCTGGAGCAGGTGGACCACGTCCGGGTCCTCGTGGTCCAGGGCCGTGTCCGCCGGGTCCACGATCGTGACCCGGCTCCCCATCCGGCGGTAGAACTGCGCCCATCTCCAGGCCGATGTATCCGCCGCCGATGAAGAGGAGGTGGTCGGGAAGCTCCCGCCGGTCGAGCCAGTTCCCCGCCTCCATGTAAGTCGACCTCGTCGAGACCCTCGACGTCGGGAAGTCGCGTCCGGGTGCCCGTGTCGAGGACGACCTGTCGAGCCGAGCACGTCTCGTCGCCGACGCTCAGGACCTGAAAGAGACCGCCTTCCTCCCGGTGAAACGCGCGTGGCCCCGCAGCAGAAGCGGATTGTCCGACCTCTCGAAGCCGCGGCGCAGGCTGGCCGGGACTGCGTCACGATGCTGCGGGCGCGGTCGAGGACGGCCGGGAAATCGACTTCGACCGTCGGGATCCGCAGGCCGAAGACTCGCGCCCCGGCGGGCCTAGAAAGGCGACGCGGGCCGACGCGATCGCGGCCTTCGTCGGAGTGCAGCCGAAGTTGACGCAGGAGCCGCCCAGATTCCTGCGCTCGGCGAGGGCCACCCGATGGCCGGCCCCGGCGAGATGGTGCGCGAGCGGTATCCCCGCCTGTCCGCCTCCGACGATCAGGAAGTCGAAAGGCTGGGGTTCGTTCGCAGCGCCTTTGGGGGCGGCGGCAGAGCGTGCCATTCCAGCCCGCAGGATACGCCGCCCGCCGGAGAAAATTGTCCTATCCCCGCGGCGACACGGACATATGATCCGGAAGGGGACGTGCTTCGAATGCCCTGCGTCAAGCTCCGACCACTTCTGCTCGCCGGTCTCGCCGTCGCACTGCAGGCTCGCGCCGAGACGCTGACACTGCCCGCGGCCGCGTCGATCGTGGGCGGATCCCCCTTCTTTTCCGACGTCCGCGCGTTCAACACGTCGTACGACGAAGTCTGGACGTGCTGGCGCCCTACCGGTGCTTCATCCCGCGCCCTGCGCGGTCGCCGGCCGCAGTTCTCATTTCCCTGTTGCCCGGGAGTCCCGGGCTTTCAACGACATGGTCGCCGGAGTTCCGGCGCCGAACTCGGCCGGAGGCATCGAGTTCGAGTTCGACGGCGATGCCCGGCAGCTCGTCGTCACCAGCCGCCTCTACTCGACCGCTCCCGAGCCCACGGTCGGCATGTTCATTCCGGGGCTGCGACGGCTCGGCCGCGCATGCCCGAAGCGTCTGACGTCGATCCAGAACGGCGGCTCTCCGCGCGGGGTTCCGGACCAACGCCGGCGTCTTCAATCCCGGCGCTCTCCCGTCAACGTGACGTTCCGGATCTACGACGACGTGGGCGTCCAGCGCGGATCGGATGTCAGCCGGACCGTGCGCGCGCCACTCGGGCGCCCAGGTCAACGGGATCTTCGAGGCGGCCGGCGCCAGGGAGTTCCACTCCGATAACGCCGTCATCACCGTCGAGGCGACGGGCGCGGTCTTCTCCTACGCCGCCGTCATCGACAACGCGACGAGCGACCCCATCTTCGTGGTCGGGGCCTCGGACGGTCCGGGGCTCGCCGACGCCCACGGGCCCCCGCGCACCGCCGTAACTCTGACCCGGACGGTCGGCACCCGCACGATGACTTCGACGCGCGACGGCGACGCCACCCGCACCGCGTCGACCGGCGGGCCGACGATCAGCCCTCGGCGACCCGGACGATCACCCTGCACCGGGCATCACGCCCACGCCGAGCATCGACATTCACGCCGAGCCTCACGTTCACCCCGAGCACTGACCTTCACGCCGAGCCTGACGTCCACGGCGAGCCCGACGCCCACGATCACGCCGACGTTCACGCGAACTCAGACCATCACGCGCACGGCGACGTCGTCGCGCCCTCGGCACGGCCGACGCTCACCCTCTCGCCGACCGAACTCCGACGCCGACGGGGTCGATCACCCCGACGGCGACGGCGACGGTCACGCCTCACTCCGACGCGAACGGGGTCGCCAATCCGCCGACACCCACGCTGACCCCGACGGTGACGCCGACGCCCAACCCGAACCACATCGTGTCGTGGGCCCGGGCGGCGGACCCAGCTTCGTCGACTCGGTCAGCGGAACGAGCAACACCACGATCCGCCGGGCACGACCATGGAGTGGGCTGGGCGGGCCCGACTCACTCCACGACGTCGGGGACCTGCGCCGCCACCTACTGCACGCCGGACGGGACCTGGAATTCTGGGGTTCACTCGCCGCCCTTCACCTTCACGCACACGTTCACGACGGCCCGACGTTCTCCTACTTCTGCACGATCCACGGCTCATGATGCAGGGGGCGATCAACGTTCTGCCCGGCGCCGTAGGGCGCCCCGCACCCCGGCCCTCTCCCGCCGGGAGAGGGAGGGTTCTAGATCGCGATGGAGGCGAAGCGCTCGATCTCGTTGACGGGCATCGGGCCGGGCGAGCAGGAATCCCTGGCCGTAGGGCACGCCCAGGGACTGGAGCACGCGGAGCTCCTCCCGCGTCTCGATGCCCTCCGCGATGACCTTCGTGTGCATCTTGCGCGCGAAGCTCATGAGGGCCTCCAGGAGGTCCTGCTTCACCTGCCGGCGGTCGATGCCCCGCACGAAGACGTTGTCGAACTTCAGGTAGTCGGGCTCGATGTCGGCGAGGGAGGAGAGGTTCGAGTAGCCCGTGCCGACGTCGTCGACCGCGATGCGGAAGTTCTGCGAGCGGAACTTCGAGAGCACCTCGCGGAACAGGCCCTCGTAGACGGCGTAGGTCCGCTCGGTGATCTCGAGGACGATCCGGTCGGGCTCGAGGCCCAGCGCGATGACCTGGTCGCGGAAGACCGGACCGAGGAACTCCGGGTCCGACGCCGCCGCGGGCGAGAGGTTCAGGAAGATCTGGCGCCGGGTGGGCGCCTGGGCCGCGGCCTCGAGCGCTCGCTGGCGGCAGACGCGCTCGAGCGGCACGAGGAGCTCCGTGCGCTCGGCCAGCGAGAAGAGGCTCTCGCCGCTTTCGAACTCGCTGCCGCGCGGCCCGCGTGAGAGAGCCTCCATCCCGATCATGTTGCCGGTCGCGAGGTCGAAGACCGGCTGGAAGACGGGGCGGATGTCGCTGCGCGAGATGGCGTCCTGCAGCAGCTCGCCGCCGCGGATCTCCTGGCGCACGGTCTGACGCGTGACCTGATCGCGCGCCTCCTGGACCCCGCGGTAGATCAGCCGCTCGACGCGGTGCTTGGGGTCTTTCATGATGCGCGCCGCGCCCACGAAGGAGACGAAGCGCGCCGAAACGTCGGCCCGCTCGGCGAGATAGCCGCGGATCAACTGGTCGAGCTCGCCCGCCTTCTGGCCGAGCCGATCGGCTTGTCGACAGCGGCCCCGTTCTCGGGAGTCACGAAGAGGATGATCTCGTCGGAGCGCACGTTCGGCAGGCAGAAGGTCCCCTGCGGCACGATCCCGTCGGTCTGAAATGCTTTCAGCCGGCGGACGAAGTCGAGCAGAAGGTCGTCGTAGGCCTCCCAGCCCCAGACCGCCTCGACGTTGCCCTCGGAGCTCGGCCGGAAGACCATCACGGACACCGAGCCGTTCTCCTCGAGCCAGTGCCCGCAGGTCGTCGACGAGGACGGCGACGTGGGAGGCCGGTCTCCCGGTCGTAGAGCCGGGTCCGCTCTTTGAACCACTTGCCGCGAAGAGCGACAAGCTCACTCTGCTTGTTTTTGCCGTTACGTCCTCCCAGGCCGGTTTTCAAGGTAAGGGCTCAGGATAGCACCGCTCCGAGCGCCCCGGGGCCGCCCTGAGGAGCCGTTACGACGCGGTCGTGACCGAAAGCGCTCGTCCGTCGTGCAATTTGCGCGAGCGAGTCGTCGCTTCCCAGCACGACGAGGACGTCCCCGTGGAGGAGGCGCTCGGGGGGCCCGGGCACGAAGCGCCTCTCGTGGCCGTCGCGGCCCATCCGCTTCATGGCGAGGATCGACACACCGAACTGGGAGCGCAGGCCCGCCTCGGCGATGGTCATGCCCGCGAGGCCGTCGGCACTCGATCTCGACGAGTGGTGGTTCTCCGGAAGCTCGAGGTAGTCGAGCTCTCCCCTTCCTGGCCGACCGTGCGGACCGGAGTCAGCAGGCGGCTGCGCCGCAGGACCTCGCTGTCGAAGGCGCCGAGAAGGTCGCGCTGCGTGACGATGCCCAGGAAGCTTCGGGTCATTCGCGGCGCGTGCACCACGGGGAGCTGCCCAGGTCCCGAAACCAGATCTTCTCGTTGACCGCCGAGAGCGACTCGAGCGGTGTGACGAAGGGGATCTCGTGAGGAGGTCCGCGGCGATGACCAGTCTCGAAAGTTCCCGCTCCGGAAAGGATTCTTTGATGTCGTGGATGTCGACGACTCCCAGCAGCCTCCCCTGCTCGTCCCCGACGTAGAGGAAGAGACTGCGGGATTGAGAAACGCGTGACGAGCTCCGGCAGCGGCGTCGTGCTCGGGATCAGCGCGACGTCGCGGCGCATGATGTCGTAGACCTTCAGGCTCGCGAGAGCGGTGGCCCCGGAGTCTTCTCCCAGACGATGCCCGCGGAGCGGATGCTCGCCATGTAGATGGAGTCCTTCTGGAGACGCGGGCCGCGCCACCGCCAGACGGAGACCACCATCATCGGCACCAGGACCGCGGAGTTCTGCGTCAGCTCGAACATCATGATGACCGCGAGAAGCGGCGCCCGCGTCACGCCGGCGAGCATGCCCGCCCATGCCCAGGAGGGCGTATCCCCCGACCGTCGCCGCGATATGCGGAAGCACGCAGGTGCACGACCTGCGCGACGAGCCGCCCGACGTCGCGCCGACCAGCAGCGACGGCGTGAACACGCCGCCCACGCCTCCGGAGCCGATCGTCGCGCAGGTCGCGACCGTCTTTCGCGACGAAGAGGAGAAGAAGGAACAGGGCGGTGCCGGGTTGCCGTGCAGGATCCGGTCGGTCGCCTCGAAGCCGTTGCCGAAGACCTCCGGCATAAAGACCGCGATCGCACCGACGATGGCTCCCCCGAGCGGCATCGCGACCCAGACCGGGAGCTGCGTGCGGCGAAAGGCGCTTGCCGCCGAGAGCATCCGCACGAAGAGGACGGAGGACGCGCCGGCCGTGCAGCTCCGATCGCCAGAAAGGGCACGTATTCGAGAGGGACTGACGCGAAGGGCGCGACCTTGTAGACCGGCTCGTCGCCGAGCACGGCGCGGACGAACAGGGTCGACACGACCGCCGCGACGACCGCCGGGCCGAAGAGCGTCATCGCGAACGAGCCGACGACGACCTCGAGGACGAAGAGCGTCGCCGCGATCGGCGTGTTGTACGCGCCCGCGACGCCGGCCGCCATCCCGCAGGCCGTGAGGATCCGGATCCGCTCGGGAGACACTTCCACCCCGGGCGAGCGCCGACGCGCAGGCGGCTCCGATCTGGATGATCGGGCCCTCGCGGCCCTCCGAGCCGCCCGAGGCGATGACGGCGATCGAGGACGCCCCGCGCGCCAGCGACGGCCGGAGGCGCACGGTCCGCCGGCCCAGCGAGACGACCTCGATCATGTGGGAGATCCCGAGAGCGCCCCTCGCCGAAGAAGAAGCGGGCGATCAGCCCTCCGACGAGGCCTCCCGCGGCCGGCAGCAGCACCCGCGGCATAGAGCGGCAGCATCTCGGCGCCGCGGACGATGTCGCTCGGGCCCATGAGGAGCTCGTGCAGCTGCTGGGTCAGGAGCCGAAACAGGACGCGCCGAGGCCGCCGAGCAGGCCGGCGGCCGCCGCCAGGATCAGGAACTGTGTGTTGGGATCCCGCCAGAAGAAACGGCCGAGGATCGCAGGCCCGGCGGAGGGAGCCTCAGGCGAGCTCATTCTCCATCTTCGTACCGGGGGCCTCGTACTCCTCGACCTCATCCACCTCTCCGAAGAAGAACGCGTGCGAGCAGTCCGTGCCGCAGAAACGTGTTGCCGCCCATGCGCTTCGCGCACCCGTCGCAGACCGACTTGTGGCAGATCGGGCACCGGGGCAGGGCGTAGAGGAATTCCTGCTTGCACATCCCGCAGTGGTCGGAAAGACCCGCCATGCCAAGAGTATAGACCTCGCGGCCGGCTTTGCTATGATCCGCCGTTCTCTGGGCGGTGTAGCTCAGTTGGTCAGAGCAAGCGGCTCATATCCGCTGTGTCCGGGGTTCAAATCCCTGCACCGCCACCAAATTTCCTGAGCGAATTCGGCAGACTGTCCGCAGACACCGCCGGACTGTCCGCAACTCCCAAAATTCGCGACGTACTCGTCGCGCTTCCTCACGCTCGCGCCGTGACGCTTCGCCGCTCTCTTCGTCCGGTAACGCTTGTCAGTGGAGAGAGGCGCGGATGATCGCGCTCTTGACGCGGGCGGAGAGAGGGTGATAGACGTCGGGAAGTGCGTTCACGATCCCGTAGATCGGGCGTTCACGATGGAACATGCACCGGGGAGGATCGAGATGAGACGGCGCCGTTGCATGGCCATTCAGCTCGCGGCCGCGTCGATCACTGTCATCGGTCTGAGTATCGGGTCACTCGCCGCCGGCAGCGACTCGCCTCGGAAAACCTCGTCCTCGAATCCCACACAGCCTCCCAACGTCCTCTTCATCATCCTCGATGACGTAGGCAAGGACCAGCTCCGGATCTTCAACCCCCTCGATCCCACCGCGCCCCGGACACCCAATATCGACGCGATTGCGGCGGCGGGGGTGAAGTTCACCAAGCTGACCGCGATGCCCGAGTGTTCGCCAAGCAGGGCGACGTTCTTCACGGGGCGCTATCCACTCCGCACCGGCGTCACAGCGGCGATCCTGCAGGACGACCTGGCTGCTGCGCAGCTCTCGCCCTACGAGATGGCCACGCCGAACGTGCTCAAGACGGCCGGCTACACGAGCGCGATGTTCGGAAAGTACCACCTCGGCGGACCGGACAACAACCCGGACACGTACCGCACACCAAGCGTGCTCGGGTGGGACTACTTCAACGGCAACCTGCAGGGCGGGCCGCCGTTTATCGACCACACGGTCGGGGGCAGTACACAGCCGACACCACCAAGTACTCGTGCGGCTTTCCGATGGGCAACCTGAAAGGCGGCTGCTGGTTCGTCGACGGCGGGAACCAGGCCCGTTTCGACAACAACGACGGCCAGGGATACACCGGGAAGCTGTGCGCCACACTGGGCGGCATTCCTGCGCTCGACGGGAATGGCGACTTCACGCTCACCTGTCCGCCGGAGGCAGGGTGCAAAGTGCCCGACTTCACGTTGCTCAACGGCTACTACGTCTGGGCCCAGGTCATCAACGATCACAGCGGCCTTCACCGCTCGACCTCGCGCAAGTACATGACGACCTTCCAGACGGACGCGGCGACTGATTGGATCCAGCAGCGGTCGCAGGGTGGCCACGCCAAGCACCCCTGGATGGCCACGGTGAGCTTCGATTCCATCCATACGCCGTATCAGCCGCCGCCCGACGATCTCTATCCGCCGGGCTTCGTCTGGCCGCCGAACGTGCCCCAGGACTGCACGAGCCCCGAAGCAGTGCGCATCGAGAGCAACTTGATGCTCGAGGCCATGGACAAGGAAATCGGTCGGCTGCTGGTCAGCACCGGCCTCGCGCAAAGCGGCCCGGACGGCGCACTGGTCTACACGCCGCAATCGACCAATACGATGATCGTGATCCTCGGCGACAATGGCACGTATTTCTCGGGCGTGAAGTATCCGTACAACCCCCTCAGGGCCAAGGGCACGCCCTACGAGACGGGCGTGCTGGCGCCGCTCATTGTCGCCGGTCCGCAGGTCGTGGCACCCGGCCGCAGTGTCGACGCGATGGTGAACAGTGTCGACCTGTTCCAACTCTTCGGTGAGATGGCCGGGGTGGACGTGCGGTCGGTGGTCCCGCCGGAACACATCCTGGACAGCCAGCCCATGCTGGCCTATCTCACCAACCCGAACCAGACGCCTGTTCGCCAGTCCAATTTCACGCAACTCGGTGATGGGCTCAAGGCGTCGACCACCAAACTCTACCCCTGTGTTCTGCAGGTCGGGCCAGTTCCCATTTGTACGGACATTCTTTTCACATCCGAGCAACTGTGCAACGCCGAGTTGGGCATCTGGTACGGGCCGACCGCCTCACAACCCAATCCCCCGTACCCGACATGCTGCCAAGTCCGGGAGGCACCGCCGTACGACGGCAACCTGACGATCGTCCCATCGCAAGCGTTGGCCATCCGCAACGCCCGCTACAAGCTGGTGCGGCAGACGAGGGCGGAGTGTGACACGGCGAACCCGGACGAGCTGTATGACCTCACGCCGAGGCCGCTCGACCCGATCAACCCGCTTGGGATCGACAACGGACCGGATGACCTGCTCCAGCATCCGTTCTTGACACCCACGGAAGCAGCCAACTACAGCGAGTTGAAGACTGCGCTCGATGATCTCCTGAGCTCCGAGCCGTTCTGCATGGGCGACGGAAATCTCGACAAGCGCGTCAACAGGCAGGATTTCGTCGGGGTCCAGACAAACCGGGGCAAATCGAGCGTCTTCGACTTCAACAAGGATGGTGTGACGAATGACGCGGACCTGCAGATCGTCGAGGACCACTTCGGAGACATTTGCGAACCGTGATGGGCACCGAGGCACTCTGCGCCTCCCCGAGAAGGACACACAACGGGGGTCGCGAATGGCATACCAGATAGCACACGGCAAATTCAGCCTGTCGGGAGCCGATAGTGCTTTTCCCCCTGGTGTTGATTAGACTCAACAGCTTCCACGCCGCCGGAGAGGTGGGTGAGTGGCTGAAACCAGCGGTTTGCTAAACCGCCGTAGGGGCTTAAACCTCTACCACGGGTTCGAATCCCGTCCTCTCCGCCACTCGAGTCAGCCGTCCAGCCGTCATCCTGAGCGCAGCGAAGGATCCCGGAGCTCCGACACGCGGTTCTCGTGTAAGGTTCGGATCCTTGCGTCGCTGCGCTCCTCAGGATGACGACTCAACGCCGGTACTCTGCTCAGGATGACGGCTCAACATCGCTACTCTGTTCAGGATGACGGCTCGACTGTCCTTCCGGGATGACGGCTTGACGCTCTGAGGAGTCGTCCGTGTTCACCCCAGCACCACCGCGATCGTGTGCGTCTGGCCGTCGTCGGCGAGCGGGATCTCGCGGCCGGCGACGGGCTGGCCGTCGAGCGAGATGGCCGTGACGCCGCGCATGGCGCCGCGCGGGTTCTCGACGATCAGCTGGTAGCGGGCGGAGTGGTAGCGGAACAGGATCTCGTAGCCGGGCCAGCCGCGCGGGATGCAGGGATCGAGATGAAGGACGGCGCCGCGCAGGCGGAAGCCCAGGATCCACTCCACTGCCGGCGCGGTACATCCAGCCGGCCGCGCCGGTGTACCAGGTCCAGCCGCCGCGTCCCGCGTGCGGACGGCTCCGAGTAGACGTCGCCGGCCATGACGTAGGGCTCGACCTTGTAGCGGTGGAGCCCGCGCGCGTGCTGGCGTGGTTGATGGGGTTCAGGATCGAGAACAGCTCGCCCGCCTTGTCGCCGTCGCCGAGGGCCGCGAAGGCGATCACGGACCACACCGCCGCGTGGGTGTACTGCCCGCCGTTCTCGCGCACGCCGGGCAGGTAGCCCTTGATGTAGCCGGGATCGAGCGGCGTCCTGGTCGAAGGGCGGCGTGAAGAGCAGCACGAGCCCGTCGCCCCGCCGGACGAGGTGCTCGTCCACCGCGGCCATGGCCCGGCGGCGCCCGCTCGGGATCGGCGGCCCCCGAGATGACGCCCCAGGACTGGGCGATCGAGTCGATCCGGCACTCGTCGTTGACGGCGGACCCCAGCGGCGTGCCGTCGTCGAAGTAGCGCGCGCCGGTACCAGTCGCCGTCCCACGCCGTCGCGCTCGAGCGCGACCTTCAGAGCGCGTCGCGTGCGCCCGCCAGCGCGCGCGCCCGGTCCGTCTCGCCGCGCGTCTCGGCGAAGCCGGCGAAGCTCTCGAGGTTGGCGTGCGAGGAACCAGCCCAGCCAGACGCTCTCGCCCTGGCCGCCCGCGCCGACCCGGTTCATGCCGTCGTTCCAGTCGCCGCTGCCCATCAGCGGCAGGCCGTGGCGGCCCACCGCCAGGCTGCGGTCGAGCGCCCGCGCGCAGTGCTCGAAGAGCGGCGCGCGTCTCGGCGGAGACCTCCGGCTCGAAGTAGGCGTTCCGTCTCTCCCGGCGCGAGCGGCGCGCCCTCCAGGAACGGCACCGGCTCGTCGAGCACGGCGTGATCGCCGGTGACCTCCAGGTAGTGGTGCGCGACGTAGGGCAGCCAGAGCAGGTCGTCGGAGATCCGGGTCCGCACGCCGCGGCCCGACGGCGGCGTGCCACCAGTGCTGGACGTCGCCCTCCTCGAACTGCCGGGAGGCGGCCCGCAGCAGGTGCGCGCGCGCCAGCTCGCGCCGCGCGACCGTGAAGCGCCATCACGTCCTGCAGCTGGTCGCGGAATCCCTAGGCGCCCCCGGCCTGGTAGAAGGCCGGCGCGCGCCCGGATGCGGCAGGCGAGCGTCTGGTAGAGGAGCCAGCGGTTCAGCATGAGGTCCATCGAGCGGTCCGGCGTGCGCACCTGGAGCGCCGTGAGCGATGTCCTCCCACTCGCGCCGGACGTCGCCGCGAGCGCGCGTCGAGGTCCCGCGAGCGGTAGCGCGGCGACGAGCCGACGGGCCTCGTCGGCGTCGCGGCCCTGGCCGAGCAGGAACACCACCTCGGCGCGTCTGCCCGGGCGCCAGCGCGCACGCGGATCTGGAGCGCCGCGCAGGGGTCGAGACCGGCGCCCGTGCGGCCCGAGAGCGCGCCCCGGCGCGCAGAGCCCGCCGGATGGTCCAGCCCTCCGTTTCTGCCGAGAAACTCGGTCCGATCGGCCGTCCAGGCGGACGGCCGGCGCCCGAGGTCGGCGAAAGCGACGCGCCCGGCGATGCGTCTCGTTCCAGGCGTTGCGGGCGAAGAGGGCGCCCGTCTCTCGCGTCGAGCTCGGTGACGATGAACGGCGCGTCCGCGCCGCGCCGCGGGCCGAGCACCCATTCCACGTAGGCGGTGACGGTGAGTCGTCGCGTCGCGCCCCGAGCGGTTCTCGAGCCGCAACCGCGAGATCTTGACCGGATCCTCGCTGCGCCACGAACACGGTCAGGTCGGTCGCGATCCCGTCGGACCTCGTGCTCGAAGCGGCTGTAGCCCTGGCCGTGGCGGACGACGTAGGGACCGTCGTCCCGGATCGGCAGCGGCGTGGGGCTCCAGACCTCGCCCGTTTCCTCGTCCCGGAGGAAGAGGGCCTCCCCGGGCGGATCGCTGACGGGATCGTTCGACCAGGGAGTGAGCTGGTTCTCGCGGCTGTTGCTCCGCCCAGGTGTAGCCCGACCCCGACTCCGAGACGAGGCAGCCGAAGCGCGGCGTTGGCGAGGACGTTGATCCACGGCGCCGGCGTCCATTGCCCCTCGCCGAGGACGGTCACGTACTCGCCCTCCGTTCTCCGAAAAGCCGCCCAGCCCGTTGAAGAACTCAGTGGGCACGCGGGGAGGCGGCAGATCGGTCCCGCGCGGCTCGGGCGCTGAGCGGCTCGCGCCGGCCGGAGCGCGGGAGCCCGCGCAGCTGGCGTATCGACCTGCTCGGCGAGGGTCCCTGGCGCGAGAGCAGGACGACGCGCGCGGCGGCAGCGAGGCGGTCGCGCTCAACGGGTGCAACAGGTCTCCGCGCAGCACGAAGACGCCGCCCGCCGGCTGCTCGGACGCGATGCCGTGCGCCCGGCTCGCCGCGCGGACCAGCGACTCCAGCGTCGAACTGCAGCTCCGGCGCGTACGACGACGCGCTGCTCGTTGACGATGACGAGGTCGACCGCCAGGCCCTTCATCCGCCAGTACTCGTGGGCGCGCAGGAGCTGGCGCACGATCCCCTGGTCCTCGACCTGGTCGATCCGGACGAGCACGATGGGCAAGTCGCCGGAGATTCCGTGGGCCCAGAGCGCGACGGCCCCTTGCGGTTGCGCAGGACGCTCGAGGCGGAGCGCGCAGGCTCGGCGTCGGAGTAGAGGATCCGTGTCGCCAGCCGCTGGAAGAGGTGCGCCTCGTCGGTCGGAGATGCCGAGGTGTCGCAGCTGGACCTGCGCCTGCGTCCAGGCGAGGCTCGCGACCCGGTCGTAAGTCGCGGCGTCCCGGTACTTGTCGGCCAGCGCGAGCACCGCCTCTCGCGAGTCGGCGACCACGGTCGCCAGATGCACGCGGGCCGTCTCTCCGGGCGCCGGACCGCAGCCGGCGCCGCAGACTGAAGATCGGGATCCAGGACCGTGCCGCCGTATTCGAGAGGGGACGGCCGCTCCTCGATCGAGATCGGGTCGCGGATCGTCTTCCCGCGCCCGAGGAATCGGGCGCGGTCGGTCTCGTACTGCGACCGTGCCCGCCGTCTCCCCCTGGACCGACATGACCTGCGCCGCCCAGATCGCGGCTCTCCTCGGTCGCGCGGCCGGCGGCTGGCGAGCAGCGCCTCCGCGCTCCGGCACGAACTCCGTCTGGACGAAGAGGTTGGAGAACGCCGGGTGCGCGGCGTCCGCGGCCGCCGGCGCCAGCACGATCTCCGCGTAGGAGGTGATCTCGATCTCGCGCGGCGCGCGCTCCGAGGTTGATCAGGACACCTGGCGCATCTCCGCGTCGTCTTCGGTCGAGACCAGGATCCGCAGGCTCGTCGAGATCGGCCCGTCGGCCGGTGGATCTCGACGCGATCCTCCGAGTACACGGCCTCGTAGGCGTCGGGCTCGATGCCGGACGGCTGATAGCCCGCGGACCAGACCCGGCCCGACTGCTCGTCGCTCAGGAAGAGGTAGCTGCCCCAGGGGTCGCGCGTCGCGTCCTCGCGCCAGCGCGTCACGTCCAGCCCGTTCCAGCGGCTGAAGCCGGATCCGGCCGCGGTGACCATGACCGTGTAGCGCCCGTTGGAGAGCAGGTGCGTGCGCGGCGTGGGGTCGTGGGGCGACCGAAAGCGCCGGAGCACCGGAGGCACTTCGTCCCGGACGTGGAGCTCCGAGCCCTCGGCCAGGCGGGGGCGCGCCACGGCCACCGTCCGCGGCGTGCGCTCCTGCAGAAGGAGCTCCGTGGCCTGCGCCGCGGCTTCCCGGCCGAAGCGCCGGCGCATCGTCTCCTCGAGAACGACGTTGGCGAGCGAGACGATCGTCATTCCCTGGTGATGGGCCATGTACGCGCGGACGATCGCGAACGGCTCTCCCTCCGGCAGTCGCGACGCCGTGTAGTCGATCGATTCGTAGAAGCCGAAGCGGCCGAGGGCGCCGGCCGCCTTCAGGCGCTCGAAATTCCTGGCAGCCTCTTCGGGCTCGACCATGGCGGCCAGCGCGGTCGCGTAAGGAGCGACGACGAGGTCTTCCGCGAGGCCCCGCTTCAACCCGAGCCCGCTGACGCCGAAATTCATGTACTGGTACGTGAAATGAAGGTCCCGCGCGTTGTAGGCGGCCTCCGAGATGCCCCAGGGGACGCCCCGCTCCAGCCCGTACTGGATCTGGCGGCGCACCGCCAGGTGGTTGGTGCGTTCGAGCAGGCTGCCGGTGGGCGGGTCGAGGACGAGGTCGGGCATCAGATACTCGAACATCGAGCCGGACCATGAGACGAGCGCCGATCCGCGGCCGACGGGCGTGAGCGTGCGGCCGAGACGGAACCAGTGCTTGGTCGGGACGTCGCCGCGCGCGATGGCGACGAAGCTCGCCAGGCGGGCCTCCGACGCCAGCATGTCGTAGTAGCCGGGGTCGAGGATGCCCTCCGCCGGGCGATACCCGATCGAGAAGAGGTCCCTCGTCCGGTCATAGAGGAACGTGAAGTCCATCTCCTCCACGAGACGGTCGGCCGCCACCGCGATCGCCGCCAGAGCGGCTGCCGGTCTCCGGGGCGTCGAGGTCGCGGCGGTGGCTCTCGACGCTGGCCTTCAGGGCCAGCGCCCACTCCAGAGCCGCGCCGTCGGCGGCCGCGTCCTCGTGCCCGAAAGCCCGAACGATGTCGACCAGAGTCTCGGCACGGACCTCGAGGGCCGCCAGGCGCTCGGCCCATGGCTCCGGCTCGTCGGGGATGTTCGAGAGCAGCGCGCCCGCCTCGCGCAACTCCTCCCCGAGCTGCCGCGAGCCGACGACGCGGTCCTGGCGGCGCGTCGAGAGGGTTCCGGCGGATTCGGCCAGCAGATCCAGCGTGTCCTGGAGGCCGTCCCGCGCCCATTCGAAAGATATCGGGCCGCTCTGCTTGTCGAGGCAGGCCTGTTTCAGGGCGATCAGGTGCCCGGCGAGGTTTCCGCTGTCCACCGTCGAGACGTAGCGGGGCTCGAGGGGCCGCAGGTCGGCGGTGTCATACCAGTTGTAGAGGTGGCCGCGGAAGCGCTCGAACCGATCGAGCGTCGAGAAGGTTCTCTCGCAGGCGTTCGGTCATCTCCGCGAGGCCGATCCAGCCGAGATCGTTCGCCGACACGGTCGCCAGAAGCGAGAGCCCGATGTTGGTCGGAGACGTGCGCCTGGCGATCTCGGGCCTCGGCGTCTCCTGGAAGTTGTCGGCCGGCAGGAAATTGCTGTCGCGTCCGGCGAACTGCTCGAAGTAGAGCCAGGTGCGGCGCGCGAGCTGCCGGAACTCCCGCGCGTCGCTCTCCGAGAAGCGCTCCCGGCCCAGGTCGCGCGGCGGCAGGCTGACCCACCACGCCAGCGAGGGGCGAGGCGAGCCAGAGAACGAGAAACGGCGTGGCGAACGTCCAGGAGCCGCCCGAAGCGGCGACGAGGAGAGCCGCCGCCATCGCCATCCCGATCGCGGAGCGCATCCGGCTGAAAAAACCGGTCAGCTTCAGATCCAGCGCGCGGTGCGCCTGTGCGGCGGGCGTCCACTCGAGAAGCTTTCGCCGGCTCGCCGCCAGCCGCCAGAGCGTGCGGGCGATCGCGTCCAGTCGCATCCACGCCGCGTGCGCCAGGAAGGCAACCCGCATCGCCGTCTGCGCGAGGCCGAGCCCGAGGTCCGCCGCAACGCCCCGGGCGAAGCTTCTCTTGGCGATGCCGCGGCGTTCGGGGAGAAGTCCCGTGAAGAACGCCAGAAAAGTCGGAAAGGAGAGGGCGCCCAGAACGAAAGCCGTCCAGAGACCGGCTCCGGCGCCCGGCAGGCACCATCCCGCGAGCAGCGTGGCAAAAGTCATCGGGGCCGAGAGGCTGCGGCGGAGGTTGTCCAGCATCTTCCAGCGTCCGATGGCCGGAATTCCGGGGCGGAACAGCCACGGCCACAGCTGCCAGTCGCCGCGCACCCAGCGGTGCTGGCGCACGACGGCCACCTCGTAGTGGCCCGGGAACCCCTCGAAGAGCTCGATGTCCGAGACGAGGCCGGCCCTCGCGAACAGGCCCTCGAAGAGATCGTGGGAGAGCTGCGTGTTCTCGGGAACGCGGTCGTTCAGGGCGCGCTCGAAGGCATCCACGTCGTAGATGCCCTTGCCCGTGTAGATCCCCTCCCCGAAGAGGTCCTGGTACACGTCGGACACGGCGAACGCGTACGGATCGACGCCCCGGGGGCCCGAGAAGACCAGCTGGAAGAGCGTCCCCAGCCCGGTTTCCGGCAACGTCGGCGTCACGCGAGGCTGGAGCAGCGCGTGTCCTTCGACCACTCGCCCGGCCTCGGAATCGAAGATGGCCAAGTTCAACGGGTGCGAGATCGTCCCCACCAGGCGGCGCGCCGCTTCGCGCGGCAGCCGGGTGTCGGCGTCGAGAGTGATCACGTAACGGATGCCGGGGGGCGCCGGGGCCCCGCCCGGCTCCGGCGGCAGGAACGACGTGCCCGTGGCCCCGCGGAGAAGGTGGTTGAGCTCCCGCAGCTTCCCGCGCTTGCGCTCCCAGCCCATCCAGGCCGCCTCGCTCTCGTTCCAGAGGCGCTTCCGGTGAAACACCCAGAAGCGGTCCCCGCCCCCGGCCGCGGGTCCGTGCTTCGCGTTGAGCTCGCGGATTCCGGAGCGAGCGTCCTCGAGAAGAGTCTCGTCCTCGGGGAGGCTCTCCGTCTCGGCGTCCGACCAGTCCGACAGCAGCGCGAACCGCAATTGCGGGTCCGGATTGGCCAGGTAGTGCACCTCCAGCCGCTGCACCGTCTCGCGGATGTCCGCCTCGTCGGTCAGAAGCATCGGAATGACCACGAGGGCGCGCGACTCGGCGGGAACGCCGTCGGAAAGCTCGAGCTTCGGGAGCCGCCGCGGGCCGACCAGCCGGGTGACGTAACGGTTGATCAGCGCGATCGCGAGGTCGGAAGCCGGCACGAGAGCGAGCAGGCCCAGAAGGACCACCGACGCGGGCGACGCGCCGGAAAGCGCCATGACGACGAGGGGCAGGGCGAGAATCGCGGCGGTCGCGACGCCGATCCCGACGAGATAGAGCGGAGTCGTGGCCCGGAACCAGGCGCGGCGCAGCCACTGGCGCATGGGCAGGCGGACCTCGAGGTCCTTCTCGAGCCGCGCGCGGCCCTTCGAGATGAGGTAGTACCCGGGGTCGAGCAGGCGCGGATCGGGGCGGCTTCGCCGCGGCCTCCGGGGCCTCCAGCGCCTTCGCCGCCATCCGCACGGCGCGCCGGGCGACCTCGAGCTCGTCGTGGCGGCTTTCCCGCGAGAGCTCCTCGACGGCGTGGCGGTACCGGTCGCGTGTCGCGAAGTCCATCTCCTGGACCCGGGTGCCTTCGCAGAGCGCATCGTGAACCAGGCTGACGCTCTCGAAGAGGTCGGCCCAATCCGCCGACGACAGGAGGCGCATGCTGGTGATGACGTTGCGCACCGTCGCGTGCGTGGCGACCTGCTCCTGGTGCTCGATGCGAACCACCTCGTCGGCCGTCGTTCCCTCGGCCGCGAAGTGCCGGTCGAGCCATTCGAGGGCGGGCGTGACGGCCGGGTCCCGGTCGCGGAGCCTTTGAGCGAGCTGGACGGCGAAGGCCCGCGCGAACGGCCGCCCTTCGAGCCGCTGGAGCACGGCGGCGGCGTCCGCCTTCGGAGCGTCTCCGATCCCCAGCAGCGCGTCGGCGATGGCATCGGCCTGCTCGCGGGCGACGCCACGCGCGGCGACCCGCTCGGAAAGACGGCGGAGGTTCTCCACGAGCACGAGCCGGAGCGAGATCGCCAGGGCCCACAGCTCGCCGATGGTGAGAGGCTGCACCCGCTGGTAAGCCCGGACGAAGCGGGCCAGCGTCTCCTGCTCCACGCGGCTGTCGGTGTGCGCCACGAAGGCCCAGGCGAGGCCGAAGACCCGCGGATAGCCTTCGAGCGGGCCCGTGGCCAGCTTCGGCAGCTCGCGGTAGAAGCCCGGCGGCAGGTCCTCGCGGATCTCCCGGATCTGCTCGTCCACGATGTGGAAGTTGTTGAGAAGCCATTCGGCCGCGGGGGAGATCGTGCTCGTCTCGCGACTGGCCTTCGCGAGAGTCTCGTAGGAGCGGACCAGGACGCTGGCGTTCTCGCGGAGCCGCGGAAGGAGGCGCCGTCCCCGGCGCGTCCTGGGGTACACCTTCTGCTCGGCGGCGAGCGTTCCGGCGAACTGCTCGAGGCGTTCGGCCGAAAAGAGCTCTTCCCGGATCGGGCTGGCAGGCGTCCGCATGGGTCTCGGGGAGACTATCCGACGGGGCAGCGAGAATTTTGGCCCGGACTTTGCGGCGCCTCATGTCTCCCCGGGGCTAAGATCAGCCTCCCGGGGCCGGGAATTCGAACGATGAAAGGCGAGGACATGGCAAACGAACCGAAAGCAACGAACAGGCCATTTCTGACGGACATCCAGGAGCTTCGGGCGCGGGCGCGCCGGCACATCGAGCAGGGCGCGGTCACCGAGGGCTATCGTCCGGACCGCGATACGGTCGTGCGTATTCTCAACGAGGCGCTGGCGACCGAGATCGTCTGCGTGCTGCGCTACCGGCGGCATCACTTCATGGCCGCCGGCATTCACGCCAAGGCCGTGGCCGACGAGTTTCTCGAGCACGCCATCGAGGAGCAGGGGCACGCGGACGAGATCGCCGAGCGGATCACGCAGCTCGGCGGAGAGCCCAACTTCGATCCGCAGGGGCTCACGACTCGCAGCCACTCCGAATATGTTGCGGGCACGACTCTCCTCGAGATGATCCGCGAGGACCTGATCGCGGAGAGGGTCGCGATCGAGTCCTACACGGAGATGGTTCGCTACATCGGCGGCGACGATCCGACCACGCGGCGGATGCTCGAGGGCATCCTCGCGAAGGAAGAGGAGCACGCCGAGGACATGAAAAACCTGCTCGAAACGGTCGGTCAGGAAGAATCGCGGGGCGACCGATCGGGCCGGGCTCCGCAGAGCAAGGCTTAGCCGCCGGCCTCAGCGGGGCTCGAGCGCCCGGGTCTTCCGGATCCGGAGCTCGAAGGCGCCGAACGGCGTGGCCGCGTGCAGGAGGCGGCCCGAGGCCGAGAGCGCCACGTGGAGGGCGCTCGAGACGGGAAGGTTCAGGTCGTGGAAGGTGGCGCCGCCGTCGGCGCTCCCGAAGACGCCGCCCTCCGGCAGGATGCCGGCGATATGGCTCGCGCTGGCGTAGACGGCCGACGGATCGGCCGGCGTGACCGCGATGTCGGTCACGTAGACGCCCGTCAATGAGCTCGCCGTCCAGGTCCCGCCGGCGTTTTCGCTGCGGTACACGCCGCCGCATTCAAACCCGCCGGGCCCGAGCCGTCCCGTGCCCGCGAAAAACACGCTCGGGTTGGACGGGTCCAGCCGCAGCGCGAGAAGACCCGGACAGCCGGGGGGCGCGTCGGCATGCGCCGTCCAGGAGTCGCCCGCGTTGGCGCTGCGAAAGATCTTCGTCGAGCCGTACGCATAGAGAACGCCGCCCGGCGCCGTCGCGAGGCTCGTGGTCTCGGTGAACGGCGTCGCCGGCTGCACCCAGGTCTGGCCTCCGTCGGCGCTGCGGAAGAAGCGCGTCCCGCAGACGAAGAGAATCCCGTCGGGTCCGCTGCCGATGGCGAACGAGGGCACGCAGGGGTTCGAGATCGTCAGCAGCAGGGACCAGAAGACGCCCTCGTCGGTCGAGCGATAGATTTTCGTGATGCCTCCGGCGCCCAGCACCCCGGCGAAGAGGCGGGCGCTGTCGCGGGGGTCCACCAGGATGTCCGATAGGTAGTCCCCGCGCTCGGCCTCGAAGAGCCGCGTCCAGGTCTGCCCTCCGTCGGTCGACTCGAAGAGCCCGCTCTGCGTGACGTCGTACTGCGACGCCCCCGCGTAGACGGTCTCCTCGGCGTCGGCCGCCGTGCTGATGCCGTTGACCGAGGGCAGCGGCGGGCCGAAGGTCTGCCAGCCGGCGATCTGCGCCTGCACGGAAAGGGCACCGCACGAGAGCACCGCCGCGGCGAAGGCGGCTCGAGCGATCCAGCGGCGCGGAGGCATCTCGCGTCCATTGTACGGATCCGCCGCTCGGATGCGACGAAAAGCTCCGCTACGCCGGACGATCGCGGCGCGCCGTGAGGAGCAACTGCTCGCTGACGAGAGCGGGCCACGACGTCATCCAGCGGAAGAGGTCGTTCTCGCCGCGCGCGTGCTCCGGGCCCGCGCGATGCCTGGAGGTCTCGAGGCGAGTCGCGAGCCACACGAGGGGATAGGCGAGCAGCAGCCACGAATGCTTCGCCTTGAAGCGCGTGACATCGAGGCGAACGATCGCGAGGCCGGCCTGGTGGAGGAGCGTGTGGAGCAGCGGAAGGTCCACCGGGCTGATGTGGTAGGCGTACAGGTCGTCGGCCGTCAGGTCCCAGCCGACGCGGCGGCGGATGAGCTTGTGCGTTCCGGTCCAGAAGAAGCGCCAGCGCGAATGCAGGCGTCCCACGTTGGGGGTCGAGAGAATGAGGTGTCCCCCGGGCGCGAGCACACGCCCGATCTCGAGGACGGCCGGGATGTAGGTCGGCAGGTGCTCGGCCACCTCGCAGAAGATCACGAGGTCGAAGGCGGCATCCGGGTAGGGAAGCGGCCGCGTCAGGTCGATGTCGGCGTCGAGCGGGACCGCTCCGGTCTCCAGGGGCCGCGACGGGTCGGAGAGCTTGTAATCGTCGGCGCGAAAGTGGGTGCCGCGCACGGTCGCCCCGTCTCGCGCCAGCGCCGCCGCGATCTCGCCGCGGCCCGCGGAAAGGTCCAGGACGCGCAGCGTCGGATATCCCGGCAGCCGCCGCGCCGCCCGCAGGACCGCCTCGAAAACGTGTTTTTAGAGGCATGGAGTCAGGTCTGTGAGAGTGTGACTTGGGCCGGATGAAATAGCCAATTTCAAAGACCTGACCCCCTAACGGATCTCGGTCTGGCCGCGCATGTAGGGGACGAGGACCCGGGGGATCTCGACCGAGCCGTCCGCGCGCTGGTAGTTCTCGAGGATGGCCACCATCGTGCGGCCGATCGGCAGGGCCGAGCCGTTGAGCGTGTGGACGAACTCGGGCTTCTGCCCGTCGCCGGGACGAAAGCGGATCGAGGCGCGGCGCGCCTGAAAGGCCTCGAAGTTCGAGCAGGAGGAGATCTCCTTGTAGACGTTCATCCCCGGCAGCCACACCTCCAGGTCGTACGTCTTCGCCGCGGCGAATCCGAGGTCGCCCGTCGCCAGCGACACCACCCGGTACGGCAGCTCCAGGCGCCGCAGCAGGTCCTCGGCGTGGGCGGTCAGCGTCTCGAGGGCGGCGTAGGACTCCTCGGGCCGGGTGAACATCACGACCTCGACCTTGTCGAACTGGTGCTGGCGGATCATGCCGCGCGTGTCGCGGCCGGCCGCGCCGGCCTCGGACCGGAAGCAGGGCGTGGCGGCGGTATAGAGGAGCGGCAGCTCCTCGGCCTTCAGGATCTCGTCGCGGTGGAGGTTGGTCACCGGCACCTCGGCCGTCGGGATGAGGTAGTAGCCCTCGCGCGTCTGGAACAGGTCCGCTTCGAACTTGGGCAACTGGCCGGTGCCGAAGAGCGAGTCGGAATTGGCGAGAAACGGAGGCAGAACCTCGCGGTAGCCCTGCTCCTCGACGTGCACGTCGAGGAAGAAACTGGAGAGAGCGCGCGAGAGCCTGGCCGCGGCGCCTTGCAGCACCGTGAACCGCGCGCCGGCGATCTTGACGCCGCGCTCGAAGTCGAGGATGCCGAGCGCGGGCCCGAGGTCCCAGTGCGGCTGCGGCGCGAAGTCGAAGCGGGGGAGCTCGCCCCAGGTCCGCTCGACACGATTGGCGTTCTCGTCCGGACCGCGCGGGACCGAGGAGTGCGGGACGTTGGGGACGAGCTTCTCCACCGACGCCAGCATCCGGTCGGCCTCTTCGGCGCGCTCTTCCAGCTCGCGGATCTCTTCCTTGAGCGCCTTCATCTCCGCGAGCACCTCGGGCGACGGCCTGGCGCGCACGGCCGTGAGCTCGTTGCGCCGGCGGCGCTTCTCCTCGAGCTTCGTCACCGCGTCGCGGCGCTGCTGCTCGATCTCCGCATACCGCTCGAGGCCCGTGTCTCCGAATCGCTCCGGCAGCTCCGAGACGAGCCGGTCCGCGTTCTCCCGCAAATACTCGCGTGGTAGCATGAAAACGCGATTTCATATCGCGCACGCCGATCGAGTCAACCGTTTGACGGGTTCTTCCCACCTTCCCGACGTGGATTGCGTCGTGGTCAACCGCGACGGCGGCGACGCGCTCTTTCGCGCGCTGGCCTCCCTGGAACGCCAGACGGGCGTCGCGCTCTCGGCGGTCGTCGTGGACAACGGCTCGCGGGCGGACGAGCGAGCGCGCCTGTCGCGCGAGCGGCCGGCGACGCGGGTCATCGCCTTCTCGCGCAACCTCGGCTTCGCGGGCGCGGCCAACGAGGGCATCGCGCGCACCCGGGCGCCCTTCATCCTTCTCCTCAACAACGACGCCGTGCTCGAGTCCGACTATGTCGCGCGTCTGGCGGCGCGCCTGACGCTCGACGGCCGCCTGGCCGCGGCCCAGGGGCTCGTCACCTCGGCCGACGGCCGTCGCGTGGACACCGCGGGGCTCGAGTGGAACGCGCGCGGAGAGGCCTTGCCCGTGCTTTCCGGAACGGACGCGGCGGCGGCGCCGCGCGAGCCCTTCGAGGTCTCGGGCGTGTCCGCCACCGCGGCCCTCTACCGCCGGGAAGCCCTCGAAGCCGTCGCCTTCGAGGGCGCGGCCTTCGAAGCGTCCTTCTTCGCGTATTACGAGGACGTGGACCTGTCGCTGCGCCTCTCCCGGTCGGGATGGAGGTTCCTCTGCGACCCGGCCGCCGTCGCCCGGCACGAGGGATCGCTGACCGGCCGGCGCACGCCCTTTCGGAAAGCGTTCTGGACGGCGAGGAACCGCTGGCGCACCCTCTTCCGCAACTTCGCGCCCGACCTGCTCGCCCGCAACCTCGTGCCTCTGCTGGCCGCGGACCTCGCGCATGCGCGGCAGGTCGGGTGGAAGGGGATCGCGCTTCCGCTCCTCGTTTGGCCGCGGCTTCCGATGCTGGCGCTGCGGTCGCGGGCCGATTCCCGGCGGCTTCTCGCGTTTTCCGGGACCGGCAAAGAGCGCGCCGTGATCCGCGAGATCACGGCGGTGATCGTCTCCTGGAACGACGAGGAGGAGGTGAAAGAGTGCGTCCGGGCTCTCGCCGACGCCCGGGCCCGCCTGCCCGCCGGCGGGGTCCGCGCGTCTCTCGTCGTCGTCGACAACGGCGGCAGGGTCTCGGCCTCCGCGATCGAGACGCTGTGGCCGGGAGCCCGCGTCCTGCTCAATGCCTCCAATCGCGGCTTCGCCCCGGCCGCCAACCAGGGCGCGGCGGCGGCGGACGGCGACGCGGTTCTCTTCCTGAATCCCGACACGCGGGCCGAGGGCGAGCCCTTTTCGCCGATCGCCCGGGCACTCGACGCGGACCCGCGGGTGGTGGCGGTGGCTCCGCGGTTGACGGAGATGAACGGCGCGGCGGCGCGGCCCGGCACGCTCGCGCTCTCGCCGCCGGGAAGCGAAGACCAGGCCACCTTTCAGCTGCGGCGCCTGCCGACGCTCGCGTCCGACGCGCGGGAGCTGCTGCTGATCGACCACGCGTCTCCCAACAATCGCGGACGCCGACGAGCCCGGTACGCCGGCGAGGATCGCGACCGCCCGTTTGCCGTCGAGCAGGCCGCGGCGGCCGCGCTCGCCGTCCGCAAGACCGCGTTCGAGCGCATCGGCGGATTCGACGAAAGTTTCGTTCCGGCCTGGTACGAGGACGTGGACCTCTGTGATCGGCTGGCGCGGGAGGGCGTCCTCGTGTACGCGCCGGAGGCGCGCTTCCGGCACCGGGGCGGAGAGTCGGCCGGGCGCCTCGGATACGACCGCTTCCTGCCGATCCTCTACCGCAACGCTCTCCGCTATCCGACGGTCGCGCTACGGAGCTCCGGCGCGACTGGCGTACCGCGCGCTTCTCGCGGCGGGCATGGCTCTGCGCCTGGCTCTGCTTCCGTTCCGCCGGCGCGTGCCCCGCCCGCGCGCCGAGGCGGCCCGCGCCTACCGGCGGGTTCTCGGGCTGGCCGTGGGGCTCGGATCCGACGACGCGCGGACCACGGCTGACCCCACATGACCCCATCGCTTCCCGACGTCTCCATCATCGTCGTGTCGAAGGACGACGCCGCGGACCTGCCGGTCTCTCTCGCTTCCGCCCTGGCGCAGACCGGTGTGGCATGCGAGACCCTGCTCGTCGACAACGCCTCGACGGACGGGTCGCGCGAGGTCGGCGGGTCGAGTCGGCGCGCGGCTCCTCGCGCTTCCCGAGAACGTGGGGTTCGCGGGCGCGATGAACGCGGGGATCGAGGCGACTTCGGGGCGCTACGTCCTGGCCCTGAATCCGGACTGCCGCCTCGCGCCCGACTTCGCGTCGACACTCGTTCGGCGGCTGGACGCCGCCGATGCCGCCGACGTCGGCTCGGCGTCGGGAAGGCTCCTCCGGGCGCGGGGCCCCCGGCTCGATCCGTCGGACCGGCTCGACTCCGCCGGGATCTTCTTCACGGCGGCGGGCCGCCATTTCGACCGCGGGGCGGGGGAGCTCGAGAGCGGCCGGTACGTCCGGGAGGAAGAGGTCTTCGGTCCGTCGGGGGCCGCCGGCTTCTACCGGCGCGCCGCGCTCGAGACGGCGCGAATCTCGACCGGCTGGTTCGACGCGGACTTCTTCCTGTACCGCGAGGACGCCGACCTGGCGTGGAGGCTTCGAAGCCTCGGGTGGCGTGTCGCTCTACGTGCCCTCGGCCGCGGCCTCGCACCGGCGGCGCAACCTCCCGGAACGGCGCCGGAGCATGACGGAGCTCGCCAACCTCCACTCGGTCAAGAACCGTTTCCTTCTGCGCATCAACAATCAGTCCCCGAAAGAGGCGTTGTGGACCGCCGTGCCGACGCTCGCGCGCGACCTGCTCGTGCTCGGCGCCAGCCTGACCGTCGAGCGCAGCTCGCTGCCCGCGTTCGGCTGGCTGTGGAGGAACCGCCGGAGGTTGTGGGCGAAGAGGCGGGAGATACAGGCGAAGGTGCGAGCGAGGCGCGCGCACTAGCGCCCTCGCGATCCCGAACTCGATCCCACGCGGCCGTTGCCAGTCGAGCTCGGGATGAACGCCGCGCTTCGCACGGCGTTTCCTACTGCCGGGGGCCTGCCTCCGGTGGTCGGTTCCTCGTCGCTCCGCTCCTCGGAATGACGTAGGGTTGGGCATGCGCATCGGCATTCTCGGAACCCGCGGCATTCCCGCCCGCTACGGCGGCTTCGAGACGCTCGCCGAGGAGCTCTCGGCGCGTCTCGTCGCCCGCGGGCACGAGGTCATCGTCTACACGCGGACGCGCTACGCCGAGCCCGGTCTCTCGACGTGGCGCGGCGCGAAGATCCGCGTCCTGCCGAC
The DNA here is from genome assembly GCA_963829925.1 of uncultured Acidobacteriota bacterium. Taxonomy (GTDB): domain Bacteria; phylum Acidobacteriota; class Thermoanaerobaculia; order UBA5066; family Gp7-AA6; genus DAHUXD01. The sequence continues at coordinate 204,816 of CAWHKQ010000004.1, forward strand.
GATCCCGACCAAGTATCTCGACACGGTGGTGCACGGCGTGGTCTCCGGAATCGACGCCGCGTTCGAACGCTTCGACGCCGTTCTCGTCTGCAACGCCATCAACGCCGCCGTCTGCTTCCTGCCGCGGCTCTCGGGAACGACGCGGGTCGTTCTGAACGTGGATGGCCTCGAGCGCAATCGCCGCAAATGGAACGCGCTCGGGAAGCTCGCCTACCGGATCTCCGAAACTCTCTCGACGATCCTCCCGGACGTCGTCGTGTCGGATGCCCGGGTCATCCAGGAGTACTACCGCAGCCGCTACGGCGCTCCGATCCGTCCTGATCCCGTACGGCGGAGATCTGCCCGAGCCCGACGGGGACCGAGACGCTCGAGCGGCTCGGCCTCGCTCCCGAGAAGTACGTGCTCTACGTCTCGCGCCTCGAGCCGGAGAACAACGCCGAAGCCGTGGTCCGCGCCTACCGGGACGTCCCTGGAGAACGCCCGCTCGTCGTCGTGGGGGACGCTCCCTATGCCGCGGATTACATCGCGCGCCTGCGGGCGGCGGCCGACCCGCGGGTCCGTTCCTGCCGGGGTCGATCTACGGCGAGGGGTACCGGCAGCTCCTGGCGCAACGCCGCGCGTCTACATCCAGGCCACGGAGGTCGGCGGTACCCATCCCGCCCTCGTCGAGGCGCTCGGCTACGGGCGCGATCGTCCTGTACAACGCGACGCCCGAGAACGAAGAGGTCGCCGGCGGGGCCGGGCTGCCCTTCGACGTCCATGCGGCCGGAGTCGCTGGCGCGCCTGCTGGCCAGCGGTCCTGGATGATCCGGCCGGCCACTCCGTATGGAAAGAGCGCGCACGCCAACGCATGCGGGAGAGATATCGTTGGGAGGATGTGGTCAATCGGTACGAGACGGTCCTTGATGCCGGCAGGGCCATCCCATAACATCGGTCCGACCGAGCCGCGCCAATCCCCCGGAAACGTTTGATGTTGAAGCAAAAAGCTCACGCGATCGCCGTCGGAGTGCTCGTCACGGACCTCGCGCTGACGGCGTTGTCCCTTCCGGTGACCTGGGTCCTGCGGCATGGCGTCCTGAAGGAGGCGCTCCCGAGTCTGTTCCCTCAGCCGCTCGCCCCGCTGGACCAGTACATCGTCCTTCTCCTGTTCATCCTGCCGATCTGGGGGCTGCTGCTGTACGCCGCTGGTTTCTACCGCAGCCATCGGACGCTGCCTCTGGGGGAGGAGATCTGGGCGGCGGCCAAGGTCTCGTTCGGGGGCACCGCGATCCTCGTCCTGATGATCTACGGCCTGCGCATGGAGTTCGTGAGCCGCTGGTTCCTGGTCTTCTTCGGCGTCGTGAACTTCCTGTTTCTGGCGAGCGAGAAGATCGCCCTGCGCCTGATCTCGCGCTGGGTGCGGGCGCGCGGCTTCAACTTCCGGACCGCGCTGATCGTCGGCACGGGACCGAAGGCGGCCCAGTTCGCCGAGTTCCTCGAAGCGCACCCGCACTGGGGCTTCCGCGTGATCGGGTACCTCGACGACGACAACGGGGGCGAGATCGCGCTGCGCGACCGCTGGCCCTACCTCGGCCGGATCACGGACATGGAGACGATCCTGGCCAGGGAAGTCATCGACGAGGTCATCTTCGTGATCGAGAAGGGCAAGCTCGGCGAGTACGAGGACGCGCTGCTCGTCGCCGAGAGGCACGGAGTGCCGGCCCACGTCTCCCTCGACATCTTCCCGCACGTGCTGGCGCGGCCGGTGCTCGAGGAGCTCGACGGGATCCCGCTGCTCTCCTTCACGACGACCCCCTCGAACCCGGCCCAGCTCGTGGCCAAGCGGGCCCTCGACCTGGCCCTGTCCCTTCTCCTCTTCCTCGTGACCCTTCCGATTCAGCTCGCCGCCGCGCTGGCCATCCGGCTGACTTCGGGGTCCCCGATCTTCTTCCGGCAGGTGCGTTGCGGCTTGAACGGCCGGCACTTCACGCTCCTGAAGTTCCGCACGATGCAACGCGGCGCCGAGGTCCGCCTTTCGGAGATCTCGCACCTGAACGAGATGACCGGGCCCGTCTTCAAGGCCACCCGGGATCCCCGCCTGACGCCCGTCGGACGGCTCCTGAGGCGCCTCTCGATCGACGAGCTGCCTCAGATCTGGAACGTGATCGTGGGGGACATGAGCCTGGTCGGCCCTCGCCCGCCGCTGCCGGACGAGGTCTCCCGCTACGAGTCCTGGCAGCGGCGGCGGCTCTCGCATGAAGCCCGGGCCTGACGTGTCTCTGGCAGGTCTCCGGGAGAAGCGAGCTCGACTTCGACCGGTGGATGGCGCTCGACCTGAAGTACATCGACACGTGGTCGCCGCTGCTGGACCTGAAGATCCTGCTGAAGACGGTGCCGGCGGTGTTGTCGGGCAGGGGAGCGAGATAACGAGACGCTAGCGAACCTTCTGCGTCTTCTCTCGTCCGACGGCGCGCAGGATCAGGATCGGCGCCAGCATCAGAGGCACCAGGGCGGGCCAGATGACTCCTGGCATCGCCTCGCCACGCAATATCCCCACCACCGTGGAGGCGATGCCCAAACCGCAGATCAGCCCGTAGGCCCATGCGAGGATCAGCGATCTCAGTCCGACTCCTCCAGCCATGGCGATCCTCCGTGCGGCGGATTCTACCGAGCCGACGGTCTGGAGGGGCTAGCGGTTCCCGCTCCCGTCGTCTCTGCCCCCGGCCTCCGAGGCCTTGAACATGTACTTGATCGAGGCCTTCGGGACCAGCAGGTTCGGCCCCTTCTCGCGGTTGACCTTCAGGCAGGCCTTGTCGTACCACTCGATCCAGCCATGGATCTCCTCGCCGTCGGTCAGGACCACGACCATGGGGGTCTTGGCCGCCATCTGCTTGAGGTAGTAGTAGCTCTCGGCGTTGGTCTGCTCGGGCGGGACCTGCTTGCGCTGCGCGAACGAGCGCGTCGGGTAGCGGTCCGCCAGCTCGGACAGGTTCGGTCGGATCAGTTTGCGGTTGGCGGGAGCTTCGTCTTCGCCCCGGAAGGCCCCGCCGGGTTGCGGTTCGGCCACGGCTTGTCTCTCTTGGTCCCGGTTAAAAAGGTGGGACTCTTGTGAGACGTCAAACAGGGAGGTCGGCGGGATTATTCTGAACTTTCGAGGTGGCGCGGAGGTGTCGGAGCCCTCGTCTTCGTAGGCCAGACAGCACATCAGACGGCCGCACATCCCCGAAATTTTGGAGGGATTGAGCGAAAGATTCTGATTTTTCGCCATCTTGATGGTCACCGGATGGAAGGACTTCAGGAATGTTGAGCAGCAGAGCGTCAGACCGCACGGACCGATCCCTCCCCGCATCTTGGTCTCGTCGCGGGGGCCGATCTGGCGCATCTCGATCCGCACGGGGTACTTCACCGCCAGGTCGGTGACGAGCTTGCGGTAGTCGATCCGGGTCTCGGAAGTGTAGTAGACCGTGACCTTTCGGCCGTCGAAGGTCTCCTCGGCCCGGACGATCTTGACGGCCAGACGCTTCTCGGCCGCCATCGCCTGGGTGTCCGACAGGAACTGCCCTTCGCGGGCGACCTTGGAGCGATAGCTGGTCAGGTCCGCCTCGGAGGCCACGCGCACCAGGCGCTTGGAGTCCCGTAACTGACACTGCTTCAGTATCATGGGCCGCAAATTGGTGATTTCGGCATACTCGAGGCCGGAGTCGCCTTCGACGACGACCCGCACGCCGCGGGAGACCTCGATGCCATTGGTGTCGCAGAGGACGCTTCGGCCGTCCTCGTGCTCGTTGATCCGGATACCCACGTACTGGCCGGGGTTGTAGGAGTTCCCGATCCCGCAGCCTCCGCCCTCGCCACAGCCACCCATGAAAGAGCCTCCAACGCTCGACGTTACCACGGCTCGAGGGGCTTTAGCCGTCGGGGCCACGGACGATCTGGCCGGAGGACCGGGTGTACCTGTCCGTACGGGCAGGCGGAGGCGTGCACCTGTTCTTCTTGACAGGAGGCGAGGCACGCCGATAACGTACATCCTACGACATCGGGCTTCACGGCCTGGTCTTTGCGACTTGCAGTGGTGGGTTACGTCCTCGCGCGAAGGATTTCGCCTGGGGGCGTGAGGAGGAGGCGCCGGCGCTCTCGGGCCCGTCGCATGTTTCGGGGGCGGCCTTTTCGGCCGCCCAATTTGTTTTTACGTCACGCGTCCGGTGAGAGCTCGCGGACGAGCGCCTCGAGAAGGCGCTCCGGCGACTCGGCCTCGAGCGGCCGCACCGACGGGATCGCCCCCGCTCCGACGGGAGCGTAGAGAGGCGGCGCGCCCGGGTCCTCTTCTCGGATCAGCGCCGCGATTTCCGCCGTCTTATCTCCCGCCAGGATCAGCACCGCGTCGATCCGCCGGTTGCGAGCGAGCTTCTCGAGAGCATCCTCGGTTCCGCTCGCGGTCATGATTTCGACCGAGGGATGTCCCGCGGCGAAACCGTCCACCGCTCCCTCCTCCGGCCCGGCGACGAGCACCGTGATCACGGCGCTGCCGCCGGCACGATCCAGAGGACGGCAAGGCCGCCCGGCCTCGCTTTCTCGCGTCCCCGCGAAGCGTAGAAACTGACGGTCCAGAGACCGGGCGCGCTCGGCGTGAACCGAAACGAGAAGTCGCCGCTCTGATCGACGCGCAGGCGGTCTTCGGTCAACGCTCCGAGGACCTGCATGGACTTGAGGCCCTCGGGAACGTAGGCGAGGCCGGCTTCCGGATAGGCATACATCTCCCGGGCGCTCGCCTCGCCGCGCGTCAACGGCTGCGGCGTCGGCTCGTGGGCGAAGGTCACGAAGTCCACCCTGTACGGCGCCCGCGCCCGGCCTCGGAAGAGGACCGTGTTGGGATCGTCCGCGACGCGCTGGAGAGTCAGGCGGTCGAGCCGCCGGATCAGGAACTCCTGAGCCATGCGGAACTGACCGCTCTCCTGCGCCCATCCCACACCGACGTGGGTGGCGTCGGGGTCGAGAATGGTGCGGCGATGGCCGTCGGCAGGCGGGACCTCGGCCAGCATGCTTTCGTGTCCGGCCAGAGCGAGCTCCTCGGGCGTCTGGCCGAACCGCGGGCCGCTCGAGATCCAGGAGACGACGTTCTCGGACTGCTGGGCGAGGATTCCCGCGAACGCGGTGCGGGCGTAGGGCGGCATGCCGTCCATCAGAAAGTGTCCGCGCGTTCCTTCCTTCACCTGCGCAGCGGCGAAGCGGTCGGCGATCTGCGAGGCGGCCTCGTCCCACGCCACCGGCGGCAGACCCTCGTCGGCGCGGTCCCGGTTGATGCGCTCGAAGACCGCGAGCTTGACGGGGTCCTCCGGCAGCGAGGGCGCCGGATACACGTCCGTGAGCGGACGGTCGAGATTCGGGGCGCGCACGACCAGGGGGCCCGGCTCGGGGTTGTGCGCGACGGACGTGCAGCCGGCGGCCAGCGCGAGCGCGGCGGCCAGCGCGGCCAGCCGTGTTAGCGTCATCGGATGACCCCTCCGACGATTCGATTCGGGACCTCCGGCTGGCGCGCCGTCATCGCCGAAGACTTCACGTTCGGCAACGCCCGGCGGGTCATCGCGGCAATCGCCCGGGTCCTGACCGCGGACGGCAGTTCGGGCGGGCTCGTTCTGGTGGGGTATGACACGCGCTTCCTCGCCGACCGGTTTGCCGCCGAGGCGGCCCGCGTCCTCGGCCGCCACGGGTTTGCGGCCGAGGTCAGCGCCCGGCCCGTTCCGACCCCCGTTCTCGCCTTCGAAATCCGCCGCCGGGGCGCCGCCGGCGCCGTCAACTTTACCGCAAGCCACAATCCGTCCCAGTATCTCGGCATCAAGTTCTCGACGTCGGACGGAGCCCCGGCTCTGCCCGAAATCACGAAGCGGATCGAGGCCGAGATCCTGGCGATCCCGGAAGAGAGCGTCCCGCCCGAGACCGCGGTGCCGCGCTTCGATCCCGCCCCTCCCTACCTCGCCGACCTGGCGAGCAAGGTCGACGCCCGGGAAGTCGGCAAGGGACGAGCCCATTTCTCGCTCGATTTCCGGTACGGCACCTCGGCCGGGTTTCTGGACGCCTGGCTCGAGACGACCGGGAGTGTCGCTGTCGCGGCTGCACGCCAATCGCCGATCCGCTCTTCGGGGGGGATTCGCCGCAGTGCGGCGAGCCGCAGCTTCGCGAGCTGGCGGAGGTCGTCCGGCAAAAGGGATCGCGCCTGGGCCTGGCGACCGACGGCGACGCCGACCGTTTCGGCATTTGCGAGGAAAATGGCGCCTACGTGCAGCCCAACGAGATCCTGGCGCTCCTCCTGGCCGACATGCTCGGGCGAAAGGGAAAGCGCGGCGGCGTCGCGCGCAGCGTCGCCACGACCCACGCCCTCGATGCCATCGCCGCGAAACACGGCGCGCCTCTCCACGAGACGCCCGTCGGGTTCAAGTACATCGGGGAGCTGCTTCTCGAAGGAAAGATCATCTTCGGGGGCGAGGAGAGCGCCGGGCTGACGGTCGAGGGGCATGTCCCCGAGAAAGACGGGATCCTCGCCGACCTGCTCGACGGCCGAGCTCGTCGGCGCGACCGGCAAGACGATCGGCCAGCTTCGATCCGAGCTCTGGAAAGAGATCGGCCCGTTCCTGACGCGGCGCATCGACCTCGAGCTCTCGCCCGAGGCCCGGAGCAAGCTGGCCGAGAAGAAGAAGGCGCCTCCGGCAACCCTCTCGGGCCGGCGCGTCGCCTCGGTCAACGCGCTCGACGGAATCAAGTTGATTTTCGAGGACGGTTCATGGATTCTGGTTCGAGAGTCGGGAACGGAGCCCGTCGCCCGCGTGTACATCGAAGCCCACTCGGAATCGGACCTGGAGGCGCTGGCGCGGGCCGGACGCGAGTTGATCGCATGAGCTTTTCGATCGAAGGCCATCCACGCGCGCGAGATCCTGGATTCGCGCGGCAACCCCACGCTCGAGGTCGAGGTCCTCCTCTCGGGCGGCGCCTCGGGACGGGCCGGCGTGCCGTCCGGCGCCTCGACCGGCACGCGCGAGGCGCTCGAGCTGCGCGACGGGGACAAGAAGCGATACGGCGGCAAGGGCGTCCTGAAGGCGGTCGGGCACGTCAACGGCGAGCTCGCCGAGGAGCTGACGGGGGCGGATGCCCGGGACCAGGCGCTGATCGACCGGATCATGATCGAGCTCGACGGCACGCCGACCAAGGCCCGCCTCGGCGCCAACGCGATCCTCGGCGTGTCTCTCGCCGTGGCTCGGGCGGCGGCCGAAGCCTGCGGGATTCCGCTCTACCGCCACATCGGCGGAGCCGGCGCCACGATCCTGCCGGTGCCGCTGATGAACGTCATCAACGGGGGAGCGCACGCCGACAACCGGCTCGACCCGCAGGAGTTCATGGTCTGTCCGGTCGGGTTCGACTCTTTCAGCGAGGCGCTCCGGGCGGGCACCGAGACCTTCCACGCCTTGAAATCGATCCTGAAGAAGAAAGGCCTGTCGACCGGCGTGGGTGACGAAGGGGGATTCGCTCCCGACATCGCGTCGTCGAAGGAAGCCATCGAGCTGCTCCTCGCGGCGGTCGAAGCCGCGGGCTACGAGCCCGGCCGCGACCTCGCGATCGCCCTCGATCCGGCGGCTTCCGAGTTCTACGAGAGCGGCAAGTACCACCTGAAGGGAGAGAAGAAGACGCTCTCGACCGACGGGATGATCCGCTACTGGGCGGAGCTCGTCGCGGCGTACCCGATCCTCTCGATCGAGGACGGGCTCGCCGAGGGCGACTGGAAAGGCTGGCAGGCGTTGACGAAGGAGCTCGGCAAGAAGATCCTCCTCGTCGGCGACGACGTCTTCGTGACGAACCCGGAGATCCTGGCGCGCGGGATCGCCGACGGCGTCGGCAACGCGCTGCTCGTGAAGGTCAACCAGATCGGCACCCTGACCGAGACCCTGGAGGCCGTCCGGCTCGCGCAGACCTCCGGGTACCGGACGATCTCCTCGCACCGGTCGGGCGAGACGACGGACGACACCATCGCGGACCTCGCCGTCGCCGTGAATGCGGGCCTCATCAAGACGGGCTCGGCGTGCCGGGGCGAGCGGCTGGCCAAGTACAACCGCCTCCTCGCGATCGAGGAGGAGCTGGAAGGGGCCGGCCGCTACGCCGGGCGCGCCGCGTTTCCGCAATGAAGAAGAACGCCGACCACATCTCCCGCGGCCCGCGGCCTGTCACGGCCTTTCTCGTGTCGCTCGCGATCTCGTCCGTGCTGATGGGAGTGCTGCTGCTCTCGGACCGGCGCGTGCTGGAGTTGCGCCGCGCGCGCACCGAGGTCCAGACGCTCGAGCGCCAGATCGCCGAGCGCCGCCGGGAGAACGACCGTCTGAAGGCGTCCATCGAGGCCGCCAACCGCCACGAGCTGCCCGCCGAGAAGGTCGCCCGCGAAGAGCTGCACCTCGTCCAGCCGGACGACGTCGTCCTTCTCTATCCTCCCGGGAGCCTCACGAAGCCCAAGGTGACCCCGGGTCCGGGAGCTCCCGCCGCCGCCCCACGGCCGGCTCCAAAGTAGCCCGCGCGTCGCTGAATTCGGGCGGCATCGCTCTTGCAGGCGGTGTCGAGAACGTTGGCCACTGCAGCGACTGCTGCTGGAGGAGGGACAATCATGGATTACAGAGAAGAGCTCGAAGAGACGGTCGATCAGAACCGAGGCGACACGGATTCGAGCTATTCGTCAGGCACGGAGCGGTCCGCGGACAACCGCCCGCCCGTTCTGAAGCCCGACGTCGTGACGCGTGGAGGCGTGGAGAATCCGTTCGACGGGTTGGCGAAGGGCCTTCCGGACCTCGTTCAACGTGCCAGGGGCTTCTATTCAAAACATCCGACGCTCGTGAAGGCGATCGGCACCGTGGTCGTCGCGGGGATCGCCCGGCGCCTCTTCCGCGGCCGGCCGGGACTGTTCTAGAGTCCCGTCCAATCCAATCAAGGAGATCGAAAATGGACCTCACGACCGACGACTCCAAACTCATTCAGCCTGCCGGAAAAATCATTGAGCCTGCCCGGAACGAGTCCCGTCCGGCTCCGAAGCCCCGTTCCAATGCCTCCGCGCTGGCGGGGACCGCGGACGCCGCCGGCGCCCCGGGACACCTTGTCGACGCGGACGGACGGGATCTCCCCGAGCCTCCCGCGAGCGTCCCGTCTCAGCTCTACGCTCCGCTCCTGGGCTTTGCGGAGAGGAACCCGAAAGGTGCGGCACTCCTGTCGCTCGGCGTCGGACTGGTCGCCGGAGCGATCCTCGGCGTCGTCATCAAGAGAGACTAGAGAGAGCCCAGACGCTTCTTCACAGCTCCTTGACGCGGCGGGGCCTCTTCGATAAGGTTCGCCCCCTGCCGCGGGGTGGAGCAGCCTGGTAGCTCGTTGGGCTCATAACCCAAAGGTCGAGGGTTCAAATCCCTCCCCCGCAACCAAGTTCTCGATGGCCGGGAGTTCGCTCCCGGCCTTTGCTATTTCTCGGTCGCCAAACGGCGGAAGCGGATTGCGGCACGCCTTGAAAGCAGTAGGTCGCGCGCGTCCTCGAAGACTCCAACCATCCCCTCACTAATCACGGAGGTTCCCGCGCTCTCGCGTCGGTTCGCCACGGTCTACGGCAGGTAGAAGTCCAAAGTGAATTGTTCGTACGTATCCGCGTTCTCGCGCAGAGTCCCCGTTTCAAACAGCAGGTTCCATGGCAGGTTGCTGCCATCGTTCGGGTAGTAGAAGTAATCGTCGGTATCGGCGTAGCCGTGGCTCAGCTCATGGATGAGAATCGACGCTCGCTTGCTTGCCGACAAGCCGCAGGAGAAGAAGGTGTTGCACAGGTTGACGTCGATGCCGCCGTGCACCACGTATCCGACTGTGCCGTTTCCACAACTCGAACCGCAGGATCCTTCGCAGTCGATGTCGAAATCGTCCGACTTGATGGCGGCAAAGATCTCATGAAGATGGTTGCCGATCACGGATTTCGAGTACGTGGTCGTCCCCTCGTCGGGCCCGCCGAACCATTTGATCAACTGACCGCGGGTGGTGTTCGCTCCAGGTTGAGGTATGCCTGAGAATTCGCCGAGCCACAGCAACAAAACCCGCTCGGCGGCCTGCCCGGACGCGCGGAACGCCCGACAGACGGGGACGAACAGTGAGTCACGCGCGGCCTTGTTGCATCCCTCGAACTCCACCTTGATCAGCCGGGGGCCAGGCGAGGGACCTCCGCAGGAGTACCACCTGTAGGTGGACAGCCCGGAGGGGTCGACGAACGTCGGCGGGTTGTTCGCCGCGTAGACGTAGGCATTCCCCCGGCCGCGGGCGTCTTCCCACATACCGTCGGGGTCCCTGGTGGTGAACCTGCCCGCGGCGGGTTCCAGGTACCGGTTTCTCACGTAGTACAGCCCCGACTCCGGGTCGTACGGGTAGCCGGCAAACAGATCCGGCGGCGGCGGTATCGGCAGCGCCAGTGAAGCCACCTCCTCGCCATCCTTGAAGACGCTCGGGGCTCCATAGTCGTCGTACTCGTACCTGTTCAGCACCGTCCCTTCGCCGTCCAGCTCGGCAACCACGCTGCCAAGCGCCTCGGTCACGTACCAGCGTTCCGACCCGTCCGATGAGTCGATCTGCCCCAGGAGCACCCGTCCCCGCCGCAACAGGTTTCGCGTCACTCCACCGGCGACGTCCTCGACCTCGATCATCAGATCGCCGTCGTACGAGTAGCGCTGCCCCCCCACCGCCTCGCCGTCACGACCGGCAATGGTCTTTCTGAGCCTGCGGCCGAGGCAGTCGTACGCGTAGCGGACGACGACGCCGCTGGCCTCGTCGCGGTGCTCGACCATCCTGTTTGCGAAGTCGTAGAGCATCCACCGCCTGCCGCCGCGGGCGTCCGTCACCTCCATGAGGTTGCCGTTGGCGTCGTAGGACCGGCTGTCGTCCGGTGTTCTGGTATAGCGGTTGGTCGCCCGATCCAGGGGGCCCATGATGTAGCCGCCCGTCCGCAAAGGTCCTCGTACCTCCGTTCGGTTGCCAGCGGGGTCGACGACGTACTCGGAGTCGGCTCCGCCAGGGCGGACCGAGGACCCGCGAAGCCGGCCAAAGGCGTCCACCCTGTATCTGCACTTCCGGGTGGTCTCGGCATTCCGGATGTCGACGCCGACAACGTTGCCCATCTCGTCCCAGAGGTACCCGCGCGCATCCACGACACCATCTGTTCCCTCCGTCGAGATGGTGTTCAACAGACCTGCGTCCCCGGGGGTGGTCGTTCGAACGATCGAGCGCCTGGTGCGCAGGTATCTGGTGATCCGCGCGCCCGTCTCACCGTGCTCCTCGAAGGAGAGCGCCGGGCCCCTGGGGTCCGACATCTGCCGCAGCCTGGGGCCCTCCTCGTACTCATAGCTCACGCTGTACCCGGACGGGTGAACGACGTCCCGTCGCTGATTCCGATCATCGTAGCGGGAGCGCACGGAGCGGCCGTCCTGGACCTCCTCAAGCACCCGCGACAGAGAGTCGTAACGCCACTCGATGGAAGAAAAATTGTTGGCCGCGCTCAGCATGCGGCCCATTCCGTCGTACTCGTAAGCCTCGCGCAGCGTATCCGGGGCGACGCCTCGACCGGGTTCAATGTCCCTCCGGATCAGATGGTCCGCCAGGTCGTAGGAGGAGGTGATCCTGGTGGCCGTGGGATCAAGCTGCTCCGTGAAGTTGCCCCGAGTGTCGTAGGAGAATCGCCGCACCGTCCCGTCGGCGTAAGTGACGTCCTCCAGGTTGTCGGCTGCGTCGTATCTGTACCTGGTCGCGTTCCCGTTGGGATCCACCCTTTCCACCAGCCGGGCGCTGTCGTCCCACGACTGCCGGACCTCAATCGCGTCGCCCCGGCTGGGATCGGTCCAGCGCACCCGAGTGGGCCGCAGCCCCACGCCGTAGTCGATGTCGACCCTGCGATCTCCCGGAAAGACGATCTTCGTGAGATTGTCGGCACCGTCGTAGGCCACCTCCCGGGTCACACCCGGGAGTCCGGAGATGCGACGCACCCGCCCGAGTGGGTCACGCGAGTAACGGGTCAGGCGTTCCTCCCGGAGGCCCCCCCCGGCCTCGCGACGGGCTACGCGCTCCTCCACCAGGTTCGAGTTACCGTCGTACAGGTAGCGTGCCACCCGGCCAGAGCTGGACGACTCGACGTGAACCCGGCCCAACCGGTCATATTCGCGAAGAGTCTGGCCGCCCCACGGCTCGGTGTGCCGCACAACCCTGGACAACAAGTCGTACTCCCAGACGTCTTCGACATGCTGAGTTTCCCGATCGCCGGCCACCACGGCCGCTCGGCGGCGCACCAGCCGGTTCATCTGATCGAAGGCCTGCTCGACCTCGGCCAGGGAGTGCGGAGGTCGCCCCTCTCGCTCCGTCGTGACCGTGTGTTCCAAAATGTTGCCGTTTGGGTCGTACCGAAGGCGCACCACGGTCCCGGTGGGCCCATCGAGGCGCCTCACCCGCCCGTACCCGTCGCGCTCCAAGCGGGTTTCGCTCTCGTCCCCTCCAGTGCCGCGCACCAAGCGGACGAGCTCCCCTCCAGCATCGTAATCGAACGTCGCCACAGTGAGGCCGCTGCCCTCCTCACCGCGCGATCGCACGAACGGCAGGTTGCGCGCGTCGAGAAGCAGCCGCACCACATTCGCCGGCTGGCGGCCGCTGACGGCTTCGCCGCGGCGGATCAGCACACGGTTGCCATTGCCGTCGTACTCATACTGCGTGACCAGAGGCCTCACCCCTTCCAGGCCGTCCGACACCTCCACGACCCTGCCCAGGACGTCGTAGGTCCGCGCCGTCCTCCTTTCGACGCGTCCCCCCTCGGAAGCCCCCGCCGACACGGAGCGAGTCAACTGCAGCACGGCATTTCGATCGGCGTCGTAGATGGTGTCCCAGACGTACCTGGCTCCATCCTCCAGCGCCGGAGACGTGCGGCGCACCACCAGATCCCACTGGTTCCAGGCGTGCCGATGCTCGTTGCCCTCCGGGTCCCTGACCACCTCCACGCGGCCCAACTCGTCGTACTCGTACTCCGTCCTGACCGCCAGGCCCTCGGCGTCCAGTACCTCCGCCGTTGGCTTCTCGACCTGGGGAGCCCCGCTCGCAGCTGCGTACTCGAAGACGTCCCTGCGCCGCCTCCCGGCTCTGTCGGGCGGATGCAGATGCTCCGTTACCCTGCCCCAGTCGTCGTAACGAAATTCCGTCTCCGAGCCGTCCCGCTCGACCACCCGGACGGCATTTCCCCGTTCGTCGTAGTCGGTGGCCGTGACATTCCCCCGCCCGTCGGTCGCCCGGGTGACGAACGCCTGCCCGCAGCTGCATCCGTAGCCCTCGAGGTACTCGTAACGCCGGACGATCTCCGGCTGGTCGCCGCCGACAGAACCCGGAGTCCGCCTGACCGAAAGGAGCCGCCCCCGCTCTTCGGGAGGGGCATCCGGTCGCCGGCTCGCCTCGAATGTCTGCTCGGTGCGGCTCCCGTCGGCCCTTCGGATGTCGGTGACGAGGCCGGTGGCGTCGTCGTAGGAGAACGAACTCTCGAAATAGGGCGGGTCGCTGTCGCGCACCGGGATTCGAGGGCGATTGTCGTCCAGAGTGGTGGCCCTTCCAGGGTCCGCGCGGGCCGTGAACTCGCGGATCAGCACGCACCGGTGGGCCGAGTCGAACTCGTACTCCCGGACGCTGCCGGTTCCGTCATTCGTTATGGCAAGCAGCGCCGCGTCTCCGCTCGCGGCCGGAATTTTCGGATGGTAGGTGACATGAACGGGGTGGTGGGCATCCCCCCATTTGAGCTCGCTCACGTGGCCCGCGGACGGGCCGCGGCTCTCCCCGTAATAGCTCACGGCGAGTACCGGCTGGCCCGAACGATTGGTGGCCCCGACGAGCTGATGGTTCAGCGCCTCGGAGAGACCGGTGGAGTAGGAGTAGACGGCCGTGGCGCCCTCGGGAAAGTCGTTACCGGTCGGCGTCCCCGCGATCCTCGGATAGGTCACGGATTTGAGGTCTCCCTGAGAACCGCCCCTCTCGCCGTCATCGTAGTAGTCGTAGCGCACACTGCGTCCAGTGAAGTCGGTGATCGTGTCGAGGAAACCCAGGCGGTTGTATCGAAGGACGATTTCCCGGCCCAATGTGTCGCTGATGGTCTGGAGTCGCCCCGCTCCGTCATAGGCGAAGCCCAGCGAGTTGCCGTTGCGGTCGGCGATGCGCGCGACACTGCCGGCACTTGAGCGCTCCTCGAGTCCGAGGAACTCCCAGACCCCTCCACCGGAGAACCGGATTCGGAATCGACCCGCTTCGTCGATGCGCCCCGACGCAAAGATGCCCCTGGCCTCGTAGACACCTCCGGCCGCTTCCCGGTACAGATCGGCCCGACCGGTCCCGTTCCATACGAGTAAGCCGTTCGATGCCTTCTCGACTCTGAGGTTGTAGCAGTGGTCCCAGCGCGTCCCCTGCGGTGTGAGAGGTCCGAACCTGGAGCGGTACGTCCGAACCCAGGCGACGTCCAGTCCTAAGACGGCGATCCTGAGGTCCTCCTGGGACCAGACGAGCTCACCGGAGGAAAGCCGGAGGTGTCGAGGAAGGCTGGGCCCATCAGCGCAGTGATCGCAATCTGTGGGCTCAGCGGGCACTGCCTCGGCGGGTCCGTGTAATGGATTCATCTGTCTCTCCCTCCTTCCTCCGGCCGGCCCCGCTAACGCCCTCGTCACTCTTTCTGCTCGTCTTTTCAAATGAAGATCTTGACCCGGGCACCCTCGACTTCGGACTCACTCGCGTGCCAGAGCGAGGGAATCACCACCGGCGTTCCGCCCGTGGGCACGACGTGCACGATGCCGAAGTTGTAGTCGGCGACCACCTGCCGGAGAGTGGCCTGCACTCCCGATCCGATCTCAAACTCCTCGTCCACGACGGTCCCGATCAACAGCGAGCTGCTCACGGTCTTGCTGATTCCCGATGAGACCAGGCAGGGGACGGTCAGCGCCGGCGCGGCGACGGAGAGGTCGAAGAGGGCGCCCACGTGCAGGTCGCCGCCCAGGAAAATCAGGCCTCGCGGGATGGAGGGGATGCGGTTGCGGAAGGCCGCCGCGACCGCGGCTACGACGAGCCGTTGCTGCTCGGCGCGGCTGAGGTGGTGCGACCAGTGGTCCCGGACGTCGTCGATGTCGGCGACGCGGAAGGACCCGAGGTTGGCGGTCGTGTCGAACGTGTCCGAGAGCCAGCCCCCGACTGCGGCGGCCCCGAGTTGGATCAGGTCCTCCTCGCTCTCCAGCGAGCGAAGGCCTTTGGCGTCGCCGCGCGCGAAAAGCTGGACGTCGTCGGTGCGGCGGCCGAGCAGGAACTGGGTCTGGCCGTCCGGGGACATGGACGCGATGGGTACGGGCGTGACGATCACCAGCGCTTCCACCTCCGGGCTCAGATTCTCGAACGTCTTCTCCAGGAACTGCCATTGCTCGCCACCCAGCACCGGATCCTGCGGCCGCCAGATGTCGCGGTCGCCCCGGACCGTCCACGACCACCACGGCCGTCCGGCCGCAGCGAAGGACGAACGGCAGGGCCTGGCGCTGCCCGTGAGCCGGAGGCTGCTGAACGTGCGCCGGCAGCGGGTTGCGGCAGGCCTGGAAATGCCAGTAGACCTCCCGAGCGTCCTCGAAGTAGGCGTCGTGCTTCTTGAAGATGGGAGCCCCGGCGGGATGCAGCTGTGCGAGCGTCGGGCTATCGGGCGCGAACGAGCCCCATCCGTCGCGGATCTCGTGATCGTCCCACATCATGTAGGTCGGGATGTTGGCCAGGACGGATTGCACGGCCTCGCGAGACCAGTTTTCCTGGTACTTCTCCGCCATGGCCGCCCGTCGCTCGCCGGGCTCGGAGTCGAAGTGCTCGTGCCAGACGCTCGTGCCGCTGTCCAGGTAGACCTGGTCGCCCATCAGGATCAGGAAGCGCGGCTCGGCGTCCTGGACGTACTGGTGGAGGGCCGCCCAGGCGCCTTCGTCGTCTTGAGCGCTGCACGAGACGGCCACGAACTGGACGTCCGCCATGGAGACGGGGTCCGGCATCGTTCGGAAAGAGCCGAAACCTCCGGGCACCACGCGTCTCCGCCGCAGGATCTGATACTCATAGCGCCAGTCGGACCGCAGGCCCTCGGCGAGAGCCAGCGCCGTCCCCAGCTCGGCGTTGCCCGTGCTCTGGAACGGAAAGAAACCGTGCCTCTTGACGCGCAGCATGTAGTCCGCCGGGTCGTCGCGCACTCGGATCCAGATGCGTGCAGAGGCGTTGTCCGTGTGCCCGACCACGGGACCCAACTGAAGACGGTTGACGGACCTCTTCGGCTTCATCGTCCGCTGAGGTCACCAGGCCACATTCCGGGACCGCTCACGGCAGGAGGGCGCGGCCGATGGCCTCGCGCATGGCGAGGCTGTCCTTCTCGGCGATCGGGAAACGCGCGGGCTGAAGCCTCGGCTGGCGCGCCTTCCCCTTGGCCCTCGGCGACCCGGAGAGCCGAGCGACGGCATCGCTCACGCGCACGTTGAGGCGCTCGATGCGAGGTACCACGTTGAGGGCTCGGGCGATACCGCGGAGGTCGGTCGCGCCCGCCTGGGACAGCAGCCGCTTCTGCGCCACACTGAGACCGAGCAAGGTGGCGGCTTTGTCCAGGGGGAGGTTCCTAGGGCTGGACGCCGGCAATGACTCCCACCGGTCGAGGAAGATCTGAACCACCTTCGGATGGCTATTCGGGATCGTCCTCTCCTCGCCGGGCTCGAGGTTCGCCATCTCCTCGGCCAGCCGGTCGGAGAGCGCGTTCCACTTGGCGACCGTCTGGACGTACCGGGAGGAGCCGCGTCCGAGCGCGGGAGCGATCGAGATGCTGGCACGGCCCGAGCCTGTGGAGCCGGGTCGTAGATCTGGAACTGGGGCGTGGACCGGGAGGCCGGCTGTACCTTCATCGCCCCGGCGGCGTCCACCGTGAAGCAGGTGTTGAGCAGCTTCGTGAAGAGAAGTACCACGCCGCGCTCGAGAGGCGATTCCGCCAGCTCCTCCTCGATTTCGCCCGCAGGAAATCCAGGCGCAGCTCGATGTTCGTCTTGTACATACGCCAGAACACTTCTCCGCTGGCGTTGCCTAGGGACTGGTTTTCTGGACCGACGGCGCGGCCGAGCAAACGAACCGCCTCCGGCTCCACGTTCCAGAAGACCACCGCAGCCCGGGCCAGGTCTTTGCCCAATCCGAGATCGACGTCGAGCTCGTCGGTGGATGTTCCCGTTGGGTAGAGCTGATGGAGATACTCGGAGATATCTGCTCGGTCTGCGGGCGTGATGAGCGTGTCGTGCAGCGCCTCGTAGTCCGGAGGCGTGGGCGGGATATCGAGCAGGCCCAGCCGGCGCAGGCGGGCGTTGACACAGAATCCCTTGTCCTTCGGCACGACCACGACAGCGAGGAACTCTTGAATACCTTCGATCCCGCTGGAACGACGCTGAAGGAGCTGGCTGTACCAGAGGCTGGGTTCGTGAGGTGAGACAGAAAGGGGGATCAGCGGTCGCGGCCACAGGCAGAAGCGCAGATAGGGGGAGCCCACGTGCTTCAGGTTGAGAAGGGTGAAGATGTTCTCCACGTTCGTCATGTGACTCAGGAGCTCCCGGCGCTCTTGCGAGGCTTCCCGGCTGGTTGTTTCCAGGAACTGGTCCACGTTGCGCTCGCTATCCACGGTGGTGGTGGTGGAGCTGGACGAAGCGCTGACGGTGGCCGGGATCGGGATCGGAGCCGGAATCATGAAAGCCGCTCCGCCGCCGCTCTGGCTGTTCTTGGTCTTCGTCTTGGAGCTCACGGTCTCGTGGAGCTGGGACGCGCTTTTCCCGATTGACACTGCGTCGGAGGTTCCTTCGTAAACCTCGTGCCCGACAACGCCACTTTGGAGCATCGTGCGGTGCACGGGTGCGGCGGCATGGAAGTAGGGTCGAATCCCTCCGAAGACGGCAGGGTTCGGAGTCACCTTGAGGTCCAGCATCACGTGCCAAACGGGCAGCCCACCCTCCAGGTACGTTCTGGCGGCGTTGCCGAAGAAGGGCTCGGAGAAGAAGGGAGAGATGGAGACAGTGAACTTGAGATAGACGAGGCGCTCGTCGGGGTAAACAGCCTCCAAGCTCTCCAACTGCGGCTCGTACATGAAGAGGGAGATCGTCGTAACCTCGGCCGGCACGTTGGCCGCCTTGAGCTCCTGGGTGGTGGCGACCAGCTTCCAGGGGATCTCCAGAGGGATGGGAAGGTCTTCGTCGGCCATGCAATCCTCCGAGGGAGCCGCTGGGTCCTATTCAGAAACTCCCGATCACTACGGATGCTGCGGCTTGCTCCACTTCCATGCGATCGGGTAGCGGAGACAACTCCACTCTAGAGTCGCCGCAGCGGCCGGGGTTGGGCTAGCCAGTAAGTGGGCGAGGCGAGAACGAGCCGGGGGACGGGACGCGGTCTTTCCAGACAAGCACTCTCTGGTACCGGGAGGCCGGTCCCGGACCCTGTGATCCAACCGACGGACGGAAGCCCGGCACAGGCCCACGCTCGCGCGATCTCGCGCTCGCTCAATCCCTGCTCGTTCTGCTGGTAGCCTGGGTTTCTGGGCCTGCTGCCGGGCGGTTCTCGGCGATCGCAGTACGGAGCCAGGAGAACCACTGCGCATCATATGATCCAGCCTGAGAGTTAGCGGGATGGCAGGGTTTCGCCAACGCGATGAAGTCGTTGGCGGAGATTCCCGGATGAGACGGCGGTGGTCGGGGCTACCAAGGACAACCGGAGTGGGATGGCGAGCACGGAGGAGTGGCTGGCGTCACCCTATCTGCATCGCGCTGCGGCACGTGTCGCGTACCAGTACGGCCTGAGAGCTGATGACCTCGCAGATCTCCTCCAAGAGCTTCGCATCGCCCTCTGGCAGGCAGGCCCGGGGGTCCGCGTAGGCGCGGCATGGGTTTTCCGCGTCGCCAGCCACAAAGCCGTTGACCTCCTCCGGAGCACGGTCCATTCGCACCGGCGGGAGCGTGCCTTCGCACGCATGGCAGCGCGCCCTGAGCATGACCTAGAACTCAACCACCTTCTGCACGCTCGCGTGGCCGAACTCCCGGCACGTCTACGAGAGTTCTACGACCTGCACTACCAGCAGGGCCGCAGCGAACGGGAGATCGCACAGCGCCTGGGACTGTGCCGAGCCAGCGTCCGGTGGCTCGACTACTGCTGCCGACAGCATGTGACCGGAAATCGTCGACGACCCCGCACAGGAGATGTTCTTCCTTGATGGGTCGGTCTTTGTCGTCGAGCCTCTGAGAGCGCAGCGAAGCGGCGCAAGGGTTCGAGCGCTCCGCAGGGCAGCCGAAGGCCGCGTCGGAGCGCAACGCCGGCTCACCTCCAGGAGCGCCTCCGTCCGGCGAATCGCCCGACCGAACAGTGGTGGCCCGGGTTACCAGGCAAAGTATTCGATCGGCTTGCGATGTCCCAACAGGAAGTAGCAATAGAACAGATCGGTCGTGGGACCAAAATGAAGATAGGCCTTGCACAGCATGAGAGTGTGGTCGTCGGCATTCGGCAAAACGACGAAGTCCCGGACGAGGCGGAAGAACGCATTCACGCCGTCATTCAGGGGCAGATCGTAGTTGAAGTGCAACGTGTGAAGGTAGGGCTCGTAGAGCTTTTCGGGTGGCTCGTCCTTTGTCATCGAGACCCGGAAATAGCCCAGCTGATTCGGGCGACCATTCGTCATTTGAACGTTCCAGTCGCCCTGGTACTTCTTGTGATCCTGAATGACAATCTCGTTATAGCCGAGATTCTTGCCGTCCTTTGGCCAGAACGCTTTCTTGAACTTCTGACCCGATACCACCCCGGCCGCCCATTCATGATTCCAGCCGCAGTAGATGTAACCGTTCAGCTGCTCGGGATCGGGCGGACCGCAGGTTAGCAAGACTTGCTCGAGCGTCTCGTTGTCGGCTTGGGCGAGACTGTCATAAGTCCAAGGGGTCGCTGGCATGGCTTAGTTCCTCCAGGCATCGGGGATGCTGTAATGCGGGCTTCGCAGGTGTTGGGAATGAGGATCCAGCAGGCGGCTTGCCTCATTGCCAACCCGCCGCTTGCAACGTCTACGGAGGCCAGGATCGTTAAGGTGAACTCTGTTCGTGGAGTGTGCGTGAGCGGGGTTGCGGCGCTGTAAGGGTTCCTGGCCTCCGCGACAAGGCTTCCCTCGGCGACGACACCGACAACATTCGAGTTGTCCATGAATCCCCCGGGCGCTTTGATGCGGAGGATACACTCGCGGGAAGAAAGCACAAGCGAAAACGCCGAGGAGTAGAGCCGCCTCCGGGCCACCGAACGCGAAGTAGACCAATAACTCAGGTTGAACGAAAGTCGAGCGGTCTGGCGCCGGAAGAAGACCAGAATTACCGGTTTGGGGGCTTTCGAAAACGGGATTTTCCTACCGTTTTCGCTTCCTAACGAGCAGGTGGGAGTCCTCATAACGGTCGAGGGTTCAAATCCCTCCCCCGCAACCAAGCCTCTGAAACGCCGGGAGGAAACTCCCGGCGTTCTTGTCGCAAAGGGGCCACAGGGCGGGGCAGGATTTAACCCGCCGCGAAACGGCGGGCAGGTTCGGGCACGGAAGGCCGGCGGTAAATCCTGCTCCAACTATCTCTCCGCCGCGAAAAACCTCGGCGTTCCTGGCTCGGAGTGGGCCCGGGGTCACGCGGGCTCTCGCCCCTCACCACCACCCGGTTGCAACGCCACGGGTTTTCGGGGTTGGATCCGAGATGTGAGTGCCGAAGGCCCGGCTCCGGGCGTCCCCGAGAAGGACATCTTCCCGACGTTGACGGCGGCGCAGATCGAGCGGCTCGTGCCGCTCGGGCGCGAGCGGCCCTTCGAGGCCGGCGACATCCTGTTCGAGCCGGGCGGTACGAACCGACCGCTCATGGTCGTGCTCGAGGGCGAAATTGAGATCCTGTCCGACCGGGATACGCTTGTCACGGTCCACCATCCCGGCAACTTTTCCGGCGACGTCGATCTGATCGCCGGGCAACCCGCCGTCGTTCGGGCGCGAGCCCGCCGCGCGGGCCGTGTCCTCGAGGTGCCCGCGGTGCGCGTTCGCAGCCTCGTGCTGACCGACCCGGAATTGAGCCAGATCCTTCTGCGGGCGTTCATCCTCCGACGCGCCCTGCTGATGACGCGGAGCGCGGGGAGCATCGTTCTCATCGGGTCCAGACACTCGGCGGGCACGCTGACGCTGCAGGAGTTCCTGACGCGCAACAACCAGCCGTACGCCTATCTCGACGCCGACCACGATGCGGGGGTGCAGGCGACGCTCGAGGAGTTCGGCGTGGACGTGGACGACGTGCCCGTCCTCATCTGCAGCGGCAGCCAGGTCTTGAAGAAGCCGACGATCGAAGAGGTGGCGGACCGCCTGGGCCTCAGCCGCCTGAGCCGGGATGTCGTGCGCGACCTCGTCGTCATCGGGGCGGGCCCCGCGGGGCTGGCGGCCGCGGTCTACGGGGCATCGGAGGGTCTGGACGTGCTCGTTCTGGAGGCGACCGCGCCGGGCGGGCAGGCGGGCTCGAGCTCGCGCATCGAGAACTACCTCGGATTCCCCACGGGCGTCTCGGGCCATGACCTCGCAAGCGGCGCCCTCCTGCAGGCTCAGAAATTCGGCGCAGAGCTCGTCGTGGCGCGGACGGCGGTGGCGCTCCAATGCGACCGCCGGCCCTATCGGATCAGCCTCGGCCCCGGGATCGACGTGGCGGCGCGGACGGTAGTGATCGCAACGGGCGTGAAGTACCGCAGGCCCGACATTCCGGACCTCGCACGTTTCGAGGGAGTCGGCGACAACTACGGTGCCACGCAGGTGGAGTCAATAATGTCCGGTAGCGCTTCCCGGTCAACCGGAAGAGGGCGTTGAGACGGCTGGAGATATCACGGGAACGAGCCGGCGGCTTTTCCTCGACGCATGCCGTGAGGTGGAAACACGATGCGACGGCAAGACAAGTTGAACGGTGAAAGGTTGGCGCGATGATTTTCCGTGGGCGGAAAGGTATTACTCGTAGACAGAGGCCCACGCCCGCCATGGGCAGGAATGGGGAGGTCGAAGTGAGTGCTGACCAGACCATGACAGAGTCGGCCGAAGCGATTGCGCTAGCTGGCGCCGTTCGAGCGGGCGACGAAGCGGCCTTCAATACAGTCGCGGAGCGCCACCGCCGTGAGCTGCTGATCCATTGCTATCGCATGCTCGGCTCGCTCCAGGACGCCGAAGATGCCGTTCAGGACGCCCTGCTGCGCGCCTGGAAGTACCGTGAGAGCCTCAAGGAGGGAGCCCCGGTGCGCCCGTGGCTGTACCGGGTCGCGACCAACGCCTGTCTCGATGCCATCGGCCACGACGCGCGGAGATCGGCACTCGCCGCGAAGTCGTCTGCCGAAGCTCCGGGCGCGCCATTGGCGCCCGCCGAAGTGACCTGGCTCCAGCCGATCCCGGATGCCATCCTCGAGCCGACGGCGCCGCGCGACTCCGAACCGGAGACCGTCGTCCTCACGCGGGAAACGATCGAGCTCGCGTTCCTGACCGTGATCCAGCTCCTCTCGCCTCAGCAACGGGCTGTGCTGATTCTGCGTGATGTGCTGGGTTGGTCCGCGAAGGAGACCGCCGAACTGCTCGACGTAAGCGTCGCCGCGGCGAACAGTGCGTTGCAGCGGGCGCGTGTCACTCTGCGTACGAAGCTGCCCTCGCGCAGACCGGAGTGGCCAGCCGGGGCGGACGCCAGTGCGGCCGAACGCGAGCTGCTCCGGAGGTACGTCGAAGCCTGCGAAAAGGCCGACATCGGCGCGTTCGAATCGCTGATCCGCGAGGACGCAGTCTCCCGCATGCCACCGCAGGCGGAGGTTACCCTGGGCCGCGAGGCCATCTTGAAGCTCTGGATGGACGCCGGTTTTGGCTCCGAGGCGTTCGGCGATCTGCGGTGCGTCACCACACGCGCCAACCGGCAACCGGCGGTGGCTGTTTATGTGCTCCACTCGGGCGACACGACTTACCGTGCGATGGCTCTCGATGTCCTGCAAATTGAGGAAGGCATCATTGCCGAGATCGTCACTTTCGGCCCCGAGGTCTTTCCGGCTTTCGCGCTCCCGCTCACGATGGACTCGGAGGGCGGACGCCACGCACGGCATTGATACATACGAATGAGGATGCATGGCTAAGTTGATCTACTCGATGCTCACGTCGCTGGACGGTTACACGGAGGACGAGCACGGCGACTTCGGCTGGGGCGCTCCCAGAACGAGGAGGTGCACTCCTACGTCAACGAGCTCGCGTCGTCGGTCGGCACCTACCTCTACGGGCGGAGGATGTACGAGACGATGGTCTACTGGGAGACCGCGCACACGATCCCCGACCAACCGCAGTTCGTGCTCGACTGGGCGCGGCAGTGGCAGGCGGCCGAGAAGATCGTGTACTCCAGGACCCTCGCCGAGCCGCGCAGCGCGCGGACGCGGATCGAGCGGGAGTTCGATCCCGACGCGGTCCGGCGACTCAAGGCCGGCGCCCAGCACGACATCACTGTTGACGGTCCTGAACTCGCCGCGCAGGCGATCAGGGCCGGTCTTGTCGACGAGTTCCAGATGATCGTCTGCCCCGTGGTAGTCGGCGGCGGAAAGCGGTTCTTCCCGGACGGTGTGCGGCTGGACCTGGAGCTGGTCGAGGAGCGCCGGTTCGGCAACGGCGTGGTCGTCCTGCGCTACGAGTACGGACTTCAGAACCAGGTCGAAGTTATTCCAATCCACTGAGGGTGCGGTTTCAGAAACATCGTCGGGCGGGAGAGCCGAATCCGTTACTCGATTGCTGCTCACCCTCGGAGCGCGCCGCACCGTATTCGGGTGAGTTTCAGAATTCATGGACCGCATTCCGCAGTCGGCATCATAAAGGAGGGAAGCGCCATGAACATGGTGCTCTGGGTCGTGCAGGTGCTGCTCGCGGTTGCGTTCTTCGCTCACGGCTGGCTCATGCTGTCACCGCCGCCGGAGATCGCCGCACAGATGAACGCGTCGATGCCGCGGTGGTTCCAGCTCTTCCTCGGCGTCGCGGAAGTGCTGGCCGCGGTGGGACTTACCCTTCCGGGACTGACGCGGATCCTGCCGTGGCTGGTCACCTGGGCGGCCGGCGGGATCATGATCGTGATGGTGTCGGCGACGGTTTACCATCTGATGCGCGGCGAGATGAGCTCGGCGGCGATCACGCTGATGCTGTTCGTCATGGCGACGTTCGTCGCCTACATGCGGCATCGCGTCCTGCCGATTGGCGCCGGCGCGCCGCGTAGGAGGCCATCTGCTGAAACTGATCGTCTCCAGAGTTCGTGTCGCTGGATGGCTTCATCCGGCGCCATGATCTCGTCGACGAGATGCACCTGCTGCTGTACCCCGCTGACACTCGGCCGCGGCAAACGCCTCTGGGCAGATGCTGCGCAGGCGCGGGGTTCACGCTCAGATACTCGACGCCGTACCCGACGGGTGTTGTGGGGCTCGACTACTTGCGTCAGCGATGACCTGGGCAAACGACGATTAGCGGCGCTAGGCGCTTCCCGGACGCCTCCGATCATCGAGGGGTCGTTCGAGGCGGGCTTCCGTTTAGCAAACCGCCTCAGGCCGCAGGTCGCCGCAGCTGCAGGTAATGTTGGTTGCGAGCCCCCGCAACCAAAATTCTCGATGGCCGGGAGTTTCTCCCGGCCTTGTTATTTCTAGACCGCCGAGGGGGAGGGATTTGAACCCGGCGCTCGGCCCCGACGTGCAATACCCGCACTGGTACCCGTCGTGCGCGACGAAAGCCGCCTGCATGGGGTGCAACGCGTCGGGCGTGCCGAGCCCCTCGATCGTCGTGATCTCGTCCCCTTCGTGCATCAAAGCCAGGCTCAGGCACGAGTTCACCCGGCGGCCGTTGACGTGCACGGTGCACGCGCCGCACTGCCCGTGGTCGCACCCCTTCTTCGTTCCCGTGAGCGCGACGGTTTCACGAACGCAATCGAGCAGCGTTGTCCGCGGGTCCACCTGAAGCCGGTGCTCCTGGCCGTTGATGCGGAGCGTGACCGGGACCGCGCCCTCGATCTCCGGCCCGTCCGCGACCGCCGCGGAGGACCCGCGTTCGGCGGTGCGACCGGACTTCGCCTGGCATCCTGCGATGGCAGCAACCGCTGCCGAAGAGCCTGCCGTCGAGAGGAACGCCCGACGAGTCAGTTTCCGGCGCGGCTTGTCCGAGTCGTCTTTCATACAACCTCCGTTTCGGGTGGATGTCTGATAGACGGGACTCTATACGTCCGGAAAGGCACTCTCCGGGGTTCGTTCGAGGAAAAAGCGGCGCGGGCTCGAGTCTGAGACCCGACCCCGCGCGGCTCGAACTCGAGGGGCCGGCTGTTACAACCGCCGGCGGCCCCGGTACCAGAACCCTCCGCCGCCGAGTAGAAGGACCAGCAGGATGATGATCAGAAGCGTGCTCATGGTCTTCTCTCCTCCTCCTAAGTGGACGTTCAGGGTGGATTGCAAGACCCGGGCCGCTTCCGAGCGGTCTAGGGGCAGAGCCGCCGCACGCAGGCCACAACCTTGGCTCCGTCGACCGGCTTGGAGAGGAAGTCGGCGACCCCGGGCGCGTCCTTGATGAATGCCAGCCCGGAGAGAAGCACGACCGGGCAGTGATTCTTCCGGGCGCGGGCGTTCCACTTCTCGAGAAATTGCCACCCGTCCATGACGGGCATCATCAGGTCGAGGAGGATCAGCCCCGGCGCCTCGGCCTGAGCCAGGGCGAGGGCATCCCGTCCGTTCTCGGCCCCGACTGCGCGGTAGCCTTCGTCCTCCAGGATCTGCACCAGCGCGGTCCGCACATTGGGATCGTCGTCGACCACGAGGACGGTCCGCGGGCTGGTCGTCATCGCGATTCCTCCGCGGGCGCCGTTGGCGCCCGGCAGCGGGATCCCGGCGAGATGATCCCGCATTTCCGCGACCGAGGCAAAGCGTTCGGCCGGCTTCTTGCGCATCGCCTTCTCGATCGCCGCGACGAGGGCGGGCGGGAGGTCGGGAGCGACGTCGATTAAGGGATCCGGCTCCTCCTTGACGATCATCTCCATCATGCGAAACAGGCTGTCGCTCTTGAAGGGAGCCCGGAAGCCGAAGAGCTCGTAGGCGAGAACTCCCAGGCAGAAGATGTCGCTGGCGACATCCACCGGATCCCCGCAGACCTGTTCGGGCGACATGTATCCGATGGAGCCCACGGCAACGCCGCTCTTCGTCACCTCGGTCACCGTGCCCAAGGACTTCGCGATGCCGAAGTCCATGATCTTGACCCCGCCGTCTTCGAGCACGCGCACGTTGGACGGCTTGATGTCGCGGTGAATGATGCCCGCCCGGTGCGCATGGTCGATGCCGTCGGCCAGCCCGAGCAGAATGTCGCGCCGGGCCGCCACGGTCTGAGGCTCGCGCCGGGCGATCAGGGTCGAGAGATCCTCCCCGCCCAGAAGCTCGGCCACGATGAAGGGCTTGTCGCCTTCCATGCCGGACTCGTAGACCTCGGTGATGTTGGGGTGGTGAAGGCCGCTCGCGAGCTCGGCCTCCCGAAAGAACCGCGCGTGACCCTCGACTCCGAGCGTGCAGGTCTTGATCGCCACGGCGCGCTCGGCGACGGGATCCCAGGCCTTGAAGACGGTTCCGAAACCTCCGGCGCCGATGCGCTCCAGAAGCTGATAACGGCCGATCGAGCCCGAGAGCGAACCCGCCACGTCGGGAGCCGGCGGGCGCCCCGCCTCCCTCCGATCTCCCGCCCGAGCGTCGTGATCGCTCAACCAGACTCCTGTTCGTTGCTCTGCCTCCCGGAGACAGGGCAAGAACCATGCCGCGCGGTTGGCCGGCCGCTTTCTGGCCTCGCGCTTGCTCCGTCTCAGCCCCGTGCAGCCGGACGTCATCGTCGTGGGAGCCGGAGCCGCAGGCCTGGCCGCCGCCCAAACGCTCGCGGAAGAGGGCACCAGGCCCCTCGTTCTCGAGGCGCGCGCACGCGTGGGAGGCCGGATTCGGACGTCGCGTCCGGCGGGCTGGCCCGTTCCAGCCGAGCTCGGGGCCGAGTTCGTGCACGGGCGCAGCCCGGACCTCTTCGAGATCGCGGACGAGGCGGCCCTCCGGCTCGCGCGGCTTCCCGACGTCCACGCCGAGGCCGCGTCGGGGAACTTGCAGGCGATGGGCGACCTGTGGCGGCGTATCGACGCGATCACGAGACGCATGCGCTCAAGAGGCCCCGATCGCTCGGTCGCGGAGTTTCTCGAAGCGCACCCGAGCCTCCCCGCCGCCGACCGCCGGATCCTCGTCTCGATGGTGGAGGGTTACAACGCGGCCTCGCTCGACCGGGCCAGCGAGCGCGCCCTGTCCACGGCTCAGGAGCCTCCCCCCGAGCCCGACGACAGGGCGCAATACCGGCTGGTCTCGGGCTACGGCGAGCTGATCCGGTGGCTCTCCGCCCGATGGAACCGGCGGGGCCGGGGAGAGATGCGGCGTTCCGACCCGGTGCGTGTCGTCCGCTGGAAGCCCGGTCGGGTGGAGATTCGAACGGCGTCAGGGG
This sequence comes from uncultured Acidobacteriota bacterium, assembly GCA_963829925.1. Classification (GTDB taxonomy): domain Bacteria; phylum Acidobacteriota; class Thermoanaerobaculia; order UBA5066; family Gp7-AA6; genus DAHUXD01. The sequence continues at coordinate 232,393 of CAWHKQ010000004.1, forward strand.
AGACCCATCGGGCCCGGCGCGCCATCCTGACCGTCCCGGCTGGCGTGCTCAAGGCGCCGCCCGGGCGTCGCGGCGGAATCCTGTTCGAGCCGGACCCGGTCCCGATCCGCCGGGCCCTGTCGCTCATCGAGATGGGAGACGTCTGCAAGGTGGTCCTGCGCTTTCGCCACGCGTTCTGGCGCGAGCGCCGGCTCCCCGGCGGCGCGGAAGCGTCGTTTTTTCACAGCGCCAGGGCCCCGTTCCCGACCTGGTGGACCGCGGCCCCTCTCGAGGTTCCGATCCTGACCGCCTGGGCCGGAGGTCCGCGGGCGACCGAGCTCCTCGCGGCCGGCAGGGATGCGATCCTTGCGACGGCGCTCGACACTCTCGGGTCCGTCCTCGGGATTGGCCGGCGCCGGTTGCGCAACCTCTTTCTCGACGCGCGTCTCCACGACTGGACCCGCGACCCGTTCTCCCGAGGCGCCTACAGTTATCAGGCGGTGGGAGGAGCGGCGGCCCCCGCGGCCCTGGCGCGACCCGTGGAACGGACCCTGTTCTTCGCCGGCGAAGCGACCGAGGGATCCCGGAGCGGGACGGTCCCGGGGGCGATCCGGAGCGGGCGCCGCGCCGCGCGTCTCGCGCTTTCCTGATTCCCGTTCCGGATGATCCGGCAGAGTTTGCGCTCGACGGCGGCCAGCACGCGCGGCGACGCGCGCACGAGATGCTCGAGGGCCGGCGGGTCGGCGATGAGCCGTCCGGCCTCGAAGGCGGAGAGAACCTGCGGCGAAACGTACGACGCGCGGCAGACAGTCGGCGTGTTGCCGAGGAGGTGCGCCGTCTCCTTCATCGCGGCGCTGATCCGGGACCGGACGGCACGGCCGGAAGGAGGGGCCGGGTACCCCTGACGGGCGAGCGCGCAGGCGCCCAGCAGCGAGCCGGCCCAGGTCCGGAAGTCCTTGGCCGTCACGGAGGACCCGGTCACTTCCTTCAGATACTCGTTCAAGTGCCGCCGGCGGATGTTGACCCAGCTTCCGTCCTCGCCGCGGTAGCGGAAGAGCTCCCGCCCCGGATCGCGCAGGAGCGCGCGCACCACGCGGGCCGCGGCCGGGTCGTCGATCTCGCGGAGCTGCGACTGGTTTCCCTTGCCTCGATAGGCAAGGGTCACGCGCCCGCCCTGAACCCGAACGTGGCGCGGCCGCAGCGTCGAGAGGCCGTAGGTTCCGTTCTGCTTCGTGTAGGCCTGGCTCCCGGGACGGAGGAATCCCCGGAGAAGCAGCCTCACCATGGCGGACAGGACGCGTTCGCGCGTCAGCCCCGAGCCGCCGACGTCCCGCGCGACGCGAGCTCGCAGACCTGGAAGCATCTGGAGGAAAGCGAGGAGGCGTTCGCGCTTGCGCCGCTCGCGCAGCCGCGTCTGTTTCTCGGTGTAGAGGTACTGCCAGCGCCCGGCCCGGTCCCGGCCGATAGCCTGAACAGCCGAGGCCGGCGACGTGCTGACGAAGACCTCCGTCCAGGCGGGCGGGATGACCAGCGCGCGAATGCGTTCGCGGTCCGCTCCAGAGACTCGTCCTCCGTCGACCCGCGCGTAGCGAAAACCGCGCGCGGGACTCCCCACGCGGCGGATGCCGGTCTCCTGGAAACGCTCGACGACTGTCATTCCGGCGGAGAGAGAGCAGGATTCGTGCCGGTCCCGCCGGCCTGCCCGAAACCGCGATCGGGGACGGTTTCACGCTGGCGGCCGTCGGCGATCTGATCATCTCGCGTCCTCTCTCGCATCTGCTGCCGCGGGACGCCGGCTTCGCTTCGGTCGCCCGCATCGTCCGGGAGGCCGACGTCGCGTTCGGCAACTTCGAGACGGTGGCGGTGGACCCGGGGCGGATTCCCGGCGCGCCGTATCCGGGGGTCGGCGACGTCTCGCTCCTGTCGGAGCCCGCCGTCGCGGGAGATCTCGCCAGGCTCGGCTTCGACATGGTGTCCCGCGCCAACAACCATGCGCTGGACTGGGGCGTCGAGAGCATGCGGGAGACGTCGCGCATCCTCGACGGCGCCGGGCTCGTTCACGCCGGCGTCGGCGAGAACCGCGGGGAAGCTCGCGCCGCGCGCTATGTCGAGACGCCGCTCGGCCGCGTCGGCCTGGTCTCGATGGCGTCGACGTTCAGCGAGTACGCCGACGCGCTGCCGCCCCGGGGCCGCGCTGCCGGGCCGGCCGGGACTCTCGGCGTTGCGCGTCGAGCGCACCGTGGTCGTGCCCCCGGAAACCCTGCGCCAGCTCCGGTCCGTGCAGGCGGCTCTCGCCGACCCGGGCGCCCGCTGCGAGGTCACGAGCGCGTGGGAGGCCGAGCGGCGCCGGAAGGAGCGCGAGCCGTCCGACGAGGTGAAGCTCCTCGACCTGAAATTCCGCGTCGGGCAGCGCGCGGCCTACCGCTACGAGATGAATCCCGAGGACCTCGCCGACATCCTGAAGGCGATCCGTCTGGGCAAGCAGCACTCGGACCTGCTGGTCGCGACGATCCACGCGCACGAGACCGGGCTCGGTTGCGAGGAACCGGGAGACTTCCTGCCCGTGCTCGCCCGCGCGGCGATCGACGCCGGCGCGGGAATCTTCATCGCGCACGGCGAGCACCGTCTGATGCCGATCGAGATCTACAAGGGGCGGCCGATCTTCTACAGCCTCGCCAACTTCTTCTGGAGCGACATCCTGGAGCCGCTCTCGGCTTCGACCTGGGAGACCAATCGCGACCTTGCCATCCGCTCCTCCGCCGATCCGGCGAAGGCGACCGACGCGGACCTCCTGGCAGCCTGGAACGCGGAGGCGTTCGACGATCCCCGGGTCTTCGAAACGGTGATCGCGGTGACCCGCTGGGAGGAGGGGCGCGTCGCCGACGTGCGCCTCTATCCGGTCGATCTCGGATACGGGGAGCGGCTGACCCGGAGCGGCACTCCGCGCCTGGCTTCGCCCCCCGTCGCCCGGCGCATTCTCGAGCGGCTGCAGCGCATCTCGAAGCCCTACGGCACGGCGATCGAAATCGAGGGAGACGTGGGAGTCATCCGGCTGGCGACAGCTTCGTCCGCCAGGGCTGCCCGTTAGGGAAGCGGCCCGGGAGGCCGGGAGGGAGATAGACTTCCTCTTTTGAGGAGTTGCCATGCGCCATCGTTTCGCCCTCGTCCTTCTGGGAGCCCTGATGTTGCCCCTCGGGTCCGCTCCCGCCGTGGCGGAAAAGGAAAAACCCATCGAGACCTTCACCTGCTTCGCCGCGAGCCTGGGCACGGGTCGGGCCGGAGTTATCGATATCACGGTGAATCGCTGGTCGACCGACGAAGAGCGCGAGATGCTGCTGACGACCCTGCAGGAGAAGGGGCCCGATGCGCTCCTGGCCGCACTCGAGAAGATCCGGCCGCCGGTCGGCTACATGCGGACGCCGAACTCCCTCGGTTACGATCTCTTTTACGCCCGCGACAACCCGCAGCCCGATGGAAGCCGAAGGGTGGTTTTCGCGACCAACCGGCGCGTCGCCTTCCGCGAGGCCGCGAACAGCACGCGGTCGATGGACTACCAGTTCACGCTCATCGAGATTCACCTCGACAAGGACGGCAAGGGCGAGGGCAAGATGGTGCCGGCCGCGAAGGTGGTCTGGGACACGAAGGCCAAGAAGATCGAGATCGAGAACTACCAGGCCCTTCCGGTGGACCTGATGAACGTGAAGTCGAAGAAGCCGTAGGCTTCCTTCGACTTCATCCTGAGCGCAGCGAAGGATCCCGGACTTGTACGGCAACGCCGTCCGAAAGGACGGCGTTCTCTTTTCTTCGCGTGAACTACGCCGCCATTATCGCCGGCGAGCGCCCCTTGAGCCGGTGCATCAGCCGGCCGAGCTTCACGTTGAGCCCGTGGTTCCGTTTGAGGAAGGGGAGAGGCGGCGGCTGGCGAACGCCGAGCCGTTTGCGCATCCGCAGGAGCATGAAATTGTCGGGCACGGCCCGCAGCCCCCGCTCCACGGCGTCGATCGCGTCCTTGCGCGAGGGGGAGAGCAGGTGAAGCTGCGCGAGGCACCAGTAGATATAAGGATTGCGCGGGTCGGCGTTCTGCGCCTTTTTGCAGAGCTCGATGCCGCGGAAAAACTGACGGTTGTGTCCGAGGCACAGCGCGTAGGACGCCAGACCCGACGCCGGCACGGTTTCCCCGCGCGCGTTGTATCGATAGACGTAGGCGGAGAGGAAAGGAAACGCCCGGGTCCACTGGTCGCGCTTGATCGCTTCCCGGCCGGCTTCGAGCAGTTCTTCATCCGAATACTCGTCGAGATCCATGGAAGGCCTCCCTCGCCGGCGGGGCGGCGATGCACCATCTTAGAACACGGCTGCCTGCGGAGAGACGCCGCCGGCGCGCTTACGCCGGCGCGGTCCGGCGCCGGGCGCGAAAACGGCGGAGGGCGCGCCACATCCAGGTCCCGAGGGCGGCGGCAAGGATCACGACCAGGGCCGCCGCGATCGCGGCCGCCAGCGGGTACTTGACGGCCAGAAACAGCAGAAGCGCCGTCAGGCCGTCTTCGGCGAGGGACGCGGCCCAGTTGGTCACCGGTTCGGGGCTCGTGTTGATGACGGCGCGCGTGCTCGACTTCAGGCCGTGGGCCGAGAGGGCCACGCCGCCGCAGATCAGCGCCGCCACGATGCGCCACGTCTCGTCGACCTCGGACAGCGCCGCCCAGGCGAGGAGCGCCGCGGCGGGTATCCGGATGAACGTGTGCACGAGGTCCCAGACGGAGTCGACCAGGGGAATCTTGTCGGCCAGGAACTCGACGAGGTAGAGCGACGCCGCCACGAGGATCACCCACTGGTTCGTCAGGACCTGGAGGCCGGGGGGCAGCGCCAGCGCCCCCGCGCGCCCCAGGATTCCCAGGACGGCGATCGTCGCGTAGAGCCGCAGCCCCGAAGCTGCCGCGGCGCCGAGGAGAAGGCCGATCATGGGAAGAGACAGCTCGGAGAGCATCGGCGTCCCGTTGAAACCCGACTAGGGCAGGGTCTCCTTGAGAATCTTCGCCGCCTGCTCGGTCCGGAAATCCTCGAGCTTCTTGACGAGCTCCGGGCGCTTGCCCGCGAGGATCGCGACGGCGAACAGCGCGGCGTTGACGGCCCCGGGCTTCCCGATCGCGAAGGTCGCGACGGGGATGCCCCCGGGCATCTGGACGGTCGCCAGCAGCGAGTCGAGCCCCTTGAGCGAAGCGCTTTCCATCGGCACGCCGAGCACCGGCAGCGTCGTGTGGGCGGCGGCGACGCCGGCGAGGTGGGCCGCGCCGCCGGCTCCGGCCACGAGAACCTCGATACCGCGGGAAGCCGCCGACCCGACGTACTCGGTGGTTTCTTTCGGTGTCCGATGCGCGGAGAGCACGCGGCTCTCGCTCGGAACGCCGAACTTCTCCAGCGTCTCGGAGACGTGCCGCATCGTCTCCCAGTCCGTCTTCGAGCCCATCAGGATCCCCACGAGCGGCTGTTCCATCGTCACTCCCCCTGGCCGAGCGAGTAGCCCCGCACGCCGTCGAAATCGAAGAGGCCCTCCGTCTTGACCATCAGCAGGCCGGACTCCACGATGCGTCCGAGCAACGCGACCACGTTGGCCCCGGAGATCGACGCGCCCTCGGCCGCGGCCAGGAAGCGGCACCGCGTCTGGTCGGAACGGGCCGTCTCGGGCATCCCATCGGGCCAGACCTTCAGGCCCCGCGACGTCATCATGGTCAGCCGGAACTCCGGCCCGGCGAGAGGCAGCAGGCGCGCCGCGAGCGCTTCGGTGTCCGGGTTGTTCCACCCGATGTACACGTCGACTCCGACGCCCGTTTGAATGGGGATGACCCGCGCCGTCGCCGGCCCGGCCGTCTCGGACGGCGGGGGCGCCGAGGCGTAACGGACGGGCTTCAGCGTCTGCGGCTTCTGGCCGAGGCGGGCGACGACGGCTTCGGCGAACTCCCGGGTGCCGACCTTCTGGCGGCTGACCCGCTCGTCGTACACGTCGTAAGTGTGGATCCCGTCCTCGAGCGTCTTCAGCCACCCGTTGTGGACCCGCTCGGCGACGTCCGGCTGGTCGATGTGGACGAGCATCATGACGGCGCCGAGGAGCAGGCCCGAGGGATTCGCCAGGTTTTGCCCCGCCCGGCGCGGCGCCGAGCCGTGGATGGCCTCGAACATCGCGAAGCTCTCGCCGATGTTGGCCGAGCCCGCGAGGCCGACCGAGCCGGCGATCTGCGCGGCCACGTCCGACAGGATGTCTCCGTAGAGGTTGGGCATCACGACGACATCGAAGACCTCGGGAGAGTCGGCCAGCTTGGCCGCGCCGATGTCGACGATCCAGTGTTCCCTCTCGATGTCGGGATACTGCGCCCCGATCTCGTCGAAGACCTTGTGGAACAGGCCGTCGGTCATCTTCATGATGTTGTCTTTGGTGAAGCAGGTGACCTTTTTCCGGCCGTTGCGGACGGCGTACTCGAAGGCGTACCGGACGATCTTCTCCGAGCCCGGTCGAGTGATCAGCTTCAGGCACTCGTAGACGTCGGGCGACAGCCGGTACTCGATCCCGGCGTAGAGGTCCTCCTCGTTCTCGCGCACGACCACGACGTCCATGACGGGATGCTTGGTCCCGACGAACGGGTGATACGACACGCAGGGCCGCACGTTGGCGTAGAGGCCCAGGGTCTTGCGGATCGTGACGTTCAGGCTCTTGAATCCCCCTCCCTGGGGCGTGGTGATGGGCGCCTTCAGGAAGACCCGCGTCCGCCGCAGCGACTCCCAGGCCGACGGGGCGATGCCCGAAGTGTTGCCGGCCAGATACACCTTCTCGCCGATGTCGATCTCTTCGATGGCGATGCGGGCGCCGGCGGCCTCGAGGATGTGAAGGGTGGCCGCCATGATCTCGGGGCCGATGCCATCTCCCCGGGCGACCGTGATCGGAGTTTTTTCGGCCATGACTCTCTTCGTCTCCGCGGGGCTCGTTGGCCGGTCCGCGCCGGCGAGCACGGAACCTTATCATCGACCCCGATGCCGCCGGAGGACTCCATCCGTCTTCTCGCCGACCGCCTCCGGGCGGGGGACCGCGTCACGGTCCTGACGGGAGCGGGAGTCTCGGCGGCGAGCGGCATCCCGACCTTTCGCGGCCCGGGCGGGCTGTGGCGCAGCTTCCGGCCCGAGGAGCTCGCCACGCCCGAAGCCTTCGAGCGCGACCCGCGGCTCGTCTGGGAGTGGTACGCGTGGCGCCGGCGGCTGGTGGCCGACGCGGCACCCAACCGGGCCCACCGGGTCCTGGCCGCCTGGAGCCGGCGGTACCCCGGTTTCACGCTGATCACCCAGAACGTCGACGGCCTGCACGAACGCGCCGGGACGGCCAACGTCATCCGTTTCCACGGCTCTCTCTGGGAGCTCGCGTGCCGGGACCGGTGCCCGGGCGCTCCGGCTCGCTGGCGCGAGGAGACGATCGACCTGCCGGAGCTCCCTCCGCGCTGCCCGCACTGCGGCGGACTCGCGCGGCCGGGCGTGATCTGGTTCGGCGAGCCGCTCGAGCCGCAGGTGCTGGCCGCGGCCGCCGCCGCGACCGAGTGCGACGTTTTCCTCGCCGTCGGCACCTCGGCCGTCGTCTACCCGGCGGCGGCTCTCCTGACGGAGGCGGCCGCGCGCGGAGCTCTCACGGTCGAGATCAATCCCGAAGCGACTCCCGCTTCGGGAGCCGTGGACCTGGCGCATTTCGGGAAGAGCCGAGGAGGTGCTGGACCGCGTGGAGCGAGATCTCACCTCCGGTCCCTTTCGGGTTTAAGCTTGAGGGTGGTGAAAAAAGCGCTCTGGGTGTTTCTGGCGGTGGGGATCGCGCTGGCCGGAGCATGGGGCTACGGAGAGCTCGTGCGGCGCGAGAACGACACGGGGGCGCCGCTGCGCCTCCTCGCCGTCGCGGAGGAGCAGAGTCTCGCGCTGTCGTTTTCACGCAAGGGAAGGCTGACCTCGCAGGTGCCCGATGAGGGCGAGACGATCGCCGCCGGCCAGGAGGTCGCCCGGATCGAGGAGCCGGGTCTCGCCGAGGACGCCTCCGACATCGAGCGCCAGGTCTCCCAGGTCCACGCCCGCAACCTCACGCGCCTGCAGGAGATCGAGAAGCTCCAGGCGCAGTACGCGTCGGTATCTTCCGACGAGCGGCGGATCGGGCGGCTGGTCAAGGAGGGCGTGTCCCCGTCGGCGAGCCTCGAGACGCTCCAGCACCAGCGCGAAGCCCTGGCCGCGGAGATCCGGGCGCGCGAGTCGGAAAAGGGAGAGCTCGACGCCGAGGAGCAGGCGTTGCGCGTGCGCATCGACAAGGTCCGCGTGTTCGAGAAGGAGGGCGTTCTCTACTCCCCCAACGCCGGCTCCGTCCTGACGCGCCATCGCCGGCTGGGCGAGTGGGTCGAGCCGGGGCAGGCCGTCGTGACGCTCCAGATCGCGACTCCGTACCTCCGCGTCGAGGTTCCCGAGGAGCGGCTCTCGGCTTTCGCGGTGGGAAAGACGGTGGCCGTGTGGCCGCAGGCCCGGCCCGACGCCCGCTTTCAGGCCAGGGTCGTCTCGATCAAGCCGCGCTCGGAGTTCGCCACCCGCAAGAACTGGGGCCTGCACAGCCGCGATCTCCAGACGTTCTCCGTCCGCCTCCAGCCGGTCAACGCGTCGGTCGTCTCGGGCCAGACCTTCGTCGTCGAGGCGGGCAGCGAGCTTCCGCGGGCGTGACGCAGCCGATCGAGGTCGACAAACTCACGAAACGGTTCGGCGAGTTCGTCGCGAACGACGCCGTCTCCTTCACGGTCCGGGCCGGAGAGATCTACGGCCTCCTCGGGCCCAACGGCGCCGGCAAGACGACCCTGATCCGGATGCTGACGACGCTGCTGTCGCCGACCTCGGGGACCGGACGCGTCGAGGGCCACGACATCGTCTCCGAGCGGCCGGCCGTGCGGCGGGCGATCGGGACGGTCTCCCAGGCGCAGACCACCGACGAAAACCTGACGGTCCGCGAGAACCTGTCGATCCAGGGCAAGATGTACGGCCTGGCCGGCAAGTCGTTGAAGGCGCGGATCGAGCTGCGCCTGCGGCAGGTCGGGCTCTGGGACCGCCGCGGCCAGGTCAGCCGCCAGCTCTCCGGCGGCATGCGGCGCCGGCTCGAGATTGCCCGCGGCGTGCTCCACTTTCCGCGGGTGCTGTTTTTGGACGAGCCGACGTCGGGCCTGGATCCGCAGAGCCGGCGCGCGATCTGGGACATGTTCGACGAACTGCGCGAGCACGATCCCGAGCTGGCCATCATCCTGACGACCCACGCCATGGAAGAGGCCGACGTCCTGTGCGACCGGCTGGCGATCATGGACCGCGGCAAGATCCTCTGTGAGGACACGCCGCAGGCCCTGAAGCACGGCCTCGACACCGGCGAGAAGGTCGAGCTCGGGACCGACCGCGAGATCGCCGAGCCGGATCGCGCGGCGCTGACGGAAGCGGGGATCGCGCGCGCCCGGTACCTTTCACCGTCCCTGGTGCACTTCTACGGGCGGCCGGGCGAAGGAATGGGCCGGACCGCGGCGCGGGTCCTGGAAGGGCGCGGTTATCACATCGTGCACCTGAGGATCTCGCTCGCGACGCTCGAGGACGTCTTCTTCACCTACACCGGACGGGCGTTGCGGGAGCAATGAGCGGACGGAAGGACGGAGCGACCCGGCCCCGGCCTGCCGCCCGCGGGCTGCGGCTGGCGATTCTGGGCATGGCCGCGATCGGGCAGCGCGCGTTCCTGACCCTGTGGCGGCAGCCCGTGCTCCTGATCTCGACGATGCTCTTTCCGGTGATCTACCTCGTGGTTCTCGGCAACGCCATGAACCGTCCGCTCGAGAACGTGCCTCTGGCCGTCGTCGACGAAGCCGGCAACGCGTACTCGGCCGAATGCCGCCGGGGAGTCCTCGCCCTGGAAACCGGCCGGGGCCTGGTCGCGCCGACCTTCCTCGGGGATCGCGCCACGGCGATCGACGGTCTGCGGCGCGGGATCTACCGGGGCGTGTGGGTGCTGCCCTTCGGCCTCTCTCCGTCCGGCCCGGCCCCCTCGTTCATCGGCGACAACACCGACCGGTTCTCCTTCGAGACGCTCGAGTCCGCGCTCTCACTGATCTGGCGGGAAGTCGCGGCGCCCCCGGGCGCGCCCCCGCCGGCGCCGCCGGTGCGGCTCGAGGCCTACCCGTACCTGGACTACCTGACCTACCTCGGGCCGGCGGTCGTGTGCCTGGCGATCTTCATGGGCTCGATGGTGTCGGGCGGGCTCCAGGTCCTCGAGGACCGCATGTACGGGTACCACGAGGGATACCTGGTCACGCCGATCACCACCGGAACGCTCGTCGCGGGCAACATCCTGGCGGGCGCGATCGTGGCCTCGCTGGCCGGCGGGCTGGTCCTCGCGTGCATTCTCTTCGTCACTCCGCTTCCGCTGGCGAGCGGGGAGCGCGTGGCCGCCGCGGGCGTGACCGTGTTTCTGACGGCCCTCTCGATCTCGGCGCTGTGGTTCCTGCTCTTCGCGCGCGCGCGCAGCACGAGCCTGTTGCGCGGCATGTTCGGCGTCATCAACGTGCTCCTCTTCTTCCCCTCGGGCGCCCTCTACCCCGTGGAGTCGTACCCGGCGTGGCTCCGGACGCTCTCGGCCGCGGACCCCCTGACCTACGGCGTGCGCGCCCTGCGCAACCTGCTCCTGCGAGGCACGGGCCCCGAAGCCGTCTACTCCGACTGGGTCTTTCTGGCCGCTTTCACCCTCGTGTGCGGCGTCCTGACGAAGGTGCTGTTTCGGCGGGAGGTGTGAGGGGACTCCGAACGCGGCTGGTCGAGTTCGGGATCCCTCGCATCGCTCGGGATGACGGTGAAAACGCGGCGTACCGAGTTGCCGTCATCCCGAGGAGCGGAGCGACGAGGGATCCCGGACTTGCACGCGAGAATCGCGTGTCGAGTTCCAACTCGTCAGCCGTTGCGCAGATAGTTCTCGAACTCCTCGGGATGAGCCGCGCGGGAGCGGGCTTCGTCCACCTCGACCGCGTCTTCGCGCACGAGCCGGGCGAGGGACTCCTCGAGCGTGACGGAGCCGTGCTTCTTGGTGATCGCGATCTCCTGGTGGAGATGCTGGAGCGCGTTCTTGCGGATGTGCTGACGCGCGCCGTAGCCGACGAAGAGCAGCTCCGCGGCGGCGGCGCGTCCGCCGCCCTTGCGAGGGAGAAGGGTCTGGGTCAGCACGGCCGCCAGCGCCATCGAGAGCTCCTGGCGGATCGAGTTCTGCCGCTCCGGCGGAAAGGAGTCCGCGATCCGCGAGACGGTCGAGCCCACGTCGGTCGTGTGCACCGTCGAGAACACGAGATGCCCCGTCTCGGCGGCCGCGAGAGCGATGCGCATGGTCTCGGGGTCCCGCATCTCGCCGACGACGAGGATGTCCGGCGCCTGCCGCATGGCCGCCCGCAGCGCCGTCGGGAAGTCCGGAGCGTCCACCCCGATCTCGACCTGTTCGACGAGGCTCGACCGGTGCGGGTGCTCGTACTCGACGGGGTCCTCGATCGTGACGATGTGACGGGCGTCGCGCCGGTTGATCTCGTCGACGAGAGCGGCGAGCGTGGTCGTCTTTCCCGAGCCGGTCGGGCCCCCGAGGAGGACGAGCCCGCGGGGCAATCGGGTCAGCGCCTCCGCCCCGGCGGGCAGGCCGAGCGAGGCGAGGCGCGGCGGCTGGCCCGGCAGAGCGCGCACGGTCGCGGCGGCGCGCCCGCGCTCCCGGTGGAGGTTGACGCGAAACCGCCCGAGGCCGCGCACGCGGTAGGACGCGTCCGAGATCCCGGCCTCCCGGTACTGCGCGCGGGCGTGGTGCGGAAGGACGGGGAGCACGGCGTCCTCGATTTCCTCGCCGGAGAGGGGAGGCTCCGCCAGGGGCGTCAGCGGCCCGTCCACGCGGATCGACGGAGGGGCGCCGGCCACGAGCAGGAGGTCGCTTCCGGCGCGCTGGACGAGCGCCTCGAGCCAGCGGTTCAGCCGCGCCGAGTCGGAGGAGCCTTCCGAGGGAGGGCGGTCTTCGTTGAGCTCGCGGATGAGCTGGTTGATGTCCTCGGTCTGGTCCATGACGAACTTGGAATTGCGGGATCAGCCCGCGAGGTGCCAGTCCGTATGCGGCGCCTTGTTCTCGAAGATCCAGCCGCGGAAGAGGCGGCCATAGGTCGTCGGCTTCCAGCCGATCTCGTCGAAGAACGGCCGGAGCGCGAAGTGGAGGCGGCGCAGGTTGTAGAACGGCACTCCCGTGAAGTAGTGGTGCTCGAGGTGATAGGCGGAGGACAGGTACCAGAAATCCCAGAACCGGGAGGGCTTGAGGATCGAGCCCCACTTCGCCGGGTCCCGCGGGTCGATCGCGTAGTGCTGGCCGAGCCGGTTCAGGGCGAAGGCCACCGGGAAAACGAGAAACACCGGAACCAGATACACGCGCCCGAGAACGCCCGGGCCGCCGAAAACGTAGAGAGCGGCCATCACGCCGACGTGGAAGAGGAGCGTCGCGCGCCGCTCCCACGCGATCCTGCGGCGCAGGGCCTCCGGGTACGTGGCGGTCTCGCGGCGGGCGGCGCGGAAGTAGATCGGGAAGAGCGCCGGGGTGAAGTAGAGCAGCTTGTACCAGGGCGTGTTGATCTTCGGCGACAGGTAGTGGCGCTTGGGGTCCGCCTGCTCGTCGCCGAGCTCCGCGTGGTGCGTCAGGTGCCAGCGGGTGAACTGCGATGCCGAGATGCCCGACGGGATCGCGTACAGCAGGGAGAGGAAGCGGTCGCCCCGGGGGTGCGGGCCGTTGAAGACGGCGTGATGGAGCGCCTCGTGCAGGAGCACGGTGAAGTTGAAGATGGTCCAGCCCGAGATCATCGCCGCCGGGATCCAGATCCAGGGCTGCGGGAACTTCCAGGCGACGGCCGAGGCCGCGATCAGGATCAGGAACTGCCGGGCGGCGATCGCCATGTGCCGCGCGGGGCTCTTCCGGTGGAGCTCCTTGAGCAGATCGTGGGGGATCGCCCGATTGAGCCGATGACGGAGGTCCCGGGAGACCTTCGTCCAATGGTGCTCGCCGGGCGCGATTTCGTCCGGGCGGCGGAGGGGAGTCGTGGGATTGGCGCTCATTCGCTGGTTGGCCACCTCGGGAAAACCCCCGAAACGGCCTCTCTATTCTCACACAGGGGCTAAGCTCCGGAGGATATGGCCTCCTCGTCCGACCGGCGGATCCTGGAGCGGCTGTACCGCGCCGCGCTCGCCGGCGCGGACCCGGAAAAGGCCGTCCGGCGTGCGCTCCGCGAGCCCCGGGTGCGCAGGGCCCTGGCCGGCGCCCGGCGGATCGGGGTCTTCGCCGCGGGAAAGGCGGCCGCCGGAATGGCCCGGGCGGCGCTCGACGCTTTCGGCCCGGCGCCGTTCTTCGCGGTCCTGCCGCGGGGACATCGGGCCGCCGGGCTTCCGCGTCCCGGCCTCGCCTTCGCGTCCCACCCCGAGCCCGACGCTTCGAGCGCCGCGGCGGCACGCCGGGCCCTCAGGTTCTTCTCGCGTTTCGGAGAGGGAGACGTCCTCCTGTGCCTGATCTCGGGCGGCGCCTCGTCGCTCCTTGCTCTGCCGCGGCCGGGTCTGACGCTCGCCGCGAAGCGCAGGGCCGTGCGGGCGCTGGTCGAGTCGGGCGCCTCGATCCTGGCGGTCAACCGGCTGCGCGCCTCGCTCTCGTCGGTCAAGGGGGGCCGGCTCGGGCGGGCGACGCGGGCCCGCGTGATCACGCTCGCGTTGTCCGACGTGCCGGGCGACCGCGCCGCGGCGATCGGCTCGGGCCCGACGGTGCGCGGCGCGCGGGGAGACCTGGTCCGCATCGTGGGTTCGAACGGCGCGGGCCTCGACGCGGCGGCGCTCGAAGCGCGGCGCCTGGGTCTCGCCGTCGCGCGCGAGAAGCCGCGCCTCGCAGGCGAGTCGGCCGCGGCGGGACGGCGCCTCGCCCGGCGGGCGGGCGCTCTGTCGCACGGCACGGTTCTCATCGCCGGAGGGGAGACCGTCGTCACTCTGGGGACGGCAAGCGGACGAGGCGGCCGCTGTCTGGAGCTGGCGGCGGCGGCCGCGCGAGAGCTCTCGGGCTCGGCCGGAACGTCGATGCTCGCCGCCGGTTCCGACGGACGGGACGGCACCGCCGGCGCCGCCGGCGCGTTCGCGGACGGGTCGACAGCGGAACGGGCGCGGCGCTCAGGTCTCGACGTCGAGGATGCCCTGAAACGCCACGACACGCGGCGCCTCTTCGCGCGGCTCGGGGAGCTGTTCGTCACGGGACCCACCGGGGGCAACGTCGGCGACTGGGTCTTCATCCTCCGACGCTAGAATGCGGCCCATGCGCGCGGAACGGCCGGCCGTCGCGACCCTGCTCTTTCTTGCGGCCGCGGCCCTCGCCCAGGAACGCTCCGGAATCCACTACAAGATCGTGGCGGCGGGCTCCGATCTGCGCTGGGACCTGCCGGCAACGCTCCACACCGTGCATGGAGTCGCGCCCGTGCTCTCCGGCAGGATCGACGCCGCGCCCGGGGCCGGCGGCGAGTGGAAGATCCGGTCCCGGATCGTCGTGGCCGCCGCGGCGATGACGACCGGCCGGGAATCCCGGGACGGGAAGATGCGCGAGAAGGTGCTCGAGACCGGCAGGTTCCCCGAGCTCGTGTTCGAGGCCCGCCACGTGACCGCGGACCTGTCGCGGTTCCCGAAAGACGAGCACTTTACGGTCGAGGTGACGGGAGACCTGACGGTTCACGGCAAGGCCGTCAGCGTGAAGCTCCCGGTGGACGTTTTCGTGCGGCCGGACCACGTCCTCCTCCAGGGCTCCTTTCCCCTGGCCTGGAAGCAGTTTGGACTCGCCGATCCCTCTTTCGGCCTCGTCCGGGTCAAGGAACCCCTGAAGGTCCGCTTCCTTCTCCGCGCCGTCCCCGTATAATCACCGGTCCCGCATGCCGCCGACTCCTCTCAACCGTGAGCGCGCCGCGCTGGAGCGCTTCACCGAAGAGCCCCGGCGATTCGGAGGCTACCGCCTCGCCCTCGGCTTCCCGAACTCCTATGAGGTCGGGATGTCGAACCTGGGCTTCCAGTGGGTCTACCGCCTCTTCAACCGCGTGCCGGATCTCTCCTGCGAGCGGTTCTTCTACGAAGAGGGTCAGCCGGCCGTCACTTTCGAGACCGGGACCGCATTGTCGGAGTTCGGGCTCCTCGCCTGGTCGCTGTCCTGGGAAATGGACATCGTCAACATCCTTCGGACGCTCTCGGCGGCGGGAATCCCGGCCCGGCGGGAGCAGCGCGACGAACGGCACCCGCTCCTCCTCGTCGGCGGGGACATCGCCCGCATGAACCCGGCGGCGCTCGCGCCGTTCGTGGACGTCTTCGCGCTCGGGGACGGCGAGCGGCTGGTTCCCCGGATCGCCGAGCTCCTCCAGTCCGGCCTGGACCGGGAGGCCTTCCTCGCGGCCGCGGCCGCGCTGCCGGGCTTCTACGTGCCGGCCGTCCAGGGCTCGCGCGCCGAGTCGGCCGAGAGCGCGCGGGTCGTCGTGCAACAGCCCATGTCGCGCAAGGAGATCACGCCGGAGTTCGAGGTCCCGCACACGACGATCCTGACGCCGCGCACCGAGCTGTCGGACAAGCTCCTGATCGAAATCTCGCGGGGCTGCACCGAGATGTGCCGCTTCTGCTGGGCGGCGTACGCGATGGCGCCCGTCAAGCAGTATCCCGCCTCCTCCATTTTGAAAGTCGCCCGGGAGGCCCGCGCGCTGACGGATCGCACCGGGCTCATCGCGACCGCCGTCTGCGACCATCCCGAGATCATCCCGATCCTCGAGGGTCTCGCCGGCCTCGGGTACCACATCGCGCTCTCCTCCATCAAGATCGACGCGATCGAGGATCCGATCCTCGAGATCCTCGCGCGGCAGGGCGAACGGGCTCTCGCGATCGCGCCGGAAGCCGGCAACGAGCGCCTGCGCCGCTTCATCAACAAGAAGGTCTCCGACCAGATGCTCCTCGAGAAGTCCCGGCTGGTCTTCGCGCGCGGTTTCACGCGGCTCAAGCTCTACCTGCAGGTCGGGCTGCCGTCCGAGACCGAGGAGGACGTGCGCGACATCGTTCGGCTGGTCGCGCAGCTGCACGAGATCGCGGTCGAGGAAGGCCGGGGCGCCGGCCGGATCGCCGAGATCGTCCCGTCGCTCAACGCGTTCATCCCGAAGCCCCACACGCCCTACGAGGACGAGCCGCTGCGCGACGAGGAGTCGCTCAAGGAAAAGCTCGGGTTCCTGCAGCGCGAGCTGACGAAGATCCCCAACGTCGTGTTCCGCGGGATGCCGGTCGGCGAGGCGGTCTGGGAAGCGTTCCTGGCCAAGGTGGACGAGTCCGGCGCCGACATCCTCGAGGAGGCCGCGTCGGGCGTTCCGGTCCGGCGGCTGCTCCGGACGCATCGCGACCGCATTGCCGCCGTCGTGCGGCCCCAGTCCGTTCGACCCGCGTCCGTCCCGGCGCCGTGGTCATTCATTTCCAAGCGTTGACCCGAGGAGGATTCATGAGCTCCGAGTCGAGAATCCGTGTGTCCGGTCCGACGGTCCTGTTCGCCGCCGCGCTCGCGCTGACGGCGGTCCCGGCGTTCGCGCTCGATCATCCGCCCCTGGCGCCGGACCCGGCGGCCTTCACGGCCCGCCGCGAGAAGTTCATGGCGCAGATGGCCCCGAAGTCGATCGCGATCCTGCGCTCGGCGCCGGTGCGCACGATGTCCAACGACGTCGAATACCTCTACCGCCAGGATTCCAACTTCTACTACCTGACGGGCATCGAGCAGGACGACGTCACCGCCGTTTTCCGGCCGGACGCCGCCGACGGGAAGCGCTACATCCTGTTCCTGCGTCCGCGGGACCTCCGCCGCGAGGCCTGGGCCGGGGTTCGGATCGGGCCGGAGGAGGCACCGGCGGCCTACGGGGCCGACGCGGCGTTTCCCCTCAAGGACTTTTCGAGCAAGCTCGCCGAGTTCGACCGGAACACCTACCAGAGCAGCGGCTACCTCGTCGGGACGGAAAAGCTCTACCTCTCCGACGGAGACGACGAAGTCTGGGCCGAGCAGTTCCGCAAGGATTACGAGAGTCTGCGGGGACGCGACCAGGGCCCGGCGTCCCAGGTCGACGCCCGGGGAATGATCCACGAGATGCGCCTGATCAAGGACGCCGAGGACATTCGCTTTCTCCGCCGCGCGGCCGAGATGTCCGCGAAGGGGCACGCCCTCGCGATGGCGGCGGCCGCCCCCGGCCGGTACGAGTTCGAAGTGCAGCACGCGCTGGACGGCTACTGCTACGCCAACGGCGCGCGCCGCATGGCTTACCCGTCGATCGCCGGCTCCGGACCGAACTCCTGCATCCTTCACTACGACCAGAGCAACCGCCAGATGAAGGACGGCGAGGTCCTCCTGAACGACTCCGGCGCCGAGTACGGCTATTACGCCACCGACATCACCCGCACGTATCCGGTCAGCGGACGCTTCTCGCCCGAGCAGCGCGCGATCTACGAGATCGTGCTGGATGCCCAGAAGCAGGCCATGTCGGTTGTGAAGCCCGGCGCCACGATGGCCGACGTCGAGAAGAAGGCGGCCGAAGTCCAGGCGGCGGGGCTCGTGAAGCTCGGGCTCCTGACCGGGACCCCCGAGGAGGCCGTCAAGAGCATGGCGCACCGCCGTTTCACCCTCCACGGCGTCTCCCACTGGGTCGGTTTCGACGTGCACGACGTCGGGTCGTACGGCGGCTCCGGGGGCGTCCATCCCGGCGTGCTGGAGCCGGGAATGGTCTTCACGATCGAGCCCGGGATCTACATGCCGTCGAGCCTCGCCGGCGTGGATCCGAAGTGGGCCAACATCGGCGTGCGGATCGAGGACACGATCCTCGTGACGAAGGACGGCTACGAGTGCCTGTCGTGCGGCGCCCCGAAGGAGCTCGCGGACGTGGAGAAGACCGTCCAGTCCGGGCCGGAGGTGACCGTCGCCTTCGCTCGCTCGGGATCTGCCGCCTGCGGCGGCACCGGCGAGCGGCTCGCGCGGATGCGCGCTCGACCGTTCGCCTGATCCCTCGCTCACTGCGTGCGAACTCAGTCGGCAGGATGGCTTGGACCCGACGGGGTCACGGGGTTTCATTTTTCGGAGTTTCGCTCGACGATTTCGGAATAGGACCCTGGACCGTCTCGTCGCCCATGCGGCAGCTCGACCGGCGTCTCGAGGACGCAGTCGCCGTCGACCTGGATGTCGACGGGATAGCTCTCGAGGGACCGGATCGAGACCTCCCGGCCGCGGACGACCCGGGCGAGGCCGTCGGCGAGATGCCCGCCGCGCCGCCGCTGCATCTCCTGGAACAACCGGAACAGCTTCCAGAGGTCGCGGTGGTTGAAGAGGAGAACGTCGAGGTCGTATCGGAATCCGGCCGGGCGTGCGGGCGTGATGATCCAGTGTCCGGCGTAGCGGCTGCGCGGCACACAACGGCGAAGGTGGCTTCGTGGCTGACGCCGTCGACCTCGACCTCCAGGCGGGGAAATTCGTAACGGAAAAACTCGGCGAGCGCCGTCGGTGAAGATGCCCCAGCGCCCCAACCGGCGCTTGAGCGTCAGGTTCATCTGTGCCCATGACGCGCGCGTCGAGGCCGACGCCCGTCCAGAGGAGGAAGGGCCTCTGACCGGCGTGAGCCAGGCGCAGGTCCGTCGGGCACGCCTCCGAGCAGCAGCTCCTCGGCGCGAGGCAGGTCGAAGAGGGATTCCGAGCTCGAGGGCGAGGACGTTCGAGGTTCCGCCCGGGAGCAGACCGAGCGGGACCGGTCGAGCCATCGAGCCCGGCCGCCGCCTCGGAGACTGTGCCGTCGCCTCCGCAGACGGCGACGAGGTCGATTCCCCGGCGACAAACGCCCGGATGATCTCGGTCGCGTCTCCCGGCCCGCGAGGTCGGCGCGTTGACGAGCTCGAGTCCCCGGCCGCGCATCCGGTCGATCAGAGCACTCATGTCGCCGCGCAGGTCGCGCTGGCCGGCCGTGGGGTTGTAGACGAGGATGCCGCGTTTCATGGGGACGCTCTGAAAAGAGCTCCCCATCCCGCTTGGGCGCGACGATTCCGAGATGGCGGTAGGCCGCCGGCGAGGCCACGCGGCCGCGGGGCGTGCGCTGCAGGAACCCCGCCTGCAGCAGATACGGCTCGTAGAGATCCTCGAGCGTGCCGCGGTCTTCGCCGAGGGACGCGGCGATCGCGCCGACGCCGACCGGGCCGCCACCGAACTTCTCGATGATCGTGGACAGGATCCGCCGGTCGAGCTCGTCGAATCCGTGCTCGTCCACCTCCAGGCGCTGGAGGGCCTGGCGCGCGGTCTCAGGTCGATCGTGTCCCTGCCCGCGACCTCCGCGAAGTCGCGCAGGCGCCGCAGGAGGCGGTTGGCGATGCGCGGCGTCCCCCGGGCGCGCCCGCCGATCTCGCGCGCGGCTTCGGGCGTGATCTGGATCGAGAGAATCCGGGCCGAGCGGTCCACGATCTTCGCCAGCGCGGCGATGTCGTAGAAGTCCAGGCGCAGCGTGATGCCGAAACGGCCGTGGAGCGGCTGGGAGAGAAGTCCCGGCCGCGTCGTGGCGCCGACCAGCGTGAACGGAGGCAGGTCGATCTTCATCGTGCGCGCCATCGGGCCTTCGCCGATCATCACGTCGAGGCGGAAATCTTCCATGGCGGGGTACAGGATCTCCTCGACGGCCGGATTGAGGCGATGGATCTCGTCCACGAAGAGGACGTCCTTGGGCTGGAGATTCGTCAGGATTCCGGCCAGGTCGCCGGCCCGGGCGATCATCGGCCCGGAGGTCAGGCGCAGGCCGGCGCCCATCTCGCGCGCCACGATGTGGGCCAGCGTCGTCTTGCCCAGGCCCGGCGGGCCCGTCAGCAGGACGTGATCGAGAGGCTCGCCGCGCCCTCGGGCCGCGGCCAGGAACACGGCAAGGTTGTCGCGGACCTTGTCCTGGCCGATGTACTCGCCGAGGGTCTGCGGCCGCAGCTTCGGCTCGACGGCGGCATCTTCCTCGAGCGCCGTCCCGGCGAGCAGAGTATGGTCTTCGGTCACCGCGGTAAGTCTATCGTTGACCTCCGCCGTCGTCTGTTCCCGGTCCATGCGCGGTCCACCCGGCGATCCGCCGTCATCCTGAGCGCAGCGAAACAGCCGGCCACCGACCCGACCACCGAAGGCAAACCCCCGGCAGTAGGTAACGCCGTCCGAAGGACGGCGTTAACGCAGACCCTCAGCAGTCGGCAACGCCGTGCGACGCACGGCGTTCATCCCAGACGGCTACGCGGTTCTCGCGTTCCAGCCGCGAGTCGTCGCCGCGTTTCTCAGGATGCCGGGTGGGACGAGGACTCGCCCGTCAGCCTCCGGAGCGTTTCCTTCAGGAAGTCGCCGAAGTCTTTCGGCGCGCCGGCGCGGGCCGTGGCTTCCACGGCGCGTTCGGCCTCGGCCTTCCGGTAGCCCAGGTTGACGAGGGCGGAAGTCACGTCGTCGGCCGCCACGGCCGCCGGCGCCTTGCCGGGAGCCTCGCCGGGCAGGGTGGCGACTTTTTCGGCGAGCTCGAGGACCATCCGCTCGGCCGTCTTCTTGCCCACTCCCGGGACGGCGACCAGGCGGCGAACGTCCTGCTTTTGAAGGGCCTCGACGAGCTCGGCGGGCGGGATCCCCGAGAGCACGGTCAGCGCGACTCTCGGGCCGATGCCCGTGACGCCGAGCAACAGCAGAAAGAGCGCGCGCTCCCGCTCGGTCAGGAACCCGTAGAGAGCGAGGGCGTCTTCGCGCACGTGCGTGTGGATCCAGAGCGAGGCCGGGCTCTCCTGGTCCGGCAGCTCGTAGAAGGTCGAGAGAGGGATGTGGACGAGGTAACCGACGCCCGCGACGTCCAGGAGAACCTGGTCGGGCGCCTTGCCGGCGAGGCGACCGGTAAGGCGGCCGATCATGCGCCGATTGTAGCCGTCAGCTCCGGCGTCCGTCGCCCGTGTCGCGCAGGAACGAGGCGAGCGCCTGGTCGTTGACCTCGACCTTGCGCTCGGCCCGCATCTGCTGCAGGTAGGAGCGCGTCAGGCGGTCCGCTTCGCGGCTCCGGATGGACTCCCGCAGCTCGTCCTTCTGCGTCTGCGAACGCCTCCCGGCTGGCCTCGTTGCGCGTCAGGACGCGGAAGAGCACGAACCCGTTCGGCACGGCGACCGGCCGTCCGGCCTGACCCTGCGGCGTCTGGAAGACCGCGACCGCCAGCTCCGGCGCCGCCCCGATCTCGGGAACGGGCCCGGCCGGTCCGAACTCCGTCGACGTCTTGACCTCGGTGCCGTACCGCTGCGCGAGAGAGACGAGTGTCGCTCCCGAGGCGAGCTCTTTGGCCGCCGGCTCGAGCTGGGCCAGGGCGTCCTTCTCGCGCCGCTCGGTCTTCCAATCCTGTTCGAGGCGGGTCTTCAGCTCGGAAAAGGGGGCGAGACCGGCGGCCCGCTCCTCGGAGGGCCGCACGAAGGCGACTCCGCGCTGGCGTCGTCACGGGAGTCGACGAGATCTCGCCCGACGGGAAGCGCCCAGGCCTCGTCCGAGAACTTCTGGTTGGCCCCGATGCCTGAGACGGAGTCGCCTTTGCCGGACCACTCCGTCGTGTTGTAGGTGATGACGTCCGTCTGGAGTTTGCGCAGGTCGTCGTCGGATGCCGAGGCGTTGCCCTTGAGCTTTTCCCCGAGCTCGCGGGCGATCCGGTCCGCTTCCGCCGAGGCCTGCCGCTCCGAAATCTCGTTGACGATCGCCGGGCGCGCTTCGTCCAGCGAGCGCGTGCGCGCCGGGGTCTTTCCGTTCAGCTTGATGATGTGGTACCCGAACTGCGTCTTGACGGGGCCTCGCACTTCGTTGGGGGCCATTTCGAAGGCCTCGGCCTCGAACTCCGGAACCATCTGGCCGCGCGAGAACGGAGGCAGCTGCCCGCCGGTGCTCTTGCCCGTGGGATCGTCCGTGTTCTCGTTGGCGAGCTTCGCGAAATCGGCGCCGGGAAGCCTGGCGCGTGCCGCGAGACTCTCGGCTTTCGCCTTCGCGGCCGCGTCGGCCCCCTCTCCTCCGTCCGGCTTGACCGAGACGAGGATGTGCGCGGCGTTGACCTGCTCGGGAACGTTGAACGTCGTCCTTTCGCTTCTCGTAGTCGGCCGCGATTTCCGAATCGGTGGGCTTGACCTTCGCGCGGACCTTCGGCCGGTCGACCAGGAGGTACTTGATCTTCCGCTGCACGGGAGTGCGGTACCGGTCCTTGTGCTTGTCGAGGTACTGCTGGAGTTCGGCGTCGGTCGCCTGCGCGGCGGTCTCGAGGCGGCTGGCGGGGACCAGAATGTACTCGATCGTGGCCTTGTCGTTGCGGGCGGCGTACTCGCGCAAGAGCTCGGCGTCGGAGACGGCGACGGAGGCCTTCACGAGGTCGGAGTGCTTCTGGAGGAGCACGTCCTCGCGCATCTCGTCCTCGAACCGGTCCGGCTGGAGGCCGCTGGCCCGCAGCAGCTTTTCGTACTTTTCCCGGCCGATGAACTGGTCGTTCTCCTGGAAGTACGGGAGCAGCACGATCTTTGCCGCGAGCTCTTCGTCGGAGACCTGGAGCTTCATTCGGCGGGCGGCCTCGAGGCGCAGGATCCGCTCGATCATCGAGTCGAGCACGTTTCGGGGCAGGTCGAGCGCGCGCTCGAGCTCGGGCGAAAAATTGCCCTGATACATCTGGCGGTAACGCTCGACCTGGGCGCGGTACTGGCGGTCGAACTCGATCGCCGTGATCCGCTTGTCGCCGACCTTCGCCACGATCTGGGCGGCGGGGTCCTGGTCGCCGGCGTCGCCGGACCAGAAGACGAACCCGAGGATGAACACGCCGATCACCCCGAACAGCGTCCACTTCAGGTGGTGGAAGCTGTTGCGCATCGTCTTGAGCATGGAAACTCCTCTTCCGAGACGTTAGAGAACGCGCGACTATAGCAGGGCCTTGCCGAATCCGGCGGCGGCCGGGAGGCGCGGGCGGGCAGGTCGCGAACCGACCGCGGCGGCCCCTCGGAGGAGCGTCTCGGTGCCCGAGTGTGCTATAAGGAATGAGGGTAAGTCCCGCAGTTTCGGGAGTTTATGAGAAAACGGAAGCCCGGTCAGCCGGCGGGGTCGGATCTCGACTGGTTCGTGATCCCCATCCAGCGGATCCGCCAGTGGGGGATCGTGGCCGTGCTCTTGCTGGTCGCCGGGGGCATTGGCTACACGCTCTACAGCCGCGGCCAGCGTTCGCCGGAGGAACGGGCGAAGGTCGAGATCGCCGAGGCCGAGACCCAGCTGGCCCGGGCCACGCGCGCCGCCGGGGTCATCCGGCCGGGGTCCAACGTCGCGCAGGCGCGCGACTTCCTGCGCGACGCGCGCGAGTCCTTTTCCGGAGCGCGGTTCGAGGAGGCGTTCCGCCTGGCCGTCGAGTCGCAGTCCTACGCCCGCCGCGCGCTCGGCGGAACGGGGCCGGGCGAACAGGGAGACGCGTCCTTCATCTTCGTCGAGGGCGATGTCTCGCTCCAGCGGGCCGGCCGGTCGACCTTCGAGGCGGCGCGGCAGCGCCAGCCGCTCTTCGAAGGCGACTTCGTGAAAGCCGGAAAGACCGGCTCGGCCGAGATCATGTTCTTCGACGGCACCCTCTACACGATCCGCCCGGGCTCGCTCTTCGAGTGCCGGCGCCCGGCCTCCTCGGAAGTCAGCGGAAGCCAGATCAAGATGATCTCGGGAGCGGTCAACGTCTACACGTCGAGCGCGACCTCGATGATCGACACGGACGCCGCCACCGCCGCCATCGACCGCGACTCCCGCGTCACGGTCGACGTCGCTCCGGGCGACAAGACGGAGGTCGTGAGCTTCCGCGGGAGGACCACGGTGTCGACCGGCAAGGAAACCGTGGTCCTCGAAGGGCGCGAGAGGGTGGACGCGAATGCGGTCAGCCGGACGATCTCGGCCAAGGTGACCCTGCCCGACTCGCCGCAGGCGACCGTGCCCGCCGACAACCGGATCTACGACCTGAAGACCGGCGACCAGGTGGATCTGAAGTGGACGAAGGTGCCCGAGGCCGAGCGCTACCGGCTTCAGATCTCCCGCTCGCGGCTCTTCGTGCCGGACGCGACCGAAGTGGACCTCGACGACCGGGTCCAGACGAGCGCCCGGGTCAAGGTCTCCCGGGAAGGCTCTTACTTCTGGCGGGTCGCGGCGATCGACGCCACCGGCGTCGCTTCGGACTGGAGTCTCGTGAGGCGCTTCAAGATGGCGACGGAGCCGCCCAAGGGGGGCGGCGGCGACGTGGCGCCGCCCGAGCTGACCGTGTTCCCCCCCCAACAGATGGGCAACCTCTTTCTCATCTATGGGAAGACGGAGCCCGGGGCCATCGTGACGGTGAACGCCGAGCCCGCCGACGTCGAAGCGGACGGCGGCTTCAAGAAGACGATCACCGTGGAGCGCGACGGCGCCGCCATGCTCGTCGTCAAGTCGGTCGACCCGTCGGGCAACGAAACCGTGAAACGTGTGAGAGTGTTCGTGGAGTCCCTGTGAAAGAGCCGGACGACGGGAGTCGCGTCTCCCGCTCCTAGGAGGTTTCGCTTTGTCCTGGAAATCCATTTTCTCGATCTTCTCCAACGACCTGGCGATCGACCTCGGGACCGCGAACACGCTCGTGTTCGCTCGGGGCAAGGGCATCATCGTCCGGGAGCCGTCGATCGTGGCCGTCAACACGAACACCAACCGCGTCGAGGCCGTCGGGACCGACGCCAAGGAGATGCTGGGGCGCACTCCGGGCAACATCGTCGCGATCCGCCCCATGAAGGACGGCGTCATCGCGGATTTCGAGGTGACCGAGAAGATGCTCGACCACTTCATCAAGAAGGCGCACGGGCGCTCGCTCTTCGTCAGGCCGCGCATCGTCGTCTCGGTGCCGTCGGGCATCACCCAGGTGGAGAAGCGGGCCGTCCAGGACTCGGCGCTGCGCGCCGGGGCGTCGGAGGTGTTCATCATCGAGCAGGCGATGGCCGCGGCCATCGGCTCGGGCCTGCCGATCACGGAGCCCACCGGAAACATGATCGTGGACATCGGCGGCGGCACGACCGACGTCGCGGTGATCTCGCTGGCCGGCATCGTCTACAGCCGCTCGGTGCGCACGGCGTCGAACGAGATGGACGAGGCGCTCATCCAGTACCTGAAGCGCAAGTACAACCTGCTGATCGGCGAGCGCACCGCCGAGCAGATCAAGATCGAGATCGGGTCCGCGTTTCCGCTCGACGAGCCGCTGACGATGGAGGTCAAGGGCCGCGACCTCGTCGAGGGCGTGCCCAAGACGCTCGTCCTGACGGACGAGGAGGTCCGCGAGGCTCTCTCCGAGGTCGTCGCGGCGATCGTCGAGACGGTGCGCGTGGCGCTCGAGCGGACGCCGCCGGAGCTGTCGGCCGACATCATGGACAAGGGCATCATCATCACCGGGGGAGGCTCGCTGCTGCGCAACCTCGACCGGCGCCTGGCGCAGGAAACGGGCCTGCCGATCTCCTACGCCGAGGACCCGCTCGCCTCCGTCGCGCTCGGCACGGGCGCGATGCTGACCGACATGGATTTGTTGAGGAAGATATCGATCACGTGACGACAGGGGCCGTGAACCGCGAGCCGTAAACCGTTCACGGCTCACGAATAACGGCTCAAGCCCATGACCATGAGACCCCAGAACCCTCGCGTCGAGATCGCGACGGTCAATCCCCGCCGGGGCGGCGCCGTCCTCGTGACCGTCCTCGTGGCGTGCGTGCTGATCCTGTCGGCGCAGGCTCCGTCGCGGGGCGGCCGCGGCACGGTGCTCCAGTCCTGGATCCTGAGCGCCTCCGCTCCCGCCGCGGCCGCGGTCAGCTCGGTCTCGCACGGATTCTCGGGGGCGATCGACTCGATCGGCGGAGCTCTTCTCCGCGCGAACCGAGAACCAGCGGCTCAGGAGCGAGCTCGACGCGCGAGACCGCGAGCTCTTTCGACTGCGGGCCGAGATGCGGCAGATCGCGTTGGCCCGGCACCTGGAATCGGCCGGCGCCGGACTCCCGGGAGTCATCGGCAGCGTGCCGGTGCTGCTGGTCGAGCAGCGGTCGGGAGTCCACAGCGCCCTGTCGGAGCGGGAGCCTCGGAGGGCGTGACCTCGGGCTCGCCCCTCGCCGTTCCGGCGGGTCTCGTCGGTCGGGTCGTCACCGTCGGACGCGGCGATCTCCCGGGCGCAGCTGCTGCTCGACGTGTCGGCGGCCGCGGGCGCG
Organism: uncultured Acidobacteriota bacterium; assembly: GCA_963829925.1. GTDB lineage: Bacteria > Acidobacteriota > Thermoanaerobaculia > UBA5066 > Gp7-AA6 > DAHUXD01. The sequence goes on from CAWHKQ010000004.1 coordinate 258,686, forward strand.
CGGATCGCCCGGACCGGCGAGCTGGGCGTGGTCCGGGGAGACGGGCGCGGGAGCCTGACGCTCAACAACATCGCGACGACTTCGTCGGTGGCGCGCGGCGACGTCGTCGAGTCGGCGGGCATCGACGGGATCTACCCTCGCGGCGTCCCGATCGGACGCGTGGAATCGGTCTCGCGGGGCAGCAACCTCTTCCTGGAAGTGCGCGTGACGCCTGCGGCGGACTTCGCGCGATTGACGGACGTGCTGCTGCTTTCCGCGTCCCCCGCGGCGAAGGAAAGCCCGGAGGTTTCCCCGGGTGCCCCGCGGTGAAGATCCGGCGCATCGCGCTGCTGCTGGCCGGCGCCGCTCTCCTCGAGTTCTTCGTCGGAGGCTCGTCCCATCGCGCGCGTCCTGCCGGTCGACTGGTTTCTCCTCGCGACGGCCGCCGTGGCGCGCAGCGGCGACTTCGTCCGCGCCGTCCTGGCGGGAGCCGCGGCCGGGTTCTTCGAGGACGCCCTCTCGCAGCCGCTGCTGGGCGCTAACGCCTTCGCCAAGGCGGTGCTCGGCTTCGCGTTGACGATCGTTTCCGTCCGCGTCGTCTTCGGCGGCGCTCTCGCGGTCGGGGCGGCGCTCGCCGCCGCCTCGCTGGTCAACGAGGCGATCGTGGCGCCCTCTCCGCGCTGCTTCTGCGGTCGCCCATGGTCGTGCTCTCGCGCGACGCCTTCTGGCGCGCCGCGGCCACCGGGATCGCGGGCGGAGCGCTGGAGGCGGCCTGGGAGTTCTCGTGGCGGGACTGGTGGAAGCGGCGCCGGCTGAGGAGGCTCCGGTGAGGACGCATTCGCCGGAGGGTCCATGCTGAGGATCCGCGAGGACCGCCAGGCGGTGGTGCGGCGCATCGAGATCTCGCGCGTCGCGGTCGGCGCGATGCTGTCGCTCCTGGCCGATGGCGTACTGGTTCGTCCAGATCGTGCGCGGCGAGCACTACTTCCTGCTGTCGGAGAACAACCGTATCCGGGCCGTCAAGATCACGGCCCCGCGCGGCTACGTGCTCGACCGCAACGGCGCGATCCTCGTCGAGAATCAGCCCGCGTACACGCTGCACCTCTACCGCCGCGAGGCGCGCGACCTGGAGGCCTCGATCGACTTCATCGTCGACCTGCTCGGCCTGAACGAGGAACAGGTGCAGTCCCGAGTGGAGCGGGGCCGCCGCGAGGCGGAGTTCCTTCCGATTCCGATCGCCGAGAACCTCGGGATCGAAGAGGTCGCCGCCGTCCAGGTGCGCTCGGCCGAGCATCCCGAATTCGCGATCACGGTTTCGCAGCGCCGGCTGTACAAGCAGCGGCGGTGCGCCGCGCACGCTCTCGGGTATCTCTCGGAGGCCACGCCCGATCAGATCAAGAGCACGGGGAGCGTCTACCAGGTCGGCGACTGGATCGGGCAGAAGGGGATCGAGGGCGCCTACCAGCGGCTGCTCGCCGGGGCAAACGGCGAGCGTCGCGTCGTCGTGGACTCGCATGGCCGCGAGGTGTCCGAAGCCAACCGGCTGGAGGCGAGCCCCGGGCAGAACCTGTTCGTGACGCTCGACTCGAAGCTCCAGAATCTCGCGGAGGAGTATTTCCGCGAGCGGGTCGGGGCGGTCGTCGCGCTCGACCCGGAGACGGGCGAGATCCTCGCGCTGGTGTCCTCGCCCTCTTACGATCCGAACTGGTTCACCCGACGGGTCACCCCCAGCGAGTGGAACGGGACTTCTCGAGAACCCGGACCGTCCGCTCCAGAACCGATCCATCCAGAACATGTACTCGCCGGGATCGGTCTTCAAGCCGTTCCTCGCGTACGGCGCGCTCGCTCTGGGCCTGGTGGATCCGACGGCGCGGGTCTTCTGCCGGGGCCATGCCCCGTTCTACGGGCGCGAGTTCCGGTGCCACAAGCGGGGCGGGCACGGCTGGGTCGATCTGCGCGACGCGATCAAGGTGTCGTGCGACATCTACTTCTACACCCTCGGCCGCCGCCTCGGCGTGGACCGGATCAGCGAGATCGCCACCGCGTTCGGGTTCGGAGGGCCCACGGGAGTCGATATCGCGCTTCGAGAAGTCCGGGCTCGTGCCTTCGGAGGAGTGGGCGCGCACGAAGCGCGGCGCGCGCTGGTATCCGAGCGAGACGATCTCCGTCTCGATCGGGCAGGGCCCGCTCCTCGTCACGCCGATGCAGGTGGCGCGGGCGATGGCGGGGCTGCTCGGAGTCGGGACGGCTTCCCACGCCCCATCTCTTCCTCTCCTCGCAGTCGCCCGGCACGGGGGCTCGGCTGGAGTACAAGGCCGAGTTTCGGCAAGGCCTCAAGATCTCGCCGGAGGGCCAGCGACTCGTGCGGGAGGCCATGTGGGCGGTCGTCAACGAGCCGGGAGGCACGGCCTACGGATCCCGGGTCGCGACAATCGCCATGGGCGGCAAGACCGGCACAGTCCAGGTCGTCGGACGCGAGACGGCGGTCCGCGCCGGCGCCGACCGCTCGAGGCTCCAGGACCACGCCTGGTTTGCCGCATTCGGCCCGGTCGATGACCCGAAGATGGTCGTCGTCGTGTTCGTCGAGCACGGCGGCCATGGCAATCTCGCCGCCGCGCCGCTGGCCAAGGCCCTGTTCGAGGCGCGCTTCGGCCTCCCGCAGCCCGCCGGTCCGGCCGTCCAGGCGTCCGGGCCGCCTCCTTCTCCGGGCCTGCGTCCGGCCTCTCATCGGGAGACGCGGTGATCGGGAGTGTGCTTCCCGGCTCCCGGCGGCTCGATCTCGTCGTGCTCGCCTCCGCGCTTTCGCTGGCGGTCCTGGGGGTGCTGTTCGTGGCGTCCTCGACGACGGGGACCCGCTTCGAAGGGCTCGCCAGCCGCCAGGCGATCTGGCTCGCCGTGGGCGTGGCCGCGATGGGGGCGGCGATTCTGTTCGACTACCGCATGCTGCTGAAGTTCTCGTTCGCGATCTACTGCGTCTGCCTCCTGCCCCTCGTGTACCTGCTCCTCTTCGGCGACACGATCGCCAACGTCCGGTCCTGGATCCGCGTCGGGCAGTTCCAGTTCCAGCCGGCGGAGCTCGCGAAGATCGCGACGGCGCTGCTCGTCGCCTATCTCTTCGAGAACGAGGACGACGCCCGCCTCAACGCCTCGACAGTGGTGAAGCTCGCCGCGATCGTGGGCATCCCGATCCTCCTGGTCTTCCTGCAGCCGGACATGGGCCTCGCGATCACCTTCCTGCCGCTGCTCTTCGTGGGTTTGTACTTCGGCGGTCTGCCGGCCCGGGGCTGGGCCGCGATCGCCATGATCGTCGTTCTCCTGGCGGGTGGCGCCTGGTTCTTCCTCAAGGACTACCAGAAGCAGCGGATCGGGACCTTCCTGAACCCCGACACCGACGTGCTCGGCTCGGGGTATCAGGTGCGCCAGTCCAAGATCGCCGTCGGATCGGGCGGTTTCTCGGGCAAGGGATTCCGCAGCGGCACACAGAGCCAGCTGCGCTTCCTCCCGGTCCAGCACACGGATTTCATTCTGGCCGTCATCGCCGAGGAGTGGGGGTTCCTCGGCGTCATCCTGGTCCTGGGCCTGTTCGCCGCGCTTCTCCTGCGGGCGCTGAAGCTCGCCCAGACCGCGCGAGACCGCGGAGGCGTCTTTCTCGTGCTCGTGTCTGACGTCCATGATGCTCTTCTCGGTCGTCCTCAATGCGTCGATGATGATCGGCCTCGCGCCGACGACCGGGATCCCGCTGCCGCTGGTCTCCTACGGCGGTTCCTCGCTCGCCACGACCTTTCTCGGCATCGGCCTGATCCTCGGCGTCGACTTCCGCCGGTTCGCCAACGCGTGAGGAAAGAGCTCCTCGTCAACGCGACCCCTCCCGAAACGCGCGTGGCGCTCACGGAGGACGGCCGCGTCGTCGAGGTGTTCCACGAGCGCCGCAGCCGCCACGCCCTCGTCGGAAACATCTACCTCGGACGCGTGCACCGGGTCCTGCCGGGGATACAGGCGGCGTTCGTCTCGATCGGCCTCGACCGCGACGCGTTCCTCTACGTCGAGGACGTGGCCGGCCGGCCGTCGGAGTTCGATTTCGGCGAAGACGGGTCCGAGCCCGCCGGCACCACCGGCGCCGACGCCGCCGCCGAGCGCCCGCGCATCGACGACCTCCTCAAGGAGGGCCAGGAGATCGTCGTCCAGGTCACCAAGGACCCGCTCGGGGGGAAAGGTCCCCGCGTCACGGCGGGCATCTCGCTGGCCGGGCGGACGCTCGTCTATCTGCCGGGGGCCCGGGAGATCGGCGTGTCCCGGCGGCTGACGGACGATGCCGAGCGCGAGCGGTTGAGAGGGATTCTGGAGGGATTGCCGGGCGACGGCGGCTTCATCGCCCGGACGGCGGCGCTCGGCCGGTCGGCCAAGGAGCTGGCCGCGGACCATCGGTACCTGCTCGATCTCGACGCGCGGATCCGGAAGCGCCGGGACAGCTCGGCGCCGCCGGCGCTCCTCCACCGGGAGCTCGACCTGGCGCTACGGAGCGTGAGGGATCTCGTCGGCGACGACTGCGCGGCCGTCCGGGTCGACGACGAGGCCACGTACGAGCGCATGAAGGAATTCCTGCAAGCCGTCGCCCCCGCCCTGGTTCCTCGCCTGGAGCTGTATCGGGAGCCCGTGCCATTGTTCGACCGCTTCGGCGTGGAGCCGGAGATCGAGAACGCCCTGAAGAGCCGCGTGAGCCTGCCCTCGGGGGGGTCGATCGTCATCCACCAGACCGAAGCGCTCGTGGCCATCGACGTCAACACCGGCCGCTTCGTCGGGAAAGACGCGCTCGAGGACACGGTCTTTGCCGTCAATCTGGAGGCCGTCTCCGAGGTGGCGCGGCAGATCCGCCTCCGGGATCTCGGGGGCCTTCTCGTCGTCGACTTCATCGACATGGAGAAGGACGAGCACCGGATGCGCATCTTCGAGCGCTTCCAGGAGGAGCTGGCGAAGGACCGCGTCCGGACCCGCATCCTCCAGATCTCGGAGTTCGGGCTCATCGAGGTCACGCGGCAGCGCTCGCGCGGAAACCTGGAACGGGTCCTGACGCGGGGATGTCCGGCGTGCTCGGGAAGCGGCCGCGTCAAGTCGGATCGCACGGTGGCGCTCGATCTGCGCCGGTCGCTTCTCGCGCCCCCGAACCTGTTCACGGCGGGCGAGACCGTCCGCGTGCGCGTGCGGCCGGGCGTGGCCCGCGTGGTTCAGGAGGATCCGGAGCTGCTGTCAGACGCCGAGGGGAGCCTCGGAATCCGTCTGGAGCTCATTCCGGACGAGGCGCTGGCGGGCACCGGGTTTGAGATATCACGAGAATAAGCCCTTTTGTGTCAATAATTAGAGGTCGAAATAATTCTCCGGAAAGGCCCTGTTGACCTGATCAGCACGCGATACCTTCCTTCCCGGCCCCGACACAAATAAGTCGGGGCCGCCTTTTTTTTACCGTCGCTCGCGCTCCGCTCGCGGGATCTGCGCCTGTCGGCGCACCGGCCCGCGGCTCGCCCGAATGCGGGCTCGACCGCGGGCCTGATCCTCGCGCTACGCGCTCGCTCCCGCGGCGCGCGCCTCCTCCCTCGGTTACTTCGGGAGACTTCGCGCGCCGCGGATGGACGCGACAGCGCCTCGGAAAGCTTCTGTTGAGCTAGATGTTTCGGCGGATTTTTTGGAACATTGCCAGGGCGACTTGCTTTTCCCGGGCGTGGTTCACGATCGGGGCGGGGTAGTCGATGCCGATCGCGCAACTGGCGGCCCGCTGTTCGTTGGGGGTCATGGTCCAGGGCTCGTGGATTTTTTCCGCCGGGACCCGGGAGAGCTCGGGAACGAACCGCCGGATGTACCGGCCTTCGGGATCGAACTTCCTGGACTGGAGCACCGGGTTGAACACGCGGAAGTAGGGCGCGGCGTCCGTGCCGCTGCCGGCGGCCCACTGCCATCCCCCGTTGTTGCTGGCCAGATCGGCGTCGGCGAGCTCCCGCTCGAACCACTTCTCGCCGCGGCGCCAGTGCTGGTGCAGGTCTTTGGTCAGGAACGACGCGGCCGCCATGCGCGCCCGGTTGTGCATCCAATGCGTTTCGCGAAGCTGCCGCATCCCGGCATCCACGAACGGATAACCCGTCGCGCCGCGCTGCCAGGCGTCGAGGGCGGCCGGATCTTCCTTCCAGTCCAGGCGGTCGAATTCGGGCCGGAAGCTCTCCATCGCGACGCGGGGAAAATGAAAGAGCACGTGTTGGAAGAACTCGCGCCATGCCAGCTCCAGGAGGAATCTGCGAATGGACTCGAGGCCCTCCGCTGCGGCGCCGGCTCCGGCGTCCTCGGCGGCGGCGAGAACGGTGCGGGCGGAGACCGTCCCGAAGTGCAGGTGGGGGGAGAGCCGGGACGTCCCCTCGAGGGCCGGCCGGTCACGGTCCTCGGCATATCGAAAAATCCGCGCGTCGAAGAACCCGCGCATCTGCCGGATGGCCTCGGCTTCGCCCCCCTTCGGCGAGAGGGGATCCGGAACGAGATCCCGCCAGGCGCGGACTCTGTCGAGCGGAACGCTCGGAAGCGCCGGCGTCCCGAGCGCGGAGGGCGGAGCCTCCGGACGGCGCTTCTCCGCGGCCGTCCACCTGCGCGAGAAAGGCGTGAAAACAGTGTAGGGATCGCCCCCTTCGGTGGCGATCGCGTCGGGCTCGACGAGAAGCGCATCCGGAAACAGCCGGAAGCGCCCTCCCGCCGCTTCGACCGCCGCCTTCGCCCCGGCGTCCCGGCGTTCCGGGTACGGGCCGATCTCGGCGTTCGCGTAGACGCCGGTGGCGCCGGTCTCGGCCAGCAGCGCCGGCAGGGCCCGAGCCGCGGGTCCGGGCCGCACGATCAGCCGGCCGCCCGAGCCCGCCAGCGACAGGCCGAGCTCTTCGAGGCTCTCGCGCAGGAATCGGAACCGCGCGGGGCCGACGTGGGGGTCCGCCGCGTAATTGTCGTCGAGAACGAAGACCGGGATCACGCGCTCGGCGTCGCGAGCCGCGCGCGCGAGCGCCGTGTTGTCGGCGACGCGCAGGTCGCGTCGGAACCAGTGGAGGAGGACCGTCACCGGGGCGCTCCAGCGTCGAAGATCTCCGCGACGGCCCGACGCCGGTATGCGAAGATGTCTTCGAGCTGCCGGCGCACACGGAGAGCGTGCGCGAGACGGCCGAGGGGGCCGAAAGGCAGCTCGTATTCGACCTCGTCGTCCACCACCACGGCATTTCCGCGGCGCGAGAAGCGGTGCGTGTGGATCCAGGTCTTGTACGGTCCCTGCTCCTGGACGTCCTGGAACTCACGACCGGGCTGCCAGCGCGTGATGCGCGTGACCCACCGGAGCTGGAAGATCGCCCAGCGGATCCGATACTCGATCCGGCTGCCCTCGGACAGCGCCTCGGGACTTTTCCCGTGTATCCGGAAACGCAGCCAGGCCGGGGTGAGCTTCGCGAGATTTGCGGGATCCGCGAAAAAGGCGAAGACTTCCTCGAGCGGCGCGTCGAGCTGCTGGGTCTGCCGGAGCCGGTACCTCAGACGAGGGGCTTCAGGCCGAAGAGCGGCAGGGTGACCACGTTGTGCAACCCCGGCGGCGCGTGGACGATGAACGGCACGGCGTTGACCACGGTGCCGATCGTGGCGCGGTCGCCGTGGAAGCCGCCCTCGGCGACCACGTGCAGGGGGGGATCGCCCTCGATGTCGATGCGGTCGGACGGATTCGACGCGCCGACCGCCATCGTCAGGTCCAGGGAGACCTTGACCTCGTCTCCCGCCTGGACGAGGGCGACCTGGTGGAGCCCCAGCACGCGGCCGGGCGCCACGCCGTCGGTCTCCGTCTCGGCGAGAACCGGCTTGATCGTCTCGCTGATCTCGTCGATCGGCAGGCCGAGGCCCAGCGCGATCAGGGCCGCCGACTCGGAGAGGCCGACGTGGCCGAGCTTCCTGGCCGCGACCCCGTCCGAGAACTCCTGGCGCGTGAGTCCGGCGCCCACCTTGGCGCGGAGGGGGCCGCGCCGCTTGGCTGCGTCTACGACGCGAGTGACTCTGACCGAGTCGACCCGCACGCAGGCCGCCGCCACGGCGAGGACCAGACGGTCCATCACGAGCCCGGGGTTCACGCCCGTGCCGAGCACGGCCACGCCCTTCTCCCTGGCTTTCCGGTCGATCTGCCGCGCCATCGGAGTGTGCCGCAGCTCCGGATACGCGAGCTCCTCGCAGGTCGAGACGATGTGCATGCCGGCCGCGATCGCCTCCTCGATCTGAGGCAGCATCGCGTGGAGACGCGAGCCCGTGCACAGGACCGCGACATCGCCGCGGCCTCGCCCGGACGCGCTGGCCTGGTAGAGCGCGGCGGCGCTGCCGGTCACGGTCACGCCCGGAAACGCCCCGTCGAGGAGTCCCGAGAGGGGCTTGCCGGCCTTGTCGGGAGCAGGGTCCGCGGACCCCAGGAGCGTCACGCCCTCCCGCGCGGCCAGGGCCTTGCCGACCTCGATGCCGATGGGGCCGAGACCGATGAGAGCGACGCGGACGTTGGTCGGTTTCATCGTCCGCGCATTCTATGAGAGACCGCCTCCGCCTTCGCAACCGCGTCGGGGACTCCGCGCAGGAGCCAGAGCGCCGCAACCATCATCAGCGCGAGCGAAGCGACGGCGATCCGGTAGGCCGTGTTGCGGCCCAGCGGCGCCGAGAGCCCGTCCACGATCGCCGCCCAGAGAAGAGGTCCCGCGATGGCCGCGGCGCGCGCGGAGAGGGCGAGGAGGCCGAAGAACCGGCCGGCGTCGCCCGGGGGAACGAGAGTCAGCAGCAGGGGCCGCTCCGCCGACCAGATCCCGCCGAAGGAAAAGCCGACGACGAATCCGCCGAACCAGAAGCTCGAGAGGTTCGGAGCGAGGGCGATCGCCACGAGGCCCGCGACCCAGCCCAGGAGCACCAGCCGGAGTGTCCGCCGGGGCCCGAGGCGGTCGGTGGCCCGGCCCGCGGCCCAGGCGCCGGCGATCGCCGGAATCGTCAGAGTGACGAAGAGCTTGATCTCGCCGCCGGCGGGGAGTCCCAGCACGACCACGGCGTAGAGCGCCATGAACGAGATCGCCGTGCCCAGCGCGTCCTGGTAGAAGTAGGACGCCGCGATGAAACGGAGAAGGCCGGGATGCCGCCGCGCCTCGCGGAAGGCGGCCGACAGCTCGCGGGCGATGTCGCGAAGCGGCACGCGCGGCCGCTCGGCCCGCGGGCGCGCGAGAGGGTCGCGGCAAAACAGGAAGAACGGCAGCGCGCACACCAGGAAGAGGAGCGCGGTCGGAGCGAACGCGGCCGCGCGGCCGCCCGCGGGGATCCCGAGGCCTCCGGCGACGAACGGCGCGACGAGGAGAACGCCGGCGATCGACCCGATGTAGCCGACCGCGGTCCCCAGCCCGGACAGCCGGCCCCGCTCGGATGCGGGCGCGAGCTCCGTCAGCATGGCGTTGTAGGGCGGCAGGGCGAGCTGGTAGGCGACGTTGGCCACGGCGAAAGCGGCCAGAAGCAGCCACAGAGGCGCGGACGCCCGCGCCAGCGCCGCGAGCGTCAGGGTCGCCGCCACGCATGCGAGCGTCAGGCCGACGACCCAGGGCTTGCGGCGCCTCGAGGCGTCGGAGACCGCGCCGATCCAGGGGGCGGCCACGAGCACGGCGGCCGAAGAGAGGCTCGTCGCGATCGAGTAGGACATGTTCGAGGCGCCCCGCTCCGCCACGATCCAGACCGCGAAGTAGAGGGTGACGATGTTCATCGAGAAGATCGTGTTGGCGAAGTCGTAGAGCGCCCAGCTCGCGCGCTCACGGAGAGGAGCCCGGGACAGCACCCGGAAACCGCCGTCGGCGTCGAGTGCGAAGCGGGGATCGGTCATGGGAGGCAGGATAGACCGTCCCTTTTTGAGGAATCGCCCGATCTGCCGGCGGGTTGTGACGGTTTGCCATGCAACGCCGAGCGGGAATCGCCCTCCTGGCCCTCGCCGCCCTGACCTTTTCCGCATGCGCCAGCGGCCCGAAAGACGAGGGACTCGGCATCCGGAGGCTGGACTGCGTGGTCGTCGAGCGGGGGCAAGACTCGTCCGGTCAGCGCGGGGCGCGCTACGACGGCGCCGACAACTATTACCTGGTCTTCGCGACCCGGGAAGGCGAGGCCGACGCGCGTTACCGGTTCCAGGTCACCCGCCAGCAGTGGTTTCGGTTCGTCGAAGGCTCTCGCGTGAGGATCACGCTCAACAACAACATCCTGCAGGAGATCCGCCCCCTGAAGGAATAGCCCGTAAGATCGCGCCGTGCAGACGGCGTGGCTGCCCAAGACGTTCACGAGCCTTCGGGGCTACACGGGCCGCCAGCTGGTTGCCGATCTGCAGGCCGGCGTCATCGTCGGGATCGTGGCGATCCCGCTGGCCCTGGCCTTCGCGATTGCCTCCGGAGTCTCGCCCGATAAGGGACTGATCACGGCCGTGGTGGCCGGGTTCCTGATCGCCCTTCTCGGCGGGAGCCGTGTCCAGATCGGGGGCCCCACCGGCGCTTTCGTCGTGATCGTCTATGGCATCGTCGAAAAACACGGCCTCGACGGCCTGACGATCTGCACGGTCCTGGCGGGAGTCCTCCTCGTGGCCATGGGGCTCGCGCGGTTCGGCGGCGCCATCAAGTTCATTCCGTACCCGGTCGTGACGGGGTTCACGAGCGGGATCGCCGTGATCATCTTCTCGTCCCAGATCAAGGACCTTCTCGGGCTCCGGATGGGCGCGGTGCCGGCCGAGTTCCTGGCGAAGTCGAAGGCCTATGCTCGGAGCCTCGGCACCGCGTCGCCGGCCGCGATGGGCGTGGCCGCGGGGTCTCTCGCCATCCTCATTCTCTGGCCGAGGACTCCTGCGCCGGGTCCCGGCCCCCATCGTCGCCATCGTGGCGGCGACGGCCGCGGTCGCGGCGTTCGGGATTCCAGTCGAGACGATCGGGTCGCGCTTCGGCGAGATCCACGCGGGTATTCCGGCGCCGCGGTTGCCCGAGATCACTCTCGACCGGGTCCGGGAACTCTTCTCCCCGGCCCTCACGGTGGCGCTCCTGGCGGCCATCGAGTCTCTGCTCTCGGCGGTCGTCGCCGACGGCATGCTCGGCAGCCGGCACAAGTCCAACGTCGAGCTCGTCGCCCAGGGCATCGCCAACATCGCCTCGGGAGCGTTCGGCGGCATGCCCGCGACCGGCGCGATCGCCCGGACGGCGACCAACGTCAAGAACGGCGGCCGCACGCCCGTCGCCGGCATGACGCACTCGCTGACGGTCCTTCTCGCCCTTCTCTTCCTCGGAAAGTGGGTGCGGCTCATTCCGCTGGCGACTCTCGCCGCGGTCCTCGTCGTCGTCGCCTACCACATGAGCGAGTGGCGCGCCTTCGCCACGCTGCTGAAGACCCCGAAGAGCGACGTCGCGGTCCTGTTGACGACTTTCCTGCTGACCGTGCTGATCGACCTGACCGTCGCCGTCCAGGTCGGCGTCGTGCTGGCGGCGTTCCTCTTCATCAAGCGCATGGCCGACGTGACGAACGTCGGCGCGGTCACGGGCGAGCTGAAGGATGCGCCGGACGGGACGATGGTCACCGACTCGGAAGGCGTGGCACGGCGGACGATCCCCGAGGGCGTCGAAGTCTACGAGGTCAACGGGCCCCTGTTCTTCGCCGCCGCCGATAAGATCAAGGACGTGCTGCACTTCGTGGCGCGCAAGCCCCGAGTCTTCATCCTTCGCATGCGCAACGTGCCGGCAATCGACGCCTCGGGAATCCGCGTGCTCGACGATCTCTTCCGGTCCTTCTCGCAGAAGGGGATTCTGTTCCTCATCTCCGGAATCCAGCCGCAACCTCGGGAAGCGCTCGAGGGCGCGGGGAAGCTCGACGAGTACGGCCGGGGGAACTTCGTCGGGACTCTGGACGAGGCGCTGGCGGCCGCGCGCGAGCGCATGGACTCGGCGGGCGCCGTGAACCGTCCGTCGGCGGAAGCGAAGTGATCGAGCCCGAACCGGTGGACGGGTGGGACGGCGCCGGGCTGGTGACCCGCCCCGACGTGGAGTCCGGCGCCACGATCCTGATCGCATTGCACTCGGAGAAGCTCGGACCGTCGAGCGGAGGCACGCGCTTGGCCGTGTACCCCGACGTGGACGCGGCGCGGCGCGACGCGCTGCGACTGGCCGAGGGGATGACCTACAAGTGGGCCGCCGCGGGATTTCCGCGGGGGGGAGGCAAGGCCGTTCTCTCGGTCCCGCCCGACCTCGAAGCGGGGGTCCGCCGGGACCTGCTGCTCCGGTACGGCAACCTGATCCAGGAGCTCTCCGGCCGCTTCTGGACGGGGGCGGACGTCGGCACCTCCGCGGAAGACATGGACGTCATCGCCGAGACCGGAGCGCCTTATGTCTTCAGCCGCACGCCGGCGCGCGGCGGCGCCGGAGGCTCGGGAACCTGGACGGCCATGGGAGTCTTCGCGGCGATGGAGACCGTCTGCGAAAAGCTGTGGGGCGAGGCGTCTCTGCGTGGGCGCCGCGTCCTCGTCCAGGGGACGGGAAGCGTCGGCGGGCCGCTCATCGACAAGCTGCTGGCGTCGGAGGCGATCGTCTCCTTCAGCGACGTCTCTCCGGCGGCGGTCAAGCGGTTCGAGGGGAAAGGCCTCGCGTCCGTGTCTCGAGACGCCGTCTTCGAGACGCCGTGCGACCTGTTCGCACCCTGCGCGCTCGGCGGCGTCATGAACGCCGAGACGATCCCCCGGCTGCGCTGCCGCGCCGTCGTCGGCGCCGCGAACAACCAGCTCGCGACCCCCGCGGACGCCGGGCGGCTTCGGGATCGCGGGATTCTCTACGCTCCCGACTTCGTCGTGAACGCCGGCGGCGCCGTCGCGATCACGGGCCAGGAGGCACTCGGCTGGAGCGCGGAGCGCGCGACCGAGGAGGTTCTGAAAATCGGCCAGACACTCGAGCGCGTCCTCAACATCGCGGAGACCCTGGGCGTCTCGACCGACGCCGCGGCGCGCCGGCTGGCGCGAGAGCGCCTCGGCTAAGGTGGGGTAGAGTTTCGGCATGTCTCGGGTCGACGCCCGTAGCGTCACGGGCCGTGGACTTCCCGGCTGGACGGCCGGCTCCGGTTTTCCCGAATCGTGGCGCCCGGCTTCTTTCCCGTCTCTGCCCTGGATATCCTCGCCGCGCCGGTTGATGCTATCGCCGGTGCCCTTCGAATCAACCTTCGGCTCATCATGCGTGGCCATATGCACCTCTTCCTGCTCGATCGAGCAAGTGCCACGGCCGTCGGGCGGCGGTTCTCCCGCTAACGGAGCGCGGCCCGGCTCGCCCTCAGGGCCCCGGGCGCGTACCCGGAGTCGATCTTTTTCATCTTCTCCGTGATGTCTGCCGCCAGGCGCGGGCGGCCCGCCCGGCGGGCTTCCGCGGCGATCCGCTCGAGCCGGAAAAGACCCTCGCCCCAGGCGTCGAACCGCGGGTTCGTGGAGAGCGCGTCGGCGACCTCGAGGATCGAGGCCTCCGCCGCGGAGGGGTCGGACCCGTGCAGGGCGAGCTCGCTGTCGAGCTGGTCGACGTGGGGGCGCAGGAAAATCTCCATGTACCGAGCCTCGAGGGCCGGCCTCGATCTTTCCTTTTTCGAGCGACGTCGCGGCCTTTTTCGCGGCGGCGCGCGCCTCGGCTTCGCGCCCGAGCGCGAGAAGGGCCTCTCCCTCGACGACCGCCGCGGCCACATGCGCGGCCGCCGTGCGCGTCGGCGATCTGCAACGCCCGGGCGACGGCGAGGGCGTCCTCGGGGCGGCCCTGCAGGAGGTAGAGCTCCGCCAGGCTGGCCTGCGGAGCGCCGCGGTAGGGCAGCCGGGCGGGCGTGTCGAAGGCGCGGCGGAAGGTCGCCTCCGCCTCCCCGAGGCGCCCGAGGCGCAGGTACGTGTAGCCCAGCAGTTGCAGGTTGTGGAGGTGGTGCCAATCGTCGCCGGGCCGCAGGTTCTCGGCCTTCGCGTAGGCCTCTTCGATCGCGTCGGCCTTCTGGAACTGAGCAAGCGCCTCATCCCATCGCTCGAGCCGGGGCAGGACGTGTCCGTACATGTGCTGCGCGTGGGCGACACCGGGGCTCGCGCCCGCGTAGATCTTTCCGTGCGCGGCGGCGTCCGCGTGCCGGCCGATGTTCTCGAAGGAGTGGACGAGGTAGTGGTGCGCGCCGAGGTGCCCGGGCGAGCGCGCGAGCGCGGCTTCGTAGAAGGCGATCGAGGCGGCGCCGCCGAACTGCCCGCGGCCCCACGATCCCGCCTCTTCGGCGTTGCCGCGCAGGATCCAGAGCTCGGCGTCCTCGGGGTAAGCCGCGAGCGCCGCGTCGAGCGCCGCTTTGTAGTCCGCGTGCTTCTCTCTCTCGGCGGAGGGCGGGGCGGCCTGCGCCTCGATCTGCCGGTCGCGCAGCGCGATGAAGCGCTGCTCCTTCGGCGTCGCCTTCGGCGCGAGGGCCTTCGCCTTTGCGATCGCGGCGGCCGTCGCTTCGGGACGCTCGAGCCCCTGCTCGGCCCGGGCCAGGCCCATCCAGCACATCGCGCAGCCGGGGTCGGTCCGGAGCGCCTGGTGAAACGACCGCGTAGCTTCGATCCAGACGTAGTGCTGGAGGTTGGTCAGTCCCTGGTCGTAAAACGCCTGCGTTTCCGGCGAGGAGGTCGTGACCTTCTGGCGGATCTCTCCGATGTCGGTTTTGAGCGTGGTCGGCCGCTCCAGGATCGCCGGGTCGACCGGATCGCCGGGCGCCGCGCAGCCGGCATGCGAGAGGGAAGGGAGATCCGCGGCGGCGAGCGGCAGCGCGGCGAGAGTCGAGGGCGAGAATCGCGGTTTTCAGACTGGTCTGTGCGTCATCGGACGGCATATGGTTTCCCCTCTTTCGACACGTCGAAATCCCCCGATTTCCCCTTGGGAATCGAGAGAGACGTCCAGCGGTTTCCGGCGAAGTGCCGCGCGAGAAACACGATCTGGCCGACATGGTACGCGTAATGCGTCAACTGGCGGTTGACCGCCTGGAGAACGGTGTGGGCTTCGCCGCGAATCCTGACTGTCCGGGAAACGTCGGCGGACGAAAGGGGAGTCAGCGCGTCGAACAGGAGCCGCCAGCCCGCCTCCCACCGCTCGAGGATCCGGGCCCGCGTGTCTTCGGGCGCGAGCTCGAACTCCGTGTCGCGGTTCCGGTCCGCCTTCTCGCCGTCGGTCGTCAGGAAGTCGGTCCACCGCGAGCGCATGTTTCCCGACACGTGCTTCATCACGACCGCGATGCTGTTGGACTCGGGATCGATCGTCCGGAAGAAATCCGGCTCCGCCACCTGCGCGAGCGCGCCGTCCGCGAGCCCCTTGTACTTGCGGAGCTGTCGCAACGAATCCTCGAGAAACTGGGTTCCGGTGTCGGTTTCGGGCATGCCCGTCATCCTAGCAAGGAGGTACCGATCTTGCACTCCGACAGGCCGTGACGGAATCCGTGTTTCGAGAGCCCGGCTCGGTCTCCGCTCTGGAGCCTTTCCTGGCCGTCCGTCCGGAAGGCCTCCGCGCCGAAGCGTTCGGCGCCGTGCTGGATCCGGCCGCGCCGGTTCCCCGCGCGATCCTGTCGCACGCCCACGCGGACCACGCGGTCGACGGGCACGGCGAGGTCTGGGCGACGCCCGAGACGCTGGCCCTCTACCGCCGCCGGAACCCGGCCTGGGCCGGCGCGGCGAAGGCGCTCGCGTACGGTGAGGAGCACGAAGAGAACGGCGTGCGGATCCGCATGGTCCCCGCCGGCCACGTCCTCGGCTCGGCGCAAGTCCTGTTCTCGGCGGGAGAACACACGCTTCTCTACACGGGCGACTTCAAACGCCGGGCCGCGCGCACGGCGACCCCGGCCGAAGCTCCGCACGCCTCCGTGCTGCTGACGGAGACGACCTTCGGCCTGCCGGTCTTTCGCTTTCCGCCGACGGCGGAGCTCGAGAGCCGCCTTCTGGCGGCTTGCCGCGAGGCGATCGGCGAGGGGAAACTCCGGTGCTGCTGGCCTACTCGCTCGGCAAGGCCCAGGAGGCCGCGGCGATTCTGACCGACGCGGGCATTCCGTCGGTGCTCCACGGCGCCGCGTGGAAACTGCTCCCGGAGTTCGCGGCCGCCGGTATCTCCCTGCCGCTGTCCCGCGCCTACGAGACCGGTCCGCCGGCGCCGGGCGAGGTGCTCATCACCCCTCCCTCGACCGCGCGCGCCGAGATGGTCCGCCGCATCAAGCGCCGCCGGATCCTGTATCTGTCGGGCTGGGCGGTCCGCGAGGCGGCGCGCGCCGAGCACGACGCCGACGTGCTCATCCCGATGTCGGACCACGCGGACTTCGAGGACCTGCTGGAGCACGTGCGCGAGGTCGCTCCCCGCCGCGTGGTCACGCTCCACGGTTTCGCGCAGGACTTCGCTCGCATCCTCCAGGCCCGGGGCGTTTCCGCGGAGCCGCTGGCGGAGCGGGAAGAGCGCCCCGCGGCCGACGCATGACCGCCTACCGGCTTCTGGCCGAAACACTCGACGCCGTGGCGGAGTCCCGCGGCAAGCTCGCCAAGATCGAGCGCCTCGCCGCCGCCCTGTCCGCGGTGGACGCGGACGAGCTCCCGGCGGCCGCGCGGCTGCTCTCCGGCTCGGCCTTCGCCGAGAGCGACGCGGCGACGACCTCGGTCGGCTCCGCGACGGTGGTTCGGGCCGGCGCCGCGGTGACGGGCTGGGACGAAGAGACTCTCTACGCCTGCGCGGCCGCAATCGGAGACCTCGGAGAAGCCATCGGCCTGCTGCGCCCGCCTGTCGCGGCGAGCATCACGATCCCCGACGTGGAGGGCTTCTTCCAGACCCTCTCGCGGACCCGCAAGCCCGCCGACAAGCGGGCTCTCCTCGAGTCGCTGCTTTCGCGCGCGGGCCCCGTCGAAACGAAGTACCTCCTGAAGACGCTGACCGGCAGCATGCGCGTCGGCGCGGACCTGGCGACGATCGAGGAGGCCATCGCCGCCGCGTTCGGAGAGCCGCGCGAGGCCGTCGCGCGCGCCCGGCGGGATTCCGGCGACATCGGCGAGACCGCGGCCGCGGCCCGCGCCCATCGCCTGAGCGACGTTTCGTTTCGGCTCTTTCACCCGATCGGATTCATGCTGGCCTCGCCGATCGAGACCGCCGAGGACATCGAGGCGGAGCTTCCCGCGTTTGCCGTGGAGGACAAGTTCGACGGCATCCGGGCGCACGCGCACAAGGACGCCGGCCGCGTGGCCTTGTTCTCGCGGACCCTCGACGACGTCACGGCGCAGTTTCCCGACGTCGCCGCGTCGCTCGCGGCCGGGACCGGCAACTATCTCCTCGACGGCGAGATCGTCGCCTGGGGCGAGGACCGCCCGGCGTCTTTCTTCCAGTTGCAGAAACGGCTCGGCCGCAAGAAGCCCGAGGACGCCGTCCTGGCGGCGGTCCCCGCTGTCTTCATCGCGTACGACTGCCTGGCGCTGGACGGCGAGGGGTTGTTCGAAGAAGCCTGGAGCGAACGGCGCGCTCGGCTCGACGAGATCCACGCCGCCAACCCGGGACTGCGGTTGTCGGAGGTCTCACGGGCGGCGACGGCCGGCGAGCTCGAAGTGCTCTTCGCCCGGGCCCGGGAGCGCGGCAACGAGGGGCTCGTGCTCAAGCAGACGGACTCGCCCTACCAGGCCGGAAAGCGGGGCCGCGCGTGGAGAAAGTGGAAGCGCGCGCTGGCGACCCTGGACGTCGTCGTCACGGCGGTGGAGCAGGGACACGGAAGCGGGCGGGAATGCTCTCGGACTACACGTTCGCGCTGCGCGACGGCGACCGGTACGTCAACGTGGGCAAGGCCTATTCCGGGCTGACCGACGAGGAGATCCGCCGGATGGGTACGGTGTTCCGCGGCATCACGACCGCTCGCTACGGACCCGTGCGCGCGGTGGAGCCGCGCATCGTCGTCGAGATCGCGTTCGACTCGATCCAGGAGAGCGCCCGGCACAAGTCCGGCTTCGCCCTGCGCTTTCCAAGGATCGTCCGGCTGCGGCCGGACAAGGGGCCCGGCGACATCGCGACCCTGGACGAGGTGCGCGATCTGCATGCACAGCTGACCGGCGGCGCCCCGAGGAGCCCGGAAAGCGATCTCCCCGCGTCGCCCTCGAGAACGCCGCCGTGAGCCGCGACGCCCTCGCCGGTTTCCACCCTCCCGTGCGCGACTGGTTCCGCGGCGTCCTTCGCGGAGCCGACGCCGGCCCAGAAGAAGGGCTGGCCGCCGATCCTCGCCGGGCAGTCCACGCTGCTGCTGGCGCCGACGGGGTCGGGCAAGACGCTGGCGGCCTTCCTGGCGGCGATCGACCGGCTGATGTTCTCGCCCGAGCCGGCGAAGAAGCGGGCGCTGCCGCGTGCTGTACGTCTCGCCGCTCAAGGCGCTCGCGGTCGACGTCGAGCGGAACCTGCGCGCGCCGCTCGCCGGGATCGCGGCGGTCGCCGAGCGCGCGGGCGTCCCGCATCCGCGTGCCCGACGCGTCGCGATCCGATCGGGAGACACGCCCGCCGACGAGCGCGCCCGCATCGCGCGCGCATCCGCCGGACATCCTGATCACGACGCCCGAGTCGCTCTATCTCATGCTGACCTCGCAGGCCGCGCGAGATCCTCGGCTCGGTCGAGACCGTCATCGTCGACGAGATCCACGCCCTCGCCGCCTCCAAGCGCGGCGCGCACCTGTTCCTGTCGCTGGAGCGGCTCGAGGCGCTGCGCCCGAGCGGCCGCCGGCTGCAGCGCATCGGGCTCTCGGCGACGCAGCGGCCGCTCGACGAGATCGCGCGCCTGCTCGGCGGCGGAGAGGTCCGCGGCAGGAAGGGCCCGTGGAAGCCGCGCGCCCGTCGAGATCGTGGATGCCGGCAGCCCGGAAGGCCTTCGAGCTGACGGTCGAGGTGCCGGTCGAGGACATGGCCGCCTCGGCGAGGAGGAGATCCCGTCCGGGCCCGCCGTCGGCTCCGCCGCGGAGCAGGTTCCATCTGGCCGTCGATCTACCCGCGGCTGGTCGAGCTCGTCCGGTCGCACCGCTCGACGATGATCTTCGTCAACAGCCGGCGGCTGGCCGAGCGCCTGGCGGCGGCCCTGAACGAGACGCGCCGGCGAGGAGATCGCGCTCGCGCACCACGGCTCGGTCGCGCGCGAAAAGCGGCAGTGAGATCGAGGATCGGCTCAAGCGCGGCACGCTGCCGGCGATCGTCGCCGACGTCGTCGCTCGAGCTCGGCATCGACATGGGCGCCGTGGATCTGGTCGATCCAGATCGAGGCGCCGCCCTCGGTCGCGTCGGGCATGCAGCGGATCGGCCGCGCCGGCCACCGGTCGGCGCGGTCTCGCGCGGCGTCATCTTTCCCAAGTACCGCGGCGACCTGCTGGCGTGCGGCGGCCGCGACGGCCGCGCATGCGAGAGGGCAAGGTCGAGGAGACGTGCGTATCCGCGCAATCCCGCTGGACGTCCTGGCGCAGCAGATCGTCGCCATCGTGCGCGGGCAGGCGAGGTCGCGCGTCGACGAGCTGTACGCGCTGGTCCGCCGCGCGGCGCCGTTCGCCGAGCTGCCGCGCGCGTCCTTCGAAGGCGTGCTCGACATGCTCTCCGGGCGCTATCCCTCCGACGAATTCGCGGAGCTGCGGCCGCGCATCACCTGGGACCGCGTCGGCGGCCGGATCCGCGCGCGCGAGGGGGCGCGGCCGCGTCGCGATCGTGAACGCCGGCACCATTCCCGACCGCGGGCTCTACGGCGTCTTCCTCGGCGCGGCGAGCGACCCGCGCCGGAGCCGTGCGCGTCGGCGAGCTCGACGAGGAGATGGTGTTCGAGTCGCGGCCGGGCGACGTCTTCGTCCTCGGCGCCTCGTCCTGGCGCATCGAGGAGATCACCCACGATCGCGTCCTGGTCTCGCCGGCGCCCGGGCAGCCCGGCAAGATGCCGTTCTGGCACGGCGACCGGCCCGGCCGGCCGCGCGAGTTCGGGCGAGGCCATCGGCGAGCTCTCCCGCGACCCTCGCGGCGGACAAGCCGAAGGAGGCCGCGAAGCGGCTCCAGGACGACGCACGGCCTCGACCGGCGCGCCGCCGGCAACCTGGTCGCCTACCTGGAGGATCAGGCGGACGCGACCGGCGAGGTGCCGAGCGACCGGACCGTCGTCGTCGAGCGATACCGGCGACGAGATCGGCGACTGGCGCGTCTGCGTGCTCTCGCCCGTTCGGGCGCCCGCGTCCACGCGCCGTGGGCGATCGCGGTCCTGGCGCGGCTGAAGGAATCGACGGGCGGGGACGTCGAGGCGATCTGGTCGGACGACGGCATGGTCTTTCGCCTGCCCGAGTCCGACGAGCCGCCCGAAGGCCGGTCTTCCTGCCGGCCGCGGACGAGATCGAGGACCTGGTCGTGCGCCAGCCTCGGCCAGACCTCGCTCTTCGCGGCGCGTTTCCGCGAGAACGCGGCGCGGGCGCTCCTGCTGCCCCGGCGCCACCCGGGCCAGCGCAGTCCGCTCTGGGCGCAGCGCAAGCGCGCGGCCGATCTGCTGGCGGTCGCCTCGCGGTTCGGGTCCTTCCCGATCCTGCTGGAGACCTACCGCGAGTGCCTGCGCGACGTCTTCGACCTGCCGGGCATGGTCGAGATCCTGCGCCGCATCGCGTCGCCGCCGCATCCGCGTCGTGACCGTCGACTCGCGCACGCCGTCGCCGTTCGCGGCCTCGCTGCTGTTCTCCTACGTCGCCAACTTCATCTACGACGGCGACGCTCCCCTGGCCGAGCGGCGCGCGCAGGCGCTGTCGGTCGACCAGGCGCAGCTGAGGGAGCTGCTGGGCGAAGCGGAGCTGCGCGAGCTCTTCGACCAGGAGGCGATCGAGTCGCTCGAGCGCTCCCTGCAGCGGCTGGAGGGCGAACCGGGTCCGGCACGCCGACGGGCTGCACGACCTCCTGCTCTCGCTCGGCGACCTGACCGAGGAGGAGATCCTCGCCCGGTCCGGAGTCGCCCGGCGAGGTCCAGGGATGGCTGTCGCAGTTGAAGAAGGAGCGGCGGGTCATCGCGGTGTCGATCGCCGGGGAGTCCCGCTTCGCCGCGGCCGAGGACGCGGCCCGGTTGCGCGACGGACTGGGCATCGTCCCGCCGCCGGGACTCCCCGCCGCGTTTCTGGCGCCCGTCGAGGATCCTCTGGGCGATCTGCTCTCGCGCTACGCGCGCACGCGCGGACCCTTCCGCCTGGAGGCGCCCGCCGAACGGTTCGGCCTCGCGCCGGGGATGACGCGGCTGGCTCTGGACCGGCTGACGGAGCGGGGCCGCCTCATCGAAGGGGACTTTCTTCCGGGCGGACGCACGCGCGAGTGGGCCGACGCCGGGGTGCTCAAGGCCATCAAGCGGCGCTCGCTCGCGCGGTTGCGCCGCGAGGTCGAGCCGGTCGAGCCGGCCGCCTACGGCCGCTTCCTGGCGGAGTGGCAGGGCGTCTCCCGCCCGCGCGCAGGATTGGACGCGCTGCTGTCCGCCGTCGAGCAGCTCCAGGGTGCCCGATCCCGGCGTCGGTGCTCGAAGCGGAGGTCCTGCCGGCCCGCATCGGCCGCTACAGGCCGGAAGATCTCGACTTCCTCTGCGCGTCAGGCGAGGTGGTCTGGCGGGGCATCGAGCCGCTCGGACCCTCCGACGGACGCATCGCTCTCTACCTGCCGGATCGCATACCGCTGCTCGCTCCGCCGCCCGGCCACGCGGAAGGCGAGCTGACCGGGAACATCCGCCGGCTCCTGTCCGAGCGCGGCGCCCTCTTCTTCGCCGACCTCGCCGCGGAGACCGGCGCCTTCGCGGGCGACCTGGTCGCCGCGCTCTGGGACCTCGTCTGGGCGGGCGAAGTCACGAACGATACGCTCGCGCCTCTGCGGTCCCTCCTCCGCGGCTCGTCGACGCGGGAGGGGCGCCGCCGCGTCCGCGGGCGCTC
Source organism: uncultured Acidobacteriota bacterium (assembly GCA_963829925.1). GTDB lineage: Bacteria > Acidobacteriota > Thermoanaerobaculia > UBA5066 > Gp7-AA6 > DAHUXD01. Next base: position 280,614 of record CAWHKQ010000004.1, read on the forward strand.
CTTTCGCTCGCGGCGACTCGGGCCCCCGGGAAGCGAGGGCCGCTGGTCGCTCGCGCCAAAAGCGCGAAAGCCCCCGACGGAGACGGAACGGAGGGCCGCGCTCGCCCGAACGCTCCTCGAGCGCTACGGCGTGCTGACGCGCGAGGCCGTCGCGGCGGAAGGGATCGCGGGCGGTTTCTCGTCGGTCTATCCGGTGCTCAAGGCGATGGAAGAGGCCGGACAGATCCGCCGCGGCTATTTCGTGGCCGGACTCGGGGCCACGCAGTTCGCCCTGGCGGGGGCCGACGACCGGCTGCGGGCGCTGCGCGCCGAGCCGGAGGAAGGGCAGACGCTGATCCTTGCCGCGACCGATCCGGCCAACCCGTACGGCGCCGCGCTCCCGTGGCCGCCCTCCGAGGCGCGCCCACAGCGCGCGGCCGGGGCGCAGGTCGTCCTGAAGGATGGCGCTTTGATCGCCTGGGCGGGCCGGACGGAGACGAGTCTGGCCACCTTCCTTCCGCCCGACGAGCCGGCGCGCAGTCACGCCGCCCGGGAGCTGGTCCTGGCGCTGGCGAGCCTGGTGGACACGGGGCGCCGCCGGGCCGTCCTGGTCGGAAAGGTCGACGGACGACCGCCGGCCGAATCGCCGCTGGCGCCGCACCTCGCCGCCGCCGGATTTCTGCCGGGCTCCCGCGGATACCTCAAGCGTCCGACCCCCGCTCCGGTGGACTGATCCCATGCCCGAAGGCGACACGATTTTCCGCGCGGCTCGCACCCTCGAAAAGGTCCTGTCGGGACAGGTCGTGACCGGCGCGAGGTCGGCGGTGCCTGCCATCCCCGCGGCGCAACTGTCCGGGTGCACGGTCGCCCGGGTCGAAGCCCGGGGCAAGAACCTGCTGATCCACTTCGACGACGGCCGCGTTCTCCACACCCACATGCGGATGACCGGGTCGTGGCACGTCTACCGGCCCGGGGAACGCTGGCAGAGGCCCGCGCGCCAGGCGCGCGTCGTGCTGGAGACCGAGCGCTTCGTGGCGGTCTGCTTCAGCGCGCCGGTCGTCGCGCTTCTCTCGGCCGCCGAGCTCGCGCGCCATCCCTCGCTGTCCCGGCTCGGCCCGGATCCGCTCTCGCCGTCCTTCGACCGGTTGGAGGCGCGTCGGCGGCTTCGCGAGCTCGGCGAGCGCCCGGTCGGGGAGGCGCTGCTGCGCCAGAGCGCGCTCGCCGGCGTCGGCAACGTGTACAAGTCCGAGGCTCTCTTCTTGTGCGCGACCGATCCCTTCCGGCTCGTCCGCGACTTTTCCGACCCGGAGCTCGACCGGCTCATCGCGAAGGCCCGCGAGCTCCTCTCGGCCAACGTCGGGGGCGGCCCGCGCACGACGCGCCCGAGCCTGACGCGCGAGCGCACCTGGGTGTACGGCAGGAGCGGTAAGCCCTGCCGGCGCTGCGGGACGCCGATCCGGATGCGGCGGCAGGGCCCGGAGGCCCGATCGACCTACTGGTGCGCGACCTGTCAGCCGGCCGGGGCCAGGTCAGCGGAAGTGTCGAGGTCGATTTCAGAAGACGCTCGAACGCCGAGGCCTCCATCGGCCGGGCCAGGAAAAAGCCCTGCCCGAGCTCGCACCCCGAGATCTTGAGCGCGTCCGCCTGCTCGACGAGCTCGATGCCCTCGGCGAGTCAGCGGCCCGGTCGCGGGCTTCGGGGCGCCCGGAACCCTCTATTTTCGAGTTTTTCGGTAGATCCAGAGCAGGAGAACCGCGCCGATCAGCGCGCCGATGAAGCCGGCCGGCTCGCCCTCTTGATAAAGGCCGAGAACGCGTCCGAGAAAGCCGCCCACGACCGCGCCGACGATACCCAGAAGGATCGTCACGATGATGCCACCCGGATCCTTTCCGGGCATGACGAACTTGGCGAGCGCGCCGACCACCAGACCGAAGATGACCCAACCGAGGATGCCCATGAGCACCTCCTCGGCGGGGCTACCGCAAGAGACGTGCCGGCCCGCCGCGGAGACTGTTAATCTCTGCGAAGTGACTCAACGTGCCGCCGCGGGTCTGGCGCTCCTGTGCCTCGCTCTGCCGGCTCTCTGCGAAGACACTCCCCCCCGCCCGAAGATCGGTCTCGCCCTGGGAGGCGGCGGGGCGCGCGGAATGGCGCACATCGGTGTCATCCGGGAGCTCGAGGCGCTCCGCATTCCGATCGACTACATCGCCGGCACGAGCATGGGCTCGGTCGTCGGCGGCCTCTACGCCTGCGGCTACACGCCCGACGAAATGGAAACGCTGATCAAGACGATCCACTGGGAGACGCTCTTCCAGGACGCGCCCGACCGGCCGGAGCAGTCGTTCCGCCGCAAGGAGGACGACTTCGACCACCTCCTTCCGCTCGAGTTCGGCGTCGGTTGGAAGAAGGGGCTCGTCCTGCCGCCCGGGCTCATCGCGGGGAGCAAGCTCGGATTCGTTCTCCAGAGCGCGACATTGCCCTGTGCCTCGGTCGGCACGTTCGACGAGTTGCGCATCCCTTTTCGCGCGGTGGCGACCGACGTCCAGACAGGCGACCCGATCATCCTTTAGAAGGGCAACCTGGCCCGAACCATCCGCGCCAGCATGGCGATCCCCGCGATCTTCTCCCCGGTGGAGCTCGACGGGCGCCTTCTGATCGACGGAGGGGAGTCGCAGAATCTGCCGGTGCAGACGGCGCGGGCCATGGGCGCCGACATCGTCATCGCCGTCAACGTCGGAGAGTCGGGCCAGACGCCGACGACGAAGCCCTCCACGGCCACCGCCATGATTGCGCGGCTGATCGATCTGCCCCTCCAGCAGAACACGGCGGTTTCGGCCAGGCTCGCCGACCTGGTGATTACGCCGGACCTCCACGGCTACACCTCGGCGGACTTCGTGCGGGGCGAGGAGATGATCCCTCTCGGACAGAAGGCGGTCGCCGCCGATCGGTCGAAGCTCGAGGCCTGGTCCGCCACGGAAAGCGCCTACCAGACCTGGAAGATCCGGCACGACGCGACCCGCCCCCCGATTCCCGTCATCGACGCCGTGGTGATCGATCCGGTCCCGGGGATCGACCCGCGCCGCATCGATCGCCTCGTTCAGACGGAGCCCGGCCGACCCCTGGACACGGACGTGCTCGGGGAGGACCTCAAGCGCATCTATGCCCTGGGGATCTTCGAGATCGTCAGCTACGCGATCGTCGAGGAAGGCGGCCGTCACATCCTTCGGATCACGGCGACTCCCAAGTCGTGGGGACCGACCTACCTGCGCCTCGGGCTGGCGCTCGGCACCGACTTCGACGTGACCACGACCTTCGGAGTGGTCGGCCTCCTCGACGCCACCGAGCTGAACCGGCTCGGGGGCGAGTGGAAAACCACGTTTACGCTCGGCAGCCCCCTGGAGATTCGGACCCGGTTCTTTCAGCCGCTCGAGTACTCCGGCCGCCTCTTCGTGTCGCCCTACGCCTACTGGCGGCAGCAGCCGGTCGAGGTCTTCGTCGACGACGACGCGGTCGGCACCTACCGGGTGGAGCGCGGCGTGTTCGGGCTCGACCTGGGATACGACTTCGGGACGTGGGGAGAGCTGCGCGTCGGGGTCCACCGCGGGTTCGGCAGCGGCCGGCGCCGCGTCGGCAATCCGATCTTCCCGGAAATCGACTGGGACAACGGCGGCTTCTCGGTCAACATGGCCGTCGACCAGCTCGACAACGTCAACCTTCCGCGGTCCGGGTACCTCGCGGACGCGCAGCTCGTGGTCGAGCGCACGGGCCTTGGCGCGACGTTTTCCTACGACCGGTTCGAGGCCGGCGTCCTGGGAGTTCAGACGATCGGCCGGTGGTCCGGGCTGGTCACGATCCAGGGCGGCGACGCGCTGGGAACGACGATCCCGTTCTACGACGAGTTTCAGCTCGGCGGCCGATTCCGGCTCTCCGGCCGCCCGCAGGGCCAGCTCACCGGCCAGACCTACGCGCTCTCGACGTTCCTGCTCTACTACCGCCTGACCGCGACCAGCGGGGCGATCGTCAAGAATCTCTACGTTGGCACGTCGGCGGAAGCCGGCAACGCGTGGCCGGACCACGCCAGCGTGTCGTTCTCGGGCATGAAGACGGCGGGAGGCTTCTACGTCATCGCCGACACGATCCTTGGCCCCTTCTTCGTGGGTTACGGACGCTCCGGCAGCAATAGCAACTTCTATCTGACGCTCAACACGTCGTTCTGACTGCGTGAAGGCCGTCGTTCCGAAGTACGAGGTTCTTACGGCGTGAAGTTCCAGCGGGCCTGAGGCGGCGGTCTCCTTCGCCCCAAGCGCTCTTCACATTCCCTTCCAGCGCAGCTGGAACCAGGGCGTCGGACCAGACGAGGAAGAGCTGGTTGCTGGGCGCCGGTTAGCGGACACTCCGAATCGAATTCGACGAGGAGGGAGCCGCGGGCCGGCCCCGCCGTCTCTTCGACGTCGGGTAAAGCGGTTCGCGGAGCTGGGTTGCTTACACCGGATGCAACGGATACGTTCTTCAGCGGAAAGATCGCGTCTACGCGGCCGCGAGCGCCGAGGCCCACCGGCGGCAAGGGGGCGGGCATCACCGCGGTCGTCAAGCCCAAGGGCGTTCGGATCGACCTCAAGGCGGCTCGAAAAATAGCGGAGGATGACGTGAAGGCAGACAAGAAGGAACACCTGAAGGAGAAGGCGGCCGAGGAGCTCAAGCTTTTCCTGCTGATCTCCGCCTACCTCTTCGTCTTCTTCGGCGCCTTCCTGGCGTACCGGAGGTTGATCTCGCACGAGCTCGGGGCGAGCTACTTCCGGTACGGATTCGCGCTGATCGAGGCGCTGGTCATCGGGAAGGTGATCCTCATCGGCAAGGCGATAGGGCTCGGGAAGCGCGTCGCCGGGCGGCCGCTGATCTTCTCGGTGCTGCGGTCGTCGGTCGCCTACGGCGCCCTCGTCGCGGCTTTCGCCGTTCTCGAGCACGTCGTCGAAGGTCTCGTCCACGGAAAGACGCTCGCCGCGAGCTTCGCCGAATTTGCGAGCCAGGGCGCCGACGAGATCCTGGGGCGGACGTTGATCATGTTCCTCGCGTTCCTGCCGCTCTTCGCGTTCTGGGAAGTCGCCCGCCTGGCGGGCGGGCATCGCCTGTTCCAGCTTTTCTTCCGCGGCGCGGCCGAGTCGGACTCGGCGATCGGGGGGTGATGCGACCTTCCAGCGAACAGGCGTTCCGCTCCGTTTCACCATGAGAGCCCCGGGAGCGTTGTGGCGGGCCTCGTTAGCAACGCGGAGCCGAAGTCGCCGGAAAAACGACGCGCTCGTTCGTGACGGTCTCGAAGCCGGGAGAGGGGCTCCGGCTGAGAGCAGGCCGGGCCCGCCTGAAGTTCGGGATCCCTGGCTGCGCTCAGGACGGCCGGCCTCGACGGGATGCGGCGAAAGCTTCAGAGTCGGTTGATGCCGTCGAGGCCGGCCACCTTGTACGCCTCCGCCATCGTCGGATAGTTGAAGACGGCGTCGCGGAAGTAGTCGATGGTCCCTCCGAACGCGAGCACGGCCTGCCCGATGTGGATGATCTCCGTCGCGCGGTCACCGAAGATGTGGACGCCGAGAAGCTTGCGTGTCTTCGGGTCGAAGAGGAGCTTGAGCAGCCCCGCGTCGACGCCGAGCATCTGGCCCTTGGCGAGCTCCTCGAACTTGGACAGGCCGATCTCGTAAGGAACCTTCGCCGCGGTCAGCTCCTGCTCGGTCTTCCCGACCATCGAAATCTCGGGGATCGTGTAGATGCCGTAGGGCATCGCATGCCGCGAATCGCAGTAGGTGCCGAACATGTGGCAGCTCGCGAGGCGTCCCTGCTCCATGGACGTCGAGGCGAGCGCCGGGAAACCGATCACGTCGCCCGCCGCGTAGATGTGCGGGACGGCCGTCTGGAAGAACTCGTTGACTGCGATGCGCCCGCGGTCGTCGGCCGCAAGCCCCGCGGCCGGCAAGTCGAGCAGGTCGGCGTTGGTCTGCCGGCCGACGGTGTAGAGCAGCGCGTCGCCGTGCACAGCCTTCCCGCTCTCGAGGCTCGCCACGACGCGTTGCTTTTCGTCGTACCCGACCGAGACGACCTTTTCTCCCAGGCGGAAGGTCGCGCCGCGCTGGCGCATGAAGTACATCAGCGCTTCGATCGTTTCGCGGTCCACGAAGTCGAGGACGCTCGGGCGCGCCTCGATCACCGTGACCTTGATGTTCAAGGCGGTCACCATCGACGCGTACTCGAGCCCGATGACTCCGGCTCCGACGACGATCAGGTCTCGCGGCAACGTGTCGCCCTTGAGAAGCTGGTCCGAGTCGATGATTCGTTTTCCGTCGAGCGTCACGGTCGGCGAGTGCGCCGGCCGCGTGCCGCAGGCGATCAGGATGCGCCCGGCGGTCAACCGGACGGTCCCGTCGGCGCCGAGAACCTCGAGTGTCGTCGGGTCGACGAAGCGGGCGGAGCCCGCGATGATGGTGACGCGGTTGCGCGCGAGCTGCGCGCGGATGATCTCGAGCTCCCTCTCGACGACCTTCTTGACGCGAAAAGCCAGGTCGGGGACGGTGATCTGGCGATTGACGGCGTAGTCCTGGCCGTAGAAGGTCCGCTCCTGAAAGCCCGTGAGATAGAGGATCGCCTCCCGCAGGGTCTTCGAGGGGATCGTGCCGGTGTGGAGGCAGACGCCCCCGATCATCTCCCTGCGGTCGATGACGGCGACCTTCTTGCCGAGCTTGGCCGCGGCGATCGCCCCCTTCTGGCCGGCCGGACCGGTGCCGATGACGAGGAGATCGTAGGCGGTGGCGGACATGAGTCAGCTCCTCATCGCGTGTTTTCGGAGACGGCCACAGCCGCGGGGACCCACACCGTCTCTCCCGTGGCCACGAAGAATAACCCCGCCCGCGTGGGCCGGCCGGTGAGCTTCTCCCAGTAGCGGGAGTAGAGAGCGACCTGGGGAGCGTAGAAGCGGACGAGAGAATCGCGATTCTCTCCGACGGCGTCCGACTTGTAGTCCACCAGCACCCAGCCGTCCTCCTCTTCGAAGAGCAGGTCGATCGCGCCCTGGAGGAGGGTCGGCCCGGGGCCGCCCGCCAGACCGACCTCTTCGGGGTCGACGCGAAGCGCGAACGGCACCTCGACCAGCCGCCGCTTCGCGGCTCGCGCCCGCGCCCAGAGCGGGGAGGCCCGGACGCCTTCGACCACGCGCAGGACCTCTTCGAGGTCCCCGGCCGGGCGTTCCTCTTCGGCGAGGACGTTCGCGGCGAAAGGCGGCAGATCGAGCGTGTCGTCGCGCATCGCCGCCTCGAGCACGGCGTGGAGGACACGCCCCCACGACATGCCGCGGCCGGTGCGCTCCCAGGCCGGCTTCTCGGCGGCGTGCACGATGTCCGTGACGGGCACGACGCGATAGGTCGGGTCCCGAACGGCGTCCCCGCGGGAAGCGCGGCGGGCCCGTGCCGCCTCGAGGGTCTCCCGCGCGGGACGGGGCGGCGCGGCCGCGCTCCCGGGAGCGGGAGCGGGGAGAGCGAGATCGGCCGTGAGGAACGGATCGAGGGCCGCCCACGGCCCGCCCGCCTTCCGGGCGGCGTTGCGCTTCACGCTGACGACGAGCAATTCCGCCGCCCGTGTCGCTCCCACGTACAGCAGGCGGATCCTCTCCGCGTTCTCGAACTCCTCTTCGATCCGGCACATCGTTTCCCAGTCGCGCGGCAGCGCGATGTCGATCTCGCCCCACGGACCCGCTTTCTGCGACACGCGGAAGTGTCCCGCGGGGGGATTGCGCTCCCGGTCGATCCAGTAGTCACGCCCGGAGGGTCCGTCCCCGGTCGGATCCGCCAGGAAGACGACCTTCGCCTCGAGCCCCTTCGCGCCGTGGAGCGTCATCAGCCGGACGACGCCCGGCCGTCCGGGCTCGAGACTCATCTGCTCGATGAGGTCCTCTTCGCGCATCCGGGACAGCTCGCGGACGACGCCGGGAAAGTCGAGGCCTTCGGAGGAGAACTTGCGCGCGGCCGCCAGCGCCTTGAGGAGGTTGCCGGCGCGGCTCTCGCCCAGCTCCTCGGCCCCGGCCAGCGCCGTCAGCCCGAGCCTTCCGCAGAGACGCGCGATCGCCGCGGCGGGCGGGAGGGTCTCCACGAGCTCCGCGCCTTCCCGGAGGAGACCCACGGCCCGGGCGATCCGCGGATCCGCGCCGGCCGGAACCTCGGCCGTGAATCGGAACCGGCCGCCGGACCGAGTCCAGCGATAGAGCGCATCGTCGTCCACTCCGAAAACCGTGCCCCGCAGCGCGGCGACGAAAGACACGGGATCGTCCGGGTCGGCCAGCGACTGCAGCAGCGGGAGGAGCGCCCCGAGCTCCTCGGACTCGCCGAACGCGCCGCCGCCGGCGATCTCGAAGGGAACCCCGCGCTCTTCGAGGACGCGGGCGTAGGCCCCCATGTGTTTCCTCCGGCGGAAGAGGATGAGGAAGTCCCCGGCAGCGCGCCGGCCGGCGGCGACCTCGGAAGCGATGAACCGCCCGATCCTCTGGGCGTCGTCCCGGACGACCGGCTCGGCGCGGCTCCCCGTGGCCGGGATGTCGACGCGTACGGCCGCCGGCCGCACCCCTCCGTCGGCGCGGTCGGCGGCGAGAGGGACGTAGGCGGCCTGGGCGCGAGTGGGCGCGGGCGGGAAGAAATCCGGCCGCGAGAAGACGCCGTTCACCCAGTCGCACAGGGGCGCGGTCGAGCGGAAGTTGGTCGACAGCTCGAGGACGCGGCCGCCGCTCGCAGCGATCCGGTCCCGGACGATCTGGTAGGTCTCGATGTCGGCGCGGCGGAAGCGGTAGATGGATTGCTTCGGGTCTCCGACCACGAACAGCGATCCGGGCGCGGGGGAGAGCTTTCTCCAGTCGGTCTCGGAGTCGTCCTCGCCGGCCAGGTAGAACAGGATCTCCGCCTGGATCGGATCGGTGTCCTGGAACTCGTCGACGAGAATGGGCGTGAAGCGGCGGCGCAGCGCCCGGCGCACGTCGGGCCGGTCGCGCAGCATGTCGCGCGCGCAGACCAGCAGGTCCTGGAAGTTCAGGCGGCCGTTCTGCCGCCGCCACTCCCGGTAGGCTTCTCGCGCGCCGACGAGAACCGGCATGACGATGGGGTGGACATGCTCGGCCCACTGCACGAGCGCGGGCCGGACGACGTCCCGCTGCAGCTGCTCCATCGCCGTCTTGAGCGCCCGGGGCGCCTTCTCCCGCGCCTTGCTCGGCTTGAGAACCTGCAGCACCTGCACGAAGTCGGCGCTTCGCCTCAGGTCGAGCAGAGCGGAGAGCCGCACGGCGCGGCGCACGGCCTGCTCGAACGGCGTCCAGCCGTCGGGGCCCGCCTCGGGCCGCAGCTCGCGGACCGCCTTTTCGAGAAATGCCTCGACCTGGCGACGCGCATCCGAAAAGTCCGGCTCGGGCGTCTCCGGCCCGATGGCCGCTTCGACGTCGGAGTTTTCGCACAGCGCCTCGTAGGCCTTCTGGAGGTCGGAGAGGCGGATTCCCAGGGACGAGAGCCGCGGCACGACCGGAGCGTCGGCGACGAACAGGCGCTGGACGTAGAGCTCCCAGGCCGTGTCCCGGGCCACGTTGTTCTCGGGCTCGTCCATCTCCTGGAAGTCGGGATCCACTCCCGCCTCCACCGGCCTCTCGCGAAGCAGCCGTGCGCAGAACGCGTGGATCGTCCCGAGGAAGCTCGACTCGATGCCCCGCAGGGCCGCGTCGAGCCGCTCGCGACGCCCCGGATCGGGCTCCGATTCGCGCCGCTTTTCGAGCTCGTTCTGGAAGCGCTGCGAGAGCTGCGCCGCCGCGCGGATCGTGAACGTCACCGCCGACAGATTCTCGATCCGGGCCGCGCCGGTCGCGACGAGGGCGACCATGCGCGCGACCAGACTCGTGGTCTTGCCCGTCCCCGCCGCCGCCTCGACGAGAATCGTGGTCCTCAGGTCGGAGACGATGGCCTGACGCGCTTCCGCGTCCGGGCGGGCGGCGTCCGGCTCAGAGGTCTTCATCGTGCAGGGCGCGGAAGGCGGCGAGCGTCGGATCCGTCGTCCGGTCGAGCTTCTGCTTCGCGCACGCGCTCGCCTCTTTCGCGCCTCCGCAGATCGCCTCGAAGTGGCAGAACCTGCAGTCGTCCCCGGCGACGGCGTGGGGGAACATCCCGGCGGCGACGAGGTCGAAGAGGCGCGAAAGAGCGTGCCCGGGTCTCGGCCGGATCGATCCTGACCGCCACGCGCTGGCCCTCGCCCTTGCGTCCCGGGAAGAAGTAGCCCGACTGCGACACGCGCCCCGCGTGCCCCTGGCGGGCGAGCAGAGTATCGAACGCCATGGCGTAGAGGGCGGGCTGGGCCTGGCGCCCGCCGCGCAGCCCCTTTCCCTCGTGGATGCCCAGGGCGCTTCCCGTCTTGTAGTCCCACACGTGGAACGAGCCGTCGGGCGCTTCGTCGACGCGGTCGATCGAGCCGCGCAGAAAGAGACGGGCCTTTCCGCCGAGCGGGATCTCGACCGGCTCGGCGCTCGCGATCGCCGCCGCGCTCCCGGCCCGGGTCATCCCGAACGGCGACCTCGAACCACCGGGGCGTGACACCGAGGCAATGCTCGGACTCCGCGCGCAGGAAAGTGCGGCAGGCGATCAGCATGCCCTCTCTCTGGGCGCGGAACGCCACTTCGCTCGAAGGCGGGACCCTCTCCCGCCATTCGGCGATCTGCTCCTCCGACGATCTCCTCGAGCAAGGGCAGGTGGCGCTGCGCGTCGGGCTTCTCGCCGTCGGCCGTGATCCTTTCCAGGAACACGCGGAAGGTCTCGTGGAGCAGGGTGCCCTCGTCCTTCGGCTCGAGCCAGCGCGTCAGGTCGCGCTCGAGGTCGTCCGGGGGCTCGACGCGCAGCACGTGCTTGAGAAAGTACGAGAACGGGCAGTGCGCCAGAGTCTGGATCCGCGAGGCCGAGACCGGTTCGCCGGTGCGTCGCGGGTCGAGCTCGGGCGCCGGGCCCCGCAGCCGCCCGTCCCAGGGCGTGAAGTCATCGCTGGCGCGCGCCTCCGCGGCCGCGCGTCCGTCCTCGAGCCAGGGATAGGCCGCGTAGACCCGGGGCGCCGCGGCGCCGCCCGACGAGTCCGTCTTCGCGCACGCGCGACAGCCACCACTCCGAGTCGTCGAGGGCCGCGGCGGAACCGGGCACGAAGCCCTCGGCGCGTTTCGAGGTCGTCGATCATGGCGCGATAGTCCGCGTCGGGGCGGCCGGAGACGACGCGGTAGAGGTCGAGGAAGAAGGGAGAGGGCGCCGGCTCGCCCGACTGCGAGAGGTTGCGCAGGTCGAACTTCGAGTAGCTCGCGGTCAGAGTCCCCTGCCAGACGCGCGACGCAGAGCTGGAGCGCCTGGGCCGCCTCTCGCGGCCGCTCTCTCTCGATCGCGAGAAGCGGCCTGGGCAGCGAGGCGTTGATGCTCCGCCGTTCGTCGTCGAGAAGGACCGGATCCTCGAGGTCCCTCCCGGATGGCGGGCGTCGTCGAGGCCCGCCAGGAAGGTGTGCCGGCGGCCGGAAAATCCGCCCGACGCGTAGAACGCGACATGGACCCGGCCCGGGCGGGGCGCGGTCGGGCGCGACCGAGAGCTCGAAGACGGCGTCGCGGAGGCGGTCGATCGCCTCGCCGAACGGCACCGCGGCCGCGGGCAGGTCGGCGATCTCGTCGAAGAGCGTCTCGAGCGCCGTGATGGCGGCGCCGTCGAGATCGCCGGCGAGGCGTCCGAACTCGGACACGAAATGCCCGCGCTGCCCCGGGCGAGCTCGCGCAGCGAATCGCTCGACTGCTCCGGGTCCGGCGCCATCTCGAGAGCGCGTTGACGCGAACTGGCGCGCCCGGCGGGCCGCGGCTGCAGCCGGCGTGCGCCGCCGCTCCGCGCGCTCGGGCGAGGTCCGTCCTCGGTCGCGTCCTCGTCCCGGCGCGAGACCCGCTCGGGCCTCTCGAGGTCGCGGATGCGGCGGTCGAGCGCCGTGAGGTGGCGTCGCCGCGCCCCAGCCGATCCGCGCTTCGCGCAAAGCGCGCGCCACCGCGAGCGCTCCCGGCGGCTCGCCCTCGCCGGCCGGCAGGTCGCGGAGAGTCAATGCCCGCGACGCCAGGGCCTCCCGCAGGCGCTCGGCCGCGAATCCGTCGGCGATCCAGTCGAGGAACGCCAGCGCGGCCTGGCCGGGACGGCTGTAGGTCACCGCGACGCCGCCGGCGAACGTGCAGGGGATCCTCGTGCTCGCGCGCGAGCTCCCAGACGAGCGCGGGATAGATCGACGCGTCGGTGTGCAGGATCTCGACGTCGTCGAACGGGATCCCCTCCTCCAGAATGCGGCGGAACGCCGACCGGATCTCGTTCTCCTCTCCGATGGCGCGCAGCAGGCGCGCCCCTTGCGCCCGCGCTCTCGACCCGTCGGGGGCGTGAACCGTCAGGATGCGCAGGCTCCCGGCGGCGAGACCTTCCAGGAAACCGCGCTCGAGCGGGGACAGGTCGCGTCTTCGGGAAGGAGGTACAGGCCCGGGCACGGAGGCGGCGGGCGGTCTTCTCCGCGGCCCGGCGCAGGACGTCGAGCGGAGTCCACGTACGGCCCCTTCGCCAGCGCCGCCGCGTAGCGGACGAGAATGGCGCGGAGCTCCCGGAGCTTGCGCGGTCGGCGAAGGCCGAGGCGGGAATCGCCTCCGGGGCGATGCCGGCCGCGCGGATCTCCTCGAGCGTGCGCTGGAGCGCCCGGTGGAGGCCCGGGCCGTTCGCGCAGGGCGCCAAAATAGGAGCTCGGCTTCAGGGCCTCGGCGCAGGCCTGCTCGACGAGAGCCAGCGCCTGGGCGCGCGAGAGGAGCCTGCCGGCCTTCCCGCGCGAGGTCCGGGCCCACGAGGCGAAGCGCGAGCGTGCGAACCGTCTCGACGCGCAGGTTGACCCAGGGATGCCCTTCGCGGGCGAGCCGCTCGACGAGCTGGTGGCCGACCGCGAGCGAGGGCGCGACGAAAATCTTCTCGTCGAGCGGATGCTCGGCGCAGACGCGGGCGAGCTCCGCGATCAGACCGCGGGGCCGGCGGCGGCGCGGCAGGCTTCGCGCGGCTCGTCGAACGGAAGATAAGGTGTTCGGTTCTCCGGCCATGGCCGCTGCCATTCTTACGCAGGACGCGGACAAACGAAGTCCGTTCGTTTCGAGTAGACTGCGGCTCGGTACACGGGGGAGTAGACTTCGGCGAACCGGGGAGCCGATCCGCCCCGGCGGACGGCTGAGAGTCCGGCGCGAGGTCGGCGCCGGAGACCCCGCGAACCTGATGCGGGTAATGCCGCCGTAGGGAGGATCGAATGAGCACTCGTCGCGAGGCGCTCCCGTCGAACATCGTCGCCGGACCGTCGAACCCCTGCCCGGATCCCGCAAGGTCTACGTTCCCGGGTCCCGGCGGGATGCGCGTCCCGTTCCGCGAGATCGCCTGTCCCCGACGCGCGGGCTGCGGGGCGAGACCGAGATCAATCGCCCCGTTCCGCGTCTACGACACGTCGGGGCCGTACACGGATCCGGCCGTTCGGCGATCGATCTCGAAGCGCGGGCTGCCGGAGCTGCGCCGTCCCTGGATCCTGGCGCGCGGAAGCTACGACACGCGTGTCGCCCCGCCGGACCAACGCGGCGCCTCTCGGCCCTCGCAGCTGACGCGGCCGCGCGAGGCCCTGCGCGGGCGCGGCAACGGTGACCCAGATGCACTACGCGAAGAAGGGCGAGATCACGCGCGAGATGGAGTTCGTCGCGATCCGCGAGGGCGTCGCGCCGGAGCTCGTGCGCGACGAGGTCGCGCGCGGCCGGGCGATCATTCCCGCCAACATCAACCATCCGGAGTCCGAGCCGATGGTCATCGGCCGCCGGTTCCTCGTCAAGATCAACGCCAACATCGGCAACTCGGCGGTCACGCTCCTCGATCGAGGAGGAAGTCGAGAAGATGACCTGGGCGACGCGCTGGGGCGCGGACACCGTCATGGACCTGTCGACCGGCCGGAACATCCACGAGACGCGCGAGTGGATCCTGCGCAACTCCCCGGTGCCCATCGGCACGGTGCCCATCTACCAGGCGCTGGAGAAGGTCGGCGGCAAGGCCGAGGAGCTGACCTGGGAGATCTTCCGCGACACGCTGATCGAGCAGGCCGAGCAGGGCGTCGACTACTTCACCATCCACGCCGGCGTGCGCCTCGCCTACGTGCCGCTGACGGCGAAGCGGGTCACCGGCATCGTCTCCCGCGGCGGCTCGATCATGGCGAAGTGGTGCCTCGCGCACCACCAGCGAGTCCTTCCTCTACACGCGGTTCGAGGAGATCTGCGAAATCCTCGACGCAGTACGACGTCGTCGTTCTCGCTGGGCGACGGCCTGCGGCCCGGCTCGACCGCCGACGCCAACGACGAGGCGCAGTTCGCCGAGCTCGAGACGCTCGGCGAGCTGACGAAGACCGCCTGGGCCCACGACTGCCAGGTCATGATCGAGGGCCCCGGCCACGTTCCCATGCACCTCATCCGGAGAACATGGAGAAGCAGCTCCGAGATCTGCCACGAGGCGCCGTTCTACACGCTCGGGCCGCTCGACGACCGACATCGCGCCGGGCTACGACCACATCACCTCGGCGATCGGCGCCGCGATGATCGGCTGGTTCGGCACGGCGATGCTCTGCTACGTGACGCCCAAGGAGCACCTCGGCCTGCCCGACAAGAAGGACGTCAAGGACGGCGTCATCGCCTACAAGATCGCGGCCCACGCCGCGGACCTCGCCAAGGGCCACCCCGGAGCGCGCGACGTGGGACGACGCGCTGTCGAAGGCGCGCTTCGAGTTCCGCTGGGAGGACCAGTTCCACCTGGCGCTCGATCCCGAGACCGCGCGCGAGTTCCACGACGAGACCCTGCCGGCCGAGGGCGCCAAGGTCGCGCACTTCTGCTCGATGTGCGGCCCGCACTTCTGCTCGATGAAGATCACCCAGGAGGTGCGCGAGTACGCCGCGCGCGCTCAGGCGTCGCCGAAGGAGAGAAGCGGCCTCGAAGAGGGCTGCGGAGAAGGCCGAAGAGTTCGTCCGAGCCGGCGGAGAGATCTACCGCCGAAGAGCTGATAGCGCCAGAGCGAGCGGATCGCGGAGGTCATCGCACCGTCCCCATCAACGCTTCGACCTTCTTCTCGAAAGGGCGAGGATTGCGGCGGAAAGGAGCAGTCCCGCGGCGATGCCGCCATAGAGGCGACGAGCGTTCCGGCATCGTCGCGACGAAGAAGCCGGAGAGGATATCCGGCGAGCTTGTTGCCGAGGGCGGCCGCGAGGAACCAGACGCCCATCATGATCCCGACGAGCCGGGCGGGAGCGAGCTTCGTCACGGTGGAAAGCCCGACGGGGGAGATGCACATCTCGCCGGCGACCTCCAGAAAGTAGAGCCCGACCAGCCAGAGCGGGCTGATCCTCCCTGCGCGGTCAGGGCGGCGCCCGGGTACCAGCAGGACGTAGGCCAGGCCGATGAAGGTCAGCCCGAGTGCGAACTTCACGGGGCTCGAGGGCTGGCGGCGGCCCATCTTCACCCAGAGAACCGAGAAGATCGGGGCCAGCAGGATCACGAAGAAGGGCGTCAGGGACTGGAGCCAGCTCGACGGGAAAGCGGAGGCCGAAGATCTCCGTGCGCACGAGGTGAGGGCGAACAGGTTGAGGCTCGCTCCCTTCTGCTCGTAGGCCGCCCAGAAGAGGATCGTGAACAGAGAAAGAAGATGAAGATGGCGCCGATGCGCTTCCAGTCGGCGGGCGTCGAGCGGGGCGGCCGTGAGAGGCGGCGCCGTCGTGCGCGCTCGCGGCGGGGCCGGCCCGACGTGCGCCAGCCGCCGGCGGCTCGGACGTAGATCACAAGGCCGAGCGTCATGCCGACGCCCGCCGCGCCGAAACCCCAGTGCCAGCTCGTCGAAGGGTCGTAGCCCATGCGAGGCGACGAAGCTTTTGAAGCCCGCGCTTTGGGCCATGTAGCCGCAGACGAGCGGCGCGAGCACGGCGCCGATGTTGATGCCCATGTAGAAGAGCGAGAAGCCGCTGTCGCGCCGCGGATCGTTCTCGCCGTAGAGACTCCCGACCATCCGCTGATGTTCGGCTTGAGCAGCCCGGTGCCGACCGCGATCAGGACCATGCCGCGCGTAGAAGGCGGCCATCGAGCCGAAACACCATGGAAAAGTGGCCCAGCGCGATGATCGATCCGCCGACAGGACCGCCAGGCGCGCACCCAGAACGCGGTCCGCGAGGAGTCCGCCGGGGATCGCCGTCAGGTAGACGGACATCGTGTACGTGCCGTAGATGGAGGCCGCCCGCTTCGCGTCGAAGCCCAGGCCGCCCTGCGCCGCCGGCGTCACCATGTACAGGACCAGGATGGCGCGCATCCCGTAGTAGCTGAAGCGCTCCCAGAGCTCCGTGAAGAACAGCGTGGTCAGCCCGCGCGGGTGGCCTCCGAAGCCGGAGCGATGTGGCATCTCCTCCGATCCGACGTGGTTGCATCCATCGCGATCGGGAGTCTAGATTAACCGGCTCGGACTTGCTCGCGATACCCAAGGAGGACCCATGGACATAGAAACCGGGTTGAGGAGCATTCGAGAACTTCTTCCGGCGATCCGCTCGCGGCGCCAGGAGATCGAACAGGCGCGCCGCATGCCCCGCGACCTCGTCGAACAACTTCGCAAGACGGGGATCTTCCGCCTCGGGGTGCCGCGCGCCATCGGCGGCGATGAGGCGAGCCCCTCGACCTCATGCGGGCAATCGAGACGGTCTCAACCGCGGACGGTTCGGCCGGGTGGTGCGCCATGGTCGGGACCGCCAACAACATTGCGGCCGGGTACATGAACGAGCCGGGTGCCCGCGAAGTGTTCGCCGACCCGACGGCTCCGTCGGCCGGGATCGCCGCTCCGGCCGGGGCTGCGGTCGGGGCCGATGGGGGCGTGCGCGTCAGCGGGCGCTGGCCGTTCGCGAGCGGGATCACGCATAGCGAGTGGGTCTGGGCCGGCTGCCTGGTCATGGAGAACGGAAAGCCGAGGATGACGGCCCATGGCCCCGAGGTCGTGCATGTCTGCATGCCGGTCCGCGAGGTCCAGGTCCACGACACCTGGCACGTCAGCGGGTTGTGCGGGTCCGGCAGCGAGGACTTCAGCGCGACGGACGTGTTCGTCCCCGAACGGCACATCTTCGCGCTGCTCGACCCGTCGGGGCATCGGTCGGAGCCGCTCTTCCAGATGCCTCCGCTGCATTTGTTCGTCTTCCAGCTCGTCTGCGTCAGCCTCGGGATCGCCCGCAGCGCCCTCGACGAGCTCAATGAGCTGGCCCAGTCGAAGACCCCTTCGCTGTACACCCAGGTGCTCGCGGACAAGGCCGTCGCCCAGGTGGAGCTCGCGAGAAGCGAGGCCGCGCTCGGCGCCGCGCGGTCCTTCCTCTACGAAACGGTCGACGACATGTGGCAAACGGTTTCCTCGGGCCGCACACCCACGAAGCGCCAGCTCGCCCTCGGCCGCATCGCGGCGATTCACGGGGTGGAAGCCAGCGCCTCCGTCACGCGCACGGCCAACACGCTCGGCGGAGGAAGCTCCCTCTATTCCAAGTCGTCGCTGCAGCGGCATGTGCGTGACGCGGAGGCCATCACCCATCATTTCACCGTCGCGCCGCACACCTGGGAAGAAGCCGGCCGCGTCCTCCTCGGCCGCGACCCGATCGCGCCGATTTTCTAACGTCGCCTCCGCTCGTCCGGGATCTGCCGCCCGCGGCGGCACTCGGCGAGCGGCTCGCCCAAAGGGGCTCGACCGCGCGCCGACCTTCTCCGGCGGTCAAAGAGAGCCTGACGTTTCCGAGGGGCGCTGGTCGGGTGTACGCGGCGCAGGAATCTCCGCGAGCGCAGCGGAGGAGCCTCGCGCCGCGGGAGCGAGCGCGTAGCGCGAAGGATCAGGCGAGCGGTCGAGCGCGCATCCGCGCGAGCCGCTCGGCGGTGCCGCCGCAGGCGGCAGATCCCGAAGCGAGCGATCGCGACGTTAGAACTTCGCCACGATCCCGACTGCGGTTGTGGTGTCGGTTGCGATGAAGCCTTCGACGGGCTGGTTTCGGTAGAGGAGCGTCCACGAGGCCTGGAGCGCGAAGACAGAAGAGATCGCCGCGGTGATCGCCGCCTTGTCGGTGATGAACCAGTTGGCCGTCTGGTCCAGATCGAGCAGGAAGCCGAAATCGTTCGTGAAGGCGGCGGCCTTCGTGAACTGCCATTTGTAGCTCGTCCCCGCGCGCGCGTTGGCGTAGCCGCGCGACGGCTGAATCACTCCCAGGATGATGTCCTCCTCGCGCGTGTACCCGACGCCCCCCTCGACGCGCAGGAAGTGGACGGGTCCCAGCAGGAGCTTGTAGCCGGCGCCGGTATCGATGCTGTAGAGATTGTTGATGCCGGCGAAACGGTTGCGGAGATAGCCGGCGCCTACGAAGACGTCGAGCCGCTCGGTCAGGTCGCGGGACGCCCGGAGAGACCCGGCGAACGACTCGGCGGTCGTGAAGCCGTCGGTCGCCGCCCGAAGGTAAGCGCCCTTCAGGGTGAAGAGCCAGGGTTTCGGCCTGTAGTTGAGCTCGAGGCCGCCTCCGATGGAGGTGGCGTCCGTGTTCCCGGAGGTCGACAGGAAGGAGAATTCCCCCTTGCCGAACCAGATCGGGTCCGGAGGAGGCGGAGCCTCCGGGCAGGGGCACGGGGGTGCCTGTGCGAGCGCCGAGCCCGCGGTGGCGATCCACAAAAGGAGAGCAGTTCGGAACAGACTTTTCACGCGAGCACCTCCTTGTCGTCCGGAAATGCGAGGACTGTGCCATGGCCGCGCGGCCGGGAGTCTCTACCGCAGAGCTTTACGCGCCTCCACCAGCTCCCGGCGCTTCTTCTCGTCGATCTCGGGGTAGTGCAGGTTCAGGCTCTCCATCGCCCCCACGATGGTGGCCGCGACGGTGAGCCGGGTGAACCACTTGTTGTCGGCGGGCACGACGTGCCACGGCGCATGGTCCGTGGCCGTGGCGTCGATCATCTCTTCGTAAGCCTTCATGTAGTCCTTCCAGCAGGCGCGCTCCTTGACGTCCTGCAGGGAGAACTTCCAGTTCTTGTCGGGCTCGTCCAGCCGCGACAGGAAGCGCCTCTTCTGCTCCTTCCGGGACACGTTGAGGAAGAACTTCAGGATGAGGTAGCCCTGGCGCGCCAGATAGCTCTCGAAGGCGTTGATGTCGTCGAAACGCTCCTTCCAGATCTGTTTTGCCGGCCAGCGGCGGCGGGATTTTCTCGGCGGCCAGAATCTCGCGATGCACCCGGACGACCAGCACCTCTTCGTAGTAGGAGCGGTTGAAGATGCCGATCCCCCCGCGCTCGGGCAGCCGCTTCACGCATCGCCAGAGGTAGTCGTGGTCGAGCTCCTCCTCCGAAGGCTGCTTGAACGAGGTGACGTGGACGCCCTGCGGGTCCACGCCCGACATGACGTGTTTGATCGTGCCGTCCTTGCCGGCGGCGTCCATGGCCTGGAAGATCAGGAGGACGCTCCAGCAGTCCTGGGCGTAGAGCATGGACTGCAGGTCCTTCAGCCTCTCGACGCCGACGGCCAGCATCTCCTTGGCCTCGTCGCCCTCGATCGCGAGGCCGGCGGTATCGGCGGGGTCGTATTCGTCGAGGCGAAATTTCTTTCCCCCGCCGACCCGGTACCGCTCGACGACCTTGCGGGCGAGTTTCTTCATGTCCCGATCCTATCTTCGGCGCAGAACTTCGACTCGCGGATTGCGCCCCCCCCCCCCCCCGCGGTCTATGCTCTACTGGCAGCATAAGACTTTCGAAAGGGGTCCCTCATGCGGTCACTTGCGGCCGGGGCCTTTGGGCTTCTCGTCGTTTCGACGGCGTTCGCGACGAATGCGAACGTCGTTGTTCATCTTTTTCCGGCTCCGAACGCCGCCGGCGCCGTGCAGATGAACGGCACCGGCTTCAGCGAGATCTGGTTCGCGCAGCCGAACGGCGATTCGCTGGCGCGCGTGAACCCGGATGGATCGCTCACGGAGCTGCCGGTCGCCGAGGGAAGCCGGCCGCTCGCGATCGCGCGGGGCGAGGGTCTCGGCGGGAGCCTCGTTTTCACGCAGGTCGGAAGCAATCAGATCGGGTTGATGGACGCGGACGGTGACGTCACGGAGTTCGACATTCCGACGGCCGCGAGCAATCCGCGGGGGATCACCCTCGCGCAGTCGATCTGGTTCACCGAGTACGACGGCAACCGGATCGGCCGTCTCGACATCGGTTCCGCGACTCCGATCGTCGAGTTCCCGATTCCGACGTTCAACTCCGGGCCACTGGGGATCGCGCCGGGGCCCGGGGCGACGTCCGGAAGCACCGACATCTGGTTCACGGAGTTCCTGGCCAACAAGATCGGCCGCATCGACTCCAACGGCGTGATCACGGAGTACGACATCCCGACGCCGGACAGCGGCCCCACGGCGATCGTCCAGGGCATCGTCGCGAACCAGGCGGTCATGTACTTCACGGAATCCCGGGCCGGCAAGATCGGCAGGATCACCGCTACGGGACGGATCACCGAGTATGGGATCCCGACGCCGAACAGCGGCCCGGCCGACATCGTCGCGGACAACTTCGCCGGGGTCTGGTTTTCGGAGCGCGTGGCCGGAAAGATCGCCTGGCTCTCCGAAGACGGTCAGTTTCGGGAGTTCTCGTTGCCGGTGAACTCCCGGCCCGAGGGCCTCTCGGTGGACTACGAGGGCGGTTTGTTCCAGCCGTGGCGTGTCTGGTACGTGGACGGGACCAAGCGGCGCGTCGGCCGGCTGTCGGACAATCACCTCTTCGCGGTCGGCGCCGGCCACGGGGCCGGCTGGGATACGGAGTTCGATCTCTCCGGTGACGACGGCCCCGCGACGCTGGTGGAGCTCCGTTTCCCGGTCCTCGGCGTGTGCCCCACAATCTGTCCGAACTCGACTCTCGTCGAGGTGCCCCGCAACGGCGCCGTCAGCACCTCGGCGAGCGAGGTTCCCTTCAGCGAGGGCGATCATCTCTACCTCCTGACGGCGATCGACCCCGACATCAATGACGTTCCCGAGACGCGCGCGTGGATCGTGGACACAGACACCGACCTGCGCGTCGAGCTGCCGCTCGTGGACTACTGGACCGTGGCGGCTCTTCAGCCGCCGATGCCGCGGGGGCCCCAGCCCGTCCTGAGGTTTCCCGCGCGGCGTGGCGCGGGTGTGCGGACCGAACTCGTCCTCGTGGCGCTCGAGGGTCCCGACAATCAGAATCTCGACGTCGAGCTGGAGGCCGTGACGCCGCAGGGGGATGTCGTGGGCGCCATGCCGCTGGAGCTCGCGGTGGGCGAACTCGTCGTCCTGGACAGCGTGCTCTCCGACCTCGGGCTCTTCGACGACTTCGACGGGTATCTCGAGGTGCGGCGCGTCTCGCGCTCGGGCCTCATGTGGGGCGTTGCCGAGATCTTCGAGAACGACCGGCTCACGCGGCTGATGCCGCCCGGATCCGAGCTCGAGCAGGAGTGCGTCGGAGGCCCCGCGCGCTGCGGGCCGCCGCGGAATACCCGGGTCGTGACGCGGGAGGCGTCCGCGCCGCTTCTCCTCGAGCGGGCGTCCGAGACGACCGACCGGGAGGAAGCGCCGCGATCGCTGATCCTCCGACGGCTCCCCGGCTCAGATCTTGAGGAAGATCCGTCTGCGGTGGAGAACGCCGAAGACGGCGACCCAGAGCGCGAGCCAAGCCAGCGCGAAGAGGAGCGACCCGAGCCGCGGGTCGGCGAAGCGGTCGAAGACGGTGCGGTAGACCGCCGTCCAGAGCGAGCGGGGCCTGCCGTCCGGTCCGGCGACCTTCACGGCGATCAGCGCGATCGCGCCCAGGGCCGAGAGGGTGAACGCCGCGATCGCGTTGCGGCCCAGCCACACGAACGGCGCCGCCCAGCCCTTCCAGCCCTTCACGTCCACGAGCGCGATGCAGAGACCGAGGCTCGCGCACGCGAGCCCCGACATGAGCAGCGCGTACGACGAGCGTCCAGAGGCTCTTGTTGATCGGGAAGACGAGGCCCCACGCGAGGCCCGCCGCCGCGGCGGCCGCGCCCGCGCCCAGCGAGCTCCGCCGACCTTGCGCGACAGGGGAGTGCCCGAGCGGAGCCGATCCCCCGCGAGCACGCCGAGGAGCGTCGTGGCGATCGCGGGGAGCGTCGAGAGAAGCCCCTCGGGGTCCCATCCCGGCTTCCACGTATGAACGCCGAAGACGGCGCGGTCGATTCGCGCCGCGAGGTTGCCCTGCGGGTCGAGAGGTCCGGACGCCAGCAGCGCGCGGTATCCGACGAGCAGCGACGCGGCCGCCCACGCGGCCGCCGCGCACGCCGCCGAGAAGTCGGATGGTCCCGGCGGCGAGGACGCAGAGCCCGATCCGCTGGAGGACCCCGGGGATGCGCAGGTGCTCGCGGTGAAGGGCCAGATAGCCGACGAGGTTGAGAGCGAGACCGATCGCGACGAGGAGCCGCCGCGCGGACCGCGGTGTGACGCAGGAGCTCGGCGGTCGACGCGCCCTCCGCCTGCCGCCTGCCGAACGAGAGCGCCATCGACACGCCCGCCACGAAGAGGAAGAACGGGAAGATCGTGTCGGTGTACGTCCAGCCGTTCCACTCGGCGTGGAGAAGCTGCGGGTACACGGCGGACCAGGTTCCCGGGTCGTTGACGACGATCATGCCCGCGATCGTGATTCCCCGCAGGACGTCGACGGAGTCGAGACGGGTGGCAGGATCCATCAGCGCTTGATGCTATCTCTGTGATATCGCCGTCCTTCGGACGGCGTTCCCTACTGCTGGGGGTCTGCCTTCGGTGGCCGGGTCGACACGCGTTGCGCGCTTGCGCGCGGCCGCGTGTCACTTGTTCTGGAAGCGTCCCGATAGGCCGTCGGGCTCGCTTCCGGCGGTCCAGGCGTCGTCGACCCGCAGGCCCTCCAGGTCGATGACCGCGACGACGTCCGCGTGGGAGGCGGAGACCCAGGCCCGCTTGCCGTCGGGGCTGATGAAGATGCCGACCGGCGCCGGGCTCGCGCCGAACGTTCTCTGGAAGACCCGCGACTGGGTTCCCTCGACGGCGTCGCGGCCGATCGGGATGCGCTTGACCTCGGTCGCGGGTCGCGACGTCGTAGACGCCGACGTCGCCGGAGCCGGTGAACGAGACCACGGCGCGCTGCCGTCCGGCGTGATCTGACGCGGATGGGGAACTCCGGCGCCTGATCGTGAAGACGACCTGCAGCGTTTCGCGTCGATGATCGAGATCGTGTCGGCCTCGCGGTTCGCGACCCAGACTCGCGCCCGTCCGGGCGTGACGTCGATGCCCTCGGCGCCTTTGCCGGTGGGGATCGCCGGCGACGGCCCCCGGGTTTCAGGTCGATCACGCTGACGCCCCGCTGCCGAGCGAGGCCACGAAGGCGCGGCGCCCGTCGGGGAGGCCGCCACCATGTGGGAGACCTGGCCGCCCGTCGGGATCCGCTGCGTGACTTTTCCGCCCATGCGGATCGACGACCAGGAGCTCGTGCGTCCCCTCGGCCGTCACCAGCAGGCGGCCGTCCCGAAGGGCGTCGAGGCCATGCGGGCGCGGCCCGCGCCGATGTCGACGCGTGCCGACGACCTTTCCGGTCGCGAGGTCGATCAGCAGAACCAGGTGCCCCGGGGCTCCCGACTGCCGTAGTCGCTGACCGCGGCCATCTTGCCGTCGGCGAGCACCTCGACTTCATGGGGCCCTTTCACGCCGGCCGCCGTCAAACTGCAGCTTCCCGGTCGAGCGCGTCCAGAATCGAGATCCCGTTGTCCGACTTGTTCGACGACGACCAGAACGTCGTTCGACTTTTTCGGGGCCGGGCGTCGGCGTGGCGCGCCGCGGCGTTCGCGAGCGGGACGCCCGGCCGTGGGCGTCGCGGCGGAAGGCGGCTGCGGCTGGGCGCTCCTCGGCGCCGGCTGGTTCCCGGGCGGCGGATGACGTTCGGCGAACCGGACGCCGTCTGAATCGGAGAAAGCCGTGATCGCGAGATGGAGCATGAAGGGTCCTCCAGCGTATACGGGAGAGAGATCGTCAACGCGCCGGGCCTTGTCGAGAGGCTCGTCGGGAGCGCCGGACGGCGAACGCCGTAATCGTCTTCGATGCGGACGCCGAACTTGTCCGGGCAGGTAGATCCCCGGCTCGACCGTCACGGTGTTGCCGGCGACCAGCGGCGTCGGTGTTTCCACGCACGAGATACGGATGCTCGTGGCCGTCCATCCCGAGGCCGTGCCCCAGCCGGTGCGTGAAGAACGGGCCGTAACCGGCCTCGTCGATGACGCGGCGGGCGGCCCGGTCGACGTCTTCGCCCGTGGCGCCGGCCCTGAGCGCCTCGATGCCGGCGACGCTGCGCGCGGTCGACGGCGTCATAGACCTTGCGGACCTCGTCCTTGGGCGAGCCGAACGCAGACGGTGCGCGTGACGTCGGACGTGTAGCCGCGGACCTTGCAGCCGGCGTCGATCAGGACGACGTCGCCCGCGGTCGAGCTTCCGGTCCCCGGGCCCGCCGTGGGGCAGCGCGGCGGAGGGCCCGAACTGGACGAGGCCTCCGCCGCGGACGCCGAGCTTCCGAAACTCCGCTTCGAGGAGCGCCGCAACTCGCTCTCGGTCGTGCCGCGGGAGAGCTTCCCGTGGGTCGCCGTGATGGCGAGGTTCGTGCGGCGCGCCGCGTCGCGGATGAAGGCCTGCTCCTCCTCGGTCTTGACCGTCCGGAGCGCGTCGAAGACGGTCCGTCCTGCATCCCGCGCCGGAGCCGGTCGCGGAGAGAGAGCTTCGAGGCCGTGCCGTAGGCGGTCGTGCCCTCGATGCCGAGGTTCCGGGCCTTGCCGAGCGCCTCGCCGGCAGAGGGCATCGGGTCGTCGTCCTCGTTCCAGGTGAGAACGTCGTCGACGAGCGACGTCGCGGCGGTGATTGTCGGCCTCGAAGAACGGCGTGATCAGGACGGCGGGGCCATCGGCGAAGAGCAGCAGAGCGGTGAGACGCTCGCTGCGTCCGATGCGCGAGGTTCGCCGACGTAGGCGAGGTTGGTCGAGGGAGTCAGGAAGAGCGCGTCGAAACCGCCGGCTTTCGCGGCCGCCGCGGAGCCTTGCCTGGCGCTCGCGAAAGGCGTCGGGCTTCAGAGCGGGTGGAAAGTCAGGCTGGCGGGCGAGGGGAGGCCGCGCGAGACCGCCGGGAGCGCCGCCGCGGCGGCGGCCGCGCCGGTGGCGGCCACCCAGCGGCGTCGTGTCAGGGGCATGAGACCTCCCATGGCCATTGGCGGCGCGTAGGATACCGGGTTTCGAGGTCCGGGCCGTTATAACGTGGGCCTGGAGGACCCTATGCCATACGACCCGAGAATGACGGCTCCCATGCGCGAGGAGCTGACGCGCGCCGGATTTCGCGAGCTCACGACGAGCGACGAGGTGGACGGCGCGGTCGCGTCGGCGGAGGGCCCGGTGTTGCTCGTCGTCAATTCGGTCTGCGGCTGCGCGGCCGGAATCGCGCGGCCCGGGATCCTGATGTCCCTGACGCACCCGAAAGCCCCGAAGACGCTCGCCACCGTCATGGCGGGCCAGGACATGGAGGCCACGGCGCGCGCCCGCAGCTATTTCGCGGGCCAGCCTCCGTCCTCGCCGCAGGTCGCCATCCTGGAGGGAGGGCAACTGCGGTTTCTCCTCCAGAGGCAGGAGATCGAAGGCCGGTCGGCGCGGGACATCGCGGCGCGGCTGACCACGGCCTACGACGCGCTGCCCGACTAGCGCGCTCGGCGGCGCTCGTCCTGTTGCCGGCGGTCGTTTCGGGCGGTGTGGCCGAGCACGAGCCGGGCGTGGGCCCGCCGCTCTCGGGCGCGGCGATCGCGCTCGGCGCGGGCAGCCAGTCGGCTTTCGTGAGGGTTTTCTCTTTCATCGAACAGGGTTTCCTTTTCCGGGGTTTGGTTTTCACGTGGTCTCGCTCGCACGAGCGGCGCTAACCGGCGAGGTCCCGCCCGCATTCCCGGCCCTGCGCCGGCGCCGCGGGCCGGTCAGTGGACGCCGCCCGTCAGGTGGACGATCGCGGTCCAGAGACCCGGCTGAACCGAAAAGTCAGCAGCGGGACCACGATGGCCAACGCGCCCCACGCGGCCAGCGTGACGGGCAGCGGCCAGCGCGGGGCGAACGCCGAGGCGATCATGAGACCGAACGCGACGACGAAGGTGTTGATGTCGAGAGAGTCCGACCCATTGCCCGTGCTCGCGCGCAAAGCCGACGCCGCAGACACGAGCAGGTCTCGTGCATCCGGAAGTACGTCCGAAAGAGCCGTCCCTGGCCGCAGACGGGGCAGCGGAGGCGCAGGCCGCGCCAGACGACCTTGCGCCAGTAGCCCTCGCGGCCAGCCGGTGCGATGGTGCCGCGCCGTCGTGCCGCGCCAGGGAAGAACGGGAGGCGGATCGGGCTCCGGGGCGGCCATGGGAGGTCCGATCTTACTCCGGGGGCGGCTCGCGGCGCCAGAGCAGAGCGAAATCCTCTGTCCCTCCCTCGCGACACCGAGCCCCGTTCGGGCGAGGTCCGGCCTCGCGCCCTCGTCCCACAGCAGGCGGTTCGTGTGGTTCAGGTGCACGAAGAAGACGCGGCCGCCGGCCTGCGGCATCCCGGCCAGGCGCGCCGCGTTTCCGGGACCAGAGCGGATGAGGGATCTCCGCGATCGAGCGGCCGGGGATTTCGTCGGCCGAGAAGAACGTGCCGTCGACGAACGCGACAGCGCGGGATCCGCGAGAAACGCCTTGGAGGCGTCCGGTCCCATTTCTCCCATTTGTCGATGTCGGGCAGCCAGAGGATGTGCGCGTCGCGGGTCCCGGATGAGGAAGGCCACCGTGTCGGAGTCCTCGTCGCGGTGCGGAACGCGGATCGCCGTTGACGCGCAGGCTGGCGTGAGCGCGAACTCGACTCCCGGCGCGATCTCGCGGATCGCGATGTTGCTCTGCGAGACGAGCCGGCTCCAGGGCTGATTCTCGCGCAGGAACCTGCGCCATCGCCGGCGTGCAGATGACCGGGACGCCTCGGGCGCCGAGGACCTCGCGGCCGAGCTGCGCCAGGCCCAGGTAGTGCCCGATGTGGGCGTGCGTCAGGAGGATTCCGTCGGGGCGGCCGCCGAGTGCTCTCCATCTGGGCGGCGAAATCGGGAGTGGCGTCGACGAGGAAGCGTTGCCGGCCTCGGGATCGACAGGCCCAGCGAGGCGACGCGCACGCCGCTTGGCGGGTCCCGCCGCGCGGCGACGCAGAGCGGCTGGCGGCAGCCCGCGTGGGGCACGCCGCCGTCCTGCGCGATGCCGAGGACGACGGCCTCGAGGCCCGGTCCTTGGGCTCGGAGTGAGAACGAGGATGAGAAGCGCCGCGCCGACAAGCGCGTCGACAATGACTGTCGTCCCTAAACTGTAAACTCTCAAGGAGGAAGCTCATGGCCCGTAAGAGTTTGTCCCGCTCGACCGCCGAGGCCCTCGGCCCGATCGTGGTGCCGCTGATGACCAAGGTGGCTTTGCCGATCGCGATCGAAAGCCTCCGCCGCGGCGGGAAGTTCGACACCGACCGGTTCTACGCCGAGGCCAGGGAGAGCCTCGCGAAGGGCTTCAAGAAGAGCCGGCCGGAGCTCGAGGATCTGAAGGAAGAGCTCTCGGAGCGCGGATCGGCGTCTCTACTAGGAAGCGCGCAAGCAGGGCGCCGATCTGCTCGAGGCAGCTCAGCGAGAGGGGCACTCGCTGGCCGAGGACTGGATGGGCGCGTCCCCCCCGCGCCGCCGTTTCCGCGTCGGCAAGGTGCTCGTCATTCTGGCCGTCGTCGGCGTCGTCGTCGCGCTGGTGGGCCGGAAGTGACGCGCGGAGCGTGCAGGAGCGCGCCCCCGCGCGTCATCCCGAGGAGCGTAGCGACGAGGGATCCCGAACTCGACAGAGGCCGCCGCGATCAAGCGCGGGATCCCTCGCTTCGCTCGGGATGACAGCTCTCGCCCGTCATGCCGAGGGTGACCGACGAGGCATCGCGAGCCTGACCCGGCTTTACCGCGCCGCGAGCTTCTTGTATTTGATCCGGTGCGGCTGGTCCGCGTCCATGCCGAGGCGGCGCTTCCGGTCGGCCTCGTACTCCTGGTAGTTGCCTTCGAACCACACCGTCTGACTGTCGCCCTCGAAGGCGAGGATGTGCGTGGCGATGCGGTCGAGGAACCACCGGTCGTGGCTGATGACGACGGCGCAGCCGCCGAAATTCACGCAGCGCCTCCTCGAGAGCGCGGAGCGTGTCGACGTCGAGGTCGTTGGTCGGCTCGTCGAGGAGCAGGACGTTGCCGCACTTCTTGAGCGTCCGCGCGAGGTGGAGGCGGTTCATCTCGCCGCCCGAGAGGTCGCCGATGCGCTTCTGCTGGTCGGAGCCCTTGAAGTTGAACATCGAGACGTAGGCCCGCGACGGGATCTCGCGCTTGCCGAGGATCGATCTTGTCGAGGCCGCCCGAGATCTCGTCGAGGACGGACTTGTTCGGGTCCGGCGCGGTCGCGGTCCTGGTCGACGTAGGAGGGCACGACCGTTTCGCCGACCACGAGCTTCCCGGCGTCCGGCTTCTCCTTGCCGACGATCATCTTGAAGAGCGTCGTCTTGCCGGCGCCGTTGGGGCCGATGATGCCGACGATGCCGCCGCGCGGCAGATCGAAGGACAGATCCTCCATGAGCAGGCGATCCCCGAAGGCCTTGCGCACGCCCTCGGCGCGCACGACGACGTCGCCCAGGCGCGGGCCCGCGGGGATGAAGAGCTCCTGCGTCTCGCCGCGCGTCTCGGGGCCCGTGTCGTTGAGCAGCGCCTCGTAGCGGTCGATGCGGGCGCGGCTCTTCGCGTGCCGCGCGCGGGGCGACATCTTGATCCACTCGAGCTCGCGCTGGAGCGTGCGGCGCTTGGCCGTCTCGGCCTTCTCTTCGAGCTCGAGCCGGTCCTTCCTTCTGCTCGAGCCAGCTCGAGTAGTTGCCCTTCCAGGGGATGCCCGCGCCGCGGTCGAGCTCCAGGATCCAGCCCGCGACGTTGTCGAGGAAGTACCGGTCGTGCGTGACGGCGACGACGGTGCCCGGGTACTCGGCCAGGTGGCGCTCGAGCCAGGCCACGGACTCGGCGTCGAGGTGGTTCGTCGGCTCGTCGAGGAGCAGCAGGTCGGGCCGCTCGAGCAGGATCTTGCAGAGCGCGA
Organism: uncultured Acidobacteriota bacterium; assembly: GCA_963829925.1. GTDB lineage: Bacteria > Acidobacteriota > Thermoanaerobaculia > UBA5066 > Gp7-AA6 > DAHUXD01. The sequence goes on from CAWHKQ010000004.1 coordinate 309,828, forward strand.
CGCGGCGCTTCTCGCCCCCGGAGATCTTCGTGACGTCGGCGTCGGGCGGCGGAAGCCGCAGCGCGTCCATCGCGATCTCGAGCTGACGGTCGAGCTCCCACGCGTTGGCGGCCTCGATCGCGTCCTGGACGCGCTGGTACTCGGCCATGACCTTCTCGCTCTCGGCCTCCGAGAGCTCCTCGGCCAGCTTCTCGTTGAGCTCCTCGAAACGCTTGAGCGAGCCCGCGCGTCTTGGCGACGCCCTCCTCGACGTTGCCGAGGACGTTCTTGGACGCGTCGAGCCGCGGGTCCTGCGGCAGGAACCCGACGCGCGTGCCGTCGGCCGGGAACGCCTCGCCCGCGAAGTCCTTCTCGACTCCGGCCATGATCTTCAGCAGCGTGGACTTTCCGGCGCCGTTCAAGCCGAGGACACCGATCTTGGCGCCCGGCAGGAACGAGAGATAGATGCCCTTCAGAATCTCGCGCTGCGGAGGGACGACCTTCCGCAGATTGACCATCGTGTAGATGTACTGGTGTGCCATAGGGCGGGGGAGTCTATACGAATCAGGATGCCGGAGGAGCCTGGCTCCCCACGTTGATCCCCATCGTGCCGAGCAGCCGATTCTCGTAGCGCACGTTGGCGAATCCCGCCGCCTGCATCATCCGCTCGACGCCGCGCTGCGCCGGAAAGCGCTTCGAGCGACGCGGGGATGTAGAGGTAGGTCTCGGGGTCGCCGTGAAAGAGCCAGCCCACGGCCGGCATCATCGTGTCCGGAGAAAAGCCTGGTAGAGGGCGCCGGCGAAGGCGCTGTCGGGCTTGCCGAAGTCCAGCACCACCGCGCGGCCTCCGGGCGCGAGCACGCGGCGCATCTCCGCGACGGCCGCGTCGAGGTCCGCGACGTTGCGCAGGCCGTAGCTGACCGTGACGACGTCGAACGTGCCGTCGCGAAAGGGGAGCTGGAGCGCGTCGGCCTGGACGAATCCGCTCCTGCGGCCGCTCTCGCGCCGTGCGGCGCCGGCGCGACGGCGAGCATCGGGAGCGTGAAGTCGGCCCCCGTCACCGGGCCCGCTCCGAATCGCTCGGCCAGAAAGCAGAGGTCGCCGCTGCCGCAGCACAGGTCGAGCACCCGGGCCCCCGGCGGACGCCCGACAGCGCCAGGCGCACCGTCTGCCGCTTCCAGCTCCGGTGCATCCCGAAGCTCATGACGTCGTTGACGAGGTCGTACCTCCACGCCAGCCGGGAGAACATCTCCCGCACCTTCGGCGCGCGCTTTTCGTCGTAAGACAGGTATTTGTTGGACATACCCGCGGGAACTATAGACGGCGGCCCGCAACGGTGGCCCGCCTGTTGTAAAGTTTCCAATCCCATGGCAGAACGAGCCCCGAAGCCCGTCAGCGCCGACGAGGCCCGCAAGGTCGCCGAAGAAGCGCGCGAGAGCGAGTGGAAGGCGCCCTCGTTCCTCAAGCAGATCTTCCTCGGCAACTTCCGCCTCGACCTCGTCCACCCTTTCCCGCGAGAAGCCGCCCGAGCGGCCCGAGTTCCGCGCGTTCATGGATCGGATGGAGCGCTTCCTCGCCGAGAAGGTCGACTCCGACGCGATCGACCGCGAGGGAAAGATCCCGCCCGCGGTCATCGCCGGCCTCGCCGAGCTCGGCGCCTTCGGGATGAAGATCCCGAAGGAGTACGGCGGCCTCGGCTTCACGCAGCGCGAGTACGGCGACGCGATGAAGCTGATCACGAGCCGCGACGGCAACCTCGTCACGCTCCTGTCGGCGCACCAGTCGATCGGCGTGCCGCAGCCGCTGAAGCTCTTCGGGACGCCCGAGCAGAAGAAGAAGTACCTCCCGCGCCTGGCGCGCGGCGCCGTCTCGGCGTTCGCCCTGACCGAGGCGCAGGTGGGCTCGGACCCGGCCAACCTCGCGACGACCGCGACGAAAACGCCGGACGGCGACTACATCCTCGACGGCGAGAAGCTCTGGTGCACGAACGGCACGATCGCGGAGCTCTTCGTCGTCATGGCGCGGCACCCCGACACGAAGAAGATCTCGGCCTTCATCGTCGAGAAGTCCTGGCCCGGCGTCGAGGTCGTCATCCGCTGCCACTTCATGGGGCTGAAGGCGATCGAGAACGGCGTCATCCGGTTCACGAACGTGCGCGTCCCGAAGGAGAACCTCCTCTGGGGCGAGGGCAAGGGCCTGAAGCTCGCGCTCGTCACGCTCAACACCGGCCGGCTGACGCTGCCCGCGTCTTGCGCCGCGGGCGCGCAAGCGCTGCCTCGAGATCTGCCGCGAGTGGTCGAACGAGCGGGTCCAGTGGGGCCAGCCCGTCGGCCGCCACGACGCGATCGCGCAGCTCCTGGCCGAGATGGCGGCGACGACCTTCGCGATGGAGGCCGATCAGCGGATCTCGCCTCGTCCATGGCCGACATGGCCGACCGCGACATCCGCCTCGAGGCGGCGGTCGCCAAGATGTGGAACTCCGAGGAAGGCTGGAAGATCGTCGACCGCGACTCTGCAGATTCGCGGCGGCCGCGGCTACGAGACGGCGGACTCGCTGCGCGCCCGCGGCGAGGCGCCGATCCCGGTCGAGCGGATGCTCCGCGACTTCCGGATCAACCTCATCTTCGAGGGCTCCTCGGAGATCATGCGCCTCTTCATCGCGCGCGAGGCCGTCGACACGCACCTCACGATCGGCCGGCGAGTTCGCCGAATCCGAAGGCGTCCTTCGCGGCGAAGCTCGGCGGCGCTTCCGAAGATGGCGGCGTTCTACGGCTGGTGGTACCCATCCGCTGGCTCGGCTGGGGCGCACTGGCCCCGCTTCTCCGAGTTCGGGCCGCTCGCCGGCCACGTCCGTTACGTCGAGCGCACGACCCGCCGGCTCGCGCGGACGATCTTCCACCTCATGCTGCGCCACGGCCCCAAGCTCGAGAAGCGCCAGGCCCTGCTCTTCCGCGCCGTCGACATCGGCGCCGACCTCTTCGCCATGAGCGCCGCGCTCTCCCGCGCCGACCAGCTCCGCCGCGCCGGGCGCCGCCGAGGCCCCGCAAGGCCGTCGAGCTCGCCGACATCTTCTGCCGCGGCATCGCGCCGCCGCATCGCCGAACACTTCCGCGGCATCAGCTCCAACGACGACGTGGCGAAGTACCGGACCGCGCGGCGTCTGCTCGACGGCGAGTTCGCGTTGCTCGAGGAGGGGATGGTGCCGATGGAGGGGGAGCCCGAAGCCCAGGCCGCGCCAGTGCCATCGCCCTCGACTCGCGTCGCGACGCGCTGAGGCGCCAGGATCTCGTAGTCACCCAGGCGGGTCCCGGGGCCAGCGTCATTTCGTTCCTGCGACGAGCTTCTCGAACCGCGGGTTGCCACGTAGGGGAGCGAAGCTGGGATCGATCCTGAGCCAGGCGGGCGTGAATGGGCCGTTCGGGAGCTTCACCGTCAGCTCGAGTTGATCGAGCGCCTTCTCCGGTTCGCCGACATGCGCGTAGATCACCGCAAGGTTGAGACGGTACCAGGCGCCGTTCCACGTATCAGCGGGAACGAGAGCGACCGCGCGCTCTCCTTCACGAATTGCCTCGCCCTTGTGATGCAGATAGGCGAGCGCCCGGCCCAGGTCGGCGTGCGTCTTGGCGCGTCTCGGCGCCACGCTGAGCTGCTCTTCGAGAGCCTTTCGGCTCTCTTCGGCGGAAACGTGCGCGTTCGCGACATCTCCCCGGAGAAGGTGGGCCTCCGCGAGGCAAATGCCCCAGGTGGCGCGATTGTCGTCGAAGGCGCTCGGTGGAAGACGCAAGAGCAGGTCGCGCTGGCCTTGGTCGAGTACCCAGGCTCCGATGAAGGACGCTGCGTATGCTACGAACCTCGTCTGATCAAGCGCTTGTGCCGCGTGCTGAAGTGCGGCCTGGGCCTTCTCCAGGTCACCCTCACCAAGGTAAGTCATAGCCTTCGTTCCGATGAGAACCAGATGGGCCGGTTCGAGCAGGAGCCCGCGATCCAGAACTTCGCGCGCTTCCGAATAACGGCGCTGGCTCAGGAGGGCCGAGCCGAGAAAGATCTTCGGATCGATCGCGCGGGGATCGAGGAGCTCGGCATGTCGATAGTTCTTCATCGCATCCTGCCAACGCCCGAGGTTCACTTCGATGGCTCCCCGGGTCACCAGGATGTTCGAGTTGCTCGGAGCGAGCCGCTGGGCCTTTGCAACCTGATCCAGGCCGCGCTCGAGATCCTCGAGGACGAGCCAGAGGTACGTACCGGAGGCGTGATACCCCTCCGCGCTTTCCGGAGCGAGCTTCATGGCCTTCTCCGCTCCCTGTCGAGCGCGTTCCGCAAGCTCTGACGTGGGGGTCTCGGTTCCGTAGAGCCACGAGCTCACGACGGAGAGATTGGCCCACGCGTGCGCAAACCCGGGATCCAGCGCAACGGCTTGCTCATAGAACCCGAGCGCCTTTCTCTCCTGATCAAGCCCCCAGTACGCCTGTTCGCCCTTGAGAAAGGCGTCGTAGGCTGCGAGATTCCCAGTAGGCGTGGCCGCCAGGCGGCGTTCGTCGTCCGACCGCAGCGCCAGACCCAGCGCGTGCGCGGTGCGCGAAGCGATATCGGATTGCACCTGAAAGACATCCGTCATCGGCGCGTCGAAGGGCTGCTGCCACTTCGACCTCGGGGCGCCGGCGCCGACGATCTCGACGAGCTCGGGCCGAACCACAACTCGGCTAGCGCCCGGCGTCTTCTGCCATCGGACTGTTGCCGTCAGCAGATATCCAACCCCCAGCTCACGGGCAATCTCCTCAGGCTTCTTCGCGGTGTTCCTGTAAGGCGTCGAACTGGCACGGGCGATGACCTCTAAACCGTGGATCAAGGTGAGCTTTCCGCGGACCTCGTCAGCCATTCCATCGGCGAAGTAGTCGTCCTCGGGAGCGCCGAGGTTCTCGAAGGGAAGGACCGCAACGCGCTTGACGTCTGTAGTCTGGACTTTCGGCATTCGCTTCATCAGAAGGACGCCGACAGCCGCCAGGAGGACGAGAACCACGGCGGAGATAAGGGCTCTCCTCTTTCCAAGCGGAGTGGCCGCTTGCTTCCCGCTCGTGACCCTCAGATAGGACGCCTCGGTTAGGGCGAATGCGATGTCATGGGCCGACTGGAATCGCCGGTTGGGTTCCTTCTCGAGGCAGTGCGTGACGACGTGGCCGAGCGTGACCGGGACGCTCCGCTCGAACTCGGAGAGTTCCGTCGGATCCTCTTTGAGGATCGCCGACATCGTGTCCGCGGCGGTGTCCCGTCGAAAGGCCCTTTTCCCGGACAGAAGCTCGTACAGGACCGCTCCGAACGAGAAGATGTCCGAGCGGTGATCGACCGGAAGCCCCCGCACCTGCTCAGGAGACATGTATCCCAGCGTTCCCATGACCGTTCCCGGCTCGGTGTGACCCGGAAGCCGTGGGAGCGCTGGTCTCCTCTCCGGGCGCCACCTTCTCGACCCGCTTGGCCAGGCCGAAATCGAGGATCTTGAGATGGCCGTCTTTCGTGACGAAGATGTTTTCGGGTTTCAGGTCCCGGTGGACAACGCCCCTCTCGTGCGCGGCCGAGAGACCCTTCGCGACCTGGAGTCCATAATCGATCGCCTGTTTTTGAGGGATCGGCCCGGTGTCGAGCTTGGCCCGGAGCGTCTCGCCGTCCAGAAGCTCCATCACGGCATAAGCGATGCCATCATGAGTTCCGAAATCATGAATCGCGAGGATGTGTGGATGAGAGAGGGCTGCAACCGCCTTGGCCTCACGCTCGAACCTCGAAAGCGCCTCGGGGCTCGAGCTCAAATGATCAGGGAGAACCTTGATCGCGACGTCGCGGTCGAGCTTCTGGTCCCTTGCCCGGTAAACCTCTCCCATCCCGCCCGCGCCCAGAGGCGCGACGATCCTCGTAGGGGCCCAAATGAGTGCCTGCGGCGAGCGTCACTTCGCTCCGCTACCGGAGTTCCCCGGGCCGCTGTGCAGGGTCAGACATACTGATCGGACGCTGCGCAGAGTCTAACCCGTCGCACTCGGCCGTTGTGTGAGTACCCGATCGTCCAGTCGCGCTCCCGGCGAAGGCCTTGCCGCACTCCGGAAGCCAGCGGCTGGCCGCAGGTTTCTCTCAGCGGATCCCTTGCGCCGCGCTATCTTCCAGCTGATGCTGCGCCAACATCCCAAGTTCGAGAACTGACAGGCGCTCCCTTGCCGCGCTGTCGGCATTGGCGTAGAACTCTTCGCCCCGCCGCGCGCGGCGTCCGTCTAGCGGGTCTCGGCCGAGCTCCGACTTCGGTGAAGAAGGCCCTCGTCGGCTCGGCGATTCTCGCGGCGCTTGCGGTCGGGATCGTTTACGGGTTCGCGGCCTACAAACAACGCTGGTTCCCCTACCGGCTGCTGCGGAATGCCTATCGCTCGACCCGGCCGGCGACGATGCCCCATCGCGTCGTGCAGCCCGGCGATGCGTCCCGGCTCGCGCAGCGCGAGCATGTGGGCGCGCTGGCTCAGCTTCCGTACCTGCAGGGATACAACCCGGCGGCGAATCAGAAGGGCGTGGTCGTGCACGACCCGGCGCGTGCCGACCGGGGCTGGAACCTGGCTGTCTCCGCGCACGACGCGCAGGCGCATTTGCTCGACATGGCCGGAGCCCTCCATCACCGGTGGGCGCTCGACTCCCGCTCGGTCTGGCCAGACCTGAAAGCGCGCGGAGACGGATCCGGCTACGACCGGTACTGGAGGCGGGCGGAGCTGCTGCCTGGCGGCGATCTCCTGGTGGTGTGGGAGTACATCGGGATCGCCCGGATCGACCGCCAGTCGCGCCTCAAGTGGGCCGCGCGCAACGCGGCGCACCACGACCTCGCCGTGGCCGGGGACGGCAGGATCTACGTCCTCACGCAGGAATCGAAAATCGTTCCCGAAGTCAATCCCGACGATCCGATCTTCGAGGACTTCGTCACGATGCTGAGCCCCGACGGCCAGGCCCTCGGAAAGATCTCCCTGCTTTCAGCTTTCGATCGGTCCGACTATGCCGCCGTGCTCGCTCCCATGCAGAGCGAAGGGGACGTTTTCCACGCCAATTCCATCCAGATCCTCGACGGCTCGCTCGCGAGCCGCTCGCCCGCGTTCGCCGCCGGCAACCTGCTCGTGGGGCTGCAGGCGCTCAACGCGATCGTCATCCTCGACCCGCGGACCGCGAAGATCGTCTGGGCCCTCTCGGGCCAATGGCGCGCGCAGCACGCGCCGCACATTCTCGCCAACGGCCGGATGCTTCTCTTCGACAACTTCGGCGGCATGCGCGCCGACGCCTCGCGGGTGCTCGAGGTCGACCCGTTCACGCAGGAGATCGCCTGGCGTTACGGCGAGAAAGAGGGGCAGCGCATCTTCTCGCAGTCCAACGGCGGCGCCCAGCGGCTCCCCAACGGCAACACCCTCGTCGTGGAATCCAACGCCGGCCGCGCGATCGAGGTGACGCCGGACGGCGAGACCGTCTGGGAGTACGTCAACCCGTTCCGCGCGGGCGAGAAGAAGGAGCTGCAGGCCACGCTGACCCAGCTCACTCGACTGCCGGCGGAGCTTCCCATCGATTGGGCGGACCACCCCGGCCAGCGGTAGTCCACGCTGTGCCGCAGGTTTCTCTCGGGGGAGCGCTCCCGTCGCGCTAGACTCCCTCCCATGCGAACATTTCTGCGCATCGGGTGCGCACTCTTCGCTCTCGGACTTTCGGCGTCTGCCTTCCCTGCGACGTTGACCGTCAACACGACGAACGATCTGGACGACGGTCTCTGCAACGCGGCGCACTGCTCGCTGCGCGAGGCGATCCACGCGGCCAACGCGGCGGCCGGCGCCGACACGATCCGATTCATCATCGGTTCCGGCCCGCGCACGATTCAGCCGACGTCGGCGCTGCCGACGATCACGGACCCGGCGACGATCGACGGGACGACGCAGCCGGGGTTCGCCGGGGCGCCGATCATCGAGCTGGACGGGTCGCTCGCGGGGGCGGGATCGAACGGGTTGAGGATCTCGGCCGGGAGCAGCCTCGTGACGGGGCTGGTGATCAACCGCTTCCAGGTGGCGTTTCCAGCCAGCGGGGGGAACGGGATCCTCCTCGAATCGGGGGACGGCAACGAGATCCGGGGCAACTACATCGGGACCAACATGGCGGGCACTGCGGAGCTCGGCAACTCCGCCGACGGGATCGTGGTTTCCGGCTCGGCAGGCAATCTCATCGGCCGCACGGACCTGGCCAATCGCATCAACGTGATCTCGGGCAACGCGGGCAACGGCGTGCGGATCTCCGGCGGCGGGGCCATCCAGAACGTGGTCGCCGGGAATCGTCTGGGCACCAACGCGGCGGGCACGGCCGACGTGGGCAACGGCATCAACGGGGTGGCGGTGTCCTCGGGCTCCGACAACGTCGTCGGGTCGGCGACCTTCGGCGACACCCTGATTGCGGGCAATGGCGGGGACGGCGTGGCGATCACCGGCTCGGCGACCGGCACGATCGTGCTGGGCTGCTACATCGGGATGAACGCCACGGCCACCGCCGCTCTGGCCAACGACGGCCAGGGGGTCAACATCGGCGGCGCGACCGGCAACATCATCGGACCGGCGAACATCATCTCCGGCAACCTGCAGAGCGGCGTGCTGATGATCAGCGGCGCCTCGGGCAACACCGTCGCCGGCAACTTCGTGGGCGTCGCGGCCTCCGGCGCCGCGGCGCTCGGCAACGCGCTCAACGGCGTCATCGCTTCCGGGTCCAACGACAACACGATCGGGCCCAACAACCTGATCTCGGGCAACGGCACCAACGGCGTGCGGCTCCGGAGCGGAGCCTCCGGCAACGTCGTCAAGGGCAACGTCATCGGGACCAACGCGGCGCTGACGGCGGCGCTTCCCAACGCCGCCGAGGGCGTCCAGTTCAACGACGGAGCGACCGGCAACACCGTCGGCGGGCCGGGGCCGGACCGCAACGTCGTCTCGGGCAACGGCTCCAACGGGGTCCTGTTCCTCGACGCCACGACGACCGGCAACTTCCTTCAGGGCAACTTCATCGGCACCAACGCGACGGCGTCGGCGGCCCTGCCCAACGCCGCCAACGGCGTCGCGGTGCAGGCGGGCGCGAGCGGCAACACGATCGGCGGCACCGCTGCCGGCACGAAGAACGTGATCGCGCTGAACGCGGGCCGGGGCGTATTCGTCGAGTCGGGGACTGGTAACGCGGTTCTCGGAAACACGATCTCGTACAACGGAAGCCTCGGGATCGATCTCGGGCCGGCGGGGGTGACGCCGAACGACGCCAGCGACCCCGATCCCGGCGCGAACCTGCTCCAGAACTTTCCCCTCGTGTCGTCGATCGTGCTCGACGCGAGCTCGACGCAGGTCCAGGGTTTACTCAACAGCATCCCCTCGACGAACTATCGGATCGAGTTCTTCGCCAACCTCGTCTGCGACGCGTCGGGCAACGGCCAGGGCCAGCGGCCGCTGGGTTCCGTGGACCGCGCGACCGATCCCGGCGGGAACGTCGCCTTCGTGGCGGCTCTTCCGGTTGCCGCGACGGGCGCGTGGATCACGGCCACCGCGACGGACTCCGCCGGCAACACCTCGGAGTTCTCGGCCTGCACCCCGGTTCCCGGCCCTTCGGTCGCGTCGATCACCCCGACCTCGGGCCCGGCTGCGGGCGGCACGCCTGTGGCGATCGCCGGCAACAACTTTCAGACGGGCGCCACGGCGCAGATCGGCGGTGTGGCGGCCGGCCTGGTGTCGGTCGCCAGCGGCGGGGAGGTGGAGGCCTCGACCCCCGCGCTCTTGCCCGGGACGCTCAACGACGTCGTCGTGATGAATCCGAGCTCGCTCGCGGCGACGCTGGCCGACGGCTGGATGGCCGACTTCTCGGACGTTCCGCAGGCGAGCATCTTCCACGCGGACGTGGAGAAGGTCTTCCGCAACGGCATCACGGCCGGGTGCGGCGGCGGCAACTATTGCGTGGCCTCAGCGGTCACGCGGGGCCAGATGGCGGTCTTCCTGCTGAAGGCCGAGCACGGGTCCGCCTACACGCCCCCGGACTGCACGGGCATCTTCGCCGACGTGCCGTGCCCCGGCCCGTTCACGAACTGGATCGAACAGCTGTCTGCCGAGAACGTCACCGCCGGTTGCGGCGGCGGCAACTACTGCCCGGACAACGCCGTCACGCGGGCCCAGATGGCGGTGTTCCTCCTGAAGACGCTCCTCGGCAGCGCCTACGTGCCGCCGACGGCAGTTGGCGTCTTCGGAGACGTGCCGGTCGGCGACTTCGCCGCCGACTTCATCGAGGATCTCTACGGACGAGCCATCACAGGAGGTTGCCAGACCTCACCGCTGCTCTACTGTCCCTCGTCGGCCGTGACTCGGGGGCAGATGGCGGTGTTCCTCGTTAAAACGTTCGGGCTTTAGTCACGATTTAAGTAAACGCTGGCCTTCGGCCAGCGTTCCCTACTGCTGGGGGTCTGCCTTCGGTGGTCGGGTTCAGCCTTCCTTAGATCAAATCTGTTAGCGTCCCAGGCCATGCGCAAAGCCCTCGCGACCCTCGCCCTGTCTTTCCTCGCGCTCCCCGCCCTCGCCGACGATCCGGATCCGGCGGCGGGCGCGTTCAGCACCACCGCCACGGTGACGACGAGTCAGGGAACCCGGAGCATCGGTTTCACGGTGGTCGTCGACAACCCGATGCGCGCGGCCGAGGTCGTCTCGCTCAAGCGTGTCCTCGAAGAGGGCGGTCAGCGGGCTCTCGTGAACACGATCCGCGGGAGCGCCCGGGGAAAGATTCGAATGGGAGGGCTGGAGCACTCGATCGACCTGGTCGTCGCCGAGCCGATCGAGGACGGCTACCGTTACGTCGTCGTCACCACCCGCCCGTTCCGCTTCGAGGAGCCGGGCGACGACCGCCCTTCGGCCGACTATCCGTTCGCCGTACTCGTCTTCGACGTCCCGGAGTTCGGCTCGGGCGAGGGGAAAATCCTCCCGAAGGCGTCTCTCTCGATCGACGTCGAGGGACGTGTCCGGGCGAATCGGGGCGAGGACGAACCGGGAACGTTGACGGACGTCCGCCGGACGGATTAGCCGCCGCCCCCCGTCAGACCCCCGCCACCTCGTCGCTTCCCTCGTTGACCCCCTCGAAGAGGATCGTCGTGAAATAACGCTCGCCGGTGTCCGGAAGCATCGCGAGAAGGACGGAGCCCTTCGGGGCCTTTTCGGCGACCTTCTTCGCGGCGGCGAACGTGCCGCCGGAGGAGATGCCGCAGAAGATGCCTTCCTTCGTCGCGAGATCGCGCGCGGCGTCCCGCGCCTCGACGTCGCCGACGACGACGACCTCGTCGTACACCTTGCGGTCCAGGACGGCGGGCACGAAGTCCGGCGTCCAGCCCTGGATCTTGTGCGGCTTCCACTCGTTGCCGGTCAGCAGGGCCGCGCCCTCGGGCTCGGCGACGACGATCTTGACGTCCGGGCGCGCCTTCTTCAGCATCTGTCCCGCGCCGGTGAGCGTCCCGCCGGTGCCGTACCCGGTGACCCAGTAGTCCAGCCGCTTGCCGGCGAAATCGCGCAGGATCTCGGGGCCCGTGGTGTTGCGGTGGTACTCCGGGTTGGCTTCGTTCTCGAACTGCCGCGCGAGAAACCAGCCGTGCTTCTTCGCGACTTCCTCGGCGCGTTTCACCATTCCCGAGCCGCGTTCGGCGGCCGGGTGGAGGACGACCTTGGCCCCGAGGATGCGCATGAGCTTGCGGCGCTCGACGGAGAAGCTGTCGGACATGATGGCGACGAAGGGATAACCCTTGGCGGCGCAGACCATCGCCAGCGCGATCCCGGTGTTGCCGGAGGTCGCCTCGATGACCGTCTGGCCCGGCTTCAGGGTCCCGCGCCGCTCGGCGTCTTCGATGATGCCGATCGCCAGCCGGTCCTTGACCGAGGAGAGCGGGTTGAAGGCCTCGCACTTGACGTAGATCGTGACGCCCTGCGGCGCGAGACGGTTGATGCGGACGACGGGCGTGTTGCCGATGGTTCCGAGGATGCTGTCGTGGATCATGGAAGCGCCTCCTGCAACGTTTTATGCGGGGGGTAGGATATGCGTTCATGACGAAAAAGCCCACCGGGTTTGTTCTGGGAGCCGTGCTGCTCGCGTCGACAGCATTTGCCGCCACGGGCCCCCGGACCATGCGGGTCGATTACTTCCACACCGGCAACGCGACCTCCGAGCAATTCAGTCTCGACGGCGTCGTACTCGAGCCCCTGGCCTGGCCGGGCAATCCGCGCCGTCCGGTCGACGACACCAATCTCGGCAAGTACCTGTTTCTGGTGATCGACCGCGCCACGAACCGGACGCTGTACTCCCGCGGGTTCGCGTCGATCTACGGCGAGTGGGAAACGACGGGCGAGGCGAAGACTCTGTCCCGGACCTTCTCGGAGTCGCTCCGCTTCCCGGCGCCCGAGGCGCCCGTCCAGATCGTCCTGCAGAAGCGCGACCCGCAGAACGCGTTCCGAGAGGTCTGGAGCTTCGTGCTCGACCCGAAGGACATCTTCATCGACACCTCGAAACCCGCCGTCGCCCGGGCCCGTCATCGCCATCCAGCAGTCGGGCGAGCCGGCCGAGAAGGTCGACTTCCTGCTCGTCGGCGACGGATACACGGCGGCCGAGCGCGGCAAGTTCGAGAAGGACGCGCGGCGGCTGACCGACCTGCTCTTTGCCGAGGAGCCGTTCAAGTCGCCGGCGGAGCGACTTCAACGTGTGGGCGCTCTGCCCGGCCGCCGAGGAGTCGGGCATCTCGCGGCCCTCGACGGGCATTCACCGCCGGTCGCCCCTCGGCACGACCTACGACGCGTTCGGCTCCGAGCGCTACGTGCTGACCTTCGAGAACCGCGCCTTCCGAGACATCGTGTCGTTCGCGCCGTACGAGTTCGTGGAGATCCTGACGAACACCCGGACCTACGGCGGCGGAGGCATCTTCGGGCTCTACGGCACCGTCGCGGCCGACAGCTTCTGGGCTCCCTACGTCTTCATCCACGAGTTCGCGCATCACTTCGCCGGGCTCGCCGACGAATACTTCACCTCGGCCGTGGCCTACGCGCCCGCGGCCAACCGCGTGGAGCCGTGGGAAGAGAACGTGACGGCGCTTCTGGACCCGAAGGCGCTCAAGTGGAAGGACCTCGCGTCGCCGGGGACGCCGATCCCGACGCCCTGGGCGAAGGAGGAGTTCGAGAAGATTTCGGCCGAGTTCCAGAAGCGGCGGCGCGAGATCCGCGCCGCGAACGGGCCCGAGGAGAAGATGGACGAGCTCTTCCGGGAGGAGCAGATCCACGAGACGAAGCTCCTCGGCACCGACCGCTACTCGGGGAAGGTCGGAGCGTTCGAGGGCGCGATGTACGAGGCCAAGGGCTATTACCGGCCCCAGGAAGACTGCATCATGTTCACCCGCGACGAGGTGCCTTTCTGCGCCGTCTGCCGGCGCTCCCTGACGCGCGTGATCGATCTCTACAGTCGATAACCCCATGAGTTTCGTCCGGGGATTGGAGCTCGCCGGTTTCGCCCGGCGCCACCTCGGCCGCATGAAGGCCGGACGCCGCGCCGTCGAAGAGCACCTGTCCGGCCCGAGCCCCGGGACGCTGCCGATGCCGACGTTCCTGCAGCTGCGCGTCACGAACCTCTGCAACCTCCGCTGCAAGATGTGCGGACAGTGGGGGGACACGGGGATCTTCCGCGAGGAGTCGCACGGCGGCGCCTCGGACGGAGCCCACGAGCGGGCGCGGATCCAGGAGCTGATCGGATTGAAGCGGCAGCTGGCGCTCGAGGACTACGCCCGCCTCCTCGACGAGGTCGCGCCGGCCCGGCCGATCATCAGCCTCTTCGGGGGCGAGCCGTTTCTCTACCCGGACATCGTCCCCCTGATCCGGGAGGTCAAGAGCCGAGGCCTGACCTGTACGGTCATCACCAACGGCGGCCGGCTGGAGGCGCTCGCCCGGGAGCTCGTCGAGATCGGCATCGACTCGATCGCGATCTCGATCGACGGGCCGCCGGAAGTCCACGACCGGATCCGCGGGCGCGCGGGGAGCTTCGAGAAGGCCGCCGCCGGGATCCGCGCGATGGCGCGCTGGCGCGAAGAGCTGGGCCGGGCGCTGCCGATGCAGATCGCGATCCTTCCGGTCACGGAGCTCAACCGGGACGTCATCGGACCCGCCGTCGAGGCGCTGCGGCTGCTCCCTCTCGACACGATCAACGTCGGCCTGCGCTGGTTCGTCCCGACCGACGTCGGAAACGACTACGAACGCGTCATGCGCGAAGAGTTCGGGGTCGCGGCGACGTCCTGGAAAGGCTTCGAGTTCGACGGTTCGGCTGTGTCCGCCAGCGGGGAGCAGCAGATGGCTGGCCTCGTCCGGCTCCTCAAGGCCTTGAGAAGACGGCGGTACCTCGACTCCGCGCGGGGGCGGCCCTGGATCTCGTTCGTTCCGGACGTGCCCGCCGAGCGCGTTCCCGAGTACTTCTCCGATGTCGCGCAGACCTTCGGGCACAACCTCTGTCCGGTCGCGTGGTACTTCGCGCAGGTCGAGCCCGACGGCGAGGTCTGCTTCTGCGGCGATTTTCCGGACTACTTCATCGGCAACGTGCGCCGGCAGCCCTTCCGGGACATCTGGACGGGAGAGAAGGCGCAGCGGTTCCGCGCGAAGCTGGCAAAAGAGCCGCTACCGATCTGCGCGCGCTGCTGCGGGAACTTCGTCTACGGCAAGTGGGAGCGGCCGGAGGGCGTAGCCGTCCCGCGCTCGCCCCAGAACCTGTAGAAGTTGAACCACTGGGTCGGGTGGCGGCGGATGACGCGCTCGAGGTCTCCGGCGACGCGCGCTCATGATTCGCAGGGCGTCTTCGTCGGGGGAGAGCGTGATGTCGCTGCGAAGCGGCTCACCCCAGACGTTGAAGTACGAGCCGTCGGGGCTGCGCAGGAAGAAGCCGGGCAGGATGTCGCAGCCGCAGAACCGGGCGAGCAGGGCCGGCGAGCGCAGGAACGGCGTCGGCCTTCCGAAAAACGGCACGATGACCTCGTCCTCCGGGTACGCGCGGTCCACGAGCAGGGCCACGGCTCGGCCCCGATCGACGGCCGCCCGCACCTTGAACGCGGTCGCCATCGACGAGCCGATGTCGATCGACTCGACGCCGAGCCGCTCGCGCAGCTCCCGGCGCATTTCCTGGACGTTGGGGTCGAGCTCGCGCTGGCCGACGACGGCAGGAACGAGGCCGTGCTGGCGGAGGGTGACGGCTCCCATCTCCCAGTTGCCGACGTGGCCCGTCACCAGCAGGAATCCGCGACCGTCCCGCCGGCTGGCGGCGAGGATACGCGCGTCCTCCGCCAGCGTGGTGATCTGCGGCACAAAGGACTCGCTCCGCAGACGCCAGATGTCGATCGTGTGACGCCCGTACTCGAAGAACTGTCTCCGGGCGAGGGCGGCTGCTCGACTCTCGGGGACACCGAGAGCCACACGGAAGTTGTCCCGCATCCCCGCCTTCGTCTGCTTCAAGAACGTGACTGCGAGCGTGTTTCCAACGAGATTGATGGCGTTCAGCGCCGCCATCGGCAGCCAGCGCGCGCCGTAGTGGAGTCCGCCGTAGACGACCCGGTTCGACAGGCCGTGCGCGACCCATTTTCGGCGCCCGCGCTCGGGCGCGGGCCCTTCCGGAATGCCGCCTCCGGGCGTCATTTCTTCCATGCGGGCGTTGAGTCTACAATCCGTTCTACAGTCCATGAATGTCTTGCTGTTGCGCCCGGATCCCGGCAACGAGCGATTCGGGCTCGGGCCCTTTTTCCGCGTCGAGCCGCTCGGGCTCGAGTACGTCGCCACGGCGTTGCGAGGGCGGGGGCACCATCCGTCGATCGTGGACCTGCGTTTCGGCCACGGAGTGAAGCCCTGGTTACGGAAGACCCGCCCGCGCGTGGTCGGGATCTCCTGCATGCACGCTCTCGAGTACGACCGCGTCATCGACGTGGCCCGCCAGGTGCGCCGCTCTTCGCCGGAGGCGTTCATTCTCGTGGGCGGACACGCGGCGTCGGCGTTTCCGGGGCCGCTGGAGGTTCCCGAGATCGACGCGATCTGCGTGGACGACGGAGAAGAAGTCGTGCCGGCCGTCGCCGACGCGCTCGAGCGAGGCCGTCCGCTCGCCGACGTGCCCGCCCTGCGTTTGCGAGCGGGGGAGACCTGGACGTCGACGCGGCCCCTCGACGAGCGCACGGGCCTGGATCGGGTGCCGCTTCCGGCGCGCGACCTCGTCGAGCGCGACCGAAACCACTACCACTGCCTCCTCTTCAAGCCGGTGTGGCTGGTCGAGACAGCGCGCGGCTGCCCCTTCCGCTGCAACTTCTGCTCGGTCTGGCAGCTCTACGGCCGGTCCTTCCGCGAACGCTCGATCGGCGCCGTCGTGGACGACCTGGCGTCGGTCGGGGACTCGGTGTTCATCGCGGACGATCTCTTCTGGAACCACCCCGACCGCAGCCGCGAGCTGGCGGAGGCGCTGGTCCGGCGGGGCGTCCGGAAGCGCTGGATCCTCGTCCAGACACGGACAGACCTCGTGTGCCGCCACCCGGACCTGCTGGAGGCCTGGCGCCCCATCGCCAGGGATTTCGACATCTTCTTCGGTCTCGAGGCGGCCTCGGATGCGGGCCTGGCGAGCGTGACGAAGGATGCCTCCGTCTCCGCCTCCCTGGAAGCGGCGCGCATCTCCCGCTCCCTCGGCTACGGCGTGACCGGCAATTTCCTGGTGGACCCGGACTGGGATGAGGCGCAGTTTCGCGAGCTCTGGGATTTCGTCGCGGAGAACGGCTTCCAGCGCGCCGGCTACACCCTCCTGACGCCGCTGCCCGGCACCGAGCTGTACCAGAAACTGGCGCCAATCCTCGAGGGCCAGCCCTGGTTCAAGTACGACATGCACCACGTGCTCTGGGAGCCGCGCCTCGGGGCGCGCCGGTTCTTCGAGCTCTACGCCGAAACCTGGCGCCGCTCGATCCTGAACATGTCGGGAGAGAAGCGGTGGATCGACTGGATGCGCCAGGTCAAGCCGGCCCAGATCCCGTACCTGACCCGGGTCCTCCTGCGCACGCAGCGGATGATGAAGGCCGAGGCGTACCTCCGGGAGCACGAAGCGACGCGCGGCGAAATGGCCTCCGCCCCGCCCCAGGCGCTCGAGGCGTCCTGAGTCCGACCGCCCTCGATCGCGCCCTGCCCGCCGGCGAAAACCTTTCCCAGCACCATGTCCGCATCGCGGCGCCGCCCGAACGCGTGTGGCAGGCTTTGCTGACGCAGGACCTCGCCACCTCGCCCGTGTCGAAGGCGCTCCTGGCCCTCCGCGGTTACGGGAGACGCGCGTTACGGCCGAACATCGGGACTTTTCCCGAGAAGCTCGAGCGATTCGGCTTCACGAAGCTCGACGAGGTTCCGGGCCGCGAGCTCGTCTTCGGCATTGCGGGCCGGTTCTGGCGACCGGACGGAGGTCTGCGCCGTCTCACGGACCGAGCGGCGTTCATGGCGTTCTGCGAAGAAGGGTGCGTCAAGGCCGCTTGGAACGTTCGCATCGACGACGCCGGCGAAGAAGCCTCCGATCTCTCGACGGAGACTCGAATCCAATTCTTCGGCACAGCGCCGCGCGACAAGTTCCGCCTCTACTGGGCCCTCGTCGGTCCCTTCTCGGGCATCCTCCGTCGGAACCTCCTTCGCGGCATCAAGGCTCGCGCGGAGGCTTCGTTCCCGTGAAAACGGACGCGCGGAGGGGGAGAGGCGGGCGGATCCGGCTATGGTGTAATTCTCCCCAAAGGGGTTCAGGCCGACCATGGAAGGTCCTCCCGAGCGAGACGTCACCGCGCTCCTGAAGGATTGGAGCGGGGGGGACCGGCAGGCGCTCGAACGGCTCATGCCGCTCGTGTACGGGGAGTTGCGCAAGGTGGCAGCTTCCTACCTGCGTAGCGAGCGACCCGATCACACCCTGCAGCCGACGGCCCTCGTGCACGAAGCCTTCCTGCGCCTCGTGGACCAGCGTTCCGTCGACTGGGCGAACCGCGCCCACTTCTTCGGCATCGCCGCCCAGATGATGCGGCGGATCCTGGTCGACCACGCCCGGAAGCGTCACGCCGCCAAGCGCGACGCCTCGCACTATCGGGTGGATACCGCGATTGCCGGGGAGACGGAACCGGACCAGGGCCCGGAGCTTCTCGCCCTCGATCGGGCCCTCGTCGGCCTCGAGAAGCTGGATCCTCGCCAGGCCCGGGTCGTCGAGCTGCGGTTCTTCGCGGGACTGACGGTCGAAGAGACTGCCGAGGTCGTGGCCATCTCGACGGCCACGGTCAAGCGCGAGTGGCGCACGGCCCGAGCCTGGCTCAAGCGCGAGATCTCCCTCGAGGCGGACTAGCAGGCGGCGGAAAAGGCGTCACGGGCAGACCGAAGGCCTTGACGATGGGCCGACCACCTGAGGCAGACCCCGGCAGCAGGCGACCCGACCACCAAAACCGACCTGCGACAGTCGGGAAACGCCGGGCGACGCCCGGCGGTAACGACCCGAGGGTGCTCGATCGAATGGACCTTCGATGAACTGCGCTATCACTGAAGTTTGAACGTCTTGACGATGAACACGGCCATCTGCCCGCGCGTGTTGTTCGAGAGCGGGCAGTAGTTGCCGCCGCCGCAGCCTCCCGTGACCTGCTCGGCCGCGAGCTGCTCGATCCAGTCGGCGAAGGAGAAGGGCAGGGCACGTCGGCGAAAGCGCCCGCGCAGGCGGGAGGAACGTAGGCCGAGCCGTGCTTCGCCTTGAGGAGGAAGACGGCCATCTGGTCCCGCCGGACCGGATTGGTCGGGCAGAAGTTGCCGCCGCCGCATCCGGTGGTGATGCCTTCCGTCGGCCAGGGCCTCGATCCAGGCCGGCGAACGTGGAGGGGCAGGGGACGTCGGGAAACGTCCCGGTGCAGGGCGGCGGCGATGTAGCAGAGTCCGTGCCGCGCCTTCAGGAGGAAGACCGCCATCTGCTGGCGCAGCGTCGGCTGGTCGACGCCGTAGAGGCCCCCGCCGATGCCCGACCGTGATGGCGTTCGAGACGAGCGTCGTGACGAAGGAATGGAACTGGTGATTCTCCGGCACGTCGAGGAAGTCCGCGACCCAGCCTTTCACCAGCGTTCCCGTCGTGCCGTCGGGCGTCGTGACGACGACGTCGTTGACGGTGCCGGCCGGGAGCGATCGGCGAGGTGGAGTAGAGCGTGTGGTCGTTGACGAACGGTATTCGGGGTCGAGACGCCGCCGATCGTCATGGTCGACGGGCTCGGCGAAGTCGGTGCCGATGACGGTGAGGGGCCGGCCGCCCGCCGCCGGTCCCGACGACGGGAGTCATCGAGAAGATGATCCGCTGCGAGAACTCCGAGGTGTTGCCGTCGGGGTCCGTGGCCGTGACGGAGATGCGCGCCCCGTTCGCCGTCGCGACGGGCAGCGTCACGTCGAAGTCGGCGTGCCCGGTGCCGTCGGTCGTGACCTGCGAGGAGCCGAGGTAGGTCTCGCCTTCGAGGAACTCCCGCGGGAACCGCGCGCAGGCGGGAGTTCGCGTAGAAGTCGAGGTTGTAGGTCGTCGAGGCGGCGCTGTCGAACTTGCCGAGGATCTCGACGGACGAGCCGCCGTAGATCGACCGACTGGATGATCGGGAAGTTCTGCAGGCTGTTGGGCCCCGTATCGGCGTCGCCAGGATCGTTCGGCGTCGGCCCGTCGCCGTTGTGGTCGATGCCGAGAGCTCGTTGTCGTGGATCGAGTTGCCCCGGATCGGGATCTGGTTCGCCTTGTTGACGATCCCCGCCGGGACGCTGGTTGGGAGATACCCCGCGTTGAAGGCGATGACGTTTCCCTCTCCGGGCCCCGTTCCGCCGATCTGGACGCCGCCGGCGAGGTTGGCCAGTCAGCACGCCGGTGACGTTGCCGAGGGGGAGCGTGCCGGTCACGTCCGTTCCGATCCGGTTTCCGAAGACGGTCACGGCGGTGCCGAAGTTGTAGATGTAGATGCCGACGTCGTTACCCGAGATCAGGTTGCCTTCTCCGGGACCACTGCCGCCGATCGCCAGGGTGTCCGTTCCGCTCACGTTGACGCCGAGCGCGCTTCCGAGAGACTGGGTGCCGGTGACGTCCGTGCCGATGAAATTTCCGGCGAGAACGTGCCCCGAGCCGTAGCCCACGCGGATGGCGTCACCGAGGTTGCCGCCGATGACGTTCCGCGCTCCGGCGGCGCTTCCGCCGATCAATGCGTTCGTCGACTCCGCGAGATTGATTCCGTGCGAGTTGGGCAGCGCGGACGTCCCGCTGAGGTCGGTCCCGATGAGGTTGCCCTGGATGACGGCGCCGTCGGAAGTCTGTACGAGGATCCCGCCGGCGTCGTTTCCGGAGATGAGGTTTCGAGCCGAGGGCGAAGTCCCGCCGATCGTGTTGTCGTCCGAGGACAGCATGTCGATCCCGGAACCGGTCGAGGCGTCGACGGTGCCGGTGGCGTCGGTGCCGATGTAGCAGCCCTCGACGAGATTGCCGCCGCCGGTCTGCAGGCGGATCTGCACCGAGAACCCGTTCAGGACGAGGCCGCGGATCGTGCTCCCGCCCGCGGTGATCCAGATCCCGTTGATCTGCCCGCCGTGCAGCTCGATGAGCGGAGCTCCCGCGTAACCCGGCTGGGTCGTGCCGTCGAGGATCACGGGGGAGGTGAACGTCGCGAGGGCGGTCGGCACGTTGATCGTGTGCACGCCGGCTCCCGGGATGGCGAAGGCGATCGTGTCGGTCCCGGGGTTGGCGTTGGCGTCGAGCACCGCCTGACGCAGCGACCCGGCGCCGCTGTCGCTGGTGTTCGTCACCGTGTATGTGTCCGCCCATGCGGCGGCGCTGCCGAGGGAAAAGATCAAGGCGGCGAAAACCCGGGTCCGGCGGAAGGATTGTCCTTCAGGTAACCGGGACGATCGGACCGTCTGCATGCCCATTTTCTCCTCCTGGCTCAAATTACGGAAAAAGCCGGCCAGCGGTTCCACGGAAAGCCCCGGCCATCGCTGGAACACGCGCAGGAACTCGAAAATGGGCTCACGGGATACCCGGGGCGGGGGACGCTCCGGTGTGGTCTAATTCGCGCCCGAGGACCAGCCGAATGGCGCAGCCGATCGAGCCGGACTTGACCCCCTCCTCGAGGAGTCGAGTGGAGGGGATCGGAGGGGCGCCGGACGTCTGATGCCGCTGGTCGTGCTGGAACCGGGCTGATTTGGCGAGCCGGGTCGGTCCGGAGAAGTGGCCGCGCGTCAAGGCGATCCTCGACGAGGCTCTCGGGTTGAGCCCGGAGGCGCGGGCGGCGTTCCTGGACCGGGCCTGCGCCGGGGACGAGGCGCTCCGCGACGAGGTGCAGTCCCTGGCACGCGCGGCCGAGGGAGACTGGAGCTTCTTCGACTCGGACGTGGCGGCCCGCCGTTTGCCCATGTTCGAGGACGCCGTGCCGCCGTCCCGCGTCGGGGAGCGGATCGGCGCCTATGAAGTCCTCGCCGAGCTCGGGCAGGGCGGCATGGGCGTCGTCCTTCTGGCCCGCCGGGCCGACGACGAGTTCCAGAAGAAGGTCGCGATCAAGCTCGTGCGGCCGGGCCTGGCCAGCGACATGGCCCTCCAGCGCTTCCGGAGCGAACGGCAGATCTCGGCGACCCTCGATCACCCGAACATCGCCCGGCTCCTCGACGGCGGCACGACCGAGCGCGGCGAACCGTACTTCGTCATGGAATACGTCGAGGGCGAGACGCTGCTCGACTATTGCCGGCAGCACGGGCTCTCGCTCGAGGATCGGTTGCGGCTCTTCCGGGAAGTGTGTTCGGCCGTCCAGTACGCGCACCAGAACCTCGTCGTGCATCGGGACATCAAACCCGGCAACATCCTGGTGACCGCCGAAGGGACACCCAAACTCCTCGACTTCGGCATCGCGAAGCTGCTGCAGGCCGAGACCGGCGGGGACGCGCCCGACCAGACGGCCACCCTCCTGCGTGTCCTGACTCCCGAGTACGCCAGCCCCGAGCAGGTGCGGGGCCGGCCGGTGACGACGACGAGCGACGTGTACTCCCTCGGGATCGTCCTCTACGAGCTGCTGACGGGCGAGAAGCCCTACCGCGTCGAGACCGTGGACCCGGAGGAGCTCGTCCGCGTCGTGTGCGAGCGCGACCCGGAGCGGCCGAGCACGCGCACGGCGGGGCTGTCGGGGGACCTCGACGCGATCGTCATGAAGGCGATGCGCAAGGAGCCGGAGCGCCGCTATGGGTCCGCAGACGCTCTGTCCGGCGACGTCGGACGCTACCTCGAGGGCCGGCCCGTGCTGGCCCGAAAGGGCTCGGCCTCGTACCGCGCCGGCAAGTTCATCCGCCGGAACCGGATCGCGGTCGCTGCCGCCGCGCTCCTCGCGCTGGTCCTGGCCGGAGGAGTCTTTTCGACGCTGCGGGAGTCGCGCCGGGCGCGGGAAGCCGAGGCGCGCGCCCAACGCCGCTTCGACGACGTGCGGGCTCTCGCCAACTCCTTCCTCTTCGAGTTCCACGACGCGATTCGGGACCTGCCCGGCTCGACCGAAGCCCGCGCCCTGGTCGTGAAACGCGCGCTCGAGTACCTGGACAAGCTCTCGCGGGAATCGGCCGGGGACCGGGCGCTCGACCGCGAGCTCGCCGAGGCCTACCAGAAAGTCGGCGACGTGCAGGGCAACCCGTTCTCCGCCAACCTCGGCGACATGCAGGGCGCTCTCGAAAGCTATCGCAAATCGATCGCGCTCCTGGAGCCGGTCGTGGCCGCGGGGGGATCGAGCGACGAGGAGCGCGCCACGCTGGCCGGCGGGTACCTCGTCAGCGGTGGAATCACGCTCAACACAGGAAACCCGGCGAAAGCCGTGTCGTTGGCGCGACAGGGCCTCTTGCTCCGGGAAGGGCTCGCGAAAGGCAAGCCGGCCGACCGCGCGCGCCAGATCGACCTGGCCCAGGCCTGGCAGTGGCTGGCCTTCAACCTCGCCGCCGCCAGCCAGGACAAAGAGGCCGCCGAGGCGCTGGCGCGGCAGGGCGCGATACTTCTCGCACTCCAGCGCTCGGACCCGACAGACCGCGCGGTGCGGCTGAGCCTGTCGCAGAACCTGTACCTGCGCGGCCTCGCCTTCCAGAAAGCCGGAGACCAGGACCCCGCGCTCGAGGCCTTCCAGGAGGCGGGAGCGATACTGGACACGCTCCGCCGAGAGGATCCCGAAAGCGTCGCGTACCGTCGGGCACAGGCGTTCGTGATCGTGGACACCGGAAACACCCTGATCGCCCGAGGCGACGTCGGTCTCGCGCTGGAGGAGTTCCGGAAGGGGTTGTCCGCCTTCGAAGCACTGGCGGCGGACGACCCGAAGAGCACGGACCCCCTGGTCGGAATCGCCATGGGCCATCACAACCTCGGAGAGGCGCTCCAGAAGCTCGGCCGGCGGGACGAGGCGCTCCGGGAGCTGCGGCTCGCGGCACGGCGCTACGAGGCGATTCGGGCCGCGACACCGTCGAGCAGCTGGGTTACCGGGCTCCTCGCGCAGTCCCTCACGACGCTCGCCGACCTGGAGGTCGAAAGCGGCTCGCGGGAAACCGCCTGCACGGACTATCGCCGCGCCCTGAACCTGTTCGAAGGAATTCAGGCCGGGGGGACCGTCCCGTCCGAACGGCAGGCGGCGTTCGATCGCGCGAAGGCCCGGGTCGCCGCGTGCGCGTCCGGCATTCGCTGAGCATCGCTCCCGCGGGCTGGCGAGAACGAGCAGACCCGGCGTTGGACGGACGAATGTGCCCGTTCACCGATCCGTTTTGGTGGACGTCCGGGGGCGCCGCTAACGTTGGCCCATGCGCTGCAGTCGCGCCCTGCCCGGCCTCCCGGTCCTCGGTCTCGCGGGGCGTGTGCTCATCCGCCGGGAGCCGCGCTAGCGATGCTCGCCGTCGAGACGGCCGCGCTCACCCACGCGTTCGGCCGTTCGGCGCCTGTGCTCCGCGATGTCAACCTCGCCGTGCCCCGCGGAAGCATCTACGGCTTCCTCGGCCCCAACGGCGCCGGGAAGACGACGACGCTCCGGCTCCTTCTCGGATTGCTGCGCCGGCAGCGCGGGCGCATCCGCCTGCTCGGCATGGAGCTCGGTGCAAACCGCGCGGCGATCCTGGCGCGCACCGGCTCCCTCATCGAGGCTCCCTCGCTGTACGGTCAGCTCACGGCGGCCGAAAATCTTCGCGTCTGGCAGGTCGTCTCCGGATGTGCGAAGTCACGCATCGGCGAGGTTCTGCGGCTCGTGGGCCTGGGCGACACGGGACGCAAACGCGCCGACCGGTTCTCGCTCGGAATGCGCCAGCGGCTCGGTGTCGCCATCGCGCTGCTCGCGTCGCCCGAGCTGCTCGTGCTCGACGAGCCCACGAACGGCCTCGATCCGGCCGGTATCATCGAGATGCGTGAGCTGCTCCAGCGACTCAATCGCGAGACGGGGGTCACGGTGCTCGTCTCCAGCCATCTTCTCGCCGAGGTCGAGAAGCTCGTGACCGACGTCGGCATCATCCGGCGCGGGCAGCTCGTGTTCCAGGGGCCGCTGCGGGAGCTGGTCGCTCGCGCCGCCGCGGAGTTCCCCGCGGTGATGCCGGTCAGTCCCCCGCGCCCCGACCTCGAAGCGATTTTCATGAAACTCGTCGGGGACTGAGCCGTGCACGTCCCGTTCTGGCGAAGTGTGTACAGCGAATGGCTGAAGGGGCGGCGCTCGCTCGCGGCCTGGCTGGTCGTCGGCGGCGGGCTGCTGGTGCCCGCGATCCTCCTGGCTGTCCGGATGCGGAACCCCTCCGCGTTGCCCGCGATCTACCGCGGCGAGGTCTTCTGGGAGGATCTCTGGAATCAGGCCTGGGAGAGCCTCGCCATTCTCCTCCTTCCGATGGGCGTCATCGTCCTCACGTCGCTCGTGGTCCAGATCGAGCATCGGTACAACGGCTGGAAACAGGTGCACGCCACGCCGCAGTCGGACCTCGGGATCTTCGGGGCCAAGCTGCTCATCGTGCTCGCGATGCTCGCGCAGGGCTTCGTCGTGCTGAACATCGGGCTCTGGCTGACGGGGATGGTGCCCCCGCTGGTGTTCAGGGAACTCTCGTTCCCGGTCGAGCCATTTCCGCTCGCGGCGTTTGCCGCCAGGAGCAGGGATTTCTATGTCGATGTGCTTCCGATCGCCGCCTTGCAGTTTCTCCTCGCCCTGCGAAGCCGCAACGTGCTCCTGCCGATCGGGATCGGGCTCGGTCTCTGGACCGTGTCGATCACGGCGCTCTCGTGGAAACATAACTATGTGCTTCCCTACGGCTACGCGGCGATGGACTTCCTTTCAGAAAAGGGAGGCGAGGTGAGCCGGGGCCTGCCGGCGGCGCTCGGCGTCGTCGCGCTCGTGGCGTCCGGCTCGGCGATCTCCCTCGCGTACGGGCTGTTCGTCGCGAAGCGGGATCGGGGTTGACCGTGCCGGTTTCGTCTCCGGATCCGGGGGCCGCGAGCGTGATGTCGCGGCCCAGCGTGCTCGTCCTGCACGCGGGCTACTGGACTTCTTATGTGGCGCTGCTCCTGGCGATCCTGACCCTCCTGCAGTTGCGCGACGGCAGGGCCTCGGGCGGGTGGCCGGTGGCTTTGACGCTGGTGGTCATGGCGGCCCTGACCGTGCCGAACGTGTTCGCCTTCTACGCGAGTCATGCGAGACTCTTTCCGCTCCTGCATCAACGCCGTCCCTGGCGCGTCACGGCGGGGAAGGGAGTGCTCATCGGTGGAGTCGCGGCGCTGCTCGCGTTCGCGATCCTCCACGCCGGCGCCGGAGCGCCACCGCTGCCGCTCACGGAATGGCCGTCGTTCGCCGCCCTCGTGCTGTGCCTGATGGTGCTGGCGGCAGGACATATCGTGCTCGCTCTCGGCGTGCGCGGTTTCCTCGCGTGGTCCGACGGCCTGCGAGACCGCGAGGCGCGGCACCGTGAGGCTCATGCGCTCGAACTGGCCCTGCTCCGCTCCCGTCTCGATCCGCACTTCCTCTTCAACACGTTGAACAACATCGACGTCCTCATCGAGAAGGATCCTCCTCTCGCTTCGGCGTACCTTCAGAAGATGTCGGAGCTGATGCGCTATGTGCTCTTCGAGGCGGGCACGCCGCGGGTGCCGCTCGCGGCCGAGCTCGCGCACATGGCGCGATACCTCGAGATCGAGTCCCTGCGCCACGCGGACCCGCGTTACGCCACCTTCGAGGTCGTCGGCGATGCCTCCGGCCTCGCGGTGCCACCCACCCTCTTCATGCCGTTTGTCGAGAACGCGTTCAAGCACGGTGCCCGGCACGACGGAGCGCAGGTCCGCGTGCGTTGCGAGATCGGCGCCGGCGAGATCGTCTTCCGCTGCACGAACGGCTGCCGCGCGGACGAGGCCGACGCGGGCCGCCCCGGAGGACTCGGCCACGCCCTGGCGCGGCGGCGGCTCGAGCTCCTCTATCCCGGCCGGCACGCGTTGAAGATCGAGCGCGCCGGCGGCGACTATTCCCTCAGCCTCACGATCCGGACGGATGACGACCTCCTGCCTGATCGTTGAGGACGAGCCGCTGGCTCAGGAGCGGCTGGCCGGCTACGTGCGGCGGCTGGCCACGCTCGACCTGCGCGGAATCGTGACCAGCGCCGCCGAGGCGCTGGCCTTCACGCGGGCCGACCCCGTGCAGCTCGTCTTTCTCGACGTCAGTCTGGGGGGAACGTCGGGAATCGAGTTGCTCGAGACCGCGAACCTCAACGCCGCGGTCGTTCTCACCACCGCGCACCACGAGTTCGCCCTGCGAGCCTTCGATCTCGAGGTCGTGGACTACCTGCTCAAGCCGTTCACCTTCGCGCGATTCGTCCAGGCGGTCGATCGCGTCCTCGAACGGGCGCCCGCGCACCGGCCGGCCGTCGATCGGAAGCTCATCTTCGTGAAGACCGAGTTCCGGCTCGAGCGCGTGTTCCTGCGGGACCTGCTGTACATCTCGGGAGAAGGGGACTACCGCTGCCTGCACACGGTCAGGAAGCGTGTCCTGACCCTCGAAACCTTCGGCGAGCTGGAAGCACGACTGCCTCCCGACCTGGTCTGCCGGGTGCACAAGTCCCACATGGTGGCCATCGACAAGATCGAATCCATCGAGCGCGACCGGATAAGGATCGGTACGGCGCTCATTCCCGTCTCCGAGACCTACCGGGATCGGTTCTATGCCCTCATCGAGCGACGGCCGGGCAGCGCTCTGCGGAGCCGAAGCGATCCCTCGCGCGCTCCACGGAAGTCGTGAACGGGCGCCCGGCATCGCTCGTGCCCGACGCTGGCGAGATCGTTGCAGAGAGGCTCAGCATGGCGCCGACCCGGGTCTTTCTCCTGTCCCCTGCGTCGAGCGGGGGCGAACGGGCGCGGATGATCTTCAACGAGCGGGCGCGCTTCGATCTCGCCCTGCGCCTGCGGTCGCCGGAGGGGGCGGCGCTGGGGGACGTCTTCTCTTTTCTGTCGGGCCTCTACTTCCGCGGGAAGCTCCAGTACGCGCGTCGTTTCGCGGCTCCGCCTCCCGGCGTCCCGGGTGTGCTCGTCATCACGGCGGGAGAGGGGCTCCTGCCGGCGGAAGAGCCGGTGACGATCCGGAGGCTCCAGCGTTTCGCCCGCATTCCGATCGACGCCGGCGAGCCGCGCTACCGCCGGCCGCTGAGGCGGCATGCGTTGGCCCTGGAAGAGGCGCTGCGCGGCTCGGGAGAGGTGGTGCTCCTGGGAAGCATCGCGACCGGCAAATATGCGGAGGTCCTCGATCGGGTCTTCGGCGAGCGACTGGTCTTTCCGGAGGAATTCGTCGGGCGCGGCGACATGAGCCGGGGAGGCCTGCTCCTGCGGCGCGCCCGCGAAGGCGTGGAGCTGTCGTATCGGCCGATCCGTGGCGCTCAGCGGCACGGCCCCCGCCCCGCGAAGCTGCCCCGCCTGCCGCGGAGGGAAGATCCCGGCCGATGAGCCCGACGAACGCCGCCCCCGAGATTCCCCGGGACGCCGACAACACGGTCGTCGAAGCCGACGGCCGGGAAGTGCGGCTGACGAATCTGCGCAAGCCATTCTGGAATGAGCCTCTGATCACAAAGGGGGATCTCCTCCGCTACTACGCGCGGATCTCGCCGGCGCTCCTGCCGCACTTGAAGGACCGCGCGATGGTCATGAAGCGCTATCCCCATGGAGCCGAGGGCGAGTTCTTCTTCATGAAGCGCGCACCCTCGCCGCGCCCGGACTGGATTGCCCTCTGCTCCATCACCCATGGCTCGGGAAACGTCATCGACTTTCCGATGGTCCAGGACCTCGCGACGCTTCTCTGGATCATCAACCTCGGCTGCATCGACCTCAACCAGTGGTATGCGCGCTGCGACGACGTGGACCGGCCCGACTACCTGCATTTCGACCTCGACCCGGTGCCGGACGCGGGGTTCGAGAAGGTCCTCGAGTCGGCGGTGCGCGTGCGCGACGGCCTCGCCGCCCTGGGCATGACCGGCTACGCGAAGACCTCCGGCTCCAAAGGGGTTCACGTCTACGTGCCGATCGTCCGCGGCCCCACCCAGAAGCAGGTGTGGGGCTTCGCCAAGGAGTTCGCGCGCGCGATGGAAGGGAACCTTCCGGAGCTGGTGACGGCGGAGTACCGGATCGCGAAACGGCCGAAGGGACGCGTGCTCGTGGACTACAACCAGAACGCATGGGGGCGCACACTCGCCTCGGTCTACTCGGTCCGCCCGAAGCCGCGGGCGCCCGTGTCGACGCCGGTGACCTGGAAAGAGGTCGAGAAGGGCTTCCGCATCGACGATTTCCGAATGGACAACGTGCCGGCCCGCGTCGCGCGCCGCGGAGACCTGTGGGAACCGGTGCTCTCGCCCGAGAAGCCGTTCCCGCTCGAGAAGTACCTGTGAGCCTCCCGATCCGGCCGCCGTATCCGCCGATGCTGGCCCTCCTGACGGCCGAGATCCCGAAGGGCCCGGAGTGGATCTACGAGCCGAAGTGGGACGGGTTCCGCTGTCTCGCCTTCCGCGACGGCGAGAACGTCGAGCTCCAGTCCAAGGCCGGCCAGCCGCTGGCGCGCTATTTCCCGGAAGTCGTCGACGCGGTGAGGACGCTCCGCGCCGAGCGCTTCGTGCTCGATGGCGAGATCGTCGTGCCGGAGGGGCCAGGCCTCTCCTTCGACAATCTGCTTCAGCGCATTCATCCGGCGGACACCCGGATTCGGAAGCTCGCCGGCGAGACCCCGGCGCAGTTTCTCGTTTTCGACCTGCTCGTGGACGAGAAGGGCAAGTTGCTGACGGACCTGCCGCTGGCGGAGCGCCGGAAGCTTCTCGAAGCCTTCGCGAAGAAATATTTCGACTCGAACGGCCTCATCCGGCTGTCGCCCGGCACGTCGGACCTGAAGACGGCCACGAAGTGGCTCCGCTCCGCCGGCGGGGCGATGGACGGCGTCATCGCGAAGCGGCGGGACGCCGAGTACCGGTCCGGCGACCGGACGGGCATGCAGAAGATCAAGCTCCTCCGCACGGCCGACTGCGTCGTCGGGGGATTCCGCTACGCCTCGAAGGGCGGAGGGCTCGGGTCGATTCTCCTGGGCCTCTACGACGACGACGGCCTCCTCCACCACGTCGGCTTCTGCTCGGGCATGGAAGCGCGGCGCAAGAAGGAGCTCCTGCCGGAGGTCGAAGCCCTGCGAAAGCCTCCGGGATTCACCGGCCGCGCCCCGGGAGGCCCGAGCCGGTGGTCGACGGAGCGCACGGGGGAGTGGGTTCCCCTCGATCCCCGGCTGGTCGTCGAGGTCCGGTACGACCACTTCGCCGGCGACCGGTTCCGCCACGGCACGCGCTTCGAGCGGCTCCGGCCGGACAAGGCGCCCCGCGAGTGCACGCTCGACCAGGTCGCCCGGGAGAGCGGCGTGTGGCCGATGAAGTTCGGCGCCGCCCGTAAAGGGAGAGCCTAGCCCTCATCCGAGCCCGAGCGCGGCGAGAGAGGCCGCCGAAGGTGACCGTCGCGCCCGCGAGGAAATGGGTGCCCGTGAGGGTGACGGCCACGCCGCCGGCGGGAGGTCCCGGGCGGGGGCTCGACGCGTAGATGACGTTCTGCGAGAACTCGGACCCGTTGCCGGACGGATCCGTTGCCGTCAGCGAGATCGGCGGCTGCGTCGGGGGAATGGCCCTCCGAATCACACGCGCAGAGCCCGCGAAACGGGATCATCGTCCGGTCGGGCTCGGTGGCCGTCGTATCATGCCGCCCGTGCGGGGAGGCCTCATGAAGGTCGGAGCGGCCTTTGTCCTGTTTTTTTCGATTCTCGGCGGTCCGGCCCCGGCCCAGTCGCCGGACGGGATGTTTGCCCGGGGGACCATCGCCGGCGTCCTCGACGCGTGGCACGGCGCCGCCGCGGCGGCGGACGAGGAGAAGTACTTCTCCTACTTCACGCCGGACGCCGTTTTCCTGGGCACCGACGCCACGCGAGCGGTGGACGCGCGACGAGTTCCGCAAGTGGGCGCACCCGTACTTCGCCCGGGGCAAGGCCTGGAGCTTCCGGGCGACCTCGCGGTGGATCTCGTTTTCACCGGACCGCGGCGTGGCCTGGTTCGACGAGGCGCTCGACACGCCGAACATGGGTCCGTGCCGGGGATCGGGGGTCCTCGTGCGGGCGGGCGACACCTGGCGCATTGCCCAGTACAACCTGTCGGTCCCGATCCCGAACGACCTCGTGGACGAATTCACGAAGCGCATCGGCGAAGAGGCGAAGAAGAAGCGGACGGGGACCTGATGCGCTCGGGCTCTGGGTGCGGTCCTGCTCGGGTTGCTCGCGCTTGCGGCGGCGCCCGACGCCCCCGCCGGCGGATCTCGTCCTCACCCGGGGCGCCGTCTACACGGTGGACGGCGCGCGGAGCTGGGCGGAGGCGGTCGCCGTTTCGGGCGGACGCATCGTGTACGTCGGACCGGCGCGCGGGTGCGAAGCCGTGGATCGGGCCGCGCACGAAGGTCGTGGATCTCGGCGGGAAGATGGTCCTGCCGGCGTTCCACGACGCGCACGTCCACCCGGTGTCGGGCGGGGTCGAGGCGCTCGAGTGCGACTTGAACGGGCTCCCGACGCAGGCGGCGATCCTGGACAAAGTGAAGCGGTATGCCGCCGAACATCGGACCGCGCCCTGGGTGCGCGGGGGCGGCTGGGACCTCACGGTGTTCCCGGACGCCAACCCGTCCAAAGACCTGCTGGACGCCGCCGTGCCGGACCGGCCCGCGTACCTCTCCGCGGCCGACGGACACTCGGTGTGGGTCAACTCGAAGGCCCTCGCGCTGGCGGGCGTGACGAAGGCGACGCCCGACCCTCCGTACGGCCGGATCGAGCGGGACGCGGCAGGCGAGCCGAGCGGGACGCTGCGGGAGGATGCGGCGGACCTCGTGGCGAAGCTCCTGCCGGCCCGCAGCGCGAAGGACCAGACCGACGGCCTGCGCGAAGGCCTGCGGATTGCCAACCGGTTCGGGCTGACGTCCCTGGTCGAGGCCAGCGCCTCGGAGAACGATCTCGCCGCGTACGCGGCTCTGGAGTCGCGGGGAGAGCTGACCGCGCGAGTCCTCGCCTCGCTGTACTGCGACACCGGCAAGGGCCTGGCCGAGGTGCCGCGTCTGGTGGCCCTGCGGTCGAAGTACGCCGGGAAGCGCCTGCGCACGAACGCGGTCAAGATCTTCTCGGACGGCGTGCTGGAGACGCGCACGGCCGCCGTCCTCGAGCCCTACGTCGGCTTCCCGGACGACCTCGGAAAGCCCAATCTTGGGCCGGAAGTCTTCGGGCCGCTCGCCACGGCGCTCGACAAGGAGGGCTTTCAGATCCACGTTCACGCGATCGGAGACCGCGCGATCCGGATGTCTCTCGACGCGCTCGAGGCGGCGCGGACGGCGAACGGCCCGCGCGACGCGCGTCACCACCTCGCGCACATCGAGCTGATCGACCCGGCCGACATCCCGCGGTTCCGGAAGCTGAACGTCGTCGCGAATTTCCAGCCGCTGTGGGCCAACGGGGACAAGTACCTGACCGAGCTGACCGAGCCGAAGCTCGGAGCGGCGCGCTCGCGCTGGCTCTACCCGATCGCCAGCGTCGTCGCGTCGGGCGCACCCTTCGCCTTCGGGAGCGACTGGAGCGTGTCGTCGATGAACCCGCTGGAGGGCATCGAGGTGGCCGTCACGCGGCGGCAGCCGTCGGAGGGCCCGGGCGCGGCGTGGCTCCCGGAGGAGAGGATCCCGCTTCCCGACGCGATCGCCGCCTACACGATCCGCGGCGCCTACCTGGACTTCTCGGAGAAGGAAACCGGGTCGATCGAGGTCGGCAAGGCGGCCGACCTCGTCGTCCTGGATCGGAATCTCTTCGAGATCCCGCCGTCGCAGATCCACGAGGCGAAGGTGCTGCTGACGCTCCTCGAGGGCAAAGAGGTCTACCGGGCGCCGGGTTTCTGACGGGATCCCTCGTCGCTGCGCTCCTCGGGATGACGGCTCGGTATCGAGCGCGCTTACGCCGTCATCCCGAGCGTAGCGAGGGATCCCGAACTCGACACGCCGCCGCTGTTGCTCCAACGCTTCATTTTTTCCGCGTGTACACGAAGTTGCTGGACTGGGACTTCCCGTCCTTCTTCGCCGTCCAGGTCTGCTGGAAATGGTCGGGGTCCTGAAACGTGACGACCAGACGCTGCATGATTTCGCCCGACGAGTCCGAGAGGTTGGTCGCGTCGACGAAGGCGAAGTCGAGCATTCCGGGATCCCCGGCCGAGCGGAGGCGCAGGCGCGGCTGATTGCCCACGGCGCAATAGTGGGTCGCCACGAGCTCGCCGCCGTCCGGGTGGTACATCGTGATCATGGCCTCGGACTCGCCCGGCATGTCCATGGTCTCCATGAGGGTCGTTCCGTTGGAGACCAGCTTGTAGGTGAGGCTGACGGGGTGGCCCTCGGCCGTTCCCTCCCACCGCCCGATCAGCGATTTCATCCTCTCCCAGCCCGCGTTGGTCTTCGCGTCCCCTCCCGCCGCCGGAGCGGCCAGGCACGCGGCCGCCAGGATTCCCCACAGGATTCTCGAAGCCTTCATGACACTCCTCCTTTTTCCACCAGTTGGGCCAGGCGGTCCAGGCATCCCTTCCACCCCTCGCCGTGCTCGTCGCGGGCCTTCGCCGTCGCGAAGCGCTCGTGTGTCACGACGAGCTCCGTCTCGGCTCCGCGATCGCGGAACTCCACGGTCACGACGGTGTCGCCCTGCGGCTCTCCGAGCGTGGGATCGTTGTCCCACTGCCACGTGTAGACGAGCTTCTCGGGAGGCCTCACCTCGAGGTACGTCCCCCAGATCGCCCAGGGCTTGTCCCCGACCGTCCCTTCCAGGCGGTATTCGCCGCCCGCGCGCAGGTCCATCCGGCACGCGCTGATCTCCCCGTCGCTGTCCACGAACCACTTCATCAGGAGCTCCGGCTCCGTCCACGCCCGGAAGACGCGGTGGCGCGACGCCGTGAACGCCCGCGAGACGACGACGCGGCTGGCTGTTTCGGTTTCTGACGTGACCATGCGGCTTTCTCCTCCTTCGGTACGGTTTCGTCCAGATAGAGTTGCAGGGCGTCCAGGCGCCCCTCCCAGAACTCGCGGTAGCGCGCCATCCAGTCGGACGCCTCGCGCATCGGGGCGGCCACGATCCGGCAGTGGTGGGTCCGGCCCTCGCGGCGCCGCGCCATCAACCCCGCCTCCTCCAGAACGCGCAGGTGCCGGGAGACCGCCGGCAGCGTCATCCGGAACGGCAGCGCGAGCTCGGTCACGGAGGAATCCGGCGCCGCGGCGAGGCGGGCGAGGATCGCGCGCCGGGTCGGATCCGCCAACGCGCCGAACGTCGCGTCGAGCCGGGCGGGCGAATAGTTAACCATATAGTTAACTATATCGCCGGGCGGGAGCGTTGTCAAGTAGGGAGTCGAGGGGCCCTGAAGCGCGTCACGCCGTCAGTTCTTGGAGCGCCTCAAGCCGTCATCCCGAGGAGCGCAGCGACGAGGGATCCCGGACTCGATTGCCTGCGCGGCTTACTAAGCTCGGGATCCCTCGCTGCGCTCGTGATGACGGCTGTTCGCGTGCCGCGCAGTAGTGGACCAGAGCGACGCTTACAGCCCGAACGCTTTGACGAGGAACACGGCCATCTGCCCGCGCGTGTTGGGGTTGTGGGGGCAGTAGAGGAGAGGGGAGGCCTGGCAGCCGCCGGTGATGTCCTCGCCGTAGAGCTCCTCGACCCAGGGGGCGAACGGATCGCCCGCGGGGACGTCCCCGAAGACGCCGGCGGCCGGGGGAGGGACGTGCGTGCTGCCTTCGCGGGTCTTCAGCAGGAAGACCGCCATCTGGCGGCGGGTCACGGGGCTGTCCGGGCAGAAGTTGCCCCCTCCGCACCCGCCGGTGATCTCGAGACCGGCCAGCTCCTCGATCCACGCCGCGTAGGGATCGCCCGCCGGCACGTCCCCGAACAGCGTCCCGGAGGCCGGCGGCGGAACGTGCCCGGCGCCGAGCTTGGCCCGGAGCAGCAGCACGGCCATCTGTTTGCGGGGCAACGCCGCGTCCCGGCAGAAATTGCCGCCGTGGCATCCGGCGGTGATGCCGGCTCGAAAGAGTGCCTCGACGAAGAGGTGGAACGGATCGGGCTGCGGCACATCCAGGAAATCCGAGAACCAGCCGCGGGTCAGGACCGAGAAGCTCGTGTCCGGATTGGTGACGACGACGTCGTTCAGCGTCCCGGGTATCAGGGCGGGAACGGTCGCGGTCAGAAACGCGGCGCTCGACACCGACACGCCGGTCGC
The DNA here is from genome assembly GCA_963829925.1 of uncultured Acidobacteriota bacterium. Taxonomy (GTDB): domain Bacteria; phylum Acidobacteriota; class Thermoanaerobaculia; order UBA5066; family Gp7-AA6; genus DAHUXD01. The sequence goes on from CAWHKQ010000004.1 coordinate 344,642, forward strand.
GTCGGCGCCGCCGACGGTCAGAGAGGCGCCGGCCGCAAAATCCGCGCCGGTGACCGCGACGCCGGCCCCTCCGGACGAGTGGCCCGGAGGACGGCGCGATCGCCATGCCCGCGGCTCCCGCCTCGTAGGCGCCGAGGTCGGGGGCGCTCCCGCGCGGCCGTCCCAGGATGTCGTCGCCCGGCGCGAAGGCCGGGTCGGCCGCGCCCGCCGCCGGGCTGGACCCGGAGATCGTCGCGTAGAGCCCGACGAGCCGCTCGAACTCCTGCCGGATCGTCGCGCTGCCGCTCACGAACGCGGTCCCCGTCCAGCGCGGCAGAACGATTCCCGACTGGTCGGCCGGAAGGAGCGGATCGGCCACCGTTCTCCGGGAGTCGTCGGACAGCGGGCTGACGAGGTCGCCGGGAGGAATCGCCGCGCCGCCGTTCCAGTAGAGGTTGTTGTCCAGTGCCAGGCCCGTGACTTCCGCCGGGGAGCCGTCGGAGAACTCGTTGGTGCCGCCGGCCGCCTCCGCTCCCATGGTCCCGGTCGGATCCGACCAGATGTTGTTGCGCAGAGCCACGTCCTCGTTGACCGGGTTGGCCCCCTCCTGGTTGACGCGGCACGCGTAGGCCAGAGACGGCAGGTCGCCGACGACCGTGTTCGCGCGAAACGTGATGTCTTTGCCGCCCTTGACTCCGAAGGCCGCGCGCATGTCGTTCCCGGCGTTGCCGATCATGAGGTTGTTCTCGACGAGAATCGCCCGGCCCTCGAAGTAGTCCATGCCGTCCTCGCCCACGAGGACGAAGTTCGAGCCGCTCGAGCCCTCCCAGTTCAGGAAGACGTTGCGCCGGACCGTGATCCGCTCGTCGCCGATCTGTCCGTCGCTGCCGGCGTTGGAGTCCTTCATGACGATGAAGGAGCCGGTGTCGTTCGCGTTGACGCGGCCGCTTCCGGCGAAGTCGTTGAAGAAGAGGTTGTCCTGCACGAGCACGTCGGTGACGCTGTTGATGTCCATGTGCTCGTCGGAGCCCGTCTGGTTGTAGAAGACGTTGCCCTCGACGGTCACGAAGCGGGCGCCGTTGTTGATCTTGAGCAGGTCGTTGTCGTACGAGTCGTGGAACACGTTGTCCCGGATCGTGACGTTCTCGGCCCACAGCCCCCCGGCCTGCTGGACCTGCATCACGAGCGCGCCGGCTCCGGGACCGGTGTGGCGGAGCTCGAACCCCTCGAGAATCACGTTCCTCGCGCCGAAGAGCTTGACGACCGTGCCGGCGTACTGGAGGACCGCGCGGTAGCGGTTCTGGGCCCTGAAGGTCGTGGGCGTGGCGAACCGCTCGTAGAGACTGTGCGTGCCGGTGTAGACGCCGTCCTGGAAGAAGACCGTGCACGTATCGTCCGGGACGCTGGCGGAGGCGTGGTCGAGCGTGGCCCACGGCTGGGCGGGGGTTCCGGGATTGCCGTCGTTGCCGGCGGGCGCCGGCGCCACCCAGTACGCGCAGGGCTGAGCGCCCGCCCGGCCGGCCGCCGCGCAGAGGATCAGGACGAGGGCGAGACGGGCCATGTCAGGCATTCTGACCGCCGCGGAGGTGCCGCGGGGTGACCCGGATCACACATCGGGCCAGGTCGAGAAAGCTGCGGAGCTTATGGAAGCCCGAACGTCTTGACCAGGAAGACCGACATCTGCCCGCGGGTCACCGGGTTGCCCGGGCAGTAGAGCGCCGGGCTCGGCTGGCAGCCGCCGGAGATTTCGCGCGCGGCAAGGTCGTTGATCCAGTCGGCCGCGAAACTCCCGGGCGGGACGTCCCCGAAGACCTGAGGCGACCACCGGCGGAACGTAGCCGGTTCCGAGGAGAGTCTTCAGCAGAAAGACCGCCATCTGCGCGCGCGTGACCGAGGCGTCCGGACAGTAGTTGCCGCCGCCGCATCCGCCCGTCACGCCCAGGCCCGCGAGCTCCTCGATCCAGGGAGCGAACGGGTTCGACGCCGGGACGTCGAGAAAGACCGTTCCGGTGGCCGCGCCGGGCACGTGGTCCGCCCCGTATTTCGCCTTGAGAAGGAAGACGGCCATCTGCGCGCGCGTGTTCGGCTGGTCCGGGCAGTAGGTCGTGCCATCGGCGCAACCCGCCGTGATGTCGTTCCGGGCGAGGGCATTGACGAAGTCGCGGAAGATGTGCGCGGGAGGCACGTCCAGGAAGTCGACCTGCACCCTGGCCGACGACGCCGGTGAAACGCAGGCGGTGCTGGTCTCGGTGACCGCGAGGACCATCGTCGTTCCCGGGTGGCCGGCGTCGAACGTGATCTGGGGCGTTCCCTGGCCGGACGTGATCGTGCCGCCCGTCAGCGCCCACTGGTAGGACGACCCCGCGTGATCGACGACGCTCGCCGCGAGACCCGTCGCGCCGATCGCCGCCGAAGCCGGGGCCGTGATCGTCGGCGCCGCGACGGGCTGGCCGACCGTGACCGTTGCGGCGCCCGCTGCCGAGCCGAAGCAGTTCGCGTCCCGCACGGCGGTCACGGTGTAGACGGTCGTCGCAGACGGGCTCACGGTTCTCGTCGCGGGAGAGCCGCTGGAGCTCTGCACGAGGCCGTCGGACCAGGTCACGTTCCAGGGTCCCGTGCCCGTCAGAGCCGCCGAGATCAGTGTCGAGCCGCCCTGGCAGATTTCCGCGCCGCCCGAGACGGTCGCCGTGGGAAGCGTGCGGACCAGCGCGGTCGTCGTCGCCGCCGTGGACGTACAGCCGTTGACGGTGACGGTGACGCTGTAGAGGCCCGAGGCGGCCGTCGTCGCGCCGGGGATGGTCGGGCTCTGCAGCGCCGAGGAAAAGCCGTTCGGCCCGGTCCAGGCGTAGGTCGCACCGGCCACCGTCGCGGCCGACAGTTGCAGCGTCGCGCCCGCGCAGACCGGCCCCGAGTTCGAGGCCGCGGGCGGCGGCGGAATCGCGTTGACCGTCGTCGACGTGTTCGAGGTGTTCGACCCCGGCCCCGGGTCGTTCGTCGGCGAGGAGACGGAAGCCGTGTTCGTGGCCGTGCCGGCCGACGCCGGAGCGTCGACCGTGATGGCGATGGGCGGGGCCGTGCCGACGGCCAGCGACGCGCGGGTGCAGGTGACCGTCGCCGCGCCGCTGCACGACCAGCCGGCGCCCGACGCCGACACGAACGACGCCGACGGGGGGAGGGTGTCGGTCACGGTCACGGAGGCCGCGGTGGACGGGCCGGCGTTCGAGACGTTGATCGTGTAGGTGACGGGCTGGCCGGGACAGACCGCCGCCGGCGAGCCGTTCTGCGAGATCGACAGGTCCGAGCGGGCGAAAACGTTCGACGTCGTCGCGGCGCTGTTGTTGGCGGCCGCGGGGTCGTTCGTCGCGGACGTCACGGTGAGCGTTGTTGACGATCGGCCCGGCGTTCGGGGGAGCGGTCACGCTGATCGCGAGAGGCGCGGCCGCCGCGATCCCGAGCGACGGCATCGTGCACGTCACGGGCCCGCTTCCGGCGCAGGACCAGCCGGCGCCGGCCGCCGAGACGAAGGTCGTGCCGGCCGGAAGAGTGTCGGTGACGGAGACCGTGTTGGCCTGCGAGGGGCCGGCGTTCGAGACGTTCAGCGTGTACGTGATGGTCCGCTCCGGCGCCGGCGGGCTCGGGAGAGCCCGTCGCGGCGAGACTCAGGTCGGCGCGGGTCGCATAGGCCGCCGTGTACGTCGTCGGGGCGGCCGGGGCCGTGATGTTGTGGGTCTGCGCGCCTCCGTCCGACCACGAGGCGAAGTCCCAGACGTTCGGGAAGGAGCCCTGAGGCGCGACCGCCTCGACGGAATTCATGGAGCCGACGATCACGGTTCTCGTGAAGGGCGTGGTCGAGGTCGAGGCCCCGACCTCGAGTTGAAGGCCCGCCGGCGTCGTCTGGAACGTCAGGGTCGACGTCTGCGGCTGAAGGAGGGCCGACGAGGTGTGCGTCAGACCCTGCGTATCGGTGGCGGTCAGCCGGATCTCGAGGTGGGACGGGTAGTCGTGGTCGGGAGCCGGGAAGGAGCCGCTGGCGGCCTCCGAGTACGTCTGGTACGTGTGCGCGTGGCACGTCGACGGGCAGTGGTGGAGGAGGATCGTCCAGTCGAGCTGCGTGTCCGGGAGCGTGCCCTCCTGGTCGTCGGTTGCGTGGCCGGAGAAGACGATCGTGTCGTTGACTTTCCACGTCAGGGCCGACGTCGGGGTGTCGATGATCGCGGCCGGCGGCGTGTTGTCGGCCGAGATCGTGATCGCGTCGCTGACGTCCTCGGCGCCGCGCTGGTCGGTGACTCTGAGCCGCGCGAGGTACGTGCCCGGAGTGTCGTAGCTGTGACGTCGGAGCCGCCGCATCCGAGTCGTCGTACTCGCCGTCGCCGTCGAGGTCCCAGGCGTAGGTCAGCGTGTCCCCCGCCTGCGCCGGCTGCGTGGAGGCGCCGTCGAAGTCGACCTGGAGAGGCGCCACGCCCGAGGTGGGATTGGCCGTGGCGACCGCATTCAGGCCGTACTTGACCCGGACGATCGTGCCGGCGTCGAAGTTGACGTAGTAGAGGTTCCCGTCCGGGCCGATCTGGAGGTCGACGGGAGGCGCCTGCGAGGCGAACGCGGCGACCTGGCCCGGGTCGGGGTCGCCGCCGGCGCCCGGAAACATCACCCACATGCACTTGCGGGCGTAGTCCGAAAAGAAGAGTGCGTTGTCATAGGTCGAGGGGTAGTTGCTGCCGCCCTGGTAGAACGCCATGCCCGCAACCGAGGAGCTGCCCGTCGTGCAGCCGTCGCCCGGGACGACGGACGTGCCTTGGGCGTACGTGAAGAACGGGGCGGTCGTCTGCGCTCGCTGGGGGCAGATGTTGAGATCCCGTGTATGGAGTCGTGTGCCCTCGAAACACGGCCAGCCGAAATTGCGCGCCGTCGAGAGATCGGGAACCCGGTTGAGCTCCTCCCAGGGGCCCCAGCCCACGTCCGCGATCCAGGCTTCGTTGGTCCCGGGCCTGAGGATCATCCGGAAAGGGTTGCGCAAGCCGTAGGCGATGATCCGCCGCTCGTTCTCGTCCTCGCTCGCGAAGAGAGGGTTGTCCGGAAGGGCGTCGCCGGTCGCGGGGTCGACCCGCAGGAGAGCGCCGCTCAACAGGCGGGGCTCGCCCGCCGCGCGGCGAGGGCTCTGGCTGCGGAGCGCGCCTCCTTCGGCCGTGGGCTTGGTCTGCGGCGTGCCGGGAGGGAACGGGGGATCGCCGCAGGGATTGGCGGGCGTGTAGTAGGTGCCGGGGGAGCCCTGGACCTCGACCGTGCCGCCGTGCTGGCCCCAGTCGTAGTTGATGAAGCTCGCCCCCTCGCCGCCCGAAACGTAGAGCTTCTCGTCGGCGCCGAAATCGAGCGCCCCGGTGGCGTGGCTGGGGAACTGCTGGCACCAGTCCTCGATCAGCACCTGCTCGCTCGCCGTCCAGTTGGTTCCGACCGCCAGGAGCCGCGAGAGACGGCCGCTGACGACGCAGCCGTCCGTCGTGGCCCCCGGTCCCAGGGGCGGGGCCGGGCAGGGATCGGATGTTCCGTTGACGACCCCCCACTTCGGAGCGACGCCGCCGATCAGCGCGTCATGCGTGTAGAGGACGTAGATGGAGCGGCGCCAGTCCTCGGGAGATGCGGGGTCGAAACCGGGCGGCACCGCCAGACCGAGCAGGCCGCGGTCCCAGAAGTTGTGCGTCGCCGTGCGCAGATCGGCGACGACCGTGTACGTGTTGGTGGTCAGGTTGGGAAAGATCTTGATCAGGCCGCTCTTTTCGGCGACGAGGACTCGTCCGTCGGGCAGGAAGCGGACCACGGTCGGATTCGTCAGGCCGCTCAAGACGACCGACTCGGAGAATCCCGGCTGCTTGTAGCTCGCCCCCGAGGCGGCGCCCGCCATCGCAAGACCTGCGAGGAGGGACACCATCGCCCTGCGCCGGCGGTCTGTTGGAGTATGAACCAATGGCACAGCCCCCTTGTCGGCTCGCCTCGGGACGACGTTGTAATTGAAGAAAGAGTATCGCCGGAACCTGACCGCCGGGTCAAGCCAAAAAACCTGTCCGTTGGGTCAGGTTTTGGAGAACGCGGCCTTCCTAGGGCACAAACGTCTTGGCGATGAACACAGCCATCTGTCCGCGCGTGTTGGGAGAGTCCGGGCAGTAGTTTCCGCCGCCGCAACCGCCCGTGATGCCCCGGTTGGCGAGGTCGTTGATCCAATCGTAGGCGAAGCTTCCCGGCGGGACGTCCCCGAACATCTGCGCCACGACCGGGGGCGCATACGGACGACCCGAGAAACGTCTTCAGGAGAAACAAAGCCATCTGAGAGCGGGTCACCGCGGCGCCGGGGCAATAGTTTCCGCCGCCGCAGCCGGCGGTCACGCCCAGCGCGGCGAGCTCTTCGATCCACGGAGCGAAGGGATCGCCGGCGGACACGTCCAGGAAGACCGTCCCCGAAGCCGGAGGCGGCGCGTGGTCTTCCCCGTAACGGGCCTTCAACAGAAAAACGGCCATCTGGGCTCGCGTGTTGGGACTCTCCGGACAGAAGTTGCCGGAGCCGCAGCCGGCCGTCACGCCGCTGCGGGCGATCGCGCTGACGAAATCGTGCAAGGGATGCGCCGGAGGCACGTCCAGGAAATCGACCGCGATGCGCGCCGACGCGGCCGTCGAAGGGCAGCCCCCCGACGTCTCGACGACCTCGAGCGTCATGCGGGTGCCCGGCGGCCCGGCGTCGAACGTGATCGCGCTCGAGCCCTGGCCCGCCGTGATGGAGCCGCCGTCGAGCGTCCAGGCGTACGAGGCGCCGGCATGGTCCGCGACCGAAGCCTTCAACCCGGTGGCGCCGACGGTTGCCGTCTCGGGAGCGACGATCGCGGGCTGCGCGGGGGAGACCAGGATCTTCGTCGAGACGTCCGCGGAGTTGTTCGCTCCGGAGGTGTCGGTCGTCACCGATCCGACCGTCGCCGAGCTGGAGGCGGAGGGGCTTCCGACCGGAGCGGCCGCGACGACCGTGACCGGGGGCGCCGCGCCGAGGCCCAGCGCCGGCGCCGTGCAGACCACGACGCTGCTGCCGCTGCAGGTCCACCCGGCGCCCCCGGCGCCGACGAGCGTGGACCCGGCCGGAAGCGTGTGGACGACGGAGACCGACACCGCCTGTGAAGGTCCGGCGTTGGCGACGTCGAGGGTGTAGGTGATCGGCTGGGCTTCGCAAGCGGGGTCGGGCGCGTCGGCCATGGTCAGCGAGAGGTCGGCGCGCGTCGAGAAGGACGCCACGTACGTGGCGGGCGCGGCAGGGGCGGTGATCGTGTGGCTCTGGGCGCCGCCGTCCGACCAGGCCCCGAATTCCCAGACGCTCGGGAAAGCGCCCTGGGGGGAGGCAGCGGCCAGCCCCGTCTGGGATCCGACGATGAACGCCCGCGTGAAAGGCGCGACCCCGGTCTCCGTTCCGGCCGAGAGCTGCAGTCCGGGAGGGCTCGAAGCCAGGGTCAGGTTCACTGTCTGCGGATTGAGGTTGATGCTCGAGGTCCCCGTCAGTCCGCCCGAGTCGGTCGCGGTCAGCCGGATCTCGAGATACGCCGGAAATTCGTGATCCGGGGCGGCGAAGGAGCCTCCGGCGACTCCCGGAAACGTCTGGTAGACGTGCGTATGGCAGTTCGACGGACAGTGGTGAATCACGACCGACCAGGACAGGTCCTTTGCCGCGAGCGCTCCGTCCTGCGGGTCCGTGCCCTCCCCGAAGAAGGTGATGGGGTCGCCCACCTTCCACGTCAGCGAGGAGGACGGCGTCAGGATCGTCGCCGTCGGCGCCTGGTTCCCGGGCCGGATGACGACCGGGTCGCTGACGTGAAATCCGCCATGGTTGTCGGCCACCCCGAGCCGGGCGGGGAACGTGCCCGCCGTCGGATACGTGTGGGACGGCTGAGGCTCGGTCGAGTCGTCGAACTCGCCGTCGCCGTCGAAGTCCCAGAAGTACGCGAGCACGTCTCCCGGCTGCGCCGGCTGCGTCCCCGTGCTGTCGAACTGGACGGTCAAGGGAACGAGCCCGCTCGTCGGGTTGGCCGAGGCGACCGCCCGCAGTCCGTAGACGACCCGCAGGATCCGCCCGCCGTCGAAGTCCACGTAGTAGAGGTTGCCGTCGGGTCCGATCTGCAGATCGACGGCTCCGAGCGCGCTCGACGCGAACGGCGTCGCGGCCGCCGGGTCCGGATCGCCTCCCTCTCCGGGAAACATCACCCAGAGGCACGAGCGTGAGTAGTCGGAGAAAAAGAAGGCGCCCCCGTAGGCCGGCGGGTAGTTCGAGCCGCCGCCGTAGAACGCCATCCCCGCGATCGAGGAGCTGCCCGTCGGGCAGCCGTCTCCGGGAACGCCCTCGGCCTCGTGGTGGTACTGAAAGAACGGCGCGGTCACGTCGGCCGGCGATGGGCACACGGTGAAGCCGTTGTAGCGCGGACCCGGCCCCTCGAAGCAGGGCCAGCCGAAGTTGAGCGCGGCGGCGGCATCCGGGATCCGGTTGATCTCCTCCCAGTTCCCCCAGCCCACGTCCGCGATCCAGACCTCGTTGGTGCCGGGCTTCACGATCATCCGGAAGGGATTGCGCAGCCCGTAGCCGACGATCCGGCGCTCGTTCGCGTCGGAGCTGCCGGAGAACGGATTGCCGGGCGCGGCCTCGCCCGTCGCGGGATCCACGCGCAGCAGCGAGCCGTTCAGAACGCGCGGCTCCCCGGCCGCGCGCCGGGGGCTCTGGCTGCGGAGCGCTCCGCCCTCGGCGGTGGGAGGCGTCTGCAAGCTCCCGACGGGCACCGGCGGATCACCGCACGGGTTTCGAGGCGTCGGGCTGCCCGGGTTTCCCCCGAACTGCCCCCAGTCCTCGTTGTTGAAGCTGGCCCCGTCCCCGCCCGTGAGGTACAGATAGCCGTCGGCGCCGAAAGCGATCGCCCCCGTCGTGTGGCTCGGGTACTGCTGGCACCAGTCTTCGATCAGGACCTGCTCGCTCGCGGTCCAGTCGGTTCCCAGCGGCCGTCAACCGGGAGAGCCTTCCGCTGATGACGCAGCCGTCGGAGGTGGGGCCCGGGGGAGAAGGGCAGGGGTCGGACGTCGACCCCGCGGTCCCCCACAGCGGGGCGACGCCCCCGATGTACGCGTCGTGGGAGTACAGGGCGTAGATCGCGCCGTTCGCGGCGAAGCCGGGATCGACCGCCAGGCCGAGCAGTCCCCGGTCCCAGAAGTTGTGGACCTTCGTGCGCAGGTCGACGACGACGGCGGGCGTCGGATCCGCGAAGCTGTCGAAAAGCTTGATCAGGCCGCTCTTCTCGGCGACGAGGATGCGCCCGTCCGGAAGAAATCGGATCGCCGTCGGGTTCGTCAGGCCGCTGAAAACGACGGCCTCCGAGAAGCCCGGCTGCTTGAAGCTCGTTGCGCCGGCGAAGGAGGTGACGGGCGAGCGTGGCGATGAACCCGATCACCGGAAACAGACGCGATCTGCTTCATGAGGAGGATGCCGAAGTATATGCAGACCCGGGCTTCGAACGGCGCCCCTTCAAGGGAACCGAATCCGATCAGGGACGGGTTGCGGGTGTCGCTAGAGCCCGAACGTACTCACCAGGAAAACCGCCATCTGTCCGCGCGTGTTCGGAGCGCCGGGGCAGTAGTTGCCGCCGCCGCAGCCGCCCGTGATACCCCGATCTGCCAGGTCTTCGATCCAGTCTGCCGCAAAGTCCCCGATGTTCACGTCGGCGAAGACCGTGCCGGTTGCCGTTGGCGGCACATAACCCGATCCCAGCAGGGTCTTCAGCAGGAAGACGGCCATCTGCGCCCGCGTGACGGACGCGTCGGGGCAGTAGTTGCCGCCGCCGCAGCCTCCGGTAACGCCGAGGGAAGCGAGCTCCTCGATCCAGTCGGCGGCGAAGGAGCCCTGGGGGACGTCGAGAAAGACGGTCCCGGTGGCCGGCGGCGGGACGTGGGCCTCGCCGAGCTTGCTCTTCAGGAGGAAGACGGCCATCTGGGCACGTGTCACGGAGGTGGTGGGGCAGTAGTTGCCCCCGCCGCAGCCCGCCGTCACGCCGTTGCGGGCGACCATGACGACGGCGTCGTGGAACTGATGCGCTGCCGGGACGTCCAGAAAGTCGGCGAAGAACCCCTCCGGCAGCGCGGCCGGGCTGGAGGACGGGTTGGTGACGACCACGTCGTGCGCCGCACCGGCGTCCAGCGCCGGCGTGGTCGCGGTGAGAAACCCGGGACCCGTGACGTCGACGCCGGTCGCGGCGGCTCCGCCGATCGTGACGGACGCGCCGATCTCGAACGCGACCCCCGTGATGTTGACGGCGGTCCCGCCCGCGGAGGCTCCGGAAGACGGGCTGATCGTCGAGACCGTGAGAACGTCGTCATCGAGAATGGTCCCGGTCGCCTGGCCGTCGGAAAGGGTCGCGCTCGAGGGCGCGGTCAGGTTCACGAGGAAGAACTCGTCCGCCTCGCCCTGCAGATCGCCGATCACCTGCACCGTTGTTTGAATCGAGCTCGTGCCGGCCGGCAGGACGACCGGCGAAGAGCGCGTCACGTAGTCCGCTCCTCCCGACGCGGTGCCGTCGGCCGTCGCGAGCAGGGCCGAGACGGACTGGCCGCTGACGGCGGAGAGCGTCACGGTGAAATTGAGGTCCGTGTTCCCGGCGCTGCCCTCCGTCACGCTGGCGTCGGCGATCGAGAGGGCCGGGGTCGGGTCGTTGTCGAGGATCGTCGCCGTGCCGGTATTGTCCGCGATCCGGGCGTTGGCCGCGTTGTTCAGGTTCAGCCGGAATGTCTCGTTCACCTCGTCGAGGACGTCGCCGTTGACCGTGACCTCGACGATCCGAGTCGTCGTGAACGGGTCGAAGGTCAGGGTGCCGGAGACCGACGTGTAGTCCACGCCGGGCGTCGCGTTTCCGAGGCCCGTCGCGTAGCCGACGGTCACCGTCTGGGGCACCGCGAACGTCAGGCTGACGGTGAAGGAAAGAATCGCCGAGCCTCCGTCGCCCTCGGTCACGCTGGCATCCGTCACGACCACCGAGGTCGGGTTGGGAGCGAGGTTCGGGCGGAGCACGAAGAGACCCTGCTCGATCCCGCTGATGATGACGTTGCCGCTCGGAAAGAACGGGTAGTTGTTCCAGTTGGCGTTGAACTCCGGCTCGTCATCCGGGGGGTAGATGTCGAAGAAGGCGACTTCGGCCAGCGTCGTCGCCGCGACTCCGGTGACGTCGAGGATCCGCAGGCCGGCGCGGTAGTTGGACTCGAAGGCGTAGCCGCCGCGGACGTACAGGTTGTGGTCGATCGCCCGGTTCGGCCCGGTGTAGTGGCCCATGAGGACGGGGGCGTCGAGGTCGGCCAGGTCCCAGATGTACGTGTAGCTGTTGTGCCCGTTGTTGACCTCGTCGAGCTCGTCGTTCAACAGGAAGTGTGCGTGATCGTGAGTCAGCCAGCCCTGGTGCGTGTACCCCGAGCCCGCATAGCCGGTGCGGGAGATCTGGAGAGGCGCCGACTTGTCGGTGACGTCGACGATCGTCAGCGTGTCGATGTTCGCGTTGAAGCACAGCTCGTGGCCCGCGTAGTCGGCATCCGGCCCGTTGTACGTGACGCACTGGGTCTCGTGCACGTAGCCGTCGTCGCCGACGCATCCGGCGAAAGTCGGGTTCGCCGGATCCTGGATGTTGATCATGTGGAGGCCGCCGTTGCAGGTGTTGGTGCCGGCCGCGTAGGCGAATCCCGTGTCTTCGTTGATGGCGATCGTGTGCGTCGTCTCGAGGTTGTCGTAAATCGCGGTCTCGGAGAAGGTCACCGGAGGCGTGACGCCCCGGCAGCTGCGTGAGGTCGAAGACCTGGAGGTGGTGCTCCGGCTGCTCGCTGACGATGAAGGCATGGTTGGCGTAGACCCTCACGTCGCGCCACAGCGAGTCCCCCTCGTGCTCGGGAGCGTGGTGCTCGTGCGTGGGAAGGCGGCCCAGGTAGACGGCCGCTTCCGGCGTGCTGATGTCGACGAACGAGATCCCGTTATCGCATCCCATCAACGCGTACTCTTTGCCGTCCAGGGGATCCGTCCAGCCCCAGAGGCTGTTGCCCCCGCCGCAACCCATCGCCGCCAGCGGGAGGTGCGACATCAGGTCCACGTTGCTGCAGGGATAGGGTCCGGCGAAGCCGCCCACGCAGGGCACCGCGTTCAGCGGCTCTATGGGAACGGGCGTATCCAGCGCCGTCGGCGTGCACGGCGGCGGGTTCTCGGCGCCGGCGCCCGGGGTCGCCGCCAGAAGCAGAAGGCCCAGAAGGGCAGACCCGGCGCTGGAACGTCGCATCGTTGAGTCTTTCCTATTGGAGTTCGAACGTCGAAGACAAAAACACCGCCATCTGTCCCCGCGTGTTAGGAGCGCCCGGGCAGAAATTGCCGCCGCCGCAGCCGCCGGTGACACCCCGATCTGCCAGATCTTCGATCCAGTCTGCCGCAAAGTCCCCGATGTTCACGTCCGCGAAGACCGTGCCGGTCGCCGCCGGCGGGGCGTAACCCGATCCCAGAGGGTCTTCAAGAGGAACACGGCCATCTGGGCCCGCGTGACGGGGGAGCCGGGGCAGTAGTTGCCTCCGCCGCAGCCCTCGGTGACGCCGAGGGAGGCGAGCTCCTCGATCCAGTCGGCACCGAAGGACCCCTGGGGCACGTCGAGAAAGACGGTGCCGGTGGCCGGCGGCGGGACGTGGGCTTCGCCGAACTTGCCCTTCAGGAGAAAGACGGCCATCTGGGCGCGGGTCACGGAGTCGCCGGGGCAGTAGTTCCCCCCGCCGCAGCCGGCCGTCACGCCGTGGCGCGCGACCGTGTTGACGGCGTCGTGAAACTGATGTGCCGGAGGCACGTCGAGGAAATCGACCGAGATCAGCGCGCTCGCGGGCGGCGCGTCGCAGCCCAGGATCGAATCGACGACCTCGAGGAGCATCGTCGTGCCAGGATCGCCCGACGTGAAGGTGATCTGGTTGGTGCCCTGGCCGGAGTCGATGGTGCCGCCCGTCAGAGTCCACGTGGCGGTATGGCCGGCCCCGGAGGACGCCGAGGCCGACAGGCCGGCTGTCGCGGGAGGCACGGACGAGGGCGCGGTGATCGTGGGCGCGGGAGGCGGGCACGCTTCCACGGTCGTCTGGACCGGGAACGCATTGTTCGCGGAGTCGACGTCGAGCTCCGGAGAGGAGACGCTCGAGGCCGCCGTCACGGTGCCGGGCGCGGAGGGCGTCGTCACGACCGTGATCGTCGCGACCGAGCCGCTGGCGATCGGGCCGAGGTCGCACGAGGCGGAGTGTGCCCCGACCGTGCAGCTCCCCTGGCTGGGGGTCGCCGAGTCGACCGCGACCGAAAGAGAGAGCACTTCGTCCAGGTGGACGTCGCTCGCCTGCGCCGGGCCCAGATTCGAGACGGTGAGGACGTAGGTGACGGACGCGCCCGGGATCGCGGGGTCCGGAGAGGCGGTCTGCGAGACCGCGACATCGGCGCCGGTTGCGGTCAGGGCGGCCAGGGCGTCGGCCCGGCCCCAGCCATAGGTGTTGTTGGGGATCTCGCTGCCCGGCACTCCGCCGCAGGTCTGCGCCGAGGTGCGCGGCACGGCCGAAGACGTGAGGGCCGGCTCGATCGCGTCGGGATTGTCGACGAGCCCCGGGCTGGCCGACAGGACCAGCGCGACGATGCCCGCGATGTGCGGTCCCGCCATGCTCGTGCCGCTGAAGTTGGCGTACCCCCCGCCCGGGACGCTCGAGCGCACATCCTCGCCGGGGGCGCTGATGTCGGGCTTCATCCGGCCGCTGCCGTCGATCGTGACGGGACCCCGGCTGGAAAAGCTGGCGATGTTGTCGCTGCTGTCGGTCGCGCCGACCGAGAACGAGGCGTCGTAGATCGCCGCCGGATCGGCCACCGTCTCGCAGCCGCTGCCGGCATTGCCGGCGGAGACGACCACCTCGATGCCGGCCGCCCGTGTGTTCTCGACGACGGTCTGGAGAATGGCCGGGTCGGTGCAGCCTTCACTCGGGGGGCAGCCCCACGAGTTGTTGATCACGTGGGGCGCCTTGGCCGGATCGGGGTTCGCGTTGGCCAGGTTGGTGGGTGCGATGAACCATTCGAAGCACTCGGAGTAGGTGGTCGGAGTGCCGGCCCCCTGGTCCATGTTGCGGCAACCGATCCACTTCGCCCCGGGCGCCACGCCGATCTGGTTGCTGAACCCGTCGTCGCCGACCATCGTGCCCATGGTGTGCGTCCCATGCGAATGGTCGTCGCACGGCTCGTTGGAGTCGGCCCCGCAGGAGCCGCCTCCGGAATGAATGGCGTCGTGCCAGTTGTAGTTGTGGTTCGCCGCGAGGCCGAGCCAGCCCCGGTAATGGAGCTTGAGCGCCGGGTGGTCCCACTCGTAGCCCGTGTCCTGGCCGCCCACGACGATGCCCTGTCCGGTGAAGCCGAGCGCCCAGACCTCCGGCGCATGGACCTTCATGACGCCCCACTCGACCGCGTCGGGAGTGGAGGGAAAGGCCGGGGCCGGGCGTGACGCGACGGGCCCGTCGAAGCGCACCTTCGGGTTCGCGTAGATGTGGAAGACGTCGCTGCGCGCCGCGAGCTCTTCGACGAGGCTCGCGCTGCCGCGGACCCAGATCATGTTGGCGACCCAGAAAGACCGGTGCTCCGCGCCGCGCGCCGCGAGAAAGTCGAGCAGGGATTTCTGGCTCCGCTCGGCGGTCGAGCGCAGCGCGTCCATGACGAAGGCGCCCTTTTCGACCTTGGTGGACAGGGCGCGCGCGCCGCGCAGGTCGCTCTGTTCGCGGAGCATGACGAGAAACTCCGTGTCGCCGCGCGAAGCGGTGTCCAGCACCCAGGGGTCGACCTTCTGCCGCAGCTCTTCTCCGCGGGCCGCTGCGGAGGCGGCCAGGGCGAGCACGAAACACGAGGCGAGAGTCACGCGGAATCGCATGGGATGGTTCCTTCCTTCCGTGAGCAACGGGGAATTATGACGGAACCCGGTCCGCAAGGGGAGATGGGGGCACGTCGTCGAAGAGCTGGGCGACGACCGGCGGCGCATACCCGGAGCCGACGTCTTTACCCGGTGGCTTTTCTGCCTCGCCGAGGAGTCTTCACCGGGCACGCCGCCGGCACGGTATCCGAAGTGACTAGCCCGGTGCCGGCGCGCTCACTGGAGCTCGAACGCTTTGACGATGAACACCGCCATCTGCTGCCGGTTGTTGTTGTTGTTCGGGCAGTAGCGCAGGGGGTTGGTCAGGCAGCCGCCCGTGATCCCGCGGGAAAACAGGTCCTCGATCCAGTCGCCCGCGAAGGCTCCCGGCGGAACATCGGTGAACACGGCGCCGCTGGCGGTCGGGGGCACGTAGGCCGCGTCGATCGAAGTCTTGAGCAGAAAGACGGCCATCTGGGCGCGCGTCACCGGGTTGGCGGGACAGTAGTTGCCCCCGCCGCATCCCCCGGTCACCCCGAGCGCCGCGAGGTTCTCGATCCAGGCGGCGGCGAACCCGTTGATCGGGACGTCGCCGAACACGCCGCCCGTCGCGGGCGGAGGCGCGTAAGCCGGCCCGAACTTGGCCTTCAAGAGGAAGACCGCCATCTGCGCCCGGGTGATGTTGCTCGCGGGACAGTAGTTGCCTCCGCCACAGCCGGCGGTCACGCCGTTGCGGGCGACGGTGTTGACGAAGTCGTGGAAGAGGTTCGTGGGAGGCACGTCCAGAAAGTCCACCTGGATGTCCTTCTCGGCCATCGGGGACGTGCAGCCCGCCGCCGACTCGATGACGGTGCAGTGCATCGTGGTTCCCGGCGAGGCCGCGTCGAACACGATCTGTCGCGATCCCTGGCCGGCGGTGATGACTCCGCCCGACAGGGTCCAGGTCCAGCTCGATCCCGCGTGGTGGACGACGCTGGCGGAGGCGCCCGAGGCGCCGACGGGCACCGAGGGAGGAGCGGTGATGACCGGCAGCGCCGGGGTGATGTTGACGGTGATCGTGGCGCTGGCGACGTTGCTCGAGTTGCAGCCGTTCGCGGCGGTGACGGTGAGCGTGTACGTCGTGGTCGACGCGGGCGTCGCGTCGGGCGTGCAGCTCAACGGGTCGCGAGAGACCGGTCGCGGGCAGCCACGAGCAGGAGACTCCGCCGGAGCCGCCCAGCTGCACGGTGTCGCCGTTGCAGATCGTCGCGGTGCCGGAGGCGGCGGCCGTGGGCCGCGTGTTGACGGTCAAGCCGGCCGGGGACGACGCGATCGTCTGGCCGAATCCGTCGGTGACGACGACGTCGTACGACCCGGTGTCGCCCGCGACGGTCGGGTTGATCGTCAGGGTGTCGGTCGTGACGCCGGAGATCGCGCCGCCGTTGCTGAGGTTGGCGCCGTCCTTCCGCCACCGGTACGTCAGCGTCGGCTGCCCCTCCGCGGTCACGGCGAACGTGGCGGAGCTGCCGGAGCAGACGAGCAGGGGAACCGGCGCGGAGACCGAGATCGGGATCCGCTCGTACGCGCCCATGTCGACGTAGGGCGGGGTGAGGCCGGCGCCCGTGTCGGGGACGTCCGGGTCGTCGAAGAAGCGGGGCAGGCCCGCGCACGTCGAGCGTCGTTCCGCCGGGCACGAGCGTGTTGCTGCCGGCGTCCACGACCGGAGAGAGGGCGCCCGGGCGCAGATCCGCCGGCGCCGAAACGAACAGGGGGTCGGCGTCGATGTTGCCGGCTCCCGCGATTCCCCCGTCCTGGATGTCGCAATACGTGACGGTCGCCGAGCCCGTGCAGGGCGCCGTCAGGCACAGTCCGCCGGTCAGATCGCCCCAGAAGATGGAGTTGGCGATCGAGTTGCCGCTGCTCGTCAGGAAGGCCGCGCCGTAGCCGGTGTTCGCCGTGAAGGTGCAGTTGTCGAGTACGCTCCCGTCGGCCGTCGCCGACCTGCAGGCCGTTCGGGCTGTTCTGGGCGACGATGCAGTTGATCATCGTGACGGGGGCGCCCGCGGTCTCGATGCCCCCGCCGCCGGTCGTGGAGCTCGAGATCGAGTTCGACCGGAACACGCAGCTCTGGGCGGTGATCGTGCTGCCACTGCCGGCGTAGATGCCGCCGCCATGGCCTCCGAAGCCGACCGAGTTGCCCTGGAATACGCAGTTCAGAAGGATCGGCGAGCCGGTGGTGACGCGCAGGCCCCCGCCCTCCGCCGTCGCGAAGTTGCCGGTGAAGATCACCCGCGCCAGCGTCGGGCTGCCGCCGTTGTCCCACATGCCGGCGCCTCGATCGTTGGGATTGCCGCCGTCGGCCTGGCCTCCCGTGACGGTGAAGCCGTCGAGCATGCCCGAAGTCGTCACGGTGGCGTCCGCCGTCACGACGTGGTGGCTGTTGTCGATGGAGGAGCCCGGCGTCCCGATGTCGCCGGAGAGGGTCGTCACGTTCTCCGACGGGTCCCGCTGGGACCGCAGGGTCTCGCTGCCGTTGAACCCGCCGTAGACGCCGACGCCGTTCTTCAGCGCGAAGCTCACCGTGCGGTCGCTCGTCGCGGTGGGCCGATACGTCGCCGCCGCCACCCAGATCTCGTCCGGCGACACGGCGGCGGTCAGGCCCGACTGGAGGCTCGTGTAGGCGTTGGCCCAGCTCGACCCGTTGTTCGACCCGGTCGCGGCGGCGTTGACGTAGACGGTCGCCGCCCGCGCGACTCCTGTCGCCACGGCGCACACGACGAGAGACGCCGCCAGAAACCTCGGCGCGATACGCATCCGGATACCTCCTGTGACTGGAGACAGTTCTGGCCCATTGTCGCGCGTTCGCGAGGGGAGTGTTAGCCGTCCAATGGGGCAGGTTTCGCGCGCGCGAACGGGGAAGGGACAGGTGATAGCTTCGAACGCGAGGAATCCGGCGGTGAACGAGACGGTGCGGCTGCGGCTCTGGACGCTCGCGAACGTCCCGCTCCTCTTTTTCCTGCGCCCCTCGGTGGTCGAGTCGAACGACCGGCGGTGCGTGATCCGGATCCCGCTCACGCGGAGGTCTCGAAACCACCTCGGCTCGATGTACTTCGGAGCGCTGTGCGCGGGGGCGGACCTGGCCGGCGGGCTGACCGCCAAGCGCCGCATCGACGCGAGCGGCCGCAAGGTCTCTCTCATCTTCAAGGACCTCCAGGCCCGCTTCCACAAACGGGCGGAGGGAGACGTCCTCTTCACCTGTGAGGACGCCGAGGCGATCGGCGCGCTCGTGTCCCGGGCGATCGCCAGCGGGGAGCGCGAAGAGCTTCCGGTCCGCATCGTCGCGACCGTCCCCGACAAGCTCGGACAGGAGCCCGTCGCCGAGTTCACCCTGACCCTCTCCCTCAAACGCCGCGACTGAGCCGGGACAATATGGGGTCAGGTCTGGATTCTGTCCAAATGGGGTCAGGTGTGGACAAATGGGGTCAGGTCTGGACTCTGTCCAAATGGGGTCACGTGTGGACAAGTGGGGTCAGGTCTGTCCGGTTGTGTTCCGCGACATGAAAGGGTTTCCGCCAGACTGACCCTCCGGCTGCATCCGGGTGGACAAAGTCCAACCTGACCCCGGATGGACAAAGTCCAGACCTGACCCCAGCTTGAGGCTAGGGAGAACCGAGCCGCACGATCAGGGCGGCGGCGAGGGCGGCGCGGTCGGGCAGGGAGGAGAGCAGGACGTGCTCGTGCTCGGCGTGGGCGCCGTCGCCGTCGGCTCCGAGGCCGTCGAGAGTCGGCAGGCCGAGCGCGGCCGCGAACGAGGCCTCCGAGGCGCCACCGGTCGCGACCTCGTCGAGCGGCGGGAGACCGAGCTCCGCGGCCACTCGTCGCGCCGCCTCGAACGCCGCCACGACGTGGGGTCCCCGCTCGAGCGGCGGGTAAAACGGTCCTGTCTCCACCGCGAGCTCGATCCTCGGATCCGACGGCTGCAGCGCGCGCAACGCGGCGCGAGCGGCTTCGCCGTCGGCGAGGGTCCGGAAACGCACGTCGATCTCGGCCCGGGCACGGTCCGGAATCACGTTGGGGCGCGTTCCACCCTGGATGGTCCCCACGTTGACCGTGATGCCCCGCTCGAGATCCGTGATCGCCGCGACGTCGAGGAGCCGCCGGCAGAGCTCGAGGATCGCGTTGGCGCCGCGCGCGAAGTCGGCCCCGGCGTGAGCGGCCACGCCCCGCGCGGAGAGCGTGATCGAAGCCGAGCCTTTTCTCTGCGTCTTGACGGCGCCGCCCGGCCAGGCCGGCTCGAAGTCGAGGACCGCGCGACACGTCCGCATCTCCGCTTCCATGATCGCGCGGTACGGCTCGCAGCCGACCTCCTCGAGGGGCGTCAGAAACACGACGACCGGAGGCAGCGCGCCTCGCGCCTGGAGCGCCTTCAGCGCGAAGAGCAACACGACGATGCCGCCCTTCATGTCGTAGGCGCCGGGCCCGTAGAAGCCGGCCATCTTCGATGCGGATCGGGCGGCGGGCGAGGGTTCCCGGATCCCACACGGTGTCGAGATGGCCGAGAAGCATCACTCCCCGATCGCCGTGCCGCGCCCGCAGGATCGGCCCCCCGCCCTCGACCGGCACGAGCTCCCCCGAGAGTCCCAGCGGGGACAGCTCGGCGTCGATCCGGCGCGCGAGCGCGGCCACGCCCGCCGGATCCGTGGAGGGCGATTCGATCGCGACGAGCTCGGACAGACACGCCGTCATGGCGTCCTGTCGCTCGCGGCACCAGGCGAGAAGGTCCTTCATGCGCCGCGGGCCTCGGCGGCTTTCCGCGCGATCCGGCGAAATCCCCGCGCGGCGGCGTCCTTCTCGACCTCGGCGAGGAGCGCGCGCGCCGGTTCCTTCGCGCTTCCCGCGGCCAGGATCTGCCCTTCGACCAGCCGCGCTTCCAGCGGCCACGCGACGAGACCCTTTTGCCGCGCGCGCTCTGCGGCCTCCTGGAGCGCCTTCGAGGCGCCGGCTGTATCGCCCTGCGCCCCGCGCAGAGCCGCCGAGGCCAGCAGCACCTCCCGCCGCAAGTCGTCGTTCTGACTCCTGGCCGCGAGCGGGCGCGACTTCGCGAGCGCCTTCCCGGCGTCCGCGCGCCGCCCGGCGGCGGTCAGGCCGCGGGCGAGCACGGCGAGAGCCGCCGCCTGATCATCCGGGATTTTCTGGTTCTCGAGCTCCCTCGCGGCGCCCCCCGCGAGCGCCTCGACCTGGGCGAGGTCGCCCTCGGCGAGGGCCACTCGGGCGAGATCGATGCGGCTCTGCTCGGCCGCCGCCGCCTCGCCGATCGCAATGCGGATCTTTCGCGCCTCGTCGAAGGAGCGTTTCGCGTCGGCGATGCGGTCCTCGGCGAGAGCAAGACGGCCCAGACCCGTGAGGGCGAACGCGGCCTCGTGCCTGTCATCGACTTCGCGGCTGATCTGGAGACCCTCCTCCAGCATCGTCTTCGCCGCGGCGAGGTCGCCGGTCTCGAATTTCACCCCGGCGAGGCCGACGAGCGGGTAGACGGCCTTCGACTTCTGCCCCGACTCGCGGAATATCTGGAGCGCGCGGGCGAAGCTCTTTTCCGCCGCCGCGGTGTTGGAGTCGAGCATCTCGATCTCGCCCACGTTCGTCAGGGCGATGGCGAGCCCGCCGGTGTCTCCGAGCTGCTCGTGGATGGGGACGGCGCGCTCGAAGAGGGCGCGGCCGCCTTTGGCGTCGCCCGTCATCACGAGCGCCGCTCCGATGTTGTTGAGCTGCTCGGCCTCGCCCGCCTCGTCGCCGATCTCCTGGAAGAGAGCCAGGGCCTGCTCGGCGAGCCGGACGCCGCCGGCGAGATCGCCCTGGTCCCCGATGACGTTCGCGAGGTTGCCGAGCGCGCCGGCCTCGCCGCGCTTGTTGCCGACCTCGCGGTAGATCCGAAGGACCTCCTCGTAGGACTGGCGGGCGCCGGCGAGGTCGCCGAGATCGTACTTGCAGTTGCCCATGCCGTTGATCGTCGAGGCGAGGCCGGCGGGATCCTTGCTTTCCGAGAAGAGCCGGCGGGCCTGCTCGTAGATGGCGAGCGCGCCCTTCGGATCGCCGAGGTTGCGGCGGGCGATTCCCTGATTGAGCCGCGCCGTGCCCGCCGAGCAGACGCGCCCCGTCCGCCTCGGCCAGGGTCGCGGCGCGGACGGCGGCCTTCTCGGACCGCGTGAACTCCGAGATCGTGCGGGCCGTCTCCGCCTCGGCGAGGGCCACTCGCGCACCGTCGTTGGGGAAAGCCTTCTCCAGCGCGGAGATCGTCGCGAGAGCGTCGGTCGGCTTGCCCGAGCGCGTCTGGGCGCGCGCGAGCTGCAGCCCGTAGTCGAGGTTGTCGGGGAAGAACGTGAAGAGCGAGCGGTAGATCTCGGCGGCCCTCGCCCACTCGTTGCTCATGCTCCGGTAGCGGCCCTCGACCAGGAGGCGGGTTTCGCGCGAGAGGTCGGACGAGAGGTCGAAGGCCTTCTTCGATTCCGCGAGGGCCTTGGCGTCGTAGCCGAGGGCCGACCAGGCCGCCGCCAGGGCGGAGTGCGCCAGAGCGTGGTTCGGTTCGGCGGCGACGGCCCGCTCGAGCAGGTCGCGCGCCGACACCTCGTCGTAGACGCGAAGCCGGGCGAGGCCCTCGGCGTAGAGCCTGGCCGCTTCGGGGCTCGAGGGCAGCGAAGCCTTGACGGCGGCGGCGTCGGCCGCGGAGACGGCGGGCAGGTTCGAGCTTCTCGCGAAGCTGGGCTCCCGCGCGGGTGGCGAGCGCGTCGAAGTCGGACGCCGTGCCCTTTTCGGAGACGGCGGCGATCGTCTCGCCGGCGGCGGTGTCCTGCAGGCGGAGGTCGAGGCGGATCGGGCCGCCGGTCGAGAGGTAGGAGCCGAGCAGGACCAGGTCCGCGCCGGTGTTGCGGCGGACGCGCGCGAGCGTCTCCTTCCCGAGCGTGTCCGCGTCGGCGAGGCCGAAATCCCTCTTCATCCGCGTGACGTCCTCGCTCGGAATCGCCCGGAGCTTCTCGCCTGCGGCGAGCTCGGTCGTCAGCATCTCGGCGAGCGCGGTCGAGACCCAGGCCTCTTCCGGCCGGCCCGCCAGGTTCTTGAATCCGAGGACGGCGATCGCGCGCCGCGGCGCTCTCGCGGCCGCGGAGGAAGGCGCGGACGGGGCGGGCCGCCCGAGGCGCATCGCGAAAAATCCCGCGGCGGCCGCGAGCAGGATCCCGGCCACGACCGCCGCGAGTCTTCGGCGGCGCCGCGCCACCTGGCCCGGCCCGGGAGGGATTTCCTCGCCCTGGAGCGCACGGACGAGGTCGCCGGCCGAGGCAAAGCGGTCCGCCGGGTTGCGCTCGAGGGAGCGCAGGATCGCCTTCTCCCAGGGCGGCGGAAGGTCCGGCACGTGTCCGCGCGGCGAAGGCGCGGCTTCCTTCAGCTTCTTCAGGGCCACCGAAAGGGGAGTGTCGCCCTGGAACGGCGGCTCGCCCGTGACCATCTCGTACATCACGATCCCGAGGGCGTAGACGTCGGTCGCCGGCGTGAGCTCGCGGCCCTCGATCTGCTCGGGGGCCATGTAGTCGGGAGTTCCGAGGACGGCCTCGGTCTCGGTCAGGGACGCCGCCGAGCCGCGGGTCGCGCGGTTGCGCCGCGCCAGGCCGAAATCCGTGACGACGACGCGCACGCCGCTGCCCCGGCGCGCGTCGGGGACGAGCATGACGTTGGCGCTCTTGAAGTCCCGGTGGATGATCCCCGCGTCGTGCGCCGCCGCGAGCGCCGCGGCCATCTGTTCGATGAACGGCATCGCCTCGTCCGGCGTCATGCGGCCCCCTCGAGCCAGACGCTGCGACAGGGTCTCCCCCGACAGGAGCTCCATCGTCAGGAACGCGAAGCCCTCGTGGTGGAACACGTCGAACGTGCGGCTGACGTTGGGGTGCGTGACGCTGCGCGCCAGCTGCACCTCGCGCAGGAACCGCTCCATCGTCCGCTCGTCGCCGGCCACGTCGGGCCGGATCGTCTTCAGCGCGACCCGCTCCCGGAGAACTCGGTCCTCGGCCTCGTACACCTCGCCCATGCCGCCGCGGGCGATGAAACGCACGATGCGGAAGCGGTCGGCGAGGACCGTGTCCGGCGCCAGGCCGGGCTGGCGAAAAATCTGCTTGCCGGATCCGGAGCGCGCGGCGGTGTCCGCGGGCACGGAAGTCACCGCGGCGTGCTTCGTCTGTCCGCGGGTTTCGTCAGTCATTGCCGGAGACGCGGGACTCCTTCTGACGCTCGAAGTCGACCTGGGCCGCGACCTTCGGGATGCGATCGGCGAAGATGACGACGAGGTCGTCCCGGCGCGCCATCTGCAGGGCGTGGCGGACGGCCTCCGACTCGTTCTTCACTTCCTCGACCTGCTCGGCTTTCATGCCGTGGCGGATGAGCCCCTCGCGCAGGTACCCGGTGACTTCGCCGGGCTTGCGGCCGCGCAGGTCCTCGTCGTCCCGCAGGATGATGTGGTCGAAGTGGGGCGCGGCCTCCTTCGTGATGGCGTCGAAGTCCTCCATGCGCCGGTCGCCCGCGGCGTTCATCACGACGATGAGGCGGCCCCGCTTGATCGAGGACAGAAACGGGGCGACGAGCGCCATCGCGTGGGCGTTGTGGCAGTAGTCGATCATGACGCGGAAATCGCGGAACTCGTAGACGTTGCCGCGGCCCGGAGCCTGGAAGGGCGTCGGGTGGAAGGTCGTCAGCCCCCCGCGGATGTCGTCCATCTCGATGCCCGCGGCGAAGGCGGCGAGCGACGCCGCCAGGGCGTTGGCGATGTTGAACCGCGCCCTGCCGTCGAACGTGATCGGCGCCTGACGCGCGTGAACGAGCGGGATCCGGAGCGTCGAACGGTAGAGGCAGAGCGTGTCGTGGCGGTCCATCACGGCCCCGAGGCCGCCTCCCGCCACGTGCGACTTGAACCGTTCGTTCTGGGGGTCGAGCGAGAAGTAGGCCAGACGCGCCTTGACGCGCCCGGCGATCCAGGGCGTCATCGCGTCCTCGGCGTTCAGGACCGCGACGCCGTCCGGGAAAACGCGCTCGACGACGAGGGCCTTCAACCGCGCCAGGTCCTCGAGCGTCTCGATGTCGCGCAGGCCGAGATGGTCCTCGGCGATGTTCGTGACGACGCCGACGTTGGCCCAGTCGTAGCCGAGGCCGAAGCGCAGGAGGCCGCCGCGCGCGGTCTCGAGCGCCGCGAAGGTGACCGTCGGGTCGCGCAGGACCGCCTGCGCCGAGGCGGGTCCGGTGCAGTCGCCCTTCATGATCTGCTCGCTGCCGATGTAGACGCCGTCGGTCGTCGTCAGGCCGACGTGATGGCCGGCGTAGCGCGCGATGTGGGCCAGGAGCCGGGTCGTCGTCGTCTTCCCGTTCGTGCCGCTGATCGAGACGATCGGGATCCGGGCGGGGGCGCCGGGCGGATACAGCATCTCGATGACGGCGCCGGCCGCGTCCCGGGGGGTGCCTTCCGTCGGGTCGGTGTGCATGCGGAAGCCCGGCGCGGCGTTGACCTCGACGATGCCTCCGCCGACCTCGGCGATGGGCTTCTCGACGGTCGGCGAGATCACGTCGATGCCGGCGATGTCGAGGCCGATGATCCGCGCGATGCGCTCCATGAGGTGGATGTTGGACGGATGGACCGAGTCCGTGACGTCCCGCGAGATGCCGCCGGTCGAGAGGTTGGCGGTGGATTTCAGGTCCACCGTTTCGCCGGCGGCCGGAACGGATTTCGGCGTGAGGTTGCGGCGCGCGAGCAGGGCGAGAGACAGGTCGTCGATCTCGATCTTCGTCAGGATCTTCTCGTGCCCGATCCCCCGGCGCGGATCCCGGTTGACTTCGATCACCAGCTCCTCGATCGTCCGCTTCCCGTCCCCGACGACGAACGCCGGAACGCGCTGCGCCGCGCAGATGAAGCGGCCGGCGATGACGAGGAAACGGAAGTCGAAACCCTCCAGAAACTGCTCGACGATGACGTCGTCGCGAAACTTCAGGGCGTCCTGGAAGCCGAGACGCAGCTCCTTCTCGTTCCGGATGTTCGTCAGCACGCCCCGGCCGTGCGAGGCGTCGAGGGGCTTGACCACGACCGGCCAGCCGAGGTCTTCGGCGATCTCGACGGCGTCCTCCTCGTCCGCCGCGACCGAGCCCCGCGGCACGGGCACGCCGTTGTCGCCGAGGAGGGTCTTGGTCAGGCTCTTGTCGCCGGCGATCTCGACTCCCAGCTGCGCCGTCGTCGACGCGATCGTCGCCTGGATGCGCTTCTGGTGGACGCCCGTGCCGAGCATGACGAGCGAGCGGTCGTTGAGGCGCAGGTGCGGGATCCCGCGGGCCGCCGCCACGACGACGATCGAGCGGGTCGAGGGGCCGAGCGCCCAGCGCTCACGCGTGCGCTTGAGCTTGTCGATCGAAGCGGCCAGATCCAGGTCGATGTCCAGGCCGGCGCAGTGCTCCACGACGTCGAGCGCGAGCTTGCCGGCGCGCACGCCGACCCGCTCTTCCTCCATCTCGTAGACGAGGTTGTAGACCCCGGGGGTCTTCGTCTCGCGCGTGCGCCCGTAGGAGACGGAGATGCCGACCTCCTGCTGGATCTCGATGGCGACGTGCTCGGCGACGTGGCCGAGCCAGGTCCCCTCGGCGACCCGCTTCAGGAATCCCCCCGGCGCGCCTTCCGAGCAGTGATGCTCCTGGAGGCCCGGCAACAGACGCTGGAGGGCCTCGCCGAACCCGCGGATCTGGCTCGTCGGGCGCTCGGCAAAAGGCCCGAGGTCGATCCGCATCCAGACGCACGGACGATAGGACCAGTAGTTCGGTCCGTTCAGAACAAGCGTTTCCAGCAGTCGGATTCCGTCGGCCATGGTCCCCTTCGAGGGGGAGAGACTACAAGAAGTCGGGCGGCGGAAGGCGGGTCACATGGGAGACAGGGGCTTGCGTTTCTCGACGTCGAAACGGTCGCCCGCGGTCAGCACGTGGAGCACGGCCCCGGAGAGGCTGAACCGGCTGGCCGGGTCGGACGCGTCCAGGCCGTGGACGGTGGCGCGGCTCCCGTCGAGGACGAACACCTGGCCCGAGCCGATGACCTCGATCTCGCCCGAGCCGGAGTAGACGATCGCGGTGTCCTCGTCGATGCCCACGCCGAGCTTGGCGGGCTCGAGAGCCACGGCGGTCAGGAGGCGCCCGAGGCGCTTTCGCTGCGAGAAGTGCTGGTCGATGATCAGGCGCGTAATGACGCCGAGGCCCGGCGCCAGGTCCACGGCGTCGCGCCGCAGGTGCAGGCCCGTCTCGCCCCCCGTGATCATCGTCTCGGAGAAGGCCGACGCTCCCGCCGACGTGCCGGCGAGCGCCCCGCCCGAGAGCAGGTTCGCGTGGATCGCCTGCAACGCCGGGCTGTCGTTGAGGATCGCGACCAGGCGCGACTGGTCGCCGCCCGTCATGAAGACGCCGGTCGCCCTCTCGATGGCGTCGAGGTGCTCGGCGCGGTGCGCGTCCTCGCGCGTCGCGATCGGGAGGGGAAAGGCCTCGCCGGCGCCGATCTGCGTGAAGACGCTCTGGTAGAAGGTCGCGCGCTCCTCGGGGATTGCGGAGGCGGTGGGCAGAATGGCGATTCGCGCCTCGGCGCCGCCGGCTTCCGCCACGAAACGCCCGAGGATATCGGGCTTCTCGAACTTTTCTTCTCCGCCCCCGACGGCCACGATGGAGCCGTGGGGGCGCTTGGTTCGTCCTTTTGTCATCCTCGGGACGACAGAGTACGCGACGCCTCGCGCGCGATCAAGGGGAAGCGCGGAAGCCCTACAGCGCCCGCGTGTACTCGCTCTGGTCCATCTTCCAGACCACGACGCCGCAGAAGCGCTCGCCTTCCGGACAAACCGGGCGAACCTCGGCGAGGTGGCGGAGGGTGCACGGCGGCAGGAGCCACGGCCCGATCCGCGGATTGACCTCGCGGATCTGGAGAGCCTCGTCGAGCGACGCGCGCCAGATCTCCTCCTGCGCGTTGTAGCAGAGGCGCATCGCGCACTTGTGGTGGAGGTTGAGCAGGTCGGCGGACTCGGTGAAACGGATCGCGACGGCGTTGGGGAGCAGGTACGCCGCGAACTCGTCCGAGACGCCGCGCGCGCGGAGTTCCCCGATCGCGGCCCAGGTCTCGTCCATCGTGCGCCGCGTAGAGCTCCGCCGCCTCGGGCACGTCGCCGAGGAGCATCGGAACGACGTAGTCGGGCTCCTCCGAGAGGTAGGCCGGCAGCGCGGGCCGCGACGCGGGCGTCATGCGGTGGCGCTGGTCCTGGCTGTCGGCCGTGTGCGAGAGCTTCTTGCGGAACGTGTAGTTCGGATGGAACATGGCGCGCGACAGCTTGTCGTGCGTCGTCAGGGTCAGCGTCTCGCCGAGCACGCGGTTCCTGGACGGATCGAGGACCATCCGGATCGCGTCGTCGTCGGAGATCGCGGCGCGCGGCACGCCCAGGATCTCGCGCACGGCCGAGGCCAGGACCTCCTCGTTGTTGGCCTTCCAGTCCACCAGGCGCGACACGCGCCCCGCGAGCTCGCGGTCGAACTCCGCGCGGAACTCCCGGCCCGAGGCCCGCACGCGAGGGAGCGCCTGGAAGGCCGCGTATTCCGGAGTCTCTTCGAGAGGGAGCGGGTCCTGGAGCACGCTCGCGTAGAGCGGGTCGTGGCGGAGCACCTCGGCGATCATCTGGCCGACGACCTCGCGCTGCTCGGCGGGCGCGTCCATCGACTCGCACAGGCGCCAGTAGCGGAACAGCGTGACGCCCGAGATCGTGTGGTACAGGTACGAGAAGGTCGCGACGGGCAGCACGTATCGGGCGATCTCCTGCGCCCGTTTCTGGATTGCCCCGGCAAACCGCACTCGCCCGTCGCCGCGGGTGCGCCCCGGGAAGAGGCCGAAGTAGCGCTCGGCCGCCAGCGGAGTCAGAAGCTCGGTCAGGCGCGTGTAGGCGTCCTGCTGGCGCCGCGCGGCCCTCTCGTAGATCTCCCGCTCGACGGGGCCCATCGGAGGGACCGCGTAGTTGCCCTTCTTGACCTCGACGTAGCGCTGCGAGACCTGCTCCGAGTTGTAGAAAGGATGCGAGTGCAGAAACGTCCACAGGAACTGGCGCGACACGTTTTCGAGCGAGAACTGGAAGTGGGCGTGCTGGAAGGTCGTGTGGTGGCCGGCCTCGTAGATCGACTTCGCGATCGCGTCGCGCCGCTCGGGCCGGGCCGACGCCTGGTCCTCCGTGATGATCCCCTTGGCCGAATAGCAAGTCCGCGCCGTCGCCACGACGTTCTCGTAGGGCCGGTCGAAGGCGTGCACGAGTCGGACCTTCGGCGGCGGCGAGGAGAAACCGAAGGACGAGGCGGTACTAAGAGGAAGGCTCGACACTTCCACATTATCTACCCAGTGTCAGGAGCCTGTCCGGGCGGCGAGGGAGGTCGAACTCCGAAAAATGAAGACCTGACCCCAGGTCGCCCGCTCGGTGCGAGGGCTGAAGACTCGACGCGCGGCACTGGTGGCCTAGTTCGCGGCGCGAGGCAGCCGCCGCGAGCGCACCGGAGGGCACGTCGCGCGCAGCCGCACCGAGGCAGAGGATAGGCAAGCGGCCGCAGCCCAAGCGCGGCGTCAATCTCCGCACGCAGCGGAGAGTCAGCGGACGACGTGAGGCGACGGCTATCCCCACCGAGGCGAGTCGTCGGGGTTGATCCCGAGAGCCGTCTTGGCCACGAACTCGTGCGTCAGAGCGGAGTTGGCGGGGTGGAATCGGCCGGCCCTCGCGTCGCGGAAGAGCCGCTCGAGCTCGCTCTTCTTGAACATCCCGAACCCGCCCGAGAGCTCCAGCGCCGTGTCGACGACTTTCCAGGCTCCCTCCACGGCGCGGTACTTCGCGGTCACGATCTTGGAGGGCCAGGCGCCGCCGTGGTCGACGCCGGTCGACCAGTCCTGGGCGACTCGCTCGATCAACGGCTCGATCGCCTCGAGCTCCATGACCATCTCCGCCAGCCCGTGCTGCATGGCCGGGTGATGCGCCATGGAAGTCGACACGGCGAGCGAGGTCCGCTTCTTGAGCGACTCGACCGTGATGTCGAGCGCGCGCCGGCCCAGCGCGTAATAGATGTTGGCGAAGCCGATCAGGGCCCAGGCGAAGATCGACAGCACGAAGACATCGACGCCGGCGGCCCCGGGCGCGACGACGCGGGCGATGTGCGAATCCGGCACGAAGGCGCCCTCCAGGATCGTGTCGTCGCTCTGGGTCGCCCGCATGCCGAGGACGTCCCAGACCGGATCGATCCGATAGCCCTTGGCGCCGCGGGCGAGGAAGCCGTGGACGATCCTGGGCGCCTTCGGGTCGGCCGTGTCCATCCCGTGAATTCCGAGAAGGGTCCAGACGGGCGAGAGACTCCCGAAGGATTTCTTGCCGGTGAACTTGTAGCCGCCGTCCACGCGCTCGGCCCGCGTCGTCGAGAGCAGAACCGGAAGATCGTGGCCCGACTCGGCGTGACCCGCCGCCAGGATCTCGCCTTTGCCGGCGGCCTCGAGAATCCAGTCGCACGACCCGTCACCGGACTTCTGCACCTCGGAGGCGACGCCGCACCAGTAGGTGTGCATGTTGACGGCCAGGGCCGTCGCGGGCGCGTAGTAGGCGAGCCGGCGGGTCTCGCGCGCGGACTCGGCCAGCGTCATTCCCAGACCGCCGTGCTTGCGCGGGACGGCCATTTTCAGGTAGCCGGTCTTGCGCAGGTCCTCGAAGTCCTCGCTGAAGAACCGGTTCTCGCGGTCGTACACGGGCGCGCGCTCGTGAAAGCTCCGCAGAAGCTCATCCGAGAGAACCGGCCGGGTGTCGTTCATAGGGCGTGCTCCTTCCTCCAAGTCGAGACCCGGAGGTATACGACGGCTCGGCGTCAGGATTCAAGGAGGCAGGCGGAAGCCGATAGAATAGACGGCCCATGCAGCTGCCCATCTACCTCGACTATCACGCCACGACGCCCGTGGACCCGCGAGTGCTCGAGGCGATGACGCCGTACTTCACGAAGTCCTTCGGAAACCCGGCGTCGCGCGGGCACGTGTTCGGCTGGGAAGCGGAGGCCGCGGTCGACGCGGCGCGCGAGCAGGTGGCGCGTGCGATGAACGCCTCCGAAAAGGAGATCGTCTTCACGAGCGGCGCGACCGAGTCGGACAACCTCGCGATTCTGGGCGTCGCGCAGCTCTACCGGGAGACCGGGGGCCACGTCGTGACCGCGGTGACCGAACACTCGGCGGTCCTCGACTCCTGCCGCGAGCTCGAGCGGCAGGGATTCGCGGTGACGTACCTCAAGCCCGAAAAGAGCGGAGAGATCCCGCCCGAGCGGGTGCGGGACGCCCTCACGGAGAAGACGATCCTGGTGTCGGTCATGGTCGCCAACAACGAGATCGGCACGATCCAGCGGATCGCCGAGATCGGCGCCGTCTGCCGCGAGAAGGGGGTCGTCTTCCACACCGACGCGGTGCAGGGCTTCGCCAAGATTCCGTTCGACGTCGAGGCGATGCACGTCGACCTCGCCTCCGTCTCGGCGCACAAGATCTACGGCCCGAAGGGCGTCGGGGCCCTGTACGTCCGGGGACGACACCCGCGGGTCCGGTTGCGGCCGATCCTCTTCGGCGGCGGACATGAGCGCGGGATGCGGTCCGGAACGCTGAACGTGCCGGGGATCGTCGGCCTGGGGAAGGCGGCCGAGCTCGGCGTGGCCGAGATGCCCGAGGAAGGCCGCCGCCTGCGCCGGCTCCGCAACCGCCTGCACGATCGTCTCGTGTCCCGGCTCGAAGACGTGGCCCTGAACGGCGCTTCGCTGCCCGAGATCGAGCCGGACGGCTCTCTGTCGCCGGGCGGACAGGAGCGGCGGTTGCCCGGCAATCTGAATCTCTCCTTCGGCGGCGTAGAAGGGGAGGCGCTCCTCGTGAGCATGAAGGACGTGGCGGTCTCCTCGGGCTCGGCGTGCACCTCCGCCTCCCTGGAGCCCTCCCACGTCCTGATGGGGATCGGCGTGCCGGCCGATCTCGCGCACGCCTCGATCCGCTTCGGCCTCGGGCGCTGGACCACCGAAGAGGAAGTCGACTACGCGGCCGACACGGCCGTCCAGGCCGTCGAGCGCCTGCGGGAGAAGTCACCCCTGGTCAAAGCGCGATAGGGTTGCGAGCTGGTCCGGCAATACCGAGGGCCGCCGGATTTTCCAGTGCTGCTCATTGATCTCGCCCGCGACCTGCCTGCCTACGCGGACCTCCTCGCGAGAGTTCGCGGGGGAGAAGACCGTCTGGTCGTCTCCGGCGGCGTGGGCGCCCTCCCGGCCGTTCTGCTCGCGGCGCTCTCGCGCGACCTGGGACGACCGCTCGCGATCGTCGTCGCGAGCGAGAAGGAGGCGGAGCCGCTCGTCCAGGATCTCGCGGCCGCCGGCCTCTCTCGCGTCTTTCACGCTCCGGCCCCGACGCTGACCCCTTACCAGCGCATCCCGGCGTCGCTGAAGGCGCGGCGCGACGAGTTCTCCCTGCTGACCGCCCTGCGCGACACCGGCGCCTGGGACGCGGCGGTGCTGCCGGCCCGGTCCCTGTTCGTCCGCCTCCCCGACCCCGCGCGCTTCGGCGAGCTCTTCGTGCGGCTTCGACGCGGCGAAGAGGTCTCGCTCACGCGCCTGACCGAGCGGCTGACGCGTCTGGGCTACCACCGTTCGGACCTCGTGGTCGAGACCGGCGACCTGGCCGTTCGCGGCGGGCTCTTCGACGTCTTTCCGCCGGACCGCGAGCTCGCCGTCCGCGTCGAGCTCGACGGAGACCGGGTCGAGTCGCTGCGCCTCTTCGATCCCGACACGCAGCGTTCGACCGAGCGGCTCGAGGAGGTCTGGATCCCGCCCTTCGCCGCCTCCGAGGAATCCGAGGAGACCCGGGCGCTTCTGACCGAGCGGATCGGCCGCCCTCCTTCGGAGGCGGAGCGCGCGGTGTTCGCGCCGGCCGTCTCGAAGATGCCGGCCTCCTGGCTCGATCACGCGGCCGCGGGGCTCGTGGTCATCCTCGAGCCCGCGTCCGTCGGCGAGGAGATCGAAGGCTTCGCGGAGCGCGCGGCCGCCGACCGGGACCCGGACCGCGACGCCTTCGCTCCCGAGGAGCTCCTGCACCCGGAGGAGGCGATCCGCCGGCGGCTGGCCTCGGTCCCGCTCCGTTTCGATCGCCTCGGAGTCGCCGGGAGCGGCGCCTCGATCCTCCGGCTTCCGGCCGAGGCGATCGCCGGCCACGGCGGCCGCGCGGCCGAGGCCGCGGCCGACCTGACGCGGGCGCTCGCGTCGGGCGAA
Source organism: uncultured Acidobacteriota bacterium (assembly GCA_963829925.1). Lineage (GTDB taxonomy): Bacteria > Acidobacteriota > Thermoanaerobaculia > UBA5066 > Gp7-AA6 > DAHUXD01. Next base: position 376,855 of record CAWHKQ010000004.1, read on the forward strand.
GAGGTCTTCGTCGCCACGCACCCGACGGGAGGCGCCGAAAAGCTCCGGCGCCTGGCGCTCGAGTACGGCTTTCACGTCTCCTCCGAGCGTCGCGAGGGAGCCGTCATCGCCGTCCCGGGGGAGATCTCGGCGGGCTTTCGCCTGCGCGAGCCCCGGCTGGCCGTGTACGCCGAGGAGGAGATCTTCGGCGAGGAGCGCCGCTCCGCGCAGGCGCGGCGCAAGCCGAGCGAGGCGTTTCTCTCGGACCTGCGCGACCTGAAGCTGGGCGACGCGGTCGTGCACGCCGACTACGGCATCGGGCGCTTCAAGGGACTCAAGCGCTTCCCGGTCGAGGGCGAGGAGCGCGAGTTCATGGAGATCGGGTACGCGGAGGAGAAGACGCTGCTGCTCCCGGTCGAGCGCTTCGACCTCGTGCAGAAGTACTCCGGCGTCGAGGACGTGGCGCCGGTGCTGGACCAACTGGGCGGCGCGTCCTGGGCGCGGCGCAAGGCCTCGGTGCGCAAGGCGATGCGCGACATGACCGACCAGCTCCTGAAGCTCTACGCCCGCCGCAGCCTCGCCGAGGGGTTCTCGTTCTCGAAGGACTCGCCGTGGCAGAAAGAGTTCGAGGACGCCTTCGAGTACGTCGAGACTCCCGACCAGGCCCAGGCCATCGCCGACGTCAAACGGGACATGCAGTCGACCAAGCCGATGGACCGGCTCCTCTGCGGGGACGTCGGCTACGGCAAGACCGAGGTCGCGATGCGCGCGGCGTTCAAGGCGGTCCTCGACGGCAAGCAGGTGGCCCTGCTGGCGCCGACCACGATCCTCGCCGACCAGCACTATCGGACCTTCAAGCGGCGGTTCGCGGCGTTTCCCGTGGAGATCGAGCTGCTCTCGCGTTTCCGCTCGCGAGGCCGAGCAGAAGGAGGTCGTCGCGAAAACTGCCGAAGGGTCGGTCGACATCCTGATCGCGACCCACCGGATGCTCGGCAAGGACCTCGCGTTCCGCGATCTGGGACTCCTGATCGTCGACGAGGAGCAGCGCTTCGGCGTGGCCCAGAAGGAGAGGCTGAAGGAGTGGAAGGCCTCGATCGACGTGCTCTCGATGTCGGCCACGCCGATCCCGCGGTCGCTTCACCTGTCGCTCTCGGGGCTGCGGGACCTGTCGATCATCGAGACCCCGCCCCGGGACCGCCTGGCGATCGAAACGCAGGTCGTCCCGTCGCGCCCCGAGATCCTCCGGGAGGCGATCGAGGCGGAGCTCGCGCGCGGAGGCCAGGTGTTCTTCGTGCACAACCGGATCGAGTCGATCGGACGGGTCAAGCAGACCCTCGAGGAGCTGCTCCCCTCCGTGCGGATCGCGGTGGCGCACGGGCAGATGCCGGAGGCCCAGCTCGAGAAGGCCATGCAGCGGTTCTTCTCGCGCGAGGCGGACGTGCTCCTGGCCACGGCGATCGTCGAGAACGGCCTCGACATTCCGTCGGCCAACACGATCCTGATCGACCGGGCCGACACGTTCGGCCTGGCGCAGCTCTACCAGCTGCGGGGACGCGTCGGCCGGAGCGACAAGCCGGCTTACGCCTATCTTCTGGTGGAGGAGAACGCGTCCCTCTCCGAGATCGCGCGGCGGCGCCTCGCGTCGATCCAGGAGTTCTGCGACCTCGGCGCCGGTTTCCGGATCGCGGCCAAGGACCTCGAGATCCGCGGCTCGGGCAACCTTCTGGGCGGCGAGCAGTCGGGCCACATCGCGGCGGTCGGGTTCGAGATGTACCTGAGCCTGCTCGAGGAAGCGATCCGCGAGATGCGCGGCGAAGAGGCCCTGCCCGAGCGGACCGTCACGCTGTCGCTCGGGCTCGACCTGGCGATCCCGCACGGCTACGTGGCCGACGAGAACTGGCGGATGATGATCTACAAGAAGGTCGCCCGGGCCCGCGACGACGCGGCGCTCGAAGAGACGCGACGCGAGATCGCCGACCGGTTCGGCGAGCCGCCGCCGGCCGTCCGCCGTTTGATCGAGTACGCGCGCGTGCGGTCCCGCGCCGAGCAGCTCGGCATCACCGCGGTCACCCGGCAGAGCGGCCGCGTCCACGTGCGATTCGCCGAGGACGCGCCGGTGGACTCCGAGCGCCTTCTCGAGTTCGTGCGGGAGACCCCCGGCGCGAGCTTTTCGCCGACCCGCGTGCTGACGTTCCGGGCCCCCGACGGCGAGGCGCTCCTGGCCGGGCTGGTGGACCTGCTCCCGCGCTTCGCGCGCCGCGCGGCCGCGTAGCCGCGGAACCGAGACAGTACGGGATCCCTCGCTTCGCTCGGGATGACGGCAAAGGGCTGTTTGGCTCACGCCGTCATCCCGAGGAGCGTAGCGACGAGGGATCCCGAACTCGACACGACATACCAGCAGATCGGTTCTGGAAGGTTCTACGGGGCGTAGATCGATTCGCGCCGTTCCGGAGGAATTCGACCACTCTGCCTGTGTTATGAAAGGCCGCATGAAACGCCCCCTCATGGTTCTTGCCCTCGCTGCGGCCGGCGCGGCCTCCCTCCCCGGCGCCGAGCTGATCGAGAGGATCGTGGCCCGGGTCAACGACAAGCTGATCACGCAGTCCGAGTACGACAGACGGCTCGCCCAGGCGCAGAAGGCCTTCCGGTCCTCCACGGATCCCGATCAGATGCGCAAGGCCGTGCTCGAGGACATGATCAAGGAGAAGCTCCTCGAAGAGCGGGCGCAGGAGATGGCCGTCTCGGCCACCGACGAGGAGATCGAGGCGGCCGTTCAGAGGGTCAAGGCTCAGTACAACCTGGCGACGGACGCGGAGTTCGACGCCGCGCTCGCCCAGACCAGCATGACCCGCGACGAGCTGAAGCGTCAGATGCGCGAGACCATCACGCTCCAGAAGGTCATCGGCCGCGACGTGACCTCGCGGATCGACCTCTCCGACGACGCTCTGCGCATCGAGTACGAGCGCCAGAAGGAGAAGTACTACGCGGTCCCCGAGCAGACCCAGGTCGCGGAGATCGTCCTGAGATTCGACGCCTCGGACGCGGAGGCGCGGCAGAAGGCCGTCGCCCGGATCGAGGAGATTCGCGCCAAGATCAAGGCCGGCACGCCGTTCGCCGACCTCGCCCGTGAAGCGTCGGATGGCATTACCAAGGAACGGGGCGGCGAGCTCGGCACCGTCGCGAAGGGAGAGCTCCAGGAGGCGCTCGACGCCGGAATCTTCACGAATCCACCGGCGGAGTACCCTGCCCCGGTCCTGATGGCCGACGCGATTCACCTGTTCCACGTGACCAATCGCAAGCCCGCGGGCTTCAAGCCGTTCTCGGAGGTCAAGGAGGACCTGCGCAAGCGGATCTCCGACGAGCTCTACGAGAAACGGTTCGCGGAGTACATGGATCGTCTCCGGCGCGACGCGTTCGTCAAGATCTACGACGAGGACCTCGCGAAGCTCGAAGAGAAGAAGACCTAGGCCGAGTCTCCCGGCTCTTGCGCACCCGCCTCGCGCTGCCGCCCCGGTTTTCCTTCGACGCCGTCGTCCGCTCGCACGGCTGGTACGACCTGCCGCCCTTCCGCTACGAGCCCGAGGGGGGCGGAACCCTGACCACGGTTTTCCGCGGCGGGGAGGTCTCGTTCCGCGCGCGTGGCGGCGCGCTCGTGGCTTCGGGAGAAGGCCTCGACCGGATCGCGCTGCGGGCGGCGGCCGTCCGCGTCTTCTCGCTCGACCTGGACCTCTCGGCCTTCGACGGCGCCCTCGACGGTGAGCCCGACCTGCGCCGCGCGCTGACGCGAGGCGGAGGCCGGATGCTGCGGTCCCCGTCGGCCTTCGAAGACGCGGTCAAGATGCTCCTGACGACCAACTGTTCCTGGGAGGCGACCCGCGGCATGGTGACCAGGCTGGTCTCCCTGGCCGGGCAGGGCGGCGCGGCGTTTCCGACCGCCGAAGCGCTCGCCCGGCTGTCGCCCGCGACGCTCCGGAAGAAGGTCCGCTGCGGCTATCGGGCCGAGGCGGTCTCCCGGCTGGCGCGGCGAGTGGCATCCGGACGGCTCGATCTCTCGGCCTGGGAGGACCGGAGCCGACCCGCCGCGGAGGTCCGCGAGTCGATCCTGGCCGAGCACGGGTTCGGTCCGTACGCTGCCGAGGGGCTGCTCCGGATTCTGGGCCGCCACGACTTCCTGGCCATCGACTCGTGGGTGCGCAAGCAGTACCGCCGTCTCCATCCGGGCCCCGCGCGCAGCGTGGATCGCGCGATCTGGCGCCGGTACGCGCGCTTCGGCGGGTTCCGGGGCCTCGCGATGTGGCTCGAGTTGACGCGTCACTGGCACGAGGGCGAGGTCGAGACCTAGGTCTCCTGCACACTTCCTTGTGCGGCGCGCTTACGCCCGTTTAGCGCTCCTAATTTTTTTAGGCAATCTTCTTTCCTTGACTAATAAAGCTCGGGACTCCTAACATCCCCCAGTGGCCAAATCTGGCTAAAAGTGGGAGAAAGTGGTCCCGGATCTCAGGACGGGACGACAACTGAAGGATGGATCGCTTTCGTGGAAGCGCGCCGGCCCGTCTCGACGAGAAGGGCCGGCTGAAGGTGCCGAATCTCTTCCGTCAACAGATCGAAGAGGCATTTGGACGCGATCTCTTCGTCACGTCTCTCCACGGCCGCAACTTTCTGCTCTATCCGCTCGGGATCTGGCGCGCCCTCGAGGAGAAGCTCGCCGAGCAGCCGGCCATCCATCGCGCCAAGACCAAGTTTCTCGAGCGCGTCAACTACTACGGCCAGGACGCCGCGATCGACGCGCAGGGGCGCGTGCTCATTCCGCAGATTCTGCGCGACGCCGCGAAACTGCCGGCCGACGTCGTCGTGACCGGCAACATCGATCACCTCGTCGTGTCCGACCGGGCCGGGCTCGCCAAGAAGCTCGCGACCGAGGAGTTCGGTCCCGAGGACTACGACGAGCTGTCGAAGCTGCTGCTGTGAACGTGAGCCGTGAGTCGTGAGCCGTGAGCCGAAAGGACAACGACGATTGACGCGCGGGCGCATGTCCCCGTTCTCGTCGACGAGGTGCTCCAGGCGCTCGAGCCGGAGCGCGGGGGATTCTTCGTGGACGCCACGCTCGGCGCCGGCGGCCACGCGGAAGCCCTGCTGTCGCGCGGGAGCGGCGTCCGCCTGCTCGGAATCGACCGGGACCCCGACGCCCTCGACCGGGCGCGCGAGCGCCTCGCGCCCTTCGGCGATCGGGTCTCTTTCCTCCAGGCCGACTTCTCGGACCTCGAGACCGTTCTCGACGGGCGCCCGCCGGCGGCCGGGATCCTCGCGGACCTCGGCGTCTCGTCGATGCAGCTGGACGAAGCGGAGCGGGGCTTCTCGTTCCGGCGGGACGGGCCTCTCGACATGCGCATGGGAAAAACCGGCCGCACCGCGGCCGACATCGTGGCCACGGCTTCGGCCGATCAACTCACACGGATTTTCCGTGATTTTGGGGAGGAGCGAATGGCGGCAAAGATCGCGCGCGGCATCGTAGCGGAGCGGACCCGGGGTCCCATACAGACGACTCGCCACCTTGCCCGCATCGTTGCGGCGCAGAAGGGGAACCGGGAGAAGATCGATCCGGCGACCCGTGTCTTCCAGGCGCTGCGGATCGAGGTCAACGCGGAGCTCTCGGCCCTCGCTCGCTTTCTGGCGGCGGCGGTCGCGAGGCTCGAACCAGGGAGGACGGCTGGCCGTCATCTCTTATCACTCGCTGGAGGACCGCATCGTCAAAGAGGCCTTCCGGCGCGACTCGGGCGTCTGCCTGTGTCCCCCCGAAGCTGCCGCAGTGCGTCTGCGGCGCGAAGACGGCACTGCACATCCTGACGCGGCGCCCGATCCGGCCGTCCGAGGCCGAGGTGCACCGCAACCCGCGTTCGCGGAGCGCGCGTCTGCGGGTGGCGGAGAAACTGGCGACAGACCTGGCGGCGGAGGCGGCGGCCCTGTGAGCACGACCTACGCGCAGACCAAGCGCGTCGAGAATCTTCACCTGACGCGCGAGCGCGATCGCCGCCGCGGGCGGGAGCTGGCGACGTTCCTGCTGGCGGGCCTGCCGGTCGCGTGCGCGCTGCTGGCTTACGCGGCGCTCCACATCGAGACCGTGCGGGTCGGTTACCTGCGCGAGGCGCGGCAGAAGACGGTGGCGGAGCTGACAGAGGAAAGCCGCCGGCTGCGCGTCGAGCTCGCCCAGGCGTCGTCACCCGACCGGGTGGCGGGCCTGGCGAAGCAAAAAGGCCTGCGTCCCCCCAACCCCGGGCAGGTCCAGTACGTCGAGGCGCCCGTGGAGCCGCCCGTGGAGCCGGTCCCGTGAACGGCGTCAAGCGCGGCCGCGCGCGTCTCTTCACGCTGATCCTCCTGATCTGGGCGATCGTCGTCGTCGGACGGCTCGTGCAGATCCAGATCGCCCAGGGCTCGCGCTATCGCGCGAAAGCCCAGCGGCAGCAGGAGCGCCGCATCGAGATCTCGGGACAGCGCGGGTCGATCCTCGACCGCCAGGGCCGGGAGCTGGCCGTCTCGGTCGAGTCCTCGTCGATCTTCGCGATCCCGGACGACGTCGCCGATCCCCGCGCGGCGGCGCAGACCCTGGCCCCTCTGCTGCAGATGGCGGCCGGCGAGATCTACGAGAAGCTGGCGGCGGACCGGGGATTCGTGTGGGTCCGGCGCCAGATCGAGCCCGAGCTCGCGCAGCGGGTCCGGGCGACGAAGCTCGCGGGCATCCACCTGGTCAACGAGCCGCGCCGGTTCTACCCGAAGGGGCGCCTCGCCTCGGCCGTTCTCGGTTTCGTCGGCACCGACGACAAGGGCCTGGCGGGCCTCGAGCACCTCTACGACGACGCCATCCGGGGAACGCCGGGCGAGCTCGTCGCGCTGACGGACGCGAGGCGAAGCCGGTACGGCGAGTCGGAGACGGCCAACAGCCGCCCGGCCCAGGAGGGCGCGTCGCTGATCCTCTCGCTCGACTCCGGCGTCCAGTTCGCCGCCGAGCGCGAGCTCGCGGAAGCCATGAAGGAGCACCGGGCCATGTCGGGCAGCGTCGTCGTGATGGATCCCCGGAACGGCGAGATCCTCGCGATGGCCTCGGCCCCCGACTTCGACCCGAACGAGTTCGGCAAGTTTCCGCCGGAGGCGCGCCGCAACCGCGTCATCGCGGACGCCTACGAGCCGGGCTCGACGTTCAAGATCGTGACGGGGGCTCTCGGCCTCGAGTACGGCCTCGTCGGGCTCGACGAGCTGATCGAGACCGGAGACGGAACGATCCGCATCGCCAATACGACGATCCGCGAGTCGGACCGGCACCGCTACGGGGCGCTGACGCTCGGCGGGATCTTCGAGAGGTCCTCCAACGTCGGCATCATCCGCGTGGGCCTGCGGCTCGGCGCGCGCCGCCTGTTCGAAGGCGCCACCGCCTTCGGCGTCGGACGCCCGACCGGAGTGGACCTCCCGGGCGAGAACGTCGGCATTTTCCGGCCGCTGACGAAATGGTCGGGGCTGTCGAACGCCGAAATCTCGATGGGCCAGGAAGTCTCGTTGAATGCGCTGCAGCTCGCCCGGATCACGGCCGTCGTCGCCAACGGCGGCACCCTGGTCCAGCCGCACCTGGTGACCCGGATCGTCGAGCCGGACGGAACCGAGCGCGCCATCGCGCCCCCCGAGCCGGTGCGGGTGATCTCACCGGCGACCGCGCGGTCGATCTCGCAGATTCTCGTCAGCGTCGTCGAGCGGGGCACCGGCGCCCGAGCCGCCATCCCGGGCTTCGCCGTTGCCGGCAAGACCGGGACGGCGCAGAAGGCGGGAGTCGGCGGATACCAGGCGGGAAGCCACATCCCGAATTTCGCCGGCTTCGCGCCCGCCGAGAATCCGCGCTGCGTTGCGGTCGTCGTGCTGGAAGAGCCGCAGGGCAAGTACTACGCCGCGGACGTCGCCGCGCCGCTCTTCTCCCGCATCATGTCGCAGGCCCTCGGCATCCTGCGCGTGGCGCCCCACGAGCAGCAGGTGCCGGCCGGCGTTCTGGCCGAGGCCGCTCCGCGCGCGGTCCGCTACCCGGCCGGGCTCGTCCCGGCCTCCCGCCGCACGGGATATTCGGAGGGCGCCCCCCGAATCGCCGGAGAGCACGCCGGACGCGCTGGGACTCTCGGCGCGCCAGGCGATCGCGCTCTTCGCGCGCGTCGGCGTTCTCGCTCGACTCCAGGGCTCCGGCTTCGTCGTCGCCCAGGACCCGCCGGCCGGCGCGCCCACCCGGCCCGGCGCCCTGCACACCCTCTTCCTCGCGGACAACGCGCCGGCGCCGGCCCGGGCGGCCGGCCGCCGCGCCCAGGAGACGGCACCGCCTCCCCCGAGTCCGTGAAGTTGATGGAGCTCGCCGCCGTGCTGCCGGGAGTCGTCATCGCCGGAGCGGCGCAGGATCTCGAGGTCAGGCGCGTCGTCAACGACTCGCGGCAGGTCGCCCCGGGCGATCTCTTCGTGGCCGTCACCGGCGCGAAGACCGACGGCCTCGCGCACGTCCCCGAGGCGCTCGAGCGCGGCGCCATCGCGATCGTCTCCGACCGCGCGGCGCCCTCCGGAGCCCGCGCGCCCTGGATTCGCGTCCCGTCCGCGCGGCGCGCGCTGGCGCTCCTGTCGACCCGCATTCACGGCGATCCGGCGGAGCGGCTCGTCCTGGCCGGCGTCACCGGAACCAACGGCAAGACGTCCACGGCGGTGCTTCTCGAGGCGATGCTCGAACGCCACTACGGGAAGGCCGGGTTTCTCGGGACGATCGGATACCGCACCTCGCGCCGGGAGCTCGAGGCCGGCCGCACGACGCCGGAAGCCCCGCTGATCCAGGAGCTGCTCGCGGAGCTCGTCGCGGACGGCGTGCCCGCGGCGGCGATGGAGGTGTCCTCCCACGCGCTGGCCCTCGACCGCGTGGAGGGCTGCCGTTTCGACGTCGCCGTTTTCACGAACCTGACGCGCGACCATCTCGACTTCCACGGAGACATGGACGACTACTACGCTGCCAAGAAACGGCTCTTCGACATGCGGAAGCCGGGCGCCTTCGCCGTCGTCAACACGGACGATCCGTACGGCCGCCGGTTGCACGCCGAGGCCGCGGCCCCCGTCGCGAGCTTTTCGCCCTCGGGCGGCGCGGCCGACGACCGGGCCGACGCGGTGGTGTGCGACCTCTCCGGCACGTCCTTCGACGTCGTCTCCCCGGTCGGACGGTTCCGCCTCGTCTCGCCTCTCCTCGGCCGCTTCCAGGTCGCGAACCTCCTCGGAGCCGCCGCGGCGGCGCTGCGAGTCGGGGTCTCGCCGGCGGAGATCGCCGAGGCCGCGGCCGCGAGTGGTCAACGTGCCGGGGCGGCTGGAGCGCGTCGAGGCCGGGCAGGCGTACCCGATCCTCGTCGACTACGCGCACACCCCGGACGCCCTCGAGCGTCTCCTGCAGGCGGTGCGCGAGCTGACGGACCGGAAGATCATCCTCGTCTTCGGGTGCGGCGGCGACAGGGACCGCGGCAAGCGCGCGCCGATGGGCGAAATCGCGGGCCGGCTGGCCGACATCGCGATCGCCACGTCCGACAACCCGCGCTCCGAGAGCCCGGAGGCGATTCTGCGCGAGGTCGAGGCGGGCCTGATCCGTTCCGGCGCCACGAAATACCTCAAGATCGTCGAGCGGCGGGAGGCGATCCGGCAGGCTCTCGAGCTCGCCAATCCCGGGACCGTCGTCGTCATCGCGGGCAAGGGCCACGAGACGACGCAGACGATCGGGTCGCAGGATCTGCCGTTCGACGACCGGAAGGTCGCCGCCGAGCTCGCGGGGAAGGCATGAACTTCGCCCTGGCCGACCTCGCCGACGCCGCCGCGAGCTCGCGCCGAGGGGGGAGCCGAGCTGACCGGCGCCGCCGTCGACTCGCGCCAGGTCCGGCCGGGCGACCTCTTCGTCGCGATCCGGGGCGCGCGGGTGGACGGCCACGCCTTTGCGGCCGACGCAGCGGCGCGGGGAGCGCGGGCGCTCCTTGCCGAGCGCCGGCCTCCCGGGCCTGCCCGCGGATTTTCCAGCCGTCCTCGTCGAAAGGCCGGTCGAAGCGCTCCAGAAACTCGCCGCGGGGATGAAAACGCGAATGGGGTTTCGCCTGGCCGCGATCACCGGCTCCGCCGGGAAGACCACGACCAAGGACTTCACCGCCGGGATCCTGGCCCGCCGCTTCGCGGTCGAGAAGACGCCGGGGAACCAGAACAGCCAGATCGGGTTCGCTCTCTCTGTGGTGAACCTGCCGCGCAACCCGGAGTGGATGGTCGGGGAGATGGCGCTCTCGGAGCCGGGGGACCTCTCGAAGCTCTCCCGGGCGTTCCGACCCGACGTGGCCGCGATCCTCCTGGTGGCTCCGGCGCACCTGGAGTTTTTTCCGTCCGTCGACGCGATCGCCCGGGCAAAGGCCGAGATCCTGGAGGGATTGAAACCCGGCGGGACCCTGGTGGCCAACGCCGACGATCCCCGGGTGGCGGCGATCGCGGCGCGATACCCGGGCCGCGTCGTGCGCTTCGGGAGGAGCGCCGAGGCCGAGGTCACCGCCCGGGACGTCACACCCGCCGCCGACGGCACCCGCCTGACCCTCGTCACGCCGGAGGGCGAGGCGGCGGCTCACGTTCCCGTCGCCGGGGGGCATCAGGTCGCCAACTTCCTGGCCGCCGCCGCGATCGCGTTCGCCGTCGGCGTGCCCGCTTCCGTCAGCGCGGCCGCCGCCGAGGACTTCCGCCCGTCGGCGCACCGCGGCGAGTGGAGGCGCCACGCTTCGGGAGCGCGCCTGTTCGACGACGCCTACAACGCGAATCCGACCTCGATGCGGGCCGCTCTCGAGACCCTCGCGGCGACGCCGGCCGCCCGGCGGATCGCGGTCCTCGGCGACATGCTGGAGCTCGGGCCCGAAGAGGAGCAGTGGCACCGGGCGGCGGGGCGCGACGTCGCGGGCCGGGCCGACCTTCTGGTGTGCGTGGGCGAGCGCGCGCGCTGGATCGGCGAAGCGGCGGTCGCGGCCGGGTTGCCGAAGTCCGCCCTTTCGCGCGCCGCGTCGCCCGAGGAAGCGGCGGCCCTGCTCTCGGGCGTTCTCGCCGAGGGCGACGTGGCCCTGTTCAAGGCATCGCGGGGCATCGGCCTCGAGCGGGCGGTCGCGCGGCTGGCGGAGGGAGCCTGACGTGCTGTACTGGCTCCTCTATCCGCTGGCCAGCCGGTTCCCCGGCTTCAACGTCTTTCGCTACATCACCTTCCGCACGGCGATGGCGGCGGTGACCGCGCTGGCTCTGTCGCTCCTGCTCGGGCCCCCGACGATCCGGCTGCTGAAGAAGCTCCAGGTCGCCCAGTCGATTCGCGCCGAGGGCCCCAGGAGCCATCTCGCCAAGGCCGGGCACGCCCACGATGGGAGGCCTCCTCATCGTCTTCGCCGTCGTCGTGGCGACGCTCCTGTGGATGGACCTCCCGAATCGGTTCGTGTGGATCGGCCTGGGAAGCCTCCTCGCGGTCGGCGCCGTGGGCTTCGCCGACGACTGGGTCAAGGTCACCCGCCGGCGCAGCCTCGGGCTGACCGGCCGCGGCAAGCTCGTGCCACAGTTCCTGGTGGCCTTCGCGGTGGCGTGGGCCATCGAGCAGTGGGCGGGCCAGGGAGGCTTCTCGACGGTCGTGACTTTCCCCTTTTTCAAGAGGCTGCTCGTCGACCTCGGTATCCTCTATATTCCGTTCGTGGCGGTGGTCGTTGTCGGCTCCTCGAACGCCGTCAACCTGACGGACGGCCTGGACGGCCTGGCCATCGGGGCCGTGGGCATCGCCGCCGGCACCTACGCGATCCTGGCCTACGTGACGGGCAACGCGGTCGCGGCCCGCTACCTGCAGATCCCCTTCATCCCGCAGTCGGGCGAGCTCGCGGTCTTCTGCGGGGCGCTCGTCGGGGCGTCCCTCGGCTTTCTCTGGTTCAACTGCCATCCGGCCGAGGTCATGATGGGCGACGTCGGCGCGCTGTCCCTCGGCGCGGCCATCGCGGCCGTCGCGGTGATGACCAAGCAGGAAGTGCTCCTCGCCATCGTGGGCGGGCTCTTCGTGATGGAGGCGCTCTCGGTCATCATCCAGGTGGCCTCCTTCAAGATCCGGGGCAAGCGCGTCTTCAAGATGGCGCCCATCCACCATCACTTCGAGCTGCTCGGCTGGGCGGAGTCGCGCGTGATCATCCGTTTCTGGATCCTGGCCATCCTCTTCGCCGTGATCGGTCTCTCGACGCTGAAGCTCCGATGAGCGCGCTGCCGATGACCACCTCCGCCGCCGCGCCTCCCGCGAACCTGCCGCGGTCGATCGCCGTTCTCGGATTCGCCCGCAGCGGCCGCGCCCTGGCCGAGGCGCTCCTGGACGCGCGGAGTCGCCGTGTCCATCGGGGACAGCCGCCCGCGAGGGAGATTTCGAGGAGGTCGAGGCGCTCTCCCGCCGCGGCGCGCGCTTCTTCTTCGGAGGCCCGGCCGTCGAGTTTCTGGCGGGCGCCGACTGGCTCGCGATCTCGCCGGGCGTCCCGCCGGACGCGCCGGCGGTCGCCGCGGCGCGCGCGCGGGGACTGCCGGTCCTGGCGGAGATCGAGATCGCCTGGCGCATCGCCGAGGCCGAGGCGCCGGCCGGAACCGCTGGGTCGCCGTCACCGGCACCAACGGCAAATCCACGACGACGACCTGGATCGCCGAGACGCTCGAGCGCGGCGGGGCGGCCCGTCGCGCTCGCCGGAAACATCGGCGCGCCGCTCTCGGGCTTTCTCTCGGAGAGCGGCGGGCCGCGACTTCGTGTGCGAAGTCTCCTCGTTCCAGCTCGAGGCGATCGACCGCTTCCGCCCGGACGTCGCGGTCCTGACGAACATCACGCCCGACCACCTCGACCGCTACGCGGGCTTCGAGGACTACGCCGCGGCCAAGGCGCGGCTCTTCGCGCGCCAGCGCCCCGAAGACGTCGCCATCCTCAACGCCGACGATCCCGCCTCGAGCGGCGATCCCGACGCGGGCGCGGCGCGTGCTCTTCTCGCGCCGGGGGCGGCCCGCCGGGCAAAGGGCGCGTGGCTCGAGAAGGGCGAGATCGTGTCGGACGCGGCCGGCGAGCGGCACGCGAGTCGTGTCCGCGGACCGCCTGGCGCTGCCCGGGGCGCACAACCTGGAGAACGCCCTCGCCGCGGTCGCCGCGGCCGAGTGCCTCGGGCGCTCCCGCGGAGGCGATCGCCGACGCCCTGACCCGGTTCCAGGGCCTGCCGCACCGCACCGAGCTCGTCGCGGAGTCCGGCGGCGTGCGCTACATCGACGACTCCAAGGGCACCAACGTCGACGCGGCCGCGAAGTCCCTCGAGGGATTCGCCGACGGCTCGGTCCTCCTGATTCTCGGCGGACGCGACAAGCACGGCGACTTCGCGAGTCTGCGCGAGCTGGCGGCGCGCAAGGCGCGGATCGTGCTGACCATCGGCGAAGCGGCGGAGCACGATCGAGTCGGCGCTGGCGGGAGCCGCGCCGCTCGAACGCTCGGCACGATGGAGACGGCGGTGGCGCGGGCCGCGGCGCTCGCCCGGCCGGGGGACACGGTCCTTCTCTCGCCGGCCTGCGCCTCGTTCGACCAGTACGGCAACTTCGAGGAGCGAGGGCGGCACTTCGCCGCGCTCGTGCGGAAGACGGTGGGAGGCTCCCATGGCTCGTAAGCTCGCCTCCGACAAGGTCCTCTTCGGCGCGCTCGTGGCGCTGTCGCTCTTCGGCTGCATCATGATCTACAGCGCTTCCGCCGTGTCGTCCGGCGAGACGTCCGGCAATCCCTACCGCTTCCTCCTCAAGCAGATCGCGCGCGCTCGCGATCGGCGGCGTGGCGGCCTTCGCCGTCTATCGCACCGACTACCGGCGCTTCGCCCGGCCCTGGGTCGTCTACGGCGCTCTACGGCGCGACCCTGCTGCTCGCGGTCTTCGCGCTCTTCCAGCCGCCGATCAACGGCGCGCGCCGCTGGATCCCGCTCGGGCGTCATGATGCTCCAGCCCTCGGAGCTCCTCAAGGTCGCGCTCGTGCTGGTCGTCGCCTATCAGCTCTCCCGCAAGAGCCCAGAAGGCGGGGGACCCGGAGACGGGCGCTGGTGCCGGCGCTGGTCTTCGTCGGGCGCGGCGGCGGGCGTCGTCGTCCTCGCAGCCGGACCTCGGCACCGCGGCCTGCTACGTGATGCTCTCCGCCGTGCTGCTGTGGCTGGCGGGCGTTCGCGCGCGCTGGTTCGCCTTCGGCGCGCTGGCGATGCTCCCGCTGCTCGCCATCCTGATGCTCTCGGCCGACTACCGGCGGGCGCGGCTCCTGTCGTTCCTCGAACCCGAGGCGGACCCGCTCGGCAGCCGGGCTTCCAGGCGATCCAGTCGCTCATCGCCGTGGGCGCCGGCGGCTGGTTCGGCAACGGCCTCGGCGGGAGCCGGCAGAAGCTGTTCTTCCTGCCGTTTCCGCACACCGACTTCATCTTCGCGATCGTGGGCGAGGAGCTCGGCTTCGTCGGCGCCGTCGGAGTGGTGCTCTGCTTCGGGATCGTGGCCTGGCGGGGCCTGCGCGCGGCGCGGCGCGCGCCCGACGCCTTCGCGGCTTTCTGGCGGCGGGCGCGACGGCGATGATCGTCGTGCAGGCGGCGATCAACCTCTCCGTCGTGCTCGCCCTCGTGCCGACCAAGGGGATTCCGCTGCCTTTCGTCTCCTACGGCGGGTCGTCGCTGGTGGCCTCGCTGGATCGCCGGCGGACTCATCCTCAACATCTCGCAGCACGAAGTCGAACCGACGTGAGAGCTGCGACCTGAGCGATGACGATCGGCGCCTACGTCATCGCCGCGGGCGGCACGGGCGGCCACATCGTTCCGGGAATCGCCCTGGCCAACGAAATCCAGTCCCAGAAGCCCGACCGCCGCGTCGTCTTCGTCGGGACCGCGCAGCGGCCTCGAGAGCAAGCTCGTGCCCGCACGCGGGCTATCCGCTGGAGCTCGTCGACGCGTCCGGCTTCGTCGGGAAGACGCTTGACCCGGCAGCTCGGCGCGCTCGCGCGACCTCCCGAAGGGGTTCCTGGAGGCTCGCGCGCTCCTCAAGAAGCACAACGCGCGCGTGGTCGTCGGCGTGGGCGGTTACGTGGCGGTGCCGGTTCTGTCTGCCGCGCGGTCGCTCGGGATTCCGACGCGTGATCCACGAGCCCAACGCCATTCCGGGCGCTGCCAACCGGTTTCTCAATCGCTTCGCGACGCGCACGGCCGTGGGCTGTGCCGGCGCCGAACGCCCGGCTCCAGAAGCCCGGGACGGTCACCGGCACGCCGGTGCGCCCGGAGTTTTTCGCGATCCCGCCGCTCGACCCGGCGGCGACGACGCGGCGCCTCCTCGTCTTCGGCGGCAGCCAGGGGTCGCGCGTCATCAACCGAGCGATGGCCGCGCGCCGCGCGTGCTCCTCGAGAAGTCCGGCCTCGAAGTGATCCATCAGACGGGCGACAAGGACCTCGTGGCGACGCGCGCAGCGGTACCCCCGGATGCCGGCGAACTGGAAGCTCGTGCCTTCCTGCCCGAGGCTCCAGGAGGAGATGGCCTGGGCGGACCTCGTGGTCTGCCGGGCCGGCGCCATGACCGATCGCGGAGCTCGTGCGCCGCCGGCCGGCCGTCGATCCTCGTGCCCTTCGGTGCGGCGGCGGCGGGCCATCAGCTCGCCAACGCGCGCGTGCTCGCAAAGGGCAAAGCGGCCGTGGCCATCGGGGAAGCCGCTTTCACGGCGGAGAACCTCGCCGGGCACGTGGCCGAGCTCTTCGAGAACCGCGGAACGGCTCGTGGCCATGGGTCTCAAGGCGAAGGCCCTGGCGAGGCCGGACGCCGCTAAAGAGCTCGGCTCGCCTGGTGTTCGAGGCCGAAAGAGCAAAGTGAGGTTCCTGCGGCCTGCGCCGCCTCCACTTCGTGGGCGCCGGCGGCGTCGGCATGAGCGGCATCGCCGAGATCCTCCTGCTGGCGACGCCCCTCGAGATCTCCGGTTGCGACCTGGCGCGGTCGGAATCACGGTCCGGCTCGGAGCGGCTCGGGGCGAAGATCGCGGTCGGACACGACCCGGCCCACGTCGAGACCGCCGACCTCGCTCGTCATCTCCTCGGCGGTCGAGGAATCCAACGCCGAGGTCGAGGCCGCCCGCGCGCGGGGCATCCCGGTGATCCGCCGCGCCGAGATGCTCGGCGAGATCATGCGTCTGAAGCAGGGCGTCGCGGTCGCCGGCACCCACGGCAAGACGACGACGACGTCCCTGACCGGCCACGGTCCTGACCGAAGCCGGATTCGATCCCGACGATCGTCGTCGGCGGCCAGGTCCGCATCCTCGGGAACGAACGCCCGCCTCGGGCAAGGGCGACTACCTCGTGGCCGAGGCCGACGAGTACGACCGCTCCTTTCTCGAGCTCACCCCCGTCGTGGCCGTGATCACGAACGTCGAGGCGGACCACCTCGACACCTACCGGGACCTCGAGCGACATCCTCGACGCCTTCGCGTCGTTCGCCAACCGCGTGCCGTTCTTCGGCTCGGTGGTCGTGTGCGTCGGACGATCCCGGCGCGCGCGAGTCTGCTTCCGAGGATCAAGCGGCGGGTCGTGACGTACGGCGAGTCGCCCGCAGGCGCAGCTGTCGGCGCGGAACGTCCGGCTGGAGGCGACCGGCACCACCTTCGACGTCTGGGACGCCGATCAGGGGCGGCTCGGCGCCGTCCGCCTGCGGCTCCCGGGCCGGCACAACGTGGCCAACGCGCTCGCGTCGATCGCGGTCGGGCGCGAGCTCCTGATCCCCTTCGAGACGATCTCGACCGCGCTCGCCGCCTTCACCGGGGTCATCCGCCGCTTCGAGCTGAAGGGGGAGCGAGCGGGCGTTCTCGTCGTCGACGACTACGCGCACCATCCCACGGAGCTGAGAGCCACGCTGGCCGCGGCGCGGCAGGTGCTACCCGGACCGCCGGCTCGTCGCCCTCTTCCAGCCGCACCTCTTCTCGCGCACGCGGGACTTCGCCGCGGAGTTCGGCGAGGCGCTGCTGCGGCGGCCGACGTCAACGTCGTGATGGACGTCTACCCGTCGCGGGAGAAGCCGCTGCCCGGCGTGACGGGCGAGCTCGTGGCCGAGGCCGCCCGCCAGGCCGGGCACACGAGCGTGATCTATACCCTGATAAGAAACGAGTTATCGAGTGCCTGGAGCGGACCCTCCTCCCGGGGATCTCCTTCTGACCCTCGGGGCGGGCGACGTCGTCAAGTTCGGCGAGGAGTACCTGCAGCGTGGCCACCGATAGAGAAGCCCCCTTCCTGCGCCGGGGCGGCGGCGTTCCGAGGAAGAAGCGGCAGCCCGGCGCCGCTGCGCGTCGTCACGCTCGGGGTCGTCGGGATCGCTGTCGCGTTCGGCCTGTTCCGCTTCGTCGCGGGCCCGCACTTCGCGCTCCGGCGCTTCGAGGTGTCGGGCAACGTGCGCTCACGGACCGAAGACATCCTCTCCGCGCTCGACGCGTGGCGCGGGAAGAACGTCGTGGGCCTCGACCTCGCTCCGCTGGCGACGCGGACTCGGCTCGCATCCCTGGATCGAGCGCGTGACGCTCACGAAGAGATTCCCGGATGGTCTCGCCGTGCGCGTCACGGAGCGCAGGGCCCTGGCCATCTACCGGGACGAGCAGAAATTCTGGTGGGTCGGCGCGGACGGCAACCTCATCGCTCCGTACGATCCGCGGCGCGACCGCACCGAGTACGTGATACTGACCGGCGAGAGAGGCGCGCTCGCCGAAGCGGTGGGTCTGCTCGAGGATCTGCGCGGCGCGCGTCCCGAGTATTTCTCGGCGCTGTCGGAAATCGCCTCGCTCCCCGACGGAGGATTCGGTATGATGGATGCGATCTTTAGAAGGCCGGTTCGCGTTCTTCGATCAGACGCACCGGAGAAGATTCGCGCGCTGCTCGACGCGCGCGGTTTCATTGAGAGTCGCGGGTGGGAGGCACGGGCCATCGATCTACGTTTTGCTGATCGGGTCATCCTCGTCGGCGCCTACGGCGCGGGGAATCGTCTCTAATGGAAGGCCGCTGCACGGCGATAGCCATGCCAAAGCCCGAGTCTTTTCTGGTCGCCTGCGACATCGGAACTTCCAAGATCTGCGTCCTCATCGGCGAGCAGAACGCCCGGCGGAGCCCTCGACGTGATCGGCAAGGGCGCGTGCCGCCAACCGGGGTACCCGTAAGGGCAACATCATCAACGTCGACGCCACGATCGAGGCCATCAAGCGGGCCGCCGAAGAGGCGGAAATCATGGCCGGGGTGCAGATTTCCCGGGCCTGGGTCGGCATTTCCGGCTCTCACATGCGGTCCTTCAACAGCCGGGGCGTGGTCGCCGTGTCCGGCAAGGACCGGGAGATCTCCAAGGAGGACGTCGACCCGGGTCATCGACGCCGCCCGGGGCGTCCAGATCCCGCCAGGACCACGAGGTCGTGCACGTCCTGCCTCGGGATTTCGCGGTGGACGGCCAGGACGGCGTGGCCGACCCGGTCGGCATGATCGGCAGCCGCCTCGAGGTCGACGTCCACGTCGTCACGGCGCCCGTCGCCGTGACGCAGAACATCGTGACCTGCATGAACAAGGCCGGCATCGAGGTCGTCCAGCTGGTCCTCGAGCAGTTCGCCGCGGCCGAGGCGGTCCTCACGCCGGACGAGAAGGAGCTCGGGATCTGCCTCGATCGACATCGGGGGAGGCACCACCGAGGTCGCGGTCTACCAGAAGGGGACGATCGCGCATACCGCGGTGGTCCCGATCGGCGGCGACCACTTCACCAACGATCTCGCCGTCGTCCTGCGGGCTCCGATCACGGATGCCGAGCGGTCTGAAGAAGAAGTACGGCTGCGCCCTGCGCAGCGCGGTCTCCGAGGACGAGATGGTCGAGGTCCCGATGGTCGGCGGACGGGCGCCGAAGCTCTGCCCGCGGACCGACGCTCGTCCGACATCCTCCAGCCGCGCGCCGAGGAGCTGCTCGGCCTGATCCACGAGGACATCAAGCGGCTCGGCCTCGACAAGGAGATCCGCTCCGGGATCGTGCTGACCGGCGGCGGCGTCGGAGCTCGAGGGCGTCGTCGAGATCGCCGAGAGAATCTTCGACGGCCCGTGCGCCGCGGGATCCCGGCGGGCGTCGGCGGCCTCGTGGACGTGGTCTCCCGACCGGAGTGGGCGACGGCCACCGGGCTTCTCCTGTATGGTCACCGCTACAAGCCGGCGCGGCGGCGCGCCCAGGCGTTCTTCCAGGCCGCCAATTCGGTGTCACGCTTCATGCGGGATTTCTTCTGATGGCCGAAAAAACGCGTACGGCGAGGGAGGGAGAGCCCCGATGATCGAGTTCCTGGACGACGAAGCCGCAAGGCGCTGGCGATCGAGCTGGACGAGGGGACGCGTCGCCCGCGACGATCCGGGTCATCGGCGTCGGCGGCGGCGGCTCGCAACGCCGTCAACCGGATGATCTCGGCGGGGGTGCGGGGCGTCGAGTACTTCGCCTGCAACACCGACCTCCAGGCGCTGCGCAAGTGCGCCGCGCCGAACAAGCTGCAGATCGGCGGACGGCTGACGAAGGGCCTCGGCGCGGGCGCGGATCCCGACGTCGGCCGCAACGCCGCGCTCGAGGACCAGGACAAGCTCGCCCACGCGGTGTCGGGCGCCGACATGGTCTTCCTGGCGATGGGCCTCGGGCGGCGGCACGGGATCCGGCGCGGGCCCGATCATCGCCAAGCTGGCGGCCGAGGCCGGGGCGCTCGCGGTCGCCGTCGTGACGAAGCCCTTCGAGTTCGAGGGCAAGAAGCGGATGCGCCAGGCCGAGCGGGCCTCGCGCGAGCTGCGCGACCACGTCGACACGCTGATCACGATCCCAACCAGCGCCTGCTGGCCTTCGTCGAGCGCAACACGCCCCTCCACGAGTCCTTCAAGATCGCCGACGACGTGCTGCGGCAGGCGATCCAGGGCATCTCGGACCTCATCAACTGCCCGGGCGAGATCAACCTCGACTTCGCCGACGTCCGCAAGATCATGTCGGACATGGGCCGGGCGCTGATGGGCACGGCGACGGCCGAGGGCGAGAACCGCGGCGATCCACGCGGCGCAGGCCGCCATCTCGTCGCCGCTTCTCGAGGACGCGTCGATCGAGGGCGCGCGCGGCGTGCTCATCAACATCACGGGCGGCCCCGATCTGACCCTCTTCGAGGTCACCGAGGCCGCGCAGATCATCCAGCAGGCCGCGGATCCCGAGGCCGAGATCCTCTTCGGCTGCGTGCACGACGAGAAGATGGCCGGGATCGTCAAGGTCACGGTGATCGCGACGGGCTTCGACCGCCTCGAGCGCGATCTCGCCGAGCATCGACCAGGAAGAGCACCAAGCCGCTGACCGTCGGCAGCCAAGACCCTGCGTCCGCCGTTTCTGCGCGGCGACGACTCCGGCGGCTTCGGCCCGAACGCCTCGTCACGGGACGACTTCGACATCCCGACGGTCCTGCGCCGGCAAATGGACTAACCGTCGCGAGCGCTCACGTCGCCCTCGCGGATCGCGCTGGTGCGCGACCGCTGCGGGCTCCCGCGGCGCGCGCCTCCTCCCTCCTTCGTCGGGAGACTTCGCGCGCCGCGAGACTACGCCACCAGCGCCTCGGAAAGCCAAGGACGAGGGACGTTAGGGTCAGACCTGAAATTCCTGAATTGTTCCTTGAGGGGCTGGTTTCAGGATTTCAGGTCTGACCCCTTGTCACCTTGTCGGTCCCTCTCGGTCTGAGGCGACGGCTAACGGCCGCCGGCGAACCCGCGGGGGCCCTTCTCTGTCGCGTTCGCGTTTCTTTCGCATGTGCCGGCGGCGCTTGAGTCGGGCCTTTTCGCGCCACTTCTTGTAGGCCGAATCCAGAGAGGGATGCCGCTTGCGGAAGCGGCGGAGGGCGCGGCGCAGAGGCGGGGAGACCATCGAGAAGAACAGCGCGCTCAGGAAGAAGAAGATGAACTGCGGCATGACGGGGATGATCATGCCGATCGATTCCGAGGACAGGAAGACGATGCCGAGGACGATATTTCGCGTCCCCGGCGCTTGTGGATCGGCGGCGGGGGATGCTGCGGCGTCATGCGCGGGCCATCGCCGCCTTGATGAGGTTGGTGCTTCCCGGCGACTCCCATCGGGATGCCCGCGGTGATGACCGCGATCCCGCCCGGGCCGCAGGAGGCCGCACTCCGCCGCGATGCCGGGGCCCGCGCTCCAGCATCGCGTCCGTGTCGGTGCAGTTTTCGGCGACGAGCGGGATGACGCCCCAGACGAGGGCCAGGCGTCGGCGCGGTCTCGGGCCGGGTCGAGAGCGCGAGGATCGTGCGGCGGGGCCGGTGTTTCGCGACGAGGCGCGCCGTCGCGCCGGACTCGGTCCAGGCGACGATGACGGACGGCGCCGACGTGCTCGGCGAGCTCGCAGGCCGCGCCGGCGACGGCTTCGGGAAGGCTCTGGAGGCTCTTGTCCTCGAAGCGGCGCATCCAGGCTCGAACGGAAAGCGGTCTCCGTGTCCTCCGCGATGCGCCGCATCGTGGCCACGGCTTCGACCGGGTAACGCCCGGCCGCGGTCTCCTCGGAGAGCATCACGGCGTCGGTGCCGTCGAGGATCGCGTTGGCGACGTCGCCGACCTCGGCGCGGGTCGGCCGCGGGTTCTCGACCATCGAGAGGAGCATCTGCGTCGCGGTGATCACGGGCTTCCCGGCGCGGTTGGCGCTTCTCGATCAGCATCTTCTGGAGCAGCGGCACGTGCTCGAGCGGCGTCTCGACGCCGAGGTCGCCGCGCGCGACCATCAGCCCGTCGGCTGCGGCGCAGGATCTCGTCGATGCGCGCCAGGGCTTCGTGCTTTTCGATCTTGGCGATGAAGGGCACGTGGCGCCGCGCTCGTCCGGCGAGCCGCCGGGCCTCGCGCACGTCGTCGGCCGAGCGCACGAAGGAGAGCGCGACGTAGTCGACGCCCTGGCGATGCCGAACGCGAGGTCTTCGCGGTCCTTGGGCCGTCAGCCCTCCGCGGGGATGGAGCGGTTAGGGAGGTGGATCCCCTTGTGCGAGGAGAGCGGTCCTCCGACGACGACGCGGCAGCGCGATGTCCCTGGCGACGCCCGACTCGACCCGGAGCTCCAGCGTCTCCGTCCGCCAGCAGCAGCGGTCTCCCGGCCGGACGCACGCCGAGCGTCGGGAAAGTCGAGCGAGACCTCGCGCGCGTCGCCCGGCGACGGGCCGGGTCGTCAGGGTGAACATCGAGCCCGGCTCCAGGCGGACCATGCCTCCCGCGATCTCGCCGATCCGGATCTTACGCCGGCGAGGTCCTGGAGGATCGCGATCGGACGGCCGAGCCGTTCGGCGATCGCGCGGAGCGCCGCGATGACGCCGCGTGCTCGCCGTGGGTGCCGTGCGAGAAGTTCAGGCGCGCGACGTCCATCCCGGCCTCGACGAGCCGCGCCAGGGTCTCCGGGAGACCGGGAGGACGGGCCGATCGTGCAGACGATCTTGGTCCGCGGCATGGGGCGCTAGCGTAGCAGGGAGCCCCGAGGGAACCGGCGCGCGAATCAGCGTCCGGGAGTGAGGGCCCGGCGAGTGTCCTCGGCCGCTTTCTTCGCGGCCGCCTTCGCGTCGTCGGCCGCTTCCCGCGCCGCGGCGCCCGCGTCCCGGGCGGCTTCCCCGACGGCCTCCCCGGTCTCGCGGGCCGCCTCTTTCGCCGCCTGGCCCGCATCCTTGGCGGCATCGCCGGCGTCTCTGGCGGCGTCGCGGACGGCCTCGGCGCTTTCGCGGGCGGCTTCGCGCGCGGCCTCCCGCGCCCTTTCCGTTTCTCTCTCACGGCAGCCGGCGAGACCCAGCGCGAGCACGAGCAGGCCGATACCGATCTTCTCATGCGGGGGCTCCTTCGAATTCGTCGGCGCGGGATCTTTTCACGGGCCGCGCTCGCCACGATGTGCTCGCACGCTGCGCGAGCCAGGTCAGATTCGCGGAGAGAAGCAGGTCGCAGAGAGCGTGGAAGACGAACAGGTGGCGCGGAGCGTCGGCGAGCCGGTCGGCGAACGCGCAGACGAGGAACTCCAGGACGGCGAGCAGGACCAGAACCATCATCGCCTCGCGGAAGAGACGTTCCCGGCCCGAGGAGCGGCGCCAGCCGGCGGCGGAGGCCGCGAAGCTGGCTCCGAGAAGCAGGACCAGCCAGACCGAGGCGATCGGCGCGAGCCGCAGGCGCAGGTTGCTCCACGCGGCATGGCGGTCGGCCATGAGGTACGGCCGGTAGCCCGGCGCCGTCGTTTCGAAGTTGCCCCGAAAGCGCTGTCTCAGGCGGAGGCCTCCGTGGTGCGCCGCGCGCGACAGCCGGTCGAGCAGGCGTCCCGGCCTCGCGGCGTAGAAGGCGACGATCTCGCCGAACCCGACGCGGTCGAAGAACGCCCGCTGGAACTCGGGGCCGTGGATCGTGGCGCGCATCTCGTGAGCGCTCTTCCCGGAGTGGCGCGCCAGGCCCGGGTCGACGCCGAGCGCCGTCAGGTCCCGCGCGGGATCGGGAGAGCCGGGGAGCATCTCGGCAAAGACCGAGTGGAACAGGGCGGCGCGGCGGATCAGGGGGTCCGTGCGGCGGTAGTGCCAGACGGAGAAGAGGCAGAGCAGAGCGGCGAGGACGACGGCCGGCTGCCGCCACCAGCCGCGGCCGCGCACGCCCGCGAGGCACAGCGCGAAGAGCGCCAGCAGCGGCCCGTGAAGACTCTCCTGGGGCTTCGAGCCCACGAAGGCGGCGGCGCAGAGGAAGTATGCCGGCAGAAGCACTCCTTCGAGCCGGCCGCGGCGGATCGCCAGGGCCGCGATCCCGGCGGTCAGCATCAGGAAGACGAATCCCGCGGCCTGGCCGAAGAAGGAATTGAGCGGGGCGGCGTAGCCCACGTCGGTGAAGAAGAAAACGAGGGTCGCCGCGGCGACGAGCTGGGCCGCCGGAGTCAGTATCCCGCACGCCCAGACGAGAGCCCCGAGCGCCGCCAGCAGGAGCAGGGCATGCAGGGCCCCGAGCACGCGGAGGTCGAAATGCCCGGATCGCGAGAAGACTCTGGCGGCGTCCCGCGCCAGACGGGCCAGCGCGATCTCCGACGAGAGGTAACCGCTGCGGAACCAGATCGGCGCGAATTGGAACTCGCGCACGATGTGGGTGAAGTACTTGTCCTCGGAAGCGTCGCTGACGTAACGGACCCCGGCGTAACCCATGACGCGCTCGAACTGGCCGTTGTTGGGAAGGCCCACGATCGGCGGAACGAGAAGCTGGGCCGCCAGAAGCGCCGAGGCGACCGCGACGGCGGCGAACGTGACCAGGCGGGCGCGGTTGAAGACACTCAATTTGCGAATCCGAGGAAGGACTTCGCCCCCCTCACCCCGACCCATAACGCCGTCGCGGCGTTGCCTACTGCCGTGGGTCGCCGTTGGTGGTCGGCTCCTCCCCTCCGGGGGGCGAGGGAGGTTCAACACGCCCTCTTCGCAACCTTTCCACGCCGTCACACGCGCAAGGTACTGCGAATCGCGGACGTCTCGCGCGCTGGAAATACACGGCTCGGAAATCAGTAGACTACGTTCGGTCCTCGCAAGGGGAGGCGAATGGCGGATCGTCTCAACACGACACGGCGCGATTTTCTGCGCATCGGGGCGCTGTCGGCGAGTGGTCTGGTGCTCGGGGTTCGTCTCGGGGAAGCGGAGCCCGGCGGCCGCGACGATTTCCTTCCCAACGCCTGGGTGCGGATCGAGCCCTCCGGCAAGGTGTTCCTCACCGTCGGCAAGTCCGAGATGGGCCAGGGCGTCCGAACGTCCCTGCCGACGATTCTGGCCGACGAGCTGGAGGTCGACGTCGAGCGAGTCGAGCTCGTCCAGGCTCTTCCCGGGCCCGATTTTCCCGATCTCGGGACGTTCGGCAGCCGGAGCGTGCGCACGCTGTGGCTTCCTCTGCGGACCGCGGGCGCGGCGGCGCGGGAGATGCTGGTGGCCGCCGCAGCCGCGCGATGGAAAGTCTCGCCTGCGGATTGTCGGGCAGAACGGGGCCGGGTCCTGCACGGGGCGACCGGGCGCAGCCTCGCCTACGGCTCCCTGGTCAAAGGCGCGCGAAAGATCCCGGTCCCGTCCGCTCCCGCGCTGAAGCCCGGATCCGCTTTCCGGCTCATCGGGCAGGACCGAAAGCGCGTCGACGCGCCCCGGATCGTGGTCGGCGAAGCGACGTACGCCTCGGACGTCCGCCGGCCCGGAATGAAGTTCGCCTGCGTCGTCCGTTGCCCGGTCGTCGGGGGCAAGCCGATGACCTGGAACGATGCGGCCGCGCGCGCAATCGAAGGCATGCGGACCGTTGTCCCCGTCTCCGCCGGCCTCGCCGTGATCGCCGACAACTCGTGGGCCGCGCTGCGGGGCCGGGCCGAGCTGGAGCCTACGATCGAGTGGGACGAAGGGCCCAACGCGAGTACCGGATCGGCCGAAGTCATGGCGCAGCTCGAAGCGGCGGCCAGCCGGACGGGGCGCGTCCTCAACCGTGGCGGCGATCCGGAGACCGCGATGGCCGGCGCCGAACGCCACCTGGAGGCCGAGTATTTCTACCCGTTCCAGGCCCACGCGCCGATGGAGCCGATGGACGCCGTGGCGGACGTCCGGCCGGGGAGCTGCGAGATCTGGGCGGGCACCCAGAACGCCAACGCCGTGCAGGCGGAGGCCGCGAAGCTTCTCGGTCTCTCGGAATCCGCCGTCACCGTGCACACGACTCTCCTCGGCGGCGGGTTCGGGCGGCGGGGCCGGCCGGACTTCGCTCTCGACGCGGTCGAGGCGTCCCGGGCGGCGCGCGCGCCGGTCCAGGTTCTCTGGACGCGCCAGGACGACATGCGTCAGGACTTCTACCACCCGGTGTCGCTGCACCGGCTGAAGGCCGGGCTCGACGGCTCGGGTTGGCCTCTGGCATGGCAACACCGCGTGATCGGCCCGTCGCTCGCGCGTTCCGGAGGACGGCCGGAGAACGAGCAGCAGCTTCGGGCCGACCTCGGGGGCGCGCACGACCTGCCCTACGCGATTCCGATGATTACCGCAGAGCTCGTCGAGATCCCGTCGCCCGTCCGCATCGGCGCATGGCGAGGGATCCAGAACAACCACAACATGTTCGTGGCCGAGTGTTTCGCCGACGAGCTGGCGGGAGCCGCGAAGGCTGATCCGCTGCGGTACCGGCTCGCGCTCCTCGACGGGAAGGGCGATTTCGTCGGCGGCCGCCAGGGGGTCTCGGTCGAACGGTCGCGGCTGGCTCGGGTCCTCTCGACTGCGGGCGAGGAATCGGGTTGGGACAGGCCGCTGCCGGCCGACCGCGGGCGCGGCGTCGCCTGCGGTGTGTACGACGGGTTCACCTACACGGCGGTCGTGGCCGAGGTCTCGGTCAGGAAAGACGGGATGTGGCGCGCCGAGCGCGTCACCTGCGCGGTCGACTGCGGCATCCCCGTCAACCCGCTCGGGATCCGAGCGCAGGTCGAGGGCTCCGTCGCGTGGGCGCTCTCGGCCCTCGCGACGGAGATCACGCTGCGGGGCGGCCGTGTGGAGCAGGCGACCTACGGCGACTTTCCGATCCTCTGCCTCCGGGACATGCCTCGCGTGGACACGTTCATCTCCCCGAGCGAGGCCGCGCCGACCGGAATGGGAGAGCCGCCGGTGCCGGTCACCGCGGCCGCCGTCGTCAACGCGCTTTTCGCGGCCTCGGGCCGGCGCCTGCGCCGGCTGCCCCTCCGCGCGGAGGACCTGAAGGACTAGTTCCCGGAGCGGTGCGGCTTCCGGGCCGGCGTTTTTCGCGCGGGTTGCCGGGACCAGAGCGTCCGCCTGCGGACTCCTCGGGGCTCGGCGACGCCTTCTTCGGGAGCTTCGATTCGGCTGCCCGTTTCCTTGCCGCCAGGACAAATGCGGCCTGCCGTTCCGCCGGAGATATGAAGCTGACGCCTCGAGCTTCCTCCGGGTCCTTGACGACGGGAGCCTCGCCGCGGCGCAAGGCCTTCACACGAGCTTTCGCGGCGGCAGAAGGAGGGAGGCGGTTTGGCGAGGAGTGCTTCATGGGGTCATTATCTATTCGAAGCAGCTTCACGTCACGTCAGCCGAAAAACCGAGCGGATAAGGGCCCTGGCGGCTTCGCCGTCAATGTGCGGAGTGACCGGGCCGCGGCCCGCGGTTCGGCGAGATCGAAGCCGAGAAAACGGGCAGACAGAGCCTGAGCCGTTCTCCGAGTCGACCGGTGTCCGGGCGGGGTCACGGCGTTGCGAGGGAGTCTATCGAGGAGGCGCCGGCGTGGTCTTCAACTGGTCCAGCTTCTGCTGCGCGCTCTGACGGATGAGCTCGCGCTGCTCTTTGGTCTCGGAAGCGTCTGAATCCACGAGAGCGAGGGACTTCCTGGAGGCCTCGAGGGCCTTCCCGGGCCGGCCGGCGGCAAGGTAGGCGTCGCCGAGGCTGTCCCACGCATTGGAGGAGTTGGGCCGGGCATCGACGTTGCCCTGCATGATAGCCACCGCCGACCGCGCGTCTCCTCCCTGGATCGCTTCATAACCCAGCTGGTTCACGAAGCCGGCCGCGAGCAGCTCCGACTTCGGGTCCTTCTTGCGTTCTGCCGCCAGAATCTCGGCGACGCGGGCCGGTCCACCCGGCTCGTCCATCATCACCATGAGACGGGTCGTGGGTCGGGGAGAACGCGGTCGCGACGCCGGGGGCGGCGGGTTGCCGGCGAGCGAAGCTTCGTACCAGGACACGATGTCCCCCGGCAGCTCGGGGCGCGCCGTGAACATGTCGGTGCCGTGGCCGCCCCTGGCGTATTGGAGGAAACGGTTCGCGGGGTTGCCCGAGGACGCGTCGATCCATTCCATGGCCTGCACAATGCCCCCGTCGTCGTCCGCGGCGGCGATGAGCAGGGGAAGCTTCGCGGTCCGCAGGTACAGCCGGCCCTCGCGGTCGGTGTTGCCGGAGAGAAGGGCGAGGGACTTCACCTCCGGATGCCGGCGCGCGAGCTGGATCGACTGGTTGACGCCGCAGCTCGCGCCGCCCGCGCCGATGAGGGCTCCGTTGACGCCCGGTTGCGCTCGGAGGTATGCGAAGGCGACATCCACGTCTCCCGGCCACTTCTCCGCAGTGAGCCGCACGCGCTCGGGACCCGACAGCTCCGTGTGCCGGGACCCGCCGCTCTCCCCGTAACCCCGGTAGTCGAGAGTCAGGACATGGAAACCCTTGCCGGCGAGCTGCTCGGCCAGGCTGTTCCAGATCGACCGGTCGCGGTTGCACTGGTGGAGCAGCAGGATCCCGGGGCCTGGCCTGGGGGCTGCGAAGTACGAGGCCGCGAGCTTTGTCCCGTCCGGAGCCTTGAGGTCCACGGCCTTGCCCGCAACGGGTCCGCCTGCCGCAGCCAGGACGCCGGAAAAAGAGAGCGCCAGCGACAGGCGCACGACGTTCAGCATGAAGGCCTCCGCCGTCCTTGTACGCCGGGGGGGCCGAAAAGTTTGGACCGTCCGCGACGGCGTTCGTCGACTCGAGGAGGGACCGAGCGGACCGGTTTCAGTTCTCTCGAGGTTGGAGCTCCTCGATGGCCGCCGCCAGTCGCTCGTCGGTCATGCGGTAGGGCAGGTACTGAGTGACGACGCCATTTCGGTCGACGAAGGCGAACGCGGGCGTGGCGGACGCTCCGTACCGCAGCATGGCCTCGTCGCTGATCGGCGCGGGGACCGATTTCGAGAGGCCGTAGAGCTCGCTCCACGCCTTCTCGATCCTCGCCTTCTCTTCGGGACGATCCTTCCCGTAGAAACGTGTGGGCGCGACGAACGCGACGCCCTGCGGAGCGTATTTCTCGACGGCCCGCTTGAACGCCGCCGCCTGAGACGTGCAGTCGCCGCACGCCTCCCACCAGAAATACAGAACGACGGGTTTGCCGCGCAGCGTCTCGAGGCCTGCGAACTGCGGCCCCACCTGGTCCTCCGCGCGGATGGCGGGGGCCTTCTGGCCGACGAGCTCGATCTGGTTGCGCCGCTTTTGAATCCGAGCGCGCAGATTGAATGGCGCCTGCTCCTGCGCCCGCGCGTTTTCGTCCAGGAAGCGGAGGGCCTCCGCCTTCCTGCCCGCGGCGACGAGAGCCTGCGCTTCCACCTCGATCGCCGTGCCGAGCGCGTACTGCGCGCCGGCGGCGTTTTCCCAGTCGGGAGGCGTGCCGAGCCTCGACACCGCGAGCGCGCGCGCCGCCTTCGCATGCCGCGAGGCCGCCGGCCAGTCGTCCGTCAGAGCGGCGCCGCGGGCGAGCCATGCGAGGCCAAGGAGGTACTCCCCGTCCTCGCCTTTTTTCTCGCGGTGGACGGCCAGAATCGATTCCGCGCTCGGCACGTCCCCGGCGGAGATCTTCAACCGGATCCCCCGGAGAGCGTCCATCGAGGGAGGTGGCGTCGGTGCGGGTTGCGGAGTCGGCTGTGCCTGTTGAGCCGAAAGAGCGGAGAGGGCGACGCCGGCAAGGAAGAGACCGGTCACCGGGAGGATTCGCTTCATCGCAGGCTCCTTCGCCTCATGGGCGTCCGAACCCGGCGCCGGAAGGCTCAAATTCCCGAAAACCCGAACCTCACTGCGTTCGCGAAACTGTTCTCGCAGATCCTGTGTTACGAACCTCCTTGAGGGGTGTGCCATGACTTCTCGAAACCCTGGCTCCGATCGGCTCTTTCGCCGGCTCCACGAGGAGGGCCTTCTCCTCCTGGCCAACGCCTGGGACGCCGGGAGCGCCCGCCTCATCGAGAGTCTCGGCGCGAAGGCGGTCGCCACCACCAGCGCCGGCGTGGCCTGGTCCCACGGGTACCCGGACGGAGACCTGCTGCCCGTGCGTTTGCTCCTCGCGACGGTCGCGGACATTGCGCGAGCGATCCGGGTGCCTCTGACCGTCGACGTGGAGGGAGGCTATTCGAGCGACCCGGCCGAAGTTGGCGAGACGGTGGCCGCCGTGATCGAGGCGGGCGCCGTCGGGATCAACATCGAGGACGGTTCCGACACCCCGGACCTGCTCTGCGCCAAGATCGAGCGGGCCAGGCAGGCCGGCGACCGGCTCGGTGTCGATCTCTTCGTGAACGCCCGCACGGACGTGTACCTCCGCGGTCTTGCCCCGAAGGAACGCCTGGTCGAGGAGACGCTGGCCCGGGCCGAGCGCTACCGCGCCGCGGGAGCAGGCGGGATCTTTGTGCCCGGTCTGGTGGACGCCGCCGACATCCGCGCGATCGCGGAGGCATCGCGACTGCCGCTGAATGTGATGGCGTTACCCCGGCTCCCGCCGGCGACAGAGCTGGAGGCACTGGGCGTTCGCCGCCTCAGTGCGGGAGCAGGAATCGCCGAGGTCGTTTTCGCGAAGACGGCGTCGCTTGCCGCTGCGTTCCTGCGGACTGGAGAATCCCGCGCCGTGACCAAAGGGGCGATGCCCTATCCCGAGATCAACGCGCTGATGGCGTACTAGAGCTCCAGAAACTCCTGCATCTGCTGCAATGCCTCGTCCAGCGCCCGCCGAAAGGCGCGGCCGCGTGGCCGCGGGCCGGCGAAGCCCAGCTCGTGCTGCAGCCGGCCATCGACGACCTTCAGATTGGCCCAGCCCACTATTTGCTCGCCCCAGAGCATGGGCATCGCGTAATGGCCCATGCGGCGCTTGTGCGCCGGCACATAGGCCTCCAGCTTGTATTCCCAGCCCCAGAACAACTGGAAGCGCCGTCGGTCCCAGACCACAGGGTCGAAGGGCGCGAGGAATCGCAGCCTGTCGTCGACCGGGTGCCGGGCGGCCACGCGCTCCTCGCCCTGCGGCCAGAACCACAGCAGGCCGTCGACCCGGGCATGGGCATAGCGGGATCCGGCGTGCTCCTGGACCTGCCGCGTCTCCGCGGCCAGGTGCGGCACTCCATAGCGCAGCAGTCCGCACAGATAGCCCAGGCTCGCCGCAGGCAGCGGCGCGTAGAGCTGCACCACCATGTCCAGCAAGCGGCCGGCTCGCGCGAGCCGGGCCTCGGGGCTGTCGTCCTGCGGCGGGTGCTCGATCGCCTGGTAGACCCGGGTGCCGGCCTCGCGACGCGCCACGCGCAGCAGCCCGCGATAGTGCAGGCCCTCCAGCAGATGCTTGCTGACGTTCAGGTCGCCGCCCCAGCGCTTGATGCGGCCATGGTCGAAATGCGACTGCACGTCCCTGGGGTAGGTGGGACCACGCTCGCGCACAAAGGCCAGCACCTCCTGGGCGCGCGCCTGCATCCTGGCGTCCCAGCCGCGCGGCGCCCCGCGCGGATGCATCAAGGCCAGGGTCTCGCGAGGCAGGAAACCGTAGTTGACGAAGAAGGCCTCTTCGATCGCCAGGCGCGGGTAGCGGCGCTCCAGCTCGCCGGCGCGGTAGTTCTTGACGCGCTGCGCGAGGATCAGATCCTGGGCGCGAGCGGGCGCCCGCATCGGGTCGGCCTGGACAAAGCCCAGGCGCGCAATGGCCCGCGGCAGGCTGGTGGCCTTGAAAAGGCTGCGCGCGATCGCGAAGCGGCGAAGCTGCCGGAGATGGGGGCTTTGAGAGGGCTCACGCGTGGCGTCCGGCAGGAGTGTATCCACTCGCACCCGTGGCCCGCGTTTCAGGCCGCTTTCGTCTACAGCAGCGTGACGCGCGCCCCGATCAGGCTTGGTCCGGAAGACGATCGAGAAGCTTGTCGAGTGTGATCGGATAGTCGCGCACGCGTACCCCGCTGGCGTTGTAGATCGCGTTGGCGATCGCCGCGGCGACTCCGCAGATTCCGAGCTCACCGAGGCCCCTGGCCTTCATGGGCGACGAGATCGGATCGACTTCGTCGAGGAAGATCACCTCCTGGTGCGGGATGTCGGCATGGACCGGGACTTCGTAGCCGGCGAGATCATGGTTGACGAAGAAGCCGTAGCGCTTGTCGACCGCGAGCTCCTCCATCAGCGCCGCTCCGACTCCCATGGTCATGGCGCCGATGATCTGGCTGCGCGCCGACTTCGGGTTGAGGACGCGTCCCGCTGCGCATACCGCGAGCATCCGCCGCACGCGGACCTCCGCCGTAGCCGCGTCGACGCCGACCTCCACGAAGTGCGCGCCAAAGCTCGTTTCCTGGTAAGCCTTCGAGAGATCACCGAACTCGATCGTGTCCTCGGCGGCGATGCCGTTGGCGCCGGCCGCCTGGCCGAGGGACACCCGACGATCCCCCTCGCGCACCTGACCGTCTTCGAAAACGGCGTTGGCCGGGTCGAACCCGAGCTTCTGGGCTACGGCTTCGCGCAGCTTGACGCAGGCGGCGTAGACGCCAGAGGTCGAGCTGTTCGCACCGAACTGACCGCCCGAGCCGGCCGAGATCGGAAAAGCTGAATCGCCCAGGCGCACGACAACCCTGTCGAGCGGCACGCCCATCATCTCGGCCGCCGTCTGCCCGATGATCGTGTAGCTGCCGGTCCCGATGTCGGTCATGTCGGTCTCGACGGTCACAATGCCGCGTCCGTCGAGCGACACTCGCGCGCCCGACTTCTGAACCGGACTGTCGCGAACGGCGCTTGCGACTCCCATGCCGATCAACCACTGCCCTTCGCGTGTCTGGCCAGGCTGCGAACGTCGCCGACTCCAATCGAAGCGTTCTGCGCCGGTGCGCAGGCACTCGACGAGATGCCGCTGCGAGAACCGCCGGTGGGGTTGCTCCGGATCGACCTGTGTGTCGTTGAGAATGCGAAACTCGATGGGATCGAGCTGAAGCTTCTCCGCCATCTCGTCCATGGCGATCTCCAGCGTCCACGAACCCGGCGAGTCGCCTGGCGCACGCAAGGCGTTGCCTTCGGGCAGGTTGAGCACGGCGAGTCGCGTCGCCGTCATCCGGTTGGCGCCCGCATACGAGCGACGCGTCGCACGGACCGCGGCTTCCGATTTGCCGCCCTCGAGATCGCCGGACCAGCTCTCATGGCCGATCGCGGTGATCCGGCCGTCCCGGGTCGCACCGATGCGGATGCGCTGAATCGTCGCGGGGCGATGCGTTGTGTTGTTGATCATCAAAGGCCGCGGCAGGGCGACCTTTACGGGCCGTCGCGCGGCGCGGGCGCCGAGCGACGCAAGCAACGCGTCGGCCCGTACGAAGAGCTTCCCGCCGAAGCCGCCGCCGACGAACGGCGAAATGAGCCGGACGTTCTCCTTCGGCAGCCCAAGCGTCTTCGCCAGGTCCGTGGTGCCCCAATCGATCATCTGGTTCGAGGTCCACACCGTGAGCCGGTCGCCCTTCCACTCGGCGATCGACGCATGCGGCTCCATCATGACGTGAGCCTGATCGGGTGTGGTGTACGTGGCGTCGAGCTGAACCGGAGCTGCGACGAAGGCGCCGGCGAAGTCGCCCACGGACGTGTCCGCCGGACCCCCGATGATGCGCTCCGGGATTGATCGCGGTGTCCTTCGCCGCCGCCAGGTCGAAGACGCCCTCGACCCGCTCGTACTGGACGCGGACCTTCTGCGCGGCCGCGGTAGCCTGTTCGAACGTCCTTGCGACGACCAGCGCAATCGCCTGGTGATAGTGCTGAATCTCCGGACCCCCGAGCAGTCTGGCTGTGTTCCGGTCGGCCTTCCCGAGCTGGCCGGCCGAGCGCGCGGTGACGATCGCGAGAACACCCGCCGCGGATCGCGCCTCGGTGTCATCGATGGAGACGATCCGGCCCTTGGCAATGGCCGAACCGATGACGCATCCATACGCGACGTTGGGCGCGAGGTCGCGCCACTCATAGGCATACGTCGCGGTGCCCGTCGTCTTCAGCGGACCCTCGATCCGATCGGTGGGTTTGCCGACGACCTTCAACTGGTCGATCGGATTGGTGGCCGCGGGAGTGTCGAACTTCATCGCGTGGCTCTCCGGGCCTGGGCCAGCACCGCTCCGAGCGTGCGCTCGACCAGCGTCAGCTTGAATGCGTTCTCGCGCGTGGGCTTCGCGCCCGCGAGCAACGTCGCCGTGACCGCTTTGGCGCCGCGAGGCAGCTCCGCTTCCGCCGCTTCGACCCGCCACGGCTTGTGCGCCACGCCGCCCAGGGCCACGCGTCCGGTCCCGTCGCGTTGGACGATGGCTCCCACCGAAACGAGCGCGAAGGCATAGGACGCGCGATCGCGCACCTTGCGATAGATGTGCGTCCCCCGACGGGCTTGGGCAGCGTGACCGCGGTGATCAGCTCACCGGGCTCCAGCGTTGTCTCCCGATGAGGCGTGTCGCCGGGCAGACGGTGCAGCTCGGCGATCGGAATGTTCCGCGTCGCGCCGTCCGGCCGCACCGCCTCCACCGTCGCATCGAGCACCCGCATCGCCACCGCCATGTCGCTCGGGTGGGTGGCGATGCATGCGTCGCTCCCGCCGATCACGGCAAGCTGCCGGCTGAAGCCGCCGATGGCGGCGCACCCGGTGCCGGGCTGGCGTTTGTTGCAGGGCTGGTTCGTATCGTAGAAATATGGGCAGCGCGTGCGCTGAAGGAGGTTACCGGCGGTCGTCGCCTTGTTGCGCAGCTGGCCCGAGGCGCCGGCGAGCAACGCGCGCGAAAGCACGCCATAGTCGCGGCGCACGCGCGGATCCGCGGCGAGATCCGTGTTGCGCACCAGCGCGCCGACACGAAGCCCACCCCCAGGCGTCGGTTCGATCTTGTCGAGCGCGAGGCCGTTGACGTCAATCAGGTGCGTCGGCGTCTCGATTTCGAGCTTCATCAAGTCGAGCAGGTTCGTGCCGCCCGCGATGAACCGGGCGTCCCGGGTCCGGGCGGCTGCTGCCGCCGCCTGCGCAGGCGATTGCGCCCGCTCGTAGGTGAACGGCTTCATGCCTTCCCCCCGGCGACCTCGGTAATCGCATCGAAGATGTTGGAGTAGGCCCCGCACCGGCAGATGTTTCCGCTCATCCGTTCGCGCAGTTCCCCCGGGGTCGCGGCCGGCTGCGCGATCAGGTCGGCGCTGACATGGCTCGGAATGCCCGCCCGGATCTCGGCGAGCACCGCCACGGCCGAACAGATCTGTCCGGGCGTGCAATAGCCGCACTGGTAGCCGTCATGCTTCACGAAGGCGGCCTGCATCGGGTGCGGGCTCGCGGGAGTGCCCAGGCCCTCGATGGTGGTGATCTTGCCGCCCTGATGCATCACCGCGAGCGTCAGACACGAGTTGATCCGGCGCCCGTCGACGATCACCGTGCATGCGCCGCACTGACCATGATCGCAACCCTTTTTGGTGCCCGCGAGCTGCAGGTGCTCACGCAGCGCATCGAGCAGCGTGGTTCGGGTATCGAGCTCGAGCGCGCGAGTCTTGCCGTTCACGTCGAAGGACACTTTCGTGAGGACGGGCGTATCGAGGGCCGACGTCTGGCCCTTCGCCAGCGTCGGAACGGCCGTCGCCGCCACGGACGCGGCTCCAACAATGAGCAACTCACGCCGATTCAGCTCAAGGCCGTTGGGAGGCTTCATCTCGGTCCGGGCGTTTTGTTGCACGGAGAGTGCCAAACGCGCGGCGCGATCGCGTAGCGGCGAAGCTGCCGGAGACGGGGGCTTTGAGAGGGCTCACGCGTGGCGTCCGGAGGAGTGTATCCAGACTGTCTGGAGTGCCGTTGGCCTCGACTGGAACGAGTGAGGGTCGACTCCGTGCCGTGGGTAGACTCCGCCGAACAGACCCGTCGCCGATGCGGGTGGCCCCTGCAACGGATCTGGCCGGGGGCTCGGGGAGGGGGGGCCATAGTATGGGCTTCGGTGACGATCCCGAACATAGCGAGCCCGGAATTCAAAGCGGATCCCTACCCTTTCTATGCTCGTCTCCGCGCCGAGTCGCCGGTGTTCCGGGTCGAGTTGCCGACTAAGCAACCGGCATGGCTGGTCACTCGGTACGACGACGTTGCGGCCGTATTGAAAGATGAACGCTTTGCAAAGGACAAGGGCAACGCGCTCTCGCCGGAACAAGCGGGCAAGCAGCCGTGGGTTCCCGATCTGTTCAAGCCTCTGGCCCGCAACATGCTCGACGTGGACCCCCCGGATCACACGCGGCTGCGTCAGCTGGTTCACAAAGCCTTCACGCCACGATTGGTCGAAAGACTCCGCGAACGGGTCCAAGGTCTTACGGAGGAGCTGATCGTGGCGGCCGAGAGGCGGGGCCGCATGGATCTGATCGCCGACTACGCCTTACCGATCCCCACGACGATCATCGCGGAGATGCTCGGTGTGCCCGCATCGGACCGACACAGGTTTCATCGTTGGTCGCGAGTGATCGTCGCGTCCGCCCCCTCCGGCTGGAGCATGGTGCGGGCCATTCCGAGCGCGATCGCTTTTCTTCGCTACATCCGAAAGTTCGTCAAGGCGCGACGTTCGAGTCCTCGCGATGATCTGGTGACGGCGCTGGTGCAGGCGGAGGAGGAAGGGGCGCGGCTGGACGAGGATGAGCTCGTGTCAATGGTCTTTCTTCTGCTGATCGCGGGACACGAAACGACCGTCAACCTGATCGGAAACGGAATGCTCGCGCTGCTACGGCACCCGGAACAGATGAAACGCCTGCGCGACGAGCCCGGCATGATCAAGGTCTCGGTCGAGGAGCTGCTGAGGTTCGACGGCCCTCTGGAGACGGCCACCGAACGCTACGCCCGGGAAGACGTAGAAGTCGCGGGGACCATCATCGGTCGGGGGGAACTGGTCTACGCCGTGCTCGCCTCCGCCAACAGGGACGAGCGACGGTTCTCCGATCCAGATCGGTTGGACCTTTCTCGCGAACCGAACAAGCATCTCGCCTTCGGCCTCGGGATCCATTATTGCCTCGGCGCGCCGCTCGCTCGGCTTGAGGGCCAGATTGCGATCGGCACGTTGGTTAGCCGATTGCCGAATCTTCGGATAGCGCGAGGACCCCTACGCTGGCGGCGCGGCTTGGTGCTGCGCGGTCTTGCCGCCCTGCCCGTAGAGCTACCCGTTCTCGTCGGCCGGTAGTGGCATCCTGCCCCGCGCCGATTCGAGCCGCGTGCGCCGAGCCGAGTCGAGGACTTCATCCGCGCCGGGTCCGAAAGTCTCCGTCACCGCGAACAGTCGCGCAACCTGAACCGTGACAATCTTCGCCCGGCGGCCGTGCTTCCCATACGGGCCACCGAGCGGCGCGAAGCCCCGACAAGCCCCGGGTCCGCCCGGCGCTGATCGAACCCGTGTCGCGGCGGCACGCCGCGCTCAGAGGCGCCGCCTTGAGAGGGCTGCGTCCGCAGGACGCGGCATGGTGTAACGAAGTCGAGAACAACTGGTAGCCCATACGGGAATCGAACCCGTGTCGCGGCGGCACGCCGCGCTCAGAGGCGCCGCCTTGAGAGGGCTGCGTCCGCAGGACGCGGCATGGTGTAACGAAGTCGAGAGCAACTGGTAGCCCATACGGGAATCGAACCCGTGTCGCGGCGGCACGCCGCGCTCAGAGGCGCCGCCTTGAGAGGGCTGCGTCCGCAGGACGCGGCATGGTGTAACGAAGTCGAGAGCAACTGGTAGCCCATACGGGAATCGAACCCGTGTCGCGGCGGCACGCCGCGCTCAGAGGCGCCGCCTTGAGAGGGCTGCGTCCGCAGGACGCGGCATGGTGTAACGAAGTCGAGAGCAACTGGTAGCCCATACGGGAATCGAACCCGTATTTCGGCCTTGAGAGGGCCGCGTCCTAACCGTTAGACGAATGGGCCGAACGGGGCGGGAAAAGTAGCACAGGGCAGGGGCACCGGCAACTGGCGGGAGCGGGAAGATGGGGGTTGCCTCTGGTGTTTGGTGGACGGCCCCGCCGGGAGAGGGAGAAACCTACGACGCCTTCCTGGCCTCCGGCGCGGTCGCCTTGCCGGGCGAGTAGCGGGCCCACCGCAGGATCTCGGGAATCGTGGGCTTCTTGCCGTACATCAGGATCCCGACGCGGTAGATCCGTCCGGCGAACCAGGCCAGGGCGATGGTCGTCGCCAGGAGCAGGCCGATCGAGAGCGCGATCTGCCAGGGGGGAGGCTCCGAGAGAGCCGTCCGCAGGAACATGATCAGCGACGCCGTGAAGGGGAAAGAGCGAGAAGAAGAGCGCCGCACCGCCGTTCGGGTTGTTCATGACGGCCGGGTAGACGGCGATTCCGCCGACGATCATGATCATGGGAATCATCGCCAGCTGCTGCGCTTCCTGGTCGGTATTGAACGGCGCCGCGATGGCCGTGTAAACGGCGGCGTAGAGGAAATAGCCGAGGATGAAGAAGAGCATGAAGTAGCCGAGCATCGAGAACGGAATACGCGGCACGCCCAGGTCGCCGCCCGGCAGCAGAACCGTGGCGATGCCGGGAAGGGACAGGTTCATCGCGACGAGCGACCAAACGAAATACTGGGTCAGGCCGACGAGACCGATGCCCACGATCTTCCCGAGCATGAGCTCGATCGGGCGTACCGACGCGATGATGATCTCGACGATCCGGGTGCTCTTCTCCTCGATGACTCCCCGCATGACCTGGTAGCCGTACATGAAGAACGTCGAGTACATGAGGATGAGGAAGACGAGGGCCGTCAGAGATGCCGGCGCCCTTTTCTTCCGCCGTCCCCTTCTCGGTGACCTTGAAGGGCCTCAGGTTGATGCTCTTCTCGAGCTCGGCCGTCAGCTCCGGGGGAAGCCCGCGCCTCGCCATCTTCTGCCGCATCCAGACGCGGTTGACGGCCGACTGGAGCTGGTTCAGCGCGATGTAGTCCGAGACGGTCGTCGAGAAGTACTCGACCTCTTCCTTCTTCAGAAGCTCCGGGTCGAGGACCAGGTAGCCGCTGATCGTCTTCTCCAGGACCTGCTTCCGAAGCGCTTCCTTCGTCGCCTCCAGGGTGCCCTGGACCGGCCTCTGCTGGAGATCCCAGTGGGGGCCGCGCGAGCCGGAGCCCTCCTGTTTCTGGCGAGCCTCGAGCTCGGCCAGCTCTCGGGTGAGCGGCGCGTAGAGAGTTCCGGTCGGGTCCAGAACGACGAGCTTGCGTTCGCCGCCGGTCTTCCGCGAGATCGCGATCTGAATCGCGACATAGCCCAGGAACAGGATGGGGATCAGGAGCGTCGCGATCCAGAAAGCCTTGGTGCGCACGCGTTCGATGTACTCGCGGCGGATGATGGCGAAAGTCTTTTTCCAGTTCATGCGCGCCTCATTCGATGGTGCGGGTCTCTTCCAGCCCGGCGCTCTTGACGGCTTCGAGGTAGATCTCCTCCAAGTCCGGTTCCTGCCGTGAGAACGCTTCGATCGGCAACCTGTCGAGCGCCTTTTTCAGGAACTCGCGCTGGTCCACTCCCGGCTGCAGGCTGATCACGAAGGCGCCGTTCACGGCCTTCGCGGTAGCCACGCCCGGCAGCCCGCCGACCTCGGCGAGCGAGGCGTTCACGGCCAGTGCGGATGAGTCCCTCGGAGTTTCGCCGTTTCAGCTCCTTCAGAGAGCCTTCGAGGATCTTCTTCGACCGCGCCATGAGGCAGATCTCGTCGCACAGCTTCTCGGCCTGCTCCAGGACGTGCGTGCAGAAGACGATGGTCTTGCCGCGCGCGCGGAAGTCGAGAAAGTACTCGCGCATCAGGGCGACGTTGATCGGATCGAGGCCCGAGAACGGCTCGTCCAGGATCAGGATGTCGGGGTCGTGCACGATCGTGGCGATGAACTGGATCTTCTGCTGCATGCCCTTGGAAAGCTCGTCCACCTTCTTGTTGA
This sequence comes from uncultured Acidobacteriota bacterium, assembly GCA_963829925.1. Taxonomy (GTDB): domain Bacteria; phylum Acidobacteriota; class Thermoanaerobaculia; order UBA5066; family Gp7-AA6; genus DAHUXD01. The sequence goes on from CAWHKQ010000004.1 coordinate 416,520, forward strand.
GCCAGGGCCCCAGCTCCATCTTGTCGAGCCAGGCCGAGATGCGCTCCTTGGCGGCGTCGCGGGAGACTTCCTTGATGGCGGCCAGGAAGTACAGGTGGTCGATGACCTTCATCTTCCGGTAGAGCCCGCGCTCCTCGGGGAGGTATCCGATGCGGTTCTGCATCTGGCGGTCCATCGGGCGGCCGAGGATCTGGATCTCTCCGGAGTCGGGCGCCGTGATGTTCATGATCATCCGGATCGTCGTCGTCTTGCCGGCGCCGTTGGGCCCGAGCAGGCCGAACATGGTCCCCCGGGGGACCTGGAGCGAGATGCCGTCCACGGCCCGAAAACGGCCAAAGGACTTCGAGACGTTCCTCAACTCGATGGCGTATTCCATGCTGGCGCGCCGATTATTACGGATTCCCCGGACGACGGGTTTTCGCCGGCTGACGTCAGCGCCCTGAAGGCCGGGATCGGGGTACCACCCCCCCTGCGAACAGGAGCGGTTCCTCGGGCGCCCCGACGGCAGGCGAGCCGTCCCGCCTGCACGACTGACTTCAGTCTGCGAATCGGCTAGGATGCGCGGTTCAACCGCCGGAGAGGTGCTGGAGTGGTTGATCAGGCCGGTCTCGAAAACCGGTAGGCCCGAAAGGGTCTCGTGGGTTCAAATCCCACCCTCTCCGCCATATCCTTCCCCCATGCAGATCCTTCTCCTCGCCGAACGTCCACAACACGTCGACACCGTCGTTGGCTGGGTGTGGGGGCAATGGCGTGGTCACTCGGGCCTTTCCGAGGCGCAGACGAGGGCCCGTCTCCTCGATTCCGCCGATTGCCCGCCGACGCTCATCGCCGAAGAAGACGAGAAGCCCGCGGGGGTGCTCGGGTTTCATCGTCTCGTACGGGCCCCGGGCGAACCGCCGTCGCTCTTCGTCGACGGGCTCTTTGTTCCGGAGCCGCTTCGCGGGAGAGGCATCGGCGCCGCGCTGGTGCGCGAAGGCGTCGAGCGCGCCCGGGTCTTCGCCCCCGACCTTTACGTTTACACGTCCCAGCAGGACTGGTACCAGCGACATGGTTGGGTGCTTCTCAAGGTCGATCCCGTGTCGGGCCTGTTCATCCTGACCCGCGCGACCTGAAGCCGGGCCAGCCCGGTCCCGATCTCCACGTAACCGTCAACAGGCCCGGAAGAGGGCCCAGGCCAGCAGCCGGGCGGACGGCCTGAGGTTTGCATACCGCCAACCTGATGCGATACCAGTTCGTCGAAGCCAGAGAGCGAGTCGGGTCGATGTATGGCTTTCTCGTGCCCGGCGACCGGGAGCAGGCGGCCGACGAGATCCGGCGCCTGCTGGAGGACTGGCCTGGCCTGATCGTCGAGCTCGGTGGCCAGAAGATCCTCGCCTCGACCCTCGATCCCGTGAGCGTCATCATCTCTCACGAAACCGAGCCGCGAGGAACGGTTCCTGCCAGCGGCCGCCCGCGCTACGCGATCGACGGAACTTTCGTGGACGGTCTGGAAGGGGCGTAGCCGGGCAACCTCCCGCGCGTCGCCGAGTCACCCGCTCCGCGCATCACCCATTTCACGCTCGTCCAGCGCTCCGCCTGAAAGAACTGGCGGAGGAACGCGGCGTCAAGCCCCTCGCCACCTCCTTCGGAGTCCTGACTTCTCTGAACTTTCTCGACAGGTTCAACCGCACTTCATCCTCGATCGCTACGTTTCCGCTCGGAGGAAACCATGGCGAAAGAAATGACACAGACCTACCCCACAACCTGGCCGCTGAAGTGTCCCGAGTGCGGTGATCGCCTCAAGATCGAGCTCGCCGCGGATACGGAAGAAGGAACAACCGACACCGTGAAATGCCGGCGCGGGCATCTGCTCCTCTTCGGCTATGACGGAGTGACGGTGACGCTCCTCGAGGTCGTGAACGAAGGCCGCTCGACATGAGCGAAACCGGGGCAGAACGAACGCTCGGCAGGATGATCGTTTGCGTCAAGGCCTGCGAAGGGATTCCGTCGCATCTCCTCGAGGACGGGTTCCTTGCGCGGCTGGTCGCGGCCTGCCTGCACCTCGAGGACGCGCGCGTCCAGGACGTCCTCGCCGAGCTCGTGGCAGCGGTGAAACCTCGGAAGAGGCCGCCGAGTCCGGGGACCTCGGCGCGAACCGATGCGTCGTTTCCTGGCGTTCCCGGGCACCCCGATCCGATCCCTGATTCCGCGGCTCAGGGTTCGCTTCGCTGCGCGGACCCCCGTTTCGCCTGGAAGAACTGACGGAGCAGCCCCGCGGACTCCTCGGCCAGGAGTCCGCCCTCGACGGCGCAGCGGTGGTTCAGGCGCGGGTCCTGCGGGATGTTGCCCAGCGTCCCGCAGTAGCCGGCCTTCGGGTCCGCGCAGCCGTAGACGATCCGCGCGATCCGGGCGTTGACGGCGGCCCCGGCGCACATCGGGCAGGGCTCCAGCGTGGCGTAGAGCGTGGAATCCTCGAGGCGCCAGGTCCCCAGGTCCTGGGCGGCCTCGCGGATGGCCTCGATCTCGGCGTGGTGGGTCGGGTCGGCCAGGCGCTCGCGGCGGTTGCGCCCCCGGCCGATCATCCGCCCGCCGCGGACGACGACGGCGCCGATCGGAACCTCCTGCTCGGCGTAGGCGATCCGGGCGAAGGCCAGGGCTTCCGCCATGAAGTGCTCGTCGGCAGGGGAGAAGGGCATGGGAAGGATCGTAAGCCGTAAGCCGTAAGCCGTGAGCCGGTTTCGGGGAAGGACTTTCGGTAGACGGCTAGACGGTTAGACGGCTGACGTCCGAAGTGGTGCGCCCAGAGGGAGTCGAACCCCCAACCTCCTGATCCGTAGTCAGACGCTCTATCCAATTGAGCTATGGGCGCAGGGGGCGAGAGGCTAACGAAAACGCCCAGCGTTTTCAATGGTCTGGGGGGCTGAACTTTCAAACCCCCCTTTCGTAGAACAACATACGCTGAAAAGCCGCGCACAGCGGGAGGTTGAGGGATGTCGAAGAGGACCAAAATCATTCTGGGGCTGGTCGGTGGTGTCGTCGTCGTTGGCGCCCTGACAGCCTTTATCCGGGGTAAAGACAAGGACGTCCCCCGGGTCACCACGGCCAAGGTCGAGAAGATGGACCTGGTCTCCAAGGTGACGGCCAACGGCAAGATCCAGGCGCGCCGCAAGGTGGACCTGTCGGCCCTCGTCATGGGCCAGATCGTGAACCTGGCGGTCAAGGAGGGCGACAAGGTCAAGAAGGGGCAGCTCCTGCTCCAGATCGACCGCGCCCAGCTCGCGGCCCAGGCCCAGGGGGCGGAAGCCAGCCTGGCCGCCATGCGCAACGACCTCGAGGCGGCCCGGGCCACGGCCGAGCAGGCCAAGCGGGACTACGACCGCGCCAACGCGAACTTCAAGGGAAACATCCTCTCCGAGGCGGAGCTGCAGAAGGCGCGGGCCACCTACGACACCGCCCAGGCCACTCTCGCCGCCACCGACCAGCGCATGCGGTCGACGAGCGCCAATCTCGCCGCGAGTCGGGACTCGCTGTCCAAGACCACGGTGACCTCGCCGCTCGAGGGCATCGTGACGTTCCTCCCGATCAAGGAGGGTGAGGTCACGGTCATCGGCACCATGAACAACGCCGGCACGCAGCTCATGACGATCTCCGACATGGGCGAAGTCGAGGCCGTGATGATGGTCGACGAGACCTCCGTGCCCGACGTGACGCCCGGGCAGAAGGCGACGCTCTCGATCGACGCCTACCCGAACCAGAAGTTCGAGGGCACCGTCACCGAGGTGGGTTCGTCGCCGATCGCCAAGAACGATCCCGACCTTCTGGCGCTGACCGCGAATTCCGAAGCGATCAACTTCAAGGTGAAGATCCGGCTGGACAATCCGCCGGCCACGATCCGGCCCGGCTTCTCCGTGACCGCCGACGTCGTCACGGGCCGGCGCCAGGGCGCGACGACGATTCCGATCCAGGCGCTGGTCGTGCGCGACGTACCGGCCAAGGACAAGGCTCCGTCGGCGGGATCCCGGCCCGAGACCGAGGAGGGCGTGTACACCGTCAAGGACGGCAAGCTCGTCTTCGAGAAAGTCGAGCCGGGCATCGCGGGCGAGCTGATGATCGAGGTCAAGAAGGGTCCCAAGGTCGGCCAGGACATCGTCACCGGCCCGTTCAAGGTCCTGCGGCAGGTCAAGGAAGGCGACAAGGTCATCGTCGAGAAGGAAGGCGACAAGAAGGGCGGCGACAAGAAGGGCGGTCCGAAACCCGCGTGACGACCTCGGAGCTCTTCCGCGTCTCGGCGGCGGCGCTGACGCGCCACAAGCTGCGCGCCTTTCTGACGCTGCTCGGCGTCATCATCGGTGTCGCCACCGTCGTGGGGGTAGTGTCGGTAATCTCGGGCCTGAACGCCTACGTCAAGGACAAGATCATCGGCCTGAACCCCGACATCGTCATCTTCACCAAGTACGGGATCATCACCAGCCGCGAAGAGTGGCTGATGGCGCGCAAGCGCAAGGACCTGACCCTCACGGACATGGAGATCGTGCGCCGCGAGTGCCGCCTCTGCGCCAGCGTCGGCGCGCGGGGCGATCGCCGCCGCCCGGTCAAGTACGAGGAGCACAAGCTTCCCCAGGTCGAGATCCAGGGCCACACGCCGAACATGGGCGAGGCCATGAGCTTCGACATCGACAACGGGCGCTACTTCACCCAGTCCGAGTACGAACACGCCGCGGCCGTCGCCGTGATCGGCTGGGACGTCCAGGACGAGCTCTTCCCCAACATCGACCCGATCGGCCGCACGATGAAGATCGACGGCTATCCGGTCAAGGTCATCGGCTCGCTCGCCAAGCAGGGCAGCGTCATGGGGCAGAGCCAGGACAACGTCATCTTCATCCCGCTGACGCTGTTCAACAAGCACATCGCTCCCAGCGAAGACATCGGCATCTTCATCAAGCCCAAGACGGGGGTCGAGGGAGTGGCGGCGGCCACCGACGAGGTGCGCACGATTCTCCGCGCCCTGCGCAAGACCGGATTCGATAACGACGATCCGTTCGCCCTGGTTACGGCCGAACTCCTGCAGACCCTGTGGAGGAACATCTCGGCCGGGGCCTTCGCGCTGATGATCCTCATCTCGGGGATCTCGCTCGTGGTCGGCGCGATCGTGATCGCGAACATCATGTTCGTGTCGGTCGTCGAACGGACCAAGGAGATCGGCGTCCGGCGCGCTCTCGGCGCGCGGCGCAAGGACATCCGCCGGCAGTTCCTGCTCGAGGCGGCGATGCTCTCGTCGGTCGGCGGGATGATCGGCGTCCTCTTCGGCGCCCTGATCGCTTTCGCCGTCCAACAGGTCTTCCCGGCGCAGGTTCGCCCGTCCTTCATCGTGCTCGGCGTGGCCGTGGCGACGGTGACGGGCCTGCTCGCGGGCTGGATCCCGTCCAGCCAGGCGAGCAAGCTGCCTCCGGTCGAGGCCCTCCGGTACGAGTAACGCATGTCCTCCCTGATCTCCCACCTGCGCCGCGGATTCGGCGAGAACCTGCGCTTCGCGATGCTGGCCGTGCGCGCGCACAAGCTGCGCGCCTCGCTCACCGTGCTGGGCATCGTGGTGGGCGTGGCCACCGTGATCTCGATGGTCTCCATCGTGACGGGGTTCAACGACAGCATGGTGGCCAACTTCCAGAGCTTCGGCGCGACACTCGTCCAGTTCCAGAAGTTTTCGATGCGGTTCGGCCCGAACCACCGCTCCGACCTGGAGAGAAACCGCAAGGACCTGACGCTCGATGACGCCCTGGCGCTGAAGGCCCAGATCCCGGAGATCCGCGCGGTCTCCCCCGAGCGCTATCTCTGGGACACCGACGTGAACGTGAGGTACCGGGAGAACGAGGCCACGAACCCGACCGTGGCCGGCGTGTATCCGGACTACACGATCGCCAACAACCACTATGTCGAGACCGGGCGATTCATCACCGAGGCCGACCTCGAGCACTCCTCGGAGGTCGCCGTCATCGGCGAGGACGTCCGGAAAGCGCTCTTCCCGCGGGAGAGCGCGCTCAACAAGACCGTCGAGCTCAACGGCCGCAAGTACGTCGTCGTGGGCGTTCTCGAGGAGAAGGGCGACTTCGGCGGCGGATCCAGCAACCACTGGTTCTTCATCCCGTTCTCGACCTTCGACAGGCAGTTCCCGCAGATCAAGAACAGCGGGGGCGACACGATCCACATCGCGACGATCCCCTACAGCCCGGACCTCGTTCCGGTCGTCATCGAGAAGGGGCGCGCCCTGTTGAGGGCCCGCCGTCACGTGCCCTTCAACGCGGAGGACGACTTCTACATCCTGACGCCCGACAAGATGATCGAGAGCTTCCAGGGCATCACGAACGGGATCGCCGGCGCGATGATCTTCATCGCGATGATCTCGCTGCTGATCGGCGGCGTCGGCGTCATGAACATCATGCTCGTGTCGGTCACCGAGCGCACGCGCGAGATCGGCGTGCGCAAGGCCGTGGGAGCGTTCCGGCGCGACATCGTCCTTCAGTTCCTGACCGAAGCGACCACGCTGTCGCTTCTCGGCGGCGCGATCGGCGTCGTGGTGGGCATCGGCGTGCCCGCGCTGATCAAGGCGATGGTGCCCGCGCTTCCGGCGGCGACGCCCATCTGGGCGGTGCTCGTGGGCCTCCTCGTCTCCGTTTCGGTTGGCATCTTCTTCGGCCTGTACCCCGCCGTGAAGGCCTCGCGCCTCGATCCGATCGAAGCGCTGCGTTACGAGTGACCCCGCTCTAGAGGTTCTGCTTCCAGAACTCGAGCATCTTCTCGTACAGGTGCACCCGGGCGGCGCGATCGTCGATCCCGTGTTTTCGCATCGGGTACGCCATCATGTCGAACGGCAGGCCGGCCGCGACGAGGGCGTCGATGAAGGCCCAGCTGTTCTGCGGGTGCACGTTGTCGTCGTAGGTGCCGAAGACCAGCAGGAGCCGTCCGTGGAGGTTTTTCGCCGCCGACACCAGCGACGTGCGCGCGTAGCCGTCCGGGTTCTCCTCCGGAGTCTTCATGTAGGCCTCGGTCGCCTTGCTGTCGTAGAACCGCCAGTCGGTCACCGGGGCGACGGAGATTCCGGCCCGGAACTCCTTCGATCGCGTCAGGGCGTTGAGCGTGAACGTCCCGCCGCCGCTGCTCCCCCAGATGCCCACCCGTTCGGGGTCCACCCAGGGCTGCGCCTTCAACCAGCGGACCCCCGCGACGAGGTCGTCGAGCTCGGTGCCGCCCCAGAGATTCCGCAGCACGGTGTTCTCGAGCAGCTTGCTCGCGCCCGTCGCGCTGCGGTTGTCGATCGAGGCCACGACGTAGCCGCGGTCCGCCAGGAGCTGATCGAAGAGGGCGTTCCCCCCGCCCCACGCGTCCGTGACCGTAGGCACTCCCGGTCCGCCGTAGACCCGCAGGATGACGGGATGGCGAACTCTGGCGTTGAAGCCCCGCGGCTTGAGGATGCGGGCCGGAAGGGGAAAGCCGTCGCGGGCCGGCACCGTCCGCAGCTCGGGCTTCGGCAACGCGAAGGGCGCGAGGATCTCCCGGCGTGGAGCCGCGAGGACGGTTGTCAGTTCTCCGGACGCGTCGTACAGCGTGAGCGAGGGCAGCGTCGCATGGCTCGAATGGGCGTCGACGTAGAAGCGCCTGTCGGGGCTGAAGGTGACGCGATGTGTTCCGTCTTCCCGAGTCAGCCGCTCAGCGCCAGAGCCGTCGAGCCCGATGCGATAGAGGTGCCTCTCGATCGGCGACTTTTCGAGGCCCGTGAAGTACACCCACCCGCGCCCCTCGTCGACGAACGCTGAGCCCATCGGCGCGGCGTAGAACGCGCCGGGTCCGCGCACGGACCAGTCGCCGTGAGTCACGGCGTTCACGAGCGTCCCGTCGGCCCGGTATCGATACAGATGCGTGTGGCCGCTCCTCTCGGAAGAGACGAGGAACTCCCCGTTCTCCAGAAAAACCGCCTCTTTCTGGTTCACCCACGCGGCGTCGGCTTCCGCGAGGAGCCGGCGCGTCTGACCGTCGGATCGACCCACGGCGTAGAGCTCGAGCCGGTCCTGGGCCCGGTTGGTGGTCTGTGCCGCGGCGCTTCGGCTGTCCGGCAGCCACTGCACGCGGAGGATGTACTCGTAACCCGGTGCCGGGACGTTCATCCACGACGTCCGTCCCGAGTCGAGATCCACGATGGCCAGACGAACCGCCGGGTTCGGGCGGCCGGCCCGCGGATAGCGCTGCGTGATGACGTCGGGAACGAACGGACGGATATCCGTGAACGTCGACAGGTCCACTCCGGAATCGTCGCTGCGGAGGAAGGCGATCGCCTCGGAGTCGGGGGACCACCAGTACCCCGAGTCGTCGTGATGCAGGATCTCCTCCCAGTAGATGTAGGACGGGACGCCGTTCAGAACGGTCGCGCTTCCGTCGCTCGTCAGCCTCCGCTCGGCGCCGCTCGCGCGCTCGTAGACGAAGAGATCGTTGTCGCGAACGAAGGCGATCCTGCGGCCGTCCGGAGACAGACGCGGGATTTTCTCGCGGGCCGCGGTCTGCGTCAGGCGCTCGAAGCGCGACGCCGCGAAGTCGAGCGCGAAGAGGTCGCCGCCGAAGTCGTAGACGGCCAGTCGTCCCGGCCCCGTCCAGCGAGGCGGGCCACGTAAGAGCCTCCGGAAGGTCCTTCTCCGGAAGGAGCGCCCGGAGACTGGCCAGGGCGGCGGTGCGATCGAGGGCGGGGCGGCGGGCGCCGGTGGCGGGGTCCAGGCGCTCGAACGCGCGCTCGGCAGTCGGGCGGCTCTCGTCGAGCAGGAGAAGCGTGCTGCTCGACGTCCACGCGAAGCGGGGCAGCTTCGTGGCCAGCTCGGCTTCCGGACCCGTGATCCAGTCGACGCTGAGCTTCGGACGCGTCTGCGCGGGGAGGAACGCCGCGGGAAGCGCGGCGAGCAACAGAAGGGCGGCGCGACGGCCTGGTCGGAGCATGAGCACCTCGCCTGCTGGCGGCGCAAGGATACGCCACGACTTTGATTAGAATGCGCCAGCTCCAATGTCACTTGCCGCCGGCACCCGGCTCGGCCCCTACGAGATCCTCGCGCCGATCGGCGCTGGAGGGATGGGGGAGGTCTACCGGGCGCGGGACGAGCGGCTCAAACGCGACGTCGCGGTCAAGGTGCTGCCGTCCCTGTTTTCGGCCGACGCCGACCGGTTGCGCCGGTTCGAACAGGAGGCGCAGGCGGCGGGCGGCCTCAATCACCCGAACATCACCGCCGTGCACGATCTCGGCAGCCATGACGGCGCTCCGTACATCGTGACGGAGCTGCTGGAGGGGGAAACGCTGAGGAGCCGTTTGGGAGCAGGCGCGATTCCCGTGCGCAAGGCGATCGACTATGGGGTCCAGATCGCAAAGGGCCTGGCGGCCGCGCATGAGAAGGGGATCGTGCACCGGGACCTCAAACCCGAGAACCTGTTCTTGACGCGCGACGGCCGGGTCAAGATTCTGGACTTCGGTCTGGCCAAGCTGAAGCCCGAGACGGGACAGGACGGCAAGACCGACATGAAGACGGTCTCCGGGGGCACCGAGCCCGGAGTCGTCCTCGGCACCATGGGGTACATGTCGCCGGAGCAGGTGCGCGGAAAGCCCGCGGACAAGCGCTCCGATCTCTTCGCGTTCGGCACGATCCTCTACGAGATGCTGTCTGGCCAGCGTGCGTTCCGCGGCGACACGGCGGCCGACACGATCACGGCGATCCTGACCAAGGAACCGCCGGACCTCTCGCAGACGAACAAGGACGTCCATCCGGGCCTCGACCGGATCGTGCGGCACTGTCTGGAGAAGAACCCGGAGGAGCGGTTCGAGTCGGCGCACGACCTCGCCTTCGACCTCGATGCGCTCTCCGGCATCTCCGCGCCGCGGTCGGCTCTCGACGCGCGCGCACGCCCCGTCGGAAACCGCCGGGTGCCGCTTCTGATCGGGATCGCCGTCGCCCTCGCGGGCATGGCGGCGACCTACTGGGCCGGCAAGCGCGCCGGATTCGAGCCGCCGCCGTCGTTCACGCAGCTCACGTTCCGTCGCGGCTCGATCGGCTCGGCGCGGTTCGCGCCCGACGGCCAGACGATCCTGTATTCCGCGGGCTGGGACGGAAAGCCGATGGAGGTCTTCGTCTCCCGGCTCGACAGTCCGGAGTCGCGCCCGTTCGGTCTGTCGAAGGCGGAGCTGCTTTCCGTGTCGCCGTCCGGGGAGATGGCCGTGTCGCTCGACCGTCACGATTCCTTTCCGTTCAACAGAACGGGAACGCTGGCCCGCATCGGGATGACCGGCGGAGGCTCGCCCAAGGAGGTTCTCGAGGACATCCTCTGGGCGGACTGGGCGCCCGACGGCCAGAGCCTGGCGGTCGTCCGCCAGCAGGGCGGCAAGGTGCGGCTGGAGTATCCGGTCGGCAAGGTTCTCTACGAGACCGCCGGCTGGATCTCCCATCCGAGAGTCTCGCCCCGAGGCGACGAGGTCGCCTTTCTGGATCACGGCCTTCAGGGCGACGACTCCGGCAGGGTGGTGCTCGTCGACCGCGCCGGGAAACGGCGAGAGATCACGAATTCCTTCGAGAGCGCGGAGGGACTCTGCTGGTCGCCCGGCGGCGAGGAGGTCTTCTTCTCCGCGACGTCCACCGGTGTCAACCGTGCTCTCCAGGCGGCGACCCGCTCCGGCCGCGTGCGCGTCCTCGCGAGGGGCACGGGGTCATTCACGGTCCAGGACGTCTCGAAGAGCGGCCGGATCCTGATCATCGGCGACAAGGCGCGAAAAGAGATGTCGGCGCTCCTGCCCGGCTCGCCCAAGGAACGGGACTATTCGTGGCTCGACTGGTCGCTCCCGCGGGCGATCTCGGCGGACGGGCAGACGCTGCTCTTCGACGAGAGCGGAGTGGGGGGCGGACTCGGCTATTCCGTCTACGTGCGGAAGGCCGACGGGTCCCCAGCCGTGCGGCTCGGGCCGGGCGTGGGCGCGGACCTGTCTCCCGACGGACGCATCGCCCTCGCGGTGACCGGAGCGGACCGCTCCAGACGCCTCGTGCTGTATCCCATCGGCGTCGGCGAGCCGAGGGCCCTTCCGCCGCAGAATCTTCGGGCCGACCAGATCGCCTGGCTCCCCGGCGGCCGCAGCTTCGTCTTCTCCGGCGCCGAGCCCGATCGGGGCTCGCGTCTCTGGGTGCAGGGAATCGACGATCCGAAGCCCCGGGCGTTCTCGCCGGAGGGCTACCGCATGAACGTGAGGTCGCCGGACGGCAAGCTCGTTGCCGCCACCGGTCCGGACCGGCGGCTCTACCTCTATCCGATCGCGGGAGGCGAGCCCACGCCGATCCCCGGGCTGGTTGCCGGTGACGTCGTCAACGGCTGGAGGCAGGACGGCGGGTCGCTGTTCGTGCGCCGCCGCGGCGAGGTGCCGCTGCGCGTCATGACCCTCGACCTGGCTTCCGGGCGCAAGGAGCTCTGGAAGGAGCTCATGCCGGCGGACGCGGCCGGCGTCTCCACGATCGCGCCGGTGTTGATCACGCCCGACGAGAAGTACTACGCGTACTCCTACACGCGGACTCTGGGCGATCTCTACGTCGTGGACGGTTTGGAATGACGCTCAGCGCCGGCACGCGCCTGGGCCCCTACGAGATCCTCGCGCCCCTGGGCGCGGGCGGGATGGGGGAGGTCTACCGGGCACGCGATCCACGCCTCGGGCGCGAGGTCGCGATCAAGGTGCTGCCCGCCTCGTTCTCGCAGGACCCGGACCGGCTGCAAGCGCTTCGAGCAGGAGGCGCGCTCGGCGTCGGCGCTGAATCACCCCAACATCATCACCATCCACGAGATCAGCTCCGCCGACGGGACGACGTACCTCGCGATGGAGCTCGTCGAAGGGACGAGTTTGCGCGAGCTCCTGGCCTCGGGACCTCTCGGCGCCAAGAGGCTCCTCGACGTCGCCCTGCAGATCGCGGAAGGGCTGGCGAAGGCCCACGGCGCGGGGATCGTCCACCGGGACCTGAAGCCCGAGAACGTCATGGTCTCGAAGGATGGCTTCGTCAAGCTGCTCGACTTCGGCCTGGCGAAGCTGTTCACTGCCCCGACCGATCAGGTCACCGGGGCGCCGACGGCGATCCAGCAGGAAACGCAGCCCGGCACCGTGATGGGGACGGTCGGGTACATGTCGCCCGAGCAGGCCAGCGGACGCCCGGTCGACTTCCGTTCGGACCAGTTCTCCCTCGGCTCGATCCTCTACGAGATGGCGACGGGCCAGCGCGCGTTCCAGAAGAACACCGGAGCCGAAACGCTGACCGCGATCATCCGGGACGAGCCGGAGCCGGTGGCGCAGGTCAATCCGAGGGCACCGGCGCCTTTTCGGTGGATCGTCGAGCGCTGCCTCGCCAAGGATCCCGACGAGCGCTACGCCTCGACGCGCGACCTCGCGCGGGACTTGAAGAGCGTGCGTGAGCATCTGGGCGAGGTCACGAGCACCGCCTCCGGTGTGACCGGCGTCGTCGAGCCCGCGCGGCCCCGTGCGCGCTGGCCCTGGGCCGCCGCGGCGATCGTCGCAGCGGCGCTTCTCGGCGTCTACGCGGGCCGGCGAACGGGCGCGGCGCCGCAGCCGACGTTCCAGCGTCTGACCTTCCAGCGGGGCACCGTCAGCACGGCGCGCTTCGGGCCGGACGGCAGTACCGTCTACTACACCGCCGCGTGGAGTGGCGCCCCTCCGCGGATCTACTCGCTTCGACCCGGGAACCCGGAGTCCTCCACGCTGCCGTTGCCGGCAGCGGAGCTGCTATCGATTTCCTCCTCCGGCGAGATGGCGGTCCTGCTCGAGCCCAATTACGACCTTACGGGATTCGCTCTCCACGGCACTCTCGCTCGCGTGCCGCTGTCGGGCGCGGCGCCCAAGGAGGTGCTGGCCAACGCCAGCTACGGCGAATGGGCGCCGGGGAGCTCCGAGCTCGCCGTCGTGCATCGCATGCGCGGGAAGGATCGCCTCGAATACCCGATCGGCAAGGTCCTCTACGAAACGGCGGGCTGGCTGCAGAATCCGCGATTCTCGCCGGACGGCTCGCACATCGCGTTCATCGATCACTCGTCGGCGGGGGACGACGGCGCGGTGGCCATCGTGGATCGGGCCGGGAAGAAAACGGACCTCGCGGGAGGTTGGGCCACCATTCAGGGCCTGGCCTGGTCGCCGGATGGCCGCGAAATCTGGTTCACGGCGGCGCGCGAAGGCATCGAGCGCATGCTCTACGGCGTCACGCCCGCGGGCAAGCTCCGGCTGATCCGGACGATGCAGGGGACTCCAGCGCTTCTCGACGTCCGGAAGGACGGCGGGGCGTTGATCACGGAAGACGACTACCGTGCGAGCGTGCTCGTTTTCGGGCCCGGCGAGCCGGCGGGAAAGGAGCTGACCTGGTTCGACTGGTCGAACGATCGCGCCCTTTCGCCGGACGGGAAAGTCATGCTTTTCGACGAGTCGGGCGAGGGCGGCGGCCCCTCAGGCGGCGCCTACCTGCGGCCGACGGACGGCGCGCCCGCGGTGCGCCTGGGTGACGGCGTCGGGGTCGCCCTGTCGCCCGATTCCGAATGGGCGCTGACCCAGGTCCTTTCCAATCCGCCGCACTTCGTGCTGGTGCCCGTAAAAGCCGGACAGCCGAAGGCGTTCCCGCCCGGCGACCTCGGAAGAACCGCCTACGGGGTCTTCTTGCCGGACGGCTCGAAGTTCGTATTCGTGGCGAACGCACCGGGCCGCGGCAGCCGCATCTACTTGCAAGACCTGGCGGGAGGTCCTCCGAAAGCGATCAGCGAAGAGGGGATCAGCGCTGCGCGCCTATTCATTTCGCCGGACTCGCGCTGGATCGCCGCGATCGGTCCGGATACGCGCGTGCATCTCTACCCGCTCGGCGGTGGGTCCGCGACCGATCTGCCGGCCTCCCGGCCGTCGGACTTTCCGGCGGGTTGGACGGCGGACGGGAAGGGCCTCTACGTCTCGCGACAGGGGATTCCCTGCACGCTCGACCTCATCGACGTCGCATCCGGCCGCAGGACCCATGTCCGGGGCCTCTCCGGCAGCGACGCCGGCGGCGTGACTTCCTTCGGGCCGGTTAGGATCACTCCGGACGGCGGGACGATGCTCGTCGGTGTCGTGCGAATACTCTCGACTCTTTATCAAGTGCAAAACCTGAAATGACCCTCGCGGCGGGAACGAAACTCGGGCCCTACGAGATCCTGGCGCCACTAGGCGCGGGAGGGATGGGCGAGGTCTACCGCGCGAAAGACCCGCGGCTGGGTCGCGACGTGGCGATCAAGGTGCTGCCGGCGACCTTCTCGCAGGACGCGGACCGGCTGAAGCGATTCGAGCAGGAAGCCCGCGCGGCGGGCGTGCTCAACCACCCCAACATCACGGCGGTCCACGACTTCGGGATGCACGACGGCGCGCCCTACATCGTGACGGAGCTCCTCGAGGGCGAGACGTTGCGCAGCCGCCTGGGTCCCGGCGCGATCTCGCCGCGCAAGGCGATCGACTATGCGGTGCAGATCGCGAAGGGACTCGCCGCGGCGCACGAGAAGGGGATCGTGCACCGGGACCTCAAGCCCGAGAACATCTTTCTGACGAAGGACGGGCGGGTCAAGATCCTGGACTTCGGCCTCGCGAAACTGAAGCTGGACGGCGCCGAAAGCGGCCAGACCGATGCGGGAACAGTCTCGGGTGGGACGCAGCCGGGAGTCGTGCTCGGGACGATGGGCTACATGTCGCCCGAGCAGGTGCGGGGGAAACCGGCCGACAAGCGCAGCGATCTCTTCTCCTTCGGCACGATCCTCTACGAGATGCTTGCGGGTCAGCGGGCGTTCCGCGGGGACACGGCGGCGGACACGATCACGGCGATCCTGTCGAAGGAGCCGCCGGATCTCTCGCAGACGAACAAGGACATCCATCCGGGGCTGGACCGGATCGTGCGGCACTGCCTGGAGAAAAACCCGGAGGAGCGGTTTGAGTCGTCGAGGGATGTCGCTTTCGACCTGGAGGCGCTCTCCGGCGTCTCGGCATCCACCGGCGCCGTCGCGGTCGAGGGCAGGGCTCCGACGCAACGCCCCTCGTGGGCGCTGCTGAGCGGTGTCGCCGTCGCCAGCGCCGCGCTGGCCGGCTGGGTTGCCTACTCAGCGGGCACGAAGGCCGGCTTCGTCGAACCGCCCAAGTTTCAGCAGATTACGTTTTCTCGCGGTGAAGTCGGCAGCTCGCTCTTCGCTCCAGACGGCCAGACCATCGTGTATTCCGCCGCGTGGGAGGGAAAGCCCTTCGAGATTTTCATCAACCGTCCAGAGAGCCCCGAGTCGCGGTCGTTCGGTCTGGGCGAAGCCGAGGTCCTGGCGATCTCGAAGACCGGCGAGATGGCGGTCTCGTTGAACCGGCGCCAGACGATCCCCTTTGTCCGCGTCGGCCGTCTCGCCCGGATATCGATCGCCGGCGGCGCTCCGCGCGACATTCTGGACGACGTGCAGTGGGCGGACTGGGATCCGAACGGCCGCGACCTCGCGATCGTGCGCGAGGCGGGGGTGAAGATCCGCCTGGAATATCCGATCGGAAAAGTGCTCTACGAAACGACCGGTTGGATCAGCCATCCGCGCGTCTCTCCCGATGGCGATCTGGTCGCATTCATCGATCATCCCGTCCAGAGAGACGACGGGGGATCGCTGACCGTCGTCGATCGATCGGGCAAGAAGCGGACCCTGTCGCCTTTCTATGCCACTGCGCAAGGGCTCGCATGGACGAAGGACGGCAAGGAGGTCTGGTACACCGCGGCGGAGGGAGGAATCAATCGCGCGGTCCACGCAGTGTCTCGTTCGGGGCGAGTGCGGCTGGTCGGCCGCGTCCCGGGTATCAGCACGATCCGCGACATCTCGAAAGACGGCCGGGTCCTGATGACCAACGAGAGCTTCCGAATCGGCATCCTCGCACGGAGGCAGGGCGAGGAGAAAGAACGAGACCTATCCTGGCTGGACTTTTCCCTCGTTTCGGACATCAATCCCGACGGAAGCCTCATCACCCTCACGGAGTCGGGCGAAGGCGGCGGACCGAACTATTCGGCCTACATCCGCAAAACCGATGGAACCGCGGCGGTTCGTCTGGGCGACGGTACCTCCGGAGCGCTCTCGCCCGACGGCGCGTGGATGATCTCGATCGTCCGCGCGGCCTCCGATCCTCAAATCGTTCTTCTACCGACCAGTGTCGGCGAGCCCAGGGCCCTTTCGAAGGAAGGGCTCGCCGCGATCGACGCGGCCTGGCTTCCCGACGGGAAACGGATTCTCTTTTCCGCGACGGAACCGGGGCATGGCACGCGCGTCTATATTCGGGACGTCGGCGGCGGCAAGCCGAGAGCCCTGACCCCCGAGGGGTACTTCGCGTACCGGGGAGCGATCAGCCCGGATTCCGAAAGTCTTCGTCGCCCGCGGGCCGGATCGCCGGATCTACCTCTACCCGGTGGAGGGAGGCGAACCGACGCCGCTCGCCGGCCTCTCGGTCGAGGATGTTCCGATTCGGTTCACACCGGACGGCCGGACGCTCTTTCTGCAGCGGCGGGGCCAGCTTCCGGCCGCCATTTTTCGATATGACGTCGCTTCGGGTCGCAAGGAGCCGTGGAAGGAGCTGATGCCTTCCGATGCCGCCGGCTTGAACAACATCAATAGGGTCGAGGTGACGCCCGACGGCACCGCGTACGCTTACAGCTACGTTCGGACTCTTTCCTTCCTGCAGCTCGTCGATGGGATGAGGTGAGACTCGGACTTTCAGAGGCCCGCTTCGCGGGCCGACCGAAGGGAGAGGGGAAGTCGCATCTGGATTCTCTGCCTAGAAACGTGACATGACGCTTCCTACAAGTACGAAGCTCGGACCCTACGAGATCCTGTCGCCTCTCGGCGCGGGCGGGATGGGGGAGGTATATCGGGCGAGGGATCCGCGGCTCGGGCGCGAGGTGGCGATCAAGGTGCTGCCGGCGTCCTTCTCGCAGGATCCGGACCGCCTGAAGCGCTTCGAGCCGGAGGCGCGGGCGGCGGGTGTGCTCAACCATCCGAACATCACCGCCGTCTACGATTTCGGGTCGCACGACGGCGCGCCGTACATCGTCACGGAACTTCTCGAGGGCGAGACGCTCAGGAGCCGCCTCGGTCCCGGCGCGATCTCGCCGCGCAAGGCGATCGACTACGCGATGCAGATCGCCAAGGGGCTCGCCGCGGCGCACGAGAAGGGGATCGTGCATCGCGATCTGAAGCCCGAGAACATCTTTCTGACGAAGGACGGGCGGGTCAAGATCCTGGACTTCGGCCTAGCCAAGCTGAAGCTCGACGGCGCCGAGAGCGGCCAGACCGATGCGGGAACGGTCTCGGGCGGCACGCTGCCGGGAGTGGTGCTCGGGACGATGGGCTACATGTCGCCCGAGCAGGTCCGGGGCAAGCCGGCCGACAAGCGGAGCGACCTCTTCTCCTTCGGCACGATCCTCTACGAGATGCTCGCGGGCCAGCGGGCCTTCCGCGGCGACACGGCGGCGGACACGATCACGGCGATCCTGTCGAAGGAGCCGCCGGACCTCTCGCAGACGAACAAGGACATCCATCCGGGGCTGGACCGGATCGTGCGGCACTGCCTGGAGAAGAACCCGGAGGAGCGGTTCGAGTCGGCGCGCGACGTGGCCTTCGATCTGGAGGCGCTCTCGGGCGTCTCCACCCCCCGCGCCGCGACATCAACGCTCGAGTCGGCGCCTCGACGCCGCCGACTGCCGCTGCTGCTCGGCGCCGCCGTCGTCCTGATCGGTGTCGCCGCGGCTGCCTATGTGGCCGGCAAAAGGGCGGGGCATGTGCCGCTGGCGACCTTTCGGCAGCTGACGTTTCGCCGCGGTCTGATCGGTTCGGCACGGTTCGCGCCGGACGGGCAGACGATTCTCTACTCGGCAAGCTGGGACGGAAGGCCCATGGAGATCTTCCAGACCCGCCTCGACAGCCCCGAGTCGCGTCCCGTTCGGACTCGCCGGCGCCGAAGTGCTCTCGATCGCTCGCTCCGGTGAGATGGCGGTCTCGCTCGACCGCCGCGCTTCGATCCCGTTTACGAGGAGCGGCACGCTCGCCCGGCTCAGCATGACGGGGGGAGGCTCGCCGAGGGAGGTTCTCGAAGACGTTCAGTTTGCGGACTGGAGTCCCGACGGACAGAGCCTGGCGGTCGTCCGGGATCTCGGCGGAAAGGTCAGGCTCGAGTTTCCTGCCGGAAAAGTCCTCTACGAAACGGCCGGCTGGATCTCTCATCCGCGCGTCTCGCCGGGCGGCGACGAGGTCGCGTTCCTGGATCATCCCGTTCAGGGGGACGACGGGGGTTCGGCGGCGATGGTGGACCGCTCGGGAAAGCGCCGTTCGCTCTCGGAGTTCTTCGCGAGCGCGCAGGGGCTCTGCTGGTCGCCGGACGGCAAGGAAGTCTGGTTCACCGTCGCGTCCGTCGGATTCAACCGCGGACTCTACGCCGCGACGCGGGCCGGAAACGTGCGCATGCTGGTCCAGGGGACCGGCGGTCTCATCGTCGAGGACTCTTCGAAGGATGGCCGAGCGCTGATGGTTCAAGACAAGGCGCGGCTGGGGATCTCCGCTCTGGTTCCGGGAGCGGAGAAGGAGCGGGACTTCTCATGGCTGGACTGGTCCCTCATCCGGGACCTCTCGGCGGACGGGCAGACTCTGCTTTTCGGAGAGAGCGCCGAAGGAGGCGGACCCGGCTACTCCGTCTATGTCCGCAAGGCCGATGGCTCGCCCGCCGTGCGTCTCGGTCCCGGAAATGCTTTCAGACTCTCTTCCGACTCCCGGCTTGCGGTGGCCATCGTGGGGGATGCCACGGCACAGCGGCTCCTCCTGTATCCGATCGGAGCGGGCGAGCCGAAGACCTTTCCCGCGACCGGCCTCCGCATCGATCTGGCCACCTTCCTTCCCGACGGGCGCAAGATTGTGTTCTCCGGGGCCGAGCCCGGTCGCGGCGTACGGCTTTGGGTGCAAGGGGTCGAGGAGGAGAAGCCGCGCGCCATCTCTCCCGAGGGCTATCGGATGCTCTGGTCGGGATGTTCCCCGGACGGAAGGGTCACGGTGGTCACCGGACCGGATCAGCGCTTTTACTTCTACCCGTTGGCCGGGGGCGAGCCGACGCCGATTCCCGGACTGCTCGCCGGGGACATTCCGTTTTCGTTTTCGGCCGACGGCCGCTCGCTCCTCGTTCGCCGGCGAGGAGAAGTTCCGGCCCGGGTCATGCTGCTCGACATCGGCAGCGGCAAAAAGGAGCTGTGGAAAGAGGTCATGCCACCCGACCCCGCGGGAGTCATGACCATCAGCCCGGTCATCGTCACGCCCGACTGGAAGTCCTACGCCTATTCGTACCAGCGGAGCCTCGCGGACCTCTACGTGGTGGAAGGGCTCAAGTAGATGACATTGTCCGCGGGCACTCGTCTCGGCCCTTACCAGGTCGTCACGCCTCTGGGCGCCGGCGGAATGGGTGAGGTTTATCGCGCGCGCGACGAGCGCCTGAAGCGCGATGTCGCGATCAAGGTGCTCTCAGTACGCGGATCGCATGAAGTGACGTCATCGCCGGCTCTCACCTCGGTCACGACGAGCTCCTCGAGCCGGCGCCTGAACGTGACCAGCGGTCGTCGTAGAATCTACCCGCGTTGACGCTCCCCTCAGGAACAAAGCTCGGTCCGTACGAGATCCTCGCGCCTCTGGGCGCCGGAGGGATGGGCGAGGTCTACCGCGCGAAGGATCCGCGGCTCGGCCGCGACGTAGCGATCAAGGTGCTTCCCGCGACGTTCTCGCAGGACGCGGATCGGCTGAAGCGGTTCGAGGCGGAAGCGCGGGCGGCCGGAGTCCTGAACCACCCGGGCATCACGGCGGTCTACGACTTCGGGACCCACGACGCGGCGCCCTACATCGTCACCGAGCTTCTCGAGGGCGAGACACTGCGCAACCGCCTGCTGTCGGGGCCGCTCTCGGTGCGCAAGGCGCTCGACTATGCGATCCAGCTTGCCAAGGGTCTGGCCGCCGCGCACGAGAAGGGGATCGTCCACCGGGACCTGAAGCCCGAGAACCTGTTCGTGACGAAGGACGGACGGGTCAAGATCCTCGACTTCGGCCTCGCGAAGCTGAAGCCCGAAACCGCCGAGAGCGGGCAGACCGACCTGAAGACCGTTTCCGGGGCCACGCAGCCCGGCGTCGTGCTCGGGACGATGGGCTACATGTCGCCCGAGCAGGTGCGGGGAAAGCCGGCGGACAAGCGGTCCGATCTCTTCGCCTTCGGAACGATCCTCTACGAGATGCTCTCGGGCCAGCGGGCGTTCCGGGGCGATACGGCGGCGGACACGATCACCTCCATCCTGACGAAGGAGCCACCGGATCTTTCGCAGACCAATAAGGACGTCCATCCGGGACTGGACCGAATCGTGCGGCATTGCCTGGAGAAGAACCCGGAGGAGAGGTTCGAGTCGGCCCGCGACCTCGCGTTCGACCTCGAGGCGCTGTCGGGCGTCTCTTCGCCGACCGGCGTGACCGGCGCGCGCGCCCTTCCCGCGGAGACCGTCAAACGCCGCCGCTGGCCCGCCCTGGCCCTGGCCGGGCTGCTGGGGGCGCTGATCGCCAGCCCGTTCGTCTACTCGGCCGGCAAGAAGGCCGGCTTCGTCCAGCCGCCTGAGTTCCACCAGATCACCTTCTCGCGCGGCGAGGTCGGCGGCTCGCTCTTCGCTCCCGACGGACAAACCGTCGTCTACTCGGCCGCCTGGGAGGGAGCGCCCTTCTCCGTCTTTATCAATCGGCCCGAGAGTCCCGAGTCCCGGCCGTTCGGGCTCGATCGCGCCGAGGTGCTCTCCATCTCTAAGTCGGGCGAGATGGCGGTATCCCTCAACCGGCGCTTCGCCCATTCCTTCGTGCGTACCGGGCGGCTGGCACGTATCTCGATTGCCGGGGGAGCGCCGCGAGACATCCTGGACGACGTCCAGTTTGCCGACTGGAGTCCCGACGGCCAGACCCTGGCCATCGTCCGCGACGCCGGGGTCAAGAACCGCCTGGAGTACCCGATCGGCAAGATGCTCTTCGAGACGAGCGGATGGATCGGCAACCCTCGCGTTTCGCCGCAGGGCGACCTGGTCGCCTTCGTCGACCACCCGTTTCCGAACGACGACGGCGGCCGCGTGGCGATCGTCGATCGCTCCGGAAAGAAACAGGACCTGACGCCGGTCTACGCCACGGTGCAGGGTCTCGCCTGGCGCCCGGACGGAGGCGAGCTCTGGTACACGGCCGCCGAAGGCGGCTTCAATCGCGCCGTCCACGCCGTCACGCTTTCGGGATCGAAGCGATTGGTGGGCCGCGTTCCGGGAATCAGCACCATCCGGGACATCGCGTCGAACGGCCGAGTCCTGATGACCAACGAGAGCGCGCGCCTCGGCATTCTCGCTCGCGGTTCCGGGGACGAGAAAGAGCGGGAGCTTTCCTGGCTCGACTACTCGCTCGTGACGGACATGTCCCCCGACGGCCGCACGATCCTGCTGACGGAATCGGGAGAGGGCGGGGGGCAGGGCTACTCCGCGTACCTGCGCAAGCTCGACGGCTCACCGGCGATTCGGCTGGGTGCTGGAGCCACGGAGGCCTTTTCGCCCGACGGCGCCTGGGCGATCTCGATCGTCCTGACACCGGAGCCGCAGATCGTTCTCCTGCCAACCAGCGTCGGCGAGCCGCGGGCGCTGCCTCGAGAAGGCGTGGATCCCTTCAACGCCGACTTTCTCCCGGACGGGAAACAGATCGTCTACACGGCCAGCGAGCCCGGACGCGGCACGCGTCTCTATCTCCGGGGAATCGACGGCGGAAAGTCCCGCGCCCTGACGCCCGAGGGCTACTCCCTGTATCGCGGAGCGGGAACGCCGGACGGCAAGTTCGTCACCGTCAGCGGCCCGGACCGCCGGATCTACCTCTATCCGCTGGCCGGCGGCGAGCCGACGGCGCTGCAGGGACTGACGATGGCCCATCGGCCGGTCCGATTCGCCGCCGACGGACGGACTCTGTACTGCCAGGCCGATCAGGCGATCCCGATGAGAATCATGCAGTATGACCTGGCCGCCGGGCGCCTGGACCTCTGGAAAGAGATCAACGTCGCCGATGCCGCCGGTTTGAACGCGATCAGTCGATTCGTCGTTACTCCCGACGGGAAGACCTACGCCTACAGCTACCTCCGGGTCCTCTCCTACCTCCAGCTCGTCGAAGGGCTGAAGTAACTCTCCTCGCGAGCCGAACCTCTTCCCTAAGCCTAAGCGGTTCCTAAAACGTCCCCCGTCGTGCCGGCCGTTCTGCTGTGATCGGGCCTGATGCAGCGCCTCGGTTTGTTCACCGCAGAGAAAGGAGAAACGGATGAAACCCTCGAGACTCCTGGCAGGCGCCGCCGCCGTGGCGCTGTTCACGGCGGTCGGATCGTCGGCGGCGGGCGATTCGAACAGAGACGGAAACAGAAAGTTGAAGGCCGAGCTCAAAGGCTTCGAAGAGATTCCGACGCTCTCGACACCGGGGAGCGGCGAATTCAGAGGAAGAATCTCCCGGGACGAAGCAGTCGGTCGAGTTCGAACTGAGCTACGAGGATCTCGAGGGAGAAGTGCTGCAGGCTCACATCCATCTGGGCGCGAAGGCCTTCAACGGCGGGATCATGGTTTTTCTCTGCTCGAACCTGCCGGACCCGCCGCCCGGCACGCAGCCGTGCCCCGTGCCCTCCGGGACGGTGAGCGGCAGTTTCAGCGCGGAAGACGTCATCGGGCCCGAAGGGCAGGGCATTTCGCCCGGTGAATTCGAGGAGGCGATTCGTGCCTTGCGGGTCGGGCGCGACCTACGCGAACGTCCACACGACGACAAGCCCCGGAGGAGAGATCCGCGGCCAGATCAAGAAAGAACGATCGACGACTGATTCGGCGTCGCTGATGCGCGGCTAGCGCGGCGGGCGAGGAGACTTCTCCTCGCTCGCGCGCCGGCCTTCTCGTCACCGGACCGCGGCAGTGCGCGAGGGCGCAGGTACAATCCCCCCCGACTCCATGACTCTCCCCGCGGGCACGCGCCTCGGTCCCGTACGAGATCCTCGCTCCGCTCGGGGCCGGTGGGATGGGCGAGGTCTACCGCGCGCGGGACTCGCGCCTCAAGCGCGACGTCGCCGTCAAGGTCCTTCCGGCGTCGTACGCCAAGCATCCCGACCGCCTGCGCCGCTTCGAGCGCGAGGCCGAGGCCGCCGGCGCGCTCAACCACCCGAACATCACCGCGATCTACGACTTCGGGACGCACGACGGCTCGCCCTACATCGCCACGGAGCTGCTCGAGGGGGAGACGCTGCGCTCGCGCCTCGCGGAAGGCGCGCTGCCGGTGCGCAAGGCCACGGACTACGCGATCCAGATCGCGAAGGGCCTGTCCTCCGCGCACGAGAAGGGAATCGTGCACCGGGACCTCAAGCCCGAGAACCTGTTCGTGACGCCGGACGGACGCGTCAAGATCCTCGACTTCGGCCTGGCCAAGCTGGCGCTCGCGGACGAGCCCGCGGGTCCGCGCACCGACCTCAGGACGGCCAGCATGGGGACCGAGCCGGGCGTCGTCATGGGCACGCTGGGCTACATGTCCCCCGAGCAGGTCAAGGGAACGCCCGCCGACGCCCGCTCCGACATCTTCGCGCTCGGGACGATCCTGCACGAGATGGTGTCGGGTCAACGGACCTTCCAGCGGGGCTCGGCCGCCGAAACGATGTCGGCGATCCTCAAGGAAGACCCGCCGGATCTCTCCTCCACGAACCGCAATGTCCCGCCGGGCCTCGAGCGCGTCGTCCGCCACTGCCTCGAGAAGAGCCCGGAGGAGCGGTTCCAGTCGGCGCGCGACCTCGCATTCGATCTCGAGGCGCTGTCGGCGGACTCGACGCTCCGGTCCGGCGCCGCCGCGGCCGCGGCACCGAAGCGGCGCGTGCGCGTTGCGCCGGCCCTCGCGTTGCTGGGGCTGGTCCTCGCGGGAGGTCTCGGCTACTGGCTGCGGGACCGCAAGGGCGTCCCGCCGCCGCCGTCCTTCCAGCAGCTCACGTTCCGGCGTGGCTCGATCTCCGACGCCCGGTTCGGATCGGACGGCGAATCCGTTTTGTACGCCGCCGCGTGGGACGGGGGGCACCGCGAGATCTACCAGGGGAATCCGGGCAGCCCCGATTCCCGCGCGTTCGGCCTCCCGGGCGCACACCTCCTGTCGGTCTCGCGGTCGGGAGAGGTCGCCGTCGCGCTTCGCAGCGACTTGATTGGACCCTTCACGCTCGGCGGCACGCTGGCCCGGGTCAGCGCGACGGGCGGCGGCGCACCACGTGAGATGCTGGAGGGCGTTCTCTTCGCCGACTGGTCCCCGAAGGACGGGGAGATCGCGATCGTCCGGAACTACCCCGGCGGGATGCGTCTGGAGTTCCCCATTGGCAAGGTCCTCTACCAGACTTCGGGTTGGATCGGCGATCCGCGCTTCCATCCGGACGGAGACCGGATCGGCTTCCTGGATCACCCGAAGCGCATCGATGACGGGGGCCTCGTCGCCACCGTGGACCTCGGCGGGAAGAAGTCGGATCTGACGCCCCTCTTCGCGTCGCTCCAGGGGCTCGCCTGGTCGCCCGACGGTTCCGAGGTCTGGTTCACGGCGGCGGAGGTCGGCTCCAACCGATCTCTCTGGACCGTGAGCCCGGGGGAAAAACCGCGCCTGCTCGCGCGGGTGACCGGCTCGCTGACGCTCCGCGACGTCGGGCGCGACGGGCGCGCTCTCGTCATCCATGACACCGAGCGCAACGGAGTCATCACGGGCTCGCCGGCCGGCGAGAAGGACCTCTCCTGGCTCGACGCAAGCCTGATCGCCGATATCTCCGGAGACGGCCGAGCGGTTCTCTTCAGCGAGTCCGGCGAGGGGGGCGGCGCGGGCTACTCCGTCTACGTGCGGGGGACGGACGGATCTCCGGCGGTCCGGCTGGGCGAGGGCAGCGCCCGGAGGTTTTCCCCCGACGGCCGGCGAGTCCTGGCCACCGTCGAGCCCGCGACGCGATCCCGGCTCGTGGTCTATCCGATTGGCGCCGGGGAACCGGCCTTCCCGCCCCACCCGGGATTGCAGGCCGGCAACGCCGTCTGGTTGCCCGACGGAAGGCGCGTCCTCTTCGACGCGACGGGACCGGAGGCCGACGCGCCGCCGCGGGTCTACCTGCTCGACACGCAGGGCGGGACGCCCCGCGCGGTCAGCCCGCCGGGATTCGCCCTGATCGATGTCGCGCGCGACGGCAGGCGTTTCGTCGGACTGGGACCGGACCGGAAGTGGTACGTCTGCGCGATCGACGGGGGAGACCCCGTGGAGATTCCGGGCCTCGAGCCCCGCGACTTCGTGAACATCTGGGGACAGGACGACCGCAGTGTGTTCGTCCAGAAAGGACTGGAGCTCCCGGCGCGAATCGTGCGTCACGACGTCGAAACCGGGCGCCAGGAGCCCTGGCACGAGTTTCTGCCGGCCGATGCGACCGGGATTCGCGCCGTGTACTGGCTCCGGCTGTCGAGCGACGGCCGCGCGTATGCCTACGGCTACTCGCGCCGGCTCTCGACGCTCTATCTCGTCGAGGGGCTGCGCTGAATCGCGGTTAGAATCCGGCGCCACCTCCCGATGACACGGACATGAGACACGTCGCGCCATTGAGCCCCCTCTCCCCCCGCCGGGGGGAGAGCGTCGGGGCGAGGGGGGAGTCTCGGTGACGCTCGCCGCGGGAACGAAGCTCGGCCCCTACGAGATCCTGGCCCCGATCGGCGCGGGCGGGATGGGAGAGGTTTATCGGGCGCGCGATCCGCGGCTGGGACGCGAGGTCGCGATCAAGGTGCTGCCGGCGTCGTTCTCGCAGGACGCCGACCGGCTGAAGCGCTTCGAGCAGGAGGCGCGGGCGGCCGGGGTCCTGAATCACCCGAACATCACGGCGGTGCACGATTTCGGCACCGCCGACGGCGCCCCGTACATCGTGACGGAGCTGCTGGAGGGCGAGACGCTCCGCAGCCGCCTCGGCGCCGGAGCGATCTCCGCGCGCAAGTCGATCGACTACGCCATCCAGCTCGCGAAGGGCCTGGCCGCGGCGCACGAGAAGGGGATCGTCCATCGGGACCTGAAGCCCGAGAACGTGTTTCTGACGAAAGACGGCCGGCTGAAGATCCTGGACTTCGGCCTGGCGAAGTTGAAGACGGAGACGGGCGAGGACGGCAAGACCGACATGCAGACGGTCTCCGGGGGAACGCAGCCGGGAGTCGTGCTCGGAACGATGGGCTACATGGCTCCCGAACAGGTGCGTGGCAGGGCGGCGGACAAGCGGAGTGACCTGTTTGCCTTCGGCACGCTCCTTTACGAGATGGTGTCGGGTCAACGCGCGTTCCGCGGCGACTCGGCGGCCGACACGATCACGGCGATCCTGACGAAGGATCCGCCGGATCTCTCGCAGACCAACAAGGAGATCCACCCCGGCCTCGACCGGATCGTGCGCCACTGCCTCGAGAAAAACCCGGAGGAGCGTTTCGAATCCGCCCGCGACGTCGCATTCGACCTGGAGTCCCTGTCGGGCGTCTCCGCGCCGACGGGAGCGGTCGCGGCGGTGTCCGTTCCTCCGAGGCGGCGGTGGCTGGCACCGGCGCTGATTTCCGCGTCTGTCGCGCTGGCCGCCGGTCTGGCCGCCGGCTATGCGTTCGGCAAGAAGACGGGTTACGTTCCTCCGCCCAACTACCAGCAGCTCACCTTCCGCCGGGGCGAGATCTATGCGGCGCGCTTCGCGCCCGACGGCCAGACCGTGGTCTACGCGGCCGCCTGGGACGGAAATCCGGTCGAGCTCTTCTCGACGCGGACGGATCGGCCCGAGTCGCGGGTGTTCGGACTGGTCGGCGCGGATCTGCTGGCCATCTCGAACACCGGGGAGATGGTCGTCTCGCTCGACCGTCACATCGACGGACCGTTCACGCGCAGCGGCACGCTGGCCGAGGTCGGCGTGAGCGGAGGTGTTGCCCCGCGCGAGATTCTCAAGGACGTGCAATGGGCGGACTGGGGGCCGAACGGGAAGGACCTCGCGGTCGTCCGGGACGTCAGCCTGCGCAGCCAGCTCGAGTATCCCGTGGGCCGTGTGCTCTATCAGACCGCCGGCTGGATCAGCCATCCGAGGGTTTCGCCCGACGGGGCCCTCGTCGCCTTTCTGGACCACCCGCAGCGCGGGGACGACGGCGGACAGGTCGCGGTCGTCGACCGGACCGGCAAGAAGACCGCGCTCGGAGGCGGGTTCGCGTCGGAGTCCGGTCTGGCGTGGTCGCCGAAGGCCGACGAGATATGGGTCAGCGCGGCGAAGGTCGGTGCCAATCGAGCCGTCTATGCCCTCACGCTCTCCGGAAGGGAACGTCTCATCGCCCGCGTCACGCAAAGCCTGACGCTGCAGGATGTGGCGCAGGATGGACGAGTGCTCATGGCGCACGACTCGCTGCGCATCGGAATCCTGGCGGGAGGGCAGGGCCAGGCCAGGGAGCGGGAGCTCGGCTGGCTCGACTGGTCGTCGCTCTTCGCCATTTCGCGGGACGGCAAGACCATTCTGTTCTCGGAGACCGGAGAGGGCTCGGGGCCGGCGTACTCGACCTACATCCGGGGAACCGATGGCTCGCCCCCGATCCGATTGGGCGAGGGGGGAGGCCAGGCCCTTTCCCCGGACGGCCAATGGGCCATGGTCCAGGTCGGCCGCGAAAAGCGCACGATCACTCTCTATCCGACGGGCGCCGGGGAGAAGAAGGTGCTTCCCACCGGAGATCTCGAAACCCAGGGCGGCGGCTCGTTCACGCCCGACGGCAAGCGTCTCGTTTTGACGGCGAATGAGCCCGGCCGAGGATCCCGGATCTACGTCCTGGAGATCTCCGGCGGGAAGCCGCGGGCGGTTTCGCCCGAAGGCTACCGGTCGTTTTCGGGCGGCGTCACCCCCGACGGTACGCGGGTTCTGGCGGCCGGACCCGACCGGCGACGCTATTTCTACCCGTTGACGGGGGGAGAACCCACTCCCGTACCGGGCTTCTCCGACGACGAATCCGCGGGCGGCTGGAGCGCCGATGGCCGGTTCCTCTACGTGTACCGGAGGCGCGACGTTCCGGGACGCGTTTACCGGTTGGATATCGGGACTGGAAAGAAAGAGCTCTTACGCGAGGTGATGCCCGCCGACGGGTCCGGGATCGTCGACATTGCCCCCATCATCACGACGCCGGACGGCTCGTCGTATGTCTACGGATTCCAGCGCACCCTGTCGGATCTCTACCTCGTCGAAGGCTTGAAGTGATCCCCGGTGAGAATCGGGCTCGGACTCTCAGCGGCCCGCTTCCGCGGGCCAACCGACGAGAGAGGGGACGGCGCACGATGATCCTCTCCCTCGATATCTGACATGACGCTTGCCGCGGGAACGAAGCTCGGGCCTTACGAGATCCTGACGCCGCTGGGCGCGGGAGGCATGGGGGAGGTCTACCGGGCGCGCGACGCGAGGCTGAAGCGCGACGTCGCGATCAAGGTGCTGCCGGCCGAGCTCGCGGCGGATCCGGACCGGCGTGAGCGGTTCGAGCGGGAGGCGCGGGCCGCCTCGGCGCTGTCGCACCCGAACATCCTGACGATCTACGACATCGGGACGACAGACTCGATGGTGTACATCGCGATGGAGCTGATCGAGGGCGGAACGCTGAAGGATCTGACGGCATCCGGGCCGGTGCCGATCAAGAAGCTCCTGGACCTGTCGGTGCAGATCGCCTCGGGGCTGGCCACCGCGCACGCGGCCGGAATCGTGCACCGGGACCTGAAGCCGCAGAACGTGATGGTGTCGAAGAACGGCTACGCGAAGATACTGGACTTCGGGCTCGCCAAGCTCGTAGCTCCCGAGGACCAGGAGGTCTCCGGCGCCGCGACCGCGATCGACGGAACGCGGCCGGGCCTGGTGATGGGCACGGTGGGCTACATGTCGCCGGAGCAGGCGGCGGGCCGGCAGGTCGACTTCCGCTCCGATCAGTTCTCGTTCGGATCGATCCTCTACGAGCTCGCGACGGGCCAGCGAGCGTTCGAGCGCTCCTCGACGGCCGAGACCATGACGGCGATCATCCGGGAAGAGCCCGTATCGGTGGGCCAGTTGAACCCGAGGGTGCCGGGACCGGTGCGATGGCTCGTGGAACGCTGCCTCGCCAAGGACCCCGAGGACCGGTTCGGCACCACCAAGGATCTGGCGCGCGACCTGGCGGACGTGCGCGACCACCTCTCCGAGGCGCCGGTCTCGACGACCACGGATCATCGGGCCGCGGCCGCGAAGGCGGTGCGCGCGGGCCGGCGGGTCTGGCCGTGGCTCCTGGGCGCCGCGGCTCTGGCGGCCGCGGTCGGAGTCGCGGCGTTCCTTGCCGGCAGGAAGGCGGGAGCGACTCCGCCGCCCTCTTTCCGGCAGCTCACGTTCCAGCGAGGAGAGATCTACTCGGCCCGCTTCGCGCCCGACGGGCAGACGATCGTCTACGCCGCGTCCTGGGAGGGCCGGCCGGTCGAGATCTTCGTATCCCGCCTCGACAGCCCGGAGGCCCGTCCTTTCGGCCTGAAGTCTGCCGACCTGCTCGCCATCTCTCCCTCGGGCGAGATGGCGGTCTCGCTGAACCGCCACTTCGCCGGTCCATTCCAGCGCTCCGGAACTCTGGCCCAGATCGGTGTCACCGGCGGAGGCAGTCCGCGCGAGGTCCACGAAGACGTGCAGTGGGCGGACTGGTCTCCCGACGGCCGATCTCTGGCGGTGGTCCGAGCCGTCGGGCCGCGATTCCGGCTGGAGTTTCCGATCGGCAAGGTCCTGTTCGAAACGACCGGATGGATCACCAACCCCCGCGTGTCGCCGAAGGGCGATCGGGTGGCCTTCCTGCATCATCCGGTGGTCTCGGACGACGGGGGCTCCCTCGACGTCGTGGACCGCGCGGGAGCTCACCGAAAGCTGGCCGGCGACTTTTCGACCGAGGGCGGTCTGGCCTGGTCGCCCGACGGGAAAGAGGTCTGGTTTTCGGCGGCCGAGTCCGGAGGCAATCGCGCGCTGTACGCTGTTTCCCTGTCGGGGAAAAGGCGGATCCTCGCCCGCGTGACGGGCAACCTCACGCTGCACGACGTATCGCGGGACGGGCGGGCGCTCATGGCGCACGATGCCCTGCGGTCCGGAATCCTGGCTTTCGTGCCGGGGGACGCACGCGAGAGGGATCTGTCCTGGCTCGACTGGTCCTCGGTGCGAGACATCGCGCCCGACGGGTCCATTTTCATTTTCAGCGAGACGGGCGAAGGAGGCGGCCCCGGCTATTCGTCGTACTCCCGCCGCCTGGACGGCTCGCCCCCCGTGCGGCTGGGCGAAGGCAATCCGATGTCCATCTCCCCCGACGGCCGTTGGGCACTGGCGGTCTCCGTCTCTGCGGCGACGCCCCGACTGCAGACGCTGCCAACGGGAACCGGCCAATCCCGAACGGTCGCGACCTCGGGACTGAGCGTGGAGTCCGCGACCTGGTTTCCGGATGGGAAGCGGATTCTCCTGACCGCAGGCGAGCGCGAGCACGGCGTTCGTCTCTACGTTCTCGAAAGCCCCGAGGCCCAGCCGCGGGCGTTGAGCCCGCTGGGATACCGTGCCCCGCTTCGCTGCATCTCTCCCGACGGCCGGTTGCGCAACGGTCATCGGGCCGGACCAGAGGCGCTACCTGTATCCCCTCTCCGGAGGGGAGCCCTCGCCGATCCCGGGCATCGAAGACGCCGAGTCCACGATGGGATGGACCCCTGACGGGAAGTCCCTCTACGTCGGACGGCGCGGCGAGTACCCGGCGCGAATTTTCCGTCTGGATCTCGCGTCGGGGAAGAGAGAGCTCTGGAAAGAGCTCAGCCCGCCCGATCCCGCCGGAATCTCCAACGTCGCCCCTCCGGCCATCGCCGACGACGGCATGACATACGCCTACTCCTACAACCGGATACTCTCGGACCTCTTCCTCGCCGAGGGGCTGAAGTAGCCGATGGCCGTCCCAGGTCCCCGCGACGTGATGCTCGTGGGCAACGAGCTGGCCATCGTCTGGGACGACGGGAGCGAGAGCTACTTCCCGCTCGAGAAGCTTCGCCGAGCGTGCCCGTGCGCGATGTGCCGCGGCGAAAAGGACCTCCTCGGCAATCTCTTCAAGGGACCGGACCGGCCCCTGACGCCGCGCGCCTTCCAGGCGGTCGCGCATCGGCTGGTCGGCTCGTATGCGCTCCAGATCGACTGGGCGGACGGCCACAGCGACGGGATCTACAGCTTCGAGACCCTGCGGCGCATGGCGGCGGAAGGCTAGGAAGTCACGGGATCCCTCGGCGCGGCGCCTCGGGATGACGGCGATGAACGATCGCTTCTACACCGTCATCCCGAGCGAAGCGAGGGATCCCGGACTCGATACGCGACCGTCTGAATCGAGCGCTGTCACTCACCGGCGGTGCCGCTTGCGGAACGCGCGCACCTTCATCAGGTTCCCGCAGGTCCCCATGGCGCACCACTGGCGCCGGTGATTGCGCGTGGAGTCGTAGAAGTAGAGGACGCATTCCGGATTCCCGCACCGGCGGATCATGGCCGGATCGCGGGTGCTGAGGAGGTCGGCCGCCGCTTCGGCGACGGTCCCCAGCAGCGCGACCGGCTGCGTGGGACGAGCGGCAAAGCGGGTCCGGAAGCCACTTCCGTTCTTTTCGAGGCGCAGGGTGCCTTCGTTCTCAGCCAGGATCGAGCTGATGGCCGCCAGACCCTCGGTGGAAACGCCCCGGCCTCGCACGATCCCGTCCGTCATGTGCCGAAGCGTCTCCCGAAAGCTGCGGGCCCGCTCGGCCGCGCGGGCGCCCTCCTGACCCTCGCCCCACCGTTTGAGGGCGTCTGCCGCAGCGCGAGGCTCCAGTCGCCCGGATCGGGTCAGCCAGCCGAGGAAGTCCTCGAAGTCTTCGAGGAGCTCGACGACATGTCCCTTCACGATCGGCCGCGTGTTCAGGAAATCGAGGCACGGATGGCCCGCGAGGAAGGGGAACTCGATCTTTTCAGCTTTCTCGGTCATCCCGAAGTCGTGACTGAGTGTAACCCCGATTAGGGGGTTACAGGTGCCTGCAGACCTGATCCGTTGGGTCTTCGCGGCCGTGTTGTAGGATTCCCCGCCTCCCGGAGAGGTGTCCGAGTGGCTTAAGGAGCACGCTTGGAGCCGGCCACCGAAGGCAGACCCCCAGCAGTAGGCAACGCCGCGCGCAGCGCGGCGTTTACTCGCATCGCTTCGCCGAGGTCCGGGCCCTGTTGTAGGATTCCCCGCCCCCGGAGAGGTGTCCGAGTGGCTTAAGGAGCACGCTTGGAAAGCGTGTGTGCGCAAAACGTACCGGGGGTTCGAATCCCCCCCTCTCCGCCACACGCGCACAGAGACGGCGGTAATCCCCCCTCTCCGCCATAGACTCGCCCCGTGGACGAACCGACTCGCCTTCTGAGAGCGTAATCCGAATGGCCGAAGATCAGAACACCGCCGACCTCGAGCTCGTCCGGCGGATCAAACGGGGCGACGAAGAGGCCTTTCGAGAGATGGTCGAGCGCTACCACAAGAGGGTCTATTCACTGGCCTATGGCGTGCTCCGAAACGCCGAGGACGCCGAGGAGATCGACGCAGGACGCGTTCCTGACGCTGTACCGCAAGATCGGCACGTTCGACGAGTCCAAGAAGTTTTTCTCCTGGTTCTACCGCGTCGCCCTGAACGCGGCCTACAGCCGCGCCCGGCGCCGGAAGCCCGCCAGGACCGTCTCCCTCGAGGACTACCTTCCGCGTTTTCAGGGCGACGGCCACCAGGCCTCGCCGGAATTCGCCGCCTGGGTGGAGGGGATCGAGGACGAAGCCATCGCCAGGGACCTGGCGGAGCGCGCGGAGGCTTTCATCGGGGAGCTGCCGCCGGCGTATCGGGACGTGATCTGGATGGTCGACGTCGAAGAGATGAAGCCCGCCGACGTGGCCGAGACGCTGGAGATCTCGATTCCCGCCCTCAAGTCGCGCCTTCACCGCGCGAGGCTCTTCGTGCGCGAGCGCCTGTCCGAGATTCAGAGCAAGCCGCAGGCCGGGGAACGGAGGGCCGCGCCGTGACGCACGACGAGTTCACGTGCCGGCGGCTCATCCTGGATTACCTCGTCGACTACGAGGACGGCTCGATGGCGGAGATCGATCGCCGCCAGCTCGACCTGCATCTCTCGCACTGCCCGCCCTGCGTGGAGTTCCTCGCCAGCTACCGGGCCACGGGGCGGTGCCTGAAGATGCTCAAGCCGCGCGACATTCCGAGGAATCTCGCGGAGGCGGTCCTGAAGTTCGTGCGCAAGCGGTGCGACGACAAGTCGTGACGCGGCCGGCGCGGCTGGCCATCGCCGGAGCGATCTGGCTGACGCTCTTCGCGGCGCTCTTCACTGTCGGCTCGGTCCTGGATCTCTGGCCGCCCCCTCCCGTCGGCGGCTTCCGGGGCGTGGACCTCGCCGCCGGTCTTCTCTTCGGCGTCGTCCTGCTCGCGAGCCTTCTTCGAAACGCCCCGCTCCCGGCGCGAGCCCTGACTCCCGTCGTCTGCGATAGAATGCCCGTCCGGCGGCCGAGGATGAGTTCGGGCCCTGTGCGACGGAAGTCTCCGAACCTCGTCAGGTCCGGAAGGAAGCAGCGATCAGGAGGCGCCACCGTGCGCCGCAGGTCAACCTGAACTCATCTTCGGTCGCCGGATTAAGATCCTGACCCGATGCACCTCTCGCTCCCCCGCAAATGGCGTCCCCGCGTCTTCGAGGACCTGGTCGGCCAGGAGGCCGTGGCCCGCACGCTGACCAACGCCATCGCCGAAGGCCGCGTCGCGTCGGCCTACCTGCTGACGGGCCCCCGCGGAGTCGGGAAGACCTCGACGGCGCGGATGCTGGCGCGGGCCCTGAACTGCGACAAGGGCCCGACCGTGAAGCCCTGCGGCGAGTGCCCGTCGTGCCGCGAGATCCTGGAGCGGGGGGAGTCCCTCGACGTCCACGAGATGGACGGCGCGTCCAACCGGAAGATCGAGAACGCCCGGGAGCTCATCGAGACCGTCCGCTACGCGCCGCAGCGCGACCGGTTCCGGATCGCCATCATCGACGAAGTCCACATGCTCACGAACGAGGCCTTCAACGCCCTTCTGAAGACCCTCGAGGAGCCTCCGGCGCACACGCGCTTCATCCTGGCCTCGACCGAGCTGCACAAGATCCCGGCCACGATCGTCTCGCGTTGCCAGCGGTTCGCGTTTCGCGCTCTGACCGTCAAGGAGATCGCCGGACAGCTCGAGAAGGTCGCGAAGGCCGAAAAGATCGCCGCCACGCCGGGGGCCCTGCGCGTCCTGGCGGAGGCGGCCGAGGGAAGCCTGCGCGACGCGCTTTCGCTGCTCGACCAGGCCTCCACCCTGGCCGGCGGCAAGGTGGACGAAGCGCGCTGCGCCGAGATCCTCGCCCTCGTGGACCGGGAGCTGCTCGCGGGGTTGTACTCGGCGGTCGCGGCGGGAGATCGCGCGGCCGCGATCGCGCACCTGACGCGCCTGACCGACGGCGGATCCGATCCGCGGCACGTCCTGAAGGAGTTCGTGGCATTCCTGCGCCGGCTGATGCTCATCGCCGCCGGGGCGGCCACCGAGGCGGGGGAGGACGACCGCGAGCGGCTCGGAACTGCTCTCCCGGGCGATGCCGTACGAGAACCTGCTCCGCGCCGTCTCGCTGGTCCTCCAGGCGGAAGAGCAGGTGCGGCGAGTGGACGACCCGGGCCTCGTGGTCCAGATGCTGATCCTGAAGCTCGCGGAGCTGCCCCGGCTGCGGGACATCGAGGGAGCGATCGCGGGCGCCGGCGCCGCCGGGACTCGACCCGCGCCGGCCGTGGTACCGCCTCCGCGGCCGAGCGACGCCGGTCCGCGCATCGTCTCGCTCGTGGCCGTCGAGCCGGAGCCCGAGTCCTCGCCGGTCTCCGCCGCGCCGGCCGGAGGCGAGCCGATCTCCCGCTTCCACGACCTCCTCGACGCGCGGCGGCGCATGACCGGGGCGCAGGCGAGCCTGGCCGAGTCGATCTTCGTCGACCGGGACGACCTGGTCCTCCGGTTCGGGATCGACCGCGCGGCCGCCAAGGAAGCCCTCGAGGAGCACGCCACGAAGAAGCTCCTGAACGAGGTCGCGCGGGAGGCCTTCGGGCGGCCGATGCGCGTCGTGCTGAAGACCGGCCCCCCGGCCGACGGCGACCTGGGCAAGGCCGCCCGCGAGGTCCCGCGCTCCACGATTGCCCGGGAGCGCGCGAGCTCGCGCGCCGAGACCGACCCGATGGTCCGCTCCGCGATGGAGCTCTTTCACGGTGAGCTGACGGAGATCAAGGAGGAGGAATGAGGGCCGTAAGCCGGTAGCCGTCCGCCGTAAGCCCAGGGGAAATCCCCGGCTCACGGTTCACGGCTCACGGTCGACGTCGCGAAGTGAATATGAACATCCAGAAAATGATGCAGCAGGCCCAGGCGATGCAGACGCAGATGGAGCAGGAGCTCGCGGCGATGAAGGTCGAGGCCGCCGCCGGGGGCGGGATGGTGAAGATCGAGATGTCCGGCAAGAAGGAGATCCTCTCCATCCAGATCGAGAAAGCGGTGGTGGATCCCGAAGACGTCGAGACCCTGCAGGACCTGATCCTCGCCGCCTCGCGCGAGGCCTCCCGCCGCGTCGACGAGGCCGTGCAGAAGAAGACGAGCTCGCTCCTCGGCGGGATGATGCCGGGAATGCGCTAGCGCGCGGATGCCCGGAACCCCCAAGTCGCTCGAACGGCTCGCCGCGGAGTTCCAGAGGCTCCCGGGCATCGGAGCCAAGAGCGCCGCGCGGCTGGCGTATCACCTGCTCCGCTCGCCCGACGACGACGCCGAACGGCTGGCGCGCGCGATCGTGGAGTCGCGGGCGGCCGTGCGCCGGTGCTCGATCTGCAACACCCTGACGGAGGAGGATCCCTGCGAGATCTGCTCCGATCCGGAACGCGACGCCACCCTGCTCTGCGTCGTGGAGGAGCCGGGCAACCTCGCCGCGATCGAGAAGACGCGCGAGTTCCGCGGCCGGTACCACGTCCTCTGGGGCGCGCTGTCGCCCCTGCGCGGCATCGGCCCGGACCAGATCGACGTGGCGGGCCTGGTGACCCGCGTCACCCCGGAGGTCCGCGAGGTCGTGATCGCGACCAATCCGAACGTGGAGGGCGAGGCGACCGCGCTCTATCTCGCCCGGCGGCTGAAGCCCTCCGGGGTCCGCGTGACGCGGATCGCCTTCGGCCTGCCGGTCGGCGGCGACATCGAGTACGCCGACGAGGTCACGATGGCGCGATCGCTGGAAAACCGCCGCGACCTGTAGTCCGGTCGTTTGCTGTTACAATAAGTCCTCACAGGAGAACCAGTTATCTATGGCGCTGCCTGACCTCGTCCTCTACGACGAGGAGTTTCGAAGCATCAAGGAGTCCCTCAATCGCCTCGCGTCCGACGCGAACGCGAATGTGGTTTTCCTCGTCGACAAGAACGGCCAGCAGATCGCCGCCGTCGGCGAGCTCCAGACGCTCGACACGACGTCGCTCGCCTCCCTGACGGCCGGCAACGTCGCCGCCACCGACGGGCTCGCGCGCCTGATCGGGGAGAAGGAGTTCTCGATCCTCTTCCACGAGGGCGAGAAGGACAACATCCACATCTCGATCGTCGCCCAGCGGGTGATCCTCGTCGTCATCTTCGACGAGCGGACCTCCCTGGGGCTCGTGCGGCTGCGCGTGCGGCGGGCCATGGCCGAGCTGGAGAAGATCTTCGCGGAGATCGCCCAGAAGGCCGAGAAGGAAAAGCAGGTGCTCCAGGCCGATTTCGACTCGCCCTTCGCCGAGATCACGGACGAGGACATCGACCGTCTGTTCTCGGAGTAGTCCGGCGACCTCGGATTTCGAGCTTCGCGTGGCAGTCCGATGACCTTCATCAATTACGCGGCCCGCGAGATCAACTGCAAGATCGTCTATTACGGGCCGGGCCTGTGCGGCAAGACGACCAACCTCCAGTACATCTACGACCGGACGAACCCCGCGGCCAAGGGCAAGCTGATCTCGCTCGCGACCGAGACGGACCGGACGCTCTTCTTCGACTTCCTGCCGCTCGATCTCGGCACGGTCAAGGGCTTCAAGACGCGCTTCCACCTCTACACCGTCCCCGGCCAGGTCTTCTACGACGCCTCGCGCAAGCTGATCCTCAAGGGCGTGGACGGCGTGGTCTTCGTGGCCGACTCGCAGGAGGCGCGGCTGGAGGCCAACATCGAGTCGATTCGGAACCTGGACAAGAACCTCAAGGACCAGGGCTACGAGATCGCGACGATTCCGTACGTCCTGCAGTTCAACAAGCGCGACCTTCCCACCGCGATGCCCGCCGACGAGCTGTACCGCAAGCTCAACATCAAGCGGGAGCCGACCTTCGAGGCGGTGGCGACGACGGGCGGCGGCGTGTTCGACACGCTCAAGGCCGTCGCGCGCCAGGTCCTGATGGACCTGAAGAAAAGATGAGGGGTCAGGTCTTCAGTTTTTCGAGATTTCAGCCTTGCTGCGGCGATCGGTATCCCGATCACAGAAATCCGAAAAATGAAGACCTGACCCGCCTCAGGAATCGCTGGTTCTACCGAGCGCCGGCTCGAAACAGATCCGCTCGTCCGTGCACTCCTCCGGGATCGCCAGGTCGCCGTCCGGCCCGCTCGACCGCATCGTCTTCAGGCACCAGTACTGGGCGGTCGAAGGCGAGCGTCCGGGGTCGCCTTCTCCGAACGCGTCGGGCGAGAGCCAGGTCTTCGTCCGGAGGTAGCGGCAGAGAAACGGGTCGGGCTCGCGTTCGGCGTCCGTCGAGGGCCGGGTGAAGCGCCGCATGGGGGCCAGGGGATCGTCGGTCAGGCGAAGGCCTCCCGGAGCGCCCGTTCGAGCTCCACGCGCGCGAGCCGGACCTTGAACGCGTTCTGCACGAGAGGCCGGGCGTCCTGGACCGCGGCTTCCGCCGCCCGGCGGGCGAGGTCTTCGGAGGGCCGGGCGCCGGCCAGGACCTTCTCGGCCTCCGGGCACCGGCGGGGCGTGGGGGCGACCGATCCCAGCACGACGCGGGGCTGACCGATGACGCCGCCCGAGAGCGTCAGCGTGACGCACGTCTCGACGATCGGCCAGTCGAAGGACTCCTTCTCCTTGAGCTTCCGGTAGACCGCGCGGGTCCCGGGCGGGGGCGTCGGGAGGGACACCGCGGCGATGATCTCGCCCGGCGCGAGGGTGTTCTCCCGGGTCGCGTCGGCCGTGGGGCGGAGGAAGAAGTCGTCGATCGCGAGCGTGCGCTTCCCCTTCGGGGAGATCGTCTCGAGCCGCGCTCCGTAAGCCAGAAGCGCCGTTCCCGTGGCCGACGGGTGGACGCAGCAGCAGAGAAGGTCCGTGTCGAAGATCGCGTGGAAGCGGTTCTCGCCCTCGAGCGCGAAGCAGTCCTTGCCGCCCTTCTTGCGGCAGTCGAACTCCTCGAGCCGGTAATACCAGCAGCGGGGACGCTGGGCGAGGTTGCCCCCGAGGGTGGCCATGTGGCGGATCTGGGGCGTGGCCGCGCCGCCGGCGGCCTCCGCGAGAGCCGGGTAGATCTTCCGGATGCCGGGATGGTCGGCGATCGCCGCCAGCGTGGCCAGGGCCCCGACCCGTCCCGGGGGACCGGTCTCGATCCCGTCGTGCCCGGCGACCGCGGCGATCGACACCACCGTCTTCGGATTGTCGAGACCCTCCTTCATGCGGTCCAGCAGGTCCACGCCTCCCGCCTTCAGGGCCGTCTCGGGGCGCGCCGACTCCCGGGCCGCCTCGTCGAGCGTGCGCGCGTGGATCAGGGCGAACGGTTTCATGTGCGGCCTCCCTTCGCGCGGGCCTCGTCCACGGCGGCCAGCACGACCTCGGGCGTTATCGGGAGCTGACGGATCCGCGCTCCCACCGCGTGCGACACCGCGTTGGCGATCGCGGCGGCCGTCGCCACCACCGCCGGCTCGCCGATCCCGACGGAATGCGTGTTGTTCACGCCGTCCCAGACGGGAACGAGAATGGCCTCGATCTCGGGGACGTCCAGCGAACCGGCCATCTTGTACTGCTCGGTGTTGGGATTGACCATCCGGCCGGTCGGGCGGTCCAGGATCCGGTTCTCGAAGAGGGCGTAGGAAAGGCCCTGGATCACCCCGCCCTGGATCTGGCTCTCGGTGGTCAGGGCGTTCAGCGCGAGGCCGCAGTCGTGGACGGCGACGACCCGCTCCACGCGGACCTTGCCGGTCTCGGTGTCGACCTCGACCTCGGCGAACTGCGCGCCGCCCGTGAACCGCTTCCAGGCGTCCTCGTGGTTTTCCGCCCGGTCGGCCGTGGCGGCGGCGCCTGCGGCCGGCAGCAGGCGGCACGCCTCCGCCCAGGAAGCCTTGCGACGCCGGATCGGCGGACGACGTCACGGCGCCGCCGGCGATCGCGACGGATTCGGCGGGGACCTTCCACTCCCGGGCCACGGCCTCCGCCAGCTTTCGCCTGGCCTGCCACGCCGCGCGGCGGATGGTCGGGGCGCTCGACGGCGTCGTCGTGGAGCCGCCGGACGCGGGGCCGAAGGGCATGCGCGTGTCGCCGATGTGGACGGAGACCTTCTCGAGCGGGAGGCCGAGCTCTTCGGCCGCCACGATGGCGACCATGGTGCGCGAGCCCGTGCCGAGATCCTGGACCCCGTGCTCGACGGCGGCGGAGCCGTCCCGGTGAATGGTCACCGTCGCCCGGGGCCCCGTTCTCCCGGTGTTGTACCAGACCGCCGCCCCGACGCCGACGCCGCGGCGCACGGCCGGGTCCTTCGTCTCCCGCCGACTTTCGCGGGCGTTCCAGCCGATCTTCTCGGCGCCGATCCGGAACTCCTCGCGCCGCACCTCGGAGGGGTCGTTCTTCATGCGGAGCTCGAGGGGGTCCATGCCGAGCTTGGCCGCGAGCTCGTCGAGCGTGGCTTCCAGGGCGAAGGCGCCCTGCGGATGCCCGGGGGCCCGCATCGCGGCCGAGGGTCCGGCGTTGGTGAACACGTCGAACTCCTCCACCTGGAGGTTCTCGCAGGCGTAGATGTTCTTGATCGGGCCGGAGGTCCCCGTGCCGCCGTTGGTTCCGCCGGTGCCGTCGCACGACCAGATGCAGGGCCGTCAGCTTGCCGTCTTTGGTCGCGCCCGCCTTGATCCACTGCACGGAGGAGGGGCGGTTGCCGGCCGCGAGCTGCTCCTCCTTGCGGTCCAGGAAGAGCTTGACCGGCGCGCCGGCTTCCCGGGCGAGCCGGGCCGCCGTGACGCCCTCGATCCGGGCGCCGAACTTCGCGCCGAAGCCGCCTCCCATGTACTCGGTGATGACCTTGACCTTGGACGCCGGGATCTTCATGGCCTCGGCCAGCTCGTCGCGGACGGAGAAGATGCCCTGGGTGGACGCCCAGACGGTGAGCTCATCGCCCTCCCAGCGCGCCACGAGGCCGTGCGTCTCGAGGGCGTTGTGCGTCTGGACCTGCGTGACGTACGTCCCTTCGACGACGGCGTCGGCCTGACGGAAGCCCTCCGCGACGTTGCCCTTGGTGGTCAGCCTGGGCCCGAGGACGTTGCCTTCGCGGGGCAGCGACTTGCCTCCGGAGGGCATGTCGCCGGCCGAGCTCTTCGTCGACGCCTGACCCTCGAAGACCAGCGGCGCTCCGGGCCGGGCCGCGTCCTCCAGCGTGACGACGAACGGGAGCGGCTCGTAGGAGACGCGGATGGCCGCGAGCGCGTCGTCCGCCCGCTCCGGAGTGTCGGCCGCGATGGCGGCGACTTCCTGGCCGGCGAAGCGGATCTTCTCTCCCGGCTCGGCCAGGGTCAGCGCGGCGCGCACCCCCGGGAGCTTCTTCGCCTCCGAGAGGTCGATCGACTTGACGGTGGCGGCGGCGAGCGGACTGCGGAGAATCCGCCCGTAGAGGAGGCCCGGCAACCGGACGTCGATCGCATAACGCGCCGCCCCGGTCGTCTTGGCCGGGCCGTCGAGGCGCGGCACACGCGAGCCCACGAGCGAGAACTTCGTCGCGGGATCCCACGGCGCGGGGTCGTCGGGCGCGACCGCGACCTTCTTGACCTGGAACTCGCCGTTGAAGCCGAGGCGGAGGTCGTCGGCCATGTCAGACCTCCTCCGCGTCCATGGCCTCGCGGATGGCGGGGCCGACGCGGGGATCGGAAAAGAGGCGGGAGTCGGAAATCGGGAGTCCGGAGGCGAGGTGCTCCGGCGGGGGGTTCGCCTCGGCCTTCTTCAGTCCGGCCGCGCGCTCGACGGCGTCGAAAACGTGGTTGTACGTGCCGCACCGGCAGAGGTTGCCGGAGACCGCCTCCCGGATCTCTCCCCGCGTGGGTTTGGGATTGCGTGTCAGCAGCCGCTGGCAGGACAGGACCATTCCGGAGGTGCAGAAGCCGCACTGGAGGGCGTCGGCGGCGATGAAGGCTTCCTGGAGAGGGGAGAGGCGGCCTTCCGCGGCGAGGCCCTCGATGGTGGTGATCGCCTTTCCCGAGACCTCGTGGGCGAGAGTGAGGCAGGAGCAGACGGTCTCGCCGTCCAGCAGAACGGTGCAGGCGCCGCAGGCTCCTCTCCCGCAGACGACCTTCGTCCCCGTCAACCCGATCCGCTCGCGGAGGGCGTCGGCGAGCGTGACCCGGGGCTCGACCGAGAGACGGTGGACGGCGCCGTTGACCGTGAGCTCGAGAGGGACGGGGCCGGGGCCGATGCGGACGTCGAAAGCCTCGGGAGCCTTGACGCCGACCGCGGCGCCGACGGCCCCGACGAGACTTCCGCGGACGAGATCACGACGCGTGAAGCCGGACTTCGGCTCGTCTGTCATGAAGGACCTCCCTCGCAGCTTCCCGACGAGGAGATCATACGGCGGGACGGGCGGTCTGTTTCTCGAATCCTCCGGGCGTCAGCGCTTCTTGCGCAGCTCGCGGCGGACCGGCGCGGGCTCGGCGGGAGGAGACGCGGTACCGGCTGCCCGAAGGAACCGCCGGAGGGCCTCGCGCTCCTCGATCGCGGCCCTCCGGGCCAGGCTCCGGTATCCCCCGGCCTGGGACAGACGACCTCAGACGGTCCGCCTCGGCCGAAAGCGAGGCGCTGGCCGCGATCAGCCCCCGTCGTCTCTCGGGCATCGGGAGCAGCGTCGAGGAAGGCGACCCGGGCGAGGACCTCGTCGTTGCGCCGGGGCGGCGGAGGGGTCTCGGCCAGCCAGCCGGCGGAGCTCGCGGCGGCCGGCGGCGGTCGCCCGATAGAGGTGGCGACGGGGTCCGCGGCGGGGACCGAGGATCCGGAGGAGCGACCCACCCTCTCCGGCGCAGGCGGGCCAGGGCCGGGTAGATCTGGGAGAATCCGGCCCTCCAGGCGGGGTCCATCTCCTCGCGCATCGCGCGCGCGAGGTCGTATCCGCTGCGCGGATTCTCGTGGAGGAGCCCGAGGAGGACGTGGGGAAGGGACACCCGGGAACTATATCAACATAGATATAGTCGAGGTCCCCGGGGCCGGCCGTGAACTGTCCTCGGGAGGCCAAAGTCAAGGCAAAAAAAAGGGGGCCCGCAGGCCCCCGAGAAACCGTGTTCGAAGCTGTAAGTCGTTGACTTACTTCTTCTTCTTGCTGCTCGACTTCTTCGCTTTCTTCGCAGCCTTCTTCTTCGTAGCCATTACGTCACCTCCCTCCCGACAGCCGATTGACAGCCTTCGGGCGAGATGCTAATTTTTCCGCCCCGCTGAAAGGGCGTATCGCCTTCATCTGTCGCTGCCGAACGATTGATGGGTCATACGTTCTAAAAATCGCCGGGTGGGCTCCAACCCATCCGGCGATTTCATTTTAGAAGTTTCTCTCGGTTGGATTCAAGAATATTTCCTTGCAAGATCTCTTGACTTCATTCTCCCGTTCTGCGGGCCGCAAGTCAAGTCGAACGGGGCCGAAAGGGACGGAGCTGCGGACCCGACACCGGACGCGAGACGCGGCTCCCCGCTTCCCTCCCGAGACCGCGACGTAGAATCCGCCCATGACCGCTTCCGAAAGCATCACGGTCGCGCACAGCCCCGACTCCGACGACGCGTTCATGTTCTTCGCGCTCGCCGAGGGGCACGTCGACACGGAAGGGGTCTCCTACGTCCACGAGCTCTCCGACATCGAGTCCCTGAACCGGCGCGCGATGGCCGGCGAGCTCGCCGTGACGGCCGTCTCGTTCCACGCCTACGCGCACCTGGCGGATCGCTACCTGCTGCTGCCCCACGGCGCGTCGTTCGGGGACGGGTACGGGCCGGTCGTCGTGGCGCGCGCAGGCGATCCCGCGCGAGGAGATCGCGGCGGGCAGAGTCGCGGTCGCCTCTCCGGGCCCGTGGACGACGGCGGAGCTCGCGCTGCGGATGTGGGCTCCGGGGGTCGAGACGCGGCCGCTGCCCTTCGACCGGATCCAGGAGGCGGTTCAGTCCGGCGAGTGCGGCGCCGGGCTCGTCATCCACGAGGGCCAGCTGACGTTTCGCGAGGAAGGCCTGTCGGAGATCGTGGACCTGGGACGCTGGTGGAAAGAGGAGACGGGCCTGCCGCTGCCCCTCGGCGGGAACGTCGTGCGCCGCGACCTCGGTCCCGAGAGGATCGGCCGCGTCTCGCGGGCGCTGTCGCGATCCATCGAATACGGGCTGGCGCACCGGGGCGCCGCCCTCGACCACGCGATGCGCTACGCCCGGGGCCTGCCTCGCGAAAAGGCCGACGAGTT
Organism: uncultured Acidobacteriota bacterium; assembly: GCA_963829925.1. Classification (GTDB taxonomy): domain Bacteria; phylum Acidobacteriota; class Thermoanaerobaculia; order UBA5066; family Gp7-AA6; genus DAHUXD01. Next base: position 460,342 of record CAWHKQ010000004.1, read on the forward strand.
CGTCGGGATGTACGTGAACTCCTGGACCCGGGGCTACGGCGAGGTCGGCCGCCGGGCGGTCCAGCTGCTCCTCGACCGGGCGCACGCGGCGGGCCTCGTCCCACCCGTCACCGCGGAGTACGCGCCCGAGCCCTGAGTCTCCGACGATGAAGCTCGACTCCCGCCTCGAGGCCGTCGTCCTCAGCGTTCATCTCGGAGCGCTGGCCCTGGCGCTGGCGCCGCCGATCTTCTTCGGCGCCGTCGTGGCGCCAGCGGTCTTCCGGATCCTGCCCACCCGGGACATGGCCGCCGCGCTCCAGAGCCCGATCCTCTCGCGGCTCTGCCTCATGGCCGAGGTCAGCTTCGGCGTTCTCTTCGTGACCGGCTGGCTGCTGACGCGGGATGACGCGGCGAAGCTGATGCGGTCCCTGTTGACGCGCCTCCCGGTGCTCGGCTTCTTCGCCGCCCTCGCGATCCGTCAGCTTTTGATCCCCCCGATCGACCGGATTCGCGAGGAGGCCCCCGGCCTGATCGACACGCTGCCGGCCGCCGATCCGTCGCGGGCGCTCCTGGATCGGTATCACCGTCTCTCGACGGGTTTCTTCATGGTCGAGATCGCCGCCGCGCTGATTCTCCTCGTCGTGACGGCGCGGCTCCTGTCGGGGTGGCGAGCCGCTCCGCCGCCTCCCGCCGCCGCTCGCCCGCCAGTTCCGAAGGTGTTGGATCTCGGGTAGGGATTGTTTCGAGAGGGCGCCCCTCACCCCGTCCCGATAACACCGGCCTGCGGCCGGTGTTGCCTACTGCCGGGGGCTTGCCTTCGGTGGCCGGCTGCCCGCCGGGAGAGGAAGCGCTTTGACGAGTGCCTTCCACTTGATTCCCTCTCCCCCCACCGGGGGGAGAGGGCAGGGTGAGGGGGGAGGCCGAGCCGCTACGACTTCCGTCGCGCCCGGAACGCCTGGACCACCAGCACCGCCCCGGCCACGACCAGTGCCCACGGCCAGAGTCGCCAGGCGGCGTCCTGGAGGTTTTCCGGGATCGACAGGTTCTGCGCGACCGCCGCGACGAGCGCGATCGCGATGAGGATCGTCCCGGGCACCACCGTGGCCGGACGCCGCTCGCGGGCGGCGTACCGTTCGATCGCCGCCGCCAGGAGGAGTCCCGAACCCAGGAAGAAGAGCAGGACCGCCCAGCCGGGCATCCAGGGGGCCAGCGGATCGCGCAGGAGAAACCCCGTTCCGAGCCCGATCAGGACTGCCGCCGGAACGATCGGGCCGCGGAAGCCGCGCAGGGCCGAGACCGTCAGGAGAATCGTTCCGATCAGCAGGAGGATCGGGCCGGCGCCGCGGAAATGGAGCTGCTGCTTGAGGAGAAAATAGAGACCGACCGCCAGCAGCGCGACGCCGAGCGCCGGGCCGCGCCGATCGGGAACGCTCATCGCTTTCGCGCCAGGGCCGCGGCGCGCTCGCCTTCGCCGGAAACCTTGTCCCCCTCCCAGCGGTAGAAGCCCTCGCCCGATTTTCGGCCGATGCGTCCCTCGGCGACCAGCGTCCGGAGGATCTCGGGCGGGGCGAACCGGTCCGACGGCAATTCGGCCGTCAGCGTCTCGGCGATCGCCAGGCGCACGTCGAGGCCCACCAGATCCGTCGTCTTGAGCGGGCCCATCCGGTGCCCGTACCCGAGCTCCATCGCCCGGTCGATGTCGGCGGCGCCGGCCACCCCCTCCTCGATCATCCGCATCGCCTCCAGCCCCAGGGCCACTCCCAGCCGCGAGGTCGCGAACCCGGGAGAGTCGAAGACGCGCACGGCTTCCTTGCCGAGATCGCGGACGAGCTCGAGGGCCCGACCCTCGGTCTCGGCGCGAGGTGTCCTTGCCCCGGACGACTTCGACCAGAGGCATCGCCGCCACGGGGTTGAAGAAGTGGATGCCGACGACGCGGTCGCGGCGGCCCGTCGCGCGGGCGATCCGGGTGATCGACAGCGAGGAGGTGTTGGACGCGAGAATGGTCCGGGGAGGGCAGAGGTCGTCGAGCTCCGAGAACACCATTTTTTTCAGGTCGATGGCCTCGGGCACGGCCTCGATGGCGAAGTCCGCGTCGGCGGCGTCCTTGAGACGCTGCGCGACGCGCAACCGGTGGCGCGCCTGCTCGGCCGCTTCCGTCGAGAGCTTGCCCTTGTCGATCGCGCGGCCCCAGGACGCCTCGACGGACCCGCGCACGGCGCGCTGCGAGTCGGGATCGGCGTCGAAAACCCACGTCTCGAAGCCCGACAGGGCGCAGAGCCCGGCAATGCCCCGGCCCATCGTTCCGGCGCCGATGACGAGAACCCGGCCTTCTGGCATGCGGCGATTATATGGACCGGATCAGCGCCGCCGCGTTGTCCCAGAGAATCTGCCGCTTCGCCGCCTCCGAGAGCGGCAGGGCCAGGAAGTCTTCGACGTTGCCTTGCATCGACGCCACGCCCGGGCTCGGATAGTCGGTGCCCCAGAGGCAGCGAGGGGCAAGCTCTTCGAGGCGCGGCAGATAGTCGAGCAGCTTCTTCGGCGGAATGCCGGAGAGGTCCAGGTGCACGTTGGGATGCCGCCGGACGAGGAAGACGGCCGTCTCCATGTAGAGCGGCCGGCCCGCATGGGCCAGCACGATCGAAAGCTTCGGGAAGTCGACCGCCACGTCGTCGACGGCCATGGGATCCGCGAAACGATTGCGGGCTCCGGGAAAGATCGACGTTCCGGTGTGGATCATGACCGGCCGGCCGAGCTCCTCCGCCACCGCGTAGATCTCGCGCAGCCCCTCGTCTCCCGACAGGTACGCGTTGGCCGCGAAGAGTTGATGGGGGGGATGGATCTTGAGCATCCGGATCCCGAGCTCTTCGAGGAGCCGCCGGGTCTCACCCCCGGCGTCCCGGGTGTGGCGCGGGTGCACCGAGCCGACGGCGGCCAACCGGTCCGCGTGGCCCCGGACGTATCGCGCGACCCAGTCGTTGGCCGAGGGATCGAATCCCATGACTTCCGGGGCGACGTAGTTGATGAGCGCGGCGCGCTCGACCCCCTGCCGGTCCATCAGGCGCAGGAGCTCCCCGGGCTCCGACAGCGCCTTCTGGATCTCGGGCAGGTCGCGGCGCCCGGCGGTCATGCGCGCGAGGACGTCGGGTCTCATCTGCTCCCAGGGCTGCACGTGGATATGGCAGTCGAAAACGCGCATCGGCGGTAGCGTAGCAGGCCGCTCGGACCCTTCGCGCGGCCCAACTCTGGTAGATTCTTCGCAGTCCCGATGACCCCCACAATGCGAGCACGTTCTCTCCTGGGCATCGCCGCCCTGTCGGCGCTCCTCGGCGCCGCTCAGAGGAAGCCGACGGCGGAGCCCACGCCGATCCCGACTCCGAAGCCGCCGGAGCGCGTTCCCTCGTCCCTCCGAAAGGGCGTCGTGCCCGAGCGGCGGGTGGGCCGGTTCGAGAACCGCAACGTCAGCTTCTCGAAGCTGACCCGCGTCGAGGAGGTGGATCTCGACAACGACGGGATCTTCGAGGCGCTCGTCGAAGGGTTCGGCACGGTCCGGAACCTGCCTCCCGACATCCCGGCAGTCGGCTTCGTGTCGCGGACCCGCCTGCCCTTCGAGAACCCCATCCTGGCGGTGTTCAAGCGCGGAAGGGGAGCGGAGTGGAATCTCCTCCTCGTGGGCCACCTGCCTCTGCGCTGCAAGCAGAGCGACGATCCGGCCCGGTGCGACGAGCTGGAGGCCTTTCGCAGCGCCCGCTTCCGTTTCGACGACCGCCCCCAGGTCGTCCTCCAGATCGTCCACGCGGGAGAGCCCCGGATCTCCGAGTCGTACGCCTATCGCCTGGATCGCGGGCGGCTCGAGACGACGTTCTCCGTCGCGGTGCCGCGGTCGGGAGTGGACGTGACGTTCGGGCCGGAGGGCATCACGCGAAGGATCGCGGTCGACACGTTCCTCAACCGGGAGCTGCCGCCGCGGTACAGGAGCTTCACCCTGACCTCGAACTTCGTCTTCGGCGAGCGCCGGTTTCGCGTCCTTTCCGAGAGCGTGGACCCGGTCTGGGGCGATCGCGGCGATCTCGAGCTCTCGTATTGGGGCCTCGTGCATCAGTCCACGTTCGGCGGCGACCTCGCGCGCCTGCAGGAGAGGCAGCGAAGAGCCGCGGCCGAAGCGCCGTGGACGCTGGATCCGGCCGAGCTCGTCAAGCGGCGCTTTCCCGACGCCCGCGACGTGCGCGTGGGCGTCAAAGAGGCGGGCCTCGCCATCGTCGACTTCGAACGCATCGGGTGCCAGGCGCACGTCGTCCTCTTCCAGCCGCTGCGCGAGTGGGAAGGCGACCGGAGCCTCTGGGAGTTCGCCGTGATCCGGTCGCCCGAGGAGCCCGCCTACGAGTGCCTGGCCGAGGCTCCGGTCCGCGTGCAATAGCCAGGGACGGTTTGAGAACGGTCCCGGGCGGATTCGTCTTCTGGAGCCGCCCTACTCGGCGTGGGGCGGGATCGGGCGGAGAAACCTCAGGACGATCAGCGTGATCAGGATGCAGGAGCCGCCGACGAGAAGCGAAGCCTGCGCCCCGAAACGATCCGCCACGATGCCCGCCTGCAGGTTTCCGACCGGCACGAGCCCGAGCCACGCCAGCGCATAGAGCGAGATCATGCGGCCGCGGAGCCGATCGGGCGCGCTCTTCTGGAGCAGCGTGTTGACCAGGGAAGCCATCGAGGTCATCGAGCCTCCGAGCAGGGCCAGGCAGGCGAGCGAGACCGCGTAGCTCCGCGACAGCCCGAAACCGACGAGCGAGAGCGCGAAGCCCGAGCACGCGATCAGGACCGCCGCGCCCTTGCGGCGGAAGTCGCCGGCCGAGGCCATCAGGAGGGCGGTCGCCACCGCCCCGACTCCGACCGCCGACAGCATGCCTCCCAGGCCCTCGGGACCGACGCCCAGGATCCGGCGCGCAAAGAGCGGCGCCATCGTGACGGCGGGCGTGCCGAAGACGGCGACGACCGCGGTCAGGGCGAGGAGCTGCGGGATCAGGGGGTGGCGGCGGGCGAACCGGAGTCCGCCGCGCAGGTCGATCCAGGCGCTGCGGGAGCGCCGGCGCGCGACCGGCATCGGCGGCAGGGTCGCCAGGGCCGCCAGGATCGCGGCGAAAGAGATCCCGTTCAACGCGAAGCACGCCGCTTCGCCCAGGGCGGCGATCGTCAGGCCGGCGAGAGCCGGCCCGACGATGCGCGAGAGGTTGAACTGCATCGAGTTCAGCGCGATGGCATTCGTCAGGTCTTCGCGGCCGACGAGGTCCAGGAAAAGGGACTGGTGGGACGGGACCGTCAGCGCGTTGGCCACGCCGTTGACGACGGCGACCGCGGCCACGAGCGGCACCGAGACGAACCCGCCGAAGGTCGCCGCGGCCAGCGTGAAGGCGCAGAGCATCTGCGTGGACTGGGTCGCCAGCAGGAGCTTGCGCCGGTCCACGCGGTCGGCCGCCACGCCGGCGAGCGGCGCGAGCACCAGGGTCGGGATCGAGCCCGCAAAGCCCACCAGGCCCAGGAGCAGGGCCGAGTCCGAGAGCCGCAACACCAGCCAGCCCTGCGCGACGGACTGCATCCACGTGCCGATGTTGGAGAGGAAGAGGCCGGTCCAGTAGTTCCGGTACCCGCGGTGGGCGAGCGAGGCGAACATGCCGCGGCGGGGCGCTTCGGCTCCGCGCGGCGGCGCCATGCCGAGATTGGGGCCGGCGGGTTTGAGTAAGTCCGGGTGGGTGTCGTTCGGCGGCGGGCGGGGAGTCACGCGGCCGCCGGTCCGGCGCCGGCCGGGCGCAGGCGGGCCGCGGCGGCGAACGCGGCGAGGATCGCGGCGTTGGCGGCCGTGCCGACGAGCACCGGGTCACGGCCTCCGCACAGCTCCGGCGCGAAGCGTCCCGCCGCCGCGATCGCCCCTCCGGCCACCATCGCCGCGATCGCGCCGGCCTTCGGGATCCCGAGCCTCCCCGGAAGAAACGCGGCGAGGACCGGAAGGATCAGGCCGGCCGCGAAGATCGAGTACCCGAGCTTCAGCGTCTCGAGCACGTCGCGGCGCAGGGCCAGCGCGGTCAGAAGGCCCAGCGCCCCGTAGACCGGCACCAGCAGGCGGGAGACCGCCAGAGGCAGCGGGCGGTGGATCAGGGCCGGCGCCAGGTCTCGCGCGGTCACCGCGGCCGCCGAGAGGAGGACGACGTCGGCGGAGGTCTGCATCGTCGCCACGAGCGCGACCAGCACGAGCGCGGCCAGGGCCGGGGGCGCGAAGGCCAGAACGGTCGCGGGAAGCACCTCGATCGGCGGCATGGGCGGCAGCGCCTTGCGTGCCGCCAGCGCGATCGCGGCGACGGAGAAGCCGAAGAGCACCTTGGAGGCCGCGGCGAGCAGCGCGGCCCGCCGCGCTGTGTTCTCGTCGCGGCAGGAGTTGAGCTTCAGGGTGATGTCGCTGCCCACCAGGTGCGGCAGCCCGACGAGAACGAGCATCGCCACGACGTCGGCCGAGGAAAACGTCGGCGAGGTGGGAAAGCTCCAGATCTGCGGCGGCAGGCCGGACAGCCCGCCGGCTCCCGAGAGCGCGGCCCAGAGTGCGATGCCCGGAATCCCGAGAAGCATCAGGCCGTACTGGAGCAGGTCCGTGCGGACCACGGCGAACTGGCCGCCGAGGGAAGTGTAGGCGACGAAGACGGCGGTCGAGAGAATGATCGCCGGCGTCGGCGACAGGCCGAAGGCCGCCGTCAGCACGACCTGGGTGCCTTCGGTCAGCAGGGCGAACCACACGATCTCCGACACGAGCACGAGCCCGGCCGCCACGCGGCGCGCGCCCGAACCGTAGAAGCGGCCGATGATCTCGGGAAGCGTGACGGCGCCTTCGCGGCGCACGCGGCGGGCCAGGAAGAGACCCAGGAGGAGCAGTCCGAGAGCTCCCGAGAGGTCCAGCCACAGGCCCGCGACGCCGTGGGTGTAGACGAGGGCAGCCAGCGCGATCGTGGTCGAGCCCCCGGTCGTCAGCGACGCCAGCCCGGTGAACCCCCAGAAGGTGTCGAGCGACCGGTCCGCCACGAAGAAGGAGGCCTCGTCGCGCCCCGCCCGCCGACGCCAGGCGACTCCGATGGCGAGAACCGCCGCCAGGTACAGGGCCAGAGCGAGGAAGGGCAGCGCCGGCACGGGCGGATTATGGCGCGGCCGGTCTTTTCTTCGGGCCGAGGCTTTGGAGATAATGGCCGGCCCTTCGAAATCGAAAAAATGAATACAGCGGCGAACCCGGGTGTGCCTTCGGGAATGGGGAAGAGACTCAGGCGAGTCCTGCTCGCCGCCCTCGCGTTGATCCTGCTCGCCCCCCGAGCGCAGGCCCAGGCGTTTCGGCTCTTCCCTTCGACGGAGCCCGTTTCGAGCTTCTTCCCGCCGCCTGACGAAGCCGCGCACCCGCTTCGCCTCGCCGGTTTCCTGCAGTCGCATCCCGCGATCGACGGAGAACCGAAGCGATCCGGCATCGGATTCGATCTCGCGATGGGAGAACGGCTGGTGCCGGAGGAGCCCGCCCTGCCGCCGGCGCCTCCGCTTCTGAGCAAGCCGACTCTGCTCGTTACGGGGATCACGCTCGTGGGAGCCTCACTCTACGGCGTGTCGGCCGGCTGGGCCCACGGCTTCAACGACTACCACTGGGGCAACGAGGGCTGGTTCGGTCTCAATTCCTATGGAGGGGGCTCGGACAAAGCGTCCCACTTCATCGTCTGCAACGCGCTCAGCAGGGAGCTCGCCTGGGTCTACGATCGCCAGGGACACACCACGGCGCAGTCGACGGCGCTCGCGTTCGGGGTCACGACGCTTTCCGGCCTGATCGTCGAAGTGGCGGACGGATTTACGCCCTACGGCTTCGGCTGGCAGGACCTCGTCATGGACGTTCTCGGCGCCGGGACTGGCCTCCTCCTGACGCGGAACGGATTGGACGACTTGATCGGGTTTCGTCTCGGCAAGGTCCCCTCGGGGATTCCGGAAGGGGATCTCGACGACCGCGAGCCGTTTCTCGGAACGGCCTATTCGACCGAGGTCTACAGCGCCGACCTCAAGCTCGTCGGCCTGGGGCGCCGGATGCGTTTCAATCCGGGGCCCGCGCGCTTCCTGATGACCTCGGTGACCTACAGCACCAAGGGGTACGGCTACGTTCCCCCGGTCCCGGACCGCCAGCGTCTCATCGGGTTCGAGATCGGGCTCAACGTGCCGGAGATCCTCTCGGCGGTCGGCGTGCCGGAGACGACCTGGTGGGGCATCTTTCTGCACAAGGCTTTCAACTTCTTCCGAATCCCGTTCACCTCGTTCGGATTCCGCTACGACTTGAACAGCAAGACGTGGCACGGCCCAGACACCGGGAACGTTTTTTACTGAACATCGAGAGAGTCCTCGTCCGAGCGTGTCATGAAGGCGCCCGAGGCTGACCGCACCCTGAGCCTGGCGGCGCTTCTGTTCGCGCTCGCGTGCGCAAGAGGGGCGTCGGAGACTTTCTCTCTCTTCCGCGAGGAGCCCTCGCCGCGGGCCGGCTTCTCGCTTCACGCGACGTTGACGCCGGTCGACCCGCCGGACCTGCGCGCGACCCTGGCCGCGGTGGCGGCCGCCGTCGCCCAGGAGCCGCTCGGGCCGAGCCTCGCCCCGGCGGCCCCGACGAAAACTCTGGCGCAACTCGTGACCGCCGGGGTGTTGCTGGGCTCCGCCGCCTCGGCGCTCCAGGAAGGCTTCGACACCGGGTTCGTCCCGTTCCACGCCGACAACGAGAACTGGTTCGGAAAACACACCTACTCCGGAGGCGCGGACAAGGCGTCCCACTTCGTCATGTACAACGGGTTGACGCGCGAGCTTCACATCGCTTTCCGCCGTATGCACTACTCGGACGAGAGCGCGTATCGCATGGCGGTCGCGACGTCGCTGGCGACCGGCCTGATCACCGAGCTGGGCAACGGCCTGGGTCAGGGCCCCGGCTTCTCGTACGAGGACCTCATCGCGAACTCGCTCGGCATCGGAACCGCCGTTTTCGTCGCGAAACACGGCCTCGACGACGTCGTCGGCTTCCGCTTCGGACCGGTGCCGGCGCCGCTCCCGACGCCCTGCTGTCCCAGGGACGAGATCGGCAAGGACTACTCCGCCGAGATTTACACCGGAGATCTGAAGATCGCGGGCGTGGCCCGGCGGCTGGGCTTCGACCCCGGCCCGGCGCGGTTCCTCCTGCTCTCGATGACCTACGGCAGCAAGGGCTACGACACCTCGCTGCCCGAATACCACCAGCAGCAGATCGGCATCGAGATCGGGGTGAACTTTCCGGAGATCCTGACGGCGCTCGGTGTGGAAGACACGACGTGGTGGGGCCGCACGCTCTTCATCGTCTTCAATTTTCTTCGGGTTCCCTACACCCAGATCGGCTACCGCTACGACTTCGTCCACCAGAAGTGGCTCGGGCCCAACATCGGCGAGGAATACGACCCCGGCCCGGGAGCGCCGGTCCCTTAGCGCGCGCGACGGGCCGCTTCCCGCAGCACGGCCTCCATGACCGCCGTCCCGACGGCGAGGGCCCGCTCGTCGAAGTCGAAGCGGGAGGAATGGTGAGGCCGCAGCGGCCCTTCTTTCGCGCAGCCCACGAAGAAGAAGCAGCCCGGCACACGGGCGAGGTAGACCGACATGTCCTCGCCCCCGAGCGTCCGCGTGTCCGTCTCGACGTTATCGTCCCCGAGCACGCGGCTCGCCACGTCGATGACGAGATCGGCCATCTTCGAGTCGTTGACGGTCGCGCCGTTGATGCGCTCGTAGCGGAGACGCGCGGTCACGCCGCAGGCGGCGGCCGTCCCCTGGACGATCCGCTCGATCTTCTGCGGCAGGGCGCGGCCGGTCGCCTCCGTGAACGAGCGCGCCGTGCCCGTCAGCCGGACGGAGTCCGGGATGATGTTGAACGCGGTGCCGCCGTGGATGGAGGCGACCGTGACGACGGCGGAGTCGAGCGGCGAGACTTCCCGCGACACGACCGACTGAAGGGCGTCGACCACGCGGGCGGCGGCGAGGATCGGGTCCGCCGCTTCGTGGGGAGAGGCCCCGTGGCCGCCGCGGCCCTCGATGTCGATCGTGAACTCGTCGACGGCGGCCATGAGGGCTCCCCGGTTGACTCCGACCGTGCCGACCGGCAGCGGAGCTCCACAAGTGGAGGCCCAGAGCGGCGCCGACGCCTTCCAGGGCACCCGCGTCCGCGCACGCCTGAGCGCCGCCGCGCCCCTCCTCGGCTGGCTGGAAGAGGAACCGCACGGCGGCGCCGGCCCTGTCGGCCGCGAGGCGCTCCGCGACCGCCAGCGCGATCGCCACGTGGCCGTCGTGGCCGCACGCGTGCATGCGCCCCTTTTCCTCGGAGGCGTACGGCGCGCCGGTCTCCTCCTCGAGGGGCAGCGCGTCCATGTCGGCGCGAAGCATCAGACGGGTTCCGTCCGTTCCGCAGTCGGCGAGGACGCCGGTCTTCGCGACTCCGGTCCGCGGAGCCAGGCCGAGCTCCGCCAGACGGCCGGCGACGAGCGCGGCGGTGCGCCGCTCCTCGAACGCGAGCTCGGGATGCCGGTGCAGGTCCCGCCGCGTCGCGACGAGGCGCTCGTATTCGCCGGAAGGGAAGTCGGAGAGCAGACGTTCGAGGTGCGGCACGGCCGGATTATAGGAGCCGGGCTATAGAATCCCCCCGTGACTCCGCTCGTCGCTCCCGAACTCGATCGTTACATCCTGGATCTCCTTCCCGCCGCGCGATCCGGTGCTCGCGGAGATGGAGGCGCTGGCGGCCGAGAAGGACGTGCCGATCGTCGGGCCGGCCGTGGGCACGCTCCTGGAGATCCTGACGCGCTCCATCTCCGCCGACCGCGTGTTCGAGATGGGCAGCGCCATCGGCTACTCGACCGCCTTCTTCGCCCGCGCGGTCGGCCGCGGAGGCCAGGTCACCTATACGGACGGCGAGCCCCGAGAAAGCCGAGCAGGCGCGGCGCTACCTCGACCGGATGGGCCTGCTCGACCGCGTCACGATGCGCGTCGAGGACGCGGCGAGCGCTCTCGAGTCCACGACCGGCTACTACGACGTGATCTTCATCGACGTCGACAAGGAAGGCTATCCCCGGGCGCTCCAGGCGGCCGCGCCGCGCGTGCGCAAGGGCGGCTTCCTGCTGGCCGACAACGTCCTCTGGTCCGGCAAGGTCGTGGATTCGAAGAACCACGACGCCGCCACCGAGGGGATCCGCCAGTTCAACGCCCGGCTCTTCGCGCTCCAGGAGTTCAAGACGACCATCGTCCCTCTGCGCGACGGGGTCGCGATCGCTCGCCGGGAGCCCTGAGCGTGGAAGACGTGGCCGGCCTGGTGTCCCGCTTCCGTGAGCTGTGCGCCTCGCGCGAGCCGGACCTGTTCGAAGGCGCGCTCCTCGTGGCGGAGCTGGTGGATTCCGGCGACGACTCGACGCCGACGGCGCGCGCGGCGCGGTTGCGGGCCTCGCCGAACGAGTGCGCGAGAAGGCCGGCCAGGGGATTCCCGGGGTGACGGCCCTGTGCGGCGTGCTGTTCGAGGAGGAGGGGTTCAAGGGCGACGAGGACTCCTACGACGAGCCGTCGAACTCCTCGGTCGTGCGCGTGCTTCAGCGCCGGCGGGGCATGCCGATCACGCTGTCGATCGTGGCCATCGAGGTCGGGCGGCTGGCGGGCCTGCGCCTGACGGGCGTCGGGCTGCCGGGACACTTCGTCGTGGGCGGCCCCGACCTGCCCGAGGGGATGTATCTCGACCCCTTCGACGCCGGAGCGCTGTACGAGGCCGGGGGGCTCTCGCGCCGGCTCGCCGCCATCTTCGGGTCGCCCGTCGAGCTCGCGCCGGATACGCTGCGCCCCGACTCGACCCGCGCGATCCTCGCCCGGGTGCTCCTGAACCTGCGGCGCTCCTGGCAACGGCGCGACCGATGGGAGGAAGCGCTGGCCGCCCTGGAGTTTTCGGAGGCGCTCGACCCGGCCAACGGGTCCCATCGCCGCGAGCGCGGCCTGCTCCTGCTGAAGATCGGCCGCATGGAGGAGGCGCTCGAGGCGCTGGAAGCGTACGCCGCGACGACCGACGGCGAGGACCTCGAGGCCGTCGAGCGGCTCATCCGCGCCGCCCGCGGCGAAGCGGAGGAGGACCGCGTGGAGGAGCCGGGCCAGGAGCGCAAGGTCTTCACGCTCGAGGAGGCGCGGGCTCTGCTGCCGCAGGTGCGCGAGCTGACGTCGGAGGCGGTCGCCCGGTACACGAGCCTTCCGGGCGAGCTCGAGGACGAGAGGGAATCGGTCGTCCAGGACTGGATGCGGCAGGTGCGGTCCCTGGGCCTCGAGATCAAGGGCCTGTGGCTCGTCGACTTCGACTCCGGCGCCGGCTATTACTGCTGGAAGTACCCCGAGCCCGCGATCGACCACTTTCACGGCTACGAAGAAGGCTTCGGGGACGGCTGCCCCTCCAGTAGGGGTCAGGTCTGGTATCTCGCGTTTGGGAGTTGGCCTCTGAATTCGAACGCACCCGATACCCCACAGGCCTAAGTTTCTGCGTCACTCCGCCGCAGGCGCCTCGGCAGATGCGAAATGCCGGATCTGACCCCAGCCTGCGCGAGCCACACCGCGTCGGCGATCAGCAGGAGGTCGCACATCGCGTGGAACGCGAAGAGGTGGCGGTGCACGGATTCGAGCGAATCGGCCAGCGCGCAGACCAGAAACTCGACCAGGGCCATCAGCGCGAGCAGCGCGATGGCCTCCCGCGCCCTCCGTCCGTCCCGCCCCGCGCGGCGCCAGCCCGCCGCCGCGGCCGCGAGGTTTCCACCGATCAGCAGGGCGAGCCAGACCGGAGCGACCGGCATGAGCTTCTCGCGGGCGCTGCTCCAGAAGGCGAATCGGCCGCTGCGACGGTTCGGGGAGTAGCCGGGAGCCGTCTTCTCGAAGTTCCCGAGGGCGCCGGGTCTCAACCGCACTCCTCCCGGGGCCGCGCGCCGGAGCCGTGAGAGGAGCCGCGCCGGCCGCTGCAGATAGAACCGCAGCAGCTTTCCGTAGGTCATCTCCCGGCTGAACTGCCCCAGGAACGCGGGATCGGCGCGCGGAGACTCAGGCCCGTAGGCGCTCCGGCCCGCGAGGTTCGCAAATCCGGGATCCAGGCCGAGAGCCGCCAGGTCCGCCGCGGGATCGGGAGACTCCGTCAGGAGCTCGTTGAACACCGTTCGATACAGGGCCACGCTGCGGATCGCGGTCTCGGGAGTGCGCCCGTAGTACCAGAGCGAGAACACGCACAGGCCGGCGGCGCCGATCCCGAGCGCCCGCTTCGCGGCCCGGCTCGAGCGTTCGGGAGAGAGCCGGAGGGCGAGCAGCGCCAGCAGAGGCCCGAACAAACTTTCCTGCGGCTTCGAGCCGACGAAGCCCGCCGCGCAGAGGAAGAAAGCGGAAACGAGCCAGCCCCGGAGCCCTCCCTCTCCCAACGCCCGGGCGACGACGGCGGCGGTCAGCAGGAGGAAGAGCAGGGAAGCCGACTGGCTGTAGAAGGAGTTCAGGGGCGCCGCGTACCCGACGTCGGTGAAGACGAAAACGAGAAGCACGGCCGCGCACGCCTGGGCCGCCGCCGTCAACCCGCCCGCGGCGGCCACGAGCCCTCCGATCGCCGCAACGAGGAGGGCCGCGTGGAGGGCGCCGAGGGCGCGCAGGTCGAACGGCCGGTCCGGGAAGAAGAGGCGCGCGGTCTCCCGCGCCAGGCGCGCCAGGACGGTCTCGGAGGTCAGATAACCGGTCGTGTCCCAGGCCGGCGAGTACGAGAACTTCGTGACGATGTGTGTGAAGTACTCGGGACGGTCCGTCGGGTAGCGCAGGCCCGCATGCCCCATGACCTTCTCGAAGTCGCCGTTGTTCGCGAGGCCGACGACCGGCGGCACCAGGAGCTGAGCGGAGAGGATGACCGCCGCGGCGAGCACGGCACCCGCGACGAGCAGGCGGTTTCGGAGACTGCTCGCCGTCGAGGGGATCCGCGAGCGAGCCAACCCGCTACCGCGGCCGCGAGCGTTGCCCGGGCGCAGGCGGGAACCGGATCACAACGTCTCCCACGCGATGCGGGGAGTCAGGACACGCACGAACTCCTCGAGCCCCGCGCGGTCCTCGCCGTCGAAGCGGCCCGTCACCGGCGCGTCCACGTCGAGCACGCCCCGCAGCGTCCCGGCCGAGACGATCGGCACGACGATCTCGGAGCGGGAGGCCGCGTCGCAGGCGATGTGGCCCGGGAACGCCTGAACGTCGGAGACGACGAGTGTCTCGCGTCGCTCGGCCGCCGTGCCGCAGACGCCCTGTCCCAGGGGGATGCGGACGCAGGCGGGCTTGCCCTGGAACGGGCCGAGCACGAGCTCACCGCCCCGGAGGACGTAGAAGCCGCACCAGTTGATCCGCTCGAGCGCGCCGGACAGGAGTCCCGAGGCGTTGGAGAGGTTGGCCAGAGCGTCGGTCTCGCCCTCGAGCAGCGACGCGAGAGAGGCGGCGAGGTCGCGGTAGAGAGCCGCCTTGCCCCGGCTGCGGTCGATCTCGGCCTCGAGCACGCCGGAATTCTACCCGTATACGATGCGGCGCCATGCCCGTCCTGCGCGGACGCACCCTGGCCATGTACGTCGGTCTCTGCATCGTCTGGGGCTCGACGTGGCTGGGGATCAAGGTGGGCCTGCGGGACCTGCCGCCCCTGCGGTTCGCCGGCCTGAGGATGGCCCTCGCGTGCCTGCTGCTGACCCCGTTCGCGTTCGCGCGGCGGGGCCGTCCTCCGGCTGAACGCGAGCGCCGCTGGCTCGCGTTCAGCGGCTTTCTCCAGATCGGACTCTCCTACGCGTGCATTTTTCTGGCGTCCCAGTGGATCGAGTCCGGGCTGGCGGCCCTGCTCTTCGCGACATTCCCGATCTTCGTGGGCCTCTTCGCTCACTTTCAGCTCCCGGAGGAGCCGCTGCACCCGGCGGACCGTGCTCTCCGCCTGCCTCGGCCTCTTCGGCGTGGCCGTGATCGAGGCGCCGGAGCTCGTCGAGGCATTCTCCCGCGAGACCGGCCCTCTCCTGGCGGGGGGCGCGCTCGTTCTGACCTCGGCGATCGTCTCGGGCTGGGCCAACGTGATCAACAAGAAGCACCTCGGCGGCGTGTCGCCGTTCATCAACGTCTGGGGGCAGACGTTCGTCGGCTCGGCGTTTCTGCTGGCCGCGTCCTTCGTCTTCGAGAAGGGCGCTCCGGTGCGCTGGACGCCGACCTCGACCGGTGCGCTCGTCTACCTGGCGGTGATCGGGACCGCGCTGCCGTTCGTCGGTCTCTTCTGGCTGATCCGCCGGGTGCCCGTCTCGGTCATCGGCACGATCCCGGTGGTCGACACGGTTATCGCGGTGGTCCTCGGCAACTTGATTCTCGGAGAGACCTTCCCGCCCCGGGTCCTGGCGGGGGGCGCGTTCATCTTGCTGGGAGTGTTGCTGGTCGCAGTGAGTCGTAAGGAGCCCAGGCTGACCCATTAGGGCCTTAGCCTGTCATCCCGAGCGCAGTGAGGGATCCCGGACTCGATCGCCTCGGTGGTTATGAAGTTCGGGATCCCTCGTCGCTCAGCTCCTCGTGATGACGATGAAGTGACCTCGAGGCGGCTAAGGGCTCCGGAGCGGCGCGTCCACGCCACAGGGCTCTATGCCGTGGCGGATGTTCGACTCGAAGAAGTCGCCCTTGTCCTTCAGGCGGAGGCTCCAGTCCGTCGCGGAGACGCCGTCGGCCCCGCGAGCCGGGCTCTTCACGAACCCGAACCTGCCGAGCGACTCGGATTCCTTCCGGCGGTCGGGGCGCAGCAGCTCGTCGTCGGCGAAGTTGAGGTCCGGGCCCCACTGCGGAGGGACGTCCGCGCCCCAGAGCTCCGTGTGGATGTGGGCCTCGGTCGAGCGGTTCGGGTAGTTCCCCGGACGGATCGTCAGGAGCTCGAAGCGGCCGTCCGCGTCCGTCCGCACCCAGCCTCGGATGCGCGGGGTCCGGGCGGGGAGCCGCGCGTAGTGACCTTTCGCGTCCGTCTGGTAGGCATACACGATGACTCCCGCGGCCACCGTCACGCCGTCGGGGCGGTAGACGGTCCCGCGCACCCGGAGCCTGGGCCCCGGCTCGCCGGCTTTCACGAGCACGGCCTTCGGGGTCGCGCTGTCGCAGGGGTTCTCGGCCCGGATGCAGCGGGTCACGGAGAACGCGGCGACTCCGAAGAAGAGCAGGAGGAGCGTCCGCCGTCCGTCGCGAGTCACGCTTCCCTCAGGGCAGGTTCGGAAGGAAGAAGAAGGAGACCGCGGCGATCAGGTACAGCGCCAGGAGTTGCACTCCCTCCAGCCAGTTCGTCTCGCCGTCCAGGCAGATGTACGCGAAGATCGCGGTGCAGGAGAACAGCGTCACCAGCTCGATCGGCTGGAAGATCAGATCCATGGGATGGAACAGGAGGCTCACGAGCACGAGCAGTGGGGCGACGAAGACGGCGATCTGCGTCGAGGAGTTGGCTGCGATCGACAGCGAGAGCTCCATCTGGTTCCGGCGGGCGAACGTGATCGCGCTGTAGTGCTCGGCCACGTTTCCGACCAGCGGGATGATGATGAGCCCCACGAAAAACTGCGAGAGGCCGAGCGTCTTCGTCATGGGCTCGACGGTGTGGACGAGCAGCTCGCTGGCGATGCCGGTCCCGACGACCGCCGCCGCCAGCACGCCCAGAGACTTGCCGAGGCTCCAGGGCTTTCCGGCCGGAGCGTGGGCCGCCGGGGCCGCCGCGGCTTCCTTGCGAGCCTCCCGCGAGAAGTACGAATAGAAGATGTAGGCGCCGTAGGTCGCGAGCAGCAGGATCGAGACGCCGACCGAGACTTCCTCGCGGATGAAGGCGCTCTTCTCCACCGTGGCGAAGATCGCGGGCAGGGCCATGGCCGAGACGGCGAGAATCATCATGGCCGCGTGGCGACCGGCGTCCTTGACGGCGAACCGCTGGTTGCCGTGCCGGATCCCGCCCAGAAACGCCGAGAGCCCCAGGATCAGGAGCGTGTTCCCGATGATCGACCCGGTGATCGAGGCCTTGACGAGCTCCGTCAGCCCGCGGCGCAAAGCGAAGAGCGTGATGATCAGCTCCGCGGCATTGCCGAACGTCGCGTTGAGCAGCCCGCCGACCGCGCTTCCCAGGCGGCTCGCGGCATGCTCCGTCCCCAGACCGATCCACCCGGCGAGCGGCAGCAGCGCCACGGCCGAAGCCAGGAAGATCGTCCAATCCGGCGCGTGCAGGAGCCGGCCGACGATCGCGATCGGCAGTCCGATGATCAGAAAAGCCATCCAGCGCATCGCGTCCCTCCTACGTCCCGTAGATCGGCAGCCAGGGCCGCGTCGCGTAGTCGGACACCGTGATGACGATCAGGATCGCCAGCCACAGCACGCTGGCGACGACGACGAGGATCGTCAACCGGGGGGCGGACTTGAGGTGCATGAAGATCAGGGCCACGAGGAGCGCCTTCGCAACGGCGATCGTCAGGGCCACGGGGGTGTTCCAGACCCCGAGGTGCAGGTAGGCGGCCCAGACCGTCAGCGCCGTCAGGACCATCAGCGCCGCGAAGACGGCGAAGTAGGCGCCGAGGCCCGAACCGTGCGCCCGGGGGGCTCGGGGGGCGCCGTGCGCCCCCCGCGCGGGTTTGTCGCTCACAGCGTGTGCCTCCCCAGCAGGTACAGGAGCGGGAAGAGGAAGATCCAGACGATGTCGACGAAATGCCAGTACAGGCCCGACCATGTCGACGGGCGTGTAGTACTGCTCGCGTGAACTCCCCCCGGCGGGCCTTCATCGCGAGCCACGCGAGCAGCCCGATGCCGATGATCATGTGGAGCGCGTGGAGACCGGTCATGCAGAAGTAGAGCGAGAAGAAGAGCTCGCTCTGGGGAGGGAGGCCCTCCGGCACGACGAAGTGGGGCCCCGGGACCTCGTGATGCGTGAACTTCTGCTTGTACTCGATGACCTTCACGCCGAGGAAGGTCGCCCCGAGGAGAATCGTCAGGAGGAGGAAAGGACGATCAGCTTCTTCCTGGCCCGGGAGGCCGCCCAGACGGCGAGCGCCATCGTCAGAGACGACAGGATCAGCACGGCGGTGTTGAAGGCGCCGAGCTTGATGTCGAGCAGGTTCGAGGCGCCCTCGAAGGCCCGGCGGTAGCTCGCGCGGTAGACGACGTAGGCGGTGAACATCCCGCCGAAGAAGAGGACCTCGGTGACGAGGAACATCCACATCGCCGAGCGAGGAGGCCTCCTGCTGGGCCGCCATGTCGACGAAATGGTGGCGCAGCTGCGGGGGCGCGGCGTGCGCCTCGGCGCGGGCGCGTGCGTCAGACAAC
This sequence comes from uncultured Acidobacteriota bacterium, assembly GCA_963829925.1. Lineage (GTDB taxonomy): Bacteria > Acidobacteriota > Thermoanaerobaculia > UBA5066 > Gp7-AA6 > DAHUXD01. The sequence continues at coordinate 478,685 of CAWHKQ010000004.1, forward strand.
GGCCTTCTCCTCCTCCTCGGTCGTCCGGTAGTCGTAGGGCCGGCCGGTGACGATCGGCGTCTCCGGGAAGTTCTCGGTGGGCGGCGGCGAGGGCGTCTCCCACTCCAGGCCCGTGGCGCCCCACGGGTTGTCGGCCGCGGCCTTGCCGTAGCGCATCGACCACGCAGAAGTAGACGAGCGGGATGACGTAGCCGATCGCCCAGGATCGACGCGCCGGCGGTGGACATGACGTTCAGGACCTGGAACTCGTCCGGGTACGCGTGGTAGCGGCGCGGCATGCCGAGGTACCCGAGCGATGAACTGCGGGAAGAACGTCAGGTTGAAGCCGATGAAGATGACCCAGGCCGAGACGCGCGACCAGCACTCCGGGTACAGCTGCCCGGAGATCTTCGGCCACCAGTAGTGGAGGCCGCCGAGGTACGCCATGATCGTGCCGCCCACCATGATGTAGTGGAAGTGCGCCACGATGAAGTAGGTGTCGTGCACGTGGACGTCGAGGCCGAGCGACGCCAGCAACAGCCCGGTGAGCCCGCCGATCGTGAAGAGGCCGATGAAGCCCAGCGCGTAGAGCATCGGCGTCTGGTACGAGATCGAGCCCTTGTAGAGCGTCGCCGTCCAGTTGAAGACCTTGATGGCCGACGGGATCGCGACCAGGAAGCGACAGGACCGAGAAGACCAGCCCCGCGTACACCGACTGGCCCGAGACGAACATGTGGTGGCCCCAGACCAGGAAGCGAGAGACGGCGATCGCGACGCGAGGAGGCCGCGATGAACTTGTAGCCGAAGATCGGCTTGCGGGAGAAGGCCGTGACGAGCTCGCTGATGATCGCCATGCGCCGGCAGGATCATGATGTACACGGCCGGGTGCGAGTAGAACCAGAAGAGGTGCTGGAAGAGCACCGGGTCGCCGCCCAGCGCCGGGTCGAAGATGCCGAGGTGGAAGAGCCGCTCCGCCGCCACCAGCAGCAGCGTGATCGCGATCACCGGCGTGCCCAGGATCTGGATGATCGCTGGTCGCGTACATGCCCCAGCAGAAGAGCGGCATCCGGAACCACGTCAGCCCCGGCGCCCGCATCGTGTGGATCGTGACGATGAAGTTCAGCCCCGTCAGGATCGACGAGAACCCGGTGATGAAGACCCCGACGCGCCGTGACGACGACCCAGCCGTTCGAGTAGACCGTCGAGTAGGGCGTGTAGAAGGTCCAGCCCGTGTCCACGCCGCCGTGCACGATGGCCCAGAGCGGCGATCAGGCCGCCGATGATGTAGAGGTACCAGGACAGCAGGTTCAGGCGCGGAAAGGCGACGTCCTTCGCGCCGATCATGAGCGGGATCAGGAAGTTCCCGAGCACCGCCGGGATGCGCCGGGATCAGGAAGAAGAAGACCATCATGACGCCGTGCATCGTGAAGAGCTTGTTGTAGGTCTCGGCCTGGAAGAGGTCGCCGGCCGGGCGTCAGGAGCTCCAGCCGGATCAGGACGGCGGCCAGTCCGCCGACCGCGAAGAAGAACGTGACCGCCGATCAGGTAGAGGATCGCGATCCGCTTGTGGTCGATCGTCAGCAGCCACGAGCGCACGCCGTAGCCGGCGTTCAGGTAGTTCGGGCGCGGCGACGGCGGCGACCGTGGGAGCTGTGGCGCTCATGGCTCGGCTGGACTTCCTTTCCGGGGCAGCTCGCCGCGGGGACAGCGGCGCGGCCGGCCGCCCGCTGCCGGAGGCGCGCCTGAGAGCGATTTGATGTACGCGGTCAGCTGGAGGAGCCCCTCCTCGCTGATCAGGCCCTGAAAGGTCGGCATGATCGGGGGGTAGCCGGCGACCAGCTTCGCCTGCGGGTTGACGATCGACTCGCGGATGTAGCTCTCGTCGACCGTGACGGTCTGGCCGCTCTGCCAGCGGCACCGGCTTGCCGAAGAGCCCCGTCCAGCGACGGGCCCGCGCGCGCCCGGCTGATCGCCGTGGCAGGTGTTGCAGGCGTGCTCGACGAAGCGCTTGGCGCCGGCCGCAGCGAGCGTCTCGCCCGGCGGCGCCGCCGGCCAGCCACGCCTGGTAGTCCGCCGGCTTCATCGCGTAGACCCAGCCGATCATCCCGGAGTGGCGCGTGCCGCAGAACTCGGCGCAGAAGAGGTGGTACTTGCCGGGCTTCGTGGCCTCGAACCAGGCCGTCGCGAAGCGGCCCGGCACGACGTCCCGCTTGAAGCGGAACGCCGGCACGAAGAAGCTGTGGATGACGTCCTCGGAGGCCAGCGTCAGGCGGACCGGCTGGCCCACGGGGACGTGCAGCTCGTTGATCTCCCGGTGGCCGTCGGCGTGCTGGAACTTCCACATCCACTGCTTGCCCGGTGACGTAGATCTCGATCGCGTCGGCCGGCGGCCGGGTGATGCGGAAGTAGACGCTGCGCGCCCCAGAAGAACATCACGAGCACCATGCCGAACGGGATGACCGTCCAGACGATCTCGAGCAGCATCGGACTCGTGGACCTCGATCGGCGATCTCGTCGGGGATTCGCCGCCGGTACTTGATCGCGAAGTAGACGACGAGCGCGCCGATCAGGAGCGAGAAGAACGCCGTCACGGCGACGAGGAAGCCAGTAGAGCGCGTCGACGTGCGGCGCGTAGCTGGAGGCCTGCTCGGGGAAGAACGGCATCAGCGCGGACTCTCCCGGCGCGAGGCCGCGCGATCGCCGGCGGCTCATGATCGCGCAGCTCATACGAGATGGCCAGCGCGGCGAGGGTCAGGGCTCCGCGCCAGACGCACGAGCGTTCATGTTGATCACGCGGGGCCGTACTTGCCGCTCGCCGGGTCGTAGTGAAAGCAGTAGAGGAGGAGCTGGTCGACGGGCGTGCCGATCTGTCCGGCGGAAGCCTCGACCAGGCCCAGCCGCAGGTCCCGCGGCGCGTACTCGATGCCGTAGAGATAGCGGGCGAGCCGGCCCGTCCGGCGTCAGCAGGTAGATGGCGCTGGCATGGGCGAACTGCTCGACGTCCTCGTCGTAGCGGTAGCGGAACCCGGCCGCCTTCGTCAGCGCGCCGATCGACGCGGCGTCGCCCGTCAGGAAGTGCCAGCCCGGCGCGGCGGCCGGGTGCTTGTAGCGCGACAGGTACGCCTCCTTCTTGGCGGCCGCCTGCGCCGGCGTCTCGCGGGCATCGAAGCTGACGGCGACGACGTCGAAGTCCTTGCCGGCCTCGAGAGACATCACGTTCAGCGGCGCCGACCAGGCCGTTCAGGACCTGGGTGCAGAGCATCGGGCAGTTGTAGTAGACGAGGGCCAGGACCACGGGCCGGCGCCCGAAATAGTCGCCGAGGCGCACGGCGCGCCCGGCCTCGTCGCGGAACGGCAGATCCAGCGGCAAGCTGCTCGTTCAGGCGCTGGTCGATCCCGATGTCCTTCAGCGAGCCCGGCGTCTCGTCGGCGCGCACGATGCCGCCCGGCGCCGGCGCCATGGACTGGGCGCGGGAGGAGGGCGGAAGAGCGAACGAGCATGGCGCCAGCGCGACGAACCGAAGAGCCCCGCTCATCCCCAGTCCCTCTCGCACGCCGGCGAAGGCGCGTCCTGGAGGTCGCTGCGTCTCTGGGTGAATCTCCGGACTGCTGCCCTCCGGCGGTCGGGACGCTGCGCTAGGATGACGGGAGGGCGCGTGGCATCACTTCGTCTCTCCGTCCGCGGCGCTCGGCGACTCGCGCTCACGGCTCCCCGCTGCCGGCGTCACCTCCGCCCCGGGCATCGCCATCGGCGCCGCGGGCAACGGCCCCACGCCGCGCTCGGCGACGAGCTCCATGGCCCGCTCGATCGGGATGTGCACCGCGCCGCTCGACCGGTCCATCCAGCCGTAGGACTCCAGGCGCCGGCGTCTCGACCGCCTGGAACTCCTGCCAGTGAGCGACCGGGTAGACCTGCAGGCGCGGCAGCGGGCCGGAGGCGTCGGACGGCCGCTCCATTCCCGCGGCGGCCTCGGCGTTCTCGTCGCTCCGGTCGGCGCCCTTCTCGAGGCCTCGGAAGAGGACCACGACCAGGACCATCGAGACGGCGCAGAGGATGATGACGAGCGACGCCGAATCCGACGAGGATCTTCGTCGAGACCGATCGGGCTCGGCCCGCGACGCCGTGACCGTGGCCGGCTTCGGCTTATTCGCGTCCATGCGCAACCGCCTCCTCGAAGCCGGGATCGTTGACCGGGAGCAGCGGACGGGCCGCCGAGGTTCCGGACGAAGAACGCGAGCCAGACGCCGCCGAGCCCGACGGGGCAGGGCGAGGTCCGTCCAGTGGATGCGGAACTTGCCCGCGGAGAAGGCCGGGCAGCACGAGCCAGGCGATGTCCACGAAGCGCATCGAAGACCAGGAGCCCCGCCGCCAGGGTCAGGAGCCGCGGGTTGCGGTTGGCCTCGCGCGAGAGGAGCAGGACGAACGGCACGACGAAGTGGAAGAACAGGATGACGCAGGCCGACCGCGCCCCAGCCGCCGCGGAACCGCGCCAGGTACCAGGGGATCTCCTCGGGGATGTTGCCGGACCAGACGATCAGGTACTGGGAGAAGTTGACGTACGCCCACATCATCATGAACGCCAGGAGCATCTTGCCGAGGTCGTGCAGGATGGCGGCCGCCGAGAAAGCCGCGCGAGCGGCTCGAAGCCGGGAGAGCGCACGACCGCCAGCGTCGCGAGCGCCAGACGCCGCCAGCGCCTGGCTGACCATGAAGTTGACGCCGTACATCGTCGAGTACCAGTGCGGCTCGAGCGACATGACCCAGTCGACCGAGGTGAAGGTGATCGTCAGCGCGTAGACGACGAGACCGCCGCCCGCGAGAAGCTGCAGCTTGCGGTCGATCTCCCTGTGGTCGGCCGAGGTGTCCTGCTCGCGCGACCAGCGGTTGAGGAAGTACGCGAGCGAGAATCCAGCCCCGAAGGACGACCGCGGCGCGCACCAGTGAAGAACGGGATGTTCAGGTAGAGGGTCTTCTTGCGGAGCAGCGCGTCTTTCGCGACGACGTCCGCGTGGGTCCACTCGTACAGGCGGTGCATGCCGAACAGCGATCGGCACGAAGAAGAGCGCGCCGTCAGCGGCGAGCGTGCGCGTGGCCGCCTCGAGCGCGCGGCGGATCGCGATGCCCCACGCGCCGCCCGTCAGGTACTGGAGCATGAGGATGGCCAGCGACCCGACCGCCAGGCCGTTCCAGAAGACGAACGCCAGCAGGTAGGAGCGGAAGAACTGGTCCGCATTGCCCGAGCGCGCCGATCAGCGAGCCGGCGAGCACGGCGACGCCGACCGCGAGCGCGGGCTTCGCGAAGTGGCCGACGGCGCCCGGCAGGGCCGGATCGTTCCGCAGCGCCACGCTCAGTGCTCCTTCCGCTCGCCGGACGGCGTGGGCATCGGCTCGACGGAGCCGGTCCAGTCGTCCGTGTCGGTCGGGAACGGCACGGGCCGGCCGCGAGCCTCGGGGCTCTCGAGCGGCGCGCGGGCCTCCGGGGGGACGTCGGCGATCGTGGTGCGCTGGGACAGCTGCAGCGCGCGGACGTAGGCGGCGATCGCCCAGCGGTCCTGCGGCGGGATCTGCGCCGCGTAGTCCATCATCGCGCCGAAGCCGTGGGTGATGACGTCGTAGAAGTAGCCCGACCGGCGCCTCGCGCAGCCGGTCGATGTGGAAGGCCGGCGGCTGGCGGTAACCCGCGCTGGACGACGATGCCCTGGCCGTTGCCCGTCAGGCCGTGGCAGGGCGTGCAGAAGATGCGATAGCGGTCGCGGCCGCGCTACAGGAGCTCGCGGCGAGAGCGGCATCGGCAGCGCGGCGAGCGGCTGCCCGTTCTGTTTGCCGGTCCGGAAGACGCGCGTCGGCGTAGAGCTGCCCCCGCGCGACGGTGCCCTCGACGACCGGCCGCGCCGAGCGCTGGTCCGTCGAAGAACGCCGAGCCGCGCAGGTCCTTGTACTTGGGTTGGTCCTGCATGTCCCGGCGACAGGCCGTGAGGCGAGCGCCGCAGCGCGATCAGGAGATACACGAGACGTTGAGTGTCGAGGTTGAGGTTGAGCGCAGGAGCCTTACGCTCAACTCTCAACGCTGAACGCTCGACGCTCTTCACCCTCATTCCTCCACGTCCATCACGACGCGCGGCCCCAGCTTCGTCAGAAACGCCCACGTCTCGTCGTGGTCGAACTGCGGGTCCTTCGCCTCGATGCAGAGGAAGAAGCGGTCGCGCGAGGCGAGGGCGAAAGCGCGGCGCGTTGAAGACGGGGTGGTAGGGCATCGGGAGGCCGTTGAGCGCCAGCATGCCGAACACGGCGGCGAACGCCGCGCAGAGGATCGTCGTCTCGAAGGTCGGCACGATGAAGGCCGGCACGCTGTGGAAGGGCTTGCCGCCGACGTTCAGCGGGTAGTCGATGACCGAAGCCCAGTAGCAGAGCGCGTAGCCGCGCGAGCCCGCCGAAGATGCCGCCCGCGAGCACGACGGCGGGGAGCTTGCGGTCGTGGATGTCCGAGGGCCTCGGTCGAGCGCCTCGATCGGAAACGGCGAGTAGGCGTCGAGCTTCGTGAAGCCGGCCTCGCGCGCCGGCCGCGGGCCGCCTCGACGAGGTCGGTCGGGTCCTCGAACTCGGCCATCAGGCCGTAGATCCGGCTCGACGCTCATGCTCCTCCTCTTCGCACCTTGGCCTCCGGCAGGATCGTCCGCATCTCGAAGATCGAGATCATCGGCAGGAGCCGGATGAACAGGAAGAGCAGGGCGATGAAGAGGCCGATCGTGCCCAGGAACATCGACCAGTCGAAGACCGTCCCCTTGTACATGCCCCAGGAGGACGGCAGGAAGTCGCGCGAGAGGCTGACGACGATGATGACGTAGCGCTCGAGCCACATGCCGACGTTGACGATCATCGCCATCACGAAGAGGCCGGGATGTTGTGGCGGAACTTCCGGAACCACAGCAGCTGCGGCGCGAGCACGTTGCAGAAGATCAGGGCCCAGTACATGTGCTTGTACGGGCCGCGTCATGCGGTTCCAGATCATGTAGCGCTCGTAGACGTTGCCGCTGTAGCACGCCATGAACGCCTCGACCATGTAGCCGTAGGCGACGATGAGGCTCGTCGCGAGGAGGATCTTGGCCATGTTGTCGCAGGTGCTTGATGCGTGATGAAGTCCTCAGGCCGTAGAGCTTCCGCAGCGGGATCGCGAGCGTCAGGACCATCGCGAAGCCCGGCGTAGATCGCGCCGGCCACGAAGTAGGGCGGGAAGATCGTGGCGTGCCAGCCCGGGCACGATGCCGGCGGCGAAGTCGAAGCGACACGACCGTGTGGACCGAGACGACGAGCGGCGTCGCGAGGCCCGCGAGCAGGAGCGAGGCGGTCTCGTAGCGGTGCCAGTGCCGCGCCGAGCCGCGCCAGCCCATCGCCAGCGAGCCGTACAGGATCTTGGCCCACAGCTTCTTGGCCCGGTCGCGCAGGGTCGCGAGGTCCGGGATCATGCCCGACGTACCAGAAGAGCAGCGACACCGTGGCGTAGGTCGAGACGGCGAAGACGTCCCAGATGAGCGGGCTGCGGAAGTTGGGCCACATCCCCATCGTGTTCGGGTAGGGGAGCAGCCAGTAGTCCAGCCAGGGCCGGCCGGTGTGGAGCAGGGGATAGAGGCCGGCGCAGGAGACGGCGAAGATCGTCATCGCCTCGGCGAAGCGGTTGATCGAGTTGCGCCAGCTCTGGCGCAGGAGCAGGAGGATCGCCGAGATGAGCGTGCCGGCGTGGCCGATGCCGATCCACCAGACGAAGTTGAGGATGTCGAAGCCCCAGCCGACCGGGACGTTGACGCCGAAGATCCCGACGCCCTTGAAGACGAGGCGCGAGATCGCCGCGAGCAGGAGCATCGTCAGCGCGAAGCCGACGCCGGCGCCGAAGAACCAGGCGAGGGGCGTGCGCCGCGACAGCGCGATCGACGCGAGCTTGTCGGTGAGGGTGGTGAACGTGTAGCCCGGAGCCAGGATCGCGCCGGAGCGCGTCGCCGGGGGCTCGCCCGGCGTGGGGCTCGCGCGGGGTCTGCGCTCATGCCCCGTGGCCTTCTTTCTCGGGAGGCGCCGGCGCCAGCGCGGGCTGCGGGTTCGTGAGCGAGGCCAGGTACGTCGTGCGCGGCCGCGTGCCCAGCTCGACCAGGAGCCCGTAGCCGCGCTTCTCGGCCTTGGCCTTCGAAACGCGGCTTTCCGGATCGTCGACGTCGCCGAACGATGATCGCCTGCGCCGGGCAGGCCTGCTGGCACGCCGTCACGATCTCGCCGTCGCGGATCGGGCCGGTTCTCCTTCTCGGCCTCGTAGCGGGCCCGGTTGATCCGCTGGACGCAGTAGGTGCACTTCTCCATGACGCCGCGGCTGCGGACCGTCACCTCCGGGTTCGTTGACATCTTCAGGATCTCGGTCGTGAAGTCCGAGTAGAGGAAGAAGTTGAAGCGCCGCACCTTGTACGGGCAGTTGTTCGAGCAGTAGCGCGTGCCGACGCAGCGGTTGTAGACCATCTGGTTCAGGCCTTCGGCGCTGTGCACCGTGGCGTTGACCGGGCAGACGACCTCGCAGGGCGCGTTCTCGCAGTGCATGCACGTACCGGCTGGTGGAGGGTCTCGGGGTTGTCCAGGCCGCCGCTGGTAGTAGCGGTCGATCCGGATCCACTGCATCTCGCGGCCGCGCGGCGACCTGTTCCTTGCCGACGACCGGGATGTTGTTCTCGGACTGGCAGGCGATCGACGCAGGCGTTGCAGCCCACGCAGGTCGAAAGGTCGATCGACCATGCCCCAGGCGTAGGCGCCGCGTGGGCATCTTCGGGTAGAGCGTGTCGTCCGGGCCGGGGGCATGCTCGCCCATGTGCGCGATGATGTCCGGATTCCGCCGGTAGTCCTCGACGGTCGACGGCGCGCACGAGGGTCGCGGCCCTCCATGATCCTGGTGCTGGGTCGTCGCGAGCGGGTAGCGGCTGCAGGGTCTTCGCGACCTCGAGGCCCGCGCCCGACCAGAGCGCGTCGGTCTTGCGGAGCGCGTAGGCGTCGAAGCCCATGCCGTCGGCGACGTTTCCGCCGCGGGTGCGGCCGTAGCCGAAGTGGAGCGTGACGCAGCCGTCGGCTTGTCCGGGCATCACCCACACGGGGGCCGAGACCTTGCGGCCCCGGAGGAGAGCTCGACGACGTCCTCGGTCGTGACGCCGAGCCTCTGCGCCGTCGCGGGAGCGATCAGCGCGGCGTTGTCCCACGTCAGCTTGGTCAGGGGCTTCGAAAGCTCCTGCAGCCAGCCGTTGTTGGCGTACGCGCCGTCCCAGACGGTCGGGTCGGGGCGGAAGAGGATGGTCAGAGCGGTCTGGGAGCTCGGATTTCGGGCCTCGGACTTCAGCGGCGCGCCGGTCAGGCGCACGTTCACCGCCGCGGAGGCGCTCGCCTCCACGATTCCGTCGTGCAGCGCCTTTCGCCACGCGGCCTCGAAGTCCGGGGCCGGCGAGCTGTTCCTTCCAGTGATCCTTGACGGATGTCGTGCCCCGTGCGCTCCGGCTGGTCCGAGAAGGCGGCGAGCACCTCGTGGGCGGACTTTCCGCCGAAGAGCGGCGCGATCAGGGGCTGCAGGATCGTCACGGTGCCGTCGAGGGCGCGCGCGTCGCTCCAGGTCTCGAGCGGGTGGGCCTCGGCGACGTGCCAGTGGCACAGGCGCGAGGTCTCGTCGTCGTAGAGGTTGAGGTGGATCCGCAGACCGACCTTCTCCATCGCCTTCTCGAACTCGAGGTCCGCCGGCGCGTCGAAGACGGGATTGCCGCCGACGATCACGAGGGTCGAGACGCGGCCCTCCCGCATCTCCCGGGCAAGGAGCGGAAGCCCCGCGCCCGGGCCGCCGGGCACTCCGGCGGCGGAGGCGGGCGCCGTGTAGACGACCGTCGTGCCGGCGTTGCCGAGCGCCTGGTTCATGGCGTGCGCGAGCGCGTGCAGAACGGCCGGCTGCGACTCCCCGGCGACGACGAGGCTCGAGCCCGGATGCGCCTTCAGGTCCGCGGCCACCGCGGCGGCGAAGGGATCGGCGGGAGGGCCCGACGGCGCCGCGCCCACCGCGGCCGCGACGGCGAACGCGAACTCCTCGATCTGCGCGGGCGTCATCGGCCGCCGGTGGTCCGCCTTGGCGCCGGTGAGCGTCGGCGTCGACTCGACGACGTACAGGCGGCTCATCCGGTCCGCCTTGCGCCGCGAGACGAAGTCGCGCACGGCGCGGGGCATCGCGGGGCCGCTTCCGAGAAAGTCGGCCTCGAGCGAGAGGATCACGTCGGCTTTGTCGAACGCCGGCAGCGGCCTCGACGGGCTGGCCGAACGCCAGGCGCGCGCCCTCGTAGACACCGTCGCGGCCGGCGGGCTCCCAGGAGATCCATCTCGCCTTCGGAAATGCCGCGAGCACGCCCTGGATCTGCGCGATGAGCGTGGGGGACGTGACGGTGCGTGTCAGGAAGCAGAGGCCGGCGCCGCCTCCCGCGCGCTCCTTTTCGAGGGCCAGCCTGACGGCCGCGAGAAAGGCGCTCCAGGGCTTGATCTCGCCGTGCTCGGTCAGCGTCTGCGAGCGGTCGGGGTCGTACATGTTGAGGATGAAGCCCTGGGCGAAGACGTCGGTCCCCCCGAGGCTCGAGGGATGCAGCTCGTTGCCCTCGATCTTCGTCGGCCGCCCCTCGTAGCTCTCGACCACGATGCCCCGCGCGTACCCGCCGTGGACGTGCGCCGTCGCGTACTGGAGCGGCACGCCCGGCACCAGCTCCTCCGGGGCCTTGACGTACGGATAGATCGTCTCGGGCGGCTGTTTGACACAGCCCGTCAGGCCCGCGAGGGCGATCGAGGCCCCCATCAGGGTCAGGAGCTGGCGCCGGTCGACGCCCGAGTCGATCGGCACGCGGAACTCCCGATGGAGGTGCTCGCGAAAGTCCTCGGTCTCGAGGAGCTCTTCGAGGCTGCGCCAGTACTCCCGCCCCGAGAGCTTCCCGAGCCGGTCGCGCGCTGCGGCGATGCTGGTCCTGTCGGCGCTCACGTCAGTGCCTCAACGTCTGTCATAGCGAGGGCGCTCCCGCCGGTCATCCCGAGCGCAGCGAGGGATCCCGTGCTTGATTGCGAGAGTCGCATGCCGAGTTCGGGATCGCCTCGTCGCTACGCTCCTCGGGATGACTGGCTCAAGTTCCGCAACTCCGAGCGCCCTCGAGCCGGTCATCCCGAGCGCAGCGAGGGATCCCGCGCTTGACCGGGAGGGTGGCGTATCGAGTTCGGGATGGACGCGCGGGCTTCGCCCGGCGTTGCCTACTGCCGGGGGCCTGCCTCCGGTGGCCGGCTTCCTCGTCGCTACGCTCCTCGGGATGACGGCGTGGCTGGACACTCGCATGGCGCTCACCTGTGACATGTCGTGCAATCCGTCATCTCGAAGCGTCGAGCGGATGCGGTACTCCGCCTTCAGCTTTGCGCCGAGCTCCTCCTGGCTGGAGGCCGGCACGTAGCCCATCGTGAAAACCTGGTCCCTCGGGCGCAGGTGCTTCTCCGGCTCGCGGTGGCAGTCCAGGCACCAGCTCATCTGGAGCGTCGGATGCTGGGACACCAGGGGCATCTGGTCGACGCGCCCGTGGCAGGTCTCGCAGCCGACTCCCTTGGCGATGTGCATCGAGTGGTTGAAGTAGACGTAGTCGGGCAGGTCGTAGACCTTGACCCACGGGATCGACCGGTTGGTGCGCCAGCTCTCCCGAACGGCCTCGAGCTCCGGAGACTGCGTTCCAGATCTGCGAGTGGCAGTTCATGCAGGTCTTCGTCGGCGGAATGTTGGCGAAGGCCGCGCGCTCGACGGTCGTATGGCAGTAGCGGCAGTCGATGCCCATGGCGCCGACGTGATGCTGGTGGGAGAACTGGACCGGCTGGACCCGCGCGATGCCCTGCTGGGTGATGTAGGGGGAGCGGTTCACGGCATCGAAGAGCCAGAGGAGGAGGCCCAGAAAGAACACCGCCCCGAATACCGATACCCTCGAGAAAGTATTCGTGCTGCGGTGGAAGATCTGCGCCACAGTGCCGGCAATATATTTCAACTCTTTTCGGGCCCCGAAGGAAAAGGGGCCAGATCGCCCCGAAGGGAAGGCGGCTTACGGACGGATTAGGGTGACCCCCTCGGGCCGGCCCGGACGTAAGATTCCCTGCGGAGGTCCCGCCATGAAGCGCTCAGTGCTCTTCCTCGCCGCCGCTTTCCTTTCCGGTTCGCTCGCCGCCCAGGCCCTTCCCGAGCTCTTCCAGACCGCCAAGCAGCAGATCAAGGCGAGCGCCTGGCAGGATGCTCTGAAGACCCTCGACGCGCTGGACGTCGAGGCGGCGAAACCGGGCAACGAGGGAGCCCGCGCGCAGCTTCGGGGCCCCGTCGCGTTCTACCGCGGAGTCTGCGACGCGAACCTCAACCGGGCGGAGGAAGCCCGGGCGGCTTTCGAGATCTTCCTCGACACGAATCCGAACGCGGCGATCGACCCGGGGATGTACTCGAAGAAAGCCGTCGCCGCCTTCGACGCGGCGCGGATGAACGTTGCGCCGCCCGCGGGCGAGGGATCTCCTCGCTTTTCACCAGGTTCCAGGAGTTCAAGGCTCCGGCCAACGTCGGCGAGCCGCCGGACGAGCGCTGGGGCGAAGGTCCCACGAAGTGGCTCATGACCCCGGAAGAAAAGCGCGCCTGGTCGCTGCTTTCCTCGGGCGCCGAACGGGCCGAGTTCATCGAAAAGTTCTGGGAGGCGCGCAATCCTCGGCCGGGCACGACCGACAACACGTTCCGCACGGGATTCGAGCGGCGGGTGGCGTTCGCCGACCTCCATCTCGTCCAGGACGAGAAGCGCCGCGGCAGCATGACCGACCGCGGGATGGTGTTCGTCCTGCTCGGGCCTCCGACCTGGGTGGGCCGCAAGCCGCTCCGGACGGGCGACGACACCACGGACTCGGCGGGGATGTCGAGCGTGGGATCCCAGGACGAGGTGAACGCGCAGCGCGCAGCGAGGGCTTCGTCGCCGACCGGCAAGACGTCATCCGGGCGGCAGGCGGCGATCAGCTCCGCGTACACCGGCCCCGGAACCCGGACGCTCGATCCCCAGAACAACTTTCGCGAGGTCTGGCACTACCGCAAGGAGCTTCTCCCGAAGGGCACGCCCTATCTCCAGGTGGACGCCGAGTTCATCACCAAGAACGGCTACGGCGTCAATGTCATGCAGCGGGAGCCCCAGATCCTGAACACGCTCGACATCGCGAAGAAGTAGCTTCCGGAAAGCGCCGTGCGGGGCGAGGCGAGGGGCGTCCTGGCGCCTCGCTGCGGCCCTGCCCGCGCTATCGGGCGGGAGGCACCTCGAGCATCCCGGACAGCTTGGCGGCCGATTCCTCGACCCGGCCCAGGGGGACGGAGACCGCCTCCGCGACGCCGTCGGACCGCAGGCGCGATCCGAGGTCGCGCACGGCCTCGTTGACGCTGGTGAGCGCGGTGGAAGCCGGGCGCGTATCGCGAACCGTCTTTCTCAGGCCCTCGGCCGCCGAGACCAGCGTGTCGCTCTGGCCTTCCAGGACTTTCCGCCGCCCCTTGTCCACCCCCGCCGCCTTCGAGGCATCGTTGACGGCCTTGCGCAGGGCTTTGGCGCTCGATTCGAGCGTTTCGGTCTCGGCTCGCAGGACTCCGTCCGGGACGCGCGAGGGCTGCCACGTCTCGGGGCTGGCGGTCCAGTCGATGCCATAGGCGGCCGCGAGCTTCGCGGCGTTGGGGGTGAGCAGCTCCCACTCGTTCTTCGCGCCGGAAATCCCGGGGTTCTCCTGCCCGAACGAGTCGGCGGTCTTCAGCCGCTTCAGGAAATCGGTCGCTTCCGGCACGGCCGCATAGTCCGAGGACACGCGGCTCGCGAGCCGCTTGCCGGCGTCGGCCGTGTCCTTGAGGTAGCCGGCGACTTCCGTCTCGACGCCGTCGAACCCGATCTTCGCCTTCTTGAAATCGCTGCGGGCCGCGCTCCGAAAGTCGCCGAAGCTGCGGTTCGTGTAGTCGATCAGCCGTTTGACCTCGGCGTCGTACTGTCTCTCCTCGGCCGCCGCGAAAGCCGCCAGGAAAATGAGCGCCAACCCGGCCAGGGGCCGCCGCCTCGAGATCGGTCGCATCGTTTTTCTCCCTTCGAGCGAAGGATCATACCGCCGGCCCCGCGCCTTCGCGCTGCTCCTCGACGGCGCGGAGGACGACCCGGGCGACGTAGGCCGTGGCCGCCAGCGTGACGAGCACGCCGGCGACGATCAGCGGCAGCTTCCAGGCGCCGAGCTCCTCGGTCGCCGTCTCGGCTTTGCGCCCCGCCGCGCCGAACGACGCGTACAGCAGGATCAGCGGAATCATGCCCGCCCAGCTCGCCAGGACGTAGGGCCAGAAGCGGATGGCCGTCAGGCCGTAGAAGTAGTTGGACAGGGTGTAGGGCACCAGCGGCGAGAGGCGCAGGAGAAAGACGATCGTCCAGCCCTTCTGGGCGATCGCGCGGTCGATCGCCGCGAACCGCTTGTCCTTCGACGTCAGGCGCGCCACGCGATCCCGGGCGAGGTGACGCCCGATCAGGAACGCGGCGGCGGCCCCGAGAGTCGCTCCGACCGAGACGACGGCGGCGCCGGGCAGGAGGCCGAAGAAGAGGCCCGCGGCGATCGTCATCAGCCAGGCCGGGCCCAGCAGGACGGTCATCACGACGTAGGCGGCGGCGTAGAGGACGTAGGCCACCGGCCCCAGACCCGTCAGCCACGCCCCGAACGCCGCGAGCCACTCGGCGAACGGGAGGGCTCGTCCCGCGACCAGCAGGACGGCCACTCCGGCGGCGATGGCGATCCAGAGAACGGCCTTCCGGCGACGCATGGAAGAGCATCCTCTCCCGGATTTCACCCGCGCCGGCGGCTCAACCCGACCGAGCGCCGGGAGGAGGGTGAGCGTCGGGGTGAGAGCGGAGACCTCAGCCCGTCGTCAGTTCGCGCAGCGAGTCTCCAGCCACTCCTCGGCCGACTCGCGGCTGCGGAAGACGGAGATCCTCGGGAACGCCCGATCCGCGAAAGCCCCGAAGACGCGGGCCATGCCGAACATGGCCTCGTTCCCGACCAGGACGGCGCACGAGCCGAAACGGACGCGCCGTGACGCGTCGTCGGCCCGCGCGGCCGCCGACCGGATCTCGTCGAACCCCGGGATCGCGAGGGACATCTCCGTCAGGTCGAGAAGGACGTCGGCGTCACGCGGGCAGGCGGGATCGAGCTCGAGCTCGTCGAAGTGGGCGAGCACCTCGCGCAGCGTCGTGAAGTCTCCGCACCGGGTCGCGATGCGGCGCCGTTCGGCGTCGATGGTGTAGGTGATCGGCATGAGCGTCTCATTTCCGGGCGCACAGAGTTTCGCCCGGCCTTTTCGTTTGGAATTGGGAAACTGTCCGCCGAACCAGGGCTCACCGGCAGGCCGCGAATCCTACCACACATCCCCGCCCGGCCCGAAAACGCAAGGAATCCCTGAGACTCACGCGTTTTCGATGGATCGATCCGGAATTTTGGTCGCTCACCCGGAAACCCGGATTCGGAAACTTCGCGGGATTTTTTCGTCATCCCTCGGTCCGGAGTCGTCCTCCCGAGCCGCACTTTGGTAACGCGACTGTGACACGCGCGGTCGTGGCAGCGGAGTTGCTCTTCTCGTCGCAAGCGGGCGGCGCATTTTTGCGCGTGATCCGCGAGAGAGGAGCCTATGGCGACACGAAATCGAATCGGTGTTTGGCTGTATCTGCTGATCGGACTCGTGGCGGGTCTGCCGCTCTACGCGGACGGATCGCTCTTCGGCACGATCGCCGGACGCGTCAGGGACGAGTCCGGAGCCGCGCTGCCCGGAGCCACGATCGAAGTGGAGAGCGCGGACAAGGGCTTCAAGCGGACGGCCACGACCGACGCGGGAGGCTCGTTCAACTTCGCGCTGCTGCCGCCCGGCGCCTACACGGTCCGGGCCACGCTCCCGAGCTTCGAGAATATCGAATCGTCCAACAACATCGTGACCGCCGAAAAGACGACCAGCGTCACCATCAATATGGCGCTGGCGGCGAGGACGGTCGAAAGAGTCGACGTGGTCGGCGACGTACCCCTGGTCGACAAGACCAACGTCTCCGACACGACACGCGTGGAAGCGAGGCTCTCGGACGCGCAGGCCATCCCACGCGCCTACCAGAACATGGTCGAGTTCGCGCCCGGCGTCAACGACGCGGACGCCGACGGCAACACGAATTCCCACGGAGCCATCGACAGCTCGAACCTGTTTCTCTTCGACGGGGTCGACACGACGGACCCGACGACCGGGACGTTCGGCGCCAACAACAATTTCGACACGGTCCAGGAAGTCGTCATCTCCAACGGCGCGATCTCGGCCGAGTACGGCCGCGCCCAGGGCGCCGTGGTCAACGTCATCACGAAGTCGGGCACCAACATCTTTCATGGGTCCGGCCGCCTCTTGATGACCAACGACAACTGGGACTCGCAGAACAAGGGAAGCTCCCCCAACGGAACCCCCTTCGCGCGGGAAAAGCTCGACAAGGAGGTCTACGACTACCTCTTCACGCTCGGCGGGCCCGTCCTGAAGGACCGCATCTGGTTCTTCGGCGGCTACGAGCGCAACCCGCAGTTCACGCCCCCGGCGCAGGTGGCCATCTCGGAGGAGAACCCGCCGCCGCTGAGCGGGCAGAGCTACTCGGCCAGCCGCGTGTACTCGGCCTGGCAGGGCAAGCTGACCGGCCAGATCTCAAACTCGCACGCCCTCAACTTCTCGGCCCAGGCCGATCCCTTCACCGGCATCATCCGGAACTACTGGAACGAGTTCGGCCTGCCGAGCGCCGAGCTCCAGGCGCTGACGACGCAGACCCAGTCCGACGACTGCCCCTGGGCCTGCATCTGGCAGACGCGCTACACGGGCATCTTCGGCGCGAATGTGTCGGTCGAGGCGACGTACGCGCAGCAGCGGGGCGGGATCACCGTCACGAACTTCCAGGGCGACGGGTCTCCGATCTTCAACCTCTCCGAAGGCCTGTACTACAACGGCAACCCCTTCGAGGGACTCGTGGAGCGCCCCCGGGATCAGGCGAACCTGGCGGTCAACCTGTACAGCCAGCTCTTCGGCCGCAGCCACACCTTCAAGGTCGGCGTCGACTACCAGAAGATCAATTCCGAGTCCTCCTTCACCTATCCCGGCAACGAGACCTTCTTCGTGTCCGGTTTCGACGCCGCCACACGCGAGATGCTGCTCCAGCCGGGGGACCAGTGGTTCCGCGGCACGGAGCCGGAGCCCTCGGTCTCGGAGGGCAAGATCTACGGGATCTACGCCCTGGATCGTTTCGAGGCCACCGACCGTCTTTCCTTCAACCTCGGCGTACGCGTGGACGTCCAGAACGGCTCGAGCGACCTGCAGGCGACGGTCGTCGACGCGACCACGGTTTCACCGCGCCTGAGCGCTTCGTACGACATCCTCGGCGACGGCAAGCTGCTGGCTTCGGGCGGCTACGGCCAGTACCGGGACTTCCTCGTCCAGAACATCATCGACACGATCTACAGCGGCGTCCCGCAGCAGGTGAACTTCGACCTGTTCGTGTGGGACGGCTCCGAGTGGGTCTTCGACCAGGCCATCCGCGCCGGCGGCAACGACGCCCCGGTCAACCGGGACCTGAAGCCCTCCCAGGTCGATGAGTTCAACATCGCCCTCCAGCAGCAGATCGGGAGAACGATGGCGGTCGGCGTCCGGGGCATCTACCGCAAGTGGACGAACCTGGTCGACGACGCCCGCATCATCACCGACGCGGGCGAGAAGCTCCAGACGCCCTTCAACTTCACGGACGGACAGCTCAAGCGGTACTACAAGGCAATCGAGCTGACCTTCGAGAAGCGGTTCAGCGATAACTGGCAGGTGCTGGCCAACTACACCCTGTCGGAGTCGGATGGCAATCACGAAGCCGTCTTCTCCTCGCAGCTCTTCGACTACAACGGCACGGAGTGCGTGGTTCCCGCTGTCCTCGGCGACAACGACCAGGTGCTCGCTCCGGAGGTCCGCGGAAACTGCCCGGACATCCTGGCGCACAACCGAAGAGGGGTCCAGAGCTACGATACGCCCCATCTCCTCAAGATCTACACGGCGTACACGATGCCGTTCTCGATCCTCAACCTGACGGCCGCGCCGTCGTTCACGTTCAGCTCCGGTCTTCCGTACCAGGCGCAGCAGGTCTTCAACATCAACGGCGACACCGACGTCTACTACTACACGAAGAAGGGATCCTCGCGGCTCCCGAACTGGTACTCGCTCAACTTCGCGCTCCAGGCCGACTTCAAGATCTTCGGCCCGCTCGAGATCGGCGTGAAGGGAGAGGTCGTCAACCTGACCAACCAGCAGCCGGTGGTCGCGAACGGCGGCATCACGCTCCTGCCCAACGAGAACTTCGGCAGCCCGACCTCGCGCAACAGCTTGCAGGCGCCCCGCCACTTCCAGGCCAGCGCGGTCCTGCGCTTCTAGATTCCTTTCCTCCCCGTCGGAGAGCCCCGCGCGAGCGGGGCTCTTTTTTTGCGCAGTTGCGGGGGGTCTGACCGCTCCCTTTCCGCGGTCGTATCCTTGCGGGGCGCAAAACCTCACCCGACACAAGGAGGACCCGTATGACCTGCTCTCCGAACGCGCACCGGACCCGTTTCCTGTTTCTCCCGGCTCTGGCGCTTCTGTGTCTGACGGCCGCGGCCGGCGCGGCCGAGCAACGAGTCGCACGACTGGGCCGCTGGTTGACGCCGGAAGAAGCAGCCGCCCTCCCCGCGCCACCGGCCTCCCGCGCCGAACCTTCGTGGGGCATCGTGGACACGAGCACCTACACCCTGGGGGCCTGCGAGGCGACGTTCCGCAGCGCTTCGCTGCCAGCGCAGATTACGAACTGCGAGATTGCGAAGGCCACCCTTTCCGGAGCGGTTGCCCCGCTTGCCTTTCCGGTCCATCTCCCCAATGGCGCACTGGTCGAGGCCATCACGATGAACTACTACGACACCAACCCGGGGGTCGAGGCCTCCGGCGCGCTCTATCGGATAAGCGGGACCGGCGTCCTGGAGGTCCTTCTCTCGATGGAGCCCGCGCCGACGACCGGCGGCAACACTTCCGTGACGTTCATTCCGGACGTACCTATCCAGATCGACAACGACGGGGCATCGTACGCGGTCCTGGCGGTCGTCCACACGGCTTCGGACACCGAGTACGACGCGATCTACAACTTCTCGATCGAGTACCGCCTCCAGGTCAGCCCCGATCCCGCGACTGCGACCTTCGGGGACGTGCCCGTCGGGCACGTCTTCCACCGCTACGTCGAGGCCCTGGCGGCGTCCGGGATCACGGCCGGTTGCGGCAGCGGAAACTTCTGCCCCGACGCCGCGCTGACGCGCGGCCAGATGGCGGCATTCCTCTCGATCGCGCTGGGGTTGCACTTCCCGGATTGAGTCAAACCGCGGGGTCTGACCCCGAAGGGGTCTGACCCCTTCCGTTCCGCTCAAACAAAAAGCCCCGCCAAAAGGCGGGGCTTGGTTTCTTTCTATCGAGCTCGTTCTTACGCGCTGAAGCTCTTCCCGCAGCCACAACCGCCCGTCGACTGGGGATTCGTCACCGAGAAGCCGGCGCCGCGGAAATCCTCCACGTAGTCGACCTTCGAGTCCTTCAGGTACGTCGCGCTCTGGGGATCGACCACGACCTCGATGCCGTCGGCGCTGATGACCGTGTCGTTCTCCTTCTTCTCGTCGAAGGTGAACCCGTACTGGAAGCCGGAGCAGCCGCCGCCCTGAACGAAGATCCGCAGGGGCTTGTTCTGGGAGTCGGGCATCGTCCCGGCGAAGAATTTGACTTTGGCGATGGCCGCGTCGGTCAGCGTGAGCAGGGGACCGGTGGACCCCATCGTGATCGGCGTCGGATTGGATTCCATGTTCGTGGACATATGTTCTCCTAGGTCGCCATTATGGTCTGCCGGGCTCGGCCGGCGCAACCTTCGTCAAAGAAGTGTCAGGAAGCCTTGGCCAGTGAGGGAGATGCGGCGAGCAGCGCCTCGATCGACTGCCACGTCGCATCGACTTTCGGAGGAGGCGCGAGAAACGAGACCCGCTCGGCCGAGACCTCGAAGTCCTCGACTCCGGGCAGTCTCGAGCGCTCCCAGGCGCCGGGTCAGGGCCGACCTTTCCTCCGCCAGCAGCGGGCGGCTGAAATGGCCGATCGCCAGGCGCGATCCTCGGACGTCGAAGACGGACCGGTAGGAAACCCGAGGATTCCGGGGGCTTTTTCTCGTATCGAACAGGCCGGTCTGCCGGCTGCCAGCTCTTTGTTTCACGCCCTCGCGTAACAGCAATCGCCGTGCCACCATTCCAAGCGGCCTTCCGACCGCGACACCACTACATCTGGTGTTTTTACTTGACTCGGAATTCGCCGCAGGTTTTAGTCTCAAGGGCAACACTGGCGGTTTTTCCGCATCGCAGGACAAGGGGTTCCGGCGGCACGGGTACGTGGGGTGGGGCGGAGCATTCGCTTCTATTAAAAGAGGAGGGGGGATGAGTCCAATGGAGAAGGGGTTGAAGGAGTCGGCGGAGGCGGAGGCCCAGACTGCACCAGAGCGAACGACACCCGAGAGGGCCCTCAAGGGGCTGACATTCACCCGGGTCTATTCGGACCCGTCGGTCTCGCCGTATGACGCGATCGAGTGGGAGCTGCGAACAGCTTCGATCGTGTCGGAAAAGGGCGAGACGATCTTCGAGCAGAAGAACGTCGAGGTGCCGAAGTCCTGGTCGCAGACGGCGACGAACATCGTCGTCCAGAAGTACTTTCACGGCCGCCTCGGCACCCCCGAGCGCGAGACCTCCGTGCGCCAGCTGATCGAGCGCGTGGCCGGAACGATCACCGCGTACGGCGAAAAGGGCGGCTACTTCCGCACCGCCGCCGACCGCGACGCCTTCCACGACGAGCTCGCCGCGATCCTCGTCAACCAGGTCGCCTCCTTCAACTCTCCCGTCTGGTTCAACGTCGGCATCGAGCCCAAGCCCCAGGGCTCGGCCTGCTTCATCAACTCCTGCGGCGACTCGATGGACTCGATCCTCTCGCTCGCCAAGACCGAGGGCATGCTGTTCAAGTACGGCTCGGGAACCGGATCGAACCTCTCGTCGATCCGCGGGTCCCACGAGAGCCTGTCCGCCGGCGGCACGGCCTCGGGCCCGCTCTCCTTCATGAAGGGCTTCGACTCCTTCGCCGGCGCGATCAAGTCCGGCGGCAAGACCCGCCGCGCCGCGAAGATGGTCATCCTGAACATCGACCATCCCGACATCGAGGAGTTCGTCAGCTCCAAGGCCAACGAAGAGAAGAAGGCCTGGGCGCTGATCGACGCCGGCTACGACGGCTCGTTCAACGGCGAGGCGTACGCGTCGATCTTCTACCAGAACGCGAACCACTCGATCCGCGTGACCGACGAGTTCATGGAAGCCGTCGAGAAGGACGGCGAGTGGAAGACGAAGGAAGTCCTGACCGGCCAGCCCTACAAGACGTACAGGGCGCGCGACCTGATGGCGAAGATCGCCGACTCCGCGTGGGTCTGCGGCGATCCGGGCATGCAGTACGACACGACCATCAACCGCTGGAACCCGGTCAAGGCGACGCACCGGATCAACGCGAGCGAACCCGTGCTCCGAGTACATGTTCGTCGACGACTCGGCCTGCAATCTCTCCTCGCTCAACCTGATGAAGTTCTTCAACGAGGAGGACGGCTCCTTCGACGTCGAGACCTTCCGCCACGCGTGCCGACGTCATGATCACGGCCCAGGAGATGCTGGTCGACAACTGCTCGTACCCGACGCCGCCGATCGCGGCGAACTCGCACAAGTTCCGGCCGCTCGGCCTCGGCTACGCCAACCTCGGCGCGCTGCTGATGGCGGCGGGCGTCCCCTACGACTCCGACGAAGGGCGCGCCTACGCGGCCGCGATCACGTCGCTCATGTGCGGCGAGGCGTACCTCCAGTCCTCCCGAAGTGGCCGCCGAGCTCGGGCCCTTCGCGGGCTATCCGCCCAACCGCGAGCGCCTTCCTCGAGGTCATCGGCATGCACCGCCACGCGGCCACCGAGGTGCCCGACGAAGGGCGTCCCGGCCGGAGCTCTACCAGGCCCAGGTCGAAGTGTGGAACAAGGCCCTCGAGTCCGGCCAGCGGGACGGCTACAAGAACGGCCAGGTCACCGTCCTCGCGCCCACCGGCACCATCGGCTTCATGATGGATTGCGACACGACGGGCGTCGAGCCGGACCTCGCGCTCGTCAAGTACAAGAAGCTCGTCGGCGGCGGCACGATCAAGATCGTCAACCAGACCGTCCCGCTCGCGCTGAAGCGCCTGGGCTACGGCGAGGGCGCGATCAACACGATCGTGGACTACGTCGACGAGAAGGGCACGATCGAGGGCGCGCCCGGCTTCAAGGCCGAGCACCTGCCCGTTTTCGACTGCGCCTTCCGCGCGCTGAACGGCACCCGCTCGATCCACTACATGGGCCACGTCAAGATGATGTCGGCCGTGCAGCCCTTCCTCTCCGGCGCGATCTCGAAGACCGTCAACCTCCCGCCCGACGCGACGCCCGACGAGATCGCCGGCGTCTACATGGAAGGCTGGAAGCAGGGCCTGAAGGCCATCGCGATCTACCGCGACGGCTGCAAGCGCACCCAGCCCCTGAACACCGCGGCCTCCAAGTCCGACACCAAGTCCCCGATCGCCCGCGGCACGCTCGAGTACGTCGGCAAGGCCACGCCGCCGGTCCCGACGCCGTTCCGCCGCAAGCTCCCCGACGAGCGCCGCTCGATCACCCACAAGTTCTCGGTCGCCGGCCACGAGGGCTACGTCACCGTCGGCCTCTTCGAGGACGGCAAGCCCGGCGAGATCTTCCTGCGCATGTCCAAGGAAGGCTCGACCATCTCGGGCCTGATGGACGCCTTCGCCACGGCGATCTCGCTGACCCTCCAGTACGGCGTCCCGCTCGAGGCCCTGGTCAACAAGTTCACCCACGTGCGCTTCGAGCCCTCGGGCTTCACCAAGAACCCCGAGATCCCGATCGCCAAGTCCCTGATCGACTACATCTTCAAGTGGCTCGCGTCCAAGTTCATGACCGCCGAGGAGAAGGAAGCGGTCGGCGTCATCGCGCGCGACACCTCCTCGAACGGGCCCGTGCCGGTGACCGAGCAGGGCGTGGCTGCGCGAGCGGGCGGCTCCGACGTGACGAAGCTGATGTTCGAGACGTCCGTCGACGCCCCGGCGTGCCACGAGTGCGGCTCGATCATGGTGAGGTCAGCGGCGTGCTACAAGTGCCTGAACTGCGGCGCGACTAGCGGGTGTAGCTAAGCGCGACCAAGGCTCAGCTCTGCCCAACAACGAGTCTGGACCGGTACGGGGCGACTAGCGGGTGCTCTTGATGTCATCCCGAGCGCAGCGAGGGATCCCGAACTAGTTTGCGGGTCGGCCGTGAAGCCGGCTGAGGGCGCCGAAAGGCGCCCGAATGCTTCTAGGTCTCGACAAGCTGGCAAGTTGGCGTAGATGGACACGAAGGACCTCCTTTTAAGAGGCCTTGGGCCGCCTGCGGAAAACGATGGTCGAGGTGGCGACCGGCGTGCCCAGGGATACAAAACGCTAACGACGAATTTCGTGCCGAATACAGTACGGTGGCCGCGGAATTGAAAAATCTCGGAATCGAGAATCCGCTTCCTTATCGGGATCTGTGGGAGTGGTATGACCGTTGGAGCAGCGGTGACATGCCGACCTACTCGACGAGACGGCAGCACATTGCCGAGCTTTTTTCTCCGCTCGAAAAGCGAATCGAAAGCGGACAACAGGTCGAGCGACCGAAAGACTGGGTGGGCTCGCGTCGATCGAACTGTCTTGGACCTCCGCCGGGCACTCGAAGAGGCAACAAATTCCGAGCAGTTTCAGATCGTTGGACTTCTCTGTCGCGAGACACTTATCTCGCTCGCTCAAGCTGTCTACGACCCGGCTAGGCATCCGCCGATCGACGGCATTGATCCCAGCAAGACGGACGCGGGGCGAATGCTCAGCGCATACATCGATGTCGAGCTTTCTGGTGGTGCCTCGAAGGAGGCGCGTAGTCATGCGAAGTCGGCCCTCGCCCTCGCGCTTAAGCTTCAGCACGATGGGATTCGTCATTTCGCGGCGCAGCGATGTGCGCGGAAGCGACCTCCTGGCTGACCTTCTTGCCGTCATTTCCGGACGTCATGCACCGACTCGCCTGCCAGTACCCCCTGAAGCGCACCAGCCCGGGGTCACGGAGCCGGCGACCCGGAGCGTGTGGAATGTGGAAGCTCGAGCTACCGGCTCGAAGTTCACCGTCAGACTGTGGTCGCCGGATGCCAGCGAGGAATCCAGCGGAATTCAATGTTGATCTTCTGACGCCGGAGGGGCTTGAGCGGTTGCTTGTCGCGCTCAAGCCGCGCTGGGGGGCTGAGCCAGGGAAAGTGGGTCGTGAGGAGATCCCAGAAGCAATCTGCCCGGCCTGCTCGGCGAGTCAGCAGACGAGGTGGCCCGTTGGGGGGTCGCATCACATAGTAGGGGGCGAGAGCGTGCGGCGGCTTTCATCCTCCAGAATCGCGACTTCGAGACTCTAGACAAAGTGATTCGCGAATTGGGCGAGAGCCAAAAGGATAGTCATACTTGACTAGCGGTCTCACAAGTGCTGGCTTACCGCACGACGACGACCACGAGCGTTCGGTGATGCGTAGCAGGAGGGTTCGGAGGGTTCGGGTGAGTCCTGATTCTGCTGATTTTGCGAGGACGGGGACAGAGCCGGGTCGCGCGGCGGGTTGAGAATCTCAAGCAGGTGGTTTAGGTCAATTCGCGGAGCCGATCTTTTGAAAAGTCGGCAAAATCAGGACTGACCCCATCGCCTTCTCGAAGGACTTCGATAACTCTCGTGAGATCTAGCACCGCCAGCACCGAAAGGGAGGCGACCCAGGAAGACCTCAACGTCCGATCGATCAGGAGGTCGTAGGCATCTCATGGGGCTGACCTTTGGCTACAAGCAGGAATGGGAGGATTTTGGCCGACGGAATCGGCTCTTTATTGAGAGATTCAAGAACCTCGAAGCGGCCTGGAATGCTTTCCTGGCGAACCCGGTTAGCTCGGATTCGCAAGCAAAGACCATTGTTTGGGGCTTGGGGCGGCTCTGCTTGAGGACTCGATGGAAATCCTTCTTCTCGCCGGCAACGGCTATGGAGTTGGCGCGCAGAAGCTCCTTCGCGGACTGTACGGCGCCGCCGTGACGGCCCGGTACATCTCTCAACATCCGGAGAAGGCGGAGTGGCTCACCGGTTCGGAGAGCTGTCACGATACAGAATGGTCGAACCAATCCATCAGACGCACGGCAAGAGATTGATTCCGAAGCATATCGTTCAGGAGCTCAAGGGGTCGCGTGACTATTTCTTGGCGAAGAGCCGTCCACGGAGCTTCGGCGCGAAGATTCCAGCCATAGTCGACCGACTACTTGGCCGCAGTCGACGATTCCCTGGTCGTTGGTCCGGAGAGGTCGAGTTTCGAGGAGATGGCGCGGTCGGTTGGAAGCCTCGGGAGAATGATCGTCTACGGCTGGTATTTACCTTCCGAGCAAATGCACAGCCTCGATCCACAACCTGGTCGCACGGTTTGAGGATTCAGAAGACGGCAAGCTGATTTTCGACGGCGAGGCCCAACGTGACCGAGCCGACGAAGCCACGAACTGGATGCATCTAGTCATCCTCGACATCCTAGACCTCGTCGCAGCCGAGTTCGACTTGCCCGACGTTCGAGAGAAGCTCGAGGGCCTGAACCACGATTACCTCGACATCTGGCACGGTCACTGTCCGCCTCAACCCGAGCGGAAGAATTGATCTACGGACAAGTAGGGTCAGATTTGAAATCCTGAATCAGAAGCCGGCGTTCAGTAATTGATGGCCCAAGGTTCCACGGCCGGTTCACGATTTCAGGTCTGACCTCCTTCTCCTGCATGTCAACGCGTCCCTCGCGGGGAATAGCAGATAAGCTCAAGCGGGACAAGTTGATGCTCGAGACCGACTGGCCACTGACACTTGAACTCATCGGCTTGATCGTGGGCGCTGCCGGGCTCGTTGGCGCCGCCGTCGCTGCCGTTTACGCGCGCCGATCTGTGACGCTTCGCAAAACGGTCCACTGGCACTGCAGGAGCGCCAGGAGCGCGCTTCCCACGCCGGGGCCGAGCTTGAGCCTCGAGAACTTCGACTCCTGCGATTGGTCGACGATGAAGGCTACTTGATCCGTAGTCGGACCGAATGGATGGGTAAACGTGGAAGCTTTTATCAGCTTGCATCATCCCATCGTCGAATCTGGATCGACGACGCGCGAACAACAAATTCCCCAGTTTGGGAAGTACTCGATAGATTGGTTCTCCGAGAGCTACTCCGGCGGGGGACGCACGACGACACCACCCGGCTCACAGATGCCGGTCGAGCCGTGGTGCAACGGGACCGGGCAGTGAAGCTTCCCGACGACGCACTGCCGATAGAATTTGCGGGTTAGCGGTTTCAATGAGACCGACGAGAGAATGGCATGAGCCTCTCCTGCTTCTTTTGCCGGCGGGGCGACTGCGGGGCGCGCCCCGTGCTGGGGCGAGATCTCACGGTGATCGACCCGGGGTACCAACGCAACGCCTTGAGGCGGCAGGGCTAGAAGATGGGGTCCCCAATTCAGTCCGCAAATCCGGCAGGCGAAAAGGCGATCGCTGACCGCGATAGTCATATTCGGGCAACTTCCCGGCGGCCGCGGCCGGATCTTCCACCCCGAACGTCGGAGCGCGTGGGTCCTCGGATGCTACGGGCCGATGGCTTACACCAACGGTCAGACTAAGGGCTCAAACGCAGTCGAAATCGGGCGCTGAGATAAAGGCATGAGCGGTATTCACATGCGGGTCGTCTTTTGGATCTCTAGGATCCGCTGTGCCTTTCTAGATGCAGCGGCGCCGGCGATCACCAAGAGTGTCAGCGGCACCGGATTCTGGGTCATCGAAGAGGACAAGGCCGCTTCGTTTGTTACCAACAGGCATTTGGTCGACCCCAGATATTGGAGCCCGATGGGCGCGCGTGGACTCTGACCGACGTCGAAATCGAGCTTCGACGTTTCGTCCCCGCTGAAGGCACAGACGTTTTCGTGAAGCCCGACACCGCGTTCATAACGGTCCGTAACGTAAAAGCGAGCCTTGCTGCTCATCACTCAGCTGACTGCGTGGTTTTCCGGCGGCCCGATTTTCTTCGGCCAGCCGGTTTCGAGGTTGGACCGCTCGGCTTCCCCATCCTTGATCTCGCTGATCGAGAGTACTTGGAGTCGAGTGCCCAGATAATGGATGCGGCGTCCTTCATCGGATTTCCGAAACCCGATGGCCAACCCTGGTGGGACACGCGGGCTAACGAGCCCATCGCGCGAATGATGTCGATCGCGTCGTTGCCTCGCCAAGCCTTCGTCAATACCAATCTGGGTTTGACCGGCGAAGAGGATGTCGTGCTCGCGAACGGCCTGTCATTCGGTGGTTCAAGTGGAAGCCCCGTGATTCTGCACTCGAAGGGCATCAAGCTCTCTGGGCCGCTAACTGGTGGGGACTACGTTCCTGCCAAGCTCATCGGGATCATGAGCGGCCATCGCATGGACGGCAGCAAGGTTCCTCCGATGCTCGCACACACAGGGATCTCCTACTTCACCCGCTCGACAAGCGTCTTGGAGCTGTTCGGTAGATGAGTGCTACGGGAGGCTTTAGGTGCCGGGTTCATCCTGATTCTGCTGATTTTGCGGGGACGGGGAGGGGATCCGGGTCGCGCGGCGGGGTGAGAGTCTCGAGAAGGCGATTCAGGCGCGCGCGGGGGAGCGGGTCGGTCTCGGGGAGGCGCTCAAGTTTTGCCAGGGGCCGGACGAAGACGTCGAATCGTTTCTGAAGGGGAGGGGTCAGTCCTGACTTGTTGCATTGTCGGGGTGGATGCCGAGGATGCGAAGGCAGCGGACGTAGTGCGTTTTGCCGGAGGTTCTGGACCAGTCTCCCGCGGAACTTTTTCGCCGACCATCTCGTCGTGGGCAGGCAGCGAAGGAGGTCCTCCATGACGCTATGGCTCTGGATCGCGCTCGTGACGAACCTGGTCTATTGGACGGTATTCGTCTATCTCCTGGCCCGTCGGCGCCCGGGTCTCGGCGCGGCGGCGCTCGGGGTCATGCATATGCTGCTCGCGGGGGTGGTGTCGGTCGCGCCCTTCCGGTCATTCGTCGATCCGGCCTATCCGGGCTTCCGGATGGGATTGCTGCACTTCGAACACCGGGCGGCCACGTTGCCCACGCTGCTGTTGCTCGTCTGGGCTCTGGGCGCCGCGTTCATTCTAGCGAGCCGCGCGCGGGGCTGGAGGCTCTGGGTCGTGGCGGTGGGCGACGCGCTCTTCGCGGTCAACCAGCTCGTCGACCTGGCCCGGTCCGGCAGCGGCGGTGACATTCAGTTCGGCGAGCACCTGACGATCAGCGGCTTCCAGGCGCTGGTCATCATGGCGGTCCTCTTCGTCGGCGGTCCGGCCGTCAGCGCCTGGTGGTCCGGAAGGCGGGCCCTTCGGGCGACACCGTAGCGCCGCCGGCAGCGGACGGAGGATCCGCGGGGTCGATGCTAGGCTCCCCCCGCAGCCCAAGGAGTGACGCCATGACGAAAAACATGGGGACAGCCGACCGAGTGATCCGGAGCCTTCTCGCCATCGGGGTCGCGGTTCTGTACTTCACGGGTCGAATCAGTGGAACGCTCGCGATCGTTCTCGGCGCGTTCGCGGTCATCTTCCTCGTGACGAGTTTCATCTCCTGGTGCCCGGCGTACGCTCCGTTCGGCTTCTCGACCCGGAGCAAGCGCGCGCGGGCCGCGCAGGTGTAATCGCCGAGTCGATCCCTTTGCCCGGAAAGGCATGTCCGTTCGTCTTCGGGGGACTCCGTTCGTGTTGGTTGGCGCGTTCCTGAGCGCCAGCTTTGCGTCCATCCCTGCGCCCGGGATCTCGGGCACCGTGGTCGATTCCTCGGGCCGTGGGGTACAGGGCGCGCGTGTGGCGCTGGTGCCGATGGGGCTGTTCGATCCGTCCGGGGCTCGGTTCGTGCAGGTGGTGAGCGCGGCCGACGGGAGCTTTCGCTTCGAGGGGATCGGCGCGGGTCGCTACGGCGTCACGGCGACCGCGCCGGATCGTGCGGCCGCGTGGGTGGCGAACATCGAAGCCGGCCGTGCCGGGTTGCGGCTCCAGCTCTCCAGTGGTGGACGGCGTCTGTCCGGCAGCGTCCGCGATCGCAGCGGTCGTCCTCGCGGAGGCGCCGAGGTTCGGCTGGCACGCGGCCTGGGCGACAACGGGGATGTCTTCCTGGTCGAAAGCGCGGCCGATGGCCGGTGGAACGCCATGGTTCCCGAGGGTAACTACTCCGCCAACGCGGTTCTTGGAACCGACTACGCGGCCGCGCCGAGGGCCGTGCCGGGGGATCGCGATTCCGTCGATCTGGTGCTGGATCCCATCTGGCCTGCAGGACCTCCGCCGGCGGCTGTCGTCGATTGGGTGCGCGCGCACGAGATTCCGCTGGCCACGGTCGAGCCGGGTCATGGCTTTGCCGATCTGGCGCCGCTTCGCGCCATCGTGGGTGATGCGCGTGCCGTTGGCCTCGGTGAGGCGACACACGGCACGCGCGAGATCTTCCGGCTGAAACACCGGATACTCGAATATCTGGTCAGCGAGATGGGCTTCAACGTGCTCGCGATCGAGACCGGCCTGCCCGAGTCGTTCGCCATCGACGACTACGTGCTCGGCGGCCCGGGCGATGCGGCGCAGCTGCTCGCGGCGGAGTCCGCGGTGTGGAAGACCGAGGAGCTACGCGACGTCATTCTCTGGATGCGCGAGTGGAACCGGACGCACACGCGCAAGGTGCGCTTTCACGGACTGGACATGCGAAGGGGCTCCGGCGCGGCCAGGGAGACGCTCGCCTATCTCGAGCGGACGGATCGCGCCATGCTGTCGTCGCCGTTCGTGCGCGCATTCGTCCCCGTGGCCGATCCGGCCGCCTATGCGGAGATCACTCGGCGGCCGAAGCCGGAGCTGGCGGCGCTCGCCGGCCAGGCGCGCGAGCTGGTCGCCTGGTTCGAGAGCCAGCGCGCGCCGTACGTGGCGCGATCGGGCGAGGAGTCATGGTGGCGGGCAACCATGCAGGCACGGGTGCTGGCGCAGTCGTTCGAGTGGCTGGCCGCCGAGGACATGCGCGGCCGCGTGCTCGTGCGCGAGCGGGCCATGGCCGACAACGCCCTGCGAGCGCTCGAGCACAGCGGGCCGGGTGCACGCGCCGTCGTCTGGGCGCACAACGCGCACATCGCGGGCGATCGCGAGGCCGATCCGCCGATGATGGGCGTCCACCTTCGCGCGCGCCTCGGCGCCGACTATCGCGCGATCGGCAGCGCCCTCGAGCGCGGGTCCTATCAGGCCTGGGACGCGAAGGCCAACGGGCTGAAGGAGTTTCCGATCGCCCCGGCAGCCCCTGGCTCGCTCGAGAACACGCTCGCTGCCGCCGGCCGGCCGGTCGCCATCCTCGATTTGCGCGCGTTGCCGGCGAGCGGCGTGGCTGCAGAGTGGTTCCGCGCGTTCCAGGTCATGCGCCAGTTCGACGGATTGTTCGACGATGAGCGGCCCCCGGGCTGGTCGAATCCGCGGACGATCGTGGCGCGCGAGTTCGATGCGCTCTCGTTTGTGGCCGTGGGCACCGTGGCGCGCAAGCTGCCGGCGTTGCCACCCTCGCCAGGGCGCTGAAGCGGCAGTCAGGACCTTCGCCGACTCCATAGAATGACGCGCCGGGGATCGGTGCAGCGTAAGCGCCGGATCTTGCGGGCAACGTGCGGGCCAACCAGCCGAGAAAGGGTGTCCATGACGAAGATCGAAAGAGACCTGAGGTTCTTGCGCGTTTATTCGCTTGGATCCACCTTGCTGTTGTCGGCGGCGCTCATCGTGACCTACCTGCGTTGCGACCCGCGGCGCGTGCGCGAGCTCGAGGTCGAGCGCTTGAACATCGTCAATCCCGACGGCAAGCTCGCGCTTGCGCTCGCGGGCCAGGGCCGGCTGCCGGGACCCATGCTCGACGGCAAGCAGTACCCGCCGGAGACGTCGGGCGGGCGCACGTCGAGCGCCGGCATGATCTTCTTCAACGAGAGCGGGGACGAAGTGGGCGGGCTGATCTATGGCGGCGTCAAGCGGGGGGACGGATACGACGCCATGGTCCACCTGTCGATGGACCAGTGGAAGCAAGACCAGGTCATCGTGCTGCAGTACGAAGACGACGGTCAGCGCCGCAGCGCCGGTCTCAGCGTTTCCGAGAGGCCGACCGATTTCCCGATCTCTCTCATGCGTCCCAAGGTCGCCGCGTGGAAGAGCGCCACGGGTCCGGAGCGCGAGCGGTTGGATCGCGAGCTCGCAGAGCTCGATCGGCAGGGGAAGTTTGGAGCGCCGCGCGTCTTTCTGGGCACCCAGGGCCGCCAGGCGCTGCTGAGCCTCAAGGACTCGGCCGGTAAGGAGCGGGCTCGTCTCTCCGTCGGAGCCGACGAGGCTGCACGCCTCGATTTCCTCGACCCCAAGGGCGCGGTCGTCGCTTCGTTTCCTTGAGACCGGGGTCAGTCCTGATTCTGCTGATTCCAGGAAGCGGGTACCGCGCGATCCGGGCGAAATATGCCTCCCGGTCGGCGTCGTCGCGGAAAAGCGCGCGTGGTCAAAATCAGGACTGACCCCTTCGCCCCGCCTGTGTCAGGATCCTGCCGTGAAATCCGAGAACGAGATCAAGAGTCAGGTGTCGGCCATCCGCGAGCGCGTCAAGGAGCTCAGCGGCTTCTACATCGCGGAAGGGGCTGCGATGACCTACGCCCTGGAGTGGGTGCTCGGGAAGCGCGAGACCGCTCCGGCGGGCGAGCTCGGCCGTGCCGGCGAGGACTCGCAGAAGCTCGCCGAGAGTCTCACCAAGGCGGTCGAGAAGGCGGCGGCCTCCGAGGCCAAGAAGGCCAAGTCCCCCGGGACCGGAAAACGCCGGTAGATCCCAAACAGGAATGGGGTCAACGCTAATTCGTTCAAGCTGACCAGGTCCCGCGTCTCTCCAAATGGCCTGATCGTCGGCCATTACGAGCGAGAGGGTGAGATCAAGATTGGCGACACCGCCCTCGATTCACCGAGCGATCGCGAGGTCGCTCGCCAGGAGCGGATGAAGCGCGAGGGCTAGGATCAGGAACGAGCCGCGGCTCCTGATTCGGGGATGTTCGGGGATCAGTCCTGATCCTTTGATCTTGCGCTCCGGGCGAGTGTGCGGCGGAGTTGGTTGATCCGCTCCTTCGCCGTCGAATCCAACGTCTGACCTACGGACCCTGACCGTCGCCTTGGCCCGGCAAGAAGTAGACTTTTCCCCTCGTGGCCAAGGTTGCAGTCGTTGCTCACAGCGGCAAGACGCTGGGAGGTGGTCTGGAGGAGTTGCGAGGAGCACTCGCCGATCGCGGCTATCGACAACCCATCTGGTACGAGGTACCGAAGAGCAGGAATGCGCCCAATGCCGTGCGCAAGGCAGTCAAGGAGGGTGCAACGCTCGTTTTCATTTGGGGTGGCGACGGAATGGTCCAGCGATGCATCGATGTCCTGGCCGGATCGGAGACTGCGGTGGCTATCCTGCCTGCCGGCACCGGCAATCTCCTGGCCACCAGTCTTGGGATTCCCAGGGACGTCGTGAAGGGCGTCGAGATCGGACTCAAAGGGACTCGCCGGCGCCTCGACGTCGGTGTCATGAACGGAGAGCGCTTCGCGGCGATGGCTGGGACGGGATTCGACGTGATCATCGCCGACACGAGCCGCAAGGCTAAGAAGCGATTGGGTCGCCTGGCCTACTTAGGTAACGGTCTGAAGGCGATGTTTGCGAGGCGGCTCTGGATGGAAGTCCGTCTGGACGACACGATCTGGTTCGAGGGTAAGGCGAGCTGTCTGCTCATCGGCAACATCGGTACCATTACGGGTGGGGTTCCCGTTTTCACAGACGCCTCACCTTCCGACGGTCAGCTTGACGTTGGGGTAGTCACGGCGCGGACCGCCTTTCAGTGGTTGAGGGTTTTCTCACGCGTCGCGGAAGGTCGCCCCGACCTTTCCCCACTCGTCAACATCAAGCAGGCAAAGAAGATCGTCGTCGAGTTCCGTCACAAGCAGGCCTATGAGCTCGATGGAAGCACCCGGGCTCCGGTGACACGTCTCAATGTCCATGTCGAGGCTGGTGCCATCACCGTTTGTGTACCCGGTCCGATCGAATCGGGCCAGTAGCTAGTAGGAGGCGAGTAGGGGTCAGTCCTGATTTTGCCGATTTCGAGTTGACGCTGTCTTAGGCGGCATCCCGCTCCGCCGGCATCCCATGCCCGTGCGATGGCACGAACGGTCCTGTCTTGTCAGCCCCGCCGCGCTGCCTCGATGGCGGCGACATCGATCTTCTTCATCGGCATCATCGCCTCGAACGCGCGCTTTGCCTCAGCGCCGCCGGCCGCAAGCGCGTCGGTCAGCACTCGCGGCGTGATCTGCCAGGAAAGGCCCCATCGGTCCTTGCACCAACCGCACTGGCTTTCCTTCCCGCCATTGCCGACGACGGCGTTCCAGTAGCGGTCCGTCTCTTCCTGATTGTCCGTCGCGACCTGGAAGGAAAAGGCCTCGCTGTGCTCGAACGTTGGGCCGCCGTTGAGACCGAGACAGGGAATGCCGAGAACGGTGAACTCGACCGTCAGGACATCGCCCTGCTTGCCGCCCGGGTAGTCACTCGGCGCCTTGTGGACAGCCGTCACTTGACTATTCGGAAAGGTGGCCGCGTAGAAGCGGGCCGCCTCGAGCGCGTCCTTGTCGTACCAGAGGCAGATCGTGTTCTTTGGCTTCATGGTCGTGTGCTCCTTGTTCTCGATCAGCGTGAGAAATCCGCTGTGGGTCAGTCTTGATTTGCTGTTTTCGGGAGGCGAGCTGGTTGCGGGCGCTCCGTTCCATGGAAGCTCCTCGGGCGGCGTGGGGATGGAGCCGATGACCGAACTTGAGAGTCCGGCTACTTCTTCCGGATCGTCTTCCAGGTGCCCGTGTCGACGACTTTGCCCTTGTACAGGGTTTCGAACGTGCCCGACAACGTCTCGCCGGCCCGCGTGCCCGAGATCCGGGAAGAGGCCTTGAGGCCTTTGGCCTCGAAGTCGTAGGCGGCTTCGATGGAGTCGCCCTTGACGACGAGCGAGGTCATTGGGGATTTCGTCGGCTGCCCATCGAGTACGGCGACGACTTCTCCGGTCCAGTTGCCGCCCTGGCCCGGTGTAAAGGAGAGTTGATAGTCGCCGCTCTTGCCCGCCTTGTTGGTGTAGCTACCGACATAGGTTCCGCTGATGTCCTCCGCGGCGAACGCCTCGAGAGGAAGCAAGAGCAGGGCCGTGAGGATGATCCGAAGACTTCTTCGCATGGCACGAGACCATACCATCGGAAAGAGAGTCCGCAAAGATTCCGCTGGGGGTCAGTCTTGACTTCTGATTTCGGTCCGGCGAAGAAAGGGTCCGGGGTCAACGTTCCTTGCCGTAGCACATCCGGCATCCAACTTGCTGAGGGGAGTGGCATGGACGCTTCACTGCCTTGCCTCGATCTTCTCGAAGCGACACCGGAGATCCTGCGCGGCCTGATGTCGGAGATCTCGAAAGAGGACGCCCGCTGGAAACCGGCGGAGGACCGTTTCTCGATCGCGGAGGTGCTCTCCCATCTTTCGCATTCGGAGGGTGACTGCTACCGGGCGCGCGTGGACCGCTTTCTGAGCGAGGAGACGCCGGAGTTCGAGCCCGACGACGCGCAGATGCATCTCGAGGTTTACAAGAACGCGGATCCGGAGGAGGAGTTCGGGCACTTCGAGGACCAGCGGGAAACCAGCATCGACTTGTTGCGCGGGCTTCCGGCGGAGGCGGGGAATCGTAAGGCGCTGCACCGCATCGCCGGCGAGATCACCCTGTCGCAGATGCTGCACGAATGGGCGCTGCACGACCTGGGGCACATCCGGCAGATTGCGGAGCTGGTGCGGGCGCGCAAGTACCTTGCGGGCGCGGGCCCGTTGGGCGAGGACTACAAACTGAAGCCATGAACATCCGAAACCTTCTTTTGACGACTTCGAGCACGAGACGATGAACTGAGCCTCGGCCTGCGGCCTCGTAGCGAATCCGGCATCGAGTCGTCTCGGCCGAGATGAAGGGTCGTCAAAATCAGGACTGACCCCGTGGACGCGAACGTCGCCTCCCAAGCCTGGGTGCGCATGCGAGATAGCATCAGGATCCGGTGAGAGGGGAGCGTTGAGCGATACTGGCCCTGCTCGAGCAGCGATCATGGCGCATTTGATGCGGCCACTCTCTTTGCGCGCCGCGCCGGCGGGCGCCCTGCTCGTCGCGGCGCTGGCGGTGGGCGGATGCGCCTCGCTTCCCCCGCTCGACGGGCGAACCCCCTCGACGGCCCTCACCGAAACGGCGGACACGAAACTCGGCAGGGCGGTGACCGCGGCCGACCGCGACCGGGAGGACGAGAGCGGAATCTACGTGCTCCAGCAGGGAAGGGACGCCTTTGCCGCGCGGGTGGCCCTCGCGCGCGCGGCGGAGCGCTCGCTCGACGTGCAGTACTACATCTGGCACGCCGACAACACCGGGTTCCTCCTGCTCGAGGAGCTCTGGAATTCCGCCGAGCGCGGCGTGCGCGTGCGGATGCTGCTCGACGACAACGGCATCAAGGGGCTGGACCCGATCCTCGCCGTATTCGATGCGCACCCCAACATCGAGGTTCGCCTCTACAACCCGTACCCGGACCGCGGCTTCAAACCGCTCGGCTACCTCACCGATTTCAAGCGGCTGAACCGGCGGATGCACAACAAGTCCTTCACCGCGGACACGCTGCTCACGATCGTGGGGGGTCGTAACGTCGGCGACGAGTATTTCGGCGCCGGCGAGGGGACGCTCTTCGCGGACCTCGACGTGGTGGCGGTGGGGCGCGTCGCAGGCGAAGTCGCCGCGGCGTTCGATCTCTATTGGAACAGCGACTCCGCGTATCCGGCCGACGGGATCGTGGGCAAACCCGCTCCCGATGGCGTGGCGGCCCTGAAGTCGCGTTTTGCCGCGGTTCACTCGTCGCCCGAAGCCTCCGAATACATCCAGGCCGTCCGGGAGACCCGGCTGGTCGAGTCCCTGCTGGCGCACGAGCTTCGATTCGATTGGTCGTGTGTGGAGCTCCTCTACGACCCGCCGGGAAAGACGCTGGGAAAGTCGGAGACGGGAGATCTGCTGCTGGCCGACCTGAAGCGCGTGATTGGACAGCCTTTACGAGAGCTGGACATCGTTTCCCCGTATTTTGTACCGGGTAAGACGGGCACGAAGAATCTTTCCGCCTACCCGGAGAGTGGGATCGAGCTGCGCATCGTCACCAACTCGTTCGCCGCGACGGACGTCGGCGCGGTCCATGCGGGGTACGCGAAGAGCCGTAAGGCTCTCCTGCGAAGCGGCACCCGGCTTTACGAGCTCAAGCCGAACGCCCCGGAAGACGGCGCTCCGGCGGACGGCCAACCGAAGAAGGGCGCCGGGAGCTCCTCCGCGAGCCTGCACGGGAAGACCCTTCAGGTCGACCGAAGCCGCGTCTTCGTCGGATCGTTCAACCTGGACCCGCGCTCGGCGAACCTGAATACCGAGATGGGCCTCATGATCGATAACCCGCAGCTCGCCGGCGCCCTCTCCGACTGGGTGGATCGGGTACCGCAGACCGTGGCGTACCAAGTCATCCTGACCCCGGATGGCGGGCTCGAGTGGATCGAGCTCACCGATCAGGGGGAGATTCGATACCACCACGACCCGAAGGTCGGATTCTTGAAGCGGCTCCTCGCCAGGATCATCGGCTGGCTCCCGATCGAATCGTTGTTGTAACGCCCGGAGGCTCCCGCACGGCCGCCGCTGGTCAAGCCTCTTTAGCTGTCGCGAGACCCGGGGTCAGGGCGGAACGCCGGCAAAATCAGGACCTGACTGCGGCTGGCAATTCCCGGAGACGGTCTCTTGGGAAGTCGGCAAAATCAGGACTGACGCTTCGCGCCGAGTGCTCTACTCCGTGTCCACGCTGCCGGTAAGCTTGAACTGCACGGCGGGGCCCCCGAGCGGCTCGAACACCAACCGGAACCGCAGAGGCACTGAAGCCGAGAGCATCCCCGGCTTGAGCTCACCGTCGCCCCCGAGCGCCTCGTCGAACGAGAAACGGGCGCCGATTCCGGTGCCTCCGTCCTGAGCGTTCAGAATCTGAGGGGGATTCTTGACCTCGGTGGCTTCCCAGCCGTCGTCAAGACGAACGATCTCGAGCGTGATGGGCGGATAGATCGACCCGCTCGAGGTGTTCTTCAAACGCACTGGAATCTCGGTCGTTCCGGCGCCGGCGTCGTACACGGGCGGGTCGAACACGAGCTCGACCTTTCCGTGCAGCGTCTTTACGAGTCGCTTCGCCGCGTCACTCTTCGGCTCGCTCGGCAACGCCCGCGACGCCTCGTACTTCGCCTTCTCGGGGTCGTCCGGCGGCGGAGGCGGCGGCAAGTCCACGCGGATCGGTGCCGTGTAGAGCTGAAACGTTCCGCTGCGGGCGTCGGTCCACAGCGGGTAGAAGACGCCGCGGCGGTCCGCCGTCATCCCCAGGTAGTCGCCGCCCGTCGGCCAGCGGCTCGCGGCCGACTCGAAGCTCATGACCATGTTCTCGCCGCTCGAATACGTCGAAGCCGCGGGAACGGAGTTCCCCCTGCCGCCGGGCGTCGAGGGGGCGCTCGACACCCGGGTGGGGGGAAGGAAGCTCTCGCCGCCGTCCAGCGAGGCGGCGA
Source organism: uncultured Acidobacteriota bacterium (assembly GCA_963829925.1). Classification (GTDB taxonomy): domain Bacteria; phylum Acidobacteriota; class Thermoanaerobaculia; order UBA5066; family Gp7-AA6; genus DAHUXD01. The sequence goes on from CAWHKQ010000004.1 coordinate 516,579, forward strand.
AGTAGAGGTGGCACTGAGTCCCGTCCGTCGAATCGCGCGTGTCGAACCACGTCACGCCCACCGTTCCGTCCTTGTTGACGGCCACCGTGGGCTGGAACTGCCGGGAGGCCGCGGGTGCGTCCGCCGGCAGGGTCACTGGCGACCCCCAGGTCGCTCCCCGGTCGGTCGAACGGGTAAAGAACACGCGCGGCTTGCCGGCTCGGAACGCCGCCCACACGCGGTAGAGGCGGTCCCGGTACTTGCCGTTGGACGTGTCGGCCGCGGTGAACGGCATGGCCACGCCTTCGCTCATGTTGGGCTGTTTGAGATCGATCTCCAGGACCTGAGGCGTCTGCCGTGGCTTGGAAAAGGTCAGACCGCCATCGCTCGAAGTCACGTACCAGACGTTGAAGAACGCCAGCCCGCGCTCCGTCTGCTCCTTGACCTTCTCGGGGCGAAATTCGAAGTCGAGGTAGGGCACGTACAGAGTCCCGTCGCTCAGGACCACGGGCGTAAACACGTTGAGGCCCTTCACGCCTCCGCCCCTTGCCGCAACCACCGGGGGAGAGAAGTTGCGGCCGCCGTCGTCCGAACGCAGCACACTGACCTCGTATTCGGGGTAGCCGCCGCCGGACAGCGTCGCGATGTAGATCCGATCCGCGAATCGGCCGGAGCTCCGGTCGACCACCATCTGCGGATGGTCGTGGGAGCAACAGATGTTCTGGGTCCTCGTCCACGTGAAGCCGCCGTCCTGGGATCGGTAGACCTGCATCGTCCCCCGCGGCCGGCCCTGGTCGTCCTCCAGTCCGCGGAAAGCGAGCGCCACGAAGACGGCCGCGCCGTCGCGGGTAAAGACCACCTGCGGGTCGCCGCCGCCGTGCTCGACTTGCTCCGGGAAGTCGTTCCAGCGCCAAGTCGCGCCCCCGTCCCGGGTGGCATAGCTGCGTACCGCCCAGCCTCCGATCGGACGGGTGAACAGGGTGATCGCCCCGCCGACGAGGTTCCGGACATCGGTCGGGTTGGCCGCGATCATTGTCTCTGCGTGCGGCACGTCGCCGTCCCGGCTCACGAGGTAGTTCGGTCCCACCACGACCCTGCCGGCCGAAGCCGGCGGTGTCGGACGCGCCCGCCCCACTCCGCAGAGACCGAAGAGGATCAGGCCGACGCAGGAGACGAGCTTCTTCTGACTCATCGTTTCGCTCCAAGGAACGCCGCGCCAGAGGCGCGATCAACCCGTATTTGCTGAGCTCGACGCCGGGATTCTCTCATCGGAGCCGACGACGACGGCTGTCGCGAGGAACCCGAGGGTCAGGGCGGGGAGTCGGCAAGATCAGGAGTGACTGCCGGCGGTCAATCCCCCGGAGGCGATCTTCTGGGAAGTCGGCAAAATCGGGACTGACCCCGTCGTCTTCGCTGCGCCGAGGGCGGAGAGGGTCGCGGGGTCGCGCTGGAGGACAGATCGGCCGTGCCCCTTCTTGGTGAGGAAAACGACGTCCAGCTCGTAGATGGAGACGGCCTTCGGCAGGGCCTCTCGCCGATAATGCCAGATCTCGCGAAAAGGGTTGGTGGGGTCGGCGGACCGAGAACCATCGATGTGAACCGAGTTGCGGTTCGACATCCACGATAACCCCTCGATCGACATGCCGCCCGCATCGATGTCGGACGGGTCCGTCAGGACCGGCTTGCGACTGGCACGGCTCGGCGGGCCGAGCAACACGAACACCATCCCCGGGTCCGTCAGGCTCCCGCGCTTCTTTTCGTCCAGCTGGAAATAGGTGTCCGCGAACGCGATCCGCCGATCGATTTCCATGCGCGCCGGGTTGTCCTCGGAGCCAGGCTTCGGGTTGCGCGCCTTCCAGAACCTCTCGACGAACTCGGCACGCTCGGCTCCGCTCGTCAGCGCCCACCAGGCCGCCGCCTCCTCGGCCGTCATGATCCACTTCACCGGTCCGTCCGCCCACCGATCGTCCGGTTTCTCGCCCATGTTCGGTGGAGCCTTGAACTCCTCGTACCTCTGGAGAAGCGAGAGCGAGCCGTGCGACGCGGCTTTCTTGCCCGCCGACTCGAAGGCCGCTACCGCCTTCTTCGAATAAACGACCTTGTCGATCGTCGAGCCCGGCTGCGCTTGCAGGAATGTCGCGAAGTCGGCCTCGGCCTTCTCGGCCTGGTCGAGGTTGGCCTCGCACACTCCGCGGTAGAAGGCGATCGGCGTGACGAGTTGCTGGCGGGCAGCCTCGTTGCCGGGCCTGGCGGATTCGGCGTCGAGCTGGTCGAGGGTCGTCAAGGCCTCGCGCCACGATTGGTTCTTCACCTGCGCCTTGGCTTTCTGGAAAAGCTCAGGAAGGGTCTCGGCGGACAGCGGAACAGAAAGTAAGAAAACGACCGCTACGAGACGAACGCCGAGTCGAGTCACGGCAGGCCTCCTGTCGGATCTTATTATCCGACCGACCACGCCAGTAGGGAGAATCGGGGGCCCGGCTCTTGCGCACGTCGACGCAGGGGTCTCGGGAGCTCGGAACGTGGCCGCCGACGAGGTCGCGCGGGATAGGGAGTTATCCCCGGCCGCGTCGGATCGCATCGATCGCCCGCTCGAGATCATCGTTGATCCGCTGCCGGTCGATCTGGTATTCGCCCTCCGCCTTCTCTCGCGCGACGGGGTCGAGTGGATGAGTCGTCGTTCTACTCTGGTCGTCGGTCCAAGAGAGGGGTATCACCGCCGGACAGGCGCCTTCGTGGGAAGGGGTGGGTAGCTCTGATCGAGGGACATCTCCATTGGCATTTCCATCGTGACCGGCACCGATCCGGGGCAATTGTCCCGGGTAATCCACCGGAATCCGGCCGATTCGGGACGTAGTTCCCATTGTCGGGCGGCGTTGCCGGCGCCATCGTGGAGTCGAAAAGGAGACTCCCATGCTTTCACACGACTACTCGTACGCAAACGTCCTGCAGAACTCGCTCAAGGTCGCCTGGACGGAGCGCCAGGTTCTCGACGGCAGGGACTTCGACTACTCCAAGCGGTTTCTTCCCAATCGACTTTCCGGGGTGGACGACATTCGCTGCCTGAACGACCGCGAGAAGCTCAAGCTGAATCAGATCATGGGCAACGCGTACTGCCACATCTTCGCCTACGTGGAGGAGTACATCATTCCGCAGGCCCTGGAAGCCGCCCAGAAGGACATCTATGGCGATGAGACGCGGTTGCGTTCGTTGCTGCGCTTCGCCGAGGACGAGTCGAAGCACCAGGAGCTGTTTCGACGCTCGACGGCGCTGTTCGAGAAGGGCTTCGGAGTCAAATGCGGCTTGATACCCGCCCGAGAAGAAGTGGCCCGGGTCGTGCTGAGCAAGTCGCGGCTGTGCAGCTACCTGCTGACCAGCATGATCGAGTGGTTCACGCAGCTTCACTACGTCGAGCACGTTCGCGATCGGGGCGAGCTCGACGGACTGTTCCGTGATCTGGTCAAGTATCACTGGATGGACGAGGCCCAGCACGCGAAGATCGATTCGCTCCTCATCGACGAGATCGTCGCAGGAGATCAGCGAAGCGGATCGCGAAACGGCCGTCGACGAGCTGATCGAGCTCGGCGGTGCGATCGATGGGCTGCTGGCGCAGCAGGCCGACCTGGATCTGGCGAGCCTCGAGAAGGCCATCGGGCGGACGCTTTCGGACCCGGAAAAGGCGGAGATCAAGCGGAACACCCAGCGCGCCTACCGCTGGACGTTCCTCGTCTCGGGGCTGGAGCATCCCAACTTCGTCAAGATCGTGAGTGAGCTGACCAGCCGGGGACCGGCAAAGCTCGAGGCCGTGGCCAGAGCGCTATCCAATTAAGACGGAAAACCGCGGTCCCGCGCGAACACGATGGCCTGCGCCCGGGTCCATACGCCGAGCTTGTCGAACAGATTCGAGATGTGGTTGCGGACGGTCTTCTCGCTGATCGCGAGGCTCTCGCCGATGTCGGCGTTGGCGAGCCCTTTGGTGATCAACACCAGCACCTCGCGTTCGCGGGCCGTGAGGCGGGCGAAGGCGGGGTCTTCTCGGCCATCTCGATGGGCCGGGAGACCCATGAAGTCGAGGACGACCTCCCGAAAGCGCGCCCACGCTGGCTCGTCCTCGAGAAGAATATGGTTGCGGCTGTCCAGCTCGACGAACTGTGCGCCCGGAATTCCGGCGGCGAGGCGCCGGCCTTCCGAAACCGGACAGACCTCGTCGTCGCGGGCGTGAACGACGAGCGTCGGCGCCGTGATCGCGCCGAGCATGCTGGAAACGTCGATCGATGAGCGAGCCTCGAGCAGCCGAGCCGCCGTATCGCCGCTGCTGGTCCGACGGCACAGCTCGTTGAACCAGCCGATCTGCGCCTCGCTGGCGCCTGGAACGAATCGCGATGTGAAGACCTGGCGGAACACCGGATTCTCCTTGCCCCAGCCGACACGCATCAGCTCGATCATCGCGCGGTACGCGCGCTCGGTCTCCGAATCGCTGCGCCGCGCCCAGCCGCGGGCGTAACCGCCGTAGAGAATCATCCGTGAGACCCGCTCAGGATGGCGCGCCGCGTAGGCGACGCTGAACGCTGCGCCCGACGAGATCCCGAGCAGCGCGAAGGGCTCGTCGACCCCCGAGGCGGCGACCACGGCCTCGATGTCGCCGAGCCAACGGTCGAACGACAGGTCGTCGACGTTCCAGTCCGTCAGCCCGCAACCGCGGTCGTCCCAGCGCAGGAACCGGAAATGGTCGCCCAGGAAGCGGATCCAGTGCCCCCACACCGGGCTCTCCAGCTCGTATTCGAGGTGGCTCAGCCAGTTCGGCGCCTTGATCAGGACCGGGCCCGTTCCGATTTCGGCCCAGGCGAGCTGCACGCCGTCTTCCGTGCGCAGGTAGCGAATGCGCTGGCGAAGTTTCGTGTCCATGGCGTCGGACTCCGAATTATGGGACCGGGAAGGATCAGGGCCGCCGCCCTGTTCTTCCCTCGTCATGAAAACCCGGGCCGCCCTCGTCCTTTCCCTGTCCCTGCTTCTGTCCGGCGCCTCGGCCCAGGCGGCCCCCGGCCCGGCCCTGCCGCGCCCGGCCGAGTGGGCGACCGCAGTCGAGGGCACGAGCGTCGGAAACCTGTACCGAATCGAGGACGGCTTCTACCGCGCCGCGCAGCCCACCGCGGCGGGCTTCCAGGAGCTTGCGGCGCTGGGGGTCCGGTACGTGCTGGACGTGACCGGTGGAGCGGGCGACGGACCCCTCGTTCAGGGTGACTCCCTCAAGCTCTTTCACGTGCCCATGAGCGCCTTCGGCCTGCGCGACGACCGCGTCCTCGAGGCTCTGCGCATCATGGCCGACCCGCAGAACCGGCCCCTCCTGATCCACTGCCGTCATGGCGCCGACCGGACGGGAGCGATGGTGGCGCTCTACCGGGTCGTGATCCAGGGCTGGAGCCCGGAGAAGGCGGTCCTCGAGATGAATCAGGGCGGGTACCACCACAGCTCCGTGTGGAAGAACCTGGAGACCTACGTCCTGAAAACAGACGCCGCGGCGCTACGCAGGAAGCTGGGCCTCTCCGCGCCCGCAGGCTCCGCCGCGAGCAGCCCGGTCCTCGCCGTCATTCCGGCTCCGGCTCCCGCGACGAGCGGCCTCGTTTCCGCCTCGGCAGGATCCGAGACGCACTAGGCGAACCGGGTCAACCGGTTGAAGAAACGCGGTCTCGAGACTGCTCCCGCCTCCGCAGGATCACGTGCGCGGCGGCGCGCTCGCCATGGATGGATTCCGAGCTTGTACGTGAGTGTCGCGTGTCGAGTCCGGGATCCCTCGCTGCGCTCGGGATGACAGCGTAAAGATGCTCAGGACGACGGCCCAAAACGCATGTCCTCCTTTCGCGCGGTAAAGATGCTCAGGACGACGGCCCAAGACGCATGTCCTCCTCTCGCGCGGGATAAGCTCATCACGACCCGGCCGCTCCTCAGGTCGAGCCTCGAGTGGGTGCGAAACTCCTCTGCAACCCGAGCGCCCGCGCCCGGGTTCTTCCTGGTCGAGGGGGACTGTATCGATGAACGTGGAATCTGCCCGGACGCTCTTCGAGTACAACCGCTGGGCCAATCGGCTCCTCCTGCAGGCGGCGGGCGAGATCTCGGCTGAGGAGCTCGATCGGGACCTTCGGGGGAGCTTCTCCTCGCTCAAGGGGACGCTGCGTCACGTGTTGTGGGGGGAGCGTTCCTGGCTTGGTTACTGGAGGGAGCGCTCGTTCGGAGACGAGCTCTCGCCGGCCGACTTCCCGGATCTCGCCGCCATCCAGGAGAGCTGGGACGCCCTGGAGCGGGAACAGGGCGCCTTCTTCCGCGAGCTGACCGAGGAGAAGCTCGGCGCGCCGTGGCCCGTCGACGAAGACGCGTACGTCCTGAGTGAGCTCATCCAGCACGCGTTCAACCACTCGACCCATCACCGCGGCCAGGTCGTCTTGATGCTGCGGCAACTCGGCAGGACGCCGCCGGGGACCGGCTTCCGGCAGTTCCTGACCGCGAGCCGGCGCGGCTGAGACCGATGCCGCTGCAGAATCGCGTCGATCCGTACGGCCGCCTACACGCGACGGAGGCGCGCGGAGCCTGGATGGGCAATCGGGGAGTCCTGCACGACCGGTCGAAGCGAGTCGTCGCCGCCTGGCGATTGCGGCTCTGGATCACGTGCGTCCTGAGCTTCAAAGGCCGGCGGAGTTCTGGGATTCCATACGCAACAGACGGAATTGGGCTCCCGGCTACTTCTTGAGTCCAGCCGAACGCGACGTTCGGCCCGCCAGCCGCCAGAACTGTGTTTCGTTGAGAAGAGTGATGCGAAATCCCTTCTCGCGGAGCCGCTTGATCTCCAGCAGCTTCCGGCCCGCGTCTCTGCCGGCGGCCTGGAGCGGGTTCGGCCGGCCTCGGACGACGACGGTCGTTTTTGCGGAAGGCGCGCCGTGGACGGTCGCCCCGGCTCGGCGCGCGGCGCGGGCGGCCTCGCTGCGGCGCCTCGTCAGGATGCCGGTGAAGGCGAGGTGGGCTCCCTTGAGCGTCCGTAGCCGTCCGACCTTCAGCGCCGCGGGCGGATGGGTCAGCGCGTCGATCAGCTCCTTGGCGCTCTCGTAGCGCTTCCGGCGCTCGCCGATGCAGCGGTAGACGATCTCCTTGAGGTGGTCGGTGCAGCGGAGGCGCCGGACCTCGCCGGTGCGGATCCGGGCCGCCGCGGTTCCCTTCACGAGCATTCCCAGGAGCTGCCCGACCTGGTAGACGTCGTCGCGCGCCTGCCACTTGGGGGCCGTGCCCGCGCGGATCTCGCTCGGCGCGCCCCACGGGTTCAGCGTGCGCGCCGCGACGCCGCGCCGGTCGCTCTGGGAGCTGCACGATGCCGAAGTCCCCGAGCTTCAGGCACACGCCGTCGCAGACGAGGACGTTCATCGGAGTCAGGTCCCGGTGGAGAAGCTGACCGCGATGGAGCTTCCCGAGGACCTCGAGAATCCCCGCGATCTCGCGCCGCGCGGTCCTCTCGGCCCATCCCTTCCCGGTGCGGTGGAGGTAGGACCGCAGGTCGCCGTGCTTCGCGTACTCGAGCGCGAGACAGTAGAGGATGCTGCCGTCGTCGCGCACCAGGGGAAACGCGTCGAAGACGCGGATGGCCCGGGAGTGCCCCTCGAGGACCTGGCCGAAGTAGGCCTCGCGGAGCCAGCCGTCGATGTGCTCGCTCGCCTTGATCGCGACGACTTTCGGGACCGCGGCGGAGCGCGTCATCCGCGTCGCGAGGTAGGCCTGCCCGAAGCCTCCCTGGCCGAGGAGGCTGTCGATCCGATACTCGGATCCGCGTTTCAGGGCTCGCGATGACCTGCTGGGGGAGGAGCAGGGCCTTCCCTCGCGCCGCGCGAGAGGCCGCGGACTGCGCCTGGGTGGTCGCTTTGGAGATGGCGGTCATCGGAGAACCCGGGCCAAGTCTACCGAAGCGGGTGCAGTAGGCTTGCGCGCCATGACCAACAACAATCCGACCCCCGCCGAAACCCTGCCGCCGCACGCCCAGCTCATCCAGATGGGGATGAGCTACTGGGTCTCACGAGCGCTCTACGCGGCTGCGAAGCTGGGACTGGCCGACAGGCTCGAGGCCGGGCCGCGGAGCGCGGCGGAGCTCGCGGGTGAGACCGGCACGCACGCGCCGGCGCTGCATCGGCTGATGCGGGCGCTGGCGGGGCTGGGTGTGCTCACGGAGCGCGACGGGCAGCGGTTCGCGCTGACGCCCCTCGGCGAGGCGCTGAAGTCCGGGGCGCCCGGCTCGGCGCGCGCGACGCTGCTCGCGCTGGCGGGGCCGATGTGCTGGGAGGGCTTCGGAGAGTTCATGCATTCGCTCGAGACAGGAAAGACCGGCTTCGAGAAGGCTTTCGGGATGGGAATCTTCGACTACCTCGCGCGCAATCCCGAGGACGCCGCCAACTTCAGCCAGGCGATGGTGGGCTTCCACGGCGCCGAGCCGCCGGCCGTGGCCGAGGCGTACGACTTCTCGGGCTTCGGAACGGTGGTCGACGTGGGCGGAGCGACGGGCAACATGCTGGCAGCGGTCCTCGGACGCCACCCGGAGCCGCGCGGCGTGCTGTTCGACCTGCCGCACGTCGTTCGCGACGCGCCGGAGCTCTTCCGCGCCCGAGGCGTCGCGGACCGCGTCCGGATCGAGGGCGGCAGCTTCTTCGAGACCGTTCCCGCGGGCGGCGACGCTTACATCCTTTCGCACGTGATCCACGACTGGGACGAGGGTCAGTGCCTGACGATCCTCGGGCACTGCCGCGCGGCGATGAAGCCGGACGCGCGTCTGCTGATCGTCGAGATGGTCCTTCCCGCAGGCGACGCGCCCCATCCCGGCAAGATGCTCGACCTGACGATGCTGGTGATGCCCGGCGGACAGGAACGCACCGAGGCCGAGTACGCGGCGCTTCTCGATAAAGCCGGGTTCCGCCTCACGCGCGTCGTTCCGACGGCGTCGGCCGTGAGCGTCGTCGAGGCGGTGCGGAAGTAGGTCGGCGCGCCTATCCCGGGCCGCGTCGGATCGCCTCGATCGCCCGCTCGAGGTCGTCGTTGATCCGCTGCCGGTCGATCTGGTATTCGCTCTCCGCCTTCTCTCGCGCGGCGGGGTCGAGGGCCTGTCTCGACGGGTCGTTGAAAAGGATCTCGACCTCCGCCAGCCGGCCCGCGGCCACACGTCTTGCCTCGGCGATCTTTTCCTTCTGCTCGGTGGTCAGAGGCTTCTTCTTCTTGCCGGGGGCGGGATCGGCGGCGCGGAGCCGTTCCATCGCGAGCTCGTAGGAAGTCTTGGGCGGGTCGGCCATCGAGGAATGCTATCCGAATGCGTCATCCCAGCCCGGCAGCTCGCACGATCAGAAACAACCCTGTTCCGACGATGACGGCCCCGGTGGCGCGCGCGGCGCGCTCGCCGGACGGCGCGAGACGTTCGACGGTGATGGCTGCCGCCACGACAACCATCGCGCGGAGGTCCATGACACCCAGGGCCAGGAGGATCGCCATCAGACCGACACAGCAGCGGGCGCAGTGGAAGCCGAGGCGCAGGCCGTGTCTCCAGGCCGTGCCGGCGTCGGCCGGCAGCGTACGGCCTGGGCCCGGTATGACCCGGCAGCACGCGAGGTGACGCGTCTTCCACGCGGTGAATTGGAGCGCGCCGGCCAACAGGACGATCACACCGACCGCGATGGGAACGGCGCGTGACAGGTCCGGCTGCCGCATCTCGAGCTCTGCCAGCGCGACGCCCAGCGGAAAGGCGGCCATTCCGAACACGGTCCAGACGAAGAAGTACCCCACGCTCACGACCGCGGTCAGCCAACCCAGGCGCGTCTCGCCTGTGCTGACGACGGCCTCGCGGTAGCGCGACAGCATCGGGACCAGGGACGGCAACATCATCGCGACCATCATCACGATCCACATGCCGAGGAACGTCGCCGCGGCGCCGGGCCACGTCTGTCCGGGCATTCGCATCCACGCCATCGACATCGTCCAGCCGCCGGGCATCGGCATCCCGCCCATCGCCGACATGGACGCGCACCAGGCGATCGTTACCGCCGCGCTGGCGGCGAAGAGCACCGCCGAGACGCCGAGGAAGGCTCGCCGCGAAACTTGCTCGGGAACCATGCGAGATTCGCTCAGCGCTTGTCGTACTCGTCGTGGCGGCGGAACCAGAGGCCCGTCTCGTTGCGCCCCTTGGGCGCGCGGTCGAGCCACTGGTACATGCCCCAGAGGGCGTCGACTCCGCGCGCGAAGGCGGAATACGTGTGGTAAACGGAGCCGTCCTCGAGGACGAACGCGCTCACGCCGGGCCGCTCGCGCGTGTACGTGGCCAGGTCGGTGCCGGTCATCTCTGCGAACAGGGCGGCCCCTTCGGGGGCCGAGCGCGAAGGCATCGAGTCTTTCTCTTTCTCGCCGTCCTTCATCGGCTCCTCGCGCCGGTAGTTGTACTCGGCTCCCTTTCGCTGCTCCTCCTCGGTAATGCCGACGCAGAAGTCGTGGTTGAAGTCGCTGCCGAACGAGGACGCCCATGGAAACGTCCACCCCATGCGCCGCTCGTACTCCTGCAGCTTCGAAAACGGCGCGCGCGACACGGCCCAGAGCATCACGTCATGGTTGGCCAGGTGCACGACCGAACCGTTGAACCCGTCGGCGATCGCCGAGCAGGCCGGGCAGCCGGCCGTGTAGTCGGGCCCGAACATGAAGTGGTAGATCAGAAGCTGCGAGCGCCCCCGGAAGAGGTCCGAAAGCGATGCCTTCCCCTCGGCGGTCTCGAATTGATACTCCTTGTCGATCCGGACCCACGGCAGCTCCTGCCGCCGCTTCGCAAGCTCGTCGCTCTTCTTCGTGAGCTCCTTCTCGGCCTTGAGCAGCTCGATCCGCTCCGCAAGCCACTCTTTGCGTGTTCCGGTCTTGTGCTTCGTCATCGCCTCTCCTTTTCCCGGGTTCGGCTTCTCACCGCAGCCCTTTGATCTTCTCGGCCAGGAGGCCGGTGAAATGCTTCCAGCCGCCCTCGTGGCTGCGGCCCATGTCGTCGTCGGGGAGCCCGGTGTGCGTCAGCACCAGGTCTGTCGCGCCGCCGGAGGGCATCATCTCGAGGGTCACCCGGGACTCGAGCCCGCGCGTCGCTTCCGACACCCACGCGAACTCCAGCAGCCGCGGGCGCTCCACGCGCAGATAGCGGCAGTAGTGCGCCCACAGGCGGCCGGCATGGTCCGCCTCCCAGTACCAGAGCTCGTCGACCGCGGCCTTGCGGAGAATGGCCCGGTGCGGCTCGAACCAGCGCCGGAACAGGTCGGGGTCGGCCCACGCGTCGAAGACTTCTTCCGGCGAAGCTTCGATCCGGCGGGGGACCGTGATCTGGAGGAGGGAGGAGGTCGGGCTCGTTCCGGTCGGCATGGTCAATCTCTCCTTCTGTTCGCTTTGAGGAATGTTTCGAGCTTGTCGAGGCGGTCGCTCCAGAACCTCTCGTAGCGGGAGGCCCAGCTCGCGACGCGCCGGATCGGCTCCGGATCGAGGGCGATGAGGTGCTCGCGGCCTGCCCGCGTGCGCCGCACCAGGCCGGCGCGCTCGAGCACCTTCACGTGCTTCGAGACGGCGTTGAAGGACATGTCGAAGGGCCGGGCGATGTCCGTGACGCGCGCGGCGCCCTTCGCCAGCCGTTGGACGATCTCCCGGCGCGTGGGGTCCGAGAGCGCCGCGAAGGTCAGGTCGAGAGCCGGGGTCGTCATATATTCAACCTCCGGGTTGAATATCGCAACGGGACGGCCCTTGTCAAGCAAGCGGGGTTCCGATGTCGGTTGCCTTTTCGGCCCGCCCTCGTCTAGCCCCTCAAGAACTCCCTGAGTCTCGCAGCCAGATCCTCGGGCTCCTGGACGCCGATGGTCATGTGGAGCCGATCCGGAATCTCCTGGATCTTCGCGTGCTTCAGCTCGCCCCGTATGCGCCCCATGCTGGCGCGCCGAAACGGCACCATGACTTTCTGCTCGAATTCCCGCAGCTCCTGCGACACTACGGGATCGGTGTGGGTGGGGGAAAGAAGGGCTGTGCGTAGAGAGCCAGTGCGGGCGCTTGCACCTTCGTGTAGTCGCGCGGCCAGTTTGCGATCGTCGCAAGGCACGCCGCGAAGGCTCCCTCGGTCGGTGTCGGATGCAGTCGTCCCGCCTCGTCCGGCTGCGCCGCGTCCCGAAGATAGGCTTCGAGCCCGGGGCTCCAGGGGATGTCGCCGATCCACGAGGCGCGGAGCCACGCGCGGAGCGCGTCGAGCGAGACGAAATCGGCGTCGCGCGGGGCGATTGCGGCGAGGCACTCGGAAAACGGCTCGACGAACGCGGGCTCGGACCAGTCGTAGCCGGCGTCCAGATAGACGAGCCCATCCACTCGCTCGGGATGGCGCCCGGCGAAGGCCGTGATCTCGTTGCCGCCCATCGACCAACCGGCGAGGCCGGCGCGACGGATTCCCAGCCCGTCGAGCACCTCCCGCAGATCCTCCGTCAGCGTGTCCCCGTCGTACGGTCCCGCTGGCGCGTCTGACCGGCCGTGGCCGCGCCGCGCATAGGCGACAACGCGGAACTCGTCTCGCAGCCGCGATGCCACATCGTCGAAGATGTGCGGGTCGTCGCCGATGCCGTGGATCATCACGAGCGGGCGACCGCCGCCTCCCCAATCGAGGTAGTTGAGCCGGATTCCCTGACTCTCGAGGAAGCCCGATCGGTGGGGGAAGGGGTCGGACCAGCCGGCGGGCGTCGCGGAAGTCATGCGAGATCGCTCAAATCTACCTCGGTCGGACTACTCCCGGTGCGGACCCGATTCACGAAGCGCCTCCAGACGATTCTGGGGACGAGCCGGCCCAGCCTGTTTAGTACTCTTCGGCCTCCGCACGATGCCTCTTCAAAATCGCGTCGATCCGTACGGCACCCTGCACGCGACCGAGGCGCGCGGGGCGTGGATGGGCAATCGCGGCGTGCTGCACGATGCGTCCAAGCACGTCGTCGCGGCCTGGCGGCTGCGGCGGTGGATCACTTGCGTCCTGACATTCAAGGAGAGGCGGAGAGAGGTCTTTGCGCCGAACCGTTACAGCGAGCTGTTCTTTCTCGACGAGGCGACCTCGCTCGCGGCGGGGCATCGGCCCTGCGCCGAGTGCCGCAGGGAGCGCTACGAGGAGTTCCGCGACGCGTGGGCCGTCGGGGGCGCGGGCGGGGCTCGGCGCCCGGGTTTCTGAAGGCGGAGGCGATCGATCGGGTGCTGCACGCCGAGCGGCTCGACGCCGGCGGAGGAAAGAGGACGTACGCCGCCGCCGTGTCTTCGCTGCCCGACGGAACCCTCGTGGAGCACGCGGGCATCCCGCACCTCGTCCGGGACGGGACGCTCTCGCCCTGGAGCTTTACCGGGTACGGTCCCGCATGCGCATGTCGCTCCCGAGACGGAGGTCGCGGTGCTGACCCCGCGCTCGATCGTCCTCGCGATCCAGGAGGGCTTCCTGCCGCAGGTGCACGAGAGCGCCGGCCAGGACTGACCCTGTAGCGGCCATCCGGTTCGAAGTTCAGGGCCTCAGCGCAGCATCATCCACAGGTAGGCGAACTCGAGAGCCGTCACCTGCGCGATCTGCTTGTTGACGGCGCCGCCTCCGTGCCCGCCTTCCGTGTTCTCGAAGTAATAGACCGGATGTCCCTGCGCTTCGAGCTTCGCCACCATCTTGCGGGCATGGGCCGGGTGGACGCGGTCGTCGCGGGTGTTCGTCCAGTAGAAGGGCGTGGGGTATTTCGCATCCGCCTCGAGCAGATGGTACGGGGACCAGGTCTGGATGTACGCCCAGTCCTCGGGCTTGTCCGGGTCGCCGTACTCCGCCATCCAGCTCGCGCCGGCGAGGAGCTGGCTGTACCGCCGCATGTCGGCGAGCGGCACCTGCGCGACGACGGCGTGGGCCAGGTCCGGGTAGAGAGCCATCGTTCCGCCCACGAGGAGGCCGCCCTGCGAGCCGCCCATGATCCCGAGACGGCGGGACGAGGTGATCTTGCGCGCGATCAGGTCCCGCGCGACCGCCGAGAAGTCCTCGAAGTTGCGGATGTGGTTCTCCTTCATGGCGGCCTTGTGCCAGGCGGGGCCGAACTCTCCGCCTCCCCGGATGTTGGCCTGGACGTACACGCCTCCCCGCGCGAGCCAGGCGGTTCCGAGGATTCCGCTGTACGCGGGGACCTCGGAGACCTCGAAACCTCCGTATCCGTAGAGGAGAGTCGGAGCGGTCCCGTCGGTCTTCGCCCCCTTTGGCCGAACCACGAAATACGGGATCTTCGTGCCGTCCTTCGACGTGGCTTCGAGCTGTTCGGTCGTGATTCCCTTCGCGTCGAAGAACGCCGGCATCGTCTTGACCTTCGCGGGCGGCCCGCCGTTCTCGCTCAGCCACAGGGAGACGGGGGTCGTGAAGTCCTCGTACGTGAAAAAGAACGTCTCCGACGAATCGCTCGTGGCCTTCAGGTCCGCGGTCCCGAGGCCGGGCGTCGGCACTTCGGATCGCTCCCAGGCGCCGTCTTTCAGCGAGAGGGCCGTGAGGCGGCTCTTCACGTTGTCGAGCGTCTCGACCAGCACGCGGTCGCGGGTGCGGTCGACGTTCGCCAGCGAAACACGCGCGCTCGGCTCGAAGAGCACGTCGAACCGGCGGGCTCCGCTCAGGAGGTCGTCCACGGTCACGGCCAGAAGCGTCCCTTCGCGATAGGTCTTGCCGCCGGTCCGGGGAGTCCAGTCGCTGCGCAGGGAGAAGAGGAACCGGTCGCGGAAGAAGACCTGCGGCTTGATGTCCTCCGGCAGGTCCAGCTTGACCAGGCGGTCGCCGAGCAGGAGGTAGAGATCCTGGCGGAAGATCATCGGGTAGCGCGTGACGAGGTCGTAGCGGCCGTCGCTCAGAATGTCGGTGGTCCCGAACGCGCCGACGTCTTCCGTCCTGCCCTCGAAGATCGTCCTGGCCGAGGAGAGGGGCGTGCCGCGCTTCCAGAGCTTCACGATCCGCGGATACCCGGACGACGTCAGCGAGCCGGGGCCGAAGTCCGTGCCGACCCAGAGCGTGTCCTCGTCGCGCCATGCGACGCTCGACTTGGCTTCCGGGAGGGAGAAGCCTCCGGTCACGAAGTCCTTCGTCTTCGTGTCGAACTCGCGGACCACGATGGCGTCCGAGCCGCCGGGCGAGAGGCTGATCATGCACCGCACGTAGGACGGGGCCAGGCAATCCGCCTCCTTGAAGACCCAGGACTTGCCGTCGGCCTTCGCCAGCGCGTCGACGTCGAGCACCGTCTCCCACTGCGGATTGGCGGAACGATAGGAAGCGAGCGTCGTGCGCCGCCAGATCCCCCGCTCGTGGGCGTCGTCCTTCCAGAGGTTGTAGACCGTGTCGCCGAGGAGCTTCGGCGTCGGGATCTTCTCCTTCGAGTCGAGGATCTCGAGCGTTCGCCGGTAGATGGGCTTGTACTCCGGCCGTGCCTCCAGGAGCGCCGTGGATTTCGCGTTCTGCTGCTCGACCCAGGCCAGGGCCTTCTCGCCCTGCACCTCTTCGAGCCACTGGAAGGGGTCGTCGTCAGGCGGGGCGAGTCCCAGTCCTGCCAACGCGGCGACGAACACCGCCGGGGTCTGCCAGAGCGGACGAGACTTCCTCATTCCCTCACCTCCAGGAGGCGAGGATCTTAGGCGATGCGTCTTGTATTCTGGAAATGGAGTACTTGTCTCTCCATCTTCTACAGAGAGGCCGGCCCGAAAGGGGCTCCGGCGATTCTTCTCCTGCACGGACTCCCTTCCCCCTCGCGAATGTTCGAGCCGTTCTTCGCCCGGCTCTCCGCTGATTCAAGAAGAACGTCTGAGTCAAGT
>CAWHKQ010000005.1:0-105255 GCA_963829925.1 uncultured Acidobacteriota bacterium
CTCATCGCCGAGGTGGGCCTGGCGACGGCCCTGGTGCTGCGGCGCCTCGGCCGCCTGGAGCGGACCGGTGAGGAGCAGCTCGACCCCGCCGTGCTCGCCGCGCTGCGGGCCACCCGCCCGCCGGCGCGAGCGCTTCGCCTGGCTGCGGACCTCCCCTCGCAGACGAACGTGTTCGTCACGTTCCTGGTCGGCGGGGGCGTCCTGCTCTCGGGGGCGGCATGGCTCGTCGACCGGACCGCATCGCTCACGGCGACGCCGGCCCGCGAGCGGCGGCTGGCCCGGCGGCTGACGGCCATCGCCTACCCGCCCGACGGCCTGGTCGTCGACGACGCCACGGCGCTGGCGGAGGAGGTGCCCGGCACCGACGACGCCGGCATCCGCATGCTGCTGCGCGGGTCGGGTCGCCGATGACCGCCGAACCGGCGACGGGTCGGGTGACGCGCGCCCGCCTGGCGACGGCGGCGCTGGGCGTCGTCGGCCTGGTCGCCGGCGTGCTGGGCGTCGTCGCCCTGCGCGAGGCCACGATGTCGACGCACAGCGCGGTGCCGCCCGACTCGCGCGTCGAGCTGGTGGTCGAGGCCAGCAGCCGCGGCGGGGACGAGTCGCAGACCACGGCGGAACGGGTGGACGCCCAGGTCCGCACCTGCCGGCTGGAGGTGGCCGCCGACCTGGTCGGACGGATGGAACCCACCGGGGACGACCGGTACCGGGGCGTGCTGGCCCCGGCCCTGGACGACACCGATAGGCGGCAGTTCCGCGGCTGCATCGAGGACTGGGTGATCGACAACGTCCGCCTCGACGTCGAGGTGCTGCGCGACCTGGAGTGAGCGGCCGAGCGGCCGGCCTGCGACGAACGCCCTGTCCGCTCGGCCTGGTCGGCGCGCACGGACAGGCCAGGCTGTCCCGGGTCACGTGTGACGTGCTGCCTGTCGGCCGGCTGTGGAGCCGGGACTCGACCGCCGAATCCCCATGCGTGGCCTGCGACGAACGCCCGTCCGCTCGGCCTCGTCTCAGCCGAAGTCGACGGGGTCGCGGATCAGCGGGCAGGTCATGCAGTGCCCCCCGCCCCGCCCCCGTCCGAGCTCGGCGCCGACGATCGTCACGACCTCGATGCCGGCCCGGCGCAGCGCGGCGTTGGTGGCCGTGTTGCGGTCGTAGGTCACGACGACGCCCGGGGCGAGCGCGACGAGGTTGCTGCCGCTGTCCCACTGCTGGCGCTCCTTGGCGTACACGTCGCCGTCGGTCTCGATGACACGCAGCTCGGGCAGGCCGAGGGCGTCGGCCACCACCTCGACGAACGGCTTGCCCTCGGACGTCACCTCGACGGTGCCGTCGTCCTGCGGGCGCAGCGAGAACGTCTCGATGCCGTCGACGATCGGCAGGTACGCGGTCGCCACGTCGCGGTCCGCGAGCGTGAACACCGTGTCCAGGTGCATCGCGGCCCGCAGCTTGGGCATGCCGGCCACGACGACGCGCTCGGCCGCGCCGGCCCGGAACAGGGGTGTCGGCCACCTGGGTGATCGCCTGGCGCGAGGTGCGCTCGCTCATGCCCACCAGCACGACGCCCTTGCCGACGGGCATGACGTCGCCGCCCTCGAAGGTGGCCAGGCCCCAGTCCTGCTCGGGGTCGCCCCACCAGACCGTGATCCCCGCGTCGGCGAAGTCGGGGTGGAACTGGTAGATCGCCTTCATGAGCAGGGTCTCGTCGTGGCGCGCCGGCCAGAAGAGCGGGTTGAACGTGACGCCGCCGTACAACCAGCAGGTGGTGTCACGGGTGTACAGGGTGTTGGGCAACGGGGGCATCAGGTAGTCGCGCAGCCCGGCCGTCTCTCGGGCCAGGGCCACGTACCCGCCCCGCAGCTCGTCCGGCAGGTCGTCGGTGGCCAGCCCGCCGATCAGGAACTCGGCCAGGCCCCGCGTGTCCAGGCCGTCGAGGAACGACCGGGTCTCGTCGACGAGGCCCAGGCCCACCTCGTTGGGCACGATCTTGCGGTCGAGCAGCCATGCCTTGGCCTCGGGGATGTCCATGGTCTCGGTGAGCAGGTTGTGCAGCTCCACCACCTCGACGCCGCGTTCGCGCATCTTCGCCATGAAGTCGACGTGGTCCCGCTGCGCGTTCTGCACCCACATCACGTCGTCGAACAGCAGGTCGTCGCAGTTGGAGGGGGTGAGCCGCTTGTGGGCGAGGCCGGGTGCGCACACCAGCACCTTGCGCAGCGTGCCGACCTCGGAGTGGACCCCGTACGCGGGCGTGTCGTCGGTCATTCGTCGTCCTCCGTCGTAGAGCTCGGGTCGCCCTCCGCGATCAGGGCGATGGTGTCGTCGTCGGTCAGGATCGTGAGGTGGCCCGGGGCGATCTCGACACGGGCCGCCGTCGCCAGCGCGTCGAGCACCGCGCCCGCCACCGCCGCGTCGCCGCCGGCCTCGTCGCACCCGTCCGGTCGGGCCGGCAGCTCGATCTCGAGCAGGTCGCCGTCGAGCTCCCACTCGCCGGTCACGGCGCCGCAGCCGGCGTCGACGGTCAGCTCGCCGTCCTCCCCGAAGGCGACGACCAGCTCCGGTCCGGTGGGGACGCCCTCGACGGCGTCGCCGCGGGCCACGCCCACGATGCGCCACTCGCCGGGCAGCCGGTCCGCGGCGTCGTAGGCGTCGAACTCGAGCCGCACGTCGTCCCCCGTGAGCACGAGGCGGTCGTCGTCATCGTCGACCTCGGCGTGGTCGACCGCCGCCAGGGCGGCGAACCAGTCGTCCTCGGCCCGCATCGCCGGCGGATCGCACGCCCGCCCGGTGCTGGCGACGTCGGTGACCTCCAATGTCTCGTACTCGATCGACAGCGAGCCCCGGAAGGCGTTGCACGGGCCGGTCCCCGAGGCCGCGTCACCGTCGAAAGCGATCGTGACGGGCTCGCCGCCCTCGATCACCGGAGTGCCGGCGGCCCCGTCGAGCGCCCACCGGCTGGCCTCGACGTCCTGGCGGGTCGAGGGCAGCCCGGCGGTCTCGCTGCGCGTGTCGGTGTCGTCGATGTCGTCGGTGCCGCACCCGCCGAGGGCGAGCGCGACGGCGAGGCTCGCGGCGAGCGCCCCGACGAGCGGGCGGCGAAGCGGGGTCGTGGTGGTCGTCATGGTGCGCCCCTCAGATCGTGATCCAGCCGGCGACGAGAGCGACGACGCCGGCGACCGCCCCGACCACCGTCACGGCCAGCAGTGCCAGCTCGCCGGGGCTGAACAGCCTGCGGCCCTGCTCGCGCCGCGTCATCACGAACAGGATCGTGCCGGGGGCGTAGATGACGAACGAGACGAGCATGTACTTGGGGCCCGCCGCGTACAGCAGGAACACCGTGTAGAGCGTTGCTACCGCGGCCACCAGCAGGTCGCGGGACCGGCCCGCCGGGTCGTCGTCGTAGCTCTCGCGGGTGGCCGCCAGCTTGAGCGCGTAGGCGGCGCACAACACGAACGGGATGAGGGTCAGCGCGCTCGTCATGTTGAGCACGAAGTTGAAGGCGTCGTCCGACACCAACGTGACCAGCAGCATGAGCTGGATGAGCACCGTGGTCATCACCAGCGAGGCCACCGGGGCGTCCGCGGCGTTCGACCGACCGAGGAACCGCGGCATGTCACGGTCCTTGGCGGCCACGAACAGCACCTCCGCGGCCATCAGCGTCCACGCCAGGTAGGCCCCGAGCACGGACACGATCAGGCCCACGCTCACGAACACCTCTCCCCACGACCCGACCGCCTCCTCCAGGACCCCCGCCATCGAGGGCTGGCGCAGGTCGGCGATCTCCGCTCTCGGGAGGATGCCGTAGGACACGATCGTGACCGTGGCGAAGATGCTGAGCACGCCGAGGAACCCGAGGATGGTGGCCCGCCCGACGTCCTCGCGCCGCTGGGCGTAGCGCGAGTAGACGCTCGCCCCCTCGACACCGAGGAACACGAACACCGTGGCGAGCATCGTGCCGCTCACCTGGTCGAACAGCGACCCGACCCCGTCGCCGCCGCTGATGTTGTCCCGGAACACGTCGAGGTCGAGCATGAACAGCGCGACGACCACGAACACCAGGATCGGGATGATCTTGGCGACGGTCACGATCTTGTTGATGGTCGTCGCCTCGCGGACGCCTCGGAGGATCAGCAGGGCGAAGGCCCAGATGCCGACGGTCGACAGCGCGAAGGCGGGAAGCGTGTCCCCCTCGCCCAGCCAGCTGAAGATCCCGCCGAGCGTCGACATGATGAGCACCCAGTAGGTGACGTTGCCGGCGCACGCGCTGGCCCAGTAGCCGAACGCCGAGAAGAAGCCCATGTACTCGCCGAAGCCCGCCTTGGCGTAGGCGTACACGCCCGAGTCGAGCGTGGGCTTGCGCACGGCCAGCGTCTGGAACACGAACACGAGCATGAGCATGCCCGTGCCCGCGATCGCCCAGGCGATCAGCGCCCCGTAGACGCCGGTCTCGGTGGCGAAGCGCCGGGGCAGCGAGAAGACACCGGCCCCGACCATGCCGCCGACCACCATGGCCGTCAGGGTCACCAGCGTGACACGTTGGACGCCTTCGGCGGGTCGGTCGTCTGTGTCGGCGGTCGCGTCGCTCACGGTGCCTCCCGGCCGGTGTCGTGATGTGCCGGACCTGCCGCGGGCGCGGCCGGTCGTTCAGCCGACGCCTCCCTGCCGATCGTGAAGCCGACGGCGCCGTAGGCGACGCTCAGCAACGGGCTGGCGATGTTGAAGACCGCGTAAGGCAGGTAGAGCAGCGT
Source organism: uncultured Acidobacteriota bacterium (assembly GCA_963829925.1). Lineage (GTDB taxonomy): Bacteria > Acidobacteriota > Thermoanaerobaculia > UBA5066 > Gp7-AA6 > DAHUXD01. Next base: position 4,749 of record CAWHKQ010000005.1, read on the forward strand.
GGACACCCCCAGCACCGCGCCCATGAACGCACCGCACGAGTTCCAGGGCACGAGCGGCGACGTCACGGTGCCGCTGTCCGCGGCGAGGCGCGACAGGTTGGTGCGGTCCAGGCCCCGGCGGGCGAACTCGGCGCGGAAGATGCGGGTCGGGAGCACCAGTGCGATGTACTGGTCGCCGGCCACGATGTTCAGCCCCAGCGCGCAGGCGAACACCGTGGCGAACAGCCGGCCGGTGCTCCGGGCCGCGCTGATCAGCGGATCGACCAGGCGGGAGATCAGCCCGAGCTCGTCGAGCAGGGCTCCGAAGGTGACGGCGCCGATGATCATCCACACCGTCAGCAACATGCTGCTCATGCCGCCCCGCGACACCAGCCGGTCGATCTCGCCGACGCCGGACTCGATCGTGAAGCCGGTGGCGGCCGCCTGCCAGACCGCGGCGATCGAGTCGAGGACCGGGCCCCGCTGCTCCTCGACGAAGCCCTGCACGATGTCGGGCTGCGTGAACGCCCCCAGCACCCCGGCGAACAGCGTGCCGGCGGTCAGGGCGAGGGACGCCGGCACCTTGCGGATCGACAGGACCGCCAGCAGGACCAGGGGCAACAGGTTGAGCGGGGTGATGTTGTAGACGCCGTCGAGCGCGTCGAGCTCGACGGAGGTGGGAACGGCGTCGTCCACGGCGGGGCCCGCGCCGCAGGCTCAGCACCGAAGAAGACGACCAGGGCGATGGCGAAGGCGGGCAGCGACGTCCACGCCTGGCGCCGGATGTGCTCGTGGACGTCGGCCTCGACGATCTGCGAGGCCATGATCGTCGTCTCCGACAGCGGCGACAGCTTGTCGCCGAGGTACACGCCGGACACGACGGCCCCGGCGGTGATCTCCGGTGACACGCCGAGGGCGGTCAGCGATGCCGACGAGACCGACGCCGACGGTGCCGGCGGTCGTCCACGAGCTGCCGATGCTCATGGCGACCACGCCGCAGATCACCGCGGTGGCGCCGTAGTACCAGCTCGGGGAGAGGATCTGGATCCCGTAGTAGACGAGTGTCGGGATGGTGCCCGACAGGCTCCAGACGCCGATCAGGGCACCGACGGCCAGCAGGATGAAGATGGCACTCGGTGACCGACGCCAGCGAGCCCTGCGCGGCCCGCTGGACGTCCTCCCCGTGTAACCGTTCTTCAGGGCGACGAGCGAGGCCACCATGGCGCACAGGACCAGCGCCACCTGGACCGGTCCGTCGAGCGCCTCGAGCCCGAACAGGGCGAGGCTGCCTCCGATGAGCAGCACGAGGGCGCCCAGCGGGATGAGGGCGTCGAGCAGCGACGGAGGCCGGATGCCGGTGCGGTCCGCCGGTCCGTCGTCGATGCCCCCGGTCACGGCGCCCCGATCAGGGCACTACAGGGGCCACACGGTGCTCACGACGAGTGTCGGCGGCTGTGCGCCGCCCGCAGAGGAAGCTCACTCGTCGCCGTTCTAGGCCAGCCTGGATCGAGGCAGGATCACCCTGGCGGGGTGAACGACCCGGCGCAGCCCACGACGCTGCGACGAGAAAATCTGCCTCGGAGGGTTTAATCCGTGGCCCGACGGGATAGCCCAGCCGGCGTCGCTGCTCACATGCAGCGCGTCCACCACCATTGTCGTCCGCGCCGGCAGCAACCTCTCTCCCACCCGATGGCGACGCCGTTGCCTCCGCAGCCGCCTCCGTCCGAGCCGGGGCCGCCGGTGCCCATGCCGCCGCAGCCGCCCCAGCCGACCCCCCCGCCCGAACCGGCACCGGGGCCGACCGCGGCCGCCGCCATCGGGGGACGGGTGCGACCAGGGCCGGGGCGGGTGCAGGCCGGGCGGTCGTGACCGCCGGCCCGCCGGCCATGACGACACCGTCACCCGATACACCGACGGTACGCTTCGCGGCGTGTCCATGGCGGGTCGCGGCGCGACCGATACGAGCGGCTGCGACGCATCGACTCCGTCACCGATGCCGCCCTCATGCACCTCGATGTGCAGGACCTGCTCGTCGAGCTGCTGGACCGCATCCGCGAGATCTTCGACGTCGACACGGCGGCCGTGCTGCTGCTCGACGCGGTGACCGGCGACCTGGTCGCCACCGCCACGAGCGGCATCGGGGACGACGTCCGCCAGGGCGTGCGGATCCCGATGGGCCACGGCTTCGCGGGCAGGGTGGCCGCCCAGGCCGAGCCGATCGTCATCGCCGACGTCGACAAAGCCGACGTCCGCAACCCCGTCCTCGAGGGCCGGGGGATGAAGACGATGGTCGGGGTGCCGCTGGTGATCGAGAGCCGCGTCGATCGGGGTCCTCGAGGTCGGCTCGCTGGCACTGCGCACCTTCGAGCCGGTCGACGTCGAGTTCATCCAGCTGGTGGCCGACCGCGTGGCGCTGTCCATCGAGGCCCGGCGCTCCAACGTCGAGCGGGCGGCGGCCGCCGCCCTCCAACGCAGCCTGATCCCCGACCGGCTCCCGTCGGTCCCCGGCCTCGAGCTCGCGGGCCGCTACCTGCCCGCCGGCGCCGGGCGGCGTCGGCGGCGACTGGTACGACGTCTTCACGCTGCCGTCCGGCCGGGTCGGCGTGGTCATGGGCGACGTCATCGGCCGGGGCCTGGCGGCCGCCGTGGTGATGGGGCGCCTGCGCAGCGCCCTGCGGGCCTACGCCCTCGACACGGTCGAGCCGGGCCACGTCCTCGAACGCCTGGACCGCAAGGTGCAGCACTTCGAGGCGGGGCAGATGACGACCGTGCTCTACGCCGTGCTCGAGGCCGACCTGTCCACCCTCCACCTGTCTTCCGCCGGTCATCCCCTGCCCATGACGTCCGTCCCGGGCGGCGAGGTCGCCACCATCACCGCCGAGGTCGACCTGCCCCTCGGCGTGGACACCGGGCTGCAGCGGCGCACGACCACGCTGCCGTTCACGCCGGGTGCGATGCTGGCGCTGTTCACGGACGGCCTGATCGAGCGCCGCGACGAGCCCGTCACCGACGGCCTCGCTCGGCTGCGCTCGGCCCTGGGCTCGGGCACCGCCGAGCAGCGGTGCGCGTCCGTGATCCGCAAGATCTTCGGCGACGCCGACCCGCACGACGACGTCGCCCTGCTCGTCTCCACCGCGAGGAGGACGGTGACAGCCCACCGTTGCACCTCCGCCTCCCCGCGGTCGCCACGTCGCTCGGGCTGATCCGGGCCGGGCTACGCCGCTGGCTGGGCGGTACTCGGCGTCGGCGAAACAAGACGAGCTTCGTACGTGCTGCTGGGCGTCGGCGAGGCGGCCGCCAACTCCGTGGCCTCACGCCTACGGACCGGGGGGTGGCGCCATCGGGATCGAGGTCTCGTACAACGGGGGGGCGTGATCCTTCGCTGCACGATCACTCAACACGGGCACCTGGCGGCTGCCCCGGGGCGAGAACCGCGGGAGGGGCATCACGTATCATGGAGACGGTGCGCGGACGAGATGGCCGTCGACACGACGGAGGTGGGGTACCGAGGTGCGGCTCCGCTTCCGCGGGGGGAAGGCGACCCGGTCGTGAACGACGTGCACGTGGGGCCGTGGAGGACCGAGGGAGACCGGTGTCCGCCCGGCTATCTCGGGCGATGTCGACCTGTCCAACGCCGCCAACGTCGAGACCCAGCTCATCGACCGCGATCCCGAACTGGGCCAGCGCCGTCGAGACTCGACCTCGGGCGAGGGTGACCTACCTCGACAGCGCCGGGCTGCAGGTCGTCTTCTTCTCGCGGTCACGGTCAAGCTGCGTCGGTTGCAGATCGACCTGCGCATCCTGGCGCCGGAGGGCACGCCCGCCCGCCACGCCATCGACATGGCCGGGATGGCCTCGATCGCCCAGATCGGCTCGACCTGACCATCGTGCCGGCCTGACGGCGCCCGACCCGACCATCGTGCCGGACTGACCGTCCCGTCCGCCCGTCGCGGACTGACACGTTCCACCCAGCCTCGCCGTCAGACACGTTCCACCCAACCTCGCCGTCAGCCGAGGCGGGATCGCGCCCACTCGATGATCGTCCGGCACGCCGCGTTCGCACACCTCGGCCGGCTCCCCCGGGAAAGTGGCCCAGGGCGGCCTGCGTGTCCCCGTCGAGGTGGACGGCGATCCACACCGAGCCGGGCTCGATCCCGTCCTGTGGATCGGGCCCGCCGACGCCGGTGAGCGCCAGACCCACGTCCGCGCCGAGCAGCCGCGCCACACCGGTGGCCATGTCGAGGGCGGCCTCGCGGCTCCACGACCGGACCGGGCCGGACCGCCAACACGTCGTGCTTCACCTCCGAGGCGTAGGCCACGACGCCACCACGCAGCCAGTCCGAGGCATCGGGCCCCCCTGCCAGCACCTGGGTGACCAGCCCGCCGGTCAGCGACTCGGCCACGGCCACGGTCAGGCTGCGCCGGCCGAGCCGGTCCGCCAGCTCGGCGACGCGGCTCTCGGCCCACTCCCCCAGCGACTCGTCGACCACCTCGTCCGTCTCCCTCGTCGGCTCCTCGTCTTCGGCCCGGTGCCCGGCGCCGCCGGTCGGCGGGCCCTGCCGGCGGCCTGGCCGCAGCCCTACCCCGCGCACGGCTGCCCGATGCACCGGCGCGCCCGGGGGCTCAGGACGAGCGGCGGGCGCGGCGGCGTGGCGACCGCTCGATGAGGTCGACCACCGCCGCGTCGACCTCGGCCAGCAGGTCCGGGGGGACGGCGTCGACCGCCGGGTCGCCGTCGCGTCAGCGGCCCGTCCGCGCCGACCACGCCCAGGTCCTCTGCAACCGCCTCGACGGCGTCGCCTCGAGCGTGTCGCCGACGGTGTGGCCGGCCTCGAAGCGCTCGATCACCCTCGGGTCGACGTAAAGCACCGTGGACGGCGGGCGTGTTGCCCAGCTGGCGGGCGACGCTGCGCACGACCCGACTGCCGCCGAGCGGCGCTGCCGCTCCGCTCGGCGTCCTGCTCGACCGCCAGGCCGACCGCGGCGAGCACGGTGGCGGTCCAGGTGCGGAAGTCCTTGGCCGTCACCCCGGCTCGAGCGCCTCCTGCAGGTACTCGTTGATGTCGGACGAGCGGACGTCGACCCAGCGCCCCCGCCCGTCCTTGTAGGCCAGCAGCTCGGGCCCGCCGCCGGCGCCGACGCTTGGGCGCCCGCACCACCTCCGCCACCCGCGGGTCGCCGATGGTGACGACGCGCCGCTGGCCGACTTGCCCGGATAGTCGAACCGCAGCTCGCCACCCCGCGCCGGGACGTGCCCCTTCCGCAACGTGGCCAGCCCGTAGCTGCCGTTGTCACCGGCGTAGGCCTCACCCCCCACCCGGAACAGGCCGAGCTCGATCAGCCGCACGGCGCAGGTGAGACGCGGTCGCCGACACCCTCGACGCGAGGTCGTGCCCCAGCCGCGGCGGAGCCGCGGCAGGCCGCGTGCCACCTCCAGCATCCGGTCGTGCTTGGCGCGGTCGCGAGCGGACCCGCCAGCCGTCGTGGTAGCGGTACTGGCGGCGGCCCCGGTCGTCGAGCCGGCAGCCTGGATGTGGCCCCGGGCGTCGGGGCAGATCCAGACCTCGCGCCACGCCGGGGGGATGGCGAGCGCCTTGATGTGACCACCACCTCCTGGTCGGTGATCCGCGCGCCGTCGCAGTCGAGGTAGGTGAAGCCCTTGCCCGCCCGGCGCCGTCCGAACCCCGGCCCGTCGACCTCCACGCGGCGCACCGCGTGGCGCTGCCCTAGCTCGACGTCCGTCCCCCGCAGGTCGCCTCGCCGGCGCACGTCCGGTCGCTCACGTCACCCTCCTTGCACGCGTTCATCGCACGTGTTCGTCGCTGCCGTCGGCCGGCGCTTCGCTACCCCGTGTGGCGGTCGGTACACGTCGAACCACGGGCGGGTGTCCGGCGGCGTCCGGCCCGGTGCTGCCGGCGGCGCGGCACTCGCCTCCGCGCCCATGATCGCGACGGTCGTGTGGGGGACGGGCAACGTCGGGCGGGCCGCGATCCGCGCCGTGGAGGCCCACCCCGGCGCTGCGGCTCGCGGCCGTGTCGTCCACGACCCGGCCAAGGTCGGGCGCGATGCCGGCGAGCTGGCCGGGGCTCGGCCGACCTCGGCGTGGCCGCGACCGACGACGTCGACGCGGTGCTCCCGCGGGCCCCGGCGCCGTGGTGTACGCCGCGTCCGGCGACGTCCGGCCCGACGACGCCCTCGCCGACATCGCCCGGGCGCTCCGCGCCGGCGCGTGGTCGTCACGCCGTCGATCTACGCGCTCTACGACCCGCGCAGCGCACCGGCCGAGGTGCGCGACCCGGTGCTCGCGGCCGTCGCGGCGGGGGGCGGGTCGCTGTTCGTGTCCGGCATCGACCCGGGCTGGGGCAACGACGTGCTGCCGGTGCTGGTCAGCGGGCTGGGGTCCGACCGTCGACGCCATCCGCTGCCAGGAGATCTTCGACTACTCGACCTACGACCAGCCCGACTCGGTGCGCTACCTGGTCGGCATGGGCCAGCCCATGGACGACGAGCCGCCGATGGTGGCGCCGCGGTCCCGACGATGGTGTGGGGCGGGCAGGTCCGGCTGATGGCCCGGGCCCTCGGCGTCGAGCTCGACGAGATCCGCGAGACGGTCGAGCGGCGCCCGCTGGAGGCGACCGTCGGCACCGGCGACATGGGCGAGTTCGAGGCGGGCACCCAGGGCGCGCTGCGCTTCGAGGTCCAGGGCATCGTCGGGGGCGAGCCGCGGCATCGTCGTCGAGCACGTCACCCGCATCCACCCCTCGTGCGCGCCGGACTGGCCCGTGCCGCCCGACGGCGACGGCGCCCACCGCGTCGTCATCGAGGGCCGGCCCCGCATCGAGGTCACCGTCGAGGCCACCGACGAGGGCGGCAACCGCGCCGCCGGCGGCAACGCCACCGCCGTCGGCCGGCTGGTCAACGCCATCCCGTGGCTCGCGCCGCCGCCACCCGGCGTCTACGACGCCCTCGACGTCCCGCTGTGCCCGGCCGTCGGCAGGCTCGGGAAGGAAGAACGACCATGGACATCGACGTCCCCGACGGCAAGCACCCGATCCTGTACGTGTGGGGCGAGCTGGTGCCGGGCATCGGCCCCGCCGCCGCGCGCTTCGCGCAGGCCGTCTACGACGCACACACGCTGGCCTGCGCGAGTTCGAGGCGGCCCGGCTCCGGATCGCCCAGATCAACGGCTGCCTGTTCTGCCTGGACTGGCGCACCGAGCGCGACGGGCGAGAAGGTCGAGGACGGTTCGCCGACGCCGTCGCCGGATGGCGCACCACCGACGCCTTCGACGAACGCACCCGGCTGGCCGCCGAGTACGCCGAGCGGTACGCCTCGACCACCACGGCCTCGACGACGAGTTCTGGTCCCGGATGACCGCGCACTACAACCAGCGCGAGATCGTGGAGCTGAGCATGTGCATCGGTTCGTGGCTCGCCTTCGGCCGCCTCAACCACGTGCTGGGCCTCGACACCGCCTGCGTGCTGCCGGGCCGCTGACCGGGCGCCGCCCGCGGCCCCGGCGCCGCCGCCCGGGACCCTCAGTCCGCGGGGTACCCGTCGGCGGCCAGCAGTCGGGCCAGGTGGGTGGCGTTGCGCGCCACGGCGGCGGTGGTCGAGGTGACCTTCTCGGGCTTCGGGCTCAGGTCCTTGTAGTCGGTGCGGTCCATCGCCTCGCCGACCCAGTAGGTGACCCCGCCGGCGGGGATGGTGAAGCCGACGTCGTTCAGCGCCTGGAACACCTCGGCCGAGGACGTGGTGGGCACCGTCCTCGTTGCCCACGACCGCCACGATCGCCACCCGGTCGTAGCTGATCGTGCGGCCCTGGTTCGTCCTCCTCGCCGAGGAAGGCGTCGAGGCGTTCGAGCACCCGCTTGGCTGACCGACGACGGGCTGGCCCATCCAGATCGGGGTGCCGAGAACCAGGATCTGGCGACTCCAGGATCTGGGCTGCGGACGCCCGGCCACCTCGTCGCCGTCGCCCTCGTCCGAGGTGACGCCGGCCTTGATGTCCATAGTCCACCAGGCGCAGCGGTTCGCCGGCGGACACGCCGTGGGCGCGCAGGGTGTCGAGGACCTCGCGGGGCAGCACCTCGGTGCTGGAATCGGCATCGCCCGCCTTGAGCGAGGAGTTGAGCGCGACGGCACGGAGCGTGGCCATGTCCCGCGGTTACCCCGTGGCCTCCGGTTGAACCCGGGCCCCGGGGGCGAGCGGGCGGGGGGCGGACCGGGGACGCGCGGAATTCGCGGCCCTCAGACGGTGGCTCGTGTCAGGCCGGCTCGTTCGGCTCGGGCAGGCTGGTGCTCCGTTCGTCACCCGGACCGGCGTCGTCGACGGCCCCCAGACCGGGGGCATCGGGATCGCCGGTCCGCGGCTCGTCGCCGGACCGCTCGTCCGCCGGGCCGGCTGCGTCCGGATCGTCGGGATCGGGGCCCGGCGCCGCGGCGGCGCCCCTGGTCGTCGCTCATCGCGTGTCCCTCCGCGCCCTGCTCGGTCCGCCTCCCGGCCTACCCGGCCACGACGCGGGCGAAACGGCGCGGCGCGGCGGCGGGACTGCCGGGGCGCGATCGGGGTACCCCTCCCCCACACCCCGACCGAGGAGGCGATCATGGACGACCGACCCGCCGACGACACGGTGCCCGATCCGACGACCGAGCCGGAGGGCGGGGCCGCCGCCGGGTCCGGGCCCAGCGGCGGCGACTCCGTGGCCGATGCCACAGACGCCACGGATCAGACCGACAACGGCGAGCGGGTGCTCGATGCAGAGCGGCAGGGCGACGATCCGGAACAGGACGCCCAAGGCCCAAGCGGACCGGATGGAAGCCCACAACCGCGGGCGCTCCGACACCGAGGACCCGGACTCACTACCCCGTCCGCCCCGGGGCGGGTGGCGGCGCCGTCGACGCCACCCGCCCGGCGTCCCCTCAGGGCTGGAGGACGACCTTGATCGCCCCGTCCTGCTTGGCCTGGAACGTGGCGTAGGCACCAGGCGCCTCGTCGAGGGGCAGCGTGTGGGTGACGAAGTCGTCCAGGCCGAGCACGTCCTCGTCCCGTTCGAGCAGGGGCAGGATCTCGGGCACCCAGCGCTTCACGTGCGCCTGGCCCATGCGGATCTGGACCCCCTTGTCGAACAGGTCGAGCATGGGCAGCGGGTCAGCCGCACCGCCGTAGACGCCGACGATGGAGCCACAGGGTGCTGCCGCGGCGCACGGCGTCGATGGCGGTGCGCAGGGCGGCCAGCCGGTCGATCCCCACCTTCTTCGCCAGCGGTTGGGCCACCGCCCGCGGCAGCCACCCGGCGCGTCGCTGCATCGCTGCGGCGAAAGGCGCCCCGTGGGCCTCCATGCCATCCGCTGTTGATGACCCCCTCCGGACTGTGCTCGCCGGTGAGGGCAACGACGTCCGGGTCCGCCCGGCGCGGCTCTTCGGGCGCGACGCGGAAGGTCGCCTGGCCGAGATCTTCCTGCTGCGGGAGACCGAGGCCGGCCGCCGCCGCTGGCTGGCCCTCGCCAGACCCGGCCGCCGCGCGAAGGCGGGCCGGACCCTCCGCTTCGACGAGGGGCTGACGGCGGCGGTGAACGAGGTGCACGCCGACGGAAGCCGCGACGTCATTTTCGACCGGCCCCTGGACGACGCGCTCCTCGACCGGATCGGACACACTCCCCTGCCGCCTTACATCCGCCGACCCGCCGGAGCCCCGGACCGCCCGGAGGACCGCGAGGCTTACCAGACTGTCTTCGCGCGCGAAGCCCTGGCCGTCGCGGCTCCGACGGCGGGGCTGCACTTCACCGAAGAGGTCCTCAGCGCGCTGACCGCAGGCGGCGTCGAGATCGCCGACCTGACGCTCGCCGTCGGCGCGGGGACGTTCAAGCCGGTGACGGCCGAGGACACCGACGCCCATGTCCTTCCTTCGGAAGACGTCGCGGTGCCCGCGGCGACGGCCGCCGCGATCGCGCGGGCCAGATCGGAGGGCCGGCGCGTCGTTGCCGTAGGCACGACGGTCGCGCGTGCCCTGGAGGCCGCCGCGCGTCTCGGCGGATCCCCCCGCCGCGCGCCGGTTCGCGACGGATCTCTTCATCACGCCGGGCTTCGAGTTCCTGGCGATCGACGCCCTGCTGACGAACTTTCACCTGCCGCGCTCGACGCTCCTGATGCTCGTTTCCGCGTTCGCCGGGCGCGAGCGCGTCCTCGCCGCGTATGCCGACGCCGTGCGCGAGGGATACCTCTTCTACTCGTTCGGCGACGCCATGCTGGTCGACGGGTCCTGAGAGCCGGAGGCATCGAGGAGACGGCGCAGGGCGCGCGTGTGCTCCGGATTCGTTCCGCAGCACCCGCCAACGATGCGGGCGCCCGAAGCGATCCAACCGGCGGCTTCGACCCCGTACGCATCGGGCGCCAGCTCCTCCGTGAAGGCCCAGCCCCGGTCGTCCGAGGGAAGACCCAGGTTCCCGTAGGCCGCCAGGGGCGTCTCCGGGGCCGCTGCCGCCAGCCGCGCCAGGTCCTGGCCGAGGCGCGCCGCGGGAACGCAGTTGATCCCGAGCGCGTCCGGAGACAGCGGGAGAAGGACCGCCGCGGCCTCTTCGATCGTTTCGCCCGAGAGGAGGCTGCCCTCCCCGTCCGTCACGAGCGAGAGGACGACCGGCACGCCGGCGGCCTTTCCGGCGGCGAGCGCCGCCGCGGCTTCGCGGATCGTATTGTGCGTTTCGGCGAGGATGAGATCCACGCCCGCCGCCGCCAGGAAGTGAGCCTGGGCGCCGTGCTCGCGCTCGACGGACGCCTGGTCGGGGACCAGGTCCGGCCGGTAGCAGTCCTCGAGGGGAGCCAGCGACCCGGCCACGAAGATCTCGCGCCCGGGAGCCGGAGGCCGCCTGGTGCGCGAGCTGGACGGCGAGGGCCGTCAGCTCCCCGGAGCGGGACTCCAGGTTCGCCCTGGCGAGCGTACGGGCGTGCGTCCGGAAGGTGTTCGCGGTCAGGATCTCGGCTCCTGCCGCGGCCTCGTCGCCGTGGATGGTCCAGACGAGCTCCGGGTCCTTGAGGAGGGGGAGGGCGCTCCAGAGCGGCAGGGCTGTGTCCGCGTCGCGGCGCTGGAGCTCCGTGCCCATCGCGGCGTCGAGCAGGATGGGCCGTCCGGAGGCCAGTCGCTCGAGAAAACGGTTCGAGAGGACACCCATCGTTTCGAGTCTAGCGGAACTCCTAGGCTAAAAAAATAAGGCCAGAGTTGCCTCTGGCCTTATTTAATTCGAACGGCGTGTCTCAGTAGGTCTCGAGGTACTTCTCGACCTCCCAGGGCTGCACGCGGGAGATGTACTCGGCCCACTCGCCGCGCTTGGCCTGAGGAAGTGCGTCGAGGATGTGCTCGCCCAGAGCGTCGGTGACGACCTCGTCCTTCTCCAGGTTGTCCAGCGCCTCCGAGAGGTTCGCAGGGAGCTGGTCGATCCGCAGGCGCCGCTTCTCGCGCTCGCTCATCTTGAAGATGTTCTTGTCGACGGGCTCGCCCGGATCCATCCGGTTCTTCACGCCGTCGAGACCGGACGCGAGCATGACCCGAAGGCGAGATAGGGGTTGCAGGACGGATCGGGCATGCGCACTTCGATGCGGGTCCCCATGCCGCGGCGCGCCGGCACGCGCACGAGCGGCGAACGGTTGCGCATGGACCAGGCGACGTTGATCGGCGCCTCGTAGCCCGGCACGAGCCGCTTGTAGGAGTTGACGAGCGGGTTGGTGATGGCGACGAAGCCCGCGCGTGCCGCAGGATGCCGCCGGTGTAGTTCAGGGCGGTCTTCGAGAGCTGGTACTTGGCCTTCGGCGTCGTAGAAGACGTTGTTGCCCTTCTTGTCCAGGAACGACTGGTGGACGTGCATCCCCGAGCCGTTGATGCCGTAGATCGGCTTCGGCATGAACGTCGCGTGGAGGCCGTGGTCCAGGGCCACCTTCTTGACGACGAAGCGGAAGGTCGACACGCGGTCGGCCGTCGTCACCGCTTCGGCGTACTTGAAGTCGATCTCGTGCTGGCCCGGCGGCAACCTCGTGGTGGGCGGCCTCCACCTCGAAGCCCATCTGCTCGAGGGCCATGACGATGTCGCGCCGCGCCTCCTCGCCGCGGTCCACCGGCGTCAGGTCGAAGTAAGCGCCCTCGTCGTGCGTGTCGACGATCGGGTCGCCGTTGGCGTCGCGCCGGAAGAGGAAGAACTCGGCCTCGGGCCCGGTCACCAGCGTGTAGCCCAGGGCTTCGCGCCTTGTCCATCTGCCTCTTCAGCGTCATGCGCGGGCAGCCGGCGAACGGCGTGCCGTCCGGCTTGTAGACGTCGCAGATCAGCCGGCCGACTTTCTGCCGCGTTGTGCGCCCAGGGGTAAATCGCGAAGGAGTTCAGGTCCGGGACGAGGTTCATGTCGGACTCCTCGATCCGCGTGAACCCCTCGATCGAGGAGCCGTCGAACTGGATCTCGCCGTCCAGCGCCTTTCCGAACTGGGAGCTCGGAAGCTCGACGTTCTTGATCACTCCGAAGATGTCGGTGAACTGCAGGCGCATGAAGCGGACGTTCTCCGCCTCGCAGACCTTGAGAATCTCGCTCTTGGAAAGACCCGGACCCGCCGCGTCGAATTTCAGGACCTTCGCCTTTGCCATGCCGCCCCCTTATTTTTGACGTTGAGGCAGCATTCTATTGTCATTTTGCGGAAAATCAAGCTCTGATTGCGGGCCTGACACCACAAATCTGGCAAATTTGCACATTTTTGTGTGCAAATGGCCCCACCGGCGGAGCCGGCAACCCGCGTCAGCCGTCTAGAATTCCCCAGATGGCGACGACCCGCTGGCCCACCCGGGAGGAGGCTCGGGACCTCCTCTTCGAGTTCACGAAGTCCGACGCCCTGCGCAAGCACGGCCGGGCCGTCGAAGAGGCGATGCGGGCGTGCGCCCGGCGGGCCGGCGTGACCGACGAGGCGGAGATCGAGCGCTGGGGCATCGTCGGCATGCTCCACGACTTCGACTACGAGCAGAACCCGACGGAAGACGCCCATCTCCACGTCGGCGGCCGCATCCTGCGCGAGCGGGGATATGCCGAAGAGATGGTCGCGGCCATCGAGTCGCACGCCGACTACATGAACATCCCCCGCGACACGCCGCTGAAGAAGGCGATCTACGCCTGCGACGAGCTCGTCGGCTTCATCGGGGCCTGCGTCAAGGTCCGGCCTTCGAAGAAGATCGCCGACCTGCCGGCCTCCTCGGTGGTCAAACGGCTGAAGGACAAGGCCTTCGCCCGCTCCGTCGACCGGTCCTACGTCTACGGAGGGGCCGAGGCGATCGGCGTGCCGCTCGAGGAGCACGTCGCTTTTCTCATCGAGGCCCTGAAGCCGATCGCCGACGAGATCGGTCTTTGAGAGGATCCGCGGGCTCGGAATTTGCTATAAATATGAGGTTCCCGATGAAACGAAAATCCCTGTCATACAAGGACTTGCTTTCATGAGCACCGTCGCCGCCGTCTCCCCGCGAAGTATTCGCGCCCGCATCGATCCTGAAGGACCTTTCCGGCGAGGAGCTGCGCGCTCTCGCCCGCTCGGGCGAGAAGACGACCGAGTACGGGTCCCCCGTCTACGCGACGCGCGTCAAGAACCGCTCGGCCAAGAAGACCTACGTCGTGGCCGACGGCGTCGAGGTCGGCGTCATGCAGCAGTCGACCGATCCGGCCACCGCGCTCGAGAAGATCCGCGAGGTCCAGGAAGCCCTGGCGAACATGGACCTGATCCAGGTCGACCGCCGGATGGGCATGAGCCCGGAGGTCCCCCTCCACTGCCGGCTCTTCGTGCCGAAGGAGTACGCGCGGATCGCGTACATGTGGAACAACATGCTGTTTCCGTCCGACTCTTCGAAGGAGCCGGACTTCATCTCCGTCTACGTGCCCGACTGGAAGGAGACGCTGATCTTCCTCGACGTCAACCAGGGATACACCTACATCCTGGGCACCGACTACCCGGGCGAGGCGAAGAAGTCGATGCTCCGCCAGGCGATGTACTGGATCAAGCGCAAGGGCGGCCTGGGGCTCCACGCGGGTTCCAAGATCCTGCGCGTGAAGGGGCCCGACGGGAAGCTTTCGCGACGTCGGTTTCCTCCTGTTCGGGCTTTCCGGCACGGGCAAGACGACGCTGACGCTCCATGACCACGGCCTCCAGGAGCCCGAGAAGGCGATCATCAAGCAGGACGACGTCGTCCTGCTGGCCCGCGACGGCCGCGCCTTCGGGACCGAGGACGGCTTCTACATCAAGACCGAAGGCCTCGAGCCCTCGCAGACGGTGCTCTGGGGCGCCGCCACGCATCCGACGGCGGCGTACGAGAACATCAAGGTCGCCGACGACGGCAAGGTCGACTTCCTCGACACGTCCCTGACGTCCAACGGCCGCGGCGTCGTGCTGCGCCGTTTCATCCGGGGATCGGGCGACGGGATCGACCTGGAGAAAGCCAACAAGATCGTCTTCATCACCCGGCGCAACGACGTCGTGCCGGTCTGCGCGCGGCTGACGTCGGAGCAGGCCGCGGCCTACTTCATGCTCGGGGAATCCATCGAGACCTCGGCCGGGGACCCGACGAGAGCCGGCCAGGCCAAGCGCGAAGTCGGGACCAATCCGTTCATCGTCGGTCCGGAGGCCGAGGAAGGCAACCGGGTGCTCAAGATCCTCCGCGAGAACCCGGACATGCAGGCCTACATCCTGAACACGGGGTCGATCGGCGCGAAGGCGGGCGGCCCCGGCGAGAAGATCACGATCAAGATCTCGACGGAGATCATGAAGCAGATCGCCAAAGAAGGTATCCGTTGGGAGAAGGACCCGGACTGGGGCTACGACGTGCCGCGTCGAGGTCCCGGGAATCGACCTCGCGAAGTACGATCCCCGGAGCCACTACACGCCCGAAGAGTACGCCGCGCTCGTCGACAAGCTGCGCCAGGAGCGGCGAGAGTGGCTGGCGAAGTTCCCGGGCCTGGACCCGGTGATTCCGAAGGCGGTCGCGACCTACACGTCGCCTTCGCTCGTACGGGATCTGCCGCCTGCGGCGGCACCGGCGCAGCGGCTCGCCGCGGATGCTGCGCTCGACCGCTCGCCTGATCCCTCCCTCGCTGCGGCTCCCGCGGCGCGGGGCTCCTCCCCTGTGGGAGACTCCCCGCGCCGCGTACACGCCCACCTGTGCCTCTCGCCGACTCTTCTCTTAGGCGGCCCTAGAGAGCACGAGCGCTTTTTGAGGCGCTGGTTGGAGTTGTACGCGGCGCGAGGAATCTCCGCGAGCGCAGCGGAGGACGCCTCGCGCCGCGGGAGCGAGCGCGTAGCGAAGGATCAGGCCCGCGGTCGAGCCCACAGGCGAGCCGCGGGCCGGTGCGCCCGAAGGGCGCAGATCCGAAGCGAAGCGCTCGCGACGGTTAGGGGATCCGAAGGCGGTTGAGGATGGCGCGGATGCGCTCGGACGACTCCCGGCCGCATGCCGCGATGAGGTCCTGCAGGATCCCCGCTTCGAGCTCCCGGGTCGGGATCCCGCTGCATGCGTTTGCGCTGGCGGCGAGCCGTTCGGCATTCGGCGGCGCTGACGGCGTGGGCGACGACGACCTCCGTGCGCGTCGAGGATCTGCTTTCCGTGTGCGACGTAGACCGTTTGGACGCTCTGGATGCTCGAGGGGGGGCGATGCCGTCGAACTGCAAACGCGTCAGCTCCGTCATGACTTCCTCCGGTCGTGCGGAATTGCTGCAAGAACAGCGTATTGCTGGCGCGAAAGGAGGTCTGTACGATTCCGTACATCTCGACGCAAACAGCGTATATAGTGGGTATCGACCCCCAAGGCTGACGACAAATCTTTGCCGGCAACCTTCTCAGAAGGAGGCCGGCCATGGCGCCGTCCGTTAGACCTCTCTCACGAGGCAAGCCTCTCAACCACCTTCTCCGCAACCTTCCGGTCGAAGAGGCTCGGAAGCTCGCGCCTCACCTCGAAACCATCCAGTTGGACCTGCACGACGAGATCTACGCCAGCGAGAGCGAGATCGCGGACATGTACTTTCCGGAAACCGTCATGATTTCGCTGGTGACGGAGATGGAGGACGGGACAACCGTCGAGATGGGGGTCGTCGGCCGCTACGGCATGACCGGCCTCGCCGCCTTCCTCGGCTCGCGCACGGTTCCCAGCTCCGCCTTCGTCCAGATTGCGGGAGAGGCCCAACGGATGACGCTGACTCAGTTTCGAAGACTCGTCACTCCCACCACCCGGCTCTACGCGAGGCTCCTGCTGTACACCCAGTCGTTTCTGGTCCAGTCGGGCCAGGCCGCCGCCTGCAACGCGCTCCACACCCTGCAGCAACGCTGCGCGCGATGGCTCCTGATGGTCGCCGACCAGATCGGCACGACGAAGTTCCAGCTCACCCAGGAGTTTCTGGCGCAGATGCTCGGCGTCCGCCGCGCCGGCGTCACGACCGCCGAAGGGGCCCTGCGCAAGCGAGGCCTGATCGCCGTGTCGCGGGGATCCATCTCGATCCAGAATCGCGCCGGGCTGGAGGAGGCCGCGTGCGAGTGTTACCGGGTCATCCGGAAAGAGGCGGAGCGGCTGATCGCGTAGGGCGGAGCAGCGCAGCGCGTCCGAACCTCAATCGCCTCAGGATGCTCGGACAGGTCGGCTCACTCTCCCAGATAGGCTTCTTTGACCTTCGGGTTCGCGGCGACCTCGGCGGACGAGCCCTCCAGCGCGACCTTCCCCGTCTCGAGCACGTAGGCGCGGTTGGAGTGCTTGAGCGCCGCGTTCGCGTTCTGCTCGACGAGCAGGACGGTCGTGCCCTCCTTGTTGATCGCCTCGATCGCCTCGAAGATCGTGTGCACGACGATCGGCGCGAGGCCGAGCGACGGCTCGTCGAGCAGGAGGAGGCGCGGCTTCGCCATCAGCGCGCGGCCGATCGCCAGCATCTGCTGCTCGCCGCCGCGTCAGCGTGCCCGCCGTCTGCTTGCGCCGCTCCTTCAGCCGCGGGAAGAGCGCGAAGACCTGCTCGAGGTCGCCCGCGATTCCCGCCGGTCGCGCTGCGGGTAGGCGCCCATCTCGAGGTTCTCCGCGACCGTGAGGTTCGCGAAGACGCGCGCCCCTCCGGCACCAGCGCGATGCCCGTCGCGCGCGATCTGGTGCGTCGGCATCGCGCGCGAGCGGCTCGCCGCTCGAAGAGGATCTCGCCCGCCGGAGACGGGCACGAGCCCCATGATGTTGCGCAGGGTCGTCGACTTCCCCGCGCCGTTGGCGCCGATCAGCGTGACGATCTCGCCCTTCTCGACGCGACAGGCGACACGCCCTTGAGCGCCTCGATCGCGCCGTAGCGAGACTGAGAGGTCGCGGAGCTCGAGGATCGCGCATCACGCGCCCCCCAGGTAGGCTTCGATGACCTTCGGGTTGCGCTGGATCTCCGCCGGAGTGCCCGACCGCGATCGTCTCGCCGTAGTCGAGCACGTGGACCGTCTCGCAGACGCCCATCACGACCTTCATGTTGTGCTCGACCAGCAGGATCGTGATGCCGAACTGGTCGCGGATCCAGCGGATCAGGTCCATCAGCTCGATGCGCCTCGTGCGGGTTCATCCCGGCCGCGGGCTCGTCGAGGAGCAGGAGCCTTCGGCGCGGTCGCCAGGGCCCGCGCGATCTCGAGGCGCCGCTGCGCTGCCGTAGGGCAGGTTCCGGGCGCGCTCGTCGGCGAGGTGCGTCGAGCTTGAAGATCTTCAGCAGCTCCACGGCTCTCCGCGTCGATCGCGCTCCTCTTCGCCCTTGTGCAGCCGGCGTCCGCAGGACCGCGTCGAAGAGGTCCTGCGCCTGCCGCATGTCGCAGGCGACCTTGACGTTCTCGAGCACCGTCATCGACTGGAAGAGCCGGATGTTCTGGAAGGTGCGCGCGATGCCGCGCCGCGCGATCCGGCCGCACGCGCTTCGCCCCTCGATCGGCTGCCCTCAAGCGCGATCGTCGCCCGTCGGTCGGCGTGTAGACGCCGGTGATGAGGTTGAAGATCGTCGTCTTGCCGGCGCCGTTCGGCCCGATCAGGCCGTAGAGCTCGCCCGGCTCGATCGCGATGTCGAGGTCGTTGACCGCCACGAGGCCGCCGAACCGCATCGTCACGCGCGAGAGCTTCAGGATCGCCATCGGTTCGCTCGTCCTCATTCCCGGTCGTGCCGGGGGCGGCGCCGACGGGCTTGCGCCGCCGCGTCAGGAACGTCACGAACTCGCGTGGCCCAGGATGCCCTGCGGCCGCACGATCATGATGAGCACGATCAGGAGCAGCGAGAAGATCACCAGCCGGTACTGGCGCCGAACTCGCCGCAGCCCCTCGCGTCAGCACGATGACCAGGACCGCGCCGAGGATCGCGCCGCCGATGCTCCCCAGCCCGCCGACCACGATCATGATGATGATGTCGAACGACGTGATGAACGGAAGGAGTTCGGGTGGAGGTACATGGTGAAGTGGGCGAACAGGCCGCCCGCGATGCCCGCGAACATCGAGCGACACGACGAAGGAGAGCACCTTGTGCCCGCGTCGTGTCCACGCCCATCGCCTCGGCCGCGATCTCGTCCTCGCGGATCGCGACGAAGCGCGCGGCCGATAGCGACGAGTGCACGAGGTCTGTAGACGACGAGGATCGTGACGAGCGCCGCGAAGAGTAGACCCAGAAGAAGTTCGCTGAGCTGCGGGATGCCCGAGAAGCCGCGGGCGCCGCCGACCGCGTCGATGTTGAGGATGAAGACGCGGATGATCTCGCCGAAGCCGAGCGTCACGATCGCCAGGTAGTCGCCGCGCAGGCGCAGCGACGGGATGCCGACGAGCAAGCCGGCGATCCGCGGCGAGCAGCGCCGCCGACGACGAGCCCGACGAGCAGCAGGACCGCGTTCTGCGCCCGATCGCCGGCAGGAAGCGCGAGGGCGCCGCGGATCCGGCTCGCTGAAGGTCACCGTGACCACGAGCGCACAGGTGTAGGCGCCGACCGCATAGAAGCCCGGCGTGGCCGATCGAGAACTGGCCGGTGAAGCCGTTGATCAGGTTGAGGCTGACGGCGAGGATGATGTTGATCCCGACGAGGCACGACGATCTGGTAGTTGTACGGCGCCGATCGAGATCGCGGCAGCAGTGACGCCGGAGCGCCGTCAGGACGAGCAGGCCCGCGACGACCCCGAGAGCAGCCAGACCGCTTCATACCTTCTCCTTCATCCCCTTGCCCATGATGCCGGCGGCCTGAGGAGCAGGATCAGGACGAGGATCACGAAGGCGATCGCGTCGCGGTAGGTCGACTGGCCGTAGCCGACGGCCATGACCTCGGCGAGCCCGATGATCAGCCCGCCGATCATCGCGCCCGGGATGCTGCCGATGCCGCCGAGCACCGCCGCGACGAAGGCCTTGAGCCCGGGCATGATCCCCATCAGCGGGTCGATCTTCGGGATCTGCAGGCCGACAGCACGCCGCCCGCCGCCGCGAGCGCCGAGCCCGAGCGCGAAGGTGAAGGCGATGATGCGGTCGGTCTTGATCCCCATCAGCTTCGCGGCGTCGAGGTTGAAGCGACACCGCGCGCATCGCCTTGCCCGTCCGCGTGCTTCAGGATGAAGACAGCGCAGGCAGCGACCATCAGGACGCAACGCGACGGCGAGGACCGTGATCTGCTCGCGTCTGTCGATCGCGCACGCCCCCGACGATGAAGTCGCGTCGCGGGATGCGAGCGACGGGAAAGAACTTGCGGATCGGCCCGAAGACGAGCTGGCCGCCATTCTCGAGGAAGAGCGAACGCCGATCGCCGTGATCAGGAGCGTCAGCCGGCGCGCTCGCGCGTGCGCACCGGGCCGGTAGGCGAGCGCTCGATGAGGATCCCGAGCAGCGGCGCAGACCACCATCGAGCCGAGCATCACGAGCAGGGCCGAGGCGATCGACGGCTCCGTCTCCCTGCAGCTTCCGCGAGAGGTAGTAGCCGACGAAGGCCCCGACCATGTAGACGTCGCCGTGCGCGAAGTTGATCAGCCGCAGGACGCCGTAGACCATCGTGTAGCCCAGGGCGATCAGCGCGTAGATCGACTCCCAGCGACAGGCCGTTGATGAGCTGCTGGAGGAACGTGGTCATGCGGAGGACTCGCACCGTCGCGCTCCTTGACCCCGCGCGCCTCGACGGGCTTCATCGCCTCGGGCTTGATGGTTTCCGTCAGGAGGTACTTGCCGTTCTCGACCTTCAGGACGACGGCCGGCTTACCGCGTTGCGCTCGCGCGTCGATCGTGATCTGCCGGTCACGCCCGGGAAGTCCTTGGTCGCGGCGATCGCGTCGCGCACCTTTGCGCCGGTCGGTGGAGCCCGGCGCGCTGTCATCGCGTCGAAGAGGATTTCGCGGCGTCGTAGCCGAGCGCGGCGAGGGCGTCCGGCACCTCGTCGTACTTGGCCTTGTAGTCGGTGACGAACTTCTGGACGCGCGGGTTCGGGTCGTCGGCCGAGTAGTGGTTCGAGAAGTAGGAGCCGTTGAGCGCCTCGCCGCCGATCTCCGCAGAGCTTGGGCGAGTCCCAGCCGTCGCCGCCGAGCAGCGGCACCGTCGATGCCGAGCTCGCGCGCCTGGTGGGCGATGGTCCCGACCTCGGTGTAGTAGCCGGGGACGAAGATCGCGTCGGGATTGCGGCCTTGATCGCCGTGAGCTGCGCGCTGAAGTCGGTGTCGCCCTCGCTGTAGCTCTGGTCGACGACGATCTCGCCGCCCAGCTTCTTGAAGTTCTGCGTGAAGAACGTCCGCGAGCCCGACCGAGTAGTCGCTGCGGACGTCCACGAGGATCGCGACCTTCTTGACCTTGAGCGTGTCGTAGGCGAACTTCGCCATCACCGCGCCCTGGAACGGATCGATGAAGCAGACGCGGAAGATGTAGTCGCCGACCTGGGTCACCGCGGGTTGGTCGAGGAGGGCGAGATCATCGGGAATCTGCGCTGGCCTGGCGACGGGGCGGCGGCGAGCGAGCGGGACGAGGCGACCTCGCCGAGGATCGCGACCACGTGGTCCTGGTGATCAGCTTGGTGACGACGGTCGCGGCTTCTTCGGGCTTGGACTGGTCGTCCTCGACGATCAGCCGGATCTGCTTGCCCAGAACGCCGCCCGTGGCGTTGATCTCCTCGATCGCGAGCTGCGATGCCGTTGCGGGTCGAGATGCCGAAGGTCGCGATCCCGCCGGTCAGGGAGCCGTACTCGCCGACCAGGATCTCGGACTTTTGCGGACCTCTTCGGCCGCAGGACAGCGTGGCCGCGACAATCGCCGCCAGGAAGGCGGCGAGGACGATGCGGGTTCTCATCATTTCGACCTCCTCGGTCTCTCGGATGCTGAAAGACGGCGTATTCTTTCGCACAGGGAGAAGGAAAGTCAAAATGCTTTCTGTCAATGGCTTAAGCGATAGAATCCTGATCCTCGAGAACTACTAGAGAGGCTGACCTTCATTAGAGACACGTCAGATTCCCGGTCCCCGACCCCGAGATTTCCGCCCGCAGTCCGTCGAGCCGCCTCCCCGCATCCGTCCCCGGGCCGACCACCCGATCTCCCGATCGCGGATCGATCCCGACGCCCTCAAGGTGCTCTACCGGCTGCGGGGCGCCGGGCACAAGGCCTACCTGGTGGGCGGCAGCGTGCGGGACCTGCTCCTGGGCCGCGTCCCCAAGGACTTCGACATCGGGACCGACGCCCAGCCGTCCAGGCCCTGCGCCGGCTCTTCCGGAACTGCCGGATGATCGGCCGGCGCTTCCGGCTCGCCCACATCCTCTTCGCGAACGGCAAGGTCGTCGAGGTGGCGACCTTCCGCCGGCCGCCCGACCCTGCGGCCGAGAGGCGGCGGCCCCGAGAGCTCCTCCAGACGTCGGACAACACGCTTCGGGACGCCCCGCGAGGACGCGCTGCGGCGCGGACTTCACGATCAACGGGCTCTTCTACGACATCTCCGACTATTCGGTCATCGACTACGTCGGCGGGCCTCGACGATCTCGAGGCCGGGCTCGTGCGCACGATCGGCGACCCCGACATCCGCTTCCGGGAGGACCCCGTCCGGATGATGCGCGCGGTCGAGTTCGCGAGCCGCCTCGGCTTCGCGATCACGCCGGACGCGTACGAGGCGATCCTCCGGCACCGCAAGGAGATCGTCAAATCCGCGCCGCCCCGGGTGACCGAGGAGCTCGCGCAGGCCCTCCGCGGCGGCCACGCGCTGCCGACGCTCCTCCTGATGCGGGAAGTGGGGCTTCTCGACGCGCTCCTGCCCGAGCTCGCGGCGGTGCTCCGGCAGATCGACCCGGATCATGCGCACGGGACCGGCCACTTCTTCTGGGCGCTCCTCGAGGTCCTCGACGCGGAACGCCGGCGAGGCCGCATGTTCGGGGACGCGGTCCTCTTCGCCCTGCTCTTCATTCCGATCGTACGCGGCCGCGTGCGCGACGCAGTTCCCGGAGGGGGAGCCCGATCCGAACCGGCTCTCGACGATCATCGAAGAGGTGGTGTCGCCGCTGGCTTTCCGCATGTCCCTGCCGCGCATGGCGACCGATCGGATCAAGCAGGCGCTGGCGATCGTGGGCAAGCTCTCCCACCGCCCCGACGCCAGGGTCGCCACGCGCCGGCTCGCGTTTCGGGAAGCTTTCCCCATCGCGCTCGACCTCTTCGAGCTGACGGCGATGGCCACCGGACGCGGCCAGGAGCTCGTGCGAGACTGGCGCGGCATCCAGGCAAAGGTCGAGCGGGCGCGGGCGAGCGGCGAGATCCCCGCCCTGCCGGCGCCTCCCCCGGCGCCGCCGCGCGCCCGGCCGGAGGTCACGGCGGCCGGGCCTGGAGAGGAGACTGAAGCGACTTCCCTTCCACGGTCCATGAAGCGGATCCGCTGATGTTTCTCCACTCCAACTTTCTCGGGATTCCGCCCGAAGAGAACACGCTCGAGAAAAGCCGCGTCGTCATCCTGCCCGGTCCCCTACGAGCGGACCGTCTCGTACGGGGCGGGCACGCGAAACGGGCCCGGCGCCATCCTCGAGGCGTCCCACTACGTCGAGCTCTACGACGACGAGCTCGACGAGGAGGTCTACCGGATCGGCATCCACACGCTTCCGTCCTGGCTTCCGGACGACATGGAGCCCGCCGCCGCCGTCGCAGAGCTCGAGAAGATGGTCGCGAGCCTGCTCGCGCCGGGACGGTTCCTGCTGACCCTGGGCGGCGAGCACTCGATCGCTCCCGCCCCGATCCGCGCTCACCACGCGCCGACACCCGAAGCTGTCGGTCCTCCACTTCGACGCCCACGGGGATCTGCGCGACAGTACGAGGGCCAGAAGAACTCTCACGCCTGCGCCGCGCACCGCTGGGTCGAGCTGGGGATCCCGTCGGTCCACGTCGGCATCCGGTCGATCTCCAGGGAGGAGGTCGACTACGTCCGGAAAACCGGCACCCTGATCGTCTCGAACCGCGAGATGCATCGCTCGACGCGTGGATGGAGAAGGCCCTGGCCCGGCTGACCGAAGAGGTCTACGTGACCTTCGACGTCGACTTCTTCGACGGCTCGCTCGTGCCCGGGACCGGCACGCCCGGAGCCGGGGGGCGGCACGTACGACCAGGCCCTCGCGATCCTCCGCCGGGTCGCGTCCGAGCGGCGGATCATCGGGGCCGACGTCGTCGAGCACGCGCCTCTGCCGGGCAACCGGGCGCCCGATTTCCTGGTCGCCAAGCTCTGCTACAAGCTGCTCGGGTATGCCCATTTCCCGAGAAAGGCCCGACATCCGTCCTGTCGCCGGTTGCTTAAGCGAGCATTGACGTCAGACAAGAGCTTCCGCCAGAGCCCCGGTACGCAACCTCCGCGAACTTTCCCGGACTGCTCTACTGCGTCTTGTCCGAGTTGAGGCAAGCGTGAGCACCACCGAAGACAAAGATCTGGTCGCACGCTGCCGTCAAGGTGACGACGAAGCCTGGAGGGAGCTGGTGGACCGGTTCGGACAGAAGGTCTATGCGATCGCGTACCACTTCACGATGAAGCGCGAGGACGCCGAGGAGCTGTCCCAGGAGATCTTCCTGAAGGTCTTCGAGAACCTCCACCGCTACGACGGCGGCTTCCCTCTGGTGGCCTGGATCCTCTCGGTCTCGCGCAACCTGTGCATCGACCGATACCGGCGCCGCAAGCGCGAGAAGTCCTTCCGTTTCGTCTCCGATGAGAGCCGTGACCGACGCTCCTGAAATCCGACGACGACCCGGCCGAGCATGGCGCTGAAGAAGGAGCGCACACGGCTTCTCTTCTCGGCGCTGGCGGAGATCCCCGAGGACCTGGCCGAGATCCTCGTTCTCCGGGACCTCAACGGCCTGGCCTACGACGAGATCGGCAAGTCCCTGGACCTGCCGGACGGCACCGTCAAGTCGCGCCTGTTCCGGGCGCGGGGCGAGGTCGCCCGGCAAGATCCGCGAGCGCCACGAGAGGCGATCCGCGCCGAGCGCCTTCGCTTCGATCGCGGCGGCCGCGGTGGGAATGGTATGAGCTGCCGCGAGCTCGAGCGACTGTTCCTGGCCGGCGTCCCGGAGGCGGACATCTCCGCTCACCGCCGACGCGTGCGCCGACTGCGCGCCATCGGGCCGACGCCCTGGACGAAGCGCTCGCGCTGACGTTCTCCCCTGCGCCCCCCCGAGATGAGCCCGGCGCTTCGCAGAGCCTGATCGAGATTCCGCGCAGACCGTCTCCTGCGAAGGCGCGGAGCCGCTGCTCGCCCTTGCCGTGGAGGAAGAGCTCCCGGCCGCGGATCAGAAGCGCCTGCAGAGCCACCTCTCCCGCTGCGCCGCGTGCACGGAAGCCGCGGGCGCGCTTCTTTCGGTGCGCGACATGCGGCTCCCCCGGCGCCGCCATGGCTCGGCCGCGCGGCTGGCCGCCGTCCGCCCGGAAACGAAAAAGAAGTCCTTCTGGCGATCGGCCTTCTCCGGGAAGGCCGTCGTCGGCTACGCGTACGGGGCCGCTGTCCTCGTCATGCTGCTCGGCTTGAACCCGACCGCGGTCGCCCGCGGGAAGAGTTCGTGAAGCTCGGCGAGAGCACGCGCAACGTCGTGACGGTCGCCCAGAGCTCGGTCGGGGACCGGCTCGGAGCGTTCCAGGAGAAGGCGATGCGCACGCTGGCCGTCTGGAAGGGCCACGTCGGCGGGTACGGCCGCGCCGCGGTCTCCAACGCGATCGCTCTCGTGCTCCGGCCCGAGCAGAAGAAGACTCCGCCTCGCCCGCGTCTGGGCAAGGACGGCGGCGTCACCGCCGACCCCGGCGGCTTCTCCGAGGCGGGCCGGCCGGAGCCGGAACTTTTTGCCTCCCGATTTCGTGTCTAAGGAAGACGGAAGACGTCAACGAGGAGATAGCCATGAATGACAATTACGCTTCGCAGCCCCCGCCACCGCAGACGCCCACGGGCGCGCCCTTCGTGGCGCCGCCGCCGGTGGTCGTCCCGCCGGTGGTCCCCGTGGTCGTGGAGCGCAAGTCTCCCGGGCTGGCGGGATTCCTGTCGGTGTTCCCGGGTCTCGGCCACCTGTACCTCGGGCCTCTACCAGCGCGCCTTCGCGATCGGCGGCGCGTTCATCCTGCTGATCTCGCTGACCTCGCACGGCCGCAGCGGCGAGTTCTTCGGTCCGATGATCGCCTTCGTGTGGTTCTTCGGGATCATCGACGCGGTGCGGCAGGCCAAGGCGATCAACCGCGGACAGCTCGCCGAGGCGGGATTCGCGGGCGAGCGGCAGCTCAAGGCGTCGGCCGGCGCGGGCGCGCTGACGTGGGGCGTGATCCTCGTCGGGCTCGGCTCGCTCTGGCTGATCGACCGCAACTTCGAGATCGACTGGTCGTTCATGGACGACTGGGGCGCGCCCGCCGCCTTCATCATCCTCGGCCTGATCCTGATCGTCAGCCACATGCGCAAGCGCCGCCGCGAGAACGACGCCCAGTTGGGGATGCCGCCGCGCAGCCGCTAGCCGGGCCCTTGTTCGAGATTCCGAGCGGGAGACGAAAGTCTCCCGCTTCGTGTTTCAGCGGCGCTTGAAGTACTTCTCCAGCTCTTCCTCCGACATCGAGAGAACCACGGGTCTCCCGTGCGGACACGTGAACCGGTCCTCCGTCTTCGACCAGTCCGCGATCAGGCGCCGGATCTCCTCCGGCGCCAGGTGGTACCGGATCGTGACCGCCGAGCGGCAGGCGATCGAGGCCGCGAGCCGGTTGCGCCGCTCCCCTTCTTCGACGGCCCCGGTGTCGGCCAGCGAGTCGAGCGCCATCCGCAGCGTCTCGGCCGGGTCTCTTCCCGTGGCCTCCGCCGGCAACGACGCGATCGCGTAGGAGCGGCCCGACATCGGCTCGATCTCGAACCCGGCCGCAAAGAGATCGTCGATGCGGGCCCCCAGGGTTTCGACTTCCTCCGGCGTCGCCTCGTAGAGCACCCGCATGAGGAGTCTCTGCGACATCACTCTTCCGGAAGCGATGCGGTCCCGGATCCGCTCGTAGAGCGTCCGCTCGTGCGCGGCGTGCTGGTCGATCACGAGGAGGCCCTCCGGCCCCGTGGCGAGGATGTAGGACTCGCGGTGCTGCCCGATCGGCAGGATCTCGGCGGGCCGCTTCTCGACCGGAGGCGGAGACGGTTCCGGCGTGCGGCTCACCGGACGGCGGCGAGGGCACGCCCACGGGCGGACCCGGCGCCGGCGGCATGGCGAAGGGGTCCCGGTAGGGCGCCGAGGGTTCGGCCACGACGGACCCCGACGGCACCGAGCGCAGCCGCCGCTCCTCCTTGCCGGCCAGGAGCGCCGAGTTCAGCGCGTGGTAGACGAGCCGGAAGGCCGTTGCCGGCGTCGGCGAAGCGGACCTGCGTCTTGGCCGGTGAGACGTTGACGTCCACGGCGCCGGGCTCGGCGGTCAGGAACAGGAAGACCGCGGGGTGGCGGTCGACCCGGATCGCGTCCTTCGACGCCTGGGAGATGGCCCGGGCGAGCGCCCGGTCCTCGATCGGCCGCCCGTTGACGAACAGATACTGGTACCGCCGGGTCGGAAACGTGATGGAGCCGCGGGTCGCATAGCCCGTCAGCCTGAGCGGTCCGGACCTGCGCCTCGAAGACCTCCAGCTCGCCGAGCGTCGCCTTGCCGAAGACCTGCAGGATGCGGGCGCCGCGGTCCACCGCCGGCCGGCGCCTCCAGGGTCTCGCGCGAGTTCGAGCGGAGCGAGAAGGCGACGGCCGGGTTGACCAGCGCGGCCCGGGTGACCGCGGCCGCCACCGCGCGCGCCTCGGCCTCCTTGGACGCCAGAAACTTGCGCCGGGCGGGTGTGCGCTCGAAGAGGCCCTGGACCAGCACGTCCGTGCCGCGCGGACGCGGGGCGGGCTCCTCCGCGACGGGCGCCCCGTATTCGAGGCTCAGCCGGATCGCCTCGGGGCTCGTGCCGTCGGAAGTCGTCAGCGTCAGTCGTCGAGACCGACGCGATCGAGGGAAGCGCCTCGCCGCGGAACCCGTAGGTTCCGACCTGCCGGAGATCTTCGTCGGAGGTGATCTTCGAGGTCGCGTGCCGCTCGAGCGACAGCCGCGCGTCCTCCGCCGACATGCCCCGAGCCGTCGTCGCGCACCAGGATCCGCTCGATCCCGCCGTTCTCGATCTCGACGTCGATCCGCGTCGCGCCGGCGTCGAGCGCGTTCTCGATGAGCTCCTTGACGGCCGAAGCCGGCCGCTCGACGACCTCGCCCGCGGCGATGCGGTCGATGACGGGACTCTCGAGACGATGGATCCGGGGCATCGCGTCGCAGTTTATCTCCGCGCCCGGGCGCGTTGCGCCTCGTGACAATCCCTACACGAGGGACTTGCCGGTGAGCTCTCCAACGAGGAGGCAATCGTGACAAAGAAATTTGCGGCGGTGCTCCTGCTCCATCTGCTGTCGACTTTCGCCGCGGTCCACGCGCAGAACGGCCCGGACAACGATCCGGATGCGGCCCCGGGATACACGAACAGCGTGTTCGACCACGGTCCGGCCGATTCGATCAACCTCTATAACGGTCAGCTCACGATCCCGATTGCGGTCGGCCCGTCCTACCCGATCGGCCCGAAGCT
This sequence comes from uncultured Acidobacteriota bacterium, assembly GCA_963829925.1. Lineage (GTDB taxonomy): Bacteria > Acidobacteriota > Thermoanaerobaculia > UBA5066 > Gp7-AA6 > DAHUXD01. Next base: position 32,774 of record CAWHKQ010000005.1, read on the forward strand.
GCGCTTCCAGCTCTCGCTGGTCTACAGCTCTCGGGTCGACGACTACGGGGCGCCGAAGCCCGGGGCGCAACCGGGAATCCTGGACGGGTACATCTACCGTCCGCTCGTCGGCAACTCCTCGCTCGGCATCGGATGGGAGCTCACGCTCGGAGCGATCAAGCCGTGCCGACATGGGATGACGGAGGCCGTCTGCTACTTCGGTCCCGACGGAAGTCAGCACATGTTCCACCGCGTGCGAGGCAACGGCAAGGTCACGGGCGACGGCAGCCAGCTCTTTCTCAAAGGCTCGGGCCCCTATGAGATGTGGGACGGCGACGGGAACCGCCACGTCTTCGACAAGCAGGCGAGCGGCTTCGACGACACGGCCGCCCAGGGTTACACCCACGACTTCGGACGGGGGCGTGACGGCTGGTACCTGGGGTCGCTGACGGATCCCCACGGCAACGGCTACAGCGTCTCCTACTGGACCGGAGGGCATCCTCGCTGGACGTACGGCGTGCCGACCTGCTCGCCGGCGGTCGCCGGGAACATGCAGATGGCCCCGCCCGCCGGCGTCGGCGGCTGGGTGCCGAAGGAGATCACCCTCCCCTCGGGCGACAAGGTTCGCGTCAATCGCGGACACAGCGGCTCCGTGGACGGCATGATCCTCTCCTTCGACTTCCCGGTTTTCGCGGCAGGCGCGGCCGGGATGCGCACGTGGTCCCTCGCCTACGACACTCCTTACGCTTCCTACCTCCGGCCGTGCGGTCCGGGGACCTCGCTGCCGGTCAATCTGCAGCGCATCAAAGAGCTGCGGCTTCCGTCGGATCTCGCCGGCTCTCCGAAGTACCAATTCGCGCAGGAGAGTCTCCTGACCCGGCTGACGCTTCCGACGGGCGGCACGATCGAGTACTGCTACAGCGAATACACCTTCCACCACGGCCGGGCGGGTTCGGTGACGCCCAACTGCCCGGGGCTGCCCGTCCCGTCAACCCAAACGACGGCGGTCACACCCAATGCGCTGTACTGCGACGGCTCCGGGCTCGCGCCGGAGCCGCGGCCCAACGCCCACGCACAGTGCACGGAGGACAACGAGGCGCGATGGATCGACGTCCAGATGGGGGTCCTCCGGCGCACGGAGACCGAGCCCGTGCGGGGACGCGTGGCGACCACCACGTACACGCAGTACGCCTTCCCCTTCGGCGAGGCGGGCTCGGCCGGCTCTCCGGGAGAGCCCCAGACTTTGACCGTCGTCGTGTCTCCGCCGACCGATCAGAACGCCGCCGGAAGTGCCGGGCGCCGGCGCGCGAAGGCCACCCTCTTCCTCGCGAGTCCGAGGGTCGTTCAGCCTCCCGGCGGGCCGCGGCCGAGCGTGCCAGGCGACCGTGTCGGCGCCGACGTCGAGGAACGCGTCTTCGAGACCGATCCGAACCTCCTCAACCCCGGCTCGCCGGCCTGCCCTGGAACGGCGGCCGACGCGCCTTTCTGCGCGAGCAAGTCCGTCCGCACGGTCAAACGCACGTTCGACTACGACGATCCCGGCAACCTCGAAGGCAACCGTCGCGTGCAGTCGGAGAGGACGATCTTCGGCCCCGGGGCGTGCGGCAGCTGCGCGCACCACCAGGTGACTTTCACGAACTCCACGGCCGGCTGGGAAGACAACGGCCGCCACTACGAGAACGAAGTCCGTTCCGGCACCCTCGGGAACGACGCGCGTACGACGTTCACGGACTGGGCGCCCGCACACTGGATGACCGGGCCGCCCCCTGGGGGGCGCGTGCTACCCAATCTGTTCGTGCAGCGCCGGACGACCGACGGCACGTCGGTCCGCGACGAGCTGCTCGAACCGGACGCCGGCAGCGGATTCCTGAAGGGATCGGTCGTCTACGACGACGCCCGAAACCTCGCCTTCGTCCGCTGCCGCTACTCCGACGACAACGGAAATGTGGACAAGGAGTTCAGCAAGACGGTAGTCGCCGCGACCCGGCCCTCGCTCACGTACTGCTCCGACAATCACGGGACGTTTCCGGCATCCGTCGGCCTCGACGGCGACACGTTCGGCAAGGACTACACGTGGCAGAACGGCGAGCTTCTCGGGGCGAGGTGGATCAACGGCTCAACCGTCGCCCCCACCTTCCCGACACGCAGCTACGTGAGGAACCTCACGACCGGCTGGGTCCTGTCCTCCAGCGACACGTCGGGCCGGACGACCGGCTATTCCTACGACGGCCTCGGGCGCGTCACGCAGATCTCACCCCCCGCTGTTGGAGAGCTGAAAACGTTCGTCTGCTACGAGGGGCCAAACGCCACGACGGCGTACCGTGCGTCCTCGGCGCTGGCGTGCCCGGTCGCGGCCAGCCATCCCGGCGCAAAGACGTGGGAGCACTTCGACTACGACGGCCTTGGCCGGAAAATCCGCGAGAAGAGGCTCCTGCCCGGCGCGCAGGTGTCCAAGCGTTTCACTCTCCGGGATGGGGCGGGGAACGACTTCTTCGCCTCCGAATGGGTCGCCGATGCCACCCCCGAAACGATCGCCGCGGATCTGCCCACGGCCTGCGTCTTCTCGACCGGCAGCTTCGCCACGGCCCGCCCCTCGGCAGCGCCCGGCACCTATCGCCTGTGCTTCGATCCCTTCGGCCGTCCCCAACAGATGGTGGGCTCCAGGCACTCGAGCCTCGCGACCGTAGATCGCAAGGACGGTTCGGCCTGGTACAGCGACACGCTGGAGTCCGCCCTGACCTATTGCGTCAACGGCAGCTTCACGAACCTCCAGGCGGCGACCTGCTCGGCAGGAGGGTTCAACGTCTCGAGAGCCTCTCGCCGAGACGCCTTTGGTCGGACGACGAGCGTCACGGAACCGACCGGCGAGACGACGAGCTACGTCTACGACGTCAACGCGAAGCTCACTCGGGTCACGCAGGGCTCCCAGACCCGGTCGTTTGCCTTCGACGCCGCCGGGATTCTGCGCTCGCAAACGACGCCGGAGGAGGGGACCGTCAGCTACGACCTGATCGGGAGCCTCGGAAACGTGCGCCAGGAAAGACGCCCGGATGGACTCCTCGTCGCGCGAAAGTTCGACTTCGCCGGCCGGGTGGCGCAGGAGGACGCCGGCGGGCAGAAATACCTGGTCCAGTGCTTCGACGGCGCCGGAGTCTGCGTGGACGGGAGCCCCAACGCCGGAGGCGGCTCGTATCCGGCCGGAAAGATCACACGGCGATACGGGTTCAACTACATCCCGACAGCCGCTGCTGTCGTCGATGACTCGTTCGAGTACGGTGACGCCGCGGGCCGGCTGACGAAGCTCACCACGACCGCCGGCAACGGAGACCTCGGAACGTCGGTCTCTCAGACCTGGAGCTACGACGGCCTCGGTCTTCCGGCGGTGCACGGCCACCCGCGGGTGACCGGCGCGTTTCCCGTGTCGTTGACCTATTCGAACGCCCTTCCGACGGGAATCGCGGCGAGCACGGGCGGCCTCGTGACCGGGGCGAGTTATACACCGGCCGCCGGGCTCGCCTCCTGGACGGCCGGGAACTCCGGAGCGCCCGTCGTCACGGCGATCACGCCGGATCCGACCCTGCTTGCGCGCCCACAGAGCGTCTCCAATCCTCTCTGGTCGAGCGGGACCTACGCCTACGACGGGGAGGGCAACATCCTCAAGACGGGCGCCGACACGTTCACTTACGACTCGCGCTCGCGCCTTCTTTCGGCGAAGTTTGCCTCCAACCAGCGCAACTTCACTCACGACCGCTGGGGAAACCTCACGCAGAACGGAGGGACGACCTTCCAGATCGACGCCCTGACGAATCGACTCAAGCCCGGCAACCCCGGCGCTCCCGCCTACGACGGCCGGGGGAATCTCACCGCGTGGAACGGAGACGTCATGGCCTACGACGCCCTGGACCGCCAGTATCGGAATACCAACGCGGGCTCCGACTGGGTGTACCTCTTCAACGGCGCGGGCGAGCGGATCGTCAAGTTCCCGGCGAAGTTCGGCGTGCTCCGCCGCGAGATGGCTCGCTACCTCGCCGAAGCCAACGGAATCGCCAGGGGATGGGCGCTGCCCGGCTGCACGCCGACCTTTGCGGACGTCTCGTGCACCGATCCCGACGCGCGCCAGATCCAGCTCGTGTACTCCAAAGGCGTGACCGGAGGCTGCAGCACCAATCCCCTCAAATACTGTCCAGATGCTCTTCTGACCCGCGCGCAGATGGCTGTCTTCGTCGTCAAGGGTTATAAGCCCGATGGATTCGTTCCGCCCCCCTGCCAGGGCACGTTTCAGGATGTGTCGTGCTCCGGCCCCTACGCGCCCTTCGCGCCCTGGATCGAACAGCTCCGCCGGGACGGCGTGACCGCGGGTTGCAACGCCTCCCCGCTCCAGTTCTGCCCCGGGAATACCGTCGGCGAGTGGGAGATGCTCGTCTGGCTCGGCCGGGCCCCGGGGCCGAGTCCCGGAAACGCCTTCTGGTCCGCGTATCGCCCGGTCCCCCGCGGGGCGATCTACACGTGGCGCGACGAGCAGAACCGCGTCGTCACGGAGGCGGCGGGCGGAACGGCCGGCGCCGCGACCGCGAGCCTCTCTGTCGTGCGTGATAACGTTTTTTTAGGCAATCTCCTCGTGGCCTCGTACGTCGCGTCCCCGGCCGGCTGGCAGTTCACGGCTTCCGACCACCTCGGCAGCCCGCGCGTCGTGTGGGACTCGCAGGGGCAGCTCGTCGAGTCCCACAAGCACTGGCCCTACGGCGAGGACACGAACCCGACCCCGCCTTCCCAGCGTCTCTCGTTCTGCCTGATGGAGCGCGACAACGAATCCACCCGCTACTACGACCACGCCCGCACGCACGACCTCGGCCTCGGCCGGTTCCTGTCTCCGGACCGGATCGGCGGCAAACCCGCGGATCCCCAGTCCTGGAATCGATACGCCTACGCACTCAACAACCCGATGAAGCACATCGATCCGGATGGCCTGCTCACGATCGTGGTGCACGGAACGTATGCTTCGGACAGCCCCAGCTTCAAAGCCGGAGGCATGGTCTACGAGCAGAGCAAAGCTCTATTCCGCGATCCGAACACCGTGTCTTTCAAATGGTCAGGCGGAAATACGGGCTGGCAAAGACAACAGGCGGCCGCGGAACTCGGTAAGCTGATCGCAAGTTACAAGTTCGCTCCGGGCGAAAAGCTGAACATCGTCGCACATAGTCACGGCGGCAATGTTGTCGTCCCGGCAGCGAACGCGTTGCAGGGACGGTCCGTAGACAATCTCATCACCTTCGGCACTCCGGTTCGCCTGGGGAGCGGACTCGAGCGGACCACAAATGTCAACACGTTCATTGCGGTGTCCAATACAGCGGACCTCGTGCAGGTTGCGGGTGGCCTGATGGGTCTTGTTCCGTTCATCGGAGAGTACGGCATCGCGGGGCGTGAACAGCCAGGCGCAATCAACGTGCGCATCACGGATGGATCGTCACCGTTCGGCGCTCATTCCGGTGTCTACAAATCCGAGGCAACCTGGAGGCTTCTCAGCGGTCTCATCGATACGGTCGTGAAACCCATTGAGATCGTGGAGGTTCCGAACTGATGGCCGAACCTCCGGCTGTTGCCCGAGCCGACCGGCTCCTGATCTTCCAAATGACGCTTCTCGCGCAGATCGTCCTCTATCGCGAGATTCTGAGGCTGTTCCTCAAGGCGACGGGGACATGGAGCGATGTTGGCAGTAATTTCATGGCGTTCTGGCTCCTGGCGGTCGTTCCGGGGGCGGCGCTCCTCGCCGCCCTTGGTGCCTGGAGTCACCGATGGGTCCGAGCTCAGCACCCCGACCGAGCCCGAGAGTGGTTTTTCGGGGCGTCTTGCCGTCAACGCAGCCCTCCTCGCCCTCTCGCTGATCGTCTATTCGCGAAATTTTCATGAATGAGCTGGGCTCGACGGCTCGTCACCGCATGTGACGCGAGCCCGCGAGCGATGACCAAGCGCCCGGCGCCCTCAGCCGTCCTTGCGCGAACTGATTAGACTAGACTAGACTTAGTCTATGCGAATCGTAAAGGTCCACGAAGCCAAGACGCATCTCTCCCGGTTGCTCGAGCGAGTCGAGAAGGGCGAAGAAATCCTGATCGCGCGCGGCAGGGTTCCCGTAGCCCGACTCGTGCCGGTCACCGCTCAGCCGCGCCGGCCCGGGCGGCTGAAGGGGAGGATCCGGGTCGGGCGGGCGTTCGACAAACCTCTTCCCACGGATTTGCTCGCGGCGTTCCGAGGCGAACGGGGTTGAGGCTCCTCCTCGACACGCACGCCTTTCTCTGGTGGCTGCAGGACAGCCCTCGCCTGGGACGTGAGGCACGCCGCGCGATGTCAGACATGCAATCGATCATCCACGTCAGCGCCGCGAGCGTCTGGGAACTCGCCATCAAGACGGCCCTGGGGAGGCTCCACGTCGACGGGGCCGACATTCCGGACGAGATCGCGGCCAATGGGTTCGTCGAGCTCCCGGTCGGCTCGCGGCATGCGTGGCACGCGGGGGGACTGCCCCGGCACCATGACGACCCGTTCGACCGAATATTGATCGCCCAGGCTCAGCTCGAGGAATTGACGCTCGTCACCCACGATCCCGCCTTCGGGAAGTACAAAGTCCCGCTCCTGTCGGCCTGAAGCAAGGCCCTACCCCGCCACCCGCTGCACGAACCAGAACAAGCCCGATCGCGGCGATCGCGATGGACCCGGGGATGACGACGCGCCGGCGGTACCACGGCTTGTGGCGAAACGGCAGGCCGATGAGCAGGAACGCCAGGCGCGATGACGGTGAGCTGGCCGAGCTCGACGCCGGCGTTGAAGCAGAGGAGCGCCGTCAGGAACTCCGAGCGCGGCAGGCCGAGCTGGGAGAGGACGCCGGCGAAGCCCATGCCATGGAGGAGGCCGAAGGCGAAGACGAGGGCGACGCGCCAGGGGCGAGAGCTCCGGCGTGAGGATGTTCTCGACGGCGACGTAGACGATCGACAGGGCGATCAGCGGCTCGACGATCCGCGGCGAGAGCGAGACGAGGCCGTAGATCGTCAGGGCGAGCGTGATCGTGTGGGCGACGGTGAAAGCGGTCACCTGGAAGAGGATGGGCTTGAGGCGGGTCGAGAGGAGAAAGATCCCGAGGACGAACAGGATGTGGTCGGTGCCCTTGGGCAGGATGTGCGTGAAGCCGAGCTCGAGATACGCCGCGGCGACCTGGCCGCGCGTCATCGGCACGATCTCGGACTTCAGCGCGAAGGGCTCGCTCGGCGCCGGCCCCTCGATCCACTGGCGCGCGGTCTCCTCGTCGCCCTCGGTGCTGGATCGCCAGCATGTAGGAGCCGAGCTTCACGTCGTTCTGCCAGGTGAAGGTCTTCGCGCCCGCCGGGGATCGCGCCGGAGAACCGGAGCTTCAGCTCGGGGGCCTCGGCCGCGGAGGCGCCGCCCTCCGGGCGCGACGATCGAGACACTGCGGCGCGACCTCTCGGCCGTCGAACGCGACGTGGACGCCGTTGATCGAGGCGGCGATCAGGCCTCGACGCGCGGCCTCGAGCTCCGGGGTCAGGTCCTCGATCTTCCCGAACCGCGGATCGATCGTCCGGCGTGCGCCGAACCCGGGAGGCAGGTGCTGCCGGTCGACGATCGCCTCGACTACGTAGGTGCCGTCCTTGCGAAACTGGGCCGAAGACGCGGATCGTGCCGAGCTCGTGGGCGGAGGCCGCCGCGGGCAGCGCGAGGAGGAGGAGCGCGAGAAGGCGGCGCAAGGCCGGCGCCGGGCGGCTAGCGGGGATAGACGACCCGGCCGCCCACGACCGTCGTGTCGACCTGGATCTTCTCGATCGCCTCGGGGCGCACGGCCAGCACGTCTCCGGAGAGGACTACGAAATCCGCGAGCTTTCCGATCTCGAGCGAGCCCTTTTCCTTCTCCTCGAAGGCCGGCGTAGGCGGCGGAGGACGTGTACGCGCGCAGGGCCTCCTCGGGCCGGATCTTCTGCTCGGGCACCCAGCCGCCCGGCTGCTTGCCGTCGATCGTCGCGCGCGTGACGGCCGCGGCGATTCCCAGGATCGGCGAGAGCGGCGCGACGTCCCAGTCGGAGCCGAAGGCGAGCGGTCGCTTTTTCGTCGAGCAGCCACCGGAACGCATAGGTGCCGAGGCTGCGCTCGCCTCCGCCCAGCCGCCGGTCGGCCCACCGCCCGTCGTCCACGGCGTGGTACGGCTGCATCGAGGCGATGACGCCCTGCTCGGCGAAGCGCGGGATCTCGGCGCGGCGCATGTGCTGGGCGTGCTCGATCCGGAAGCGCCGGTCCTTCGCACCGTTCTTCTTCGCGACGCGCGCGAAGATGTCGAAGAGCTCGGCGATCGCCTTGTCGCCGATCGCGTGGACCTCGACCTGGAGGCCGGCGGCGTCGGCTCCGGCGATCCGCTCCTCGATCTTCGACGAGCGGAATGGCCTCGGCCGCGTAGAGGCCCGTGTTGCCCGGATCGTCGGAGAACGCCTCGAACATCACGGCGGTGCCGGCGCCGAGCGCGCCGTCCATGTAGCCCTTCACGCCGCCGACCTTGAGCCACTCGTCCTGCTTCATCGACGTCTGCGCGGCCTTCGCGCCCTGCCAGTCGGAGAGCGAGGGCCGGTAGTTGACCCGCACGGTCAGCGCGCCCGCGTTGCGGAGCTCGTCCCAGGCCGCCAGATCCAGGGCAAGTGCCCGGCAGGTCCTGGACGGACGTGACGCCGTTTTTCGCGGCATGCTGGACGGCGGCGCGCAGACCCTCCACGACCTCGGCCTTCGTGCGGGGCGGCCGGACCTTCCCGACGAGGTCCATGGCCGCGTCCTTGAGAACGCCGGTCGGCTCGCCCGCGGCGTCCTTCACGATCACGCCGCCCGGCGGGGCCGGCGTGTCCTTCGTGATGCCGGCGAGCTTCAACGCGAGGCTGTTGCAGACCATCATGTGGCCGTCCTGGCGCCCCAGGCAGGTCGGCCGGTCCCCCGTCGCCGGATCCAGAAGCGCCTTCGTCGGAAGGCGGGCCGGCGTCCACTGCTCGTGGTCCCAGGCCCCGTCGGTCAGCCACTGCCCCGGCGGACCGCGTCTTCGCGAAGGCCGCGACCTGGCGCGTGAAGTCGGCCTCGTCCTTCGTCTTCCGCAGGTCCAGGGCCAGAAGGTTCAACCCGCCCATCGACATGTGGGTGTGGGAGTCGATGAATCCCGGCACGACCCGCCGCCACTTGCCGTCCAGGACGACGGTCTTCGGGCCCTTCCAGGCGGCGATCTCCTTGTCCGACCCGACGGCCACGATGCGGCCGCCGCGCACGGCCAGGGCTTCGGCCTCGGGCTTCGCCGGGTCGCCCGTCCAGATCTTCGCGGACAGCAGGACCAGGTCCGCCGCAGGCTCGGGGGCGCCCGCGGCGCCGAGGGTCATCGCGATGCGCCAGAAGCATCGTCATGCCGTCGAGGAGCTGCCCACGTTCTTCTCGTCGAGCGAGGCCCGCGCGGCCGCCAGCCGCGCGACCGCGACGCGGTACGGGGAGCACGAGACGTAGTCGAGGCCGACCTGGTTGAAGAACTCGATCGAGCGCGGGTCGCCGCCGTGCTCGCCGCAGATCCCGACCTTCAGCTTCGGCTTGACCTCGCGCCCGCGCCGGGTCCCGATCGCGACGAGCTCGCCCACGCCGTACTGGTCGAGGCTGGTGAACGGGTCCTCGGGCAGGATCCCCTCCGCGATGTAGACCGGCAGGAACGTGCCCATGTCGTCGCGCGAGTAGCCGTAGGTCATCTGCGTCAGGTCGTTGGTGCCGAAGGAGAAGAAGTCGCAGTTCAGCGCGATGCGGTTGGCGCGCAGGGCGGCGCGCGGCACCTCGATCATCGTGCCGATCTTGTAGGGCACGTCCTGGCCGCTCTGCGCGATGACGGCTTTCGCCGTGGCCTCGACGATGACCCGCAGCCGCTCGAACTCGCCGCGCGCCCCGACCAGCGGGATCATGACCTCGGGATTGGGGCGGCCGCCCTCCCGCATCACCTCGGCCGCCGCCTCGAAGATGGCGCGGACCTGCATCTCGTAGATCTCGGGGTTCGTGATGCCGAGCCGGCAGCCGCGGTGGCCGAGCATCGGGTTGGTCTCCTTGAGCGCGTGCGTTCTCTCGCGGACCTTCTCCACCGGGACCTTGAGCTCCGCCGCGATGCGCTCCATCGTCTCCTCGTCGTGCGGCAGGAACTCGTGGAGCGGCGGGTCGAGAAGGCGGATCGTCACGGGCCAGTCGCCCATCTCCCGGAAGATGCCGGCGAAGTCCTCGCGCTGCATCGGAAGGATCTTCTCGAGCGCTTTGCGCCTCTGCTCGGCGTTCTCGGCCAGGATCATCTCGCGCACGGCCATGATGCGCCGCTCTTCGAAGAACATGTGCTCGGTCCGGCAGAGCCCGATCCCCTCGGCGCCGAAGAGGCGCGCGACGCGGGCGTCGTGCGGCGTGTCGGCGTTGGCCCGGACCCCGAGGCGCCGGCGCGTGTCGGCCCACTCGAGGACGCGCGTGAAGGCGCGGGTCACGGCCGAATCCTCGACCTTCATCGTTCCCTCGATGAGCACCTGGAGGACCTCCGAGGGCTGCGTCGGGATCTTTCCGAGGATGACCTCGCCCGTCGTGCCGTCGATCGAGATCCAGTCGCCCTCGCCGGCCTTGAGTCCCTTGGCGCGCACCTCGCCGTGCGCGTGGTCCACGGTGATCTCGCCCGCGCCGACGATGCAGGTCTTGCCCATGCCGCGCGCGACGACGGCAGCGTGCGACGTTGCGCCCCCGCGCGTCGTCAGGATCCCGTCCGCCGCGTGCATGCCGGCGATGTCCTCCGGGGAGGTTTCCTCGCGCACGAGAACGACGGGGTCGCCCTTGGCGGCCATCGCGACGGCGTGGGGGGCAGTCAGAGCGATCCGCCCGCACGCCGCGCCGGGACCGGCGGGCAGGCCCTTGCCGAGCAGCCGGCCCGCCTTGATCGCGGCCGTCTTCTCCTTCGTCGGGAAGATCGGAGCCAGGAGCTGCACGAGCTGCTCGGGCTCGACGCGCGCCACGGCCTCGTCCGCGTCGATGAGCCCCTCGTCGACCATGTCGGTCGCGACGCGCACGGCCGCGAACCCCGTCCGCTTGCCGTTGCGCGTCTGGAGGAGATAGAGCCTGTTCTCCTCGATCGTGAACTCGAGGTCCTGCATGTCGCGGAACCGCTTCTCGAGCCGGTCTCGGACCTGGAGGAGCTCTTCGTACGCCTTGGGCATCGTCTCCTGAAGAGACGTTCCCGAGCCGTCGGCGTTGACCGGCCGCGGCGTGCGGATGCCGGCCACGACGTCCTCGCCCTGGGCGTTCGGAAGGAACTCGCCGTAGAACTTCTTCTCGCCGGAGGCCGGGTCGCGCGTGAAGGCCACGCCCGTGGCCGAGGTGTCGCCCCGGTTGCCGAAGACCATCGCCTGCACGTTGACGGCCGTGCCCCACTCGTCCGGGATGTGGTGGAGCTTGCGGTAGGTCTTGGCGCGCTCGTTGTCCCACGACCGGAAGACCGCGGAGATCGCTCCCCAGAGCTGCTCGCGCGGGTCGTCCGGAAAGTCGTGTCCGGTGCGCTGGCGGACGATCGCCTCGCCGCGCCGCACGATGTCGGCCAGGTCCGCGGCCGTCAGGTCCATGTCGGCCTGGATGCCGCGCGCCGCCTTGACCTCCTTCATGGCCTTCTCGAACTCGTGGCGCGGGACGCGCAGGACCACGTCGCCGTACATCTCGAGAAACCGCCGCCGGCAGTCCAGGGCGAACCGTTCCCCGGAGAGGGCGGCCAGGCCCTGGACGCTGCGAGTGGTCAGGCCCAGGTTCAGGATCGTGTCCATCATCCCCGGCATCGAGGAGCGGGCGCCCGAGCGGACCGAGACGAGCAGCGGATTCTGCGGGTCGCCGAAGTGCTTGTCGGCGTCGTGCTCGAGCCGGAGCAGCGCCGACTCGACTTCGGCCCGGATGCCGTCGAGCGAGGCGCCGCGCGAGACGTCGGCGCAGACCGAGGTCTCGATCGTGAAGCCCGGCGGGACGGGGATGCCGAGGGCCGTCATCTCGGCCAGGCCCGCTCCCTTGCCCCCGAGGGTTTCCTTGCCGAGGCCCGCTCCCTCGGCCACACCGTTGCCGAACGAATAGACGCGTTTCATTTTTCCACCACGATTTCGGAGAAGTCCGCCAGGCGGCCGAATTCTTGCTGAATCGAGGCCAGTAACGCCAGCCGATTCCTGCGCAGGTCTTCCTCGGGGGCGTTGACGAGGACGTCGACGAAGAAGCGGTCGAGCGACGGGGCGATCGAGGCGATGGTCTCCATGGCCTCGCGGTAGTGCTTCTGGGCGGCGAAAGCGGCGATCGCGCTCCTGGCCTGGAGGAAGTCGGAAGCGAGCGCCTGCTCGGCCTCCTCGCGGTAGAGCTCGGGCCGGGGCGCCCCGGGCGAGGCGTCGCCGACGATGTTGCGGATCCGCTTGAAGGCCAGGATCAGCGACCGGAAGTCCATGTGACGGCGGGCCTCGGACAGGGCGCTGGCGCGGTCGGCGGCGTCGGCGAAGTCCCAGACTCCCACTTTGACGACCGCGGAGATCTCGTCGTAGCTGGCGCCCCGGCGCTCCAGGAGATTGCGCAGGCGCTCGGCGAAGAAGCGCTCCATCTCCGCGATCACCTCCTCGGGGCCGGGCCCCTTGAGCTGGCGGGATAGAGCGACAGCGCCTTGCGCACGGCCTGCCGCCAGTCCGCCCGCCAGTTGCGGCGCGATGCAGATCGACACGAAGCCGAGGGCGGCGCGGCGCAGCCCGTACGGGTCCTTCGAGCCGCGTGGGCGCCAGGCCGATGCGGAAGAGCCCGGCGAGCGAGTCCAGGCGGTCGGCCATCGAGAGGATCGCTCCCGCCGCCTCGCGGGGCGGGTCGTCCGAGACCGACGCCGGGTTTGTACTGGTCGTACACGGCTTTCCACACGGCGTCGGGGTAACGCTCGCGCCGCGCGTAGATGCCGCCCATGACGCCCTGGAGGTCCGTGAACTCCTTGACGACCAGGGTCGTCAGGTCGGCCTTGGAAAGCAAGGCCGCGGTCCGCACCGAGTCGACCAGGTCCGCGCGCCCGACCAGGCGGGCGATCTCCTCGGCGAGGTCCTGGATGCGGGCGGTCTTCTGACGGTAGTCGCCGAGCTTGTCCTGAAACGTCAGGCGTGAGAGCTGCTCCACCCGCGCCTCGAGCGGCTTGCGGACGTCCTCCTCGAAGAAGAAGCGCGCGTCCGCGAGCCGGGCGTTCAGGACCCATTCGCTGCCCTTGGCGATGAACCCCTTGCGATCCTCGGTGTTGTCCATGACCGCGATGAAGTGCGGGAGGAGCCCGGAGGGTCCCCGCACCGGCAGGTACTTCTGATGCGTGCGCATGGCGGTGACCGCGATCTCCTCGGGGAGCTCGAGAAACTCCGGAGCGAAGGAACCCCGCACGAGGCCGGGCCACTCGACCAGGTCCGCGAGCGTGCCGGCGAGATCGGCGTGGGCCTCGATCTGGCCCCCGACTCCGGACGCCAGCTTGCGGGCCGCCTCGAGGATTCGGGTGCGGCGGGCCTCGCCGTCCGGCTCCACGAAATTCCGGCGCAACCGCGCTACGTAGTCGTCGGCTCCGGTCAGGGCGAGCTCTCCCTCGGACAGGACGCGATGGCCGACCGTGCGATCGCCGGCCGCGACGCCGAAGAGCTCCAGGGGGACGACGCGGTTCCCGAGAAGGGCCACGACGCCGCGGACCGGACGCACGAATGGCCGCGACCCGGCGCCCCAGCGCATCGTCTTCGGAAACGTCAGGCCCGCGACGACGCGGGGCACCACCTCGCCGAGGACCTCGTCCGCCGGCCGGCCGGGGATCGTCCTGCGCGCCGCGACGGCCTTGCCCCGCGGAGCGTCGACGACGACGAGGTCGGCCACATCGACCTTCTGGGCCTTCGCGAACCCCTCGGCGACTTTCGTCGGCTTCCCGTCGGCGTCGAACGCGTTGGCGGCGGGAGGGCCGAGGACCTCCGCGTACCGATCGGCCTGCCGCTCCGGCAGGCCCCGCAGGATCACCGCCAGGCGTCGGGGCGTGGCGTAGGACTCGACCGAGGCCGGGGCCAGCCCTTCCTGCCCGAGGGCCTCGCCGAGACCGCGGGCGAGCTCGAGCCGCGCCGGCAGCAGGGCCGGTGCCGGGATCTCCTCCGTCCGGATCTCGAAGAGGAAGTCTTGTGTGTTCACTCGGAAACGTCGGGCCTTCCGCCCCTACGGAAGGCCGGAAGACGAAGCGCTTCTCAAACCGTGGCCGGCTGCGGTTCCGAGAGCGGGGACCGCTGCTGCCCCGTCGTTGCCGAAACGTAGGCCCGCGCGCACGCGCAGGCAAGATCGCGAATCCGCCGCACGATGCCGACGCGGTCGGTCGCGGACACGGCCCCGCGCGCGTCGAGGATGTTGAACTGATGGGAGCAGACGAGCGTCGCTTCGTAGGCCGGGATCACGAGGCCCGCCTCGAGGCAGCGCCGCGCCTCCGCCTCGTGCTGGTCGAGCATGAGAGCCGCGAGCTCGGGGTCGGCCACCTCGAAGAAATACTTCGACATCTCGACCTCGTCGCGCCGGCGCACCTGGCCGTACGAGAGCGTGTCGTTCCACATCACGTCGTAGACCGAGTCGAGCTTGGAGAGAAACATCGCGATGCGCTCGAGGCCGTAGGTGATCTCGGCGGTCACGGGCGAAAGGTCGATGCCGCCGGCCTGCTGGAAATACGTGAACTGGGTGATCTCCATGCCGTCCATGACGACCTGCCAGCCGACGCCCCAGGCGCCGAGCGTCGGGGATTCCCAGTTGTCCTCCTCGAATCGGACGTCGTGCTCCGCGAGCACGATCCCGAGCCGCTCGAGGCTGCGCAGGTACATGGCCTGGACGTCCTCGGGAGAGGGCTTGAGGACGACCTGGAACTGGAGGTGCTTGCCGAGGCGGAACGGGTTCTCGCCGTAGCGGCCGTCGGCCGGCCGGCGGGAAGGCTGCACGTAGGCGCAGCGCCAGGGATCCGGGCCGAGGACCCGCAGAAACGTCGCCGGGTGCATCGTTCCGGCGCCCATCGGGAGGTCGTAGGGCTGCTCGATCAGGCAGCCTTCGCCCTCCCAGAACGCGGTCAGCTCGCCGATCAAACGCTGCAGGGTGAACACGGAGAGGAGTTTATCGCAGGGCGGCCGCCTTCCCGAGCGGTCTCACGCCGTCATCCCCCGCGCTCCCACGCCGTCATTCCAGAGGCCCCGCCGTCATCCTGAGCGAAGGGAAACAGCCGGCCACCGACGACAGACCCCCGGCGGTAGGCAACGCCGTGCGGAGCGGCGTTCATCCCGGACTCGACACACGGCAGTCTCGTACAAGTCTGGGATCCTTCGGGCCTGCGGCCCTCAGGATGACGGCTACGCGCTCGTTACGAGCGCTGCGCCGTCACCTCAGGAGGGCTGCGGGCGGCCGATGGCGCCTGCAGCCACCTCTTCCAGGACCCGCTGCGATTTCAGCTCGTGGCCGAGGAAGTGGCGGCGGGCGCGGCGCGCCACGCTGGCGATCTCCGCGATTCCCTCCGGCCGGGAGGCGGGATCCAGCGGCCCCGACAGAAACGCGGCCAGAGTCTCGTGCGCTTCGGGCGTCAGCCGCAGCGTCTCGCCGCTTCGACACTCGGGTCCGACGAAGCCGGGCCGCCGCTCGTCGAAGAGGATCGGGCCTTCCGGCTCCAGCGCGCGGCCGCAGCCGGCGCACTCGCGGGGCGACGGGAAGAGGCCGGAGAGCTTCAGGATCCAGACGTCGAAGTAGGCCGCGGCCAGAGCCGCGGGAGCGTCGCGGAAGAGCGCGTCCATGGCGTGCCGCGCCAGCCGGTAGAAGGGCTCGGCCGGGTCCGACTCGGAGACGAACGTCTCCAGGCTCTCGGCGAACGCCGAGAGGAGCAGTCCCCGGTCGAGGTCCTTCGAGAGGGCGAAGGACGGCCGGATCGGGTCGACGGCGTTGAGGTTGACGAGCTCGCGCCCCTCCTTCTCGAAGTACACGACCCGGGCCTCGGTCATCGGCTCCAGGGCTCCCGAAAAAATGCTGCGCGAGCGTCGGGCCCCGCGGGCGACTCCCCGCTTCTTGCCGGCGTCGCGGGTCAGAAACGAGACGATGCGATCGGTCTCGCGCAGCGCGTAGGTGCCGAGGATGAAGGATTCCGAGGAGTGGAGGCGCACGCCGCGATTATGATGAGCGGCATCGGTTCCGGAAGCGTGCCTAATAAAATTAGCAAAAAGCGTATAAACGCCTAATAAATTATGCCTACTCCGGGCGCCCCTGACCCCGATCCTCCCCCGCCGGGAGAGGGAGGAGGCGAGAGCGCCTGAACCGCGGGGTCCTGACTCTCGGGTGGGTGTCGTTTCTGTCCGACGTGGCGTCGGACATGATCTTCCCGCTCCTGCCGGACTTTCTGACCCGCACGCTCAAAGCGGGTCCCGCGGCGCTCGGGTTGATCGAGGGAGTCGCCGAGGCGACGTCCTCCTTCACGAAGCTGCTGTCGGGGTGGTGGTCGGACAGGGTCGGGCGCCGCAAACCCCTGGTGATCGCCGGCTATTCGATCGCCGCCGTCGCGCGGCCGCTGGTCGGCCTGGCCACGAGCTGGGGACAGGTGCTGGCGATCCGGTTCACCGATCGTCTCGGCAAGGGGATCCGCACGTCTCCCCGCGACGCGCTCCTGGCCGACCTGGTGCCGCCCGAGAAACGCGGGCGCGCGTTCGGCCTCCAGCGCGCGATGGACAACGCCGGCGCCGTGGCCGGGCCGCTTCTGGCCGCGTTCCTGCTGAAGTTCGTGTTCGACGACGAGCGCTCCGTGTTCCTGCTCGCGGCCATCCCGGGCCTGCTCGCCGTGCTTCTGCTGATCTTCGCCGTCAAGGAGCCTTCGCGCCGGCGGCCTGTCGAGAGGGCCTCCGCCGCGCCCGTCGGCCATCTCCCGAGGCGTTTCTGGCGAGCGATCGCGATCTTCGTGCTCTTCACGCTCGCGAGCTCGACGGACGCGTTCCTGCTTCTCCGGGCGAGCGACGCGGGGATCCCGCTCTGGCAGCTCCCTCTGCTCTGGGCCGTCTTCCACGCCGTCAAGGCGGCCGCCGGGGTCCCCGGGGGCGTGCTCGCCGACCGCGTCGGGCGGATCCCGACGATCGTCGCGGGTGGACGGTCTACGCCGTCTCCTACCTCGGCTTCGCCTACGTTTCGGGACCGACGCCGCTCTGGTGGCTCTTCGGCTTCTACGCCCTCTTCTACGCGCTGACCGAAGGCGCGGAGAGGGCGCTCGTCGCCGACCTCGTTCCGGCGGAGCTGCGGGGCCGCGCCTTCGGCGCCTTTCACGCGAGCGTGGGCCTGGCCGCGCTGCCGGCCTCGGTCCTCTTCGGAGTGTGGTGGAAGCTCTTCGGTCCGCGCGTGGCTTTTCTGATCGGCGCGGCCATCGCGGTCGTCGCCGCGGCGGCGCTGCTCGTTTTCCGGAGCGGCACGCCGCGTCGCCGGCGGCCCCGGCGCCGGACCTCCCGGACGGGCGGAACTGATAGCATTCTGCCCTCATGGGTCCGGTGTGGAGGCTGATCAAAGGGCAGAAGGACATGTGCCACCGCTGTGGCCGGGAGATCGTGGATTTTCCGGCCGTGGGGCGGGTCGTCGACTTCCGCTTCGAGCCCGAGGAGAAGTACTGCTGGGACTGCTACCGGTACCTCTCCCCTTTCCTCGACGACATCGCTCCCGAATCCTCTGACCCCTTCCAGTCGGTGTCCAAGCCCGCGATCCCGTGACGGACTTTCTCTCCAGTTTTCGCGGCTCCGAGCTCGCCCCTCTCGCCGAGAAGGTGATCGGGGGTCGAGCGGTTGTCCTTCGACGAGGGCGTGCAGTCTCTTCGCAGACCCGGGACTTCCTGGGCCTGGGCCGGCTGGCCAACCACGCGCGCGAAGCGCGGCATGGCAATCTCGCTTTCTACAACGTCAACCGGTACCTGAACCCGACCAACCTCTGCTGGGTGGACTGCGCGCTCTGCGCCTGGGCGAAGAAGGTCAACGAGCCCGGCGGCTACGAGATGGCGATCGACGAGTGCGTCGCCGAGGCGGGCAAGGGCTACAGCGAGGCCGTGACCGAGTTCCACATCGTCGGCGGCCTCCACCCGACGTGGCCGTTCGAGTACTACACCGGGCTCCTGTCGGCCCTGAAGGCGAAGTTCCCGGGCGTGCACCTGAAGGCCTGGACCATGGTCGAGCTCGACTGGATCGCCCAGGTCGGGAAGATGCCGCTCGACCAGGCGATCCGCGAGCTCCATGCCGCCGGGATGGACTCCTGCCCCGGCGGAGGCGCCGAGATCTTCGCCCGGCGCGTGCGAGACATCATCTGCACGAACAAGATCTCGGGCGAGCGGTGGCTGGAAGTCGCGCGCGAGTGTCACCGGCAGGGCGTCCGGACCAATGCGACGATGCTCTACGGCCACGTCGAGACCGTCGAAGAGCGCGTGGATCACCTGCTGCGGCTGCGGGAGCTCCAGGACGAGACCGCGGGGCATTCCTGGCCTGATCCCGCTGGCGTTTCACCCGGAGAACACGCCGCTCGCGCATCTGCCGGCCTCGACCGGCCAGCTCGACCTGCGGGTCATCGCCGTCTCCCGCCTCCTGCTCGACAACGTTCCGCACATCAAGGCCTACTGGATCCAGATCGGGACCAAGCTCGCGCAGGTGGCCCTCTTCTTCGGCGCCGACGATCTCGTGGGCACGGTGGTCGACGAGACGATCACGCACGCGGCAGGCGCCACGACGGCCTCGGGCCTGACGCGCACCGACTTCGAGCGGATCATCCGGGAATCCGGCCGCGAGCCCTTCGAGCGGGACTCCGAGTACCGGCGGGTCGTGCGGCAGGGGCCGCGCGCCGAGCCGGTGCCCGCGCTGGCCGGGTGCTGAGAAACGGCCGCCTGAGCCGGGGAACCGCTACCGCGCTGCTGGCCGCGGCCCTCCCGGCCGCGGCATGTCTGCACCGGGACTACCAGACTCTTCCCCGCGTGGCGGTCACCGACGGCGACCCGATCGTGCAGATGGCCGCGCCGGGGAAGTTTCCCTCCCTCGTCGAACCCCCGCTCCGTCCCGTTCCGGCGGCACAGCGATCCGCCGTTTCGGAAGGAAAAAGTGATCGGGCTGGCCCTCGGAACGGCCCCGCGCATGTACCCGATCGGACTGCTCGACACGTACGAGGTCATCAACGACGAGGCGGACGGAATGCCCTTCGTCGTGGCCCGCTGCGCCCTGACGGACCTGACGGCGATCTTCGACCGCCGGGTGGCCGGTCGTGTCCTGACCTTCGAGAACTCCGGCGCTCTCTGGCGCGACATGTTGGTCCTGAAGGACCGCGAGACGGGAACGTGGTGGACGCCGGCGACCGGCCGGGCCCTCTTCGGGCCTCTCGCGGGAGAGCGCCTCACGGGAATCCCGGGCCCGCATGACGACCGCCGAAACCTGGGAGGAGCTCTATCCGGAAACGGTCTGCCCCGAGACGGGCGACATGACCGCCGTGCCGCTGCCGCCTGAGGGCGTACGCGGCATCGCCGTGGGAGGGAGTCTCCGGAATGAAGACGGATGACCGGCGCCACAAACCCAAAGAAAAGGTCTTCTTCGTCGCTGTCGAGGGAGAGGCTCTGGCCTTCCCCGCTGCGGAGATCCGCGAGAAAAGAAAGCTCGAGACGACGCTCGGCGGCTCGGCCGTCACGGTCGAATGGGACGCGGCCCTGCGGGCTCCCCGCGGCTACCGTCAGGTGGTGGCGGCCCGGCAGGAGATTCCCGTTCTGCCGATCTACTGGTTTGCCGTTCTGCGCCACTTTCCGAACGGCGTCCGCTCGGGGTTCCCGGCGAGAGTAAGCGCTTGGCAGATCATCGACGCCTGTCATCCCGAGCGGAGCGAGGGATCCAGGACTCGACACGCGAGCAAGGCAATCGAGCACGGGATCCCTGTCGCTTCGCTCCTCGGGATGACGGCTAGATCGCGGCAACCGGCAGAAACGGTCCGTGTGGACGCAGATACGACGTGGGCCCTGCCGAACGCTCTTCAGCAACCCGCTAGTCGTCGCCCTGGACGGCCGTGATCTCTTCGTCGGTCCCGACCGAGAATTTCTTGTAGTCGCTGTACTGCGACGAGAGCTTGACGCGGGCGCCGAAAAACAGCAGCATCTTCGCCGCTCCGGTGAAGCTGGCCTCGGCCGGCAGCCAGATCTCCCCGTTGACCTTCCGGCGCTGGAAATAGCCGCTCGAGCCGCTCTGGAGCCGGGCCACCCGCGCGGGACCCACGCCCATGTTGTCGAGAAGCCGCGTTTCCAGGCGGACGAGCTGCCGGTCGGCCTCGTCGATCCAGGCGCGGCCCTGGATCTTCTGGATCACCTTGGCCCCCTGGGTGACCGGGCGATAGTCCGGCTTCGGCGTGAAGTCCACGATCACCGTCGGGCGGCCATCGATCGTCTCGCGCCCGAGGATCACGATCTCGTCCATCAGAAAGACCTCGTCCACGACGCGCTGTTCCCTGACACGCCGCTCCTCTTCCCGGGCCAGCCGCTTCTGGCGGGCGGCCGCGTCCTCGGAGGATCTCCGCCTCTCGCGCTTCTCGGTCCGTTCCTCCTGCTTGCGGTCCTGCTCGGCCAGCTCCCCTTCGGAAAGCCTGTTCCCGTCGCGGGCGACCAGGCGGCGGTAGAGTTTGCCCGGCTCGTAGGAGGGATAGACCTCGTAGGTCTCTCGCCTGGATTTCTTGACGCGGCCCTTCGAGTCGAGGCGTGTCTCGATGAACTCCTCGGTGAACGTGTACTGGTCCAGGAGGCTCTCGTCGCTGCGGATGTTCTGCCGGACCTCTTCCAGAAACGCGCGGGTCTCGGGAAGCGGCGGGTCGGGCTCCTGCCCGAGCAGGAAGCCCGACAGACAGAGCCCCGCGACGGCCACGCGCAGGCGTAGTCCCCTCATCTTTTTCTTCAACGCGGCGCCCTGTCGCCCGAATTCCCGACCGGATTCGGGAGCCCGGCGGCGCCTGCATATAATCGCCGGCAGTGGCCGCCGTTGCACCGCGAGAAGAAACCCGGACGCTCCCGGCCCCCGGCTTCCTCCGTTCCTCGATCGGCCGGAAGGTCATCATGGCCGTCACCGGGGCGGTGCTTTTCGGGTTCGTGGTCGCCCACCTGATCGGCAACCTCCAGGTCTACCTGGGCCCGGAGGCCATGAACGACTACGGGGTTTTCCTCCGCGAGATCTTTCACGGGGCCGGGCTCTGGATCCTCCGGATCGCCCTCCTGGCCGCGGCCGTCCTCCACGTCTGGGCGGCCACGTCCCTGACCCTGGAGAGCCGGAAGGCCCGGGACATCGGCTACCGCGAGCAGAAGTGGCGCGAATCCACCTACGCCTCCCGAACGATGCGGTGGAGCGGCGTGATCGTCCTGGTCTTCGTGGTGTACCACCTCATGCACTTCACCTTCGGCAACGCGCATCCGAGCTTCATCGAGGGCGACGTCTACCATAACTTCGTGGCAGGGTTCCGCAGCGTTCCGGTGTCCCTTTTCTACATCTTCGCCATGATCCTGCTGGGGCTTCACATCCGGCACGGGTTCTGGAGCATGTTCCAGACCCTCGGCGTCTCGCACCCGCGCTACATGCGGATGGCCCACACGGCCGCATGGATCTTCGCGGCCCTGATCGTGCTCGGCAACATCTCCTTTCCCCTGGCGGTGCTCGCCGGGTACGTGAAGTAGCCGGAGGCCGCGTGAAGCTCGACGCCAGGATCCCCTCGGGCCCGATCGAGAAGAAGTGGGCGAAGCATCGCTTCGAGATGAAGCTCGTCAATCCCGCGAACAAGCGCCGCTACACGATCATCATGGTCGGCTCGGGGCTGGCCGGAGGCGGCGGGGCGGCGGCGATGGCCGAGCTCGGCTACAACGTCAAGTGCTTCTGCTACCAGGACAGCCCGCGGCGCGCGCACTCGATCGCCGCCCAGGGCGGCATCAACGCGGCCAAGAACTACCGAAACGACGGGGACAGCGTCGAGCGGCTCTTCTACGACACGGTGAAGGGCGGAGACTTCCGGGCGCGGGAGGCCAACGTCTACCGCCTCGCCGCAAGTCTCGGTGAACATCATCGACCAGTGCGTCGCGCAGGGCGTTCCCTTCGCCCGCGAGTACGGGGGGCTGCTCGACAACCGCTCCTTCGGCGGCGCTCAGGTTTCGCGCACGTTCTACGCGCGCGGCCAGACCGGCCAGCAGCTGCTCCTCGGCGCCTACCAGGCCCTCGAGCGCCAGATCGGCCTCGGCCAGGTCGTGATGCACTCGCGCCACGAGATGCTCGAGCTGATCGTCGTGGACGGCCGGGCGCGCGGCATCGTCGTTCGGGACATGGTGACCGGAGAGCTCGAGACGCACCTGGGCGACGCGGTCTGCCTCGGCGACCGGCGGCTACGGCAACGTCTTCTACCTCGCCACCTACGCCAAGGGCTGCAACACGACGGCGATCTGGCGCGCCTACAAGAAGGGCGCGGCGTTCGCGAACCCCTGCTTCACGCAGATCCATCCGACCTGCATCCCGGTGACGGGCGACTACCAGTCCAAGCTGACGCTCATGAGCGAGTCGCTCCGCAACGACGGGCGCATCTGGGTGCCCGAAGACGCCGGGCGACAAGCGCCCGCCTGACCAGATCCCCGAGGACGAGCGCGACTACTACCTCGAACGCATGTACCCGAGCTTCGGCAATCTCGCGCCGCGGGACATCGCCTCGCGCGCCGCCAAGCGCGTCTGCGACGAGGGGCGCGGCGTGGGCTCGACGGGCCGCGGGGTCTACCTCGACTTCAAGGACGCCATCGCGCGCCTCGGCAAGCGCAAGATCGAGGAGAAGTACGGCAATCTCTTCGAGATGTACGAGCGCATCACCGGCGAGAACCCCTACGAAGCGCCGATGCGCATCTACCCGGCCACGCACTACACGATGGGCGGCCTCTGGGTGGACTACGACCTCATGAGCACCATCCCCGGCCTCTTCGTTCTCGGCGAGGCGAACTTCTCCGACCACGGGGCCAACCGCCTGGGCGCCTCGGCGCTGATGCAGGGCCTGGCCGACGGGTACTTCGTCATCCCCTACACGATCGGCAACTACCTCGCCCGCGAGAAGTTCGGCCCCGTTGCAGAAGACCACCCGGAGGTCCGCGCCGCGGAAGAGGCCGTGGCCACCCGCACCCGACGCCTCCTCTCGATCCGGGGTCAGCGCTCCGTGACCTCGTTTCACCGGGACCTGGGCAAGCTCCTGTGGGACCACTGCGGCATGGAGCGCAACCGGAAGGGCCTCGAGCACGCGCTCGGCCAGATCCCGGCCCTGCGCGACGAGTTCTGGAAGAACGTCACGGTCCCCGGCTCGGGCCAGGAGCTCAACCAGTCGCTCGAGGTCGCCGGCCGCGTCGCGGACTTCCTGGAGCTCGGAGAGCTCATGTGCCTCGACGCGCTCGAGCGCGACGAGTCCTGCGGCTGCCACTTCCGGACGCGAGCACCAGATGGCCGACGGGCGAGGCGAGGCGCGACGACCAGAAGTTCTGCCACGTCGCCGCCTGGGAGTACACGGGCGACGGCCGCAAGCCCAACCGGCACGTCGAGCCGCTGACCTACGAGAACGTGGAGCTCGCCGTGCGGAGCTACAAATGAAGGTCACGCTGAAAGTCTGGCGGCAGAAGGACGCGGCGGCCCGGGGCGGCTTCGTCACCTACGAGGCGTCCGAGGTCAACCCCGAGATGTCGTTCTTCGAGATGCTCGACGTCGTCAACGAGGGGCTCGCTCTCAAGGGCGAGGATCCGATCGCCTTCGACCACGACTGCCGCGAGGGCATCTGCGGCACCTGCGGCGTCGTCATCAACGGCCGGCCCCACGGCCCGCGCGAGCGGACGACCGCGTGCCAGCTCCACATGCGGAGCTTCTCCGACGGCGACGTCCTCACGATCGAGCCCTGGCGCGCCGACGCGTTTCCGGTGGTGCAGGGACCTCGTCGTGGACCGCGCGGCGTTCGACCGGATCATGGCCGCGGGCGGTTTCGTCTCGGCGACGATCGGGGGCGCCCAGGACGGAAACACGATCCCGATCCCGAAGGAGGACTCCGACCTCGCCATGGACGCCGCCGCCTGCATCGGCTGCGGGGCGTGCGTGGCCGCCTGCCCGAACGCCTCCGCGATGCTGTTCACGGCGGCCAAGATCTCCCACCTCGGCCTTCTGCCGCAGGGCCAGCCCGAGCGTTCGACGCGCGTCCGCAGGATGGTTGCGCAGATGGACGCCGAGGGCTTCGGCACCTGCACCAACCACGGCGAGTGCGAGGCGGCCTGCCCCAAGGCCATCCGCGTCGAGTTCATCGCCCGGATGAACGCCGACTACCTCAAGGCGAAGTGGACGGCCGGGCGGCGCAAGTCGGGGCTCTCGGAAGGAGGCGCCGGGTGAGACCGCCCCGCACATGACCGAGAACAAGACAGCGACCCGCACCGAGTCCGACACCATGGGGCCGATCGAGGTGCCGGCCGACCGCTACTGGGGCGCGCAGACGCAGCGCTCGCTCCACCATTTCGCGATCGGCGGAGAGCGCGAGCGGTTCCCCCGCGAGCTGATCCGCGCCTTCGGGGTCCTCAAGAAGGCCGCCGCCATCGTCAACCGCGACCTCGGCGCGCTGCCGGCGGACAAGGCGCCCGGCGATCGTGCAGGCGGCCGACGAGGTCATCGAGGGAAAGCTCGACGACCACTTCCCGCTGGTCGGTCTGGCAGACGGGCAGCGGCACCCAGACCAACATGAACGCCAACGAGGTCATCGCCAACCGCGCGATCGAGCTCCTCGGCGGCGCGCTGGGCTCGAAGAAGCCGATCCACCCCAACGACGACGTCAACCGGAGCCAGTCTTCCAACGACACGTTCCCGACCGCGATGCACATCGCGGCGGTCGAGCAGATCCGACGACCGCCTGATCCCGGCCGTGCAGCGGCTGCGCGACACGCTCGACGGGAAGGCCGAGGCGTTCGCGGACATCGTCAAGATCGGGCGCACGCACCTCCAGGACGCGGTCCCGCATGACGCTCGGCCAGGAGATCTCGGGCTGGGTCGCCCAGCTCGACCACGGCCTCCGCCACATCGAGGACGCGCTGCCGCATCTCGAGGAGCTGGCGCTCGGCGGCACGGCGGTCGGCACCGGGCTGAACGCGCCCGCGGACTTCGGCGAGCGCGTCGCCAAAGAGATCGCGAGCCTGACCGGGCGGCCGTTCGTCACGGCGCCGAACAAGTTCGAGGCGCTGGCGGCCCACGACGCGCTCGTCAACGCGCACGGCGCCTCCGCACGCTGGCCGCGGCGCTGATGAAGATCGCCAACGACGTCCGCTGGCTCGCCTCCGGCCCGCGCTCCGGCCTCGGCGAGATCCGCATCCCCGAGAACGAGCCCGGCTCCTCGATCATGCCGGGCAAGGTCAACCCGACCCAGTCCGAGGCGATGACCATGGTCTGCGCCCAGGTCTTCGGCAACGACGTCGCGGTCGACCTCGGCGGCGCGTCGGGCAACTTCGAGCTCAACGTCTTCAAGCCGCTCATCATCCACAACGTGCTGCAGCTCGATCCGCCTGCTGGCCGACGCGTGCGACTCCTTCGAGGAGCACTGCGCGCGGGGCATCGAGCCCGAGCACGCCAGCGCATCCGCGAGCACGTCGAGCCGCTCGCTGATGCTCGTGACGGCCCTGGCGCCGCGCATCGGCTACGACAAGGCCGCCGAGATCGCCAAGAAGGCGCACAAGGACGGCACGACGCTGCGCGAGGCGGCGCTGGCCCTCGGCTACCTGACGGCGGAGGAGTTCGACCGGGACGTCCGGCCGGAGAAGATGGTGGGCCCGGAGGATTGACCGTCGGAGTGCGGAGCGGGTCGAGTCCGTAATCAGGGCTCGCTCTTCCGGATGAACTCCTTCCAGTCGAGCGGCGACTCGTACTGGTACTCGCGCCAGCTGGCAATCTTTCCGCCGCGGATGCGGACGACGACGATGCCGTGGTAGCGCCGGTTCATCTGGAAGGTGTATTCCCCGAAGCCGACCTGGGACTCTTCGTCGAAGGCGAGGTGGTGCCAGCTCATGCGCATCGGCGGCTCGGGCTTCGCGGCTCCGCCGAAAAACTCGTAGAGAGCCGCTCTCCCCGAGTAGAACTGGCGGTCCGGCGGCTCGAGATAGAGCGCGTCCTCGGTGAAGCAGTCCGCCGCTTTACGCGCATCTCCCTCGTTCCATCCGGCCGCGACCGTTTCCATCAAGGACCGGAACGTGGAGGTCGAGGCCTCGTCCGGCGCGGCGCAGGCGACCGAAGCAGCCAGGAGCAGGGCGACAGCAAGTGCGCGCACCCTAGGGCTTTCCGTACTTCCGGTTTGCTTCGACAGCCGCTTCCTGCAGGACCTTCGTTTCGGCGTCGGTGAGATCGAGCGCGGTGCCTGCATCTTCCTTGACCGAGAGTTTGCCCGGCAATCCCACGGGCGACTGCCCGTACAGCCGCTCGTACATCACGAGCGCCGCCAGATAGGAGCCGCCGGTGTCGGGTGGAGGTCCGTCCGGCGAATAGAGAGCCAGCTTCGCGTCCCGTTTTCCGGCCAGCCGCCAGGCTTCGCCCACCGGAAACAGCAGGCCGTCCACCTGCCGGGCCGCGAGCCGGTAGGACTGGCTGACGTCGTCGAAATCCGAGGTCCGGCTCGAGGACGGCCAGACCATGTAGATGGCCGGCCGTCCTCCGGCGGCGCGGATCGCGCGGGCGAACCGGTCGGCGTATCCGAGCAGCATCGCGCGTCCCTCCGGCGAAGCCGACGGCCCCTGCTGCAGGACGACGAAGTCCCACTTCTCCCGGGTGATCGCGCGGCGGGCTTCGCCGGCCCTCCACTGGTCCTCGAGACTCGCGCCGGGAACGAGGACTCCCTTCCACGAGAGCGCGGGTTGGCCGCCGGCCTTCGCCAGGGCCTCGAGCATCGCGGGCAGGTCGTTGAAGTACGTGAGGCTGTTTCCGATGAAGAGGACCCGGAGCGAACGGGCGGGCGGATCCACAGCCGAGGCCGGTGCCGGGAGCCCGAGCCCCGCCGCCAGGAGCAGCGCGGCAGCGGCTTTCAACGGACGCACGTCAGTCTCCTCCACCGAATCGGATCCAGAAGCCGGGCAGGGGCTCAACGGCCCCGCGGCGTTCCGCGGAGATCTCCGCATCCGCCCCGAACGCGACGCCGAGCAGGCGCGGCCCGGGGGCCGGCCCCCGAAACGGCACGACGACGAGCGACCCCCGGCCCAGGGCCCAGCGCGTTCCGCCCCTCCCGTCGGGCAGCCGCGCCGGCCCGCAGGCGCGGGCTCCGACCTCCCGGAGGAGAGCTTCCAGGCTGGGGCCGCCTTCGATCCACGCTTCCTCCAGAGTCGTTGCGGGATTGCCGTGCTGGAAAATCGAATCGGGATCGGCCGGCGCCGTCCAGCCCGATCCGAAGAACACGGCGGAGGCATCCGACGGCGGCGGGAAGCTCAGGAATCGCCAGGGACCGGAGCCGCTGCGTCTGGCGGGAAGCCCGAGCCGCTCCGCCGCCTCTTCGATCGGCCGGAGGTCCGGCACTTTCAACGCGGCAAAGACGCCGCCCTCCCCTTCGCGGAGAAGCCGCCGGTAGTTCCGGGCCATGGAGTCGCTCGCTTCGCCCCGAACGGTCATCAGCTCGAGCTCGGTGCCGTCCCGGAACTTGATGTGCCGGTTGAGAAGGCCGTTCGAATGCAGCCGCCCCTCCTTGAACCGAAACCCGAGCCGGGAGAACGGCTCGGAGGCGGCATCCAGGTCGTGCACGACGAGGATCGCGTGGTCCAACCGCGGTGTGTCCGGAGCGGCGCCGCAGGGCGCCGGCGCTGCCCGGAGGAAGGGCCCTCCGAAAAAAAGCAACGTGAGGACGACGGGCCTGGCGCTCCTCAGCGGAGGCCTTCCGTTCCCCGGGTCAGCCGCGTCAGGCCGGACCCGTCGGCCCCGACGACATAGATCTCGTCGAGCTCCGCCGTCTTGCCCGAGAACAGGATCCGGCGTCCGTCGGGCGACCACGCCGGCTGCGCCCAGACGGCGATTCCCCGGGTCAGGCGCGAGACCGTCCCGGAGTCGACGTCCACGCGGTAGAGGTCCCGCCCGCCGTCCCGGGTCGACGTGAACGCCACGAACCGGCCGTCCGGGGAGAAGCCGGGCGCCTGGTCGGAGGCCGCGCTCGGCGCGAGGGGGCGGACAGCTCCGGTCGCGAGCTCGAGGAGGAAGAGCTGGTCACGGCCCTCGGGATCCGCGTAGAGGACGAGGCGACTGCCGTCCGGGCTCCAGCTCGGCACCTGGCTGCTCCAGCGGTTGGACGTCAGCTTCCTCTCGCCGCGACCGTCGGCGTCGACGACATGAAGGTCCCAGTGAAAGTCGTCTCCCGCCGCCGTTCCCCGCTGGAAGGCGATCCGCTTGCCGTCCGGAGACGGGACGGGGACCCCGTCGAATCCCGGCGCCGCGAGGAGGCGCCGCGGATTTCCTCCGCCGGCCTCCATCAGATAGAGGTCCACCTCCTCGGGCGACGGCGGAGTCGCGGGGCGACTGGAAGACGATCCCCTTCCCGTCCGGCGTGAAGGCGGGATGCGCGTCCCGGCCGGGGCTCGCCGTGAGCCGCCGGATCCCGGTCCCGTCCGCTTCCATGACGTAGATCTCCCAGTCTCCGCCCTCGCGCGTGGACCCGAACACGATGCGGCGGCCGTCCGGCGACCACTGCGGCCAGGCGCTTCCGTATCCCGTGCTCGTGACCCGGCGCGAATTTCCCCCGTCCGCGTCCATGACGAAGAGCTCGAATCTCCCCGGCGCGTCCGAGTAGTAGGCGATCCGGGCCCCGTCCGGCGACCACGCCAGCTCGTACTTCGTCGCGGAGTCGTTCGTCAGCGGCCGCGGATTCGACCCGTCGCGGTCCGCCGCATGGATCTGGGTCTTCCCCTCCCGCTCCGTGAAGAAGGCGATCCGGCGGCCGTCGGGAGACACCTTCACCCCCGCCTCCGTTCCGGGACCGCTCGTCAGGCGGCGCGGCTCTCCGCCGGCGGCGTCGACTTCCCAGACGTCCCCGTTGCCGCTCCGTGCGGAACCGAAGAGAACGGAACGGCCGTCCGGCGAAAACGACGCGTGTCCGTCCCGGCCCGGGCTCGTCGTCAGGCGCCTCGCCCCGCTTCCATCGGCCGCCATCACGTAGACCTCCTCGTCGCCGTCCCGGTCCGAGTCGAAGGCGATTCGGGCCCCGTCGGGCGACCAGGCCGGATGCCTCGCGAACGTCTTCCCGGTGGAGTCGCCCCGATGCGTCAGGCGGCGCTCGTCCGTGCCGTCGGGCCGGATGACGTAGAGGTTCCAGTAGCCGTCCCGATTGGAGTCGAACACGATCCGCTCGCCGTCCGGCGACCAGGCCGGATGCGTGTCCTCGGCTCCGCTCCAGGTCACTCGACGTTCACCGGTCCCGTCCGCGCGAATGACGTAGAGCTGGCTCGAGCCGGTGCGTTCGCTCTGGAAGACGAGCTGCCGGCCGTCCGGGGACCAGGAGGGGTTGATGTTCAGGAAGGCTGGAGGCGGATCCTGCGCCGCCGCGGAGGCGGACGCGGCGAGTCCTGCGATCGCCAGGGCCCGACGGATGTTCCCGACCATGTTCGCCCTCCCGGTGGCGTCTCGGTGTCATACGTCTCCGGGACTTCGGAGTTCTGGAGGGAGGGCGCCGCAAGAAGTTCCCGATGACGCTCAATCGTGCTCCTCGCTTCTCGCCGAGCGGTACGCTTCCTTCAGATAGGGCGTGACGGCGCGGACGTCGGACATCTTGCGCAGCAGGGCGACGTGGCCGACGCGGCGGCCCTCGCCTCTGCCGACTTTGAAGAAGAGCGGAATTCGGACTTCCCGGTCCAGGTGCACGGCCAGGCGCAGGGCCTCCTTCTGGAAGACGAGGTCCGCGAAGATCCGCGTCGTCCGAAAGAGCGCGTAACGGTCCCGCGCGACGATCTCGACGCCGCTCAGGCCTTTCAGC
Source organism: uncultured Acidobacteriota bacterium (assembly GCA_963829925.1). GTDB lineage: Bacteria > Acidobacteriota > Thermoanaerobaculia > UBA5066 > Gp7-AA6 > DAHUXD01. The sequence continues at coordinate 62,789 of CAWHKQ010000005.1, forward strand.
GCCCTCTCGAGCGCGCCGTAGAGCGCGACGAGGACATCGGACTTGCCGCGGAGCAGCTGGCGCGACTGCCCGTGCCGCACGAGTGACGCTGGCCCGGCCGCCGGAACTTCCGGCCGCAACGCTCGCAGCTCCAGAACGCGGTCACGATCGCGTCGGACGCCATCGCGTCAGGAGGCCCTCGGCCGCCACCGAAAGCGTGCGAGTGAGATGCGGCCACGCACGTCGAACCGCACCCCTTCGCGCCGCAGCCGGGCACGCTGGACCGCTCCCATGGGGCTTCCGTCCGACCGCTCGCTGATCCCGCCGCGCGCGTTCACGACCCGATGCCAGGGAACCCCGCTGCCGTCAGGAAGCGACGCGAGCGCATAGCCAACGAGGCGGGCGTGGCCCGGGGCCCCGGCCAGGCGCGCGACCTGCCCGTAGGTGGCCACGCGGCCGGGCGGGATTCGCGAGACCACGGCGTGGATCCTCCCGTGAGACACGCTCTCAAAAGTGCGCGGGCGTCAGCTCGAGCGCGGGGTCCTGGGACAGCCGCGACTTGAAACATCCGGCATGGCAGAACCAGGCCTGCGTGAGCCCGTCTTCCGTCTCCACGCTGACGACGCACGGATCCACGGCGTTGCGTTCGATCGCCTTACCGCAAAAACAGCAGGGGCCTTCCAGATCGACCATCCGTCCTCCCGTGCTCCGCGACCTCGATCCGCTGGCATCATCTATTGACGGGACGCTCCGCGCAACGTCAAGGGGGCGAACGCACGATTTCAATCGATCGGACAGGCGCACGCCGTCGGCGCCGGCCGCGAGCTCCCGGCGTTACCGCCGGCCGGGACGCTTTTTCGACCGCAGCTTCGCGGGCCTCTTCGTCGCCCGAGCCGGCTTTCGAGCGGGCAGCCGCGATCCCATGGCCTTGGGCCGGGCGTGTCGCGGCTCGTAGACGCCCAGACGTCCGCCGCCGGGGAGGCGGAGCTCCGTCAGCCGGCCCCAGCCCAGGCCCTGGACGGGGCCGCAGGTGATTTTCCGTTTCTTCATGTCGGAGATGAACGCCTCGACGTCGTCGCACAGGAGGTAGAACTCGTGCACGTCGTTCTCTTCGGCGGGGTGAACGGCCAATTCCGAAGGTGGCAGCCCGAAGATCAACCATCCGTCGCCAGCGTCCACGTTCGGGAAATTGAGCACGTCGCGCAGAAAGGCCCGGTCGGCTACGGGGCGCTTGCTGTAGATGATCGAATGCGCTCCGATGATCATTCGGGTGACCCTCCCGTCTCCCCGATGCTGTCACAACGCCGGCAGCCTCACGAAAGCCGCCACGAGCTCAGGAGACAGAGCGCCAGGGAGAGGAACACCCCGGCGATCGCCAGGAAGCGCAGGAAGCCCCGGGTCGACAGTGCCCCTCGCACCAGGAAGTAACCCGCGGCGCCCGACAGGAGGAGAGAGCTCAGCGTGAGCAGTCCCTCCCTGCGGGCGAAAGCCGGGAAGTATCCAAGGAAGGCGGACACACGGTCCTCGGGCGTCGCGTGGCGGCCGAACTCCCTGAACCACAGGACCCACACGATCAGAGGCAACAGGAGGAGCAGAAACCCGACGACCACCGCCGTCCTGTTCTGTTTCTCCGGCCCGTTCATGCTCGAGTGGAGTCTCCGACGGGGAGACTACCAAAGCTGCCCGGGACGCCTCAGAACCCCGCGCTGGCCCTAGGCCTTTCTTTCCCGGGCCCCGCGCATCCGGGCCTTGCGGTCGGTCGTCACGATCGACACGATCAGGGCAATCCCTCCCACGGCGGCGGCCGCGAAGAGCACGACCGCCAGAGCGGGATAGCCGAGGATCACGAGACGAGTCGGGATCTGCATGACGATCGCGGCTCCCACGATCAGGGCCGCGAGAACGACGCCCATCGCGATGCGGTTCGCGATCTTCTGCAACCCCTCGATCAGAGCGGCCTCGTCGATCGCGTCGACTCGGACCTTCACCTCGTTCTTGGCCAGAAGCTCGAGGAAGCGGTTGAGCCGTCCGGGGAGCTCCTGGGCGAACTCCTTCGCGTCGAGGAGCGCCGAGGCGAGGTGCCCGGGGCTGAACTTCTGGGTCATCCGACGGCGGAGCAGATCCGGGGCTTCGCGCCGGATGCAGGCGGTCGGGTCGAAGGACGGGTCGAGTGCCTTTCCGATCTCGTCGAGATTCAGGAGCGTCTTGCCCAGCAACGACAGTTCGGGGGGAATCCGAACGCCCGTGTCGCCGGCTACGCGGGCCACCTCGATCAACGCGCGCCCCATCTTCAGATCGCCGACCCGGACCTGAGCGGCCTCGGCGACGATCAACCCGATCGACCGGCGGAATTCGGCCTCGTCGAAGTCCTCGCGACGCTCGCCCATCTCCAGCACCCGGCTGGCCGCCTCGTCGCCGCGCCCCTCCCCGATCGCGATCAGCAGGCGGAGCAGCCCGTCCCGCAGGCCGGAGGGAACGCGTCCCGTCATGCCGAGGTCGAGCAGGGCGAGGCGCCGATCCTCCGTCAGAAAGACGTTGCCCGGATGGGGGTCGGCGTGGAAGAACCCGTCGATCACGACCTGGTGCAGGTAGGCCCGAAACAGCTCCTCGGCGAGGGCGCCGCCGTCGATGTCGATCCGGGTCAGCGGGTCCAGGCTCGTGACCTTCTGCCCTTCGACGTACTCCATCGTGAGGACGCGACCCTTCGAGAAGTCGTCGACCGGGAGAGGCACCGAGATCCGCGGGAACCCCTCGAGGTTGTTGTGGAGGAGCTTGAGATTCTGAGCCTCCCGGCGGTAGTCCAGCTCCTCGAGTCAGGGACCGCGAGAAGGCGTCGACGGTCTTCTCGAGCTCGTAGCGGCCGCCGATCGACGAGTGCCGGTCCAGGAACGCCGCCAGCTCCTTGATTGCCTCGAGGTCCTCGGCGATCCGCTCGCGGATCTTGGGGCGCTGGACCTTGACGGCCACCCGCCGGCCGTCCCGGAGCCGGGCGCGGTGCACCTGTCCGAGAGACGCGGCCGCGATCGGGACGGGATCGAAGTCGGAAAACGCCCTGGTGATCCGAACCCCGAGCTCGGCCTCGACGATCTCCTGCGCTTCTTCGAAGGAGAACGGCTCGACCTTGTCCTGGAGACGCGAAAGCGCATCCACGTACGCCGGCGGGAGCAGATCGGCCCGGCTGGCGAGGAGCTGGCCGAGCTTGATGAACGTGGGCCCGAGGCTTTCCAGGTCCCTGGCCAGCTCTTCCGGCTTGCCGCCCTCGGGCTCTCCTTTCCCGGGCTCGGCCTGCGGCAGCTCGCGGCTCAAGTCTGTCGCCAGCGGCCCTCGCCCGTACTTGACGAAGAGGCGCGCGACCTCGGCGTAGCGCTTCAAATGCGTGGGAGCGAGCGATAGCGACATGAGTTGCCTCGGCGCCTCACATTTCAAGAATCGTGCCGCGTGCAGGCGCTACCGCCGTCGGAGTTAAGCGATGTCTCCAGAAAAAAAGGAATCCGGCAGCTCGAGGGTCGCCCTCGAAGTGCCGGATTCCTTCGGGAATCCGTGGTCCGGCCGTCGAACGGCCGGCCGTCTCGTTATTGAACGGTCGTCTTCTTCTGAGTCGTGGTCGTGGTCGTGATCCGCTTCACGACGAGCGGTCCGCTCGTCGACGTGCGGGTCGTCTCCACGACGTACGTCTTGCCGACGGCCAGGTCCGACGGGAGCTGCGAGTTCGCGTCCACGGTGTAAACGACAGTCGTCTTGTCGGGCATCAGGAAGGTGACCGAACGTCCCGGCTCGTAGGCCGAGACCGTCCCCGTGATGCTCGTCGCGCCGCTCTGCGTGGTGGACTTCGTCATCGTCTGATCGCCGGTGGAGCTCTGGGTGCGGGTCTCGGTCTCCGTCTTCATGCTGCCGTCGGCGCCCACCGAGCGGGTCGTGATGCGGGTGACGGTGACGGGGCCCGAGGCGGACGGCTCGGTGTTCAGCGTGACGACGCGGCCGACCTGGATGTCCGCCGGAACGACGACGTTCGAGGACAGGGAGTAGGTCGTTTCGCGGTTGTCGGAGCCGACCACGACGATCGTCTTGCCCGGCTCGTAGCGCACGACCTTGCCTTCGACCGTCGTGGTCGTGGTCTTCCGGGTCATGCCGTCATCGGTGACCTGGGTGTTGGTCGTCGTCGTTCCGGGGTTCTGGTTGGACGAGGGATCCTGAGCTCCTGCCGCCGACACGAGAGCGAAGCTCCCGGCGAGGCACAGGGCCGTAGGAGTGAGCCATCTCTTCATGGGGTTTCCTTTCGCATGTCCGACCGAAAGAACGGCGGACGAGTCAATGAACAGAGCCCGCGCACCACCGCTGCGGTCTCCATATCTCTGTTGGTGCAAGGGGGGTGCCATGTCGCCGGGGAGGACAGAGCGAAGGAAAAATCGAGTTTATCGGGAATACGAGCGACGGACCGGCCGCTGTCGCGAAGCGGTCCGGCGAGGCGTCAGCTTCGCGTCCTGCTCCGCCAGAAGCTCCCGCAGCACCGAGCGGTGACACCGCTTCTCGCTTTCGCAGTAGCAACCCACGGAGAAGTCGGTCGTATGCGACAGGTGGGCCAGAAGCGCGAGCAAGCGCTGCCGGTCGGGCTGCGCCATTTCGCGGCGGTACGCGCGGACCCATCGAGCCCAGCGGCGGTCCGTCAACGGTACCGCGGACGCGAACCGGACGAGCCGGGCGCTGGGCGCAAGCTCGGGAAACCACAGGTCGAAGTAGTCCCGCCGGGCATAGTCGCGCTTGAGCACTCCGCGGGGCGGCCGGCGGACGGTGCCCAGGCGGAGGCCTTCCCCCGGCGTCCGCGGACTCCCCAGCCGGATGACTCGGATCGCCACCGCGAGCCCTAGCCGCTGATCGCCGTGAGCTCCGTGTACCGGATCCAGATCGGCGCGATCCGATCCAGTCGGGCTCGGAGCGCGGCGGCCGAAGCGGGGCGAGCCCGGCGAAGGGATCGGACGACAGGCGCTGCTTCATCTCCGGGCTCGCAAGCTCCACGTTCAGCTCCTTGGGGCCGGGAATCTTGCCCTGGAAGTCCAGCGTCTCGAGGACCCGGTCCACCGTGCGCCGCGTCTTCAGGTACCGGTCCGGGTCGGCGCCGATGGCGCGGGCCGCTTCGGGAGCCGTCGCCGTTTCCCACCCGGACTGCGCCGCGGCGGCGCGCTCCTCCGGTGTCGCGGCCGCCGACCCGCGCGCCTGGGAAGCCTGAAAGAGCTCGATCTCCTTCTTCAAGCCGCGTTCGTAGGCGTCCAGGTCCGCCTCGGTGAAGGCAAAAGGCGCGTCGGCAGGCGCCGCCGCGGCGGCCTCCGGCGTCGGGGCGGTCGGCGGGGGCGCGGAGGCACGGTCGGAAGAGGCAACCTCGCGGCGGCAGGCGAAAAGGACAGCGAGTGAGATCAGGGACAGGACGCGCATGGGACCTCCTGGATCAACGGGTTTTCGGACTCGGGGCCGTGTGCTGAAGGAGCCACTCGAAAACGTCGGGGCGGTCGTACACGTCGAGAATGCCATGGTCCCGGCCGGGCAGGATCGTGAGTCTGGGGTGGCCGCCGGCGCGCTCGATCTCCTGCGCCAGGCCTCTTGCCTCCGCCGCGGGGGCGAGCGCGTCGTTCTCGCCGCCAACCAGCCAGAGCGGCACGCCGGCGAGCCGGCGGGACCAGGCGAGGATCGGGCTGACGGGCGAAAGCGCGAGCACGGCGGCGAACCGCCCGGGCAGGCGATGGGCGAGGTAGAGCGCGCCGCGGCCGCCCATGCTGTGTCCTGTCACGTACACGCGCGCGGGGTCGGTCCGGTAGTCGCGCAGAAGCGCGTCGACGAGAGCCGACAGAGCCTCCGTGTCCGTCCAGATCTCTCCGTCGGCGCAGTGAGGAGCGGCCACGACGAAGGGAAACGCGGGGTCCTCCTCGGCTCTCTTCGGGAGAGCCGATTGGCGGAGGCGCGCGATGTCGCCTCCTCGCAGGGATCCGCCGTGGAGGTAGAGGATCACGGGCCAGGGGCCCGGCGAGCCTTCGTAGGCGGCCGGGAGATACAGGAGGTACGGCAGCTCGACCGCGTGCGGCAGCGTCGCTTTCAGGATTCGCTCCCGGGGAGCGGTGGCGGTCGAGATCGAGGCGCTCAGCGCCGCGGCAGCGAGCACACCGGCAGCCCCCGTCATGCCCGCTCGGAGAGCTGGTTCCGGGCGGCGAGCGCGATCGGGAGTCCGATGAGAAACATGTGCACGAGAATGCCGGTGATCCAGACGACCGGCGCGGGCGTCCCCCGCGGACCGGGCACGGCGGAAAGCGGAATCACGACGTAGTTCATGACCCCGTAGACCCCGAGCCCGTAAAGCGGCCCATAGAAAAACGGCCGCCGGAGCAGCGCCGGGATCTTCCGGCTGGCGAGCACGTAGACGGCGGCGATGATGCAGGCGTTCAGGAAGTGGAGGAAGAGGCCGAGCGCCGCGGCGGGCGCCCCGCCGGTCCGCGCCGACTCGCCCAGAACCCCGCTGGCGACGGACCGCAGGATTCTGGCCGGGCCGACGCCTCGGAGCCCCCAGAGGACGAAGGCGTAGGTGATGTCGAGCGCGCCGGCGATGGCGCCGCCCGTGAGGATGGCCCGAGTCGTCGCACTCGCCCTCATACGCGCGGCGCGGCCGAAGAACCTGGGGGCCGGAGCTCATTCTCGACGACGAGATCGCCGACCCGCAACCGCCTCACGTCCAGCTCGCCGATCACGAGCTTCCCCCAGCGGCCGCGCGCGACCACGAGCCGGCCGATCGCCAGCGAGCCGATCGCCAGGGCTCCCACCGCCGCGGCGCCCGCCGCGAGCGCTCCGATCGCCGCCGCCCCGAGCTTTCCGAGTCTCTTTCTGCGCCGACTCCGCATGGCACCTCCCTTACGGCGCGGCCCGTCCCGCTCCGTAGAGTACCCTTCCCGGCCGCTCGGCCGTCATCGCGCCGCGCTCGAACACGATACGGCCGTTGACGACGACCAGGAAGACGCCCTCGGCATACTGATGCGGCCTGGCGAAAGTCGCCGTGTCGCGCACGCGCGCGGGATCGAAGACGGCGATGTCGGCCTTCATCCCGGGCCGCAGCAGGCCGCGGTCGACGAGGCCCAGACGCGCGGCCGGAAGCGACGACATTTTCCGCACCGCGTCCGAGAGCGTGAGCACCCGGCGCTCGCGGACGTAGACACCCAGGACGCGAGCGAACGTCCCGTAGCTGCGCGGGTGCGGCATCGCCTGGCCAAAGATCGGCAGCCCCCCGTCGGAGGCGACCATCGTCGCGGGGTGCTTCAGGATGCGTTCGAGGTCCTCCTCGCCGATGGCGTGGAAGATGGCGGAGCAGCCGCCCTGCTCGACGATCCACAGGACGGTCTTCGCCGCGTTCTCGACATCGGGAGGCAGGCCCCGGGCGGCCGTCGCGGCCGCCAGGCTCTGGCCGTCGAGCGAGCGGTCCCACTCGCACTCGGCGAGGACGACGTTCTTCGGGTCTCCGCCGCCCCGCTCTTCCCGGATGAGCCGCTCCGTTTCCTTCTGGATACGGGCTCGGTCCGCGCCGTCCGCCATCCGCGCGCGGAGCCGGTCCTCTCCGCCCTCCTGCGCCCACGAGGGAAGCAGGGCGGCGCCGATGCTCGTGCTCGAAGCCGTGTAGGGATACTGGTCGATCGTGGCGTCGATGCCGCGCGCCCGGGCCTCGTCCACGAGCCGCAGCGTCTCCACGCTCTTCCCCCAGTTGGTCTTCCCGATGATCTTGTGGTGCGTGATCTGCGTCGGAAGGCCTCCGTGCTCTCCGATCGCGATCGTTTCGCGGACGCTGTCGAGGATGCCGGCGGCCTCGTTTCTCATGTGGGACTGGTAGATGCCGCCTGTCGCCCCGGCGACCCGGGCGAGCGCGACGACCTCGTCGGTCGTGGCGAACGCGCCGGGCACATAGAAGAGGCCGGAGCTCAGCCCGAAGGCGCCGTCCCGCATCCCCTGCGCGACGAGCTGGCGCATCGCCTCGAGCTCCTCGCCGGTCGGCTTCCGGTCGGCCGCGCCGAGGACGGCCTCGCGGATCGACCCCTGGCCGATGAAGCTGCCGATGTTGACGGACCTGGGCAGCGCCACGAGACGGTCGAGGAACGGTCCGAGCGGCACGGGCGAGCTCCCGTCGGGGCCTTCGATGAGCGTCGTCACGCCCTGGCGGACCGAGCTCTCGGCGGTCGGCACCTCGAAGATGCCTTCCCGGGCATGACTGTGGATGTCGATGAACCCCGGCGCGACGATCAGGTCGGCGACGTCCACGGTCCGCGCCGACGGCCCCGCGATCGCGGGCCCGATCCGCACGATCTCGTCCCCCCGGATCGCCACGTCCGCCCGGTACCAGGGGTTGCCCGACCCGTCCAGGATCCGGCCGTTGCGCAGGACGAGGTCATACGGCGGCCCCCCGGCGGAATCCGCCGCGGCCCCGAGAACGAACGCCAGAGCCAAAAACGCGCAGAGCGCGAGCGCCCGGCCAGGGAGCGTCCGGTTGTGCATCGGCACCCTAGGCGAGCGTCGCCACGAGGATGGCCTTGATCGTGTGCATGCGGTTTTCCGCCTGGTCGAACACGACCGAGGCCTCGGACTCGAACACCTCGTCGGAAACCTCGAGGCCTTCCATCCCGAACTTCTCGTAGAGCTCGGCGCCCTTCGTGGTCTCCCTGTTGTGGAAGGCCGGAAGGCAGTGCATGAACCTGGCGCGGGGATTCCCGGTCGCCTTCATCAGCGCGGCGGTGACCCGGTATTTCTTCAGGAGCTTGATCCGCTCGGCCCACTTCTCCGCGGGCTCCCCCATCGAGACCCAGACGTCGGTGTGGACGAAGTCGCAGCCGTGGACGCCCTTGCGGGGATCCTCGGTCAGCGTGATCCTCGCCCCCGACTCCCGGGCCAGCGCGCGGGCGCGCTGGACGACGGACGCCGCGGGCCAGAGCGACTTCGGAGCCGCGAGGCGCACGTCCATGCCCATGCGGGCGCCGGCGAGGAGGAGGGAGTTGCCCATGTTGTTGCGCGCATCCCCCAGGTAGCAGAACGCGATCTTCGAGAGGGGTTTCGTCGAGTGCTCCTCCATGGTCAGGAGGTCGCCCAGCATCTGGGTGGGATGCGACTCGTCCGTGAGGCCGTTGTAAACGGGCACCCCGGCGTACCCGGCGAGCTCCTCGACGACCGCCTGGCGGAACCCGCGGTACTCGATCGCGTCGTACATCCGCCCGAGCACGCGGGCCGTGTCCTTGATCGACTCCTTGTGGCCGATCTGCGAGCCCGTGGGGTCGAGATAGGTGACTCCCATCCCCTGGTCATAGGCCGCGACCTCGAAGGCGCAGCGCGTGCGGGTCGAGGTCTTCTCGAAGATCAGGCAGAGGTTCCTGCCGCGGAGACGAGGCACTTCCGTGCCGTCGTGCTTGGCGCGTTTCAGGTCCCGGGAAAGGTCGAGCAGGAACCGGATCTCCTCGCGGGAAAAGTCCGAGATTTCGAGCACGCTGCGATTCTTCAGGACGACCGCCCCGGGAACATTCTCTCCGGCGGACCGACGCTTCATTGGCGCGTCCGGTACGCAAAGAACGCGGCCGTGGCCGACGTGCCGGTCGTGTTGTAGAGCAGGACCCGGTACCGGGGAAAGCCCACTTCGAAGGTCTGCTGGGGCGCCATCGCGTACGCGCCGGACTCCAGATTCGCCGCCACGGTGAAGTCGACCATCGCGGGCACGAGACCGAGCGTCCGCCAGACGCGCCGGAACGGCTCCACGTCGGGAAGAAGCAGCGCGCCGACGACCCCGGGCCGGGTCGCCGTGCCCTTGAGCTCGATGGCGAGATTCAGGGTCATGTGCGTGTAGCCGTCCGTGTCGATCGTCCCCGCGTCGATCAGGTTGGTCGCCTCCGACCGTGCGATCGGCGGCACCATCAGGCCGCGGAGGCCGATCAGCGCGTCCGAGCCCTCCATCTTCTCCAGGGTTTGCCCGGCGAGCGCGCCGGCCGCCGCCGCGCAAAGAACGAATGCGAGCATCGTGCGCTTCATGATCATCGTGGCCTCCCGACCGCCCATTATTCACGACTCCCAGGGGGAGGCGGCACGACGCCCACGGCGGCGTCGGCCTCCCGAGTGATGGCGTCGATCGATTCTCCGATCCGGGCCAGCGTCGCCGCCTCGTCGCCCTCCTCCGGAATCGGAAAGGGCTCGCCGTAGGACACGACGCAGCGGGAGAACGGCTTGGGCACCATGTACCGGTCCCAGGACTTCAGAAACCAGGGCCGCGTGCTGGCGCCGGTCACCGGCAGGACCCACGCGCCGGTCCGTCGGGCGAGCTGGAGAATCCCGGGCTGGACGACACGGGGAGGCCCCTTGGGCCCGTCGACCGTCAGCGCCGCCGGATGTCCGGCCTGCACGAGCTCGATCATCTCCTGGAGAGCGGTGCCGCCCCCCTTCCGCGTCGAGCCGCGGGCCGGGATGACGCCGTTGCGGGAGAGCCAGCGCGCGATGATCTCCCCGTCCTTCGAGCGTGAGGCCATCGTCACGATTCCCTGGTGGCGGTGCGCCAGGATGGGCAGCACCATGCGGCCGTGCCAGAGCGCGTACGTGAAGGGCACGCCTCGCGCTCGCAACCGCTCCCTTCGGTCGCCGTGAAGCGTGTCGATGCGGATCGAGGCGCGCAGCCCCAGGATCCCGAGACCGACGGCGGCGTCCGTCAGGCGGAGGCCGATCGGAGACCTCCCGTCAGGGGCGGCGCCCGGCGAAGTGCGCGGCCACCTTCTCGTACGCGCGCGGGATGACCCCGGGCACGGTCTTCACGCCCTTGGTGAAGACGGCGAGGACGAAATCGGAGCCGTTGGGCAGGGCGATCCGGCCGACGAGATGATGAAAATCGTAGGCGTCGCCGGACTTCGCCCACATCCGGCTGCCCTCGGGCAGCCCCTGGCCCGCCAGGCGCGCGTCTTCGAGCTCCCCGTCCTCGAGCGGCTTCTCTCCCGCGATGTCGCGCGCGAGGAGAACCAGGGCTTCGTCGGTGAAGGACGGGCCCGCGACCTCGCCTCGCACGATCTCCTTGAAGATGCGCGCGGACTCGGCGGCCGTCATCCGGTTGCGGTTCTTTCCTCCGTCGCGAAAGGCCTGCTCGCTCCCGTACGCGTCCTCGCAGAACGTCTTCTGGTTGGCGTTCAGGTTCGTGTAGCCGCGGCCGCGGTAGAAGTCGTTGACCGCGTTTCTCTTCGTTTTCCACTTCTCCCACTCGCGGCCGTCGGCGATTTCGGGCCCCGAGGTCGTTCCCGTGATCGAGTCGACGACGAACCCGGTGGCGTCGTTGGAGGAGACGGTGATCATGTCTTTGACCGCGCGGGCGAGCTCGGGGCTGTCCGAGAGCTTCCCCGCCTGCTTCTGGGCCTCGTAGTAGGACAGGAAGCAGAGCTTGACGACGGAGCAGGGGTAATAGGACACGTCGGCGCGGTAGCCCCCGGCCGGAAAAGACGACACGGGAGTCGGGTCCGTCAGGTCGATGATCGCGATCGAGAGGCCGTCCTCGGCCAGGCCGGCCGCCGCGAACTCGGCGACGGTCTCGGCCGCGACCCGGGCGGCGAGATCGTCGAGCGCCGGCGAAGGGTCGAGCCTGGAGACGGCGGACGGGGCCCCCGCCGGGAGAGCAGCCGCGAGCAGCGAAGGCAGAATGAGCAGCGCGACGGCGAGGCTCAGGGCCGGGCTCCCCGCGAGTCCGGGAACGGCAGGGGCGCTTCGACCGGCGGCAGGCCGGACGGCCGGCGCCGGCGCGCCCGAACGATCATCAGGACCATGAATCCGAAGATGCTGAACGGCATCGCGATCATCAGGAGGATCGACCAGTACATCCCGCGCCACACCCCGCCGCCCGTGCCGGCGGCGGCGTCCGTCTCCTTGCAGAGCGGGCAGGCGGAGGCCAGCGCGGGCAGCAGGGCCGCCAGAAGGAGCAGCAGCGCCAGCGCCGGGAGAAATCGCCTCCATGCGACGCGTCGGGTCATCCCGGCCAATCTATCCAATCCCGCCGGGCGGGTAAAGCTGGTAGAGCATCACGTAGATCACGACGCCCGTGACCGACACGTAGAGCCACAGCGGGAAGGTCCACCGGGCCAGCCGGCGGTGGGGCTCGTCGCGGCGCTTCAGGCCCAGGTACAGCGTCCGCAGGACCATCGGCACGATCGCGACGGCCAGGATCGTGTGCGTCAGGAGGATCGCGAAGTACAGCGTGCGGACGGGCCCCTGCCCCGTGAAGCGCACCGAGCCGACGTGGAAGTGGTAGACGAGGTAGGAGACCAGGAACACCGTCGAGGTCGCCGCGGCGGCCAGCATCAGCCGGCGGTGCCGGTCGATCGCGTGGGCGCGGACCGCCCGAAAGGCGAGGACGAGCAACACCCCGGTCGTGGCGTTGAGCGCCGCGTTGACGGCCGAGAGATCCGAGATCTGCAAGAGCCGGCCTACGGCTTACGGCTCGCGGCTCACGTTCAGATCAGGTACACGATCGCGAAGAGCAGGATCCACACGAGGTCCACGAAGTGCCAGTAGAGACCCAGCGTCTCGATGCCGAGGTGGTGCTGCTGGGTGTACTTGCCGAGAAACAGCTTGCCCGTGCACCACGCGATGCAGACGACGCCGCAGAAGACGTGGAACCCGTGGAACCCCGTCATCGTGTAGAAGGTCGACCCGAAGAGCGAGACGTGCGGGTTGAATCCGGCGTGCAGCAGGTGCTGGTACTCGTAAACCTGCACGCCCAGGAAGATCGAGCCCCCGAGCAGCGTCAGGCACATGAAGAGCTTGCTCTTGGCGATGTTGCCGCGCTGGATCCACTCGAGCGCCTTGACCATCGTGACCGAGGAGCAGATCAGGATGAAGGTGTTCGCGGCGGTCAACCAGATGTTCAGCGTCAGCTTCGGGTCCGGCCACGTCGACCCGTACCGCAGGACGATGTAGGAGCCGATCAACCCCGTGAAGAACATGACCTCCGAGCAGAGGAAGACCCACATCCCCATCTTGTCGTGGGGAATCCCGGTCGAAGTGCGGTCCTCCTCCGCGTGCGGGTCGAACGTGACGGCGGCGGCGTGGTCCATGTCGGGTTTCGTTCCTTTCGGCTTACCGTTGACGGCTCACGGCCTCGGCAGGACCAGCTCGGCGATGCCGACCGAGACCAGGATCGCGCCCAGGATCAGGGTCGAGGCAAAGAGCCAGCCCGAGAATCCGGCGCTCGAACTTCAGGTGCATGAAGTACAGCGCGACGAGGACCGCCTTGATGATCGCGAGCTCCGACGATCCCGGCGGCCAGCACGAACTCGGAGCGGTGCGGGATGACCGCCCAGCCGACCTCGAGCGATCGTCAGGCCGAGGAGCCACCAGAAGACGGCCATGTAGTTGGGGATCGTGTGTTCTTGCGTCTCCATCGTCCTCTCCTCAGTGCGCCCGGGAAATGATGAACAGGATCGAGCCGACGAACAGGGACAGCCCGATGGCCACGAGGGTCCACAGCAGTCGCCGGTTGCCCGCGGCCGTCGCGCTCATCGATCGAACACCATGAGCCCGAGCAGAGCGGGCAGGTAGAGCACCGAAACCAGGAAGAGCCGCCGCGCGCGTTGCGGGCCGACCGCTTCCAGGCGAACAGCGCGGCGCAGGCCAGGAACCCGACGCCCATCACGAGCGCGCCCCAGAGGTAGCTCGCTCCCCGCCGCCGCGAGAAGCCCCGCGGCGAGCGTCACGGGCAGGAGGGCCGCCGCGTAGAGAAGCGCCTGGCGGCCGGACGCCGAGCCGTCGGGGTCCGTGACCGCGAGCATCGGGAAACCGCCGCGGGCGTAGTCGTCCCGGTAGAGCCAGCCGATCGCCAGGAAGTGCGGGAGCTGCCAGAGAAAGAGGATCGCGAAGAGTCCCCACCCGGCCGCGCCCAGCTCTCCGCGCGCCGCGGCCCAGCCCATCAGCGGCGGCAGGGCTCCGGGCACCGCTCCGACGACGGTGCACAGAGAGGTCACCCGTTTCAGGGGCGTGTAGGCCAGGACGTACGAAAGCAGCGAGGCCGCGCCGAGGGCGACGGTCAGGAGATTGACGAAGCTCAGGATCAGGAGCCCCGCCGCCGACAGCGCCAGGCCGAAGACGAGGGCCTCCTCGGGTCGAAGCCGGCCGGCCGGGACCGGGCGCCGGCTCGTGCGGACCATGCGGGCGTCGGCATCGCGTTCCATGTACTGGTTGAGCGTCGAGGCGCCGCCGCACAGGAGAGCCGTCCCGGCCAGGAACACGAGAAACGCCGACGGGTCGAAGCTCCCCTGCCCGCCCACGGCGTAGCCCACCGCGGCCGTCACCAGGACGAGCGCCGTGATCCTGGGCTTCGTCGAGCTCGACGAAGTCGGCGGCGCGGCCGGGCGCGACGGCGAGCGCGGCGGCCGGGACTACTTCCATCCCGCGGCCCTTCCCGCCATGGCCGTTCGGATCGGCACGACGTTGTTGCGCCGCCGTTCGGCGGCCAGGGACCCGAGGCCGAGGGCGAGCGTCGAGCCGAGAAGAAGCGCGCCGGTCGCCACGTGGGCCGTCGTGACGGCCACGGACTTGCGCGTCAGGACCGTGAAGGCCCCGAGCGCGATCTGGACGACGACGAGCGCGGCGAGCATCCCGCCGCCTTCTCGAGGCCCGGAGCGGCGCGTGCGGACGGCGCCAACGGCGCACCAGACGACGAGAGCCGCGACGGCGAGGCGCCGACGCCGGTGGGCGAAGTGCGATCACGACCGGGAAAGATGTCGAGCGGCGGCACGAGCCGGCCGAGCGAGAGCGGAAAGTCCGGAATCGCCAGCCCCGCCTTCGTGTGGCGCATGACCGCGCCGACGACGAGCTGGAGGAAGACGACGGCCGTGGTCGCTCCCGCGATCCGGGCCAGAGCCGAGGCGCCGGAAAGCCGCTCGCAGGTCCGCGGGGGCCGCCTGTCGCCAGCGCGGCGAGGTGACGACGGCGATCGCGACGGTCAGGCAGAAAAACGCCTGCGCGAGGCAGGCGTGCGCCACCGAGACGGCGGTCGGGCAGCAGGTAGAGCACCGTCAGGCCGCCGAGGACCCCCTGCGCGACGACGGCGGCGACGGCGAGGTATCCGAGCCGCCGGACCCAGCGGCGCTTCTCCCGGCCGCGCGAGCCAGACCGCGAGCACGATCGTCAGCAGACCGACGGTCGAAGCGACCAGGCGGTGGGTGTGCTCGTAGCGGATGCCGCCGACCATCTTCGAGAGGGGGAACGTGAACATGTTCTGCCCGTACGTCGTCGGCCAGTCGGGAACGGAGAGCCCGGATTCCGTCGAGGTGACGAGGCCGCCCGCGACGATCGAGCGCCGAGCGTGGCCGCGGCCGTCAGGACCGCGAAGGCGTGGAGACGCGCGGCCGGCCGGAGCGACGGCCCGGACGGGCGGCTCCCGGTCGCGGCGCGGATCAGCCATGCGTCTTCGCGGGAGCGGGCCCCGACGGGGCCTCGTTCTGGGGCCAGAAGTCCGATCCGTGCGCCGGGAACGCTGTACTCGTAGGGTCCGCGGTGCACGGTCGGGATGCGGCCGGCGAAGTTCTCGTGGGGCGGCGGCGAGGCCGTCTGCCACTCGAGCGTGTTGGCGTGCCACGGGTTGGGGCCCGCCAGCTTGCCGCGCCGCATCGACAGGAAGAAGTTCGACGACGAGGATCAGCTGCGCCGCGCCCAGGACGAAGAGGGCAGATCGTCATGAACTGGTTCATCGGCTGCAGGTCCTTGAAGTGCGCGTACTGCGTGTAGTCGTAGATGCGCCGCGGCATGCCGCGCATGCCCAGGATGTGCATCGGGAAGAACACGCAGGTTGAAGAAGATGAACGTGAGGCAGAAGTGAATCTTTCCCCAGCGTCTCGTTCATCATCCGGCCGAACATCTTCGGGTACCAGAAGTACAGGCCGGCGAACATGCCGAACAGCGAGCCGCCGAACAGCACGTAGTGGATGTGGCCCGACGATGAAGTACGTGTCGTGGATGGCGATGTCGACCGGCGTGGAGGCCATGAAGATGCCGGAGAGCCCGCCGATGACGAACATCGACACGAAGGCGATCGCGTTGCAGCATCGGCGTCGTGAACCGGATGTTCCCGCCCCACAGCGTCCCGAGCCAGTTGAACGTCTTGATGGCCGAGGGCACGGCGATGAACATCGTCGAGATCATGAACGTCGTGCCGAGGATCGGGTTCATGCCGCTCAGGAACATGTGGTGGCCCCAGACGATGAACCCGAGGCAGGCGATGCCCGGCATCGAGTAGACCATCGGCGCGGTAGCCGAAGATCGGCTTGCGCGCAGAAGACGGGCAGGATGTCCGAGGTGATGCCCATCGCGGGCAGGATCATGATGTAGACCTCGGGGTGCCCGAAGAACCAGAAGAGGTGCTGCCACAGCAGCACCTGGCCGCCGCCGGCGTTGGTCAGGGGCACGCCGCTGATGACGAGGCCCGCCGGCAGGAAGAACGTCGTGCCGAGGGTCCGGTCGAAGAGCAGCATGATCAGCGCCGCCGAGAGGACCGGCAGCGCGAGCAGCAGGAGGACCGCGGTGATGAAGAGCGCCCAGACCGTCAGCGGCATGCCGGAAGAACGTCATGCCCGGGCGCCCGCATGTTGATGATGGTCGTGATGAAGTTGACCGCCGTCAGGAGCGACGAGAGCCCGAGGATCAGAAGCGCGATCAGCCACAGCGTCTGGCCCTCTCGGCGCGATCGGCCGAGAGCGGCGCGTAGGAGGTCCAGCCGCCGCCGGCCGCGCCTCCGGTCACGAAGAAGGACCAGAGGATGACGACGGCGGCCGGCACGGCCACCCAGAAGGACATCATGTTGAGCTTCGGGAAGGCCATGTCCCGGGCGCCGATCTGGATCGGGACGACGAAGTTGCCGAACGCGCCGATGAGGATCGGCATGATCGCGAAAAAGATCATGATCGTCGCGTGCATCGTGAAGAGCGAGTTGTAGAACTCGGGCAGCATCACGCCGCCCGGCATCCCTTCCGGTGCGAGCTTGCCCATGAAGGGCAGCGGCTTTCCGGGCCAGGCGAGCTGCCAGCGGACGAGCGTCGCGAGGAGCCCTCCGACCACCAGCATCGCCAGCGCGTACAGCAGGTACTGCTTGCCGATGACTTTGTGATCGAGCGAGAAGATGTACTTGCGCCAGAACGAGGTCGGAGCGGCATGGACGCCGGCGTGCGGGACCTCCCGGGGCAGGGCAACCGTGCTCAAGAGCTTCCTCCCTTTTCGACCGGGGCCGCGGCCTGCTGCTGCTCGGCCGCCTGGGCCGCCGCCTGCTCGTCCAGCCACTTCTGGAAGTTCTCCGGCGTGTCGACCGTGACGAAGCCCTTCATCCGGTAGTGGCCGAGGCCGCAGAGCTCGGCGCACGCGATCTCCCAGTTGCCGACGTGGGTTCCCTCGAACCAGATGCGTGTCTTCAGCCCCGGCACCGCGTCCTGCTTGACGCGGAACTCCGGGAGAAAGAAAGAGTGGATGACGTCCTTGGACATCAGAGTCACCACGACGGGCTTGCCGACCGGGAAGTGGAGCTGGTTCAGCGTCACGACGTCGTCGGGCGTGGCGAACTTGCCGTCCGCGCCGGGATAGCGGATGTTCCAGGCGAACTGCTCGCCCACGATCTCGATCGGCATCGCGTCCTTCGGCATGCGCTCCTTGATGTCTTCCCAGAGGCGGCGCGAGAGCAGGGCGAGCATGACGCAGATGAGGGCCGGCACGATCGTCCAGATGACCTCGAGCCGGTTGTTGCCGTGGGTGTAGTGGACCTCGCGGCCCTCGCGATGGCGGTACTTCCACAGGAAGTAGAAGAGCAGGACCTCGACGATGACGAAGACGATCCCGGTGATCCACATGATCAGGTGGAACAACGAGTCGATCTCGTTCGCGTAGGTGGAGGCCTGCTCGGGAAGGCGGAGCCAGAACGGGAGCGCTCCGGCGGCGCCCGGCACCGCGGCCGCCCCCGAAAAAGAAAAGCGCCGTCCGGAGGGTCCGGGCGGCGCCAGAGAACCGCGAAGGTGTGCTTCACGGTCATGAAGAGTACTGTGACTATCCCTTGAAGGTGAAGTCGAGGGACTTGGCCTCGGCGCCCGAGATGGTCACGTTCTGCGTCTGCGGCCCGTACTTCTCGTGCCAGGCCTCGATGACGTAGTTGCCGGGCGGCAGGTTCTTGATCTCGAACGTCCCCTGGTCGTTGGTCACCGCGTAGAAGGGATGGTTGAACACGCCGGAGTAGGCGCCCATCCACTTGTGGACGTCGCACTTGAAGCTTGACGGGCACTTCGACGTTGTCGAACTTCTTGACCGTCTCCATGCCCTTGAAGGGCTGGCCGATGTTGAACTCGGGGTTCTTCTGGGGCAGGGCGTGAATGTTGTGGAGGGTCCCGTCGCTGTTCAAGATCTTGAGCGGCTGCCCCGCCTGGATCCCGAAGACGTGCGGCCGGTACTGGCAGCCGTGCTGGTCGAGGGTGACGGGCTCCGTCGGCGCCGGGTAGCTGCCCGAGACGCCTTCCTTGACGTAGATCAGCACCCACTGCAGGGTGTTGTTGGCGTTGACGACGACGTCCTGGGGGTAGACGGGCTCTTTGTGCTCCGCTTTGCAGAAGGCATCGGCATCCATCTTGATCGCCGGCATCGCGGGCTTGGTACCCTCGAAGGCGACCTTGCCGGTCAACGTGGCGCCGCCGGCCGCGGGGGCCGCCGCCGGAGCCGCCGCAGGGGCGCCCGCTGGAGCCGCCGCCGTGGCCGGGGCCTCGTCTTCCATCAACGCATCCTCGTCCTTCTGGCCGCCGCAAGCCAGGAGCGACAACGTGGCGGTGGCCGCCAGGAGCAGAAAAAGGGCGCGCTTCAACATCAAAGACTCTCCTTACGTGAATTCTCGGTAGCCGCGCTGCCCGGAGCCGGCGCACTTCCGCGAAGGCGCCGCCGAAAGCGCGACGATCATATCCAAGCCCTTCTTCCTTTTTCAAGCGCGCCGGATGGTATCGTCAATGGAACCCCGTGTCGATCACGACCCTTGCCGCGGAGAACCTCGACAAGTCTTTCTCGGGACCGCCGTTGTTCTCGGGGCTCGATCTGCGCGCGGGGACGGGGCTCGTCGCCGTCACCGGGCGAAACGGCAGCGGAAAGACGACTCTCCTCAAGATCCTGGCGGGGCTGATGCGCCCGACCTCCGGCCGCGTGCGCGTCGAGCGGGACGGCCGGGCCCTGGAGGACCAGGAGCGCCGGCTGGCCGTGGGCTGGGCGGGCCCCGATCTCGCGTTCTACGGCGAGCTGACCGCCGAGGAGAACCTGCGCGTTCTTTCGCCGCGCGGCAGGCCGCGCGGCCCGCGCGAAGACATCCGCCGGCGGCTCGACGACGCCGGCCTGGCCGAGGAGTCCTTCGCGCCGCCGCGTCGAGGAGTACTCGACCGGGATGAAGCAGCGGCTGCGAGTCGCGTTCGCGACGCTCTTCGATCCTCCGCTGCTCGCTCCTCGACGAGCCGACCGCGGGGCTGGACGCCGAAGGGCGCGCGGTTGTTCTCGGCGGTCGATCGACCGCGCCCGCCGCCGGGGCGCCGTGGTCCTGGCGTCGAACGACGAGCGGGACTTTGCCGCGCCGGAGTCGAGGATCGAGCTCGGGGGAGCGCGGGAGCCGGGAGCCATGAGCCTTCCGGCTCAGGCCTGGGCCGTCGCGCGAAGGACGCCACCCAGGAGCTGCGGCGGCGGATCGCGATCGTGGCGGTCTTCTTCTTCGCGGCCACGGCGCTCGCGCTGGTGTCGTTCGCGATCGGGCCCTTCGGCCTGCCCGAGGCGGACCGGCCTCCGCTCCAGGCCGCGCTTCTCTGGATCATCCTCTTCTTCGCCGCCGCCACCGGCCTGCCCGGGCCTTCGTTCGGGAGGAGGAGACCGGCACCGCGCTCGCGCTGCGCAAGACCCTGCCGGCGCGCTCTCGTCCTCGCCGGGCAAGACCATCTTCAACTTGCTGCTCTTTCTGGCGATCGCGGCGGTCGACGATTCCCGGCTTCCTGATCCTGCTCGACTGGAGGGTCGGCTCGCCCGGGGCGCATCGCCGCGACCGTGCTGGCCGGCGGCTACGGACTCGCGGTCGTGTCGACGTTTCTCTCGGCGCTCTCGGCCCGCGCCGGGCAGCGCAACGTGCTCTTCGTCCTCGATCGCTTTCCCCCTTCTCGTGCCGCTGCTGCTGACGGCGATCGCCGGCACTCTCGAGGCGACGCGGGGCGATTTCCCTGGACGCCGCTGCGCGTCTGATCGCGTACGATGGGGCCGCGACGTGGGCAGCGTACCTGCTGGCCGCGGTCGCCTGGGAGGACTGACCCGAAATCCGGCTCCGCACCCCGAACCACGATGAAGATCCTGAAGCTCCTCCTCCTCCCCTACATGGCGGCCGTCGTCGCCGCGGCCTTTCTCTGGCCGGAGCCGGCCGAGGGATTCCTGGGGGAGTCGTCTCGCATCGTGTTCTTCCACGTGCCCTGCGCCTGGACATCGACGCTCGCCTTCCTGGTCGCCGCCGCCTATTCTCTGGCGTATCTCCGGCGCCGGGACCCCTGGCACGACGAGATCGCGGCGGCGGCCGTGCGCCTGGGGCTCCTCTTCGGCGTCCTGACGCTCGTCACCGGCTCCCTCTTTGCGAAGATCATGTGGGGATCCTGGTGGAACTGGGACCCGCGGGAGTCCTCCTACCTCCTCCTCGTTTTCCTCTACGGCGCCTATCTCTTTCTGCGGGCGTCGATCGAAGACCCCGAGCGGCGCGCCCGGATCGCCGCGGCCTATGCCCTGTTCGCCGCGGTCCTGATGCCGTTTCTGGTCTTCGTGGCGCCCCGGGTCACGGCCTCTCTTCACCCGCAGACCGTCATCAACCCGCAGGGCAAGATCCTGATGGATGGGCCGACGAAAGCCGTCTTCTTCGGGGCGCTCCTGGGCTTCTCGGGACTCTTCCTGTGGCTGCTTTCGCTCGAGGCCCGCCTGGAGCGCCTCGCCCGAATCCGTCGAAATGCGGGACGGGTCTGATGGGTTCTCACCTGTTGTCCCGTCCTGTCGCCGTCGACAGTTGCGCCGGGGACCCCGAAGGGAGAGACTAATCCCGTGAGCAGCCTCGGATACCTCGCCGGAGTCAACGTCGTCATCTGGGTCGGCCTTTTCCTGTACCTCTGGCGGCTCGACCGCCGGATCGCGGCGGCGGAGGCGCGCAAGCCATGAAACGCGGATACTGGATCGCCGCCGCGCTCACGCTCGGCTTCATCGGCCTGGGCCTGACCGCCTTTCAGAAGACCCTCACGCCCTATCTGACTTTCGACGAAGCGAAGAAGTCTCGCGGCGTCGTTCAGGTCATGGGCGCGCTCGACAAGACGAGCGACCGCTACGACAACGGGAGGGAAGAGCTCGCCTTCGAGCTCCTGGAAGAGGGCGGCGGCCGCATGCCCGTCGTCTACCGCGGCATTCGACCCGGCAACTTCAAGGACGCCATCTCCATCGTCGCCATCGGCCGGTACCGGGACGGCCGGATCGAGGCCGAGAAGCTCCTCGTCAAGTGCCCCTCCAAGTACCAGGGCGCCGAGGTGGAAAAGGCCTACGAGACGAAGGCTCCGGGCAGTCACGTCCTGATGTATTTCTGGCCCGGGGTGGCGGCCATCTGGGGAGCCCTTTTCGCGGGGCTCACTTCGGCCGTCACGTACCTCGCGCGTGGATCGCGGGCGCCGTGACCTGCTGCCGCTGGCGAGGACGACGTACGCGGCGTTCGCGGCCTGCGTCGTCGCGGCCTCCGCCATCCTGATGACGCTGCTCCTCCAGCATCGCTTCGACGTCTCCTACGTCAACTCGTACTCGAGCCTGGATCTCCCGCTGCATTTCCTGGTGTCGACCTTCTGGGCGGGCCAGGAGGGGTCCTTCCTTCTCTGGTGCTTCTTCGGCTCGCTCATCGGCCTCTGGGTTCTGCGGAGGGCGAAGGAGCAGGAAGCCCCGGTGATGGTCGTCTACCTGGCGACCTTCCTCGGCATCATCGCGATCCTCTGCAAGCAGAGCCCGTTCCGCTACCTCCCGCCGCCGATCCCGGCCGACGGCGTCGGCCTGAATCCTCTGCTGCAGGACCCGTGGATGGTGATCCACCCTCCGGTCATGTTCGTCGGGTTCGCGTCGCTCTCGGTCCCCTTCGCCTTCGCGATCGCCGCCCTGTGGAAGAAGCGCTGGGACGGGTGGATCGTCCGGTGCCTGCCGTGGGCCCTGCTGACGTTCCTGACGCTCGGGACCGCGATCCTGATGGGCGGCTACTGGGCCTACAAGACGCTCGGGTGGGGCGGCTACTGGGGCTGGGACCCGGTCGAGAACACGAGCCTGGTCCCGTGGATCTTCACGGCCGCCCTGATCCACGGCATGTTCCTCCAGAAAGCGAGGAAGCGGCATCGCAAGATCAACCTCATTCTCGCGTGCACGGCCTACGCGTCGATTCTCTACGGCACGTTCCTGACCCGGTCCGGCGTGCTCGCCGACTTCTCGGTCCATTCCTTCATCGACCTCGGGATCACCGGCTGGCTGGTCGCCATCCTGGGGACGTTCATCGCGCTCTCGGTCGTGCTCCTGGCGTGGCGCTGGCGGGCGATCCCGCGCGCCGAGGATGAGGACCCGCCGGTCCTGTCGCGCGGCGTGCTCTTCATCCTGGGCATCGCCGTCTTCTGCGTGCTCGCCGGAGTGATCCTGCTCGGCACTTCGGCCCCCCTTCTGACGCGGCTGTCCGGCACGCCCTCCCAGGTCCAGATCGCCTTCTACGAGAAGACGACGGCGCCCGCGGCGCTGCTGCTGCTGCTTCTGTCCGGCCTGGTTCCCTTCGTGTCGTGGAAAGGCGAAAAGCCCGGGGAGCTCCTCAAGAGCTCGCGCCGCTCGCTCGCCGTCGCCGCGGTGCTGATCCTGGCGGCGGCCGGACTCGGAGCGCGGCGGCCCGACACGCTCGTCCTGCTCTTCGCCGCGTTTTTCGCGGCGGACATGAACCTGCGCGCCGTGATCCGGAAGGCGAAGAACGGCAAGTTCGGCGGGGCGGGCGGGTACCTCGCTCACGTCGGCGTGGGCATCATGCTCGCGGGGGCCGTCCTTTCGGGCGCCTACGCCGTCTCGCAGCGCCTGACGCTCCCGATCAACGCGCCCATCAAGTCGGGGGACATGACCTTGACCTTTCTCCGCGTCGTGCCCGGGACGGCGGAGCGCAAGCAGGCGATGGAAGTGAAGGTCGACACGGCGGCCGGCAAGACCTTCTTCGCCTACCCGAAGATGTACGTCAACAGCCGGACCGGGCAGCTCATGGCGAATCCCTCGATCCGCAGCGCTGCGGTCATGGACCTCTACATCGCGCCCCAGCAGTACGACCCGGGCCAGCCCCAGATGGTCGGCCGGGACGCGCGCCTGACGAAGGGGACGACCACGGACATCGAGGGAGCGGGGTTCACTTTCCGGGACTTCAACGCCGACCGCTCGGCGATGCTCCGGGGCGAGCAGACGATCCTCGTCCTGGCCGACCTGACGATCACGCCGCCGGACGGATCCCAGCACGACGTCACGCTCCGCTACGTCTTCCACATGGACGGACGCGAGGCCGAAGCCGAGGAGACGGACATCCCGGGCTTTCCCGGCGGGAAGATGAAAGTCGTCGCGGTCTCGCCCAACGACGGAGCGGTCGTCTTGCGGCTGCGGGGAATCTCGAAGAACCCGGCCGACGAGTTCCAGGCGGCGACCGTCGAGTCGCTCTCGCTCGACGTGACGCGAAAGCCCTTGATCAGCCTGGTCTGGGGCGGGTTCTACGTGATGATGGCCGGCGCGTTCCTGGCCTTCGTGAAGCGCTCCCGCGAGGCCCGCAAGGCGATCGTGGAGGCTCCGGCGGCGCAGACCGAGCGCGCCGAATCGCCGGTCGCCGCCACCGGCCCGGCAATTCCCGTCCACCCCAGGTCGGACCTGTAGCCGTCCCTGAGGCCCCTCGCCCCCCGAACGGGGGAGAGGGTCTTCCCCACCCTAGCCCGTATCGCGAGTTGGGCGTCGGACCCGCATATCGATTTCCACCTCCAGCCCGTCGTAGGCCGCGGTGACCGTGCAGCCGGGAGGGTTGGCGGCCGCGAGCTCGGCCAGCGCCCGGTCCAGCGCCTCTCTGCCCATCTCGATCGGGCCCTTCCCGAAGTGGGAAAAAACCGCGCGGGGCACTCCGTGGCGCGCGAGCCATCCGAGCTGGGCCCGGACGGTCGTGTGGCCGAGGAGCGCGCCGCTCGCGTGCCGCCGGACGAGCGAGCCGGTCAGGGTCGAGCCGTCGCCGATGTAGAGGTCGGCGCCGGCCAGAGCCGCCGCGGGCTCCTCGAAGGCCACGATGTCGCCCGAGTACACGACCGTGAAGCCATCGACCGTGACGCGCGCGCCCACGCAGGGGCACCGGACGGAGTGATGAACGGGATAGGTCGTGAGCTGAAAGGGACCGATCGAGACGGCCTCTTCGGGGGCGAGCATCACGCGGTTCAGGAGCGGAAGCTCCTTCAGGAGCTCGTGAGTGATCGCCGAAGCGTGCACCGGAGCGTCGGTTCCCTCCCACAGACCCCATCCGTGGTCCGGGTGCGCGTGGGAGACGAACACCGCGTCGGGACGGATCTTGCGCAGCATTCCCTTTCGGTTCTCGCCGAAGTCGCAGAGGAGGCGAAAGCCCCTCGCCTCGATCACGAAAGCCGAGTGGCCCGCGTGCGCACGCGAGGACTCCTCGACGTAACCCTTCGTCCCGTAGAACTGCAGCCTCACCGGTTGAGTCTACGGGTTAAGGCGAATCTACGGGTTAAGCGAGTCTAGGGGGACGGCGAGCTCGCGAGACCGGCCGCGGCCACGAAAACGCTCCAGGCCTTCGCCGGCGCGACGTCCTTCCCGAAGGGGCGACGGTAGACGAGCTGGAGCCAGCCCTGTCCGGCTCCCACGACTGGAAACTCGAAGGTCTGGAACCCTCCCCTTCCGGGCGCGGAACGGGCCGGTGTCTCCATTTTCGGTTCGGCTCCCGACTGCAGGACTCCAGGGGCCGACTGCGCGACCGCCCAGCTGTAACCCGTCGTCACGTTGGCGGGCAGCCGGACCGAGAGCGTGTCGCCCTGGACGACGTACTGCTTCGAGCCGTCGTCGGACTCGCCGAGCGAGACGACTCCCGGAGCGGCGAGAACCTGCTCGACCACGACGGCCACGCGGAAAAAACTCCCGGGGGCGGCGGCCGGGCCGGACGGATTCCCGGAGACCAGGCCCAGGTTCGATTTTCCCGCGCGGGTGGCCTGGAACTCGAACACCTGGGAGCCGCTCGAACCGGCGAGATCCGCCGCGACGGGCTCGAGACGGGGAGCTCCCGCGCTCCGAAGAACCTGGGGGTCGTTGACCGCGACGCGCCAGTCCCGACCCGCGGACGGATCGGCCCGAAGGCGGACGGAGAGCGTGTCGCCGACGCCGAGGCGGACGACGCCTCCGTCGTACGACTCGTCGACGATGACCGTTCGCGCCGCGGCGAGCGCCGAGACGGCCGCCGCGAGACCCAGCAGCGCCGCTCCCAGGGCCCGCCCGCCCGGAGCTCTCAGGTCACACCTCCCGGAGCGCGGTCGTGATCTTGAGCCGGGCCGCGCGGAACGCCGGGAAGAAGCCGCCCAGAACGCCCATGGCCAGGGCGAACGCGAGGCCGCCGGCGATGAGCTGGGGCGTCATGCGAAAGTTGAAGAGGACTTCGGAGAACGTGCGGAAGTTCATCGTGCCCGTCGGCTGCGTCAGGAAGAGCTTGAACGCGAGGAAGGTGAAGACCACGCCGAGGATCCCGCCGGCGAGGCACAGCATCAAGGCCTCGATCACGAACGACACGAGGATCGACCGCCTCGAGAACCCGATCGCCCGCAGCGTGCCGATCTCCTTGGTGCGTGCCGAGACCTGCGCGTACATCGTGTTCATGGCGCCGAACGCGGCGCCGATCGCCGTGAAGATGCCGACGATGAAGGCGAGCGCCTTGATGGGCGCGCCCGTGATCATCTGCTCGTCGTAGTACTTGCGCTCGGTCTTGCCCTCGAGCTTGAGCCGCTGGTCGCCCTTGACCGTCTCGATGTAGCGGCTCGCCGCGTCGGCGTCCGAAGTGCGCACGAAGACGGAGCGAGTAGATGTTGCGCTTGGTCTGCTGCTGCAGGTCCGCGACGTCGGTCCAGATCTCCGACTCGTAGGCGCTGCCGTCGGCGGCGAAGAGGCCGACGACGACCCACCGGAAGCTTCCGGACTTGATCGTGTCGCCGACCTTCATGCCGGCGAAGCGCTTCGACAGGTTCCGGGAAACGATCGCCTCGTTGGTGGCGGGTGTGAACATCCGCCCCTCCACGATCCTGGCCGCCGGGCGGATCTCGACGCCGATCGGCGCCATGCCGCGGACCTGGACGTTCGAGAAGGACTTGCCGTCGGAGCGCGGGACGTTGATGAGCGTCAAGAGCTCGGGCGACACGTACGGCTTTCCGGTCGCGCTCCTCTCGATGCCCGAAAGGGCCTGGATCTGGTCCGCCTGATCGCGGGTGATGACGCTCTGCATCTCGGCTTGCGCCCCGACGCGCATCGTCAGCACGTTGCGGTTCGAAGCCGTCACCGAGAGCGTGCGCGTCACGCCCTGCACGAGAGCCAGGACGCACAGGAACACGGCGACGACCAGGCCGATGACGAAGGCCGTCATGCCGGTCGACGTCTTGCGCGCCACCAGGTTCCGGAAGTTGTATTTCACGGGGATGGCCATGGCTACACCACCTTCCGCAGGCCGTCGACGATGTTGAGGCGCGAGGAGCGGATGGCGGGAGCGAAGCCCGCCAGAATCCCGACGCCGACCGAGACGATGAAAGCCATCAGCAGCGTTTCCGGAGACACGCGGAAGTTGGTCAGCCAGATCGAGATCGACGTCTTGTTCCCGACCGCGAGGAGCATCGGGACGAAGAAGAACTTCGCCAGCAGGACCCCGAGGATCCCGCCGAGCAGGGCCATGAGTATCGACTCCGCCAGGATGAACCCCAGGATGTGGTTGCTGCCGAAACCGAGAGTCCGCATCACGGCGATCTCGGTCACGCGCTCCCGCGCCGACATCGCCACGGTGTTGGCCACGATGAGCGTGACGGCGAACAGAATGATCAGCGAAATGCCGTTGATGAGGAACTTGACGTTGCCCATCATCTCCATGAACTGGAGCTGGAACTGTTTCTCGGTCAGCGTCTTCGTCGGCGCGTCGCTGTTCTGGAACATCTGGTCGATGGCCGCCGACACCCGCGGCACGTTCTCCGCGCTGTCGACCTTGAGGTAGTAGATCCCGGTCACCTTGTTCGCTCCGAACCAGTCCGCCTGGTTCAGGTACTCGTTGTGAAAAAAGATGTTCGTCTCGTCGCCGGCGTTGAACGGGCCGATGTAGACGAGCTCGGCATTGATCGGGATGTAGGTCCCCTTGAGGATGATGTGCTCGCCCTTCTTCCACTTGAACTTGTCGGCGATCTTCTGCCCGGCCACGAAGCCGTTGCGCGTCGCCTTCCATTCGGCCTTGACGGCGGGGTCGATCGTCGCGTCGTCGAAGATCTTGTCGAAGTAGATCTCCGGGTTGGCGGAGAGCTGGCCGATCCAGTTCTCGGGCTTGTCGTCCTTGTACACGCCGCCGAACCACGTCTGCGGAGACACGGCGACAACGCCCGGGATCTGCTCGATCCGCTGGAGCTGCGAGAGCGGCAGAAAGTTCCCGAGACCCGTCGCGTGCTGCACCACGAGGCGGTTGGCCCCGCGGCCACCGGAGGGGTCGGCCTCCATGGCCTTGAGGAGACCCGTCAGGATGACGATCAGCACGAGCACGAGGACGATCGAGCCGGCCGTGAGCGTCGTCCGGAGCTTCTTGCGGAAGACGTTTTTCCAGATCAGGCGGAAGTACTTCATACGGACCTCATCGAGCCGGTGCGCTCGTCCGCGTGGAGGACGCCCTTGTCGAGGTGGATCATGCGGTGGGCGCGGGCGGCCGCCTTGGGGTCGTGCGTGACCATGACGATCGTCTTCTGGAACTCCTCGTTCAGGCGGCGGAGCAGCTCCAGGATCTCGTCGCGCCGATTTGGCGTCGAGGTCGCCGGTGGGCTCGTCGGCGACCAGGATCGTCGGGTCGGAGACGATGGCCCGCGCGATCGCGACGCGCTGCTCCTGACCGCCCGAGAGCTGCCGGGGGTAGTGGTCCATGCGGTCGGCGAGCCCGACGATCGAGAGCGCGGTCTCGACGTGCTTGCTGCCGCTCCGCCTTCGACAGGCTGCGTCAGCAGCAGCGGCAGCTCGACGTTCTCGAACGCCGTCAGCACCGGCATCAGGTTGTAGAGCTGGAAGATGAAGCCGATGTGCGCGCGAGCGCCACCGCGCCAGCTCGCGTCTGCCCCAGGGTCCGCGATGTCGCGGCCCGCCGACCACGATGCGCTCCCCGCGTCGGGCTGGTCGATGCCGGCGATCAGGTTCAGGAGCGTCGTCTTGCCCGAGCCGGACGGCCCCATCAGCGCGACGAACTCGCCCTCCGGGATGTCGAGGTTGATGCCCATCAGGACCGGGATCTCGATCTTTTCCCGGTGGTACACCTTCTCGACGTTCTCGATGCGAATCAGAGGTTCGGCCATGTCAGCTCTCCTGCCCTTCCACACGCACTTTCTCCCCGTCCCTGACCTGCATGTCCCCGGCGAGCGAGATCAGCTGCTCGCCTCCCTGCAGGCCCTGCGTCACTTCGACCTGACCCTGGACATCTCCGCCCGCGGTCACCGGAGTGAACCGCGCTCTGCCGTCCACGATGCGAAAGACCCCCGTCTTCCCGTCGACCGTCGTCAGCGCGGCCTTCGGAATCACCACGCGCGACCGCTTGTCTTTGCCCTGCGTCGGCTCGGTCGTGAACGCCACGCGGGCCGAAAGATCCGGCAGAACGCGGTCGTCGGCGTCCAGAAACGCGACTTTGACACGGACGGTGGCCTTCTGCCGGTCCGCCGCCGGCACGATCTGCCGCAGCTTGCCGTGGTAGACCTTGTCCGGCACCGCGTCCAGCGTGATCTCCGCCGGCTGCTCTTTGGAGAGCTTCGAGAGGTTGGCCTCGTTGACGTCCGCGCCGACGTAGAGGGAGGGAAATTCCACGATCGTCGCGATCGCGCCGCCCGAGCCTCCCCCGGAGGGCGAGGAGCCGAAGGGCGAGACGGCCTCTCCGACGAAAGAGCGTTTGGCGGTGATCACGCCGGTGAAGGGGGCGCGGATCACCGTGTAGTCGAGGAGAGCCTCGACGTAGCGCGTGCGCGCCCGAGTCGCCGCCTCGCTGGCCGTGGCCGCGTCGAGTGTCGATTTCGTCGTCAGCCCCTGGTCGTACAGGCTCTTCTGCCGGTCGAGATCGGCCTGGGCATTGACCCAGTTCGCTTTGGCCTCGGCCAGCTGCGCGTCGAGGTCCGTGGAGTCCAGGCGGGCGATGACGTCGCCCTTCCTGACCCGGGTTCCCTCCGTGACGTTGAGCTCCGTGATGCGGGAGGTGATCTTGGGGGAGAGGTCCGCCTTGCGCTCGGCCTCGATGTAGCCGGTCGCCGAGAGCAAAGTGGTCGCCTGGCCCTCGGACACCACGGACGCCGTCACGGCCTCCACGGCCTTCGGACGCAGGCCGCGGCCCGCCAGGAGGTAGGCCGCGACTCCCGCCCCGACCACGACCACGGCCCCGGCCAGCAGCCACCCGCGGCTCCCCCGCCGGGTCTCGGGCTCTCTCCGGATGCGCAGGGCCGACAGATCGGCCGGTTTCGGTGCTCCCTCGTTCATGGTCATCCGGTTGGAGTTCGCCATTCTATTCAACTCTCCCAGCCGCCGGGGGTTACGCCGGGGCGTGAATCCTCGCGTGGTAGGCTTTTCAGCGGGAGGTGGACCATGTCGAACCGCCTTGTTTCGGCCGCGGTTCTGTTCGCCTGCGCGTTCGCGCTCCGCGGGGAAACCGTCTATCGCATCGATCTGATTCCCAGCGGCGAGCTCGTCAGCCGGGATGTCCCGACCTGGCGAGGCACGATGCTGGTCTTCCGGCGCCACCCCGACGGCACGCTCATGAGCGTTCGAAAGGGCGACGTGAAGAAGATCTCGCAGATCAGCCTGACGGAAGTTCCTCTGAGCCCGGCGGACCAGGTCATCCAGATCGGGAACCTCGCCATGCAGGGTGGCAGCACGCAGGCGGGCCCGGCCCACGCCAGCTCCGTCGCCGCCTCGAAGGGTCCGGCTCTGGGCAAGGGTTTCTACTCGGCCGTGGTGCCGGGGCAGACGATCGGAGCGCCGAACTCGGCCAACGACTACCAGGTCGGCCGCACGTTCGCGGGCCCTCCGGCCAACGCGGTGCAGTCCGCGCCCGGCGCGCCGCCCACGGCGCCCGCCGCGACGGGCGGCCAGAACCCGCCATCCTGAGGGGCCCGACGGATCCGAGTGACCGCGCCGCGTTCGCCGCTGGCGTGCGGGTCGCGGTCATCCCGAGGAGCGCACCGACGGAGGATCCCGGACTCGACGAGCCCTGGCGCCGCGGTGGCTGAGGTCACTGACCCGCTGGTCCGGTCCGTGCCATACTGACCAGAACCTGAAAGGCGGAAAAACGTGCGCCTCCTGATCACGGCCGGGCTTCTTCTGGCCGTCGCTTCGGCCACGGCGGAGACGGCCTACTACCGCGTCGAGCTGTCGCCCTCCGGCAGCCTCGTGTCGATCGGGGCGCCCGTGGTTCGCGGCACGACGGTCCTGATCCACGGGTACCCCGACGGAACGCTGATGAGCCTCCGCAAGTCCGACGTCCGGAGCGTTTCTCCCATCACGGCCCGGGAAGCGGCGACGCCCGTCCGGAAGAGCGTCGTCGCGATCGGCAACCTCGCCATGCAAGGCGGGGCCATGCAAGGGGGGACGCAGGGCACTGCCACGTCGGCGCGTTCGTCCGCGGCGCTCGCTCCGGCCCGGGGGCCCAGCGTCATCGCGACGTCCGACGGGTTGGCGGTCACGACCGAACCCAAGAGGTAACCGTCGCGTCGCG
Source organism: uncultured Acidobacteriota bacterium (assembly GCA_963829925.1). GTDB lineage: Bacteria > Acidobacteriota > Thermoanaerobaculia > UBA5066 > Gp7-AA6 > DAHUXD01. The sequence continues at coordinate 93,789 of CAWHKQ010000005.1, forward strand.
GGTCAGATGTGGATCGCGTGCCCCTGAACCGCTTCGGCGGCCTCGTGGATCGCCTCGGAGAGCGTCGGGTGGGCGTGGATGGTGCGCACGAGCTCCTCGGAGGTGGCTTCGAGCTTGAGCGCGGCGCCGGCCTCGGCGATGAGCTCCGTGGCCGCGGGCCCCACGATGTGGACGCCGAGGACCTCGTCGTACTTCTTCTCCGCGACGATCTTCACGAAGCCGGCCGCCTGGTTCGAGGATGCGCGCCTTGCCGATCGCCGAGAACGGGAACTTGCCGACGACGACGTCGTAGCCGCGCTCCTGCGCCTTCGCCTCGGTCAGGCCGATCGAGCCGACCTCCGGGCGCGCAGTACGTGCAGCCGGGGACCTGGTCGTAGTTGATGGGCGCGCGTCTCCTTGCCCGCCATGTGCTCGACCGCGACGACGCCCTCGGCCGAGGCGAGATGGGCGAGCGCCTGGGTCGGGAGCACGTCGCCGATGGCGTAGACGCCCGGGACGTTGGTCTGCATGTACGCGTCGACCTTGAGGTAGCCCTTCTCGGTGGCGATCCCCGATCGCCTCGAGGCCGATCCCGTCGGACAGGGGCTTGCGGCCGACGGCCATGAGCACCTTCTCCGCGCGGAACGTCTCGGTCTTGTCATTGGTCGGACCGCGCGAGGACCTCGACGCCGCCCTCGCCTTTGGTGAGGCGCTCGACCCGCGTGTCGGGATAGATCGCGATGCCCTGCCGCTTGAACGAAGCGGCGAGCTCGCGCGAGATCTCTTCGTCCTCGACCGGGACGATGCGGGGGAGGACCTCGATGATCGTGACCTTGGACCCGAACCGGGCGTACATCGAGGCGAACTCGACGCCCACGGCGCCCGAGCCGATGACCAGAAGGGACTTCGGAACCTCGGTCAGCTCGAGCATCGAGGTCGAAGACAGGATCAGCTTGTCGTCGATGTCCATGCCGGGCAGCGAGCGCGGCGTCGAGCCGGTGGCGAGAATGACGTTCTTGACGGCGTAGGCCGTTTCGGCGCCGTCCTGCGCCGGCGACCGAGATGCGGCCGGGTCCCGCGAGGCGGCCGAACCCGTTGACGACGTCGACGCGGTTCTTCTTCATCAGGTACGTGATGCCGTTGGTGGACTGACGGACGATCTTTTCCTTGTGCTTCATGGCGGCCGGCATGTCCAGGCGCACCTCGCGCACCGCCACGCCCGACCTCGGCGCCGTGCCGCGCCTCCTCGAGGAGGTCGGCCGTGTGGAGAAGCGCCTTGGTCGGGATGCAGCCCCACAGCGTGCAGACGCCTCCCAGCCGCGGCTCTTTCTCGACGATGAGCACGGAAAGGCCGAGCTGCGCGGCCCGGATCGCCGCGACGTAGCCGCCGGGGCCCGAGCCGATGATGCCGAGGTCGTAGGTCTTGCCGTTGGTCATGGGCGCCTTGCCGGAGCGGCGGAGGATATCAAAGTCACGAGTCCACGCCCTCTCCCGGACGGGTCGGCGCCATCCGAAGGGCCTCGTTGAACCGGTTGAAGTAATTGAAGAGGCCGACGACGGCCGCGATCTCGACGATCTCTCCCTCGTCGAAGTGGCGGCGCAGCTCCGCGAAGGTCGCCTCGGAGACCCGGGTCGGCTCCCGCGTCATCTGCAGCCCGAAGCGCAGGGCGGCCTTCTCCTTCTCGGAGAAGGGCCCGTCTTCAAAATCCCCGAGGCGGGCGATCTGCTCTCTGGAAGAGCCCGTCTTCTCGGCGAGGATGGTGTGCGAGGCCGAGCAATAGCGGGACTCGTTGCACTGCGAAGTCTGGAGCGCCAGCATCTCCTTGAGCTTCAGCGGCACGGTGCCGGACCCCAGGACAGCGGCGAAGTGCGCGTCCATCGTCGACAGCAGCCAGGGGCGGTGGGCGAAGGCGCGATACATGTTGGGGATGTTGCCGCGCTCGAGGATCTTGCGCTCGAAGGCCTCGCGGACGGGACCCTCCGCCGCGGCTCGACCGATCAGGGAAACTCTCGACATGGGACCCTCCGGACAGCGGATCCTATAATCTCGGCCGTGCGCCGCCTGGTCTTGCTCGCCGCTCTGCTCTCTTTCGCCTGCGGCGGGGAGAAGGACCCGGACGCCCAGGGCGTCAAGATCGGCTTCTACGGCGCGCTCACGGGGCCCACCGCCACGTTCGCGCAGTCCGGAAAGAACGGCACGCTGCTGGCGGTCGAACAGCTCAACGCCGCCGGTGGAGTCCTCGGCAAACCGATCGTCCTGCTCGCCGAGGACGACCGGGGCGAGGCGTCGGAGGCCGCCTCGGTCGTCTCCAAGCTGATCACGCGGGACCATGTCGTCGCGCTCATCGGCGAGCAGGCCTCCTCCCGCACGCTGGCCGCCGCGCCGGTCGCCCAGAGCTACGGCGTGCCGATGATCAGCCCCACCTCCACCAACGTGGAAGTGACCAAGAAAGGCGACTACATCTTCCGCGCGTGCTTCATCGATTCCTACCAGGGCCGGGTGCTCGCCGTCTTCGCGCGCGACAACCTGAAGGCGTCGACGGCCGCGATCCTGGTGGACGTTCGGAGCGACTACAGCGTCGGCCTGGCGGACGCCTTCCGCGCGGCTTTCGAGGCACGGGGCGGACGGGTCCTCCAGGAGCTGAAGTACTCCGAGGGAGACAGCGACTTCTCGGCGCAGTTGACGGCGATTCGCCCCTCGAAGGTCGACGTGATCGTCGTGCCCGGCTATTACACGGACGCCGGCCTGATCGCGCGGCAGGCCAGGTCGCTGGACCTGGCGGCGACGCTCCTCGGAGCCGACGGCTGGGACTCCCCGAAGCTCGTCGAGATCGGCGGCGAGGCCGTGGAGGGAACCTATTTCTCCAACCACTATTCGGTCGACGATCCCTCGCCGGCCGTCCGCGCGTTCGTCGCGGCCTACAAGGCCCGGTACGGCGCCGAGCCGGACTCGATCGCCGCGAGCTCGTACGACGCGACCCGGATGCTGGCCGATGCGATCACGCGCGCGGGCTCGACCGAGGGCAGGCGCATCCGCGACGCGCTGGCCTCGACCCGGGACTTTCCGGGCGTAACGGGCACGATCACGATGGACGCGGACCGCAATCCCATCAAGCCGGCCGTCGTCTTGAAGGTCGAGGGCGGGCGGTTCCGGTTCGCGGCCACCATCGCGCCCGATGAGGGCGTCAGCCGATAACCGTCAGCGGCTCAGGGCCGTGGAGGGTCGGCCGGTTCGATCGAAAACTCGTCGAACCGCGCTTCGCCGGGCCCGGCGGTGGCGAGGCCCGTCCTTCCGGCCGCCGGCCCGGGGTCGGAGGCTTCGAACAGTTTCCGGCCGTTGAAGAGCGCCTCGACCTTCGGCCCGGACGCCGTCAACCCCAGCTCCTCCCAGCCGCGGTCGAACGCGGCTCGGCCACGGCCGAGCTCGGAGGGCTTGCCGTCCCGGTAGCTCCAGAGGACGGTCTCACCGGTTCCCGTGTCGGAGAGCAGCACCAGGAAGTTCTTCTCGTCGGCCATCCGGACAAGCAGGCCGGCGCGGTTGGCGCCCCGCTTGACGAACGTCGTGACCGTCCCGTCCTGGAAGACCTGGTTGCGGCGCAACGCCACGGCGATCGAGTCCGCGGGACGCGCGCTCTCGGTCTGGGAGAGACAGTTGGGCGCGGATGGAGGATTGCGGTCCGAGAGGATGAGCCAGCGCGCGGCGCCGGGGGCGCCCAACACGGCGAAGTCGAAGAAGCCCGGCGGCCGCATGATGGCGTCGGAATCGAAGTGATTCCGCAACGCTTCCGCCGCCAGCGTCCCGGCGAGAGCCACGAGGACCAGGGACATTCCGAACAGAGCCGTCTTCGATTTCGACGTCTTCGATTTCATCAAGGCCAAAAAGCCCCCGGAATGCCCTAAAATTCCCTTCATGGAACCAAACTCTGCCAAAGGCGCCCGCATCTACACGACCAACCGCGAAGGCTACGCCTTCGTTCTCCCCGGGCCGAAGTCGAAAAACTGAAGGCCATGCCCGATTTCGAGGGCCGCGAGGAGCCGGCCGTCGCCGAAGACTTCCTCCGGTTCCGGGCGGAGGGCTGGGCCGACGTGCTCTCTTCGGCCGGCGCCGCGCCGGGAGAAATCGCGGTGTCGATCGATCCGCACCAGAAGAAGGCGCACCTGACGCGCGCCCAGCGGATCGTCATCACCGCGGACATCTGAGCCGGTTGCGGCGAGAGGCCGGCTAGAAGCTCAGGATCCCCCGGATCCGGTTCTCCAGCGCGAGAAACGCCTGCCGGGAGTAAGGATCCACGACCACGCGGATCTCGCTGGGCGCCGGAACGTCGTCGACGAGCGAGGCGGCGAGCCGCTCGGCCTGCCCGTCGAAGAACGCCTCCCCGATCTCCTCGTCGGACTTGCCCCGGGACCCCGGCAGCTCCCGCAGCCGCGCCAGATCCGCGGGGTCCAGCCGCAGGCGGTAGCCCCGGCAATCCCGGTACAGCGGCTCTCGTCGGTCGACGAGGTCGGGGCGGGCCCGCGTGGCCGGCGGCGGTGGAGGGACTTTCCCCGTGACAGCCTCCGCAACCGGCGGCGGCGGAGCGGCTTCGCTCCGTGACGGCCTCGACAACCGGAGGCGCCGGCGCCGCCGGCTTGCCTTCGTCGTCCGGATGCGGGAGAAGGAGCCGCTGGTCGATGTCGCTCATCGTCAGCGCCCCGCCAGCACGTTCTTCGAGATCACGATCCTTTGAATCTCGCTCGTGCCCTCGTAGATCGTCGTCACGCGGGCGTCCCGATAGTACCGTTCCACCGCGTACTCCCTGGAGTATCCGTATCCGCCGAAGATCTGGACGGCCCGCGCGGCGATCGCGTTGCAGGCCTCGGTCGCGTAGACCTTCGCCATCGAGGATTCCTTGGAGTACCGGACGCCAGGCGTCTCCGACCGGACGGCCGCGCGGTAAGTCGAGGACCCGGGAAGCCTCGAGCTGCACGCGCATGTCGGCGATCTGGAACGCGATGGCCTCGTGCTCGGCGAGCTTGCGGCCGAAGGTCTCGCGGGTCTGGGCGTACTCGACGGAGGCTTCGTAAGCGGCCTGGCCGATGCCGATGCCCTGCGCGGCGATGCCGATGCGCGAGTGGTCCAGCGTGGTCATCGCGATGTTGAAACCCTGCCCCTCCGCTCCGAGCCGGCGGGCGGCGGGAATGCGGAGGTCCTCCAGGAAGATGCCCGCCGTCTTCGACGAGCGCAGGCCCATCTTGTCTTCCGGAGCGCCGATGCGCAGGCCCCGGTCCTCGGAGGAGACGAGGAACGCCGTGATGCCGCGCGTGCCCGCGGACGGGTCGGTCATCGCCATCACGACGTACCACTGCGCCTCGCCGGCGTTGGTGATCCAGACCTTCGAACCGTTCAAGACATACGACTCGCCGTCGCGGACGGCGCGCGTCTTCTGGTTGGCCGCGTCCGAGCCCGACTGCTGCTCCGACAGGGCGTAGGCGCCGAGCGCCTTCCCGGAAGCCAGCTCGGTCAGGATCGTCGCTTTCTGCTCGCTCGCTGCCGAACTTCCAGATGGGATAGCAGACCACCGAGTTGTTGACCGAAACGATCACGGCCGTCGAGGCGCAAACGCGCGCCAGCTCCTCGACGACGAGGACGTAGGAGAGCGCGTCGGCTCCGGCTCCTCCTAGGTCTCGGGGACCATCATCCCCATCAGGCCCATCCGGGCGAGCTCTCCCAGGATTTCCCGGGGAAAGTAGCTTTCTCTTTCCCACTGCGCGACACGCGGGGCGATCTCGGCGGCCGCAAACTCGCGCACCGCGTCGCGGATCCGAGTCTGGTCCTCGGAGAACGCGAAGTTCATGCGCCGGGTCCCGCGGGCGAAGGACCCGGCGAGGACCCTCCGCCGCCCGCGCCCCGACCTCCCCGGCGGCGCCGGCGGAAGGCGGCGGCGCTTCTTGCCGCCCGGCCCGGGAGCTCCGGCGTCGGCGGACGCCGGCTCGGCCGGCGCCTGGGGACGTTGCGGGGACGGACCGCGCTGGGGGGACGGACCCCGCGGAGGGGACGGGCCCCGTGGCGCGGACGGACCGCGTTGCGGAGAAGGACCGCGCGGCGGCTGCGGCGCCCCCCCTCGGGCGCTCCCCCCGCGGGCGCCGCCGGGCTGGGGTCGCCGATCGGGGGCGGGGCTTCCGCGCTCGGCCCCACGTCCTCCGCTGCGGCCGCCCCGCCGGCGGCGCCGCCCGCCCTCGCGGCGCGGCTCCGGAGTATCGACCCAGCCGTCCTCGAGGTGTCGGAAGGTGACCATGATCTCGGGCCGCGCGGCGTTGGCCCGAAGGAGGTCGACGATCCGCGACCGCAGCCCGGCCGCCGGATCTCCGGTCAGCGTGGGAATGCGCTCCGCGTCGAAGAGCACCATCCGGGTCCAGCGACGCGTTTTCTGCCGCCGTCGGGCACGGCGAAGTGCATGACGAAGAGGTCTCTCTCGTGGTCGAGGGAATGCTCCAGAAACTCGAACTCCGGCAGCGCCTCGCGGCAGAGGTCCCGCAGCAGGGGGAGATGCTTCTCTCCTCCCTCGAGTGTCTGTTCCATCGAGACCACGCGGTCCCGGAACATCCGTGTCTGGCCCATGGGCTAGCTCCGAGCCTCTCTCATCCGATCGCCAGGCCGCTGTCGCGAAAGATCTCGCGGGCGATGATCAGCCGGTGGATCTCGCTCGTGCCCTCGTAGATCTCGGTGATGCGCGCGTCGCGGAAGTTGCGCTCGACCGGATACTCCTTCGTGTAGCCGTACCCCCCGTGGATCTGCAGCGCTTTGGTCGTCACGCGCTGCGCCATCTCGGCGGCGAAGAGCTTGGCGACCGCAGCCTCCATCGAGTAGCGCCCGCCGGACGTCCTTGACCGCGTCCTTGGCGGCGGCCGCCTTGCGGGTCAGCAGGCGGGCGGCGTCGACCTCGGTCGCCATGTCGGCGAGATAGAAGCGGAACGCCTGGAAGTCGGCGATCGGGCCGGCCGAAGGCGCGCCTCGCCTTGGAGTAGGAGACCGCCGCCTCGAAGGCCTCCTGCGCGATGCCCACGGCCTGGGCGGCGATCCCGATGCGGCCCCCGTCGAGGGTGGACATCGCGATCTTGAAGCCCTCGCCTTCCTCCCCGAGCCGGTCCGCGGCCGGCACTCTGACGTCGGTCAGGAAGATCTCGACGGTGCCGGAGGCGTTGACGCCGAGCTTGACCTGGTGGCGGGAGCGGTCGAAGCCGGGCGCATTGGCGTCCACGAGAAAGGCCGAGATGCCTCGAGGTCTTCTTCTCGGGGTTCGTCATGGCGAAGAGGAGGCTGACGTCGGCCGCCTGCCCGCACGTGATGAACACCTTCTGCCCCGTCAGGCCGATAGACGTCGCCGTCGCGCACCGCCCGCGTCTTCTGGTTGCCGGCGTCCGAGCCCGCGTCGGGCTCGGTCAGCGCGAAGCATCCGAGCTTCTCTCCCTTCGCCAGGGGGGTCAGGAACCGCTTCTTCTGGTCGTCATTGCCGAACTTCTCGATCGGATCGCAGACGAGCGAGTTGTTGACCGACAGGATGACTCCGGTGTTGGCGCAGACGCGGGAGATCTCCTCGATCACGATCGCGTACGCGACGGTGTCCATCCCCGAACCGCCGTGCTCGGTCGGGACGGCCACCCCCGCGAGCCCGAGCTCCCCGGCCGCCGCGAAGAGGTCGCGCGGGAAACTCGCCGCTCTGGTCGATGGCGGCCGCGCGCGGGCGGACGACGCCCTCGGCGAACTCGCGGACCGAGGCCTGGAGGAGCTGTTGCTCCTCCGTGAGGTCGCAGATTCATTGGAGGCGGAGTATATCGGTCAGAGACGGCTCACGAACTCCGATCAGGGCGTCCGCGTAGTTCGGCCAGAGCAGGCCGCCGCGGCCGCGGCCTGGAGACCCGGCGCGTAGAAGGCCGAGCCGCGCGCGAGAACAATCTTCGCCGCCGCGGCGAGGCCGGCCGCATCGCCGGGGGCAAACAGCTCCCCCGTGACACCGGGAACGACGGCCGCCTTCAGTCCGCCCACCGCCGCGGCCACCATCGGCCGCCCCGCGGCGCAGAGCGCGCGCCGCGATGCCGCTGCCCGAGATCGCCCGGTAGGGAAGAACGACGGCGTCGCAGGCCGCGAGCCAGCAGCGCCAGCTCGTCTTCGGGGACGTACGCGTCGTTCCAGAGGATCCGGTCGCGCACGGGGTTCGAGCGGGCGCGCTCCGCAGATGTCGCGCGCGTCCGGAAAGACCTCCCCCACGATCGCGATCGTCGCGCCGGCCTCCCGGACGATCGATGGCGCCGCGTCGAGAAGCAGATCCACGCCCTTGTAGCGCCGCACCAGCCCGAGGAAGAGGAGAAGCGGGCCGTCCGGAAGTCCGAGGCGCCGGCGCGCGTCTTCGCGGCCGGGCGCCGGCGCGACGCGCACCGGATGCGGCAGGAGGAGGACGGGAGACGCCGGGCGGATCCGCGCGAGGCGGTCCCGGTCCTCCGAGGAGTGAACGATGAACCCGTCGGCCGCGAGAAAGGCCCCCAGGGCGAAGAAGCGGCGCGTCATCCCGCCCTCGTGGTCCTCGACGTTGTGGCACACCAGGATCCGCCGCGTCTCCGGCGCGAGGGTCGCCAGGAGCCGCATCACCGCGCGGTACGGCAGTCCCCAGAAGGCGGTCCACCATGGGATCAGCACCGCTTCCGGTTTCCCCGATGCGATCGCTTCGGCCGTCCTCCTCCAGGAACCGGGCGAGCGATAGTCGAGCACGGGGCCTGGCGGAGGCGGCCGGGAGGCCCGGGTCTTCGTCGAATCGCCGGGGGTCGAGCCAGCGGGGATAGCGCCGCGAGTACGTGTACCAGGCGACGTCGCCGCGCTCCGAGAGCTCCGCCGCCAGAAGCGCGGTCTCCCGGGCGATCCCGCCGCGGTCGGGCGGCGCCGGTCCGAGGATCGCGACGCGGCGTTCCGGGCTCGAGGTCAGCGGGCGGGCCTCGCGACGATCGCGGGCGGCCGGCGCTCGTCACCGTCCGGATACCCCGCTGCGAACCGGATGCCGCCGCGCACGTGCTCGGCAAAGAGCGGTTCCGCGAAACTCTCTCGCGTGTGCCCGAGGGCCGTGTACCAGCTCCTCCCGCCGTCGAAATACCGGCACCAGGCGATCGGGTGATCGGCTCCCATGGCGCCGCCCGGAGTAGGAGGCTTCGTCCAGGGTCAGGAGGACCTGGACGTGATCCCGCGGGTTGGCCCGGAAGTCGTACCACTCGTCCGTGCGCGTCCAGACCTCAGGCAGATGACGTGTCGAAACGTGACGGGCGTCGGCCACGCGAAGCGCTGCGGTCTGGATGTCCGGATGGCTGGCGAAGGACGCCCCCACGAGCGCCATGTACCAGGGCCAATCCTGTTCGGTGTTGGTTGCGGAATGCACGCCGACGTATCCCCCGCCCGCCCGGACGTAGCGCTGGAAGGCGGCCCTTTGAGCCGCGTCGAACACGGCGCCCGTCGTGGACAGGAAGATGAGGGCGTCGTACCGCGCGAGGCCGGCGTCGGTGAATCGGCCGGCATCCTCCGTCGCATCCACCGAGAACCCTTCCTCGGCGCCGAGGCGGCGCACGAGGGCGATCCCATCAGGAATCGAGTCGTGGCGGAAGCCCGCCGTTTTCGAAAAGACGAGGACCCGGCGGTCGGTCGCGGGTTGGGGCGGCGAAGCGAGGATCACGGCCCAGAGGGTGGCCGCCGCCAGGACCATCAGGGACAAGAAAAGGCCGCCGTGTCCTGGAGCGGCGCGAAAGCCGTACCCTGCGTGTTCGTGTACGTGCGGACCGCGCCGGTCTGCCGGTCTTCGACCGTCAGCACGACGCCGACGTTCGTCAGCCCGCCGGCGAAGACCCAGAACCTTCCCGGAGAAAGCGCGCACGCGTCGAGGACCTTGACCACGAGCTCGAGGTTGGCGGCGTTGAAGAACCAGAAGTAGCCCGAATCTCCGGTCAGCGGCACGCCCATGCCCGGGCCGGTGCTTCCCCCGGTGCGCGTCCAGGTGACCCGCACTCGGAATCGGCCGCCGTTCAGGCAGAGCGTCGTCGGGTCCGCGACGCAGGGTCCGGCCGGATCGAGCCAGGCCCGCACCGACGGAAACGTGACGCGGAAGGACCCGTCGAGCGTCGAGTTCTGGACGGCGTCACAGTCGTCTTCGATGTTGAAGCCGCAGGTTCCGAGGAGCTGCCCGACGACCCGGAGGTCCTCCAGATACACGGGCGAGCCGGAGCTGCCGAAACCGGTCCCGCCGTCGAGGTCCTTGGAATAGACGAAGGTCCCCTGAGGCGCGTCGCTGCACTCCGCCGGCGTCGGCGTCGTGCTGATCTCGTGCCGCGTGAAGAACTGGGGATCGCCGTCGGGATGGCTCAGGCGGTAGAGGACCGTTCCCCCGGCCTGGCTGTAGTCGGCCGTGGTCCAGCCCAGGAACACGCTCCCGGCGGGAGCGGGCTGAGACAGCTGGACGAAGGTGAAGTCGCTGGTCTCCCCGGTCGCCAGGAGTGTGGAGCCCAGCGTGCGCGGAAAAAGAGAAGGACTGGGGAACGGCCCGTCGCAGGCCGCGGTCCGATAGTTCCAGATGGCTTCGAGCGACGTGGCCGCGGGCTGGTTGGCGAAGCAATGGTTGGCGGTCAGGAGATACGGAACGAACGAGGAGGTCGTCGATCTGCAGGAGCGCCCCCGAGCAGACGAAAGCGTCGCCGTCGTCGACGAAGGTGAGCTGGGCGGCGGAGTGCGACGCGGCGTCGATGTTCGGGAACTCGGCCGGGGTCACGCAGCTCCGATCGACGAAGCAGATCTGGGACTTGGGAAGAAGGGTCGGGGAAGCCCGCATCGCGGGGCCGGGAGCAAAGCCGGGGTGCTCGATGTGCACGACCGCGTCCACGGCGAGAGACGCCGGCCCTCCCGCGGGCGGCAGCACGACCTGGAGAAAAATCTCCTCCGCAAACACCGTGTTCGTCCAGAACCCCTCCGGGGGGGCCCCTCCCTCGAAGGCGTAGGGACCATGCGCCTCGCCGGAAGCGGAGAACACGAAGGCCCGGGCGCCCGCGGGCAGGCGGGGATCCCGCAGGTGGAGGCGCAACGCCCCGGCGCCCGGAGAGGAGAAGGCGGCGGTCCACGTCAGCCGGCCGTCGGGAGACCGCTCGAGCAGGCCGCCGGCGACGGTCCGGGAAGCGCCGGCCGCGAGGCCCGCGGGAAGGGAGTCGAAGCCGACGGGCCGGGGAAGCGGCCGCGAGATACCGACGCGCACCGCCGGAACCTTGCGGCGCAGGTTCGAGCCCCGGTCGTCGCGCTTCGCCAGGGCCGCCCGTTCGGCCGGCGACAGGGGCGGAAGAACGTGCCGGGCAGCGGCCGGCAGCGGGCGGGCGGGAATCGCGACTTCCGCGGCCGCGGACCGGCGCTCTGCAGACCCGGGAAACACGGCCGGTCCGGTCTCGACGATCGGAGCCGATGCCGCGAGCAGAAAGACCAGCGCCTGGAGTCCCG
>CAWHKQ010000006.1:0-126656 GCA_963829925.1 uncultured Acidobacteriota bacterium
GGTGGAGTCGGAGTGGGGGAATCGTTGGCCCAGCACAGCCGGCGCCAGTTCATCTGGTCGGCGTTGGCGAAGGCCACCCAGTCGTCCTGGAACGTCAGGTAGATGTGCTCCTTGAAGTACTCCGACGGCAGCTTGCGATGCCGGCCTTGAGCCACTTCCGGTGCCGGTTGAAGGCGTGATCCATCCGGTACGTGAAGTGCGGCGCCCAGCCGGCGTCAGCCTCCACGCACACGATCTTGAGCCGGGGGTGCCGCTCGAAGACGCCGGCCAGGACGAACATGCCCATGATGTCCTGGTTGCCCCGGATGATCGACAGGAAGTTGTTCGTCTCCGGGCCCGGGTGCGGTTCATCGAGTCGGCCGAGCTGGTCAGGATGTGGAACGAGGGCACCATGCCCAGGTCGACGCAGGCCTCCCAGAACTCGCCGTAGATCTCGGAGTCGTAGTCCTCCACCTGGGGGTTTCCTGACATCATCACGCCGCGCAGGCCCATGGCCTTCATCTTCTCGACGTCCTTGATGCCCTCCTCCGGCGAGCGCATCGGCGTCTGGCCCAGGCCCAGCAGCCGCGCCGGGTCGACCGAGGAGTACTCGGCGATCCAGCGGTTGTAGGCGTCCATCGCCGCCTTCTTGTAGTCGAAGTCGGGGTGGTTGCAGAGCACCATGCCCACGGAGGGGTAGATCACCTCGCACGACACGCCGTCACGGTTCTGGTCGGCGATGCGGTAGGTGGCGTCGTACCCGCTCTTGTGCAGGTCGGCATAGCGGGCCTTCGTGTTCAGCTCGTCGGCCTGCTGACCGGCGGCGGCCACCAGCCCCATGGGGATGGAGGCCTTCATCCCCTCGATCACGTAGATGTCGCCCCGGTCCTCGGTCTCCACGATCCGGGGGGCCTTGTCGGCGTACTCGGCGTCGATGTAGTCGCGATAGGTGCCCGGCGCCTCGGTGATGTGCGAGTCGGCGGAGATGATCGGGAAGTCGACCTTCAACGGAACCCCCTCGGCGGCCGCGTCGGGTGGGAGGTGGTGGTGCGGCCGGACCCCCGACGGTACTACCGGGGCCCGGTCCGAGGGAAGCCGAACTTGACGCCGGGGTCAACAAGATGCGCTAGTCTGCTTGGGAACCTTCCCACGGCCGAGGGGTATGACATATGACGAGCTACGACGTGCACATCAAGGGTGGCACGATCGTCGACGGCACCAGGGTGCCCCGCTACCGGGGCGACCTCTGGGTCAAGGACGGGCGCATCGCGCAGATCGGGGGGCGGGCACAGGGCGTGTCCGACCGGGTCATCGACGCCGGCGGCTGCATCGTCGCTCCCGGCGCCATCGACCTGCACACCCACTACGACGCGCAGGTCCGCTGGGACCCGTGGTGCACGATCTCGGGCTGGCACGGGGTCACCTCGGTGGTGCTGGGCAACTGCGGCTTCGGCTTCGCCCCCTGCAAGCCCGACTTCCGTGAGCGCTCGATGCTGACGATGGTCCGCACCGAGGCCATCCCCCTCGACGCCATGCGCGAAGGCTTCCTGCCCAAGTGGGACTGGGAGACCATCCCCGAGTACCTCGACAGCCTCGACCGGGCCCCCCTCGGCGTCAACGTGCTGCAGTACATGCCCACCGCCTCGCTGATGATCTACGTGATGGGCCTCGAAGCGGCCAAGACCCGCCCGGCCACCAACGCCGAGCGCAAGGAGATGCAGCGCCTGCTGCACGAGGGCATGGACGCCGGCCTCTGCGGCTTCTCCATCCAGCGCCTGGGGCCGAACTCCATCCAGGCCGACTTCGACGGCACCCCCATGGTCACCGACACCATGGTCGACGACGACATCTTCGCCCTGGCCGAGGTGCTGCGGGAGCACGACGAGGGCTTCATCCAGCTGACCCAGGCCACCCAGCCCGACCCCAACGACCCCGAGGACCTCGACTTCAAGCGGCGCCTGGCCGAGGTGGCCCAGCGCCCGATCATCGACAACGTGGTGCCGGTCAGCCAGAAGAACCCCCGCATCCACCAGGAGCGGCTGGAGTGGCTGGCCGACGCGCAGAAGGACGGGCTGCGGATCTTCGGCCAGGCGGCCACGGTGCGCACCGGCTTCGCCTTCTCCCTCGACAACTGGAACCTCTACGACCAGAGCCCGGCGTGGCGGGAAGCCACCACCGGCGAGCTCGAGGACAAGATGCGCAAGATGCGCGACCCGGCCCTGCGGGAGCGGATCAAGGCCGAGACGGACGCGGCCTCCACCCTCTTCAAGCAGACCCAGGGCGCCGTGGCCGGACCGCCCCGCAAGCTGGTGGTCCAGCACATCAACGGCCGGCCCGACCTGTGCGACAAGTACGAGGGCAAGAGCCTGGGCCAGATCGCCGAGGAAGAGGGCAAGCACTACATCGACGTGATGCTCGACCTCTCCCTCGAGACCGACCTGAAGACCGAGTTCCTGGGCCAGGGCCCGCAGTTCTCGATCGACCACATGGCCGGCGTCTACAAGGAGTCGCCGTACACGATCCCCGGCGTGTCCGACGGTGGCGCCCACACCAAGTTCTTCACCGGTGGCGCCTGGACCACCGACTTCCTGGCCTGGATGGTGCGTGACACCCAGGCGCTGACGCTCGAAGAGGCCCACTACCGCATGTCGGCCCTGGCCGCCCACGCCGCCGGCTTCAAAGACCGCGGCGTGCTGCGCGAGGGTGCCCCCGCCGACGTGCTGGTCTACGACCTCGACGAGCTGGCCATCGACCCCGAGTGGATCGGCGAGGCCACCTACGACCTGCCCGGCGGTGAGTGGCGCCGGGTGCAGAAGGCCCACGGCTACCGGCACATCCTGGTGAACGGCGTGGAGACCTTCCAGGACGGCGACTGCACCGGCGAGACGCCGGGCAAGCTGTTCCGCCACGGCCGGGGCTGATCGCTCCGAACCGGCGCTGAACGGCGACGGGCCCGCCCCCTCGGGGGCGGGCCCGTTCCGCGTCTTGACGCAATTGGTGAGTGCGCGCCCCGGGCCGGCCGACCCCTGGCGCTCCAGTGGATCCTTGGACGCGATGACGTCGACGGCTACTGTCCACGCCGGTGGACGTTGCTGATGAGATGATCCGGCGGGCGGTCGCCGGTGAAACCGTGGCGATCAACGACGACGTCGTGCTGTTGTCGTCCGAGCGGTTCGATGAGCTCGAGGGCGAGCTGGCGTTGATCCGCTTCGAGGCCGACCGTGCCGCCGGCGGCCGGCAGCACGGCATTCCGCACCACGAGGTACGCCGAACGCTGGGCCTCTGATCGGGGCGCCATGTGGGAGGTCGAGTGGGAGCCGGAAGCGGTCAACGCCGCGTCCCTCGATCTCAGCGATCCCCAGGGTCTGGGAGCCTTGCTGACCACGATCGATCAGCTGCGCGCCGATCCGTTCAGCGTCCCGGCATTCGAGCTCGGTCATCCGAACCGCCGCCGCATCCGGAGCGGCCCTTACCGGGTCATCATGTCGATCAGCCTGACGCCCAAAGGACCGGGGCCGCCATCCGCCGCGAGTATAAACGGGCGGCTTACGAAGCCCGGCGGAGCCAGAGGCCCTTGAGGTATTCCCCTTCCGGACAGTCGAGCGACACCGGGTGGTCCGGTCCGGCCCCCTGTCGGGCGGTCAGAGCGAAGGGAACGCGCGCGTCCACGCTGGCGGCGAAAACGACCTTCTGGAAGAGGTCGGCGTCCACGAGGCCCGAGCAGGAGCAGGTCAGGAGCCAGCCCCCGGCGGAGAGGAGGGACATGGCGAGCCGGTTGATGTCCTTGTAGCCGCGCGCCGCCCGGTCCAGGTCCGCTTTCTTCTTGGCGAACGCCGGGGGATCGCAGACGATCACGTCCCACTGCTCCCCGGCGGCAACGCGGCGGCGCAGGTCGTCGAAGACGTCGGCCTGAACGAAGTCGGCGTCATCGGCCGGAAAGCCGTTGGCGCGGCGATGCTCCCGGGCGAGCTCCAGCGCGGCGGCCGAAGAGTCGACGTCGACCGCCCGGGCGGCTCCGCCCGCGAGCGCGGCGATCGAGAAGGCTCCCGAGTAGGAGAAGAGGTTGAGCAGCGTCCGCCCCCGCGCCAGGCTGCGGAGCCGCGCAGCGGTTGTCCCGCTGGTCCAGGAAAAAGCCGGTCTTCTGACCGGAGGAGATGTCGGCGAAAAAGCGAAGGCCGTGTTCGAGGAAGGGGACTTGCCCCTCACTCCCCTCCGATGACGCCGTGCTTCGCACGGCGTCCCCTGCTGCCGCGGGTTTGCCTTCGCGGGCGGGTCGGGCCGGAAGGCCGTGCCGCGCATCCCGCGCCGAACCGGTCTTCCGAACGACCAGTCGAGCCGGGGCGAACACCTCGCGGGCGGTGTTTTCGAGGTCGTTGCCCCATCGCTCGGTGCCGGCGGTCAGGAGCTCGAGGACCGCGAGATCCCCGTAAACGTCGAGGAGCACCCCGGGGCACCGATCCCCCTCGGAATTGATCGCGCGGTAGCCCGTGGTCTCCGGCGGCAGAACCGCTTCGCGGAGGCTCGTGCGCCGCCGAAAATCGTTCACGAAAGAGCGCGGCGTCGGGCGCGCGCTCGTCGAACGTCCAGAGCCGGGCGAGGATCTGAGAGTCCGGCGAATAGGCGCCCCGCGCGAGGGGTTTTCCATCGGCGGACAGCCACCTCGGCGTGCCCGTCGGAACCGTCCCCTTCGGCCGACGCGACCGCCCCCGAAAAGAGCCAGGGGTGTCGCCGCAGGACCGAGGCCTCCCGCCCGGGCTTCAACCGGAGGCGAATCACGGCAGGACGATAACGGACGGCCCGAAAGGAACCCTCAGACGCCTGGCGGGCTATCAACGCCTGCCTCCGTAGGAGAGACAGACACACGCGATCTCCTCCTTCGGGCCCCTCGCAAGAGGGGCTTCTTTTTCTTCTCTGGAGCCGCCGGTCAGGGCTGATTCAGTTTCCAGTCGTACTCGAGGAATTCGGGCTTGCCCGGAAACGTTTGCGTCCAGCTCGCCAGCCCCGGGTCCCCCACCAGCTTCGCGATGTATCCCGGGATGGTGCCGCCGTCGCGTTCGAACTCCTCGCGGTTCCAGTCGAAGATCTTCGAGAGCGCGAGGCGGGTGTTTTCCCGGTCGAAGACGTTCTTGGCCGGGTCGTTCAGAAACGCCCGGGCCTGCTCGTTCAGTGCGGCCGAAAGCCCGGCCGCGGTGTAGGCCTTTCCCGCCAGCGGGGGGCAGGATTTCGAGGCGCACACGATCGCGAAGTGGATCCGCGCGTCCTTCATCTCCCGCAGCCGGTTCTCGATGTCGTCGAGCGTGAGCATCTGCCCGCCGATCTTGCGGCGGATCCCTCCGAAGGAGCCGTCGATGTGGCGGATGCTCTTGACCGGATAGGCGTCGAGCACGATCGCGATCGCCATGGCGTTGTAGGCGTTGATGTAGAAGGCCTTCCGTTCGTCCTCCGACATGCCTCTCGGGCTCGCGTCGCCGAGGTTCGTCAGGTACGCGGCGAGCCGCTTGCGGTCCTGCCCCGTGGCGCCCTGGTAATCGAAGCCGCCGCCGCGGGCCCGCTCGGCGAGGACCGCGTCGAAGACGGCGGGATCCGGCTGTCGGGCCGCGAGAAGCGGGCCGGCGAGGACGACGGCCAGCGCGGCGGCGGCAACGGGCGTTCGCATCGATTCTCCTGCCTCAGTTGAGAGCGGCCAGCAGGCCGTAGCTCAGTGCCCCGATCGCGGCCGCCATCGGGATCGTCAGGATCCAGGCGTAGACGATGCGTCCGGCCACGCCCCAGCGCACGGCCGAGAAGCGCTGCGCCGAGCCCACGCCGATGATGGCGCCGGTGATCGTGTGTGTCGTCGACACGGGAATGCCCCACACCGAGGCGGCGATGACGGTCGCCGCCGCTCCCGTCTCGGCGCTGAATCCCGAGAACGGCTTGAGCTTGGTGATCCGGCTGCCCATCGTGCGCACGATACGCCAGCCCCCCGTCAGCGTGCCGAGGCCGATGGCCGCGTGCGCGGACAGGATGATCCACCACGGCACGACCTTCAGGTCCGGCAGGTGCATCCAGTGGAAAGGAGACGCCGGATCGGCGAACAAGGAGTGATTCGCCACCAGCAGGCCGCCGATGATTCCCATGGTCTTCTGGGCATCGTTGGTGCCGTGGGAGAGCGAGAACGCCGCCGCCGATCCGAGCTGCGCCCGCCGGAACCAGCGGTCGACCGAACCGTAAGGCGTCTTGTGGAAGACCCACGACAGCCCGACCATCAGGCGCCCAGCCGACGGCCATCCCGATCAGCGGCGAGAGCACGATGAAGGAGAGAGTCTTGACCCAGGCCATGCCGGGGATGATCGCGCTGATACCGACCCGTGCCACGGCCGCGCCCGCGTAGCCGCCGATGAGGGCGTGGGAGGAGGAGGACGGGATCCCGAAGTACCACGTGATCAGGTTCCAGGCGATGGCGCCGATGAGGCCCCCGAGCACGACGTCCGAGTTGACGACGGTGATGTCGATCAGATCCGACCCGATCGTCTTGGCCACCGCGGTGCCGAAGACAAAGGCGGCGACGAAGTTGAAAAAGGCCGCCCAGAAGACCGCCGCGAAGGGCGACAGCACGCGCGTCGAGACGACCGTGGCGATCGAGTTTGCCGAGTCGTGCATCCCGTTGATGAAGTCGAAGACCAGCGCGACCGCGATGATGACGAGGACGTAGATCATCGGGAGGAACCGGGGATCAAGAGCCGATCGTCGACGGGCGGCTCATGAGTGTTTGAGCACCACGCTCTCCAGCACGTGCGCCACCGCCACGCAGGAATCGATGCAGCGCTCCATGTTGTCGTAGACGTCCTTCCACTTGATGACCTCGATCGCGGGAAGGTTGTCGCGAAACAGGGACGCGATCGCGTTGTGGTACACGACGTCGCCCTCGTTCTCGATCTGCTTGATCTTGATGCAGTGCCCCATGACGCCCTTTTGCTGGCGCAGGTGCGAGACCGCCTCCACGAGCTCGCTCGTGGTCTGCACGATGAGCCGGGCGAGCTGGGTCGAGACGGGCGTGGGCTTCTCGATCTGGAAGAGGACGACGCGGCGCACGCTGCCGTCGATGAGGTCGATGACGTCGTCCAGACGCACGGCGAGCCGGTGGATGTCCTCGCGGTCGATGGGGGTGATGAAGGTCCGGTCGATGCCTCGCAGGATCTCGTGAGAGATCTCGTCGCACTCGTGCTCGAGCCGCTTGACCTGGTCCGCCACCGTCTTCACGTCCGCCTCGCCCACGAACCAGCGCTCGAGAATCCGGGCCGACTCGTGGATGCGCACGGCGAGTTCGGTGAAGCGGTCGAAATACTTCTCGTCCCGCGGCAGGAGGTTGAACATGGGCGCCTTTCCGGAAAAGCGGCGCCATGCTATCGCAGAACTTCACGCCGATCTCACACGGCGATTCACGGAAACTTCAGGCGACGGCCGGGAACCGGACGTGAAACGCCGAGCCCTTTCCGGCCTCGCTCTCGACCTCGACGACGGCGCCGTGCAGCTGCGCAATGTGCTTGACGATCGCCAATCCGAGGCCCGACCCCGGCCGTTGCTTGGAGCGCGACCGGTCGACCTGGTAGAAGCGCTGGAAGATCCTGTCCTGCTCCGCCTTCGGGATCCCGGGACCCGAGGTCCGACGACCGAGAAGCTCGGACGGCCGCCGTCGCGGGAAACGCGGACGGCGACGGCGCGCGCCCGGCGGCGAAAACTTGATGGCGTTGTCGAGGAGGTTGCGCGCGAGCTGCCCCAGGCGCCTCCGGTCGCCCACGGCGGCCAGGGTCGCGTCTCCGGATACGACGACGCCCACGGACTTCTCCCGGGCCGCGGCGCCGAGGTCTTCCGCCACCTCGGCCAGGAGCTCCCGCAGCGGCACCTCCTCGCGCTCGAGGGGCACCGCGCCGCTCTCGATCTGCGCCAGGTCCATCAGGTCGTCGATCAGCTCGCGCATCCGGTCGGCCTGGCGCCGGATCAGCCCCAGGAGCTCGGCGCGTCTCCGTCCGATCCGGCTGCGCGTCGGCGAGCGTCTCCGCCGCCGCCGCGATCGAGGCGATCGGCGTCCGGAGCTCGTGCGAGACGTCTCCGACGAACGTGCGGCGCATCGACTCTGTCCGCTCGAGCCGCGTCACGTCGCGCAGCACGCCGACGGCCGCCGCGCGGTGCCCCTCCGGCAGCGGGGCCACCGAGACCTGCCAGACGCGCTCGTCCGGAAGGACGACCGTGCGCTCCGAAAGTCTCGCCCGTCCGGACGGTCGTCTCGAAGCAGTCGTAGAGCGGGCGCTCCCGCAGGACCTCGTAGACCGCCCGGCCGGCGGGCGACGCGACGCCCGTCATGGCGGCGAACCGTCGGTTGGACTCGAGCACGCGAAGCCGCGGGTCGACGACGACCAGGCCGTCCGGCAGCGTTTCGAAGACCATCGCCGTCAGGCGGCGCTCACCCTCCGCCCGCTCGAGAGACTGGTGGAGCGAGTCCTTCATCCGCTGGACGGCGCCGGACAGCAGGCGCACCTCTTCTCCACCCGAGCTCGGCAGGTCGCGCGCGAAGTCGCCCGCGGCGACCGCGGACGCCGCTCCGCGTCAGCTCCCCGATCGGGCGGGAGACGCGCAGGGCCGCGGCGGCCCCGATGAGGAAGAGGAGGAAGCACACGCCGACGACGGCCGCGCGCATCGACCACAAGTACGCGTCCTCGATCCGGCGTACGTGGTCCGCCGACACCGCGACCCGGAGGACGCGGCCGTCCGGCAGGAGCCGGCGCGGAGTAGATCATCGGCGTCCGCGGTCGTCGCGGACTGCCTCCGCGCCATGCCCTGTCCGCGGGCTCGCGCCGCGCGCACTTCTTCCCGGTCGTTGTGGTTCTCGATGGCGGCCACGTCGCTCCGCGGTGAGGCCCGTCTCGTGAAGCACCCGGCCGTCCGGCGCAATGAGCGTGATACGGAGCGACAGCCGGGCCGCCGCGCCGCGGAGAACCGCGTCCAGCTCGCTCGAGCCCAGGGTGCCGAACCGCGAGACGTCATCGGACGAGATGGTCGCGCTCCTGCTCCAGGCGCTCGGTCACCCGCTCTTCGACGGCGCGCCGAACCGTGCCTTCGAGGAGGAGAACGAGGGCGAGAGCGGCGGCCCCGGACAGGGCGCCGAACAGGAGAACGAACCGGGACGGAAGCCTCACGGCTGGGAAATCACTTCGCCGCGGCCTCCCGATAACGGTAGCCGAGACCCACGACGGTCTCGATCCTCTCGTCGCCGAGCTTGCGGCGCAGGGCGCGGATGTGGACGTCCACGGTTCGCGTCTCCACGTCGGCGTCGTAGTCCCAGAGCCGCGCGAGGATGGCGTCTCGGGTCACGACCCGGTTGCGATTGCGGATCAGGAGCCACAGGAGGTCGAACTCCTTCTTCGTCAGGTGCACCCGCTCGCCGGCGAGCGTGACCTCGAACCGGGCGCGGTCGACGTGGAGCTCTCCGTCGCGAAAGACCTCTTCCTCGGAGGTCTCGAAGGACGCGACGCGCCTCAGGTGGGCATGGACCCGCGCCAGGAGCTCGCGCATCGAGAAGGGCTTGGTGATGTAGTCGTCGGCCCCGATCTCGAACCCCAGGAGCTTGTCGCGCTCTTCGACCCTGGCCGTCAGCATGATGATCGGGATGCGCTTGGTCTCGTCGACCCGGCGCAGCTCGCGGCACAGCGCCAGGCCGTCGATGTCCGGCAGGTTCAGGTCCAGGATGACGAGGTCGAAAGGCTTCTCCTGCACGGCCGCGAGCGCCGCGATTCCCGAGATGTAGTGCTCGACCTGGTAGCGCTTCTCCTTGCGGAGGTTGAGCCGAATCGTGTACGCGATGTCGGCGTCGTCCTCGATCAGCGCGATGCGCTTCATCGCGACGGGCTGGGCTTCGCCGCGGGGTCCCGCCACTCCGTCACGTCCCTTGCTGGCCACCGTCTTCATTATTCTCCTCCGCGGGCTAGCCGAACCGGCCCGTGATGTAGTCCTCGGTGATCTTCTGACCCGGGTTGGTGAAGATCTTCTCGGTGCGGTCGTACTCCACCAGCCGGCCCAGCATGAAAAACGCCGTCTGCTCCGAGACGCGGGCGGCCTGCTGCATGTTGTGCGTCACGATGATGATCGTGAAGTCCCTCTTCAGGTCGTAGATCAGCTCCTCGATCTTGGCGGTGGCGATCGGATCGAGGGCCGAGCAGGGCTCGTCCATCAGAACCACCTCGGGCTTGACCGCGATCGCCCGCGCGATGCAGAGGCGCTGCATCTGGCCGCCGGACAGCGACAGCCCGCTCTCCTGGAGGCGGTCCTTGACCTCGTCCCAGAGCGCCGCGTCGCGAAGCGACCGCTCGGCACGCCTCGTCGAGCGTCGCCTTGTCCCGCACGCCCTGGATCCGGAGGCCGTAGACGACGTTCTCGTAGATCGACTTCGGAAACGGGTTCGACTTCTGGAAGACCATCCCGAACCGCTTGCGCAGCTCCGTCACGTCGACCTTCGGGGCGTAGATGTCGATCGCCCTCGAAGAGGACCTTGCCCTCGATGCGGACGCCGTCGATGAGGTCGTTCATGCGGTTCAGGCAGCGCAGCAGGGTCGATTTGCCGCAGCCCGACGGGCCGATGAGGGCGGTGACCTGCTTCTCCGGAAAGGCCATGCGAGATGTCGTAGAGCGCCTGCTTCTGCCCCGTAGCAGAGGTTCGAGGTCCTGGACGTCGAGGACGGACCGGCCCTCGCGTGCGCGGACTCGAGTCGCCTCGGGCCGGCTTCGACGTCGCGAGTCAGCTGGGCCGTGCGCGCGATCCGGGCCGTCGTGGCGGAGCCGGGCGCCAGGGTCTCCATGTCTTCGTTCTCCATCAGAAGGTCGCCGATGCGGAGCTTCCGCCGCAGGCGCTCGCGGATGAGGATCGCCGTCAGGTTCAGCGCCACGACGACGGCGAGGAGCAGCAGCGTCGTCATGTACACCATCGGCTTCGCGGCCTCGACGTTGGGCGACTGGAAGCCGACGTCGTAGATGTGAAATCCGAGGTGCATGAACTTGCGCTCGAGGTGGAAGAACGGGGAAATTGCCGTCCAGCGGCAGCTGCGGCGCGAGCTTGACGACGCCCGTGATCATCAGCGGGGCGACCTCGCCGGCGCCGCGCGCCATCGCCAGGATCAGCCCGGTCAGAATCCCGGGCAGCGCGGCCGGGAGGACGATGCGCCGGATCGTCTGCCACTTGGTGGCCCCGAGGGCGTACGAGCCCTCCCGGGCGCCCCGCGGCACGGCTGCCAGGGATTCCTCCGTGGCGACGATCACGACCGGCACCGTCAGGAGCGCGAGCGTCAGCGACGCCCAGAGGATGCCGCCGGTCTTGAACGTCGGATCGGGCAGACGCGTCCGAGTAGAAGAGCTTGTCGATGGTGCCTCCGGCCAGGTACACGAAGAACCCGAGCCCGAAGACCCCGAACACGATCGACGGCACGCCCGCGAGGTTGTTCACGGCGATCCGCACGGCGCGCACGAGGGGGCCCTGCCGGGCGTACTCCCGCAGGTACAGGGCGGCGATGACGCCGAACGGCATGACGGCCGCGCTCATCAGGATCACCATCATGACCGTCCCGAAGATCGCCGGGAAGACGCCCGCCCTCCGTGTTGGACTCGCGCGGCTCGCCCGACACGAACTCCCACAGCCGGGACAGGTAGATGCCGATCTTCTCGAGCAGGCCGAGGCTGTTGGGCCGGAAGAACCGGACGACGGCGGAGACCGGGATCGTCTTCTCCGTCCCGTTGGCGTCGGCGAAGGTGACCTTGGCTTTCTCGTTCTCCGCGCTGAGCGCGTCGGCCTGATCCCGGAGGGCTCTGTATCTCTCCTGGAGCTCCGCGATCTGGCCTTCGAGCCCGGCGAGCCTGGCCCGGGTGTCGGCGCTCTTCTTCGGGTCCTTCCGCTCGAGCTCCCTGATGTCCAGGCGCTTGCGCTCGAGCTGGTAGTTGACGCTGCCGATCTCTTTCTGCTCGATGCCGCCGGATCTCGTCCATACGGACGCGCGCCGACTCGAGCAGGCCCTCGAGGACCGCAAACCGCTGGGGATCGGTCGGGCCGACCTCCCGGCCGCTGGCTTCCTTCGATCCGGACGAGGAATCCCTGGAACGGGCCATACTCCTGCCGCTCCACGAGGACGGCGTCGGCCGGCACGCTGCGGGACACGATCTCCGACTGGGAAATCCACCGGAAGTCCAGACCGTAGAGATCCCGGTTGGCCAGGCGGACCTGCAGGCGCTGGCCCGGCGTCGGGTGGCTCTTTCGTCGGCGGGATCTCTTCGCGCGAGAGCTCCTCGACGACGTACTTCCTGCCGTCCTGGAGCGTCAGCTCCACGAGCGGTCGCGGCCAGAAGACCACGAGTCCGCGGGAGGCGACGAGGAGCACGATCCCGACGATCATCAGGAGCGAGGCCGCGAGAGCCGCGCCCGTCAGCCAGATGAAGACGGCCCCCGTCCAGCGCCGGGTCCCTCTCCCCGTGAAGCTCATCAAAGGACCTCGTACTTCTTGCGGAGCCGCTGGCGGACGATCTCGGCCGCCGTGTTGACGACGAAGGTCATCGCGAAGAGGATCGCCGCCGCGAAGAACAGGACGCGGTAGAGCGTGCCGCCGAACGGCGCTTCGGGGATCTCGACGGCGATGTTGGCGGACAGCGTTCGCATGCCGTTGAAGATCGACCAGTCCATGATCGGCGTGTTGCCGGTCGCCATGAGGACGATCATCGTTTCGCCGACGGCGCGCCCGAATCCGATCATGACCGCCGAGAAGACGCCCGGCGATGCCGTCGGGACGATGACGCGGGTCGCCGTCTGCCAGCGCGAAGCCCCGAGGGCGAGGCTCGCGGCCGACAGGTGCGCGGGAACGTTCGAGAAGGCGTCCTCGCTGATCGTGAAGATGATCGGAATGACGGCGAAGCCCATCGCGAACCCGATGATGATCGAGTTGCGCGGGTCGTATCGGAGCTCCCAGTGCTGGAAGAGCCAGCTCTTGAAGTCGCCGCCGAAGGCGGTCTGCTCGAACCAGGGCCGATCCGGAACGCGAGCCAGGCGGCCAGGAGGACGACGGCCACGAGGAGCACCATCTCCCACAGCCGGCCGAAGCGCGTCCGAGCGGCCTGCGGGAGCGGCTGGAAGCCGAGGGCCGCGGCCAGCACGACGAGCGGCACGACGGGAAGAAGGAGGAGCGTGCCGACCGTCGTGCGTTCGACGAGCGGGGCGAGCCAGAGCCCGGCCAGAAAGCCGATCACGACCGACGGAAGCGCGGCCATGATCTCGACGATCGGCTTGACGAGCCGCCGGACGGGGGGCGCCGCGAAAACCGCCGCGTAGAGCGCGGCGCCGAGGGCGAGCGGGAATCGCGAAGAGCAGCGCGTAGACCGTCGCCTTGAAGGTGCCGAAGATGAGCGGCGTGAGCGACAGTTTGGGCTCGAAGTCGTCCGTTCCGCCGGTCGACTGCCAGGAGTACTGGGGCTGCGTCGTAGCCCTCGTACCAGACCTTGCCGAAGAGAGACTTCAGGCTCGTCTCGGGATGCGGGTTGCGAGATGCGCCCACGTCGACGAGCACGCCATCGCGGGTGGCCTCGTAGAGCGCCGTCGCCCTGCGGCGGCGATGCCGGCGTCGATCGCGCGGGCGCGCCGGCCCGCGAAACGCAGCAGCGTCTTCTCCGTCGTGTTGTGGCGCAGCCAGATGTCGCCCTTCGCGTCCGCGGTGACGAAGCACTTGTTCCGGGTCGAGATGCCGATCGCGGTCACGGCGGCCGGCATCGGGTCGAACACGTGGATCTTGCGGAAGAGCCTCAGGTTCGGGTTCTCGGCGCGCGCACGCGGAACCAGGACGAGACGCGGCCCTTCGCGTCCCCGAAGACGGCCGACTGCCCTCCGAGGACGAAGGCCACCGCCGTGATCGGGCCGGGGATCCTCCGGCTCGACGACGAGGAGATCGGCGGGAGCGATGGTGCCTTCGGCGTCGATCGACATCGGCAGAAACGTCCCCGCCGTCGGTCGCGACGACGGCCTCCTGACCCGGTCTCGCCGACGGCGAGACGCGGTGACCCGGGCGCCAGCCAGGCGCTCGGAGAGGTCCTCGAGAACGGGCTGCGGCGGCTCGGCTCCCGGGAGCGCGTCCGTTTCCTCGGACTCCCCGGGCAGCTTCGCGGCCGTCAGGTCGGAGGCGCCCGAGGAGCCGAGCAGCAGGTTGCCCCAGTCTTCGCGCGCCGCCGCGACGAAAACGGACCGGCGTGCCGCCCGGGCAGGAGTCTGGACCTCGGCCGATCGCCCGGCACGTCGAAGTTCGAGGTGCCGGCCCTGAAGGGCGAAATCGACGCGGAGGCGCGCCGCCAGGACGACAGCGCGGCCGTCTTCGAATCCGACGGCGAGGTAGTCCCGGCTGGCGATCCTCCCGGCCGCCGTCACTCGCGTGCCTTCGGCGCCCGGCACGGGAACCGTCCGGACCACCCTGGCCGTCTTCCGGTCGACCACCTGAAAGATCCCGGAACCCCGGAGCACCACGAAGACCTCGCGGTAGGGATCGGCGAAGACGAGTCAGCGATGGGGTCCTGGGCGGCCGTCGGGAACCGAAGGGCGCCTCGGGCTTTCCCTTCGGCGCCCCTCCAGAGCGGAAGCGACTCGAGCGCCGATGAGGACCAGGATCAGAAACACCGCGAAGATGACCGCGATGCCCGCCACCGACGATGACGGCGCGGGCGATCCTGTCGGCGCGCTTGACCCAGCGCCGCTTCTCCTGGAGCTTCCCGGGCTCCGAAGCGGGCTCCGTGTCTGGCGTTCACGCACAGACGCCACGGGTCCTCCCGCGATGAATCAAACCCGCCGGCGGCCCGTGCAAGCCGCCGGCCGACGGGAACGAGAAGCGGGGCTACTGAAGCTTGCGGCAGCTCTTCAGCGGAGACCTTCGCCGGGATCGGGAAGTAGCCGTCTTTGACGACGACCTCCTGTCCCTCCTTCGAAATCGCGAACTTCAGGAACTCGCGGGTCAGCGGCGAGACCCTGGCCTCGCCGGACTTGAACGGATCGATGGAGACGTAGACGAAGAGATACCGGGCCAGCGGGTACTTGCCCGACAGCACGTTCTCGTAGCTCTCGCCGTAGAGCCGGCTCGCCCGCTTTCTTCGCGAGCTTGAGCGCCTTCACGTTGGAGGTCGTGTACCCGATGCCCGAGTACCCGATCCCGTACTTGTCCTCGGAGACGCCCTGGACGACCGACGCCGAGCCGGGCTGCTCCTTGACAGAGTCCTTGTAGTCGCCCTTGTAGAGGGCGACTTCCTTGAAGAAGCCGTAGGTGCCGGAGGCGGAGTTGCGGCCGTAGATGCGAGATCGGCTTGTTGGCCCAGTCGCCGGTCAGGCCGAGCTGGCCCCAGGTCGTGACGTCTTCCTTGTAGCCGCCCTTGCGGGTCTTCGAGAAGATCGCGTCGACCTGCTCGAGGGTCAGCTCGTTGAGCGGGTTGTCCTTGTTGACGTAACCGCGATGCCGTCGAGAGCGGTGCGGATTCCGGTCGGAGGAAAGCCGAACTTGGCCTCGAACTTGTCGATCTCTTCCTTCTTCATCTTGCGCGACATCGGGCCGAGCTGCGCCGTCCCTTCGATCAGGGCCGGCGGAGCCGTGGAGGAGCCCTTGCCCTCGACCTGGATCTTGACGTTGGGGTAGTACTTTCGGAATCCCTCGGCCCAGAGGGTCGCGAGGTTGTTCATCGTGTCGCTGCCGATCGACGACACGTTGCCCGAGACCCCCGGCACCTTCTGATAGGCGGGGAGCTTCGGATCCACCTGCAACGCGCCCTCGGCGGCCAGCAGAAGGCCGGCGGCTCCGGCCAGACCGGCGGCGAGGCTCAGCTTGCGCAAGTCCCTTCATGTTTCGCTCCTCATTCACAAGCGCAGTGTGAAGTTTTCATGTAAGACGCACTTGAAGTTGGCGTAAAGCTCCGACGAGGCCGCCGCCTCAGAACATGATCTGGGCCTGCATCCGGAACTCCTTGTTCTTGGCCGGCGGCACGCCGTCTGGCGTTGTTGACGGCCTCGTTCTTGGTCTCGCCGAAGTCGGCCTGGAGCTTCCAGAAGTGCTTGTTGAAGTAGTAGCTCAACCGCCGCCGCGCTTCTCGGAGATGTTCCGGTCGTCCCGGTCCGTGTTGACGTCCGTCTCGGACCAGCGTCCCGCGATCTCGAAGTGATCCCCGAAGAGCCAGCCGACCTGAGCCGTGAAGCCGGTCTGCGGCGTCTTGGCTCCGGTGACCGACTCGAGATTCCTCCAGTAGTACTCGAAGTACACCGAGAGGCCGCCGAGGGCCTTGATCGCGACGTCGGCGCCCCACTCCCCGGTGTTGTCGGCGCCAACCGGATCGCCGGTCGGCGGGATGATGATGTTGTTGTTGAGGTTGTACTCGCCCCCGAGCGAGACCCGGAAATCGTAGTGTTCGAGGTTCGACTCGGAGTACCCCACGTTGCCGAACGGCGAGAACATCACGCGGCCCGTGTATTCGTACTTGTCGTTCTCGTTGAGAGGCCGGTTGATCCCGTTGCCGTTGAAGACGCCGCCGGCCCAGGTGACCATGTCCGGAACGTCGGAGCTGCCCAACTGTCCGCCGATCTGGAGACCGAGCTGCCGCGCGGGGGCGAAGAGCACCGACGCGATCGAGCGGTCGACGAACTGCTGGTTGCCCGAGGACGTCAGCTCCTGCCGGCCGAAGGGGGCCTTGAACTGGCCGGCCTTCAGGAGGAAGGCCTTCTTCCCTCCCGTGAAGTCGTACTGGAGGTTGGCGTCCTGCAGGTTCGCGTTCTGGGTGCCGACGGTGGTGTCGGTGACCCCGGCGCCCACCCAGTCGACCTGCAGCTCATAGGTCAGGTTGGGCGTATAGATCCAGCCGTCCCACTTGGACCGGAGGCGGCGGATGCGGAAGGAACTCCGGTTGGACTGCGGCCAGGGCCGAGTCGGGGTCGTCGTAAGTGAACCGAAGCTGCATCCGGTTGACCCAGTTCAGCTCGAACTTGGGGAATGTCAGTCGCAGTCCCGGCATCCGGTACTTGACGTCGAACGGCAGCTTGTACTCGACCGCCTTGACGTCCGTGGGCGGAGCGTCGGTCTTGCCGTACTTCTTGTTGAAGGCCTCGACGGCCGCCGGGCCGTCGAACACGACGGTCTCGCCGTTGGGCCCGTAGCCGGGCCGCGTGATCGTTCCGACCGCCAGCTCCTTCGACGCCTCCCAGGTCTTCTGGGCGGTCTCGGACGAGAACACGTAGATGCGCCCGTCGACGGTGACCTCCCGGTAGTAGGAATCCTGGGCCGAGAGCCGGAGCGGACATCGCGGCAAAGGCGATGGCGACCGCCACACACGCGACCGCACGCCCTTCGAAATGGATGCTTCATGTGAATCGTCCTCCTCTTTCGAAGGCGGAGTGTGAGTGGCGGCGGGTCAAGGAGAGGGAAGGCCGCGTAAATTCCATTTGAAGCCGGACCCTGTCGGCGCCGTCGCGCATGGCCCTTCGCGATCCGACGGAGTCGAAGAGACCGACTCGCTGCTCGGGCCCGCGCAGGAGAAAACCGGTAGCGCTCGCCGTTCCCCCGGTGAGGCCTGTTCCGCGACGGAAACGCGAGAAGCGTTATGCTTGACCGGCTCCGAAATCGCCGTCCCATGCTCGTCGCCCCGGAATTCTCGCGTCCGTGACCTGTGCCCATCCTCGGGGTGATTCCCAAAGGAGAAATCTCGAAATGAGAAAACTGGCGATCGCGCTGGCGGCTCTCACCTTTCTCGCCGCCTGCACGGCGCATGCCCCCCACCGCCTCGACAAGGAGGGCCAAGCGCTCGAAGTGCGCCTCTCCCCGGGCGAGCTCGCCACGCCCGAGGGCCGCAAGAAAGCCTCGACGAGCGCGCTCGAGACCCACGACGACTTCCAGCTCCATTTCCTGGAGTCCGACGACCAGGGCCATCTCTTCTCGAGAGCTCCCCTCGAACTGCTGATCCAGACACCTTCTCAAGGAAGCCGCGAATCCGGAAGCGCCGAGAATCATGATCGTCCTCTTCGCCCACGGCTGGCAGAACGACGCGCGGCTCTGCAACGGAAACGTGTGCTGTTTCCGGACCTTCTTGTCGCGGATCGCGGAGGACGCGAGGATGATGACGGAACGCTCGGGAGGCGCCATCCGCCCCGCGAAGGTCATCGGGATCTTCATGGGGTGGCGGGGCTTGTCCGCGACCCTTCCTCCTTTTCGCGCCCTTTCGTTCTACTCGCGCAAGAACGCCGCGCACACCATCGGAAACGGCGAGCTCGTCGAGCTGTTGACCTTTCTCGACGGATACCAGAAACACGTCAACGCGAGCGCCCCGCGCCGCTGCCGCCTGGTGATCATGGGTCACAGTTTTGGCGGGGCGATGGTCTACTCGGCGGTGGCGAACGTTCTGAAGAGCCGCATCGTCGACGCTCGCGTCAAAGGCGCCCTGACGGGCTCCGACGAGCCCATCCAAGGGTTCGGAGACCTCGTCGTCCTCGCGAACCCGGCGTTCGAGGCGTCGCTCTACCTGCCGCTTACACGAGCTGATGACCCGGTATCCGTCATTCTCTCCGAGGCAGCATCCGCTGCTCATCATCCTGGGGTCCGAGACGGACTCGGCGACGCGGACCTTCTTCAAGATCGGCCGCTGGGTCTCGACCATGTTCCAGAAGACGGGACCTCGTTCGTCGCGCTCCGCGCTCGTGACGACGGTCGGCAACTACGACGAGTTCCTGACGCATCGGGCCACGGCTCCGGAGGAATCCGCCCGGCGAGAGCACAAGACCCTGCTGGGAACGGTCGCACAACTGCGAATGCCAGCTTCCGATGTCGGGCCCGGCCGTGGAGTCGATCGATCGGCTCATTGCGATGTTCGGGCGCGTGCGGCTCGGGCAAGCCGCAACCGGCCCAGTCCGGCTGCTCCGGAACGGAACGCTTTGAAAGCATCGAGCTGGAGTGTCTCTCGCCGCGTGAGGTCCCCCTGTGGGTCATCAGGGCCTCGAACGATGTCGTCAGCGGTCACAGCGGTTTCTTCACGCGTCCCGTCACCGACCTGATCCGCGGGCTCGTCGCGCAGGCGGCGCTGGACCCAGCCCGTCGTCGCTCGACCGGAATGAGAGCCGCGGACCCGGCCGAGCGGGCCGGCGGCGTCGCTCTCCGGTCGCCTGCCCGGGCCCAAAAAAGGGCCCCGATCGCTCGGGGCGTTGGAAGGGACCGTGCGACGCGTGAGTGGCAGGGTCGCGCCGCGCCGTTAACGCCGCGACCGGATCCTCGTCAAGTCTTCGTAAAGAATGCTCCGCCCGATCCGGGGTGAAACGGCGGTACGATCGCAGGATGTCCACGAATGCCGCCGCGGCCCGGCCGATGGAGCACCGGCGCCGCCGCCGCGCGGGAAGCAACAAACTGACCATGCGGCGGGGCGTTCCGCTGCGCGAGGCGGTCCTCGGAGGCTTCACTCGCATCGTCGCCCGCGCCCGCTTCGTGGGCCGCCGCTCCTCCGCGGATCCGATCGAATCCCTCCACGACTTCCGCAAGTCGGTGCGCCGCGCGCGAGCCGTCGTGTCGCTCCTGAGGCCGTCGCTCGGGAAAACGGCGGCCTCCGGCATCGCGGGCAGAGCTGCGGCGCGCGTTCCGGCCGACGGGAGCGCTGCGGGACGCCCACATCCTGATGGACACGCTCCGGAATTTCCCGTCGGACGACCCCGCCCGCGATGCGATCCTCCGCGCCCTCGAAGAGGAGGCCGGCGGCGAGTCGGCGCCGGCCGCGGAGGTCCTCGCCGCCGGAAGTCGGATCCTGCAACCTCTGCCGCGCGTTCTCGACGTCACTCTTCCCCGGGCCTACTCGATGGACGATCTCGCGCGCGGCGTCGCCCGCGGCTGGCGACGCATGCGCCGCGCGCTCAAGCGCGCCGCCGCGACGGGCCTCGACGCCGATTTTCACGAGTGGCGCAAGCGTGTCAAGGAGCTCCGCTACCAGGTCGAGCTGCTCGCGTCGACCGGCAGCGCCGAGCTCAAGAGCCGGGAGAAGGCCCTGTCCGACCTCGCTCAGGAGCTCGGCCGGGTCACCGACCTGATCGTCCTGAGGTCCGCGCTCGCATCGCGGCAGGAAAGGGGAACACTCGCGGCCGCGCCGGCCCTCATGGAGGAGATCCGGCTGAACATCGGCGAGCGCTCTCGGGAGCTTCTTGGGCGAGGACGGGACGCCTTCGCTGAGCCACCGGCCGAGTTTGCCCGTCAGGTCCTCGCCGAACGCGGCTGACGGGCGTATCCGCCGGCGAGCCGCCGACAAGTCGTGCGGTCTCTTCGGTTTGGCTGGAGCGAAGTCGCGCGTTGAGCATCTCAGGCACTTCTCCCCTCCGGCCGCCGAATCGACTTCACCTCTCCCGTGGGCTCCGGTGGTACCCTCCGTTTTCACTCCTTTGCTCGAGGTGCGATTCAACGGCGATGAGCGAAGTTCATTTCCTCGGTGGAAAGGTCACTCCGGACGACCGGCTCGAAGACCGCTCGCTCTACTTCAACCGCGAGATCTCCTGGCTCGCGTTCAATCGCCGCGTCCTCGAAGAGGCGCTCGACCCCGGCTGGCCGCTGCTTCGAGCGGATGAAGTTCCTCGCCATCTTCCACTCGAACCTCGACGAGTTCTTCATGATCCGCGTCTCGGGCCTGCACGAGCAGCTCGAGGCGGCCGGTCGCCGAGCGCAGCGCCGACGGCCTCTCGGCGCCCGGAACAGCTCCGGCTGATCCGGGAGATCGTCGAGCGCGACGCCGGCGCCGCCATGACCCGCTCCGCGAGGAGCTGCAGCCGCAGCTCGCCGAGGCCGGCGTGCGGATCCTGGAATGGGACGGAGATCGACGCCGAGCGCAAGAAGGAGCTGTGCGGCCTACTTCGACAAGCGTCGTCTTCCCGGTGCTCACGCCGCTGGCGTTCGACCCGGCGCACCCGTTCCCGTTCGTCTCGAACCTGTCGCTCTCTCTGGCCGTCGAGCTCGTCGACAAGAAGGAGAAGGAGCGCGCCTTCGCGCGCGTCAAGGTGCCGGCGTCCCTGTCGCGCTTCGTGCCGGTGCCGGGCGCGAACCGGGACAAGATCAGGAGTTCGTGCTGCTCGAGAAGCTCATCGAAGCCAACCTCGATCGGCTGTTCCCCGGGCATGGTCATCCTCGGGCGCCTCCGCGTTCCGCGTCACCCGCGACGCCGACATCGAGATCCGCGAGGACGAGGCCGGACGACCTCCTGCGCAGCATGACGGACAACCTCCGCCGGCGGCGCTTCGGCGCGGCGATCCGCCTCGAGGTCGAGGAGCCGCTGCTCGGAGCACGTGCGCGAGCTGCTGCGGACGCAGCTCGAGCTCGGATCCGAGGGACGTCTACGCGATCGACGGGACCGCTCGGCGCCGCGGATCTCATGTCGATCATGAAGCTCGATCGGCCCGAGCTGAA
Source organism: uncultured Acidobacteriota bacterium (assembly GCA_963829925.1). GTDB lineage: Bacteria > Acidobacteriota > Thermoanaerobaculia > UBA5066 > Gp7-AA6 > DAHUXD01. The sequence goes on from CAWHKQ010000006.1 coordinate 21,420, forward strand.
GGACGCGCCCTACACTGCCGGCGTCGCGCGTCGATCGTCGATCCGCCCGGGAGACCTCTTCGACGACGATCCGCAAGGGCGGACATCCTGCTCCACCATCCCTACGACTCCTTCGACCCGGTGCTGCGTTTCCTCGAGGAAGCCGCGGACGACTCGGACGTCCTCGCGATCAAGATGACGCTGTATCGCGTCGGCGCGGACTCCCCGATCGTCGCGGCGCTCGCGCGGGCGCGCCGAGAACGGCAAGCAGGTCGCCGTGCTCGTCGAGCTCAAGGCGCGGTTCGACGAGGAGAACAACATCCAGTGGGCCCGCTCGCTGGAGCGCGCCGGCGTCCACGTCGCGTACGGCGTCGAAGGGCTGAAGACGCACGCCAAGATCGCGCTCGTCGTCCGGCGCGAGGGCACCGCGATGCGCCGCTACGTCCACGTCGGCACCGGCAACTACAACCGCCGTGACGGCCCGGATCTACACGGACGTCGGCCTCTTCACGTCCCGGGCCGAGTTCGGCCACGACGCCTCGGAGCTCTTCAACTTCCTGACGGGCTTCTCGAAGAAGACGCGATACAGGCGGCTCGCGGTCGCGCCGTTCGACTCTGCACGAGAGGCTCATCGCGCTCATCGACCGCGAGGCCGAGAAGGCGCGCGAGGGCAAGCCCGCCGCGATCCTCGCCAAGATGAACGCGCTCGTCGACCCCAGCGTGATCCAGGCGCTCTACCGCGCCTCGCAGGCGGGCGTCCCGATCGACCTCTCGGTTCGCGGCATCTGCTGCCTGCGGCCCGGAGTGCCGGGCGTCTCGGAGAGCATCCGCGTGTCGTCGGTCGTCGGCCGGTTCCTGGAGCACAGCCGCGTCTTCTCCTTCGGCACCGGGCGACGACGAGGAGATCTACATCTCCAGCGCCGACTGGATGCCGCGGAATTTCTACCGCCGCGTCGAGCTGATGACGCCGATCCTCGACGAGAAGGCCCGGGAGAAGATCCGCCAGGAAATCCTGGAGCCCATCCGGGCCGACAACATGCCGGGCGCGGGACCTCCAGAGCGACGGCACGTACGTGCGGCGCGAGCCCGCTGCCCGAGCGAACGCCAGGTCGACACCCAGCAGGACGCTCCTCGACCGCCTGGCCCGACGCGGCTTGAAAGCCGTTCCGGCGCTCTAGCACGTCGCGAGCGCTGCGCTTGGATCTGCCGCTGCGGCGGCACGACGCGGCTCGCCGGGCTCGACCGCGGCCTGATCTGTCGCGCCTCCGCGGCGCTCCTGCTGCGTCGGGAGATTCCGCGCGCCGCGAACTCACCCAACAGCGCCTCGAGAAGCATCGTGCTCTCTAGGAGAGCTAAGAGAAGAGTCGGCGAGCGGCACAGGTGGGCGTGTACGCGGCGCGGGGAGTCTCCCACAGGGGAGGAGCCCCGCGCCGCGGGAGCCGCAGCGAGGGAGGGATCAGGCCTGCGGTCGAGCCCACAGGCGAGCCGCAGGCCGGTGCCGCCAAAGGCGGCAGATCCCGTACGAGCGAAGGCGACGTGGGCGAGAGGCCGGTGCGCCGAAGGCGGCAGTCCGTAGAGCGAAGGCGACGGCAGGCGACGGTCACGCCGCCCGGCTCAGGATCCTTGTTTCCGTCCCGACCACGAGCGGCCGTCCCCGCCACGCGACGGCGGCCCACGAGCCCCGCCCAGAAGACGGCGGCCGCGAAGGCTCGCGCAGCGGGAGGAGGGCGGCGTCGCGCCAGCGATCGGAGGCCCCAGGCGCGGGGCACCCGAGCGAGCTCGACTCCCCAGCGGAGCCCGAGGAGAGCGCGCGGCCACGGCCTTGAGAGGCGCGGCCGGCGCCGCGAGGAGACGAACCAGGGCAGGGCGCTCGATCAGCGCCTCCCCGACGTAGAGCGGTCCGGCCAGCCGGCGGCGCATCATGGACCAGCGGCGGTGGCGCTGCCAGACCACGCGGAGCCGGCTTGCCGACTTCCGTCGTGTCGAGCACGTCGGCCGAGAGGACCACGCGATAGCCGGCGCGCCGGATCTCCCGGCCGAGCACGAAGTCTTCGGCGAGGTAGTCGCGCAGCGCGCCGATCCCGCCGATCGTGTCGAGGGCCCGCCGCGAACCAGGATCGACTTTCCGACGACGCACGGCGTTCCGAGCACGTCCGCGACAGGGCGGTCCCCGGCATGCAGGCAGCCGTTCAGGTACGAGCGCCTCGACCCTCGAGCCCAGGCTCACGGCGCCGGCGGCGCGAAACAGGTTGCGACACGAGGCCGACCCGGGGATCGCGGAACCACGACACGGCGCGCCGCAGAAACCCGGCCGCACGCGGACGTTGCCGTCGGAGAAGAGGATGTGGCGGTGCCTGGCGTACCGCATGGCCGCCGCCAGCCGGTTGACCTTGGCGTTGCCGCCGGGCTCCCGGTCGTCGAAGACGAAGGTCGAGGAACCTCGGGATGCCGGTCGGCGACGCGGCGCGCGCGGAGCGTAGGCGGGATCCGAGGAGCTCGCGAAGGAGAACACCACTCAGCTCGAGGACGGATAGTCGAGGCGGAAGAACGACTCGAGGTTCTCCTCCAGCCCCTCGTCGAGGCCGCGCAGCGGCTTCACGATCGAGACCGGGGGCGTGAAAAGCTCGTCTCGCGGTTCCCGCGCTGGCGCCGTCCGGAGGCGCAGCAGAGGTGGCCGCCGAGCGACCACGTAGGCTCCCGTCCCGAGATCGCGAGGCCGCCCAGGCCGACGAGACCCGCCGCGAGGCTCACGCGCTCGCCGCCGACTCGGCCGGCGTGAGCCGCAGAACGCCGATCCCCGTGCCGCGGCGCAGGGCCTCGAGAACGGACTCGCGCGTCTTCTCGGCGTTCAGGAGCGTCTTCCAGGCGTGGAGGTGCTCGGGCCGGTGAAAGTCGCTGTTGGCGATGTGGGGAAGGCTCTCGCGCGAGATCACCGGGAAGAGCTCCCAGCGGCAGCCGACCTCCCAGAGATCCACGAGGTCGCCGACGTGCTTGCGCCGGTTCCAGAGGTACCACGTGTTGGCGAACCACTCGCTCATCTCGTGCGGATGACAGGCCACGGTCACGGCGCCCCGGGACTTGAGCTCGCGCAGCATCTCGAGCGGATCGCCGTCCGCCGACAGCGAACTCGTCCAGGCCCAGCGCCAGCGCGTGCACGGAGGTGTTCCTGTTGATCGTATTGCGGGTCATTTCGGCTCCGGGCAGGACCAGCATCCCGATAGGCGTGCCAGGCGCGTTCGGCCTCCCCTGGCAATCTCGTCGGCGTACCGTTGGAAGCTCTCGGCGTTCAGGCTGTTGCGGATGCGGTGCGCGATCTTTCCGAGGCCGTTGTCGTGGTTGACGATGTGATCGGTGATCGCGATGACGTCGTGACCGGACTGGCCGAAGAGGTCGACGACCTTCGAAACGGCAGAACGCCGTCCGAGTACGTCGTGTGGATATGAAAGTCGCAGAGCAGCATGTTCGGCGAGGCGATTGTCGGCGCCCGCGCGAGGCTGCGGCGAGGACGGCGAAAAGAAGCCCGGTGAAAGGGGTGTAAGAAGCCGCGAAGAGGATCAGGCCGGGGCCGGGCGCGCCCGTTGAAGGGCTCCGGTCACCGACCCACGCGCGCTGGGACGAGGGGCGGGGCGCCCGCGCGACCGGGAAGCGGCCGGGCCCTCGGCCACCAGGCGATCCAGAGCCGCGTGCGTGCGCCGGGGAGCCCACGCCGTCGAGGCGATAGACCTTCAGGTCCCCGGCCTTGACCTCCGCGGTCCGCGGCGACGGCGAGAACAGGATGTGCACGGGCAGGGCGCGGAGCCCGCAGCGCGAAGGAGAAACGAAAACGCTCCGCGTCGGCCGCTTCCCGGAGCTCGATCGAGAACCCCGACACGGGCACCGACCGCTCCGGCTCCAGATGTGCCACCGCTTTCCATCCCGCCTCGCTCAGCTCGCAGTCGTGACGCCGGCCGCACCGGCACCGCACCTCGCGAGGCTCGCCGGCGACGCCTTTCTCCGGGAACCCCAGAGTGTCGCCGCATGCACAGAGGGAAGCGGTGTCGATGTCGTTCATGAAGCGGAGCCTAGGAGCGCCGTGTGAAGAACATGTGAAGATCGCGGAGCGGCCGGCCGGAGTGGATAATCCCGCCGTGAGAGGCCTACCGGACTACCACGTCCACACGTTCCGCTGCGGGCATGCCGGGGGGGCGTCGCGGGATTTCGTCCTGCGGGGAGTCGAGCGGGGCCTGTCCGAGATCGGTTTCACCGACCACATTCCTCTCTACTTCCTGCCGCAATCGGAACGCGACCCGAAGCTCGCCATGCGGGAAGACCAGTTCGACGGCTACATCCGTGAGGTCGAGGAGCTCCGGGACGAGTTCGCCGGACGGATCGCGGTGCGCCTGGGACTCGAGGCCGACTACGCCGAGGAGCAGGAGGAGGAGCTCGCCCGGTGGCTCTCGCGCGCGGACTGGGACTTCGTGCTCGGCTCGGTTCACCGGGTCGACGGGGGGCTGGATCGACGATCCCGCCACCTCCCCGCCTCGCTTCGCGAGCCGAGGGAGCCGAGAGGCTGTACGACGAGTACTACGCGGCTTCTCGCGAGGGCGGCCGCGACGGGATTTTTCGACGTCCTGGCCCACTTCGACCTTCCGAAGAAGTTCGGCCACCGTCCGGAAACGCCGCGGGCGGACGCGGAGGCGCGAAGCGATCGGCGCGGCGAGGGAAGCCGGCTGCGCCGTCGAGATCTCGTCGGCCGGGCTGCGCAAGCCGGTCGGTGAGGCCTACCCGGAACCGCGCCTGCTCCGCGAGATCGTGGCCGCCGGGGATTCCCATCACGTTCTCGTCGGATGCCCACGCGCCCGCCGAGGTCGGATGGGGGTTCGAGCGGACCCTGGAGCTCGCGCGCGGCGCCGGAGCCCGTGACTACGTCACGTTCGCGAAGAGGCGGCCGACGGCGCATCCGCTGCCCTGAAGAAGACCTTCCCGAGCTCGGCAAAGACGTCCGCCGAGGGCCTCCGCCGCCGGGCAAACGTGGCGTAGTCGACTTCGAAGAGCCCGAAGCGCGGCCGGAAACCCTCCAGCCATTCGAAGTTGTCGAGCAGCGACCAGTGAAAGTAGCCCTGGATCGGGGTCCCGGCGGATCGCGCGGTGAGCGAGCACGAGGGCGTGCTCGCGGAGAAAGTCCCGGCGGCGGCGGTCGTCTCGCGTCGCGATCCCGTTCTCGGTGACCACGAGGGGCTTTCCCGCCGTCGCCGCCTGCCGAAGAACGGCGTCGAAACCGTGGGGATGCACCTCCCACCCGGTGTCGGTCAGGCCTCGAGAGGCCGGGTCGCGGTAGAAGAACTCGCCGATCGCCCCCGGCACGCCCCGGAATCGGATGTGGACGCGGCTGTAATAGTTGACGCCGACGTAGTCGTTGGCCGCCGGAAGCTCGGGCACGCGGAACCGCGCGCGCCCCTGACCCGGAAACGTCCAGTCGACGTCGCCGGTGGTAATCGCCTCGAGCAGGGCCGTGTTGTAGAGCCGCTCTCCGTCGCGGGCGAGGCGGCGATCGAGCGCATGGTCCGGCCGGTCCGGGGCGAACTCGAGCATGTTGTGCGCGATTCCAACGCGGCTCCCGGGGATCCTGCCCCGCACCGCCGCCGCAGCTTCGACGTGCGCGCGCAGCAGATGCTCGAGGGCGCGGGCGGCGGCGGCGAAGCTCGTCCGACCCGGCGGGATCAGGCCGCCGAGATAGCCCCCGAGCAGGAACACGATCGGCTCGTTCAGCGTGACCCACCACCGCACGCGCGGACCGAGCGCTTCGGCGACGGCCTCGGCATAGCGGCGGAAGCCAGCGACGCTCGACGCGCTCTCCCATCCCCCAGCCTCCCAGAACCAGCGCGGATGCGTGTAGTGGTGGAGCGTCACGCAAGGCTCGACGCCGAGGCGCGACAGCGCGGCCACTCGCCCGGCCTCGAAGGCCAGCGCTTCCTCCGAGAACCGGCCCGGCTCGGGCTCGATGCGGCTGCGCTCCAGCGAGAAGCGATACGCGTTGGCCCCGATCGAAGGGAGCAGCTCGAGGTCGGGCCGCCACCGCTGGCGATGGCCGCTGCCCAGGCCGCAGCGTTCGCTCCGCACCTTGAGGCGGCCGCGACGCTCCCACTCCGTCCAGTCGTTGTCCGGCGCGCCCTCGACCTGGTAAGCCGAAGTGGCGACGCCCCAGAGGAAAGGCGGCCGAACGGGCGGCTCGCCGGCTAGGGCAGCTCCGACGCGTGGTGCTTCACCCAGCGGGCCTCCGCCATGAAGATCGTGTCTTCGCAGATGTTGGTGGCGAGGTCCCCGACGCGCTCCAGGTTCTTCGAGATCGAGATGAGCTCGATGCAGTACGTCGTCAGCGCGGGGTACTCCGCGATGTAGGTCAGCAGCTCCCGGATGATCGAGACGTTCTTCTCGTCGAGGATGTCGTCCTTCTTGATGACCTTCCGCGCGAGCTCGGCGTCCCGGTTGATGAAGGCGTCGAGCGACTGCTTGAGCATCGATTCGGCGACCTCGGCCATGTAGGGGATGTCGATGAACGGCTTGAAGGGACGCTGGCCGGCCAGCCGCTCGGCGCCCTCCGCGATGTTCACCGCGTGGTCGCCGATCCGCTCCAGGTCGCTGTTGATCTTCAGGGCCGCGATCAGAAACCGCAGGTCCACGGCGACGGGCTGCTGGAGGGCCAGGAGGGCGATGGCCGACTCCTCGATCTGGATCTCCATCCGGTCGACCTCCTCGTCGGCCGCGATGACCGAGCGCGCCTTCTCGGCGTCCATCTCCGTCAGGGCCTCGATCGAACGGTGGATCTGACGCTCGACCTCGCCGCCCATCAGGATGAGCTGCCGGCGGAGGTCCTCGAGTTGCTCCGAAAAATGCTCTTTCACGCTCGCCTCAGTTCCACAGGGCCTCGGCCGACAGGATCTCCAGGTCCTTCTGCAGGACCTCCTCGGTGCGCTCCGCCGGCACGGCGCGGAACGCGGCGGAGCGATCGAAGACCCGCTCGAAGAAGCCCGACTTCTTGCGCGCGGCCGAAAGCTCGGGCTCGCAGTCGGCCCGCGCGCTCGTTTCGAACTCGACCTTGCGCGACCGCACCCGGCAGGTGACGCCGGTGACGACCTGGCGGTGGCTCCGGTCCAGGCCGTCGGCGATCCGGAGGATCGCGGCGAGCTTTTCGACCGTGGCCTGCAGGTACGGGTTCAAGCGGCGCCAGTTGTCGTGCGACGCCCTGGGCCGGCCGCCCTTGTGATAGCGCGCGAGAGACGCCAGGACCTCGATCTCGTCGGCCGAGAAGCCTGTCAGGTCCCCGTGCGTGATCAGGTAGTAGGAATGTCTCTGGTGCTTCGAGTACCCGATGTAGCACCCGACGTCGTGGAGCAACGCCCCGTACTGGAGCCACTCCCGCTCGGTTGCCGTCAACTGGTGAAGGGCGTGGGTCTGGTCGAAGATCTCCAGCGCCAGGCGCGCGACGTGCGCCGCGTGGAGGACCTCGGCATTGCCGCGCCGGAGCAGCCGGTCGACCGTGCGCGCCCGCATGTCGCGGTTGACGGGGGTGCGCGCCTCGCCGTGCCGCGCCACGTGATCGAGGAGCAGGCCCTCCCGGAGGCCCCGCTCCCCGACGAGGATCTCGTCGGCCCCCGTGCGCTTCAGGATCCACGCCAGCAGCAGCCCTCCCGGGACCGAGATGTCGCGCCGCCGGGGCTCGAGACCGGAAATGCGCAGCTTCTCCTTCTCGGTCGTCCTGCGCAGGAGCCGGTTGACCTTCTTCAGCCCCGAGCGGGTCAGGGTCCGGTGGCCGGTGGGGCTGGGCTCCCGGCCGACCACAGCGGCCTCATGGACGAGCGACAGGGACTGGATCGTGCCGGAGGAGCCGACGCAGGTCTTGAAGCCCTTCTTGCGCACGGCATCGGCGGCGCGCCGGGCGACCCTCCGGATGGCCTTCTTCATCGCCTTCCGGTCCTTGTCCGAGGGCGGATCGTTGCGGGCGAAGCGGTCGGCGAGGCGCACGACCCCGAGGGGCAGGCTCTCGGTCAGCAGCACGCGCGAGCCGTCGGAAATCACGAGCTCGGTCGAGCCGCCTCCGATGTCCACGAGAAAGAGCGGGTCCTGCTGGGCGGGAAACTCGCTTCGGAGCGCGAGGTTGATCAGCCGCGCTTCCTCCTCACCGGAGATGACGTCGACCCGGATGCCGGTCCGCTTTTTGATCACCTGGAGAAATTCGTCGGCGTTGGACGACTCCCGCACCGCGCAGGTCGCCACCGCCCGGACGATCTCGCCGCCCGAGGAGGCCGCGAGCCTGGCGAGATGCTCCACGGTCGAGGCGCCCGCCTCGATGGCCTCGGGCGACAGCCGTCCGGTGCGGAGCGTCTCGCTGCCGAGCCGGACCATGGCCTTTTCGCGGGACAGCACTTCGAGGGTTCCGTCCTCCTCGACGTTGGCGACGAGGAGCTTGATGCTGTTGGTGCCGATGTCGATGGCGGCGAGCGTTTTCACGGCGGCCCCATTTTCCCGGGGCGGCGGCGGAACACCGTGAAGACGGTGTGAAGAACGCGTGAAGGGGCCTTTCGGTTTCGTCTCACTATAATAGCGCGCCGTGCCCGAATCCGCCTCGCTCTGGAAGCTCCGCGCCGCGTCCCTGGAGAGAGCGCGCAAATCGCTCAAGCGCGGCGACCCCGAGGCCCTTCACGATCTCCGCGTGGCGCTCCGGCGGTTGTCCGTCACGGCGAGCGCTCTGGGCAAGAAGCGCCTCGCCCGCAAGTCCCGCGCGATGGCGCGCACCCTGTCGCCGCAGCGCCAACTCGAGGTCGACCGACAGCTTCTCGCGCGGGTCGGGCGTCTCGGTCTCCTCTCGCCGGACGCCGTGACGGCGCTCGCGGCGCGCTGGGAGAAGCTGGCCGCCCGCGGCGACCGCGGCGTCGCGCGCGCCGCCGACGGGCGGGCGATTCACCGCCTCGTGCGGCGTGCCGGCCGTCTCGATCACCGGAAGCGGGCCACCGGTCCGGATCGCGTCGCGATCGCCCGAAGGCGCGCCGAAGCGGCTCTCGCCCACACTCTCGAGGACGGCAACGACCACGCGCTCGGCCGCTACCGCCGGGCAATCAGGAGAGCGCGCTACCTGGCCGAGGACCTTTCCGCCCTCGGGCTGCGGGAGTGGAAAACGCGTGCCGAGCGCGAGAGAACCGTGCAGGACAGCTTCGGCCGGTGGAACGACCTGCGGATGTTCTGCCGGCGCCTCGACGACAGCCGGAAGGACGCCGAGGAGCGCGGATCCGTCTCGCTCGCCTCGGAGCTCGCTCACCTCCTCGCGGCGCTCGAGCCGACGGTCGCCGCGGTCCGCGCCGCCGCAGTCGAGGCCTCCCGGCGGACGGCGAGCGTCACGCCGATCGCGCTCCGCTCCGCCTAGATCCCCTCGGGACCCGTCCTCGGATCCAAGTCCGGGTACAATGGGGAGCCTCTCCACGCAGAATTTCAACATGAGCTCGCCGATCGACAGCGGCTGGAAAGGGCGTCCGGAAAGTACGCCCGGTGAAGACACGCGACCCGCGCGCGACCGGGCCGGCAAGGGGCCGCTCTCCGACCCCGAGTTTCGCCGCCTGATCGAACAGTCGCCGGTCGGTGTCTACGTGATCCAGGGCGAGCAATACCTCTACGCCAACCCCAAGCTCACCGCTCTTCTGGGATATTCGGAGCACGATCTGCTCGGCTTCACCTCCATCGCCACGCTGGTGGCCCCCGAAGACCGGGCGGCGGTTCTCGACCGGATCCACCGAACGCTGGGCGGGGCTCCGTCCGACGGTGCCCAGGGCTTCGGGATGATCCGCCGGGACGGGGAACGGATCGACGTCGAGGTCCACGAGGCGGCGGCGGAATCGGCGGGACGGCCGGTCATCGTCGGAACCCTCCTCGACGTCACCGAGCGTCGCCGCGCCGAGGCCCACCACGTGGACCGGGCGTTCGTGGACCCTTTGACGAAGCTCCCCAACCGCGTCCGCTTCCTGGAGAGGCTGGAGCTCGAGCTGGCCCAGGCGCGGCGGCACGAACGCCGGCTCGCGATCGTTTCGCTCAACCTCGACCGGTTCAAGTTCATCAACGACCACTTCGGACATTCCGTGGCCGACCATCTCCTGCAGTCCGTGGGCCTGCGCCTCAAACGGGCGGTCCGGCAGGTGGACGTCGTGGCTCGGGTCGCCGGAGACGAGTTCCTCATCCTGGTTCCGGACCTGAGCCGGACCGCGGACATGGGCCGGTTCGCCCAGAAGCTGCTCTCGCTGACCGCCCGGCCCTTCGAATTCGACGACCGCACCCTCGAGGTGACCTCCTCGATCGGCGTGGCGACGTTTCCCGACGACGGCCAGGACGCCGACACGCTCCTGCGCAGCGCCGACGCCGCGATGGACCGCGCCAAGGAGCTGGGCAGCAACAATTTTCAGCTCTGCACGCCCGAGCTGACCGCGATGGCCTTCGAGCGTCTGGACCTGCAGAACGGTCTGCGGCTCGCCCTGGACCGCGAGGAGCTCGTGCTGCACTACCAGCCGCTCGTGAGCCTTCGCACCGGCAGGTTCGTCGGCCTCGAGGCCCTCGTCCGCTGGCAGCATCCGGAGCGCGGGCTCGTCATGCCCGTGGCCTTCATCCCGGCGGCCGAGGAGACCGGCCTGATCCTCCCGCTCGGCGACTGGGTCCTCGCCACCGCCTGCCGGCAGCTGAGGGTCTGGGACGAGACGGGACTCGGCCTGCGAATGGCCGTGAACTTCTCGGCCCGCCAGTTCCGCGAGCGGGGCCTCGTCCAGACCGTCGAAAAAGCGGTCTCGGAGGCGGGGCTCGAGCCGCGAAATCTGGAGATCGAGATCACCGAGTCGATCGCGATGGAGGGCGCCGAGATCGTCGTGGCGAACCTGAACCAGCTGAGGGCGATGGGCGTCGGGATCGCGATCGACGACTTCGGCACGGGCTATTCGTCGCTGAGCTACCTGAAGCGGTATCCGATCACTTCGCTCAAGATCGATCGCTCTTTCGTTACGGACCTGGCGACCAACCCGGCGGACGCCGGAATCGTGCGGGCGATCGTCGAAATGGCCCACGGATCCAACCTGAGCGTCATCGGGGAGGGCGTCGAGACCAAGGAGCAGTTCCTCCACCTCCAGCAATACGGCTGCGACGAGATGCAGGGCTACTGGGTCAGCCGGCCTCTGCCGGCGGAGGGAATCACGCAGCGCCTCAGCGACGAGATCGCCCTCTGGAAGCAGGGCGACCCGGGCTCGTCTACGCCGTAGAGAGCCCCGCCTTCAGATCGGAGGCGAGCATCCGGTGGAACAGGTGCTCGCCCCCCTCGCGGCGCACCGACAGCCGCCCCGCGCGGTAGGCGCGGGAGCCCAGTCCCCGCTGGACCGAGTCGCAGATCGCCAGGTCCTCGTCCTGCACCCGGTTGCCGACGTCGATCGAGGCCCTGTTCTTCGCGATCGCCTCGGGGGTCGAGACGTCCGTGAAGTAGAAGTCGAAGATGACCTCGGCCTTGCCGGCGCCGAGGGGCCGGACGAGGTTGGTGTCCATGACGCCCTCGTACCAGTTGATCATGAAGTTCGGGTAGAGCCAGTAGTAGAGCGCCCGGTCGCCGCCGCGCACCGCCGCGACGTCTCCCTCGGCGTTCGAGTGGTCGATCGGGCTCCACTGGAGGCACCAGTTGTCTCCCGTCTCGATCATGTACTGGCTGTAGTCCAGGACCGAGGAGAGGCTCTTGTGCAGGTGCGGCACGTGGTAGCCGCCGTCGAGGTAGTTGTCGACGAACACCTTCCAGTTGCACTCGAACGTCCAGCGCCGCCGCTCGACGAAGTGGAAGCGGGTCAGGTCGAGCTTCGCGAACTGGCCGACGAGGGGGCCGAGCGACTCTGCGAGCGACGGACCGCCCGGCTCGAGGCGGACGAACACGAACTTCTCCCAGCTCGCCGTCTCGACCGGCATCAATCCATTTCTGGCCTTGTCGAAGCCGCAGACACCGGCGAAGTCCGGCGTGCCCTTGAGCTCGCCGGCGAGCGAGTACGTCCAGCCGTGGTAGGGGCAGCGCAGAATCGGGGCCTTTCCCTCTTCTTCGGTCATCACCGCCGCGGCGTGGTGGCGGCACACGTTGAAGAAGCCCCGCAGCCTGCCGTCGTCGCCCCGCACCACGACGATGGGCTCGCCGGCGAGCACCGTCGTGATGTACTGGCCGGGCTTCTCGAGCTGGTCGAGGCGGCCGACCATCTGCCACGTGCGCGAGAAGACGGTCCGGCGCTCGAGCTCGGCGATGCGCTCGTCGACGTACCAGGGAGCCGGGATGGTCCAGGCCTCCTCGAGCGGGGCTCGCGAGTCGTAGGCGCTCAGGATCTCTTCGACCGACGGTTCCATGCGTCCTCCCGATCGGGCTCGAGCGCGGCGGTCAGCGCACGGGCGTTGCGGTCTTCCTCGGAGGGTTGAAGAACGGCGTCTTGACCACGGTCGCCGGCACGCGGTGACGCACGGACTCGACCGTGACCTCCATCTCGAGACGGGTCCCCAGGGCGTTCGAGCCGCGGGCGACCGTCGCGAGCGCGATCATCTTCTTCAAGGTCGGCGACCACGTCGTCGAGGTGGCCTTTCCGACCTGCTGGCCCTCCCGGTACACCGGGACGGCCACGCGCGAGGCCGTCGACGGGATCTGCGGCGCGAGGTTGAGCCGCTCGTAGATCGCCTCGACGGCGTTCCAGTCGAGCTCGAGGCCCACGATCTCGCGCGCCGGTCCGGTCTTCGCCTCCGCCCGGAGCGCCTCCTGGCCGACGAAGCGGCCCTTGTCGAGCGCCACGAGCCGGGCGAGGCCCATTTCGAAGGGCGTGTACTTCTGAATTCCGATCAGGGCCTTCTTGGAGCCGTTGAAGTCCACGTCGATCAACAGGAGGCCGGCCTCGACGCGCGAGACGTCGAGCGCCAGCATCCCCGCCGCATGGACGTCGAACGCCCGGCCCTTGCTCCAGAGCTCGTCCCAGACCTTCAGGGCGTCGTTCCACGGGATCCAGATCTCGTAGCCGAGATCCCCCGTGTAGCCGGTTCGCGAGATGTCCACGGGGACGCCGGCGATCTTTCCGGAGGTCACCTTGAAGTACTTGAGGTTCTCGACGTCGGCGTCGGCGATCGCCCGGAGCATCCGGCCGGAGGTCGGGCCCTGGAGCGCGACGGCGGCGACCTCCTCGGAGATGTCCGTGATCGAGACGTCGAGGCCTCGGGCGTTCTGCTGGAACCACCGCAGGCTCGGGTCGGCCGCGGTCCAGCGGTACGATGTTCTCCGCCAGGCGGGAGACCGTCCCGTCGTCGATGACCTTGCCGTGCTCGTCGCACCAGGGCGTATAGATGACCGAACCCACCGAGACTTTCTTCAGGTCGCGCGTCACGATCCGGTCGACCAGGCGCGTGGCGTCCTTGCCGGAGATCCGGTACTTGAACAGCGGGGAGATGTCGATCAGCGCCGCGGCATTTCGGATCGCGTTGTACTCGTGCTCGTGGTGCGTCTCGTAGGAGGAGACGGCGTAGTAGCCCGACCACTCGCGATAGCTCAGGCTCTCGCAGAGAGGAAACGTTCGCTCGTGTAGGGCGGTCCCGATCGGCACAGAGAACCTCGTATCCGGTCCATGCGGACCTTGTCGGAGCGCGCGATTATAAGTATGCTCGCGCGTTCGCGGCAAGCAGCGCCGTTGAAACCAGGGGTCACAATCGATGCCAGGCACAGGCGAATGAGCGCGAAGTACGACGTCGTGGTGATCGGAGGCGGGCACAACGGCCTCATCCACGCGGCCTACCTGCAGCGAGCGGGCAAGAAAGTGCTCGTTCTCGAACGGCGGCACGTGCTGGGCGGCGCCGCCGTGACCGAAGAGGTCTTTCCGGGCTTCAAGTTCTCGGTCTGCTCGTACGTCGTCTCGCTCCTGCGCCCGGAGATCATCCGGGACCTGGATCTCCCGCGGCACGGCCTCGAGATCCTCCCGCTCGACGGCACGTTCACGCCGATGTTGAATGGCGATTACCTCTGGCGGGTCAACGACCACGCGAAGACCCGGCGCGAGATCGCGCGCCACTCCAAGGTCGACGCCGAGGCCTACGACGAGTACGGCAAGGCCATGGCCGACATGGGCCGCTTCGTCAAGCCGATCCTGTCGATGACTCCCCCGATCCGACGAAGCTCGACTGGAAGGGGTTCCAGGACCTGATCTTCCTCGGCAAGCGGTTCCGCGGACTCTCGGGCGAGGACAAGTACAACCAGGTCCAGCTCATGACGATGTCGCGCGGTGGATTTCCTCGACCAGTGGTTCGAGACCGATCCCCTGAAGGCCACGATGTCGGCCTCGGGCATCATCGGGACCTTCCTGGGCGTGCGGTCGCCGGGCACCGCCTACGTGCTCCTCCATCACTACATGGGCGAGATCGACGGCGCGTTCCGGTCCTGGGGGTTCGCCCGCGGCGGCACCGGCGCCATCTCCAACGCCATCGCCGACGCGGCCCGCGAGGCCGGCGTCGAGATCCGGACCGAGTCGCCGATCGCGCGCATCAAGGTCAAGGGCGGCAAGGCCACGGGTGTCGTCCTGGCCAGCGGGGAGGAGATCGACGCGCAGGTCGTGTCTTCGAGCGTGGATCCGCGGCTGACCTTCATGAAGATGGTCGGCGAGAAGGAGCTGCCGGGCGACTTCGTCGAGGACATCCAGCGCTACAAGTTCCGCGGGTCGTCGGGGAAGGTCAACTTCGCTCTCGAGGGGCTGCCCGAATTCAAGGCGCTTCCCGGCTCGGGCGCCCACCTGCGGGGCGCGATCTCGATCTCGCCGTCGGTCGAATACATGGAGCGCGCCTACGACGACGCGAAGTACGGCCGCTACTCCCGCCGTCCGTACATCGACATGGTGATCCCGACCCTGACCGACCCTTCGCTCGCCCCGCCCGGCAAGCACGTCATGTCCTGCTTCGTCCAGTACGCGCCCTACAACCTGAAGGACACCAACTGGGACGCCGAAGCGGAGACCTTCGGCGACACGGTCGTCGACACCATCACGGAGCACGCTCCCAACTTCAAGAGCCTCATCAAGCACCGCCAGGTCGTCACACCGCTGGACCTCGAGCGGGAGTGGGGGCTCTCGGAGGGAAACATCTTCCAGGGCGAGCTGTCGCTCGAGCAGCTCTTCTTCCTGCGTCCCGCTCCGGGCTGGGCGCAGTACCGCACGCCGATCCGGAACCTGTACATGTGCGGCTCGGCGACCCACCCGGGCGGCGGCATCATGGGAGCCAACGGCAAGAACGCCGCCTTCAAGCTCCTCGAAGACTGGAAGCGCGGAAAGGTCTAGACACCGAAATGGCAGAGAAGCGCGACGTCGTCGTCATCGGCGCCGGGCCCAACGGCCTGACCGCGGCCGCCTACCTGGCGAAGGCGGGCTTCAAGCCGCTGGTCCTCGAGCGGCGCGAGGTCGTCGGCGGTCTGGCCGTCACCGAGGAGTTCGCGCCCGGTTTCCGGGTCTCCTCCGTGTTCCACGCGACGGGCCCGCTCCTTCCGGCGGTCGCCCGGGACCTGGATCTTTCCCGGCACGGGCTGGCCTTGCTTCAGCCCGACGTGCGGGTGTTCGCGCCCTCGCCGGACGGACGGGCCGTCGTGCTCTACGGCGACGCGGCGAAGACCGCCCGGGAGCTCGAGGCGACCTCTCCGCAAGACGCGAAGGGTTACCTGGCGTTTCACGAGAGCCTGGGCCGCATCGGGAAGGTGCTCGCGCCCCTCGTGACGATGACGCCGCCCTCGATCGACGATCCGGGTCTCGGCGCCCTCTGGGACCTTCTCGGCGTGGGCCGCAAGTTCCGCGCCCTGCCGCGGCGCGACGCCTTCCGGCTGCTGCGCTGGGGCCCCATGGCCGTCGCCGACCTCGTGTCCGAGTTCTTCCAGACGGAGCTGCTGCGGGCGACTGTCGCCGCGCGCGGCATCTTCGGCGCCTTCGCCGGCCCGTGGTCCGCCGGCACCAGCCTGGGCGTGATCCTCCAGGCGGCCACCGACTCCAACGCCGCGGGCCCGGCGACCTTCGTCCGCGGCGGCATGGGCGCGCTCACGCAGGCGCTGGCCACGGCGGCGCGGGGCCTCGGGGCCGAGATCCGCACGGGCGTGACCGTCGCGCGGATCGCCACCAGAGACGGTGCGGCCACGGGCGTGGTGCTCTCGACCGGCGAGGAGATCCCGGCGCGCGCGGTCGTCTCGAACGCCGATCCGAAGGCGACACTCCTCGGCCTGGTCGATCCGGTCGACCTGGACCCCGACTTCATGCAGAAAATTCGGAACTACCGGGCGATGGGCGCCATTGCCAAAGTCAACCTCGCCCTCTCCGGCCTGCCCGGGTTCTCCTCCGCGAAAGCGGCCGGCGACGCGAAGACGGCGCTCGCGGGACGCATCCACATCGGTCCGGACATCGACTATCTGGAGCGCGCCTACGACGCCGCGAAGTACGGCGACTTCTCGCCGCACCCGTACTGCGACGTCACGATCCCGACGATCGCCGATCCCTCGCTCGCGCCCGCCGGCCAGCACGTCCTGTCGGTCATCGCCCAGTTCGCGCCGTACAGGCTGAAGGGCGAGGGCGACTGGAATGCCCGGCGCGAGGCGTTGGGCGACGCGGTCGTCGAGACGATCGCCGCCTACGCCCCGGGCCTGAAGAGTCAGGTCGTGGGCCGGCAGGTCCTGACTCCCCTGGACCTCGAGGAGACCTACGGCGTCACGGGCGGTCACATCCTCCACGGCGAGGCCGCCCTCGACCAGCTCTTCACGATGCGCCCGCTCCTCGACTGGGCGCAGTACCGGACTCCCGTGCGCGGCCTCTACCTCTGCGGCTCGGGGACTCACCCTGGCGGCGGAGTGACGGGCGCTCCGGGATTCAACGCGAGTCGCGAGATCCGGAAGGACCTCCGGGCCTGACCGCGGCGCTCGCTTTCACCCGTTTCAGAAACCCTCCCGGATTGAACGTCATCAGGAACTTCTCGCGCGAAGCGTCCACCACGAACTCGGGGGAGCCCGCGAGGAACTCCCGGACCGCTTCGTGCGGTCCCGGGCCGAAGTCGGCGCAGGACGGGATGTCCGTTGACGTTGGTGTCTTCGACGATCAGGTAGCTTCCGACGGAGACCTCCGGAGCGAAGAGCGCGAGTTCGAGGGCGACGTGGGATTTCGCATGGTCGGAGTCCAGGATCACGAGGCGCGTCTCGCCGCCCGGGCGTCCGTCCAGAAGCGACCGCACGAGCGCCGCGTCGGCGCTCGACCCGGTGACGTAGCGCAGGCGCGGGTGGGCGGGGCGGCCGGGACGCTCGAGCACGTCGATCGTGATCACCTCCCCCTTGCCCAGAAGGTCCAGGATGTGCGCGAGAAACAAGGCGCTGCCGCCGAGATGCGTGCCGGTCTCGATCACGAGGTCGGGCCGCACCTGCGCGAGGATCTCCTGGTAGGCCCAGAGGTCCAGCGGGCACTTCAGGCAGGACACTCCCATCCACTCGGTCCGGTGGTGCGCGCGCCCCTCCCCCGCCGGCCCGTCGTAGACGAGACGGTGGAACGCGTCGACGATGGCCCGCTCTTCGGGCGTCACGGCGCGGAGGCCACCCTCCAGTTGCGGCTGGCTTCCAGCTTCAAACGTTTTCTGGCGCGGGCGTCGGCGATGAGCAGGTCGCGCAGGCTGCCCGTCTCGCGCAGGCGCCGGGCCCGCTTCCACATCCCGTAGCCGCCGCCCCCTCCGGCGCGGTAGGAGTTCAGCGCGACGGTGAAGGAGTCCGTGTCGGCGATCGGGCGTCCGTCGCGGGTCAGGGACACGACCCGCTGTCCCCGGTTGCGGCGCGGGTCGAGCGTGTACTCGGCGCCTTCCAGCGTGTCGCAGCTGCGCAGGCGCTCCGCCGGTTCGGCCAGGCATTCGGCGGAGCGCTCGAGGGCGTCGCGCACGTCCCGTCCGGTGGCTTCGAGGGTCACGAGGCTGTTTTCGTAAGGATAGAACTGCCAGATCTGCCGGACCGTCAGCGGGCCGGCCGGCCAGTCGGTGAATCGGGTGGGCAGAAGAGAGCAGAACGAGAGCTCGGCCCCGCTTTCGCGGAGCTGCACGGCATGGAGCCAGTCGAGGAGCGCCGTGTCTTCGAAACGGACGCGGCGGGCCGAGACCGGAGACTCCAGTTCGGCCACCCTCTCGGCCAGGGCCCGCATGGCCGCCGCGTGCTCGACGGCGACGGAAGCCACGGCCTCCGGGTCCGGCTGGACCCTCTTCATGGGGAGGTTCCGGCCCCGAACGCCCGTCAGACTCCAGGCCTCTCCCTTCCGGACGAGTTCCAGGTCGTAACGCGTCAGCGTGTTGCCCCAGCGGCCGGGCTGCGACACCCACGCGCCGCCCAGCCGCCGCGGGGAGATGATCGTGTGCGCGTGGCCCGTCAGCAGAAAGTCGATCCCCGGGACCTGGGTCGCCAGCGCATAGGCGCGGTTCTCGACGTCGCCGCCGGAGTCCTTGCCGCTCGACGGGTCTCGTTCGAACCCCTGGTGGGCGACGACGACGACCAGGTCGCAGCGTTCCTCTCCCGCAGGACCGGCACCCAGCGTTTCGCGATCGCTACGGGCTCGGTGAAGCGCACCTTCTCGAGAAGCGCCGGGCTGACCCAGTTCCCGACCTGGTTCGTCACGAGGCCCAGGATCCCGACCCGCAGGCCGGCGATCTCCCGCACGACGTAGGGCGGGAACGCCGGGCCGCCGGCCGGGCCGAGCGTGTTGGCCGAGAGCCAGGCGAACTTCGCTTCCTTGCGCGACTTCTCCAGCCGCGACTTTCCGAAGTCGAACTCGTGGTTGCCGATCGCCATCGCGTCATAGCCGGCGAGATTCATCGCGCGCACGATCGGATCGGTGCCGTCTCCGGCGCGTCCGCCGAAGGCCAGGGCCTGCTCGGGCGCGCCCTCGATGGTGTCGCCGGAATCGAGCAGCAGGACCGGCGACCCCTCGGCGCGGATGGCCTTCACGGCGGCCGCCACCCGCGCGAAGCCTTCGCCGAGATCGCGGTCGGCCAGGGCGTCGTGCGGATGCACCCGACCGTGAAGGTCGGAGGTGTGCAGGATCGTCAGGGTCGCGGCGGAGGCGAGATTCGCACCCGCGAAAAGGAGAAGCGCCAGGGCGGGTCGCCGCATGGCGCTGATCCTACACATAGAATGCGGCTCGATGGCGAGGAGGCCGAAGGAGACCTTCGAGGATAAGAAGCGCCGCGCAGCCGCCGTCTTCCGCCGACTCAAGGCGGCCTACCCCGACGCGAAATGCGCGCTCGACTACCGGAGTCCCCTCGAGCTGCTCGTCGCGACGATCCTCTCGGCCCAGTGCACGGACGTGCGGGTCAACATGGTCACGCCCGCCCTGTTCACCAGGTACCGCACGGCGGCCGACTACGCGCGCTCGCCGCGGGGCGAGCTCGAGACGCGAGATCCGCTCGACCGGGTTCTTCAACTCGAAGGCGAAGAGTCTGCGGGCGGCCGGGGCCGCGATCGCCGCGGGCCACGGGGGCCGGATCCCGTCCACGATGGAGGAGCTCGTCGCGCTTCCGGGAGTGGGACGCAAGACGGCCAACGTCGTCCTCGGAAACGCCTTCGGGAAAGACGAGGGGTTCGTCGTGGACACGCACGTCGGAAGAGTCTCGCGCCGCCTGGACTTCACGCGCCAGACCGATCCCGTCAAAGTCGAGCGCGATCTGAACGCCCTGGTTCCGAAAGGCCGCCGCACACTCGGCGCCCACCTCCTGATCGCCCACGGCCGGCGGATCTGCGTGGCCCGGAAACCCCGGTGCGGGGAGTGTCCGGTCGAGAACCTGTGCCCCAGGATCGGCGTGTCGGTCCTGTAAAAATCCACGCCCGCATGGCGGAAATCAGTTTTCCGGAGAGGCGGCGGAAAAGCCTGTCGATATCCCTGCGGAAATGGGCCAAAAAACGCGAATACGACGTTGCCCGACCGAATTGCACCGTTCGTTGTGCGCCCTGATAACGTCGTTCTCCATCAAACATTTGACTCGGATGCCCAAGGAGCTGTGCAGACCGGCGGAGTCCGGAAACCGGCGGGAGGCTTTTTTCCACACGTGCAACCGACTCAGAAAGCGAAGCTTAACGCGCTCTGAAGGCCCGCGCGACGCCCGAAAGCCCGGCGCGCGCCGTCAGTTCCCCGGCCTGAACTCGCCGTAGATCGTCTTCAACGCCGTGACGATCTCGCCCAGGGTGGCGCGCTTCGAAACCGCCTCGACGAGCCCCGGCATGAGGTTCCGGTCCTCCCGCGCGTCGCGCTGCAGCGCCTCGAGGGCCGCGCGGCTCGCGGAAGTGTCCCGCGAAGCCCGAAACGCCCGCAGGCGCTCGATCTGCTCTGCCTCGAGAGCGGGATCGACCGACAGGATCGACGGAGTCGGCTCCTTCTCCTCGCGGAACGCGTTGACGCCCACGATCCGCCGCTTGCCCTCTTCGACCTCGCGCTGGGCCGTGTAGGCGGCCTCCTCGATCTCCCGTTGGAAGAAGCCATTCTCGATCGCCGCGACGGCGCCTCCGAGCGCGTCCACCTTGCCGATCAGCGCGCGCGCCCGGTTCCGGATCTCCTCCGTCCACGCCTCCACGAGGTGTGAGCCGCCGAGCGGGTCCACGACGTCGGCGACCCCGGTCTCGTTGGCGATGACCTGCTGGGTCCGAAGAGCGAGGCGCGCGGACTCCTCCGTCGGCAGGGCCAGGGCTTCGTCCCGCGCGTTGGTGTGCAGCGACTGCGTGCCCCCGAGCACGGCCGACAGCGCCTGGAGGGCCACCCGGACGACGTTGACGTCGGGCTGCTGCGCCGTGAGCGTGGACCCGGCCGTCTGCGTGTGAAACCGCAGGCGCCAGGAGCGCGGATCCTTCGCCCCGTACCGGTCCCGCGCGATTTCGGCCCAGAGGGAACGGGCGGCCCGGAACTTGGCGATCTCCTCGAAAAAGTTCGAGTGCGCGTTGAAGAAGAACGAGACCCGCGGCGCGAAATCGTCGATGGCGAGCCCGCGGGCCAGCGCGGCCTCCACGTAAGCGATCGCGTTCGAGAGCGTGAACGCGACCTCCTGGACCGCCGTCGATCCGGCTTCCCGGATGTGGTAGCCGGAGATCGAGATCGTGTTCCAGCGCGGCACCTCGGCGGCGCAGAACGCGAAGATGTCCGTCGTGATCTTCAGCGACGGCCGGGGCGGGAAGATGTACGTCCCGCGCGCGATGTACTCCTTGAGCAGGTCGTTCTGCACGGTGCCGGAGAGGGCGCTCCAGGCGATGCCCCGCTCGCGGGCCACCGCCAGGAGCAGGGCGAGGAGGATCGAGGCCGTCGAGTTGATGGTCATCGAGATCGAGACCTGGTCCAGCGGAAGGGCCTCGGTCAGGATCCGCATGTCGTCGATCGTCGTGATCGCGACCCCGACCTTTCCGACTTCGCCCCGAGCGGCGGGATCGTCGGAGTCGTAGCCCATCTGGGTCGGCAGGTCGAAAGCCACGGAAAGCCCGGTCTGGCCCTGCTCCAGGAGGTAGCGATAGCGCCGGTTCGAGTCGCGCGCGGAACCGTAGCCGGCGTACTGCCGCATCGTCCAGAGTGCGGTTCCGGTACGTCTCCGGAGAAATCCCGCGGGTGAAGGGGAACTCGCCCGGCGGCGGCTCGCCGTAGAAGGGCTCGATCGGGATTCCGGAGGAGGTCGTTTCGGGCAGAGGGGGGCGCTTTTCCATGGCGTCCTTCACGCCCGGATTCTTTCACGGGTCTCCGGAACCGCCCGCGGCCGGATGCTAAAATCGGAGCACGCCTGTATGACCGACTACTTCCGCGGAAGGCTCGAGGTCTTCGGCCTTGCGGATCTTCTGCAATGGATGGAGCTGAACCGCCGGTCCGGCCGCCTGACGGTGACGCGCGGCCACGACCGGCGCACCCTCGACTGGAAAGACGGCGAGATCGTCTACGTGTCCGGGTCGCTGCCCCGGCACCGCCTCGGCGTCCACCTGCTGCGCAGCGGCGCGCTCCCCGCCGCGACCCTGTACGAGCTGCTGGCCCGCAACATGACCACCCAGGAGAACCTGACGCGGCTGATCCTCGAGATGGGGCACGACACTCTCGACGGCCTGTCGCTCCGCGTCGAGGAGCTGGCGCGCAAGCTCCTCTTCGAGATCTTCGAGTGGCGGGAGGCGAACTTCGAGTACGACCCGACCTACCGCGTGACGCCGATCCTGCGCATCGGGCTGACGCTGCGCGGTCAGGCGCTGGCCTTCCAGGGCGTCAAGCAGCTCGACGACACGCACCGCCTGTCGCGCCGCGAGCGTCGGGAGACCTGGGAGGCCGCCGACGCCTGGGTCATTCCCTTCCTGCCCGAGGGAATCGAGGAGCACTTCTGGGAAGCGCTCGAGAGGATCGAGGCGCCGGTCGACCCACCCGAGGGGCGCGGACACTCGATGCGATTTCACGAGTTCGCACGGCGCCTGCACGACCGCCTGATCAAGAACTATCTGATGCGGCCGGTCCACCACGACACGGCGGCGCTGCTCGTGGAGCTCCTCAAGAAGACCCCGCTGGACCCCGAGTCGATCGTTCCGGTCGCCGCGCTCGACCAGTACCTGACCCTCAACCTGCTGATCCTCGCCAACGCTCTCTCGGTCGACCGCGACAACTCCGTCGGCACCGTGCCGGAAGCCCTCGACCGCATCGGCGCCCGGGCCGCGACCGTCCTCATCGACCGGCTCTCCTCGCCCGACTTCCCCGCGCTTCCGCGCAACGATCCGGCGGCGCGCGCCGTGCGCCGCGCGAGCCTGGCGGCGGCTCTGGCCTCCGGACGGTTCGCCGAACGTTACGGCATCTCCCGGGAGCGGGGGTACACGCTGGGGATGCTCCACTGCATCGGATATTCCGATCTCTTCGAGATCGTGCGGGAGATGAACCTGCCGGCGGGCCCCTTCCGGGGCGCCGTCCTGGAGACCTACCGGCCGGCCGTCGGACGTTCCCGGGCCGAAATCTGGGGACTGCCGCGCGACTTCGAGGCGGTCCTGTCGGACGACGGCACGGACCCGAGCGCCGCGGCCGCCGTCGTGCGCAAGGCCCGCTCGGCGATCCCCGCCTGCGCAATCGGCAGCCTCCCCGTCGAGGGAACCGAGGACCTGGAATCCGACGAGCTGACGGCCGAGCTCAACATGCTGTTCGAGTACCTCGGCCTCCAGCCCGTCGAGGTGGCCCGCTAGGGGTCTGCCCCCGGTTCTCCCTTCGCCTTTTCTCCTTACGAAATCCTCAAAGAAGGACAGTCCGGAATCCCGGCCCGTCCGCCCGCGTTGTCCGTGCCGAAGACCGGGACCGGAACCCCGGGGCCCGGCCCGTAGAAAGGATCGAACAATGCGATCGAAACTGGCGACCCTCCTCATTCTCGGCGCCTCGGCGGCGCTCGCCCAGGAACCCGCCCCGCCCGCCCCGCCCATCCCCACCTTTTCCGAGCGGGTCGAGGTGCGGGTCCTCGACCTGGACGTCGACGTCACCGACTCGAAGGGGAACCCGGTCACCGACCTGAAACGTGAAGACTTCACGGTCCGAATCGGCAAAAAGGTCGTGCCGATCGACTACTTCGCCCGGGTCGACCAGGGCACCATCCACGCGCCGGACCTGGCGTCGGCCTCGCCGGATCAGGTTCTGAGCACCTACCGGGAAGGCGACGAAGCCTTCGTGCCCCGCAACTTCCTGATCTACGTCGACCTCGGCTTCCTTTCGCCGGGCGTTCGCAATCGCAGCCTCGAGGCGCTGCGGGACTTCGTCACCCGCCTCGGCCCGGATGACGCGGCGCGGGTCGTCGTTTTCGACCGCTCCCCGAAGGTCCTCGCGGACTGGACGACCAGCAAGGAAGTCGTGATGTCCGCCCTCTCCTCGATCGAGTCCAAGGGCGTCGGCATGTCGCGGCTCCAGGCCGAGCGACAGACGCTGTCGCTGATCGACTCGACGCCGCGCGGTCGTCGCGGAGGCACGCGCACCCAGCTCGCCCGCCAGTACGGCGAGGAAGTGGGCCAGGAGATCGAGCGGATGCTCGTGAGCATGAGGGACGAGCTCGTCACGCTCACGCCGCTCAACGGGAAGCGGTCCTTCCTGTTCCTGTCGGGCGGTTTCGAGTACCAGCCGGGCTTCGTCATGTCCCAGTACGCCGGGGGCGGCTCGGCCTCGTTGACCGCGTTCAACATCCGCGACATCTCCGGCGAGGTGGGCTCGCTCGTCAAGCGCGCCAACGCCGACGAGATCACGTTCTACACGGTCGACGCCCTCGGCCTGACGGGCGAAGGCGGCAGCGCCTCCAACGACGACCCGCTGGGAAGCCGTCCCCTGGTGAGTTTCCAGGCCCGGGCCGACCGGCAGAACGGAATGCAGGAGCTGGCGGTCGAGACCGGCGGCCTGGCCCTCCTGAACACCAACGATTTCGAGCGGGGCCTGGCCAAGGTCTTCCAGGCGGTCTCGACCTACTACACCGTGGGCGTCACGCTGGCCAAGCTCGACTCGACCGCCTACGAGGACGTCCGCGTGGCCGTGAACCGGCCCGGCGTTGTCGTTCGCGCGCGGCGCGGATTCCAGGCGCTGCCCGAGGCCGACCTCGTGCGCGACCGGGCGCTCGCCACGATGGAGACGGATCTGTCGTACAACGCGATTCCCATCCGTCTCCAGACGGCGCCGCCGACGCCGGACAAGAAGCTCTACAGCCTCCCGATCACCGTGACGGTTCCGGCCTCGGCTCTCACGTTTATCCCCGAGGGCGAGAAGGCGACCGCACGGGCGGACATCTACATCGGCTCGGTCGACGACAAGGGCCGGAGGAGTGAGGTGACCCGCCAGGAGGCGAACTTCCAGATTCCGACCGGAGAGACCGCGGGCAACGCGCCGCTCCAGTTCACCGCCCGACTCATGACCAAGAAGGGCAACTACAGGATCGTGGTCAACGTGCGCGACAACGCCACGGGCAAGATGGGAACCGCGCGCGCGAACGTCCGGGTGGAGTGACGCCGCGCGCCGAGCCTGCCAGCAACGGCAAGCCCCGGCAGTCGGCAGCACCGGGCGAAGCCCGGCGTTAACCGGCGCAGCGTCATCCCGAGGAGCGTAGCGCTTCGCTCGGGACGACAGCAGTCGCTACGGCTTCTTCGGCGTGGGCTTGGGTGCGGCCGCCGGGGCTTTCGCCACGCCTTTGGGCGGCATCGAGCCGTCCGGCATGAGCACCACGAAGTCCTCTTTGCGCTCGATCCCTTTGCTGGCGGCCGACCCGCGCGGGGCGTTCAGGTCGCGCACCGCGATGACGAACGTGTAGTGCCCGGGCTCGAAAGAAGCCAGCGGAATCTCGGTCCCGGTGCCGTAGTAGCGGCTGCCGATCGGCTGCAACTCGGCCGGTCCGGTGAAGGGCGCGAAGGCGTCCTTGCCGTCCTTCTGCACGTTGATGCGGGTCATCACGCGCGGCTTGGCCTCCGCCGCGGGGGCCGGAGCCGGGGCCGGAGCGCCCGCGGCCGGCGTAGTGGCCGGATCCGGAGCCGGAGCCGGAGCCGCCGCATCGGCCGGCTGGCTCGGATTGGCCACCGTATAGAAGTACCAGAGGCTGTCCTGCTTGGAGAAGAGTCGGTCGCCCTTGGGCTCGACCTTGATGGGCTTTTCGGTCCCGAAGACGAACGGATCGTTCGGCCCCGGCCGCTTGGTCAGCGGAACGAGGCCCGCCGAGAGGATCAGAGGAGAGACGGCGAACTCGTCGGACTTGGGCTCGAGCTTGAAGTTGACCGTGGCGGTGGAGACGGGGGGCTGCCCTTCCGCCGGAAAGAGCCCGAAGACGCCTTTGTAGCTGCCCGGCGGCAACGCGACGGAGCGGTCCAGAACCCGGTCTTTCCGCCCCGCCTCCGCGACCTCCGAGAAGGTCGCGTCCTCCCAGAACGACTCGACCTCCTTGCCGGACTCGTCCTGCACGACACCGCCGAACTTCAGCGGAGCGCCCGACGAGAAGGCCGGTTTGTTCGAAGCGAGGTAGTACTGGAGGGCGAGGAAGTTCTCGCCGGAGGGCGACCGGAACGTGCCGGACCAGAACGACGCGTCGCCCGGGTTCGGAGCGGATCCCGTGAGGGCCGACTTGATGCTCGCCGGCAGCGGCATCGTGGGAGCCGCCGGCGCGGCCGCCGGTGGAGCCGATCCTGTCGCCGGAGCGGATCCCGTCGCCGGCGGCGCCGGGGGCGGGGGCTGAGTCGCCGGGCTGGGCGGCGCGCTCGCCGCCGCAGGCGCTCCGGCCGACGGAGGCGTGCCGACCGTGGCATTGGGATTGACGATCGACTTCGACGCGATCGTGGCGATCGCCTTGTCGGCGGGACCGGCGTTCTGAATCTCGTCGATGCCCCGCTGGGGATCCAGGGCGACCCGCAGCTTCAGGTCGCCGAGCCCCCAGGAGGGATCGAACTTGTCCTTGTCGTAGACCCAGGTCTGCACCGTGGCCACGCCCTCGGCAGCGCCCTCGACGCCGGACCCGGTCAGGCCCGTATCCGGAGTCGCTTCGCCGTCGGTGCCGCCTCCCGCCCGTGACTGGAGCACCCGGCTCGGGTTCCCGAGCACGACGAAGAGGC
The DNA here is from genome assembly GCA_963829925.1 of uncultured Acidobacteriota bacterium. Classification (GTDB taxonomy): domain Bacteria; phylum Acidobacteriota; class Thermoanaerobaculia; order UBA5066; family Gp7-AA6; genus DAHUXD01. The sequence continues at coordinate 47,977 of CAWHKQ010000006.1, forward strand.
GACCCCGCGCCGACTCGGAGCCCTTCTGGCGCCGGCCCTTGAACTGCTCGTCGGCCGCGGCGATGCGCCGCCTCATACCGTCTCGGAACGGCTCGCCCCCGCGCCTGGCAAAGTAGAGGCCGATGAACTTCTCGGCGTCGTCGTCGGTCGAGACCTTTTTCCATTCGGCCCGCTCTTCGGGCGTCAGGAAATAGGCCTCCGGGGTCTTGTCCCAATCCTTGTACTTGGCCAGCTGCGCCAGCGCGGACGCCGCAATGGCGAGGCCTGCGAGGGCAAAGAGAAATTTTTTCACAAATCCTCCAAAGGGTTCATCGCAGGCGCAGATTCTATAGCGGAAGCACCGGCTCGTGCGGAAAACGCGAGGGCGCGCCCCCTCGCCGTCAGCGGACGGGGCTCGTTACCGCCGTTCGGACTTCATGAGGGCGTACCGCCGGCCGGGTATCCTGGCCAGGGCGACGGTCTGGGGGCTGCCTTTGCGCTCGTCGAGCTCTTCCCGCAGAACTCCGAGCATCTTCTGGACCTCGCCGTGCATCCTCTCCATCCGCTGCTTCATGTGGAGGATGACCTCGACCCCGGCGAGGTTGACCCCCAGGTGCCGGGTCAGGGTCAGGATGATCTCCAGGCGCTCGATCGTATCGGCGTCATAGATGCGGGTGTTTCCCCCGGTCCGGGCCGGCCTGAGGAGCCCCTCACGCTCGTACATCCGCAGCGTCTGGGGATGGATTCCGTAGCGCTCGGCGATCGCGCCGATCCGGAAAACCGACCGCTCCTTTTCCCGGCCCTTCATCGCGCCTTCCTCGGCTCGACCGGGATCGGCTGGCCGCGGTCCGACTTGGGCGCCACGACGCGGAGCACGCCGGCCCGCAGCGTGGCCTTGATCAGCGCCGGCTCGAGCGAGGCGGGAACGGGGAACTCCCGTGAGAACGACCCGTAGATCCGCTCCATGCGGACGAAGTTGCGCGGTTCCGCGCCCGTCCACGCCTTGCGGAGCCCGGAGACGCGCAGCTTCCCGTCGAGAGCCTCGAGCCTCACGTCGTCGAGCCGGACTCCGGGGAGCTCGATGTTCAGGATGATCTCCTCGGGGGTCTCGTACACATCCGCGGCGGGAGACCAGAGGGCCGCATCCAGGCCTTCATCGGGGAACTCGGTGCGGTGAATCGTCTCCTCGAAGAGGCGATTCACCTTTTCCTGGATGGCGAAGAGGTCCTGGAGGGAGTTCCAGCGAAAGACGGTCATGGCGTCAATCCGAGGTCGGGGTTCGGAGTCGGAGAGCGATGGATGAGATTCTACTCCCCGACCCCGGTTTCCCGACTGCCGTCCCGATTAATTCTTCTCCGTGTCCACGTACTCCGCGTCGATGACGTCGTCCTCCTTGCCGGCGCCGCCCGACGAGGGTCCCGCGCCGCCCGGCTCGGCCGAGGCGTCCTGGCCGCCCGGGCCCGTGCCCGCCGCGCCCTTGTACATCGCTTCGGCCATCCGGTGGGAGGCCTGCTGCAGCTTCTCGGCCGCCGCGTTGATCGCGTCAGTTCCGCCCGTTTCCAGAGCCTTCTTCGCGTCGGCCAGGGCCGCTTCGAAGTTCGAGGCGTCTCCGGGCGACAGCTTGTCCTTGCCCTCGGCGAACGACTTTTCGGCGGCGTACACCAGCGAATCGAGTCGATTCTTCGCTTCGATCTCCTCGCGGCGCTTGCGGTCCTCCTCCGAGTGGGACTGAGCGTCCTGAACCATCTTGTCGATCTCGTTCTTGGAGAGGCCGGACGACGCCGTGATGGTGATCTTCTGTTCCTTGCCGGTCCCGAGATCCTTGGCCGAAACGTTCATGATGCCGTTGGCGTCGATGTCGAAGGTGACTTCGACCTGAGGCACGCCCCGGGGCGCCGGCGGAATGCCGACGAGATGGAAGACGCCGATCGTCTTGTTGTCGCGCGCCATCTCCCGTTCGCCCTGGAGCACCTTGATCTCGACGGACGTCTGGTTGTCGCCCGCGGTCGAGAAGGTCTCGCTCTTCTTGGTCGGGATGGTCGTGTTGCGCTCGATCAGCTTCGTGGTCACGCCGCCCAGAGTCTCGATCCCGAGCGAAAGCGGCGTCACGTCGAGCAGGAGCAGGTCCTTGACGTCCCCGGCCAGCACGCCCGCCTGGATCGCGGCGCCGATGGCCACGACCTCGTCCGGGTTGACGCCCTGGTGCGGATCCTTCCCGAAGAAGTCCTTGACGAGCTTCTGGATGCGGGGCATGCGGGTCTGGCCGCCGACGAGCACCACCTCGTCGATGTCCTTCGCTTCGAGCCCGGCGTCCTTCAACGCCTGCTTGCAGGGGCCCATGGACTTCTCGATGATGTCTTCGACGAGCTGCTCGAGCTTGGCGCGCGAGAGCTTGAGCTGGAGATGCTTGGGACCCGAGGCGTCGGCCGTGATGAACGGCAGGTTGACCTCCGTCTCGACGACGCTGGAGAGCTCGATCTTGGCCTTCTCGGCGGCTTCCTTGAGCCGCTGCATCGCCATGGCGTCCTTGGACAGGTCCACGCCCTGGTCTTTCTTGAACTCGGCCAGGATCCAATCGATGATCCGCTGGTCGATGTTGTCTCCGCCGAGGTGGGTGTCGCCGTTGGTCGACTTGACCTCGACCACGCCTTCGCCGACCTCCAGGATCGAGATGTCGAAGGTGCCGCCGCCGAAGTCATAGACCGCGATCGTCTCGTCCTTCTTCTTGTCGAGGCCGTACGCCAGCGCCGCCGCCGTCGGCTCGTTGACGAGCCGCTCGACCGTCAGGCCGGCGATCTGGCCCGCGTCCTTCGTGGCCTGGCGCTGCGAGTCGTTGAAGTACGCCGGGACCGTGATGACGGCGCGCGTCACCTTGTCGCCCAGGTAGGCTTCCGCGGACTCTTTGAGCTTGCCGAGAATCATCGCGGAGATCTCGGGCGGAGACCACTCCTTCCCGCCGGCCTTGATGCGAACGTCCCCGTTGGAGCCGGGCACGACGGTGAAGGGCACCATTTTCATTTCCTCGGTCACTTCCGAGAATTTGCGCCCCATGAATCGCTTGATCGAATAGACGGTGTTGGCCGGGTTGGTTACGGCCTGGCGTTTGGCCACCTGGCCGACGAGGCGCTCCCCGGTCTTGGAGAACGCGACGACGGACGGCGTGGTCCGGTTGCCCTCCGCGTTGGGGATGACGACAGGGTCGCCGCCCTCCATGACGGCCACGCAGGAATTCGTGGTGCCGAGGTCGATGCCGATGATCTTGCTCATGTCAGATTGCTCCTTCAGCCCTTATCGGGAGGCGAGAATATAAAACATGAGCGGGAGACTGTCAACTCCTTTCAGAGGGAACCTTAAGCCTGACCGACTCAGGTCGATCGGCCGGCTATTCGACGACCAGAACGCTCGGCCGTTCAGCAGGTTGCGGCGGTCGCGACGCCGCCGGACGCAGCTCCGACACCGGCGCGAGGCTGCGTTCGAGCGACAGGTCCAGGTCGATCTGCCCCCGGGCGTTGCGTCCGTAGAGGCCGAACTTGCCGTCCTCGGCTCGCAGAATGTACCGGTAGAACCGCCCGTACGGGTCCCGCAGCGCGTCCTCATCGAGGATGCCCGCCACGACCAGGTTCTCGAGGCTTTGCGGGTAGCGGCCGCTCGCGTCGTAGTAGACGCGCACGGCCCGCTCGATCGCGACCGCGCGGTTCAACGAGATCGCCTTCTGAAACTCCGCGACCAGGGGCACTTCGCCCGGCGGCCTCAGAAGGATGTTGGCCGGGTTCCGGGGCATCACGTAGATCGAGACCGCAGCCAGCAGCAGAAGAGCGATCCAGAGCCCGACGGCGCGGCCCGAGGGAGCATGGGACGGCGCGATGGCGGGACGCGCGGGAACGGGAGCCTCTTCGACACGGCCGGGCTCGATGAGATGACGGCCCAGCAGATCGGCCGTGCCCTTCAGGACTTCGAAGTCGGAAAGGAAGGCGCGCTCCATGATGTCGCCGACCGAAAACCTCCCGTCGATCCACCTCCACGTCTCGGCCTCGGACTTCCCGACGGAGAGCGTGCCCTCCGGCGGGTTCTTCTCGCCGACGATGAGGTTCAGGCCCTCCACGCCGGGCGCTCGCCTGTAGACGGTTTCGAGAGCGCCGACTTTCTTCTCCAGGAGCGGCCACTCATCCACCATCTGCGCGGCTTCCATCAGAATCGTGTCGGTCGACACCGGCGCCATGTGATCCGCGTCGTAGTCGACCATTCCCTCCTGGCTGAAGCGAAACCGGCCGTCCGTCCACCGGAAGGCCGTGTAGACGATCCGCGCGATCTGGAGGCGCAGGGCCTGGCGCAGCTCCTGAGGGTCGACCAGCCGCTCCCTCACGAGAAGGAATCCCATGCGCTGCTGGGTCTCTCTCTGAATCACGAGGATTCCGTCGAGCTGCTCCTGCGTCACGTAACCCGCCCGGATCAGGAGGTTGCCCAGCCGGTTCTCGAGCCGCTTCGCCGCCGACTCGGCGGCGACGACCTGGCCGCCGAGAAACGAGATCGTGACGGTATCGTCGTCGCCCTCGACGACGAGGACGCCTGTCTTGCGCTGCAGGCCGAGCATCTGGAAGATGTCGGTGAGGGAGAAGACCTTGAGCGTTCCCTCAAGCCCCACTGGAAGACCTCCTCGCCGCCAGCTGGGCCCGCACCCAGACGAACGCCGCCAGGAGCGCGCCGAGGACCACCGTCAGCCGGACCGGCCCGCCGGCCGGCAAGGTCAGCGGGTCGAACAGCCGCATGTCGATGACGGCGGCCGCCAGGCCGAAGAAGAACACCAGCGAGGTGACGGCCCCGGCCCCCGGTCGCTCGCCTCCGAACGCGTGGGACCCGGGCGCCAGCAGCGACACGAGCCTCCGCGCGCGATGCCGCCAGGTCTGACGCCTCTGCAGGGCGCGAGCCTCCAACGCCTGCTCCCCGATGTCGACGCTTTCCTTGCGGAGAGCCATGCGGGCGCACACCGAACAGTAGAGGGCCGGATCGCCGTACCTGCGGCAGCGGTAGCAGAATGCCCGGCCGCAGCGCTGGCATTCTCCGGCCAGGCCGCGGCGCCGCAGGCGCTCGAGCAGCGACCCCAGGGCGAGCGCCGCCAGCGGAGGCAGCGACCAGGACGAGACGAGGGTCCGCCAGCCGCGCGCGGCGCCGTGCCCGGGCAGCCGCCGGCTCTTGGGCTGGGCGTTCCACTCCGCGATGCGGCGATGGGCGCGAGCGAGCGAGTAGCCGGCGGGCACCACCCGGAAAACGGTCGGCGAGTCGGTCCAGCCGTTGACCCGGGACGGCGAGATTTCCCGGGCCCGCGCCATGTCGCGAGCCTGGCCGTCGAAGTCGTAGGCCTCGCCGCGAGCCAGAGAGAGGTTGTAGAAGATCTCGGCGGCCTCCGGGGCGCGCTTGGACGCCTCGACATAGTCGCGGATGGCCTCGGAGTAGTCCCCTTCCGTGAATCGCACGTTGCCCCGATTCAGGATGGGGCGGTGGTCGCTCGGATCCGCGCGAATCGCCCGACCGTAGTCGATCTGCGCCCGCTCGTAGTCGCCGGCGCGTTCCGCGTACACGCCGAGCAGGAACCAGACGTCGGAGTCCTCGGGAAAAACGGCCGACGCCTGCCGCAGGCCGTCCTCGGCGCTGGCGTCCTCCCGTCGCTCGGACAGGTCGACCGCGGCCACGAGGAGCGGCGAACGCTGCTCGATGTTCTCGCTCGTGATCCACCGGATCAGCGGTGGAACCGTGGCGAGCAGGAGGAAGGCCGCTACGAGCACGACCCGCTCGCGCTTTTCGGTGTAGGGATAGAGGAGAGCGCCCCAGTAGAGGATCAGCCAGAAGGGCCCGAATCCGAGCAGGAGCGGCAGGCCCAGAATGGCCAGCGCCAGCGGGAGCGCGGCGCTGCGGCCGAAGACGCGGTTCGCCGTTTCGCGGATGTCGTGCGTCGCGCGCGGGAAGTGGCGCAGGCCGAGGGCCATGACCGTCGCGAGCAGCATCCCGACGATCGCGAACGCCGTCCAGAGCCCGAGAGAGGACAGGATCGCTACGTGTGACTCGTGGGTCGAAAAGAGCCCGACGACCGTCTCCGGCAGGAAGCGAAGCGCCTCGAGGAGGCGGCCCCGGCGCACCTGGAACGACAGCGCGGCCATGAGGGCGTCGGGGTTGGTCCGGTCGAGACGGAGGGCGGCCTCGTACGCCCTCGCCGCCCGGTCCGTCTGGCCGAGATTCTCGGCGCGGCGGCCCAGGAAGACGGCGGTCCGCGAAAAATCGGAGAGGTGGTGGACCCCGACCTTGCGCGCGGCGCGCACCATCTCGTCGATGGCCCGCGTGGCCGCCGGAGCGTCGTTCTCGGAGAACGCGGACAGAAACTCGAACCACTGCGAGCGGTAGAGGCCGCGCGTGACGGGAGGAGGAAGCGCCGAGACGCTTTCCTGGGCGGGAGCGGGGGGCGCCGCGAGAAGGATGGCCCCGGCAAGCAGGCCGACCGCGGCCGGTGCGATGCCCGGCGAACCTGCCCGAGCGCCGCGCGCCCGGCCGAAAACGCATTCTGTCGCGGCCTATCGCGGCGGCTCCCGGCCCGGCGGGCGAACCGCTTCGACGTAGGCCAGGCGCAGCTCGTAGAGGACTTTCGCGAGCAGGTCCGACTCCTCGAAGGAGAGATTCCCGCGCGTCTTCTGCTCGAGGACCCCGAGCCAGTCGATCATCTGACGGGCCGCTGCAGGCTCCCGGCGCGGCAGGCGCTCCCCCGTCATCGGGTCGATGCCGAGCGCGGCGTAGACATTGGACGCGAGGAAGCTGACGAGGCCCATGAAAGCCTGCGAGACGGCCCGATCGCCCGCGGGCTCCGACGGCGGAGTCTCGCCTGCCGGGGAGGACGGTCCGGACGCGGCCGGAGGCGGAGGCGGAGGCTCGGGGGCCTTCGGCGGCGCCGGAGGCTCTTCCGGCTCGTAGCCCGGGCGCAGCTGTCCGTCGGACGTGAACATCCGGCGGTCAACGACACGGATCGGTTTGTCCTCTTCGCTCATCGTTTCATCCTGCGGCCGGGAACTGAGGAATCTTAACCCGAACGCTTCGGGTCCCACCGGCCCGGGCGCAGCGCGACGCCCGGAGCGGCGGGTATGATCCGGCCGTGTCCGAAGACCTCGACCGGCTCGCCGCGCTCGTCGCGCGTCTGCGCCGGGACTGTCCCTGGGACCGGGAACAGTCGTTCGACACTCTCAAGACCTACCTGCTGGAGGAAACCTACGAGACCCTGGCCGCGCTCGACGCCGGGGATCCGGATCGCCTGCGCGACGAGCTGGGGGACCTGCTCTTTCAGGTCTTCTTTCTGGCGCGGCTGTCCGAGGAGCGGGGCGGCTTCGGAATCGACGAAGTCGCCCGCGGCATCACCGCGAAGATGACCGAGCGGCATCCGCACGTCTTCGGAGGCCCGCCGGCGGAAAGCGCCGAGGAGGTCAAGAGGGCGTGGGAGAAGCGCAAGCGCCGGGATCCCGACGTCCAGGAGGATCCCCTGGGGAGCCTTCCGGCGGCGCTGCCCGCGCTGGCGACCGCCTATCGACAGACCCACCGCGCCGCCGACCTCGGCTTCGACTGGGAGCGCGACGCCGACGTCGCCGCCAAGATCGAGGAGGAGCTCGCCGAGTGGCGGGCGGCCGAAAAGGCCGGAGATTCCGCCGGCGAGGCGCACGAGATCGGCGATCTCCTCCTCTCGGTCGTCAACCTCGCGCGCCGCCGGAAGATCGACCCCGAGAGCGCCCTGCGGCAGTCCAACCGGCGCTTCCGCGAACGATTCGCGGCCGTCGCGCGCAAGGCCCGCGAGGGCGGGCGGGACGTGTCGGAAACGCCGATGGCCGATCTCGACGCGTACTGGGAGGAAGCGAAAAGAACCGGCTCGTGACCGTTCTTACTTGACCAGCTCGGTGACCCTCACGACACGAATGCCCTCTTTCGCCAACCCCGGCAGCTCGTCCTCCAGCACCGCGAGCGTCGTCGGATACGGGTGCCCGATCGCGATCGCGCTGCCCTCGCGGCGCGCGCGGCGCAGGAGCTCGGCCAGCTGCGCGCGAACGGCGGCGGCGGTGGCGTCGTCGTCCAGAAACACGCGCCGATGGGCGGCGGGCACGGAGGCCTCCCCCGCCACCCGCTCGGCGACGGTCGCGTCCGTGGTCCGGCTGTCCAGAAAGAAGAGTCCCCGACTCGAGAGCACGCCGAACACCGTCCGCATCACGCGGGTATCCGCCGTCGCGGCCGAGCCCATGTGGTTGTTGACGCCGACGGCTCCGGGTACCGAGTCGAGATCCTCCTCGAGAACCCGGACGATCTCCGAGTCCGATTGCTCCCGCAGAATCACGCCCGGGCCCGGCCGCACCTTCGGATAGCCGGCCGGCTCCATCGGCAGATGGAGCAGCACTTCCTTGCCCCCGGCGGAGAGCGCGCGGGCGGACGCCGCGCTCCACCGCAGGCCCGGCAGCACGGCGCCGGCGACCGGCTCGCGCCACCGGGCGATCCGCTGGGCCGGAGCGAGCTCGTTGCCGAGATCGTCGATCACGATGGCCACGCGCGCCGGAGCGCCGGCGGGGCGCCGCGTCCCGTCGGGCGGCGGGGTCGGCCGCGGCGTGCGCTCCGCGGGCCGGGGAGACGGGCGGGGTCGCGCCGGAGAGATCGAGGGCCCAGGAGAGGGCGGTGCGGGTTGGGGGCGGCAGGATTTCCAGTAGAGGGCGGCGCCGAGGACGAGAGAGAGAAGAGCGAAGAAAACCGCCGCCCGGGAAATGGGGCGCGGGCGCCGGCTCAAGGGACCGGGCGGGTCAGGCCGCCTGGCGGGCGGCGTCGGCCCGGATGACTTCCAGACCGCGCTCGAGAATCAGGTCGCGTTCGCCGGTCTCGCCCGGGAAGACGATGACCCGCTCGTCCGGAGAGATGCCTTTTCCGCCGAGCACCTGCCCCGAGGGGGAGACGTAGCGGCCGATCGTCATGAACAGCGTGCCGCCTTCCTGGGTGGGGACGCTGCGCTGGATGATCGCCATGCCGACCGTCGTCTCGCCCACCGTGGTGGCCTTCGCCCGATCGTGCAGAGCGGCCGCGAGCACTTCCGCCGGGCCAGCCGTGGAGTCGTCCGTCAGGATCACGGTCCGGCCTTTCCAGACCGGGTCGCCGGCCGCCACGAGCGGTTCGCCCGCGGCCTTGCGGGTGACCACCGTCGCGATGGGACCCTTGTCGAGGAAGAGCGAGGCCACGGGAGCCGCGGCCGCGGGCTCGCCGCCGATCGAGCCGCGCAGGTCGAGGACCACCTTCGAGATCGAGCGCCGGGCGGCCTCGTCGAGCTCCTTGCGCACGGCCGCGGCCGTGGCGGCGGTGAACGTGGGAATCCGGATGATCGCGACGTCGCGCTCCCATTTCGTGGAGGGGCCCGGTGCGTCGAAGCTCGCGCGCTGGACCGGGATCGTCAGTTTCTTTTCGTCGCCCCCCCGGAAAAGGCCCAGCTCGACCGAAGAGCCCTCGGGCCCCTCCAGGGCGGCCTTGACCTTCCAGAACGGAGCGTTGCGGAGCGGCTGGCCGTCCACGGAGTCGAGGAGGTCGCCCGCCTTGATGCCGGCCTTCTCGGCGGGCGAGCCGGGCAGCGGCCCAACGACGTACGGATAGCCCCCGCGTCGCGCGAAGATGATCCCCGGAGCGGAGGCTCCGGCGCTCTGCTGCGCCTTGTAGGCCCCCATCGCGGAGGCCGGGACGTAGTACGAGAAGGGGTCGAGCGCGTCCGACATGCCGTCATAGGCACCCTCGAGGAGCGCCTTCGAGTCCGCCGGCTCCACGTAGTTGGATCGGGTCAGGGAGAAGACCTCGGAGAAGATCGAGAGGGCCCGGGTTGCGGGATCGCGGCCCGCGCCTTCGGGGCCGGCGACGGCCCGCAGCGAGGCCAGGGCACCCAGGGAAATCACGACGAACGCGATGCGGGAGCGGTTCGATCTCATCGTGGGGATGGTAACACCGGCAGGTCGCCGGGGAATTTCCGCCGAGGGGCGCCGGCTCCGGTCATCTGAGCCAGGTCACCGGGTCGCTGGCCTTCTGCCGGTCCCGCACCTCGAAATACAGGCCCGGCTCGTCGCGCCCCGGCCCGAAGCCGGCCAGCCCGAGCTCGGCGCCCACCGCCACCGGAACCCCGGGTCGGACCGCGATGCCCTGGAGCCAGGCGTAGAGGGTCAGCATGCCGTCCCCGTGGTCGACGATCACGAGGTTCCCGTACTCCGCCAGCCACTGGGCGTAGATCGTCTTCCCCGCGTAGACGGCGCGGACGGGCGTTCCGAGAGGGACCGCCACCCCGACTCCGTTGGAGACCGTCCAGGTGTCGAACTTCGGATGGCGATGCCGGCCGAAGGTCTCGATGATCGTCCCGCGCACGGGCCAGTCGAGGACGCCCTTCCAGGGCCGGATCCCGCCGGCGGGCGCCGGCTCGTCCTGGCCGTACTGCCGCGAGAGTGTCTCGAGCAGTCTCTCGAGCCGCGAGGCTTTGTCGCTGAGCTGAGAGACCTCGCGCCGCCGGGATGCGGCCTCCCGGCGCTCGACCGACAGGAGCTTCTCGCGTTCTGTCTTGAGCGAAGCGACTCGCTGCTCCTCCTGGCGGCTGCGGAGGTAGAGCCGGTCGATCTCCGTCTTGAGCGCCTGCTCCCGGGTCAGGTCCTCCTGGAGACGCGACTCCGCCCGCCGATGGCCCTGGAGCAGCCTGCCGTCCCGCCGTGCCAGGCTGTCGAGGCGCTCGATGGAATCCAGTAACGCCGGCAGGTCCCGGGCCTCGAGCAGGACGCGGAAGTAGCCGAAGCGCCCGAAGCGGTGGAGCAGCCGCGCGCGCGTCAGCAGCGCCTGGCGCGACCGAGCCGCCGCCGCCGCGGCCGCGGCCCGCTCCTCCGACACCGCGGCCAGCCGCCGGCCGAACTCCTCGCGCGTGGCGGCGACCAGCTCCCCTTCGCGCGTGGCGAGCTCGAGCCGGAGCTCGAGGCGTTGCAACTCCTCGGCGAGCGTGGCCTCTTTCTTCTCGCTCTCCGCGAGCTTCGTCTTCAGAGAGGCGATCCGGTTCTGGAGGCGATCCAGGTCCGCCCGGCGCTCCGAGGAGCCGGGAGGGAGATTCTGCTGGCCCGGGCCGGGCAATGCGAAGAGGAGAAGGAAGGACGCGGCGGCGAGCCGACTCACCACAGCGTCTTTCCGGCCGCATCCTCGATCACGGGCGCGCCCACAAGCGCCCGCACCGACGCCGTCACGTCCGCGATGCCGGGAATCGGATCGGCGCGGAACGGCCTGGACGCGAAAAGGACGCCGCGCACGAGGTCGGGATCGAGCGAGCAGTGGTCGCCGCTCCAGACGTCGCGGTTGTCCTCGAACACGGTCGCGGTCGGCACGCCGAGGGAGGACTGCCACGACACGCGGTAGCCCGGGCGGTTGGCGACGATCAGATCGGGGATCAGCCGCGGATCGAAGCGGCGGTACACGTCTTCCCGCTTGAAGACGCGAGAGACCGCCTTTTCGTTGGTCTTGGGGTCCGTCAGCGCGATCAGGCGCTCGGAGAGCTCGCTCCGCAGCGCCTCGTACTCGGCGCCGGGCGCGACGATGCCGCCCTGTTCCCGGCCCCGCAGGTTGACGTAGATGTCTCCGAGGCCCATCGCGTAGGCCTTCGACTGCGACCAGTCCACCGCCTCCCAGAACTGGCCCCGCGAGAAAAGCGCCTCGAGGTTCTGACGCCGGGCGTCGCCCTTCAGGACCAGATAGCCGTTCTCGACCAGCCACGAGTTGTAGTTGACGGACCGGCGCCACGTCGCGAAGCCGTGATCCGAAAGAACGATCAGGACGTCCTCGGGCTTCAGCGCCTTCGCCGTCTCGCCGACGATCTCGTCCATCGTGGCGTACGACTTTTCGATCGCGTCGCCGTACCGGGAGGCCAGCGCGGCGTCGTAAGCCGGATGCTGCGGGTCGCGGAAGCGCCAGAACACGTGACCCACCCGGTCCGGGAACTCGAAGTAGTGGAACAGGAGCCGCTCGTCGCCGGCGAGGAGTCCGCGCAGCATTTTTCGCTCCTGGTCGCTGGTGTGCCGCACGTCTTCGAGGAACCCCTCCTCCGACAGCGTGCCGGACTGGATCGACCAGGTGTCGATCGCCCATCCCATCGTCTTGTAGCGGCCGAACCGCTCGACGAGCTCCTCGGCGAAGCCGCGAGGGGACGAGATCGCGAAGCCCGGCGGGAGATGCTCGGGATCGAACTGGATCGGGGACAGGTAGAGGCCGATCTCGGGCTGGACCGTCGCCAGCCGCATCCGCGCGTATCCGCGCACCGCCACGATCGGGTTGACGCGGAACGAGAGGGACACCCAGTCGCTCCACTGGCCCGGCGCGAGCTCCGTGCGCGTCCCGGACGCTTCGACGACCAGCCGGTCCCGGGTGTCGGGCACGATCAGCGTCATCGGGACGTCGATCGTGCCCTCGCGGCCGAACGCGCGGCCGGGGGGGCCCGAGATCTTCGTCGCCTGGCGCCCGACGTTGGTTTCGAGACGGACGATGTCGACCGAGAAGTCGTTTCCCTCCCGCGGGGCGAAGAAGGGATCGGAGGTGTAGTAGGCGGGCTTCCCGATGCGGCCCGAGAGATCCGGCACTCCGAGCCCCGAGAGCATGCGCCCGTCGGCGAAGGGCTCGGGCGGAAAGGTCACGGGCATGCGGATGACCGTCGCGGGACGCGCCCCGTCCCCGGTCCAGAAGACAGGCCCCCGGCGGTTGTTCCGCACGGCGGGACGCGTCTCGGGAAGCCAGGATCGAGCCGCGAGGAACGCCCCCGCGGCCGCGCCGGCCGCCACGACTATCAGAACGGCTCCGACGGCCCGCCGGCGGCGCAGGAACAGGAGAGCGGGAAGCAGGAAGATCGCCGCGGCCACGGCCGCCAGGACCGCCGGCGTCTTCTTTCCGAGGAGAAACGGGACCGAAGTCTCCTCCGCCACCGCGAAGGTCGGGATCCGGTTGGAGGGATCCCGCTTCAGGAAATCGAAGATCTCGTGGCCCCCGGGGTCCAGTCCGGTCGAGAACGTCGCCCAGGAGACGGGGGTCTGCGCAGGGATCGTGGGAGTCAGTGGCGAATACCCGCCCCGGCGGCGCAGCTCGGCCAGGTTCGTCAGCTCTCCCCGGGCCAGCATCTCCTCCACGATCTTCGCGTCCACGCCGTCGAACCCGAGGATCACGACGCGACCCGGAGCGGTGGCCGAGAGCGGCGCCGCGAGGAGGAGGAGGGTGAGCGCGGCGCCGGTCAGCTTCATGCGAAGGTCTCAGTTTAGCAAGTCCGGGCGAATGGAGCCGGGCTCGGGCCGCACTAGAATCCGGGCGTGGCGACGCGGACGGAGGACCTGGAGACGCTCCTCGCGCGGATACCGGATCGTGCGATCCGGTCCCTGTTTTCGCCCGAGTTCATCCTGTGCGCCGAGCAATTCGATCGATTCACGATCGAGTTCGTGCTCCGGCTCTGCCACGAGCTCGCGTTCGATCGGGACCTGGCCGGCGGCGTTTCGTCGGGCGCTCTGGTGTCGGAGAGGGGCTTCGCGCCGCGCGCCGAGATCCCGGTCCGCTGGTTCTTCCGAAAGCTCGAGGCGGCCGGATACCTGGACGTCGAGGGGGAAGGGGCGACGGCCATCTACCGCGCGCGGGGCCCGCTTCCGCCGGGCGACCCCGATCGCGAGGAGGCTCGGGCCCGGGCGATCGATCCCCGGTCGATGCCGGCCTTTGCGGTCGTCCGCGCGATGGTCGAGCACGTGGGCGCGTTCCTGCGCGGCGAAAAGACCGGCGAAGAGATCCTCTTCGCGCCCGCGAAGCTGCCCCTCTGGTTCGACTATTTCTCGAACGACAACCTGCTGTACCAGATCAACAACCGCCTCGGCGCGGAGGCCGTCGCGCGTGTTCTGCCCGCGACGCACCGGGCCGTGGTCCTCGAGATCGGCGGCGGATCCGGGTCCGCGGCGCTGGCCGTCGCCGAGAGGCTCGCCCGCGACGGGGCGCTGCCCCGCATCGAACGCTACGTGTTCACCGAGATCGTCCCGACGTTTCTCCGGAGGGCCGAGCGAACGATTCGGGGGCGCTTCCCGAGCCTCCCGGCCGAGTTCCTGCGGCTGGACATGGACCGCGACTTCGCGAGCCAGGGCGTGCCGGCGGGAGTCGCCGACGTCGTCTACGCCGTCAACACCGTGCACATCGCCCGCGACCTCTCCGCGGCGCTGGCCCGCATTCGGGAGGCGCTCAAGCCCGGCGGCGTCGCGGTGTTCTCGGAGTGCGTCCGGCCGTTCGCCGGCCAGCCGATCTACGTCGAGTTCGTCTTCAACTTCCTGGAGAACTTCACGGGCGTCGCGACGGACCCGGCGACGCGCCCGAACCACGGCTTCCTGACGCCGGAAAACTGGCGCGCGGCGTTTCGCGCGGCCGGCTTCGAGCGACCCGGCATTCTCCCCGACGTCGAGGAGCTCGCGCGTCACTACGACGCGTTCTTCGTGGCGGCGGTGTGGGCGCGGCGCCCGCTCGACGGCGAGGGCGGCGGCTCGGACTTGCGTGAGGGGTCGTCCCAGAACGGATAGAAGCAGTACCACTGCTCCGGGTACTGTCCGACGTAGCGCTCGAGGATCGCGACGTACCGCGCGAGGTTCGTCCGGAGGGCCGCGTCACGGTCGCCGGAAGTCTCGATCGCGAGCGGGCCCTCGACGATCGCCCGATACCTCCCGTCCGGCACCCGCACGATGAAGGCGGGCAGGGCAACGGCACCCGAAGCCATCGCCACGCGCAGCGGCCCGCGTGGAAAGTAGGCCTCCCTCCCGAAAAAAGGCGATGCGATCCCGGTGTTGTCGAAATCCCGGTCGCCCTGCATCGCGACGACGGCGTTGTCTCCCAGGGCGCGCAGAACGGCCAGCGTCGGGACGAAGCTCCGGTCGACCCGAATCTCCGTCACGCCGCTCCGCTCGTGCAGCCGGCGCCGCTCCCGCTCGACGCCGGGAAAAATGTCGGGCACCAGAACGACGTGGATGGGCTGCTTGACTTCGGCCAGCATGAGGCCGCCCACCTCCCAGTTGCCCAGGTGCGCGGTCAGCAGGAGGACTCCTTTCCCGCGCCGCCTCGCCTCGACGATGTTCTCGTACCCCTCGACGCTCTCGATCAGGCGGCGCGACTCCTCGGGAGGACGCGTCGCGAAGTGCAGGAAATCCACCCAGGCGTCGAAGTGCGAGCACACCATCGCGAACGCCTTCTCCCGCACTTCGGGCGCCCCCTCCGGTTGCCCGAGGATGATCGAGAGGTTTGCGCGGGCGGCCCCGAGGTACTTGGGGAACAACCGGTAGTAGACGCTCGCCAGTCTCCGGCCGCCGCGGTGCATCGACCCGCGGGGCAGACGCCGGACGAAGGCGAGGGTGGCCGGGAACCACAGGCGCGACGTCGCCGAGGCGAACGCGCGGGCGACCGGGTTGCGCGTCGCCATCTTTTCCTGCACGGGAGGTATCCTAAGAGAGTCGGGAGCCCGAAGGCGGGAGTCAGGAGAAACCAGCACTGAAGACGCGAGTTCCGGCCGCGCTCCCGTATCTGATCTTCGCCCTCCTGGCCGCGGTTTCCTGGAACCGCTGGATCGAGCCGTACATCGACACGGGGCGGGAGCTCATGACGCCCTGGCGGCTGGCCCAGGGCGAGAAGCTCTACCGGGACATCCACTTCCCACATGGGCCGCTCGGGCCGTATCTGGCGGCGGCCTCCGATGGAATCGTGGGACGCTCGCTCCCCGCGCGCATCGCCCTCGCGGCCGTGATCGCCCTCCTGCACCTGGCGGCTCTCGAACGCCTGTCCCGGCGCGTTCTCTCCCCGTGGCGGGCGGCGCTGGCGATCTCCACCGCCGTCGCGGCCGCCATGTTCCTTCGGCCGGGAGGATGGCTCTTCCCCTTCAGCCTCGACACCGCGCTCGCCGTCACCGCACTGACGTGGGCGTGCGTCCTCCACGACCGGGCGGAGTCGGAAGGCCGCGGCGGAGCGGCCGGGCTCTGCCTGGCGGCGGCTCTCCTGGCGCGCCCGGAAATGGGAGTCGCCGCGGTGGCCGTCTTCGCTTTCGCCGTCGCGACGCGAGCCTCTGCGCCTCCTGCGGCTCGCCGTGTTTCCCCTGGCGGCCGCGGCCGCGGCGTATGCGGCGCTGTCCCTCGGGCTCGGGCGAGAACGCCTCGTCGCCGACGGCTGGCTGCGATTCCTCGATCCTCCCGAGGCGTACCGAAACGTCTACCGGTCTTACGCCGGCCTCGACCGGATCGGTCTCCGGGTCGCGGAGCTGCTCCTGGCCGCCCTCGTCCTGGTTCTCTGCGCGGCGCTCCTCGCGGTTGCGGCCTTCTTCGCCTCGCGATTCGGCTCGCGGTCCCGCACCGCCGCCGCCCTTCTGGAGCTTCTGGCGATCGGAATTCTGGCGGCGTCGGCCGTCACGCGGTTCCAGCCTCCGGAGTCGCTGGCCGGGACGCTCGACCTCTTCCCGCCGCTGGTGCGCGTGATCCCTCCCCTGGTCGTCGCCGCGGCCGCGGTGAGACTTCTCGTCCGACTGCGCCGGCGCGAGCCGCGGGGGCCTCTGGCGGCCGTGTCCGGACACGATGCTCTGGATCGCGGCTCTCTTCTCGCTGCGCCTGCTCCTGGCGGCCGGCTACGTCGGACCCTATGCCGCGTTCTTTCTTCCCCTGCCTCTGGTCGTCGCGCTCGCCGGTGTCTTCGCCCTCGCGGACCGGGCGGCACCGGCGCTGGGCGGGGCGCTGCCCCGGCTGACGGCCGCGGCGCTCTCGGTTTTCGTGCTCTTCCGCGTCGCGAGCCTGGTTCAGCTCTACCGCGGCCGGCCCTGGTCCCGGGTCGACACTCCCGTCGGCAGTCTCCGCCTGACCGAGCCGGTCGCCGCGGCCACGCGGGCGCGTCCTGGAGGATCTGGCTCGCCGCCTGCCGGGCCGGGCCACGCTCGCCGGCTTTCCCGAGACGGGCTTCTACAACTACGCGCTCGGACGCCCGAGCCCGTTCTGGCTCGACCAGTTCTTCCCGGGCCACCTCGACGAGGCGGGAGAGGCGCGCGCGATCGCGCGTCCTCGATACGCGCCCTCCGGACGCTCTGCTCTTCGCCAACGTGCTCGCGGCCGGGGAGGGCGCTCGCGACTTCGGCCGCGATTACAACGCGCGTCTGGACGCCGCGGCTCGGGCGCGCTTTCGGACGGCCGCCGTCTACGGCCCGGGGGCGCGCCCGGACGCGCGCATCGGCGATCCCGAGCTTCTTCGTCGAGGTCCGCGTTCCCCGGGAGACGAGCCCGTGAGGCTGGACCAGGCCGTCTCGCGTCCGCTTCGGGCTGTCGCGGCGGACGGCGCGCGACGCCGTCCGGTCGGGCCGCATCGACGTCGACGGCGCCGTCGTCGACGAGCCGGGCGCGTCCGTCGAGCCGGACGCCGCTCGTGCTCCAACGCGAACCGCCCCGTGCGGCGCCGCGTCCGGACGCGGCTCGCCGTGCTTCACGAGGACAGCCACGTGCTCATCGTGGACAAGCCCGCGGGACTCCTACGGTCCCGACCGAGGCGCGCGAGAAGGACACGCTCTGGAGCCGCGCCCTCCACTACCTCCAGCACCGGTACGCCGGCCGCCCCTACGCGGGCATCGTCCACCGCCTCGACAAGGACACGTCGGGCGCGGTCGTCTTCGCGCGCAGCCGGGCGGCGCTCCACGCCCTCCAGGAGCGCTTCCGCGAGCACGCGATCGAGCGCGAGTACGTGGCCCTCGTCGAGGGGCATCCCGGGACACCGGAACGCTGGACGCGGACCTCGTCCGCGAGCCGGGCGTTCGCCGCTCGGTCGCCCGCCCGGGCAGCAGGGCCGCCGGGCGGTCACGCGATACCGCACGCTCGAGAGGTTCACGAACGCGGCGATGGTCTCGGTGCGCCTCGAGACGGGACGCACGCACCAGATCCGCGTTCACCTCTCGGCGGCGGGCCACCCGATCCTGGGCGACAGAGTCTACGGCCGCGGAGGTGCGTGAAAGGCGCCGCGCTCGCGGCTCCCCGGCAGATGCTGCACGCGCGAAAGCTCGGCTTCCCGCACCCGGAGTCCGGGCGGAACGTGTCGGCGGAGTCGCCGCTGCCCGGCGATTTCGCCGAAGGTCCTCGGCGGCGCCCGCCGCGCCACGAAAAAGAAGACGGCCCGCGCAGAGCCGGGCCGCGAAGGAGTCCGAGATCGAAAGGATCCGCTAGGCGAGGACGATGACCACCACGCGGCGGTTCTTCGACCGGCCTTCCCGGGTCTTGTTGGACTCGACGCGGCTCGGCCTTTCCGTAGGAAATCGTGGACATGCGGTTCAGCGCGACGCCCTGCTTGTTCAGGTAACGGCGCACCGCTTCGGCCCGGGCCTCGCCCAACTCGGATGTTGAGATCGTCGGGGCCCGTCGATCGGTGTGTCCCTGGATCTCCAGGTACACGTTCTTGTTCTCCGCCTTGAGCCTCTCGGCGAAGGCGATCAGCTGCTCTTCGGCCTCCGTGGAGAGCTGGTGCTTGTTGACCGGGAACTTGACCGCGTCATCGGAGAGGACCAGCGAGTAGACGAACTTGCCCTCGGCCAGCTTGCCCGCCTGCTGCGCCCGCTCCAGCGCCTGACGCGTGGCGTTGTCGAGCTCCGCGATCTTGGAATCGTGCTGCTTGACCGCGCGTCTGCGTCGCCTCGACCTGGGACTCGACCTCGTTGATCCGCTTTCGGTCACAGCGCTGCTTTTGGCGACTTCCTCGGCCGACGAACGTCTTGGTCGCGCACGCCGTAAGCCCGAAAATCCCCAAAAGAAGCGCTCCGCTCGAGAGCATGGCTGGAAACCCACCTGCGGTTAACCATCTGCACCTCCTGAAAAAAGGTTACGAGCCTCCCGGGGCGGTTCCCCGATACCCCCGGCGCGTCCGAACGACCCAGGAACCCGGTTTTGCTACGGACACGAAGACAATTCGATATTTTACATCGCCTTTCCCGGACGGAGCAAATCCCTAGCAAATACTGTTCCCGAACCTCCGCCGAGATCCGGGCGGCCAGGGGTCGAAGGTCCTCGTCGGTCCCGACCAGATGCAGGCGGCCCCCGCTCGAACCCGGCCAGGAGCTGCAGGTTGTCGATCGAAAGGACTCTGCCGCGTCCGCCTCTTTCATCAGGTCGAACTCAGGCGTTCTTCATCCCGATCGGATAGACCGGCACCGACACACGCTGGAGGATCTCGGCCATCTGGACCGACGACAACTTGCTGGCGTTGTCGACGCCGTCGGTGAAGAGCAGGATCGCGCGCTTGTTGTTCCGGCCCTTCATCATTTCGGGCGTGGCGGCGACGGCGTCGAAAAGGGCGGTCTGGCCCGAAGCCTCGAGACTCCACAACGCCTTGACGACCCTGGCCGGGTCGGGGGACGAGTCGGTGACGAGCCGGACTTCGCCCTCGGAGAACTGCGAAGAGTGCGAAGTCGTCGCCCGGGAGCCGCGCTTCGCAGGATGCTGCGGATCGCGTGCTTGGCGTTCTCGAGCTTGCCTCCGATCCCCATGCTCCCGGACGTGTCCACCAGAAAGGCGAAGGAGACCGGAGCGCCCTCGTCCCGCTCGAACGTGTCGAAGTCGACCCGGGAGTCGCTCGACGCGGACCACGAAATCGTGCTTGCCGAGGCCGTCGACGAACTTGCCGTCCTTGTCGGTGACGACGACCGGCAGCATGACGTATTCGGCGCCCGCGCTTCGTGTAGGAGGAGCTCGGCGGCGGCTCTTCGGCGGGTCTGGGCCCCGCGGCGGCGCGGCCAGGAGCAGCGCGAGGAACAGAAAGCGTTTCACCAACGAATTATAAGGCCGGAAGGCCCCGTTCCTTCCCGAACCGACCCCCGGATTCATCTAAACTGTCCTCCTTTGCCGACACCGGCTCTGTCCGTCGTCCTCGTGCGCCCGCAGAATCCTCCAACCTCGGTTCGGTCGCCCGCGTCGTCAAAAACTTCGGCCTGCGCCGCCTCTCGATCGTCGACCCGCGGTGTCACCCCGACTCGAGTCCGAGACGCCTGGCGTCCGGGGCGGACGAGTCGCTCGCCTCGATCGACCGGTATCCCGGGGTCGACGAGGCGGTCGCCGAGTTCCCGGTCGTCGATCATGACGTCCTCGCTGCGCGGGCGCAGCCTCACGCGCGCCCTCGCGCTCTCCGAGCTTCCGGGGTTTCTGCGAGTCGGGCGCCGGCGCCGAGTGGCCTTCGTCTTCGGTCCGGAGCGCAGCGGCCTGAAGGAGGAGGAGCTCGCGCGTTCCTCGGCGTGCCTGCGGCTGCCCACGGATCCCGCTTTTCCGACGATGAACCTGTCCCACGCCGTTGCTGTCGTGCTCGGCGTCGCCACCGCCGTTCGCGCGTCCGGGACGATGCCGCGCCGGCGCCCAAGCCTGGGCTCCGGCCTCCGGGATCGAGGCCGCCATCGACGCACTGGGACCGGGCGCTCGAGGCGATCGAGTTCTATGACACCGGACACCGGGAACGCTCGCTGCGGGACTGGAGGCGCATTGTCGCGGGCCGTCCGATGAGCCGCGCGCGAAGTCGCGATGCTGCGGGGAGTGGCGAACCGGATCCTGGTGTCGCTGAAGCGAAGAGCCGAGCAGGCCTAGGTCCGATTAGATCAGCTCGGCTCTGCGCGAAGAAGAACGCGATTCGTTCGCGGCGTTCTCGGCGGAGTCGCTGCCGTGGATGGCGTTGCGTTCGATGTCGGTCCCGTAAGAGGTTGCGAACGGTTGCCGGCTTCGGCCTTTCTCGAGTCGGTCGCGCCCATGGTCTTGCGCAGGTGCGCGACGGCGTCTTCCCGTTCGAGCGCGACCACGACGACCGGCCCCTCGGTCATGAAGCGCACGAGCGCGTCGTAAGAAGGGGCGCTCGCGGTGGACGGCGTAGAAGGCGCTGCGCCTGGCCTCGGGCGAGAGGCGCGGCCCGGCGAAAGCCCGAGGAAGCGGAAGCCTTCCTTTTCGAGGTGGGCCAGGATCGCGCCGGACTTGTCCCGCGGCGACCGCATCGGGCTTCAGGATGGTCAGCGTCCGTTCAGTTCACGTCTTCCGTTCTAGAATCCTCGGGTCTGGACGCGGCAGTCGGTCCTCGGTCGCAACGCCGGCGCGCGCCAGGGCGGCTCAGAAGCTCGGCGCGGATGCTGGGAGCCGATCAGGAGCGGTGGACCCGTCGATCGCGTCAGCAGGACTCCCTGGTTGCCCCGCGCATTGAGCGCGCGCCGGCGGGCCGGTGCCCCGGATGCCCCAGCCGCCATAATCGCGCGATCGGCCGGTACTAGACGGCCTCGGCCGAGCGCGACCTCGGCGAGCGGGACGCTGCGTCCGGTAGAGGGGGCCGAAGCGCACCGAGACGGCCTCGGGCGATGACCGTCGTCGACTGGCGCATCGTCAGGACCGCCGACAAGGATGGCGACGCACGAGCGCAGAGCAGGACGTAGACCCAGGGCGAAAAGCTCTGCGTCTCGTCGAAGAGCGGCCTGCCGTTCATCGTCCGAGGACCTCCTTCACCTGGGTTCCGATGTCCGCCGGGCGAACGCACGACGGCGATGCTCCGGCGGCTTCGAGCGCCTTGATCTTTTCGGCCGCCGTGCCCTTGCCGCCGGCGATGATGGCGCCGGCGTGGCCCATCCGCCGCCCGGGCGGCGCGGTCTGACCGGCGATGAACGACGACGACGGGCTTGCGGAAGTTCCCGGCGACCCAGCAGGCCGCCTCTTCTTCCGCCATGCCGCCGATCTCGCCGATCAGGACGACGGCCTCCGTCCCCGCGTCGTCCTTGAACGCCGCCAGGCAGTCGATGAAGTTGGTCCCGTTGACCGGGTCGCCCCCGATCCCGATGACCGTGGACTGGCCGAGTCCCAGCCGCGTGAGCTGGTCCACGGCCTCGTAGGTGAGCGTTCCCGAGCGGGAAATCACGCCGACGTACCCGGGCCGGTGAATGCGTCCCGGCATGATTCCGATCTTGCACTCGCCCGGGGTAATGATGCCCGGGCAGTTCGGACCGATGAGCCGCACGGCCTTGCCCGGACGCGGCCAGCCGGTCGAGGAAGCCCTTCGCCCGCAGCATGTCGTTGGTCGGGATGCCCTCCGTGATGCAGGCGATCAGGGCCACGCCGGCGTCGGCGGCCTCGACGATGGCGTCGGCCGCGAACGGCGGCGGCACGAAGATCATGGAGGCGTCGGCGCCGGTCTCGCGCACGGCGTCGGCGACCGTGTCGAAGACCGGGATCCCTTCGTGCGTCGATCCCGCCCTTGCCGGGAGTGACCCCGGCCACGACCTGCGTGCCGTACTCGCGGCAGGCGAGGGCGTGGAACGAGCCTTCCCGCCCCGTCAGCCCCTGGACGAGCAGGCGGGTCTCCTTTCCGACCCAGATGCTCATCGGACCGCCTCCACGACTTTTTGCGCCGCGTCGGCGAGACCGTCGGCGGGAGTGATCTTCAGGCCCGACTCCCGAAGGATCTGCTTGCCCTGGTCCACGTTCGTGCCTTCGAGCCGCACGACGACCGGGATCGCGAGACCCATCTCGCGCACGGCCGCGACGACGCCCTTGGCGATGATGTCGCAGCGCATGATGCCGCCGAAGATGTTGATGAGCACGCCCCGCACGTTCGTGTCCGAGAGGATGATGCGGAACGCGTTCTTGACCTGCTCTTCGTTGGCGCCGCCCCCGACGTCGAGGAAGTTGGCCGGCTCGCCGCCGGCGAGCTTGACCAGGTCCATCGTCGCCATGGCCAGTCCGGCGCCGTTGACCATGCAGCCGACGTTGCCGTCGAGCTTGATGTAGTTCAGGCCGAAGCGCGAGGCCTCGACCTCGAGCGGGTCTTCCTCGGCGAGGTCGCGCATCTCCTTGATGTCGGGGTGGCGGAAGAGCGCGTTGTCGTCGAAGGTCATCTTGGCGTCGAGCGCGAGCACGTCGCCCTGCTTCGTGACGAGGAGCGGGTTGATCTCGGCCAGGCTCGCGTCGGTCTCGACGTACGCCTTCGATAGAGCGCCTGCATGAGCCGACGCCTGCTTCGAGAAGCTTCGCCCGAGAGCCCGAGCGCGAAGGCGAGCTTGCGCGCCTGGAAGGGAAAGATGCCGCGCGAGGGAATCGACCGGTCTCGCGCACGATCGCCTCGGGATCCTTCGCGGCGACCTCCTCGATCTCCATGCCCCCGGCCTGCGACGCCATGACGACCGGGACGACCGCGGGACCGATCGAGCGTGACCCCGAGGTAGAGCTCGCGGGCGATGTCGAGAGCTTCCTCGACCAGGACCTTCCGGACGACCCGTCCCGGCCGGGCCCGTCTGCGGCGTGACGAGCGTCATGCCGAGGATCTTCTTGGCGACGTCGTGGGCCTCGTCGGGATTGGCGGCGACCTTGACGCCCCCGCCCTTGCCGCGGCCCCCGGCGTGAATCTGCGCCTTGACGACGACCCGGCCCCCGAGGCGCTTGGCGATCTCGCGGGCCTCCGACGGGCTCGCGGTGACCTCCCCCCGCGGCACGGCCACACCGTAGCGGGCGAGGATCGACTTGGCCTGGTACTCGTGGACTTTCATGTGCTCGTGAAAGAGCCGGGATTATAAGTGAGTCGGCGGCCCTCCGGCCGCGCTCCGACCGTCTACAACCGGAACGCGTTCAGGGACCGCAGGCCCAGCGCCGAGAGAACCAGGAACAGGCCCGTGGCGAGGAGCGCCACGGCGGCGTTCGCGCGCGGGCTCCGGACAAGTCCCCAGGTTCTGGAAAAGGACCAGAGGCCGGCCGAAAGGTGGAAGGTCGCCGAGAGGATCCCGGCGAAGTAGAGGATCCGGATTGCAGGGCTGGCCAGGGCGGACTGCATCAGCCGGAAGAGGTCCAGGTCTCCGTGGTCGCGGATCTGGACGAGGCGTGCCGTCCACAGGTGGAACAGCACGAACGCGAAGAGCACGACCCCGGTCACCCGCTGCGCCACGGCGAGCGCCCGATGGCGCGAGGTTCCGCCGGCGGCTCCGGGCGGCTCGGTCGCCGCCAGGAAGAGCCCGTAGATTCCGTGGAAGAACAGCGGCAGGCCGATGACGAGGAGCTCCCAGACGACCGCCAGCGGGAACTGCTGGAGACGTCTGGAGGCCTCGTTGTAGGCCTCGGCCCCGTCCAGCGCCGCGGAGTTGGTGTAGAGGTGAAACGCGAGAAAGGCGCCGACCGGGACGACTCCCGAGATCGAATGGAGACGCCGCGGCCACGTGAGGCGCTCCGCCTCCATCGACCGCTAGACCTTCAGGATGCGGAAGAGCTCCCGGACGGCGTCGGCCGACTTCTCGAGCGCCGCGCTCTCCTCGGCCGTCAGGGCGATTTCGATCGACCTGCTCGACGCCCCGGGCCCCGAGCTTCACCGGCACTCCGAGGTAGACGTCCCGCATCCCGTACTCGCCCTGGAGATAGGCGGCGCACGGCAGGATCTTCTTCTTGTCGCGGAGCACGGCGTCGACCATCTCGACGACCGCCGAGGCGGGAGCGTACCAGGCCGAGGTCTTCAGGAGGTTGACGATCTCGGCGCCGCCGTCGCGCGTGCGTTTGACGATCGCCTCGATCCGCTCCATGGGCATCAGCTCGGGAGCGGGATGCCGGCGACCGTCGAGAACCGCGGCAGCGGGACCATCGTGTCGCCGTGGCCGCCCAGGACGAACGCGTGCGTGTTCTCGACCGAGACGCCCAGGGCTTCGGCGATGAACCAGCGCATCCGGGCGGAGTCGAGCACCCCCGCCATGCCGAAGACGCGCTCGCGCGGGAAGCTTCGAGACCCGCCGCGCCACCTCGCACATCGCGTCCAGCGGGTTGGAGACGACGATGAGGATGGCGTCGGGCGATCCCGGCAGGACCTTGCGCACGACGTCGGCGACGATTCCCTCGTTGGTCGCGACGAGATCGTCGCGGCTCATCCCGGGCTTGCGCGGCACGCCCGCGGTGATCACCACGACATCCGAGTTCGCCGAGACGTCGTAGGCGTTGGAGCCCGTCATCCGCGCGTCGAACTTCTCGACCGGCGCCGACTCCATGATGTCCAGAGCCTTCCCCTGAGGGACACCTTCCACGATGTCGATCAGGGCGACGTCCGCGAGCTCTTTCTCGACGATGCGCTGGGCGGCCGTCGCGCCGACGTTGCCCGCTCCGACGACCGTGACCTTGTGCTGCATGCGACCGCGGATTCTATATGGACCGGCTCCGCCGGGCGGCCCGTCTACAATGTTCCCGTGCACCCGGAGCGCCCCGACTACAAGAGTCATCCCCTCTGGGAGGAAGCGATGCGGCTCGTCCACCAGGCCTACGGACTGGCCGACGCGCTGCGCGGACGCGACCCGGAAGCCGCCCTCGGACTGCGAAAGGCGGCCGTTTCGGTCCCGGCGCGGGTCGCCGGCGCCCTCACGGCCCGGGAAACCGCGGAGCGCGACGCCGAGGCCTCGGAGGCGCGCGCGGCGCTCGCCGAGGTGGCCATGCGGGCCGAACGCGCCTCCGGTGGGGCGCCTTCGGATCTTTCTCAGAACGCCCGGAAGCTGGAGCGTTCCGTCGCTCTGGAGCTGGCCTCCCTGCAGGAAGGAGGAATCTGCTGATGGAAGACTCCCGTACCCCCCGCCGGGGACTGCTCATCGCTCTCGCTTTCGCTCCGATCCTTCTGGCCGCGATCCTGTGGCTGCCGGGGTGGTGGGAGAGGCGCGAGTACCGGGCGATGGAGGAGATCGCCGGCGTCGAGGCGCGGATCGTGCCCGGCCGGCTGGCCGACGCGCGGGAGAAGGTGAACCCGGGCCTGAGCAGCGACGCGCTCACGACGGCGGTCGGCAAGCCCTCCCTCTCGGTCCGCACGCAGGGCAAAGACTCGAGCCGGGAGATCTGGACCTACTACTTCGCCGACGGCACCATGCAGATCAACATCACCGACGGCCTGGTCCAGCGCGTCTCGGCCACGTTCGGGCCGCCGCGCATCCCGACGTCGGCCCGGCCTCAGTGACCGCCGGCAGGGCCGGGCACGCCCGAGACCGCGGGAGCCCTCGATCCGGGTCATCATGATGCCGAAGGACACGAACGCGCACGGGACGATCTTCGGCGGCGTCATCCTCTCGTACATCGACCAGGCGGGCGCCGTGGAGGCCAAGCGCCACGGCGCGGATTTCCTCGTCACCGTGGCGATGCGCGAGGCCGTCTTTCACGAGCCCGTCTACGTCGGAGACCTCGTGTCGTTCTACACGCGGCTGGTCAGGATCGGCCGCACGTCGATCACGATCTCCGTGGAAGTCGTCTCCCAGCCCGGGGAAGGCCTCGGAAACCGCGTCAAGGTCACCCAGGCGGAGGTCACGTACGTGAACCTGGACAAGAACCGCAGGCCCGTGCCGATCAAGAAGAAAGCCTGAAATACGAAGGCCCCGAAATCTTCGGGGCCTTCTTCGGCTCCAGCCGAGCAAAAGCCCGGCAATAGGAACGGGCTGCAGAGATCTTACTACGAATTACCACTCCGCGTCGTCGTCTGTCTCGCTCGTGATCTCCGGACCCTCGAGCTCCGGGCCGTTCGTGTCGAGCTCGGCCGCGGACAGCTCCTCTTCCCGCCAGCCCTCCTCGCCGTAGACCTCTCCCGACGGCGAGGCGGAGGCCGCGGCGCCGGCGGCGACCGTCGTCACCGGCACGGGGCGGGCGACGAAGTCTCGTCGGGCCGGGGCCTTACGCGAGGTCCCTCTCTTCTTCACGGCAGCCCGCGCGACTTTTCGGGCCGCCGGCTTCGCCCTCCGGACGCCGGTCTTTCGCGCGGAAGCCCGGGCCGGTTTCGTCTTGCGCGCGCTCTTCTTCCTGGCCGCCCTGGTGGTCTTCTTCGTTGCCGTCCTGGTGGTCTTCTTCGCGGCCTTTCTCCCTCTCGGGGCGCTCTTTTTCGTCGCTCTCCTCTTCTTGACCACGACGTCCTCCTGTGCCGGCTCCGCCGGAAGCCGGATCATACAATCGGGCCGTTGTCGAGGAGCGAGAAGAGGGTCTCGATCGTGCCCCGCGCCGGGGGACTGGACGGTACGTATCCAGCCTCTCGTTCGCAACCGCCCCTGGCGCTTCCGCATGGCGGCGGTGGGGGCCGCCGTCGCGGGGGCCGCGCTGCTGGGCTCCGCCCGGCTGGGACAGGCCTGGGAGGCGGGCCTGAGGAAGGGAGACTTCGCGGACCTGCCCCTCCCCCTGCTGATCGTCCTCTCCCTCGCGGTCATCGTGTCGACGCCCCTCGCGCTGCTCGGCCTGGCGGCACTCGCCTTCGCCGAGGAGCGCATCGCGGTGTCCCCCGACGAGATCCTGATCGAGACGACGGCATTCGAGCGGACCCGGACCCTGCGCATCCCGCGGTCGGAGCTGGAGTGCTGGCGGGAGACGCGATGGCCTCTGCCGCCCTGGTGGACCTGGGCCGTCCGGCGGCTCGCGGCGCGCTGGCGCGGGCGGCTGTACGGGGTCGCGGCCGCCGCCGGGCCGCGAGAGAAGCGGGCCATCGGCCTCGCGCTGGCGGAGGCGACCGCGAAACCGCTGCTGGCGGATTTCGGGAGACGGATCTCGTAGGGTCGGGCGGCGCGGGGTCGCGCGGCCTGCCCGGCCGTCTCCATACGGTACACTCGCAGCGGCTCCATGACCACCGCCACCTCCGAAAACCACCTGACCGAAACTCTCCTGTCGGACTACCCTCTGCCGGACGAGGTCCGCTGGGGCATTGCCGACGCGGGGTTCATTTTCGCGACCCCGATCCAGGAGAAGGCCCTGCCCATCGCCCTGGCGGGCAGGGACGTGGCCGGTCAGGCCCAGACCGGGACAGGCAAGACGGCCGCGTTCCTGGTCACGATCTTCACGCGCCTGCTCCAGCACAAGCCGTCACAGGCCCCCCGCGGTCCCCGCGCCCTCGTGGTGGCGCCGACCCGGGAGCTCGTGGCGCAGATCCGCGCCGACGCCGAGTCCCTCGGCCGCCATACCGGCCTGTCGACCGTCGCCGTGTTCGGCGGCATGGACTACCGGCTCCAGCGCGACGCCGTGAAGGCCGTGCCGGACCTCCTGGTGGGCACGCCGGGCCGCCTGCTCGACTACGAACAGCAGGGCGCCGTGAGCTTCAAGGATGTCGAGATCCTGGTCATCGACGAGGCCGACCGCATGTTCGACATGGGGTTCATCAAGGACCTGCGGCGGATCCTCCGCCGCTGCCCGCCCTACCACCGCCGCCAGACCCTGCTCTTCTCGGCGACCCTGTCGGTCCGCGTGATGGAGCTCGCTTACGAGCACACCAACAACGCCGAGAAAGTGGAGATCGAGCCCGAGCGCGTCCTCGCGCGCGGGATCACCGAAGTCCTGTACCACGTCTCCTCCACCGAGAAGTTCCGCCTGCTGCTGGGTCTCCTCGAGAAGGAAGGCGGGAGCCGCGTCCTGATCTTCGTCAACCGCCGCACGACGGCGGCCGACCTCGTGCGGGGGCTCTCCGCCAACGGCTACCCGACCCGGGCGCTTGCCGGCAACGTGCCGCAGGAGCGGCGGCTCCGCATGCTGCAGGACTTCAAGGAGGGCAAGCTCGCCGTTCTCGTCGCGACCGACGTCGCGTCGCGCGGGCTTCACATCGAGAGCGTCTCGCACGTCATCAACTACGACCTCCCCGAGGACTCCGAGGACTACGTCCACCGCATCGGGCGGACCGGCCGGGCCGGGGCGCTCGGCCTGGCGGTCTCGTTCGCCTGCGACGACTACGTGTTCTCGCTCGACGCGATCGAAAAACGCGTCGGGACGGAAGATCCCGGTCGAGTGGCCGCAGGAGAGCCTGTTCCGGAGCGGCCGCGTCTCCCAGGCGCCGCGCGGCCACGCGGGATTCCGCTCGCGGCCCGACCCGCGTCGGGAAGCGCCGAAGGCCAGGGCCGTTCCGGAGAACGAGGCGTTCGGAAGGACGAAGCGGAAGAGCCGGCGCCGCTAACGTCGCCTCCGCTACACGTCGCCTTCGCTCGTACGGGATCTGCCGCCTGCGGCGTCACCGGCCTGCGGCTCGCCTGTGGGCTCGACCGCAGGCCTGATCCCTCCCTCGCTGCGGCTCCCGCGGCGCGGGGCTCCTCCCCTGTGGGAGACTCCCCGCGCCGCGTACACGCCCACTGTGCCGCTCGCCGACTCTTTTCCTAGCAGCCCTCGAGAGCGCGATGCTTTTCGAGGCGCTGTTGGGTGTGTACGCGGCGCGCGAAGTCTCCCGACGAAGGAGGGAGGAGGCGCGCGCCGCGGGAGCGAGCGCGTAGCGAAGGATCAGGCGAGCGGTCGAGCGCGCATCCGCGCGAGCCGCTCGCCGGTGCCGCCGAAGGCGGCAGATCCGTAGCGCAGCGCTCGCGACGGTCTAGAAGCTCTTCAGGAAGTCGCGCGTTCGTCCGGAACTTGGAGAGCCGGCCCAGGACCAGCTCCATCGCCTGGATCTTGTCGACCGCGGCCAGGGCGCGGCGCAGCTTGACGATCTTCGGGAGGTCTTCGGGCGGGTAGAGCTTCTCTTCCTTGCGCGTGCCCGGACTGCGGGATGTTGATGCACGGGAAGATGCGCCGGTTGAACAGGTCCCGGTCGAGCAGGATCTCGGTGTTGCCGGTGCCCTTGAACTCCTGGAAGATGATCTCGTCCATCCGCGAGCCCGTGTCGACGAGGGCCGTCGCGATGATCGTCAGCGACCCGCCGCCCTCGGCGTTGCGGGCGCGCGCCGAAGAACCGCCGGGGCTTCTCCATCGTGCGCGCGTCGATGCCGCCCGAGAGGATCTTGCCTCCGCCCTTCTGCATGTGGTTGTAGGCGCGGGCCATGCGCGTGATCGAGTCGAGGAAGATGATCACGTGCTTGCCGCATTCGATGAGCCGGCGCGCCCGCTCGGCCACGATCTCGGCCACGGCGATGTGGTTCTCGGCCGAGAGGTCCGCGGAGGACGCGATGACCTCGCCGCGCGTCACGCTCCGGCGGAAGTCCGTGATCTCCTCGGGCCGCTCGTCGATCAGGAGCACGATGACATGGACGTCGGGATCGTTGACCTCGACGGCGTGGGCCATGCGCTTCAGGAGACGTGGTCTTGCCGGCCTTCGGAGGCGCCACGATCAGGCAGCGCTGGCCGCGGCCGATCGGCGTCAGGAGGTCGGTGACGCGTCCGCACATCTCGTCGGGATCGGTCTCGAGCTTCAGGATCGTAGTTCGGGTCGATCGAGACGAGCTCCTGAAACGCCGGCCGCTGGCGGAAGGCGGCGGGGTCCATGCCCTCGACGGTCTCGACTCGCCGCAGAACCGGCCGGCTGCCTTCGGCCGCGAAACCGGCGATCAGGGCGCCGGCCTCGAGCCCTTCGCGCTTGATGAGGTCGCGGGGCACCAGGGGATCCTTCGGGGACGGGAGGATAGTTGGCCGCGGCCGAGACCAGGACGCCCGGCGCGTTTTCCTTCGGGGGGATGTACAGGACGCCTTCCACCGGCCGCTCGGGGCCGCTGGCCGCGACGTCGTCCACCCTCTCGGGTGTGCCTCCGCCCGCGCCGGGCGGGCCGCCGCCCCGGCCTCCCCGGCGGCGCCTGCCGGCGGCGGCGGCGGTGGGGACGGGGATCGCCGTCTCCGGCCGCGGAGCCCTCCGATCGGGAGGGGGCTTCGGTCTGAACGGAGACGGACGAGAGGTTTTCCGGGGTCAAGGGATCTTCGGACATGGACTCCCAAACCCCGCCGCGCTGACTCTAGGTCCGGGCGGGAACGGTTGGCATTCTACGACGAAAGCCTCGGAAAAGCGATCAAGGCGCTCGAAGACCCGGTCACAGAGCCCAAAAACGCGGCCGGCCGGCAGGTGCTCAGGAGAACAGGCCCAGAATCCGCTCGGCCGGAGCGGGCTCGACCCGGGCCAGGCCGAAGTCCTCGGCGGCGTGCTCGGGCGTAGGAAACGCCAACCAGGGCGGTGGTCATTCCCGGCGCGGAGCGGGAAAACTGCAGGGCCCTCTGGGCGGACGTTTCGAGGGTCCGGAAAGCACTCCACGATCTCTTCGTCCAGGTCGCCGCGAGAGCGGCCCTGGAGGAGGGAGGCCGACCCGAACGCGGCCAGACCCAGGGACCGCGCGGCCTCCAGGGCGGGGCGCCGGCCTTCTTCGACCTCCTGGGATCGGTACGCGACGCCGTGCGCCATCGCGAGATTGACCGGCAGCTGCACGGCCGCGAAAGTGATGGCGGTCACCCGCGACTTCTCCGGCCAGGGCGCGCACGTCGGACATCGACAGGTGCTCCGGATGCTCCGGCGGGACGCGCAAGCCGTCCCAGGTCGCCAGTCCCCAGGCGGCGATCTCCCCTTTCGCGCGGCCTCTTCGAGCGTCTCGATCGCCCGGGTGAGCCTCTTGCGGAACGCGTCGCGATCGACCGCGGCGAGCTGCGTCTCGATGTTGTGCAGGTAGTAGAGATCGATCGTCTCGAGGCCGAGGTTCGCGCGGCTCCGCGTCGATCTGGTCGCGGAGGTAACCGGAGCCATGCAGTGGCTGCCCTGCGCGATCTCCGCCGCCGGCGCGAGGCCCGTTTCGAGGAAGGTCTCCGGACGTAGCGGCGCGGGGGCCGGGGGTCTTCGGCGTCGTGCGGCAGGTAGCCGCCCTTGGTCGAGACGAACGACTTCGTCGCGCGCGGCGCGCCCCTCCGCAAACGCGCTCGCCAGAGGCCCGGCCGATGGCCCTCTCGCTCTTCTGCCCGCGGTAGTTGATCGCCGTGTCGAAGACGTTGATGCCGGCCGCGAGCGCCGCCGCGACGCGAGGCTTCGTAGCCCGCGTCCGTCGCCGCGTCCTCTTCGCCGAGGTAGGTGCCGAGCCCGATGGAGGAGAGCGCGAGGCCCATGGCCTCGCGGAAGTGTCCCTCCGCCGCGCCCGAGCGTTTCGCGAAGCGCCGCGTGCCCTCGAGTGTGGCTCTTCCGACGACGATCACGCGCGGGAGGCTATCACCGGGCGTCATCGCAGCGTCGGATGACCCGAACGACCTCGATTCTACGCGTTTCTAATTGGGAGGCGCTATGCACCGAGCGTCCTTCGTCGCGATCGGGCTCCTCGCCTCCGGTCTGGCGCCCGCCGCCACGCTCACGGTCACGACGACCGCCGACTCCGGCGCCGGGTCGCTGCGGCAGGCGATTCTCGACTCGAACGCGTCCGCCGGCGTTCTCGACACGATCGTCTTCGCGATCGGCTCCGGGGTGCAGGCCATCACGCCGGCTTCGGCTCTGCCGACGATCACCGACCCCGTCGTCATCGACGGCTCCACGCAGCCGGGTTATGCGGGAGCTCCGCTGATCGAGATCGTCGGAGCCGGCCTCACCGGCCAGGCCTTCTTCCTCACGGGGGGCCAGAGCACGGTTCGGGCGTTCGTGATCCGGGGCTTCGGACGGGGAATCTGGATCCAGACCGGGGGCGGCAACACGGTCGAGGCCTGCTTCATCGGAACCGACGCCTCGGGAACGCAGGCGCAGGCCAACAACATCGGGATCTACGTGACGAGCTCCTCCGGCAACACGATCGGCGGCGCTGCGCCGGGAGCCGGCAACCTCATCTCGGGGAACGTGGGAATCGCGGTATCCCTCGACGGAGCTCCTTCGACCGTCGTCGCCGGAAACTTCATCGGCACCGACATCACCGGCACACTCGATCTCGGCAACGGCACGTGGCATCTCCTTGTTCAACGGCTCGGATGACTCCGTGATCGGCGGATCGACCGGTACGAGTCCCGGCGGTCCGTGTATGGGCGCCTGCAACCTCGTCTCGGGCAACAACGGCAGCGGGATCGACGTCACGGGGGGCTTCGCGGGCAACGCGAGGGTGCTCGTCTCCGGCAACTTCGTCGGTGTGGACGCGTCCGGCACGGCCGCACTCGGCAACGCCCTATACGGGGTGCAGGCCGGCGGGGGCTCGTCGGACACCGTGATCGGGGGCTCTTCGCCCGCCGCGCGCAACGTCATCTCCGGGAACGGGAGCTTCTACGCCGGCGTCCATCTCGGTAGCGGCGGCGGAGGCGGACACACGGCTCCAGGGCAACTACATCGGAACGAACGCAAACGGCACGGCGGCAATCGGAAACGGAGGCTACGGCATCGCCATCTCCGTCACGCCCGGCATGGTGATCGGCGGCGGCGCGGCCGGAGCCGGCAATCTCGTCTCCGGCAACATCGCCGGCGGCATCTCCATCGGAGCCTACGTCCGGCAACCTCCTGCAGGGCAATTACGTCGGAACCGATGCCTCGGGCCGGCGCCGATTCCCAACGGGGGCCACGGCGTCGTATCATCGAGAGCTCCGACGACAACACGATCGGCGGCCCCTCGCCCGGCGAAGGCAACGTCATCGCGTTCCATCCCTTCGATGGTGTGTTCGTACTCCAACGCTGCGGGCAACGCGATCCGCGGCAACTCGATCTTCGACAACGGCGATCTCGGAATCGACCTCGCCGAGCAACGGCGTCACGCCCGAACGATGCCGGCGACGGAGACACCGGCGCCAACGATCTCCAGAACTTTCCGGTCCTCACGTCCGTCGACGTCCTGGGACCGCAGGGCTCGGGCACGCGCTTCCAGGGAATCCTTCACTCGGCCCCTTCGACGACCTACGACCTCGACTTCTACGCGAATCCCGCCGTGCGCGAACTTTCCGCGCGAGTTCGTCGAGGGCCGGATCCTACCTCGGGTCGGGCGCAGGTCACGACGGACGGCGCGGGCGACCGCGCCTTCGACGTGACGCTTCCCGTCGCACGGCCAGGCCGGCGCGCGTCTCGCCGCGACGGCGACGGACCCCGCCGGCAACACCTCCGAGTTCTCGCAGCGGATCGTCTTCTCGATCACTCCCCCGCCGGGCCCGCCGCGGGAGGCACGGACATTGCGCATCTCGGGCACCGACTTCGCGGC
The DNA here is from genome assembly GCA_963829925.1 of uncultured Acidobacteriota bacterium. Lineage (GTDB taxonomy): Bacteria > Acidobacteriota > Thermoanaerobaculia > UBA5066 > Gp7-AA6 > DAHUXD01. Next base: position 81,815 of record CAWHKQ010000006.1, read on the forward strand.
CGGCGCGGCGGTCACGGTCGGCGGCGCAGCCCGCCACCGAGCGTCGACGTCACGGACGGCCACACGGCGATCACGGCCACGACGCCGCGCTCTGGCCGCCGGGACGCGCGAACGACGTCGTCGTGACCAACACGGACGGCACGACCGGAACGCTCGCCAAGGGCTGGGTCGCGGACTTCCTCGACGTGCCGGCGGGCCACCAGTTCTACGCCTTCGTCACGACGCTCGTCTCCAACGGCGATCACGGCCGGGATCGGCGGCGGGAACTACGGCGTCGACCACGCCGACGCTGCGCCAGCAGATGGCCGTCTTTCTCCTGAAGGCGAAGCACGGCCTCTGCTACGTCCCGCCCCCGTGCACGGGCGTCTTCGCCGACGTCCCCTGCCCCTCGACGTTCGCCGCCTGGATCGAGGAGCTCGCCGCCGAGGGGATCACGGAGGCTGCGGCGGCGGCAACTACTGCCCGCTGAACCCCGTCCGCCGCGACCAGATGGCGGTGTTTCTCCTGAAGGCCGAGCACGGCTCGGGCTACGTGCCGCCGCCCTGCACGGGCGTCTTCGCCGACGTCCCCTGCCCCGCGCAGTTCGCCGACTGGATCGAGCAGCTCGCCGCCGAGCAGATCACCGGCGGCTGCGGCGGCGGCAACTACTGCCCGCGGAAGCCCCAACACCCGCGGCCAGATGGCCGTGTTCATCGTCAAGACGTTCGGGCTGCAATGAAGCGCTCCGCGTTGGCAATCGCGATCGGTCCCGGCAAGGAGGCTTGGATGCGGCGTTACACGTCCCGTGTTCTCTCTGGCCTTGTCCTCACCGCTTCGTCGGCATTCGCCCAAGATGCGGCTGACCCGGCGCTCCTCTCGGCGATTCGAAAGATCAAAGCGGTCGATAACCATTCGCACGCGCTGCCTGCGCGCACACCGGATCCCGCCGAGGCGGAACGCCCCGACCCACTCGGCAAGACGATGTTCCCTTATCCGCCGCGCTTAAGGGTGACCAATCCCGAATACGGGGAGGCGTGGCGAGCGCTCTACGGTTACGGACACACAGACATGAGCGAGAAACACGCGCGCGAGGCGCTCCGAGCCAAGCTCCGCCTCATGACGCAGAAGGGAGTCGAGTATCCGGCCTGGGTCCTGGATCAGGCGGGTATCGACGTCATGTTCGTCAACATGCCGACTCTCGGTCCCGGCCAGAACGCCCCTCGGTTTCGCTGGGTCCCACAGGCGGACGGATTGCTTTTCCCGTTCCCCGGTGATCGGGAGGACATCCAGTCGATGCGCCAGGAAGTCCACCTCGACAAACCGCCAGCCAGCCTCGAGGACTACCTCGACGGAGCGGTGAAGCCTTTGTTCCGGCAATGGAAGACCGCCCGGGCGGTCGCAATCAAGTTCGGTATTGCGTACCTGCGACCTCTCGACTTTGCCGATGTCCCGGTCGCGGAGGCCAGATCGATCTACGAGCGCCACGTTCGGAGTGGGGCATCGACCCTTGCTCCCGGGGATTTCAAGGCCCTGCAGGACTTCCTGTTCCGTGCGATGGCTCGGGAGGCCGGCCAGCTGGGGCTCGCCGTCCACATCCACACGGGCGTCGGAGCGGACCCCTATTTCAACCTCAGCGGCTCGAATCCCATGCTCCTGGAACCGGTGTTCAACGATGAGACCATGCGGCAGACGAACTTCGTCATGATCCACGGCGGTTGGCCGTTTGAGCACGAGGCGGGCGCGATGCTGATGAAGCCCAACGTCTACGCCGACTTCTCGGCGCAGGCCTTCCTTCGGTCAACTCAGGCGCTCAGCCGAACCCTGGAAGAGTGGCTCGACTTCACTCCCGAGAAGATCCTGTTCGGCACGGATGCCTACCCCGAGGACACCCCGCTGGCGAACTGGGAGGAGAAGGCCTGGCTGACGACCCGGACGTCACGCGAGGCGCTGGCACTTGCCCTGTCCCGAATGGTTTCGACCGGCCGGATCACGCGCGCTCGAGCCGAGGAGCTTGCTCGAATGGTGCTGCGGGAGAACTCCGTGAGGCTCTACGGGCTCGAGGCGCACTGAGCTCGTTCCTTCGGGCACACAAGCGCGCGCGGGCTACGCGTAGCTCTTGTTGAGGAACCCCAGGTTCGGCCAGCCCGTCTCCGAGGATCGCGGCGGCATCGGCTCCGAGCCAGTCGGAGAGGACCGTCCCGTAGTAGCTCCGAAAGTCGTTCTCGATCTTCAGGTTTCCGTTGCCGTCGAGGTCGGCCAGGTTCGGCGGCGCACCGTGAATGCCCGGGACGACCGCGTCGCCGACCACGAAGTGCGGCGCGGCCGCGCCGTGGTCGGTGCCATTGGACCCGTTGTCCTGCGCCCGGCGGCCGAACTCGGACCAGGTCATCAACAGGACGTCGTGCGATTTTCCGTGGCCGTCGAGGTCGTCGAAGAAGGCCTTGATCGAGTCGGACACGTCGGTCAGGAGCGGACCGTGGTCCACGTCCTCGCCCGAGTGGTTGTCGAACCCGCCGTACGTCACGTAGAGAATCCGCGCCCCGAGATCGGCGTTGATGATCTGGGCGATCAGCTCCAGGCCCGCGCCCAGGCTGTTGCTCGGATAGGCCCCCATCGCCACGTAGCCGGTCCCGACCGTCTGGAGGATGCCGGAGGAGGAGATGGCGTCCTGGCCCACACCGGAGAGAGTCGCCGGCGTCGTCTCGCGCTCGTACTCGGCGCCGCTCGAGGTCAGGAACGCGTTGACCTGGTTGTCGCCGTCGGCCGGATAGGCGCCGTCGGTCTGGTATCGGTAACTCGCCAGGGAAACGAAGGTCGGCACCCCGACCTGGTCGGCGAGCAGGGTCCGGGGCAGCGAGTTGGAGATCGCGGCGCAGGACAACGGATTGTCGGCGTCGGCGAGAAACTGGTCGGCCCACCGTCCCAGCCAGCCGCGGCGCTGGGCGAGCAGGGGGTCGGCCGTGTGCCAGACGTCGCGGGCCGCGAAGTGCGACAGGCTCGAGTTGGGATAGCCGATGTTGGTCACGACCGCCACGCGCTGCGCGTCCCAGAGCGTTTTGAGCCCCGTCATGACCGGATTCATTCCGAGACGGCCGTCGAGCGGCAGCACGGTCCCGACCGGGATCCCGATCCGGGAACGCAGCGTCGGGTACAGAGCGTCGGCGTACGGCACGATCGTGTTCAGCCCGTCGTTGCCGCCCATCAGCTCGAGCACGACGAGGGTGCGATGGAGCTCTCGGCGCCGACCGACTCCTCGAAGCTCCGGGCCGCGGCCACCGCCCAGCGCGGGACCATGGCCGAAACGGTCACGAACCCCGTCGACCGCATCAGGAAGTCGCGCCGTGAGAAAGCCATGAGTCACCCCACCTCAGGCCAGTTGAAAGGCGGGCCCGGTCAAGAGGACGTGCACGAGCCCGCGCACCTTCTTGTCCACGTTGGCCGCCGTGTTGGTCCAGGCGTCGAGCGTGCCGTCGTCGTTGCGGTTCATGTAGTCGATCCAGGCCGCCCGGATGTCGGAGGAGACGTCTCCGACGTTGAGCCGGCCGGCCACGAGGTCGACAACCCTCTCCGCCGTGGAGGCGTCGCCGCCCGCGAGGATCGCCGCCGGGTCGAACCGCGTCCCCGTCGTTCCGCGATTCGTGGCGAGCGTGTTGGCGAGCGCCACCCGGGCGAACAGCGACCCTGTGTTCATCCAGGACGTGCCCCAGTCCCATCCCTTGGCGTCGGACGGATTGAACAGGACCTGCCCCATCCCCGGCAGTGCGTTCGATGCCGCCGAGAAGTCGCTGGTTCCCTCCAGCATCCGGACCGAGGCGACGGCGTACTCGACGGGGCTGCGGACCCACGTCTTGACCGTGTGGGCTTCGTAGAACTCGGGGTGCAGGAAAATCGTCGCGGACGACCTCCCGGACCGAATGACCCGAGGACGCGTAGACCTGCTGGAGGGCGTCGACGACGTACTCGGGCGCATACGTCCCGGCGAAGAAGGCCCAGAGCTTCGACCCGAGAAAGCGCCCGGAGACGGAGCCGGCCGAGTCGGTCAGGTTCAGGATGATGTCGATCGCGTCGTACCCGTCGAAGTTGCCGGTCTGGCCCAGGATCGTCTTGGACCCCGTGTCGTGGAACTGCCGGACGGTCCACGAACGTCGCGGCGTTGTACTCGGTGTCGCGGTTGTAGTTGGCCACGGTCCAGCCGGTCAGGGCCCTTGCGAGCTCGCGCACGTCCTCCTCGGTGAAGTGGCCGAGGCCGAGGCAGAAGAGCTCCATGAGCTCGCGGGCGTAGTTCTCGTTGGGACGTCCGACGCGGTTGGTGGCGTTGTCCAGCCAGACGAGCATGGCCGGGTCCTGCGAGATCCGGACGACGAGGTCGTCGAACCGGGACATGGCGAACTGGCGTTGGGTCTTGTTCTGGTTCAGAAGCAGCGTTTCGCCCCGGACCTTGGCGATGCCCGAGGTCCAGTGGAGGTTCCAGAAGTAGGTCATCTTCTCTTCCAGCGGCCGGGGCGAGAAAGCCATGCGGTCCAGGAACCACTGCTGGAGGCCGCCGAGGCTGGAGGTTGTAGCTCTTCGCCGCCAGCGCTGGACTCGTAGGCTTCGAGGCCGATCGACTCGTAATCGACGAGGAAGGAGACGGCCCCCTCGACGCCGAGCGCGTACGAGGCTGTCGATCTCGGAGGGGTCCCGCCGAAACCCGCGCGCCGGGACAGAAATGCGCCGCCGCGTCCCGGGTCCAATTGACGCTCATGTGCTCCTCCTTCGCCGCTGCACTGAACGGGTAGACGAGGGGGTTACCGCGATGCGGTGGGTTCTACACGACGGGCAGCGGAATTCCCCGGGTGTCGGCTGGTCCCCTCGACACGCGAGTCCCAACGCCCCGGGGATCGCGCGGTCGAGCACTTCGGGCACGAGCCGTCGCGAGCCGGTTTGCGACACGCGGAAGCCCGCGGCGCTCGATGAGTGTCTCGCCGCAAGCTCGGGCAGCGCGTGTCCTCCCACCGTCCCACGCCGCCCGGGACGTTGCCGGCGTAGACGAAGGCGAGGCCCTCGGCCGTGCCGATCTCGCACGCCCGGAGAAGGGTCGCGGCCGGGGTCGCTCCGCGATCGGTCATCTTGTAGTCGGGGTGGAACGCGGTCATGTGCCAGGGGATCGTCTTTCGACACCGACGCGAGGAACTCGCGCCGCGCGTCCGAGCTCCTCGTCGGAGTCGTTGAAGCCCGGGACGACGAGGGTCACGATCTCGACCCAGAAGCCGCGCGCGTGGATCCCGCTGCGATCGTGTCGAGGACGTTCTGGAGCACGCCGCCGAGCTGCCGGTAGTGCTTGTCGTCGATCGATCTTCAGGTCGACCTTGTACAAGTCGATCTACGGCCGGATGAAGTCGAGCACCTGCGGCGTCCCGTTGCCGTTGGAGACGTACGCGGTGCGCAGCCCGCGCGCGCTTCGCCTCCGGAAAACCTCGACGGCCCACTCCGTCGTGATGAGCGGCTCGTTGTAGCGTCGACACGACCGTCGGCGCGCCGGCGTCGACGGCCAGGTCGACGAGTTCCCCGGCGCCGACGTCGCGCGGCGCTCGCCGACCGCCTCGGGGTCGCGGATCGACTGCGACGTGAACCAGTTCTGGCAGTAGCCGCAGTGAAGATCGCATCCGAGCATGCCGAACGTCAGGGCGTCGGAGCCGGGCAGGACATGGAAGAAGGGCTTCTTCTCGATCGGGTCGCACGGCGAGCGCGCCGACGTAGCCGTGCGGGACGCGCGAGAGTGCCCCCGTCGTTGAAGCGGACGCGGCAGACGCCCTCGCGGCCCTCGGGGATCGGGCAGCGGTGGCCGCAGGCGAGACACTGGATGCGCCCGTCGGGCAGCGACTCGACGAGCTCTGGAGCCGCGCCGGCGGTGCGGCGAGCGAGCGAGTCGGCGAGGGGCGAAGGAGCGGACATCGGCGGTCTCGCCTACGATAACCCCGTTGCGTCGAGCGAAATGCCGCGCGGGTCGCGTGCGTTATCATCCGCCGGCGCTATGAAACGTACTCCTTTTGCGGCCGCGGCCCTCTTTCTGTGTCTCGCCGCGGCCGCTCGCTCCCAGACCCCGACCCCCACGTCCCCGCCGACTCCCACTCCGACCCCCGGCCCCCCCACCGTGGTGGCCTCGGGCGTCGCTTACGCCACGGAGGACACCGCGCGGGTCAACGGGGTCCGCATGGAGATCGCGCCGGACGGCGGCGTGTGGTTCCTGGAGGCCACCGTCGACCGTATCTCGGTGCTTCGCGGCACGACCATCACGTCCTGGCAGCTGCGGCCGGACGACCAGCGGGGAGCCAATCCCGTCGATTTCGCACTGGAAGGCAACATCGTCTGGTTCCTCGAGAGCGGCCAGAGCGAGATCCCGGCCGGCTCCTGCGCGCTGGGCAGGCTCGACACGACCACGGGCGCCCTCACCGAGTGGGTCATCCCCGGCTCGATTCCCGCCGCCTTCTACAAGGACCCCGACGGCCACTACTGGATTCCGATCAGCGGCGGCTCCCTCCAGAAGGTCGACCTCACGGCGCTCTCGGTCGTCAACCATCGGTCCGTGGCGACCTTCGCCTATGCCGACATGGCCGTCGGACCCGACGGGGCCCTCTGGCTGGTCGACTTCGGCAACAACCGGATCGTGCGATACGTGCCCGGCGCCGCCACCGAGACCTCCTGGACCTTCTTCGATCCGGCCTTCGGACGCTTGAATCCAGCCGAGATCCGCTTCGACGACGAGGGGTTCCTGTGGATCGCTCAGCTGTCGGCCGATCGCATCGACCGATTCGACCCGACCAACAACACGCTCGCTTCGTACTTCGGGATCGACAACCCGATCCACTTCGAGTTCTTCCAGAAGCGCCTGTACGTCACCTCGAGCGCCGCCACGTCCGCGGTCAGCGTCCTGGATCCGGCCGTGTCGCGTCCGGTCGTCCAGACTCTGACGCCCCGGGAATTCGAGGTCCGGAGCTCCCCGGGCCTGACCGCGGTCGCGATCCGCAACTCGACCATCGTCCCGACGACCTTTACGACGGCCGCGACGCCGATGCCCGCCGACACGCTCGACGTGTCCGGCAGCGTGACGAGCCCGGGGGTCATCACGACGCTGCTCGATTCGACCGGAACCTACGGCGTGACCGTCTCGGGCGGCTTCGTGTGGGTCGGGACGAACGGGAAGCTGGTGAACGTGACGCTGCAGTCGATCGGCGGGGCGGCGGACGTCACGGTCCCGGTCGCGACGTCGATCGCGGGCCCCGCGAACAACAGGGTTCGCATCGACCTGACGCTCTCCAATCGCGGCACCGGGCCGCTGGTCGGCGACGCGCTGTACCTGTATTCGCCCGGCGCGTTCCCTCCACGGACGGCCTTTACGCTGGCTCCGGGCGCCACGGAGGTGATCCTCGACGCCTTCGGTAACCTGGGCGGCGGCGCCCTGCTCGAACGGCGCCGTGCGGTTCCGGGTCGCGGCCGGCGCGGCCACGGACCTGCAGGCCACCGTCCGCTCCACGCGCATCCTGCCGGAGGGAACCACGTTCGGTTATGCGCTCCCGGCCGCCCCGACAGGCGAGCACCTCGGTCCCGGCGCGAACGCGCACGCTCTTCACGGGGGCGCGGGACGGCACCCGGGAGGTCTCGGTCCTCGGGATGTACTCGCCCGCGGGATCGCGCGGCGTCCTGACGCTGCAGGGCGCCGACGGCGCGATCCGGGGAGTCCGCCCTTTCAACCTGGCCGCGAACATTCGAGAGGAATTCAATCCGGCGGCCTCGGCCTTCGGCGTCGAGCCGCAGCCAGGGGACGTCGTGCGGGTTTCCGTCGAGGCGGGCTCGCTCCAGCCCTATGTCAACGTCGTCGACCTCGGCACGGTGGACGTCGCGGCGTTCGTCCCCGTCCTGGCCGCCGCCGACTCCGTGATCCCGAATGCCGGAACGGTGGTCGGGGCCGGGGACCGGAGCTTCGTCTCCGATCTCTTCCTCTCCAACCCCGACGCGGTTGCGACGGCTGAAGTGTCGCTGGCTTACTACCCTTATCTCGCGACCGGGCCGCCCATTCTGGCCACGGTGTCGCTCGCGCCCGGCGCGAGCCGCGCCATCCCGGACTTCCTGCCGGAGCTCTTCGGGCTGACCGCGGCGCAGGGGGCGCTCCTTGTCACGTCGACCGTTCCGGTGGCCACGGGCGTGCGCATCGCCGCGCGCTCCGCTCCCGGGGACTACGGAGGGTTCGCGTCCGCGATCGACGGCGCGTCGGGTCTCTCCGGAGGCTCGGCGATCGCCGTCGGGCTGCCGCAAACGGCCGCGCTGCGCTCGCATCTTCTGCTCTACAACCGCGGGCTGCCGGGCTCCATCACGGTGACGGGGTTTCGGGCCGACGGGTCGCAGGCCGGGCAGTTCACGCTCGAGATCGGGGATCACGCCGTCACGCGCGTCAACTCCGTGTTCACCGCTTTCGGGATCACGAATCAGCCCGGCGGCCGGATCCGCATCGACGTGCCGGACGGCATGAACGTCTACGTCTGGACTGCGGAAGTCGACGGGCACACCTCCGACGTCGATCTCGCGCCTCTGCGCTGAGAGGGCGGTTCCCCGCGGGCGAACCGGTCGCGCGGGAGGCGCGGTCCGGTAAGATCTGCGCGTGCCCCTCCCGACAACCGTGGTCCGCGGATCCGGGATGTTCGTTCCGGACGGCATCGTCACGAACGAGCGGCTCTCGCGGCTCATGGACACGACGGACGAATGGATCCGCCAGCGGACCGGGATCGAGCAGCGCCGATTCGCCCGCGCGGGACAGTCCTCGTCGGTCCTCGGGACCGAAGCGGCCCGCCGCGCCCTGACCGACGCCGGACTCGACGCCGGCGACATCGACCTGATCGTCTTCGCCACGATGACGCCCGATCACTATTTCCCGGGCAACGGCGGCCTGCTCGCCAGGGCCCTCGGCCTCGCCACGACGCACGCCATCGACATCCGCATGCAGTGTGCGGGCTTCCTGTCGGGACTTCAGATCTCCGACGCCTTCATCCGCTCCGGCGCGGCCCGCCGCATCCTGCTCGTCGGCGCCGAATGCCACGCGTCCTTCTTCTCCTGGTCGGCCGAGGATTGGGCCATGCTCTTCGGCGACTCGGACGCGCCGCCTTCGGAGGCCGCGCGCGCCTGGGGCACGGAGCATCGCGACCGCGCGGTCATCTTCGGCGACGGCGCCGGCGCCTTCGTCCTGGAAGCCAACGACTCCGGCGACGGCCGGGGATTCCTGGGCTTTCGGATGCGGACGGACGGAGGACAGTGGGACAAGCTCTACGTTCCCGGCGGCGGCTCGGCGAGCTTCCCCTACTTCACGCCGGAGATGTACGCCGAGAACCGGACCATCCCCATCGTCGAGGGGCGCCAGGTGTTTCGTCTGGCCACGACCGCCATGCCGGAGATCGTCCGCGAGGTGCTGGCCGAACACGGCTGTACCCCCGACGACCTGTCGCTGCTGCTGATGCATCAGGCCAACCTCAGAATCAACGAGGCCGTCCAGAAGCACCTCGGGCTTCCCGACGAGCGCGTCTACAACAATATCCAGCGGTACGGCAACACGACGGCCGCGACCCTTCCGCTCGTATTTCACGAGGCGAAGGCCGTCGGGCGAGTCCGCCCGGGCGGGCTCGTCGGCTTCACCGCGCTGGGCGCGGGCCTGCACTGGGGCGCGGGACTCCTGCGGGTTTGACGCGGTGACCACTCCGAAGCCCGGCGGCTCTCCGTCCTCCTCCGAGCGGCCGATCCCGATCTGGCTGCTCGTGGCCTGGGCGCTGACCGGGATTCTCCTGGCCGTCCTCGCGGGGGTCTCGATCCGCCGCGGCGAGAAGGCGTCGCGCTCGGAGTGGGAGTCGCGCCTGACTCGCCTGGCGGACGACCGGCTGGCCGTCGCCGAGCGCGCGATCCACGACTGGCGCCGGGAGGCCAACCTCCTCGGGAGGCTCGAGAGCGTCCGGGCGCTCGTGGGCCCCCGCAGCGCGGGATCCGTAGGTCACGCGCAGAGAACGTCGCACGTCCGCGCGGCTCTGGACGAGCTCGTGCGGGAAGAGCCGGGCATGGAGATCGGAATCCTCGACAGCGGCGGCCGGATTACCGCCGCGTCGACCGGCGCGTCCTGGAGCCACCCCGCCCTGCTCGAGCCGGCGCGCCGGGCGCTGGCCGAGATCCGAACGGTCGTGGCCCATCCGATCCGAGAGGGCTCCGACACCCTCACAGTCGCGATCGCCGAGCCCATCCTGGAGGACTCGGGCCGGGCGAACGGAGTCGTTCTCATGGCCGTGGACGCCGCCGACGCCTTCGGAAGGCATTTTCCCCGGGCCGGCGATTATTCGCTCGAGCGCCTGTTCATCGTCGTGCCCGAGGCGGACAAGTTCCTCCTGGTGGCTCCCGAATGGCGAGGCGAGGCGGGAGCCTCCTACCGGGTTGCGGCCTCCGACCGGACGACCCTCGCCGCGGCGGCGATGATGGCGCCGCGCGGCACCGGCGAATTCTCGGACGGACGCGGACGGCGCGTCATCGCCGCCTTCCGGCGGATTCCGGAGCTCGGCTGGGCGGTCGTGGCCGAGGTCGAAGGAGACCGGGCCCTCGCCTCGCGGCGCAGCCACGCTCTCTGGGTGCTGCTCGGGGCCGGGGCGCTCTGGGCGGCCACGCTCGGGTTCGGCCTGGCATGGCACCGGTCATCCGGGCTTCGTCACTATCGCGACCTGGCCGACCGGGATGCCCGCTACCGCTCGCTCCTCGACCAGACCCAGGAGGCGGTGGCCGTTTCCGTCGACGGGAAGGTCACGTACGCCAACCCGGCCTGCGTCTCGATGTTCGCGTTGGAGAAGCCGCTGGTCGGCGTTTCCGTCGGAGACCTCTTCGCGCCCGGCTCGCGCGAGCAGGTCAACGAGATCGTCCGCGACCGGCTCGCCGGGCGCCCGGCGCCCGAGCTGTACGAAGCGGTCGGGCTTCGGGGAGACGGCACCACGTTCGACGTCGAGCTGCGGGTCACGCCCCTCGACTTCGAGGGCCGCCCCGCGCACCAGGCGATCCTGCGCGACATCACGGTGCGCAAACGCATGGAGCACGGCCTGCGGGAGTCCGAGGAGCGTTACCGTCTGCTCTTCGAGCGCAGCCTTTCCGGCGTGTACCGTTCGACGGTGGGCGGCCGGCTCCTCGAGTGCAATCGCGCCTTCGCCCAGATGATGGGATACGCCTCTCCGGCCGAGGCCATGGCCCAGCCGGCCGTCGCGTTTCACGCGACCTCCCAGGCGCGGGAGGATTTCATCGCGCGCCTGCGCCGTGAGGGAAGCCTCGTGGCGCACGAGAATCAGGGCCGTCGCAAGGACGGCAGCACGATCTGGGTCATCGAGAACGTCTCGCTCCTCGGGTCCGAGGAGAACGAAGACGAAGCGCTCCTCGGTACGGTCTTCGACATGACCGACCGCCGCCGTCTGGAGGAGCAGCTCCTCCAGGCGCAGAAGATGGAGGCCATCGGCCGGCTGGCCGGCGGCATCGCGCACGACTTCAACAACCTGCTGACCGCCGTGGCCGGGTACACGGAGCTGCTGCTGGCCCAGCTGCCGGAGGGCGACGTCCGCCGCGAGCACGCCGAGGAGATCCGTCTCGCGGGCAAGCAGAGCCGCGGCGCTGACGCAGCAGCTCCTCGCTTTCAGCCGGCGGCAGGTGCTGGAGCCTCGGGTGCTCGACCTGAACACCGTGATCGCCGACATGGAGCGCATGCTGCGGCGCGTCATCGGGGAGGACATCGAGCTGACGGCGTCGCTCGACCCGGGCCTCTGGAGAACGAAAGCGGATCCCGGCCAGATCGAGCAGTCCATCCTGAACCTCGTGGTCAACGCCCGCGACGCCATGCCGCGCGGCGGTCGGCTGACGATCGAGACGGGCAACGTCGAGGTCGACGAGCAGTTCGCCAACAGCTACGTCACCGTGCACGCCGGCCCGCACGTGATGCTCGCCGTGTCAGACACGGGAGTCGGGATGAACGCCGACCTGCAGGCACGCCTCTTCGAGCCGTTCTTCACGACGAAGGAACGGGGCAAGGGAACGGGGCTCGGCCTCTCGACGACCTACGGCATCGTCAAGCAGAGCGGCGGCTCGATCTGGGTCTACTCCGAGCCCGGCCACGGGAGCACCTTCAAGATCTATCTGCCCCGATGCGAGGAGCCGCTCGACGTCAAGGAGCCGGCGCCCTCGGCCGTGGCCCCTCTGACGGGATCGGAGACCATCCTGCTCGTGGAGGACGAGCCCGAGGTGCGACGGCTCGCCGAGAAACTCCTCCGCATGCGCGGGTACGAGGTGATCGCGGCCGGGAGCCCGGCCGAAGCCATCGCGGTGACGCGCCATCGGGAGGCCCCGATCGCGATCCTCGTGACGGACGTCATCATGCCGGGCATGAACGGGCGCGAGCTGGCGCGCGCGCTGGCCTTCAGTCGGCCCAGGATGCGCGTGCTCTACATGTCGGGCTACACGGACGCCGCCATCACGCAGCAGGGAATCCTGGACCCCGGCACGGCCTTCCTCGCGAAGCCCTTCACACCGGACGCGCTGGCGCGCAAGGTGCGGGAGGTCCTGGATGCTCCCGAGGTAACCTGAAGATCTCGTAAGTTTTCCGGTGGCTCCGGCGCCCCTCCCCTAGCCTTGCCACCGGACGTCTCGCGGAGAGGAGGCAACATGCGCTTGAAAGCCCTTTCCCTGGCTCTGGCTCTGGCGGCCGTGGCCGGCGCCCGCGCGTTGATCGCGCAGGACACCCCGCCCGCCGCGCCCACGCCCGTCCCCGAGACGTCGGCCGCCGACGGCGAGACGAAGGACAAGCCGACCTTTCGCCCGATCGAGAGCAACATGATCATCAACCTGCCCTCCAGCAGCGTGCCCAAGGAGGGCACGATGACGTTTTTCGTGACGCACCGGTTCCAGACGGGCCTGCAGGACAGCGACATCAGCAACTTTTTCTCGCTGGACGACGGCGCGGACGTCGGGCTCGGCCTGGGATACGTTCCGTTCGAGAAGTTCGATGTCTCGTTCTACCGCTCGTCGTTCAACAGCCTCGCGATCTACGAGTTCGCGGGCAAGTACCAGGCCCTGCAGGCGGGGCCTCTCGCCCTGACCCTGCGCGTGGGCGACGACCTGCGCACACAGCCGGACATCTCGAGCCAGAACAGCTTCTTCGCGCAGGCCATCGTGGCCCTGCAGCTGGGCCCCTACGTCCGCCTGACCGCCGTGCCGACGTATGTCCTCAAGACTTCGGGCCAGCCGACCTACAACGTCACGGGAACGCCGGAGGGCTCGCTCCTGTCGATCGTCTCCCAGCCCGAGCTACGAAACGTCTTCAACGTTCCGGTCGGAGCCTCCATCGCTCTGACGCACTCGATCACGGTCCATGGGGAGGTCGTGCCGAGCTACGATCGGACGATCCGGATCCGGCAGGAGATCCCTCCCTGCACCCCGGCGCCCTGCCCGACCCTGACCCGGAACAGCAGTCCGGGGATCGGGTGGAGGGTCTCCGTGGAGAAGGCGCTGCTGCGGCACCGCTTCGCGTTCACCGCCGGGAACCTGCAGGAGACGACCGTGGATCAGTACACGGTCTCGAACTTCGGCTACCTCGGGGGAACCGCGAAGACGATCCGCATCGGCTTCAACCTCATGCGCCAGTGGAAGGTGAAATGACGCGCGGAGCGTAGCCTCCGCGCGTCATCCCGAGGAGCGCAGCGACGAGGGATCCCAAGCTTTACAGCCGGCGGCGCGCGTCATTTCATCCTGAGGGCCCGCAGGGCCCGAAGGATCCCGAACTTGCGCGGGCGAAACATCCCGCGGATGCACAATGGGCGCCCATGCCGCCCCCTCTTCCCACGCTCGACGTCCCCCGCCTCTCTCCGACGGATCGGCTCGTCGCTCTCCCGGCGATCAGGCTCGCGGATGCGCGGACCGGCGCCCGGCCCCGTCTGTCGACGGCCGTACGCGTGGGCCTGCGGGGATCGGCGCTCTGCGTCCGCTTCGACGGACGCGACGCGGGCGTCATCGCGACGCTGACGGAGCGGGACGGCTCACTCTGGACGGAAGACGTCTTCGAGGTCTTTCTCGCACCGGAGGAACCGCCGACGGCCTACTACGAGTTCGAGGTCAACCCGCTCGGCGCTCTCTTCGACGCGCGCGTCGAGTCGCCCGGCCTCTCCCGCGCCTCGATGCGCGTGGATTCCGCGTGGGACTGCCCGGGCCTCGAGGCGCGCGTCACGCGGCGGGACGGACGCTGGTCCGCGACGCTCCGGATCCCCCTCGCGTCGCTGCACGCCGGGCCGCCGCCTCGGCTCTGGCGCGCCAATTTCTACCGGATCGATCGGGGCGCGGAGGACGAGTTCAGCGCGTGGTCGGCGACGCTGGCGGACCCGCCGGATTTTCACGTTCCCGAACGCTTCGGCGTGCTGCGCCTGCCCTGACTACTGCGCGACTCCCTGCGACCGGAGCCACTCGACCGCCCGCTCCCGGGCGCGCTTCTCCTTGTACTGGAAGAAGTGCGCTTCCTCTTTGGGGTGCCGGAGGAGGGCCTTGCGGAAGTCCCCCGCCGGGTCGGCGCCGGAAAGGGCCGCGGTGAGATCGCGGCGGCACTTCTCGTCGGCGCAGTGCGCCGCGAAGTCGGAAAGGTCGCCGGCCGAGCGCTCTCCCTGGTCCCAGGGCAGCGCGGCGTAGCGCGGGTCCCCGGAAAGCTCCGCGTGCCGCGCCGCGTCCCGCTCCAGAACCTGGACGACGTCGCCGGTCTGGCGATCGAAGAAATGCGTGATCTGGCGGGATCGGTTCTCGAACGCGACGACGAGCCCCTCCCAGTCGATTTCCAGCGGCATAAAGTCGATATGATAAGGGTTTCAGAGAACTTATGAAGAAGATCGCGACCTTCGACGATTGGATCGACGCCTTCCGGGCGTGGCAGGACGACATCGGCCTCGACCTGCCGAAGCACTCCGACTACGCCTTCGAGGCCAAGTACGGCGACCTCAAGACCGAGGAGATCGAGTACGGGGATTTTGCCGGGCAGCGCAAGTGGGAACGCGTCACGCAGATTCCCCATCAGCCCATCCGGGACGCGCTGCTGAACCTGATCGTCTACCAGGGCGACACGGAGTTCGCGTCCGTCGAGCAGCAGCGCAACCTTCTGGCGACGTCCCCCTCCGACTACGACACCGACAGCGTCTGCCGGATCATGGTCGAGGAGATGCGCCACGGCTGGCAGATGTGCCATCTGCTCGTCAACAACTTCGGGGAGACCGGGAAAAGTCGAAGCGCGCAAGCTCCTCGAGCGGCGCTCCTGGCAGAACAGCCGCCTGCTCGGCTCCTTCAACGTCGACGTGGACAACTGGGTCGACTTCTTCACCTACACCGAGTTCGTGGACCGGGACGGTAAGTTCCAGCTCAACATGCTGTCGACCTCGGCCTTCGCCCCGCTTGCCCGCTCGATGGGGCCGATGCTCCGCGAGGAGGGCTTCCACCTGGGCACCGGACACATGGGCCTGCAGCGAATCGTCAAGGCGGGACGCGTGCCGCCCGCGCTGATGCAGAAGTACATCAACAAGTGGCTCTCCACGGCCTACGATCTTTTCGGCAAGGACTCCTCTTCCTCGGCCGAGTGGTTCTACGTGTGGGGCCTCAAGGGCCGGTACGACGAGGCGAAGCAGCCCGCCGGTCCGGACAAGGCTCACCTGAACGAGCTCTCGCGCGAGCTCTACCGGCAGGAGGTCGACGAAGCTCCTCGAGTCGATCAGCCGCCTGCAGCCGCCGGGGACTCCCCCGCTGACGGCTCCGGACATGAAGTTCCACCGCGGCATCGGCGAGTTCGCCGGGGGGACCTATTCCGTCACCGGCGAACGCCTCTCGCCGGAGGACTACGAGAAGCACGTCGCCGAGGCGCTGCCGAACGAGAAGGAAAAGACCTTCATCCGGGACCTCATGAAAGAGCCCGGGCTGGATCGCCCCCCGCGAGGCCATCACCTCGTAGGCGACTGCCCGTCGCGTGTCTCCGACGTCGTTCGAATCGGCAGACCGCGGACTGCAGACCCGACTCCTCTCCTGGTTTCGGCGCGAGCGGCGACGGCTTCCGTGGCGGGGAACCCGCGACCCGTACCGGATCTGGGTCTCCGAGGTGATGCTCCAGCAGACCACGGTCAAAGCCGTGCTCGGGCGCTATCCGCGCGTTCCTGGCCCGCTTTCCCGACCTCGCCCGCCTCTCCCGCGCCCGGGAGGAAAGCGTTCTCGCCGCGTGGTCGGGCCTCGGCTATTACGCGCGCGCCCGAAATCTCCACCGGGCCGCCCGCGCGATCACCCGCGTCGCATGGCGGGCCGGTTCCCGCGGGATCCGGCCCTCCTGCGCGCGCTTCCCGGCTTCGGCGACTACATCGCCGCCGCCGTCGCGTCTCTGGCGTTCGGCGGCCCGCGTGCCGGCCGCCGACGCCAACGTCACCCGCGTGCTCTCGCGCCTCTACGCTCTCGCGGGTTCGCACGGGCTCGCCGGCGCTGGCGCGGTCCGTGCTCGGCGTGGCCGCCCGGCTGCTCCCCCGGGCGCGGCCCGGAGACCTGACGGCCGCACTGATGGATCTCGGCCAGCAGATCTGCACGCCGCGCCGCCCCGACTGCGGTGCCTGCCCGGTCGCCGGACTCTGCGTGGCTCGGGCGCGGGGAATGGTCGAGCGCTATCCGCAGCGAAAGCCGAAGCCGCGCGCTCGCCGCGTGTTCTTCGCGGCGGCCTGCGCGGTTCGCGAGGGACGCGTGCTGCTCGTCCAGCGCCCCGGCGCGCTCCTGGAGGGGTTGTGGCGTTTTCCGTCGGCGGAGGGCGCGACGCCGCGCGCGGCTCTCGCGGCGCTGCGGCTCCACACGGCGACTCTCGGGTTGCGGCTCGACGCCGGTCCGCCGGTCGGTGTGACGCAGCACACAATCGTGAACCGCCGCCTCGACGTCCGCGTGTACCGCGCGGGTTCCAACGGCGCAGCGCCCGCAACGCGAAACTCGGGCTCGGCGCGCTGGTTCTCTCCCGCGGCTCTCGAAGCTGGCGCCGTCCCGACACTGACGCGAAAGATCGCGCGCGCTGCCGGCTTCCCGGAGAACCGCGGCAGGCGTATCCTAGAAATTGATGAGAGCCGCCGCGGTGCTGTCTCTGCTCGCGGTGCTCGCTGACACTCCCGTCAGGATTCCGGCGCAGATGCGTCTCAAGGACGGCACGGTCTACGAGCTGAAGGAACCTCCCTACTTGAAGAACGGCCGGTTCATCTTCACGACCCACGATGGAAAGGTGCTCTCTCTCGGCGAGATCGAGGTCGACGAAATCAAGCTGCTGCCGCCCGAGGCTCCGGGACGGGCTCTGAATGCACACGACTCCCACCAGCTCGGCGCCATCGCCCGGGAGCGGCGGCGAAGCCGAGGGTCGTACACCCTGCTGGCGCCGGCCCCGACGCCGAGCCCGAAAAAAGGCAAGTCCCCCTAGCCGGCTGTCCACGCCGGCCGCGGATCGGGGTCTCGCGCGGTCCGCGGCCCGGCTCGTCGGTTACACTGATTGCCGCAATTCCGAGCGATAAAGACAGCCGTTGCCCCATCCCTCAGATCCCGCCGCTCCCCGAATTCTCGTCGTCGACGATGATGAGCAGATCCGCCACGTCCTGCGCCAGCTCCTGTCTCCCGCCGGGTACGCGATCGAGGAGGTCGGCACCGCCGAAGCGGCCCTCGAGCAGATTCGCCGGGATCCGCCGGACCTGGTTCTGCTCGACCTGCGCCTCCCCGACCGCAGCGGCCACGACGTGCTCGAAGCGGTCCGCGCCGATCCGGCCACGCGCCTGCTTCCGGTCGTCATGATGACCGGGTACGCGACCTCGGCCGAGCGGGCCCGCGCCCAGGCCGAGGGCGTTACCGACTTCATCCCCAAGCCTTTCTCTCCCCACGAGCTCCTGCCGCGCGTCGGCGCGCTGGTGATGCTCAAGCAGTTCGCCGACGAGCACGAGCACGCCGAGCGCGTCATCCTGACGCTGGCCAAGACCATCGACGCCCGCGATCCCTACACGGCCGGGCACAGCGGCCGCGTCGCGGACTGGGCGGATCGGATCGCGGAGCGCATGGGCATGGACTCCGGCTCGCGCAACGACATGCGGCGGGGGGCGCTCTTTCACGACATCGGAAGAATCGTCGTCCCGGACGCGATCCTCCGGAAACCGGGGGTGCTGACCGCGGAGGAGCGCCAGGTCATCGAGGAGCACCCCACCGTGGGGTTCGACCTGCTGGAGCCGATGAAGACGATGCGCCGCGCCCTCCCGATCGTCCGGGGGCACCACGAGAGACTGGACGGATCCGGGTATCCGCGCGGGCTCTCGGCGCCGGACATCACGCTCCCGGTTCGCATCGTCGCGGTGGCCGACGTCTTCGACGCGCTCGTCTCGGACCGGGCTTATCGGCGGGCGTTCAGCCTCGAGAGCGCCATGGAAGTTCTCTTCGAGGGCGTCCGGAGCGGCTGGTGGGACGGTGACGTCGTGGAGGCCCTGGACGGGCTGGCCTCCGCGGAACGACACCGGGCTTGAGGCCGAGCCCCGGTGCCTTTTCCGCTCGCCGAAGTTTCGCCGGTCCGGATTTTCGTCGTCGACGACGACGAGCAGATCCGCCAGCTGCTCTCGCGGCTTCTGACGCCCGCCGGTTACACGGTCGAGGAGTTCGGCACGGCCGCCGACGTGCTCGAGCGCATCCGCGTCGAGGCCCCCGACCTCGTCCTGCTCGACCTCGGGCTCCCCGACCTGAGCGGCCACGAGGTGCTGGAGTCCATCCGCGCCGACCCGGCCACGCGCCTCCTGCCGGTCGTCATGCTGACCGGAATGGGGACGACGGCCGAGAAGCGCAAGGCGCAGTCCGAAGGCGTGACCGACTTTCTGTCCAAGCCGTTTTCGCCGGAGGAGCTCCTGCCGCGCGTCCGCGCGCTCGTCATGCTCAAACAGTTCGCCGACGAGCACGAGCACGCCGAGCGCGTCATCCTGACGCTGGCCAAGACCATCGACGCCCGCGATCCCTACACGGCCGGGCACAGCGGCCGCGTCGCCGAATACGCCGACCGGATCGCGGCGCGCATGGGCATGGACACCGCCGTCCGCAACGACATGCGCCGGGGAGCGCTGTTTCACGACCTCGGCAAGATCGTGATTCCCGACGCCATCCTCCGCAAGCCCGGGGTCCTGACGGCGGAGGAGCGCGAGGTCATCGAGCAGCATCCGGTCGTCGGCCACGACCTCCTGTCCCCCATGCGGACCATGCGCAAGACGCTTCCCATCGTGTTCCACCATCACGAGCGGCTGGACGGGTCCGGCTACCCCGAAGGGCTGTCGGGCCAGGCGATCCCGATGAGCGTGCGCATCGTCACGATCGCCGACATCTTCGACGCGCTCACGACCGACCGGGCGTACCGCGGCGCGCTCGGCGTCCCGACCGCCTTCGAAATCCTGACCGACGGCGTGACGCGGGGCTGGTGGGACCGAGACGGCGTCGAGGAGCTCCGGGCCGTGATGGCCGGCGGCGGACTGGCGGAGCCCGCCGCGGTATCCCGGTAGCCGGCAGTGGATTCCGCCGATCGATTCGCGGACGGACAGAGTTTCCTCTCCCGACTCGCCGCGCGCGCCGCCCACGACCTCAACAACCTGATCTCGGTCGCGTCCGGGCACGTCTATTTGATGCGGCAGCCGGGGGCGCCGATCGAGGAGAGCCTCGAAGCGATCGAGACCGCCGTGACGCAGCTCGAGCGGCTCGTCCCGCAACCTCGCCCGAATCGGCATGATCGAAGGGGGCCAGCACCGGCCGGTCTCGCTCAACGCCCTGGTGAAACGCGCCGCCGCGCGAAACGCAGGGCGGCGGCTGCGCCTCGATCTCGAGGAGCCGCTTCCCGAGCCCCCGGGCAGCGAGACCGACGTCGCGATCGCGCTGGACTGCCTGATCGAGAACGGCGCCGAGGCCGGGGAGCCCGGACAGGAAATCCTGGTTTCGACGCGACAGGAGCCCGGGGGACGGGCCGTCGTCGTGTCGGTCGAGGACTCCGGCCGGGGAATTCCGCCCGGGATCGCCGAGCGGATCTTCGACCCTTTCTTCTCCACCAAGACGGGCCGCGGGGCCGGGCTGGGTCTCTTTCTCGTGGCCGCCGTGGCGGCGGCCCACGGCACCTCCTGCCGGATCCAGGGCCGGGCGGGCGGAGGCACCTCGGCCTTCCTGCGTCTTCCCGTTCCGGCCGGGGAGTGATAGGAATGGCCGCGCGGCCATGGAGATCTCCTGGAAGGGCGAGCTCGCTCGGGTGCGCGAGATGGGCAGCGGCCCCGCGGTGGTTCTCGTCCACGGCTATCCGTTCGACGGAGCCATGTGGTCCGGGGTGGCCCGCGCGCTCGCGACCCGATTCCGAGTCCTGAAA
Organism: uncultured Acidobacteriota bacterium; assembly: GCA_963829925.1. Taxonomy (GTDB): domain Bacteria; phylum Acidobacteriota; class Thermoanaerobaculia; order UBA5066; family Gp7-AA6; genus DAHUXD01. The sequence goes on from CAWHKQ010000006.1 coordinate 102,216, forward strand.
CCGGACCTGCCCGGACGCGGCGAGACTCCGGCGCCCTCCGCCGGAACGATTGAAGATTCCTCCGACTTCCTCGCCGCCATTCTCGCGGAGCTGCCCGGGCCGTCCGGAGTCGCCGGGTTCTCGATGGGAGGCTACGTGGCGCTGGCTCTCGCGCGCCGCCACCCCGAAGGGCTCGGCGCTCTCGCCCTGGTCGACACGCGGGCCGGGGCGGACGACGAGGCCGGAAAGGCCAAGCGCGACGAGGCGATCGCGACCGTCCGTGCCTCCGGCGTCGTAGCCATCGCCGAGGGACTGCTGCCGCGGCTGCTGTCTCCCCTCTCGCTCTCCAATCGCGACCTGCTGGAGCGCGCGCGACGCATCATGCTGCGTCAGAAGCCTGAGACCGTGGAGGCGGACCTGACCGCGATGCGGGACCGTCCCGACGCGCGGGAGTCGCTGGCCGACATCGCGATTCCGACGCTCGTCGTCGTGGGCGAGCAGGACGCGCTGACTCCTCCGGCCGATTCCCAGGCCATGGCCGAGGCGATCCCCGGGGCGAAGCTCGTCACCGTCTCCGGCGCCGGACACCTGGCCCCGATGGAGCGCCCCGGCGCCGTAGCCGCGGCCCTGTCGGATTTCTTCGGAAGCGCCTTAGGCGCCGCCGCGAACCAACCCAACAGCGGCTAGTAACGCGTCGGCGCTCTCAGGCCCCGCCAAAAGAAAGACTCGTCGAGCGGCACAGGTGGGCGTGTACGCGGCGCGGGGAGTCTCCCACAGGGGAGGAGCCCCGCGCCGCGGGAGCCGCAGCGAGGGAGGGATCAGGCCTGCGGTCGAGCCCACAGGCGAGCCGCAGGCCGGTGCCGCCGCCGGCGCGCAGATCCCGGACGAGCGGAGGCGACGGTTAGAAGCTGACCCGCAGCCCGAACCGGACGGAACGGGGCAGCGTTCGCGAAAGCGCCGTCCCGTAGAACGGGTTACACCGTCCTTCGTCCTCGTTCGTCGGGTCCGACCCGCAGACATAGGTCGCATCGGCGAACTGGGACGTGTTGTAGGCCTCGTCCAGGAAGTTCGCTCTCTGGACGTTCAGAAGCTGGAAGATGTCCACGAGCGCGTTGATCGTCACCGGACCGATCTGGAACGGGTACCCGAGGTGGAGATCGATCTCGTAGTCCGACGGCACCCGCCCGTCTCCGCCGCGCTCGGTCAGGAAGAACTCCCAGCGGTCGTAGGCGACCGAATTGCCCAGGCGCGTGAAGGGCGTGCCCGTGCGGAAGTACCCCGCGAAGCCGAGGTTGAGCCGGAAGGGCGTGACGTACGTGCCGTACACCTTGACCTGGTGGCGGCGATCGTTGGAAAGGGGGCCGCGATTGGTGATCCGGGTGAGGTCCTGTCCGTTCGTGAAGAAGTCGAAGTAGTCGTAGGTCGCCGAGATGTTGGGGTCGGCCGTGCCGCGAGGCTGGGTGTACGGCGAGAAACCGCCGTCGTAGTTCCCGTCGAGCCTGGACCACAGGTAGGACGCCACCAGCGACCAGTTGTCCGCGAATCGCTTCGTCACGTCGAGCTGCACCCCGCGGTAGATCCGTACGGGCTTGGGAGCGGGGAAGCCCGGCTCGTAGTTGAGGTTGAAGATCGTGCTCATGATCCCCTCGCCCGGGTTCCCGACGCAGTAGGTGCCGTCGTCCTGACAGAGAAAGTCCTCGATGACCTTGCCGTAGTTGCGGTAGACGTATTTGACCCCGACGGCCATGTTCGGGATGACTTCGCGCTCGGCGCCGAGCAGGAACTCGCGAAGATACTGGCCCTTGAGGTCGGGATCCGACGGCGTCGTAAAGCCGCCGAGGACGACGCTCTCGACTTGCTCGTCCGGGGTGCTGATCGCGAGCTCCGCTTCCCGATCCGGCACGATGGAGGTCGGATCGAAGTTGTAGATGACGGGCTGCTGTTCGAAGCTGTACTCGCGGATGACCAGGTCCATCGGGATCTGCTCATAGTAGTAACCGAAGGACCCGAACACCTTGGTCCGATGGTCTTTCGTCGGGTCCCAGACCACGCCGACGCGGGGAGCGAAATCGGCGTCGAGGTTGATCTGCTGGACCCCGCTCGAATCGATGATTTTCTGCTGGTCCCAGCGAACGCCCACGTTGACCGACAGGTTGGGAAGCACGGCCCAGGAGTCCTGGAGATACGCCGACAGCATCTTGTGAGAGGGCGTGGCATTGAGCTGGGAGGTCGGGACGTTGTCCGGAAGCGACGCGCCCGGAATCGACCAGTAGAAGTGGCGGTACACCGGCCTCGACGGGTCCAACGGGTTGGCGATGATTCGCACCTGCTGACCCCCCGACATCCGTTTGGTCACGAGGGCATCCTGCTTCTCGTACTCGAGTCCGCCCTTGATCTCGTGGTTGCCGAGGTACTTCGTCATCGATCCGCCGTAAAGGTAGCGCTTGAACTTCTTGTTCTGGATCAGGCCGAAGCCGCCCGACTGGACGTTGTCGGCGCGCGAGTCGAGGTACTGGATGTCCTGTCCCGCCTCGGTGGCCGGCGCGACGGAGTTGCGTTCCTCGTGCAGAGCGAACTGCGCGGTGCCGACCCAGCTGGACCCGTAGAGACCGTTGTAGCGCGCGGTCCAATCCTGCCCTCCGAAGTCCTGCCGCCCGAGAAACGTGGACGGGGGGCCGTTCAGGGTATGCGCGCCGTCGTTGATCGCGCCCGTGTCTACGCGAGGATCCATGAAGAAGCCGCCCACCAGGGTGTTCGACTGGTCGAGCAGGAGTGTGAGTTTTCCGGAGCCCAGGTTGCGGACGCTCGGACTGTCGACGAGCTGCCCGGCGTTGGGGCCGCCCGTCAACTCGTTGGTGATCGTGTTCTTCACCCGGTCGTAGGCTCCGAAGAACCAGAGGCGGTCCTTCCAGAAGTACCCGCCGAGGTCGAATCCCCAGTCCTGCTTCGTGAAGCCCTGCGAGGTCCCGTACAGGTTGTCGTTCGGGTGATTGTTCTCCGCCTGCAACGCGTCGGCGTCGTAGTACCCGAAGATGTCGCCGTGGAATTCGTTGCCGCCGGACTTCGTGATGACGTTGACGATGCCGCCGGTCGAGCGCCCGAACTCCGCCTGGTAGCCCCCGGTCTTGACCTCGACCTCCTGGATGAACTCGAAATTGAGCTCCTTGCCCTGCGAGCCATACTCGATCCCGCTCGTGTCGGACCCGTCCAGGATGAAGCCGTTCTCGAGGCCCGTCGAACCGTAGACGACGATCGTGTTCGCAAAAGCCTCGGTGTTGGAGCTCTGCGTCGTCACCCCCGGGGAGACCAGGACGATGGACGAATAGTTGCGGCCGGTGGGCAGCGTCAGGATCTCCCGGTTGCTGAAGTTGGATCCGACGGCGGTCGAGGTCGTGTCGACGATCGGCGTCTCGCCGGTAACGACGATCTGCTCCTGGACGGCGGCCCGCAGCCGGATGTCCGCCGTTGAAGTCTTCGCCAGCGCCACGGTGACCGTCTCCTCGGAACGCGCGAAACCCGGGAGGGTGGCCGTCACCTTGAACGGGCCCGGCGGCAGGAGAACCAGGCGGTAGGTGCCGCTCTCGTCGGTGACGGACGTGCGAACGCCCTGAAACGACGGGCCTCGCGCCTCGACGGTGACGCCGGGAAGGGCGCCTCCCTGCTCGTCCATGACGCGGCCGACGATGTCGCCCGTGGTCTGGGCCAGGGCGGAGGAGGCGAGCCCGAGGAGCGCGATGAGAGTCGCGAGAAGGAACCGTCTCATGGAACCTCCTAACCTTTGCCAAAAATCCTAACACACGGACTTCGCACGTCGTCTTTCCCCGCTCGAGCTGCCGGAGATCGCGGGAGTGTGGTAAACACCCGGACCCGATGCGACTCTTTCGGAAGGCCGCCACCGCGCCGCGGGACGCCGCGCGGCCCACCCGGCTGCACATCGGGTGCGGGCAGCAGTCGATCCCGGGGTGGATCAACATCGACAACCAGGGACTGCCGGGAGTCGACCAGGTGCTCGACGTCCGTCAGGGCCTGCCGTTTAGCGAGGTCGCCGCGATCTACGCCGAGCACTTTCTGGAGCACCTCGCCTTCGAGGATGGGCTCGCGTTCCTGGCCGAGTGCCGCCGCGTTCTTCGGGACGACGGAACCCTCCGCCTCTCGACGCCGAACCTGGACTGGGTCCTGACGACCCACTACCGGTGGCAGAACATCACGGCGGAAGAGAACCGCGAGGACTGCATCCGGCTCAACCGCGCTTTCCACGGTTGGGGACACCAGTTCCTCTACAACCGTCCGACGCTCGCCTCGGCGCTCCGGTCGGCCGGGTTCGCGAACGTCGACTTCCGCGGCTACGGCGAGAGCGAGGTGCCGGAGCTCTCGGGCCTCGAGCGGCACGAGACCTGGGAGGACACCCCCCTGCTGCCCCATGTCCTGATCGCCGAAGCCTCCGGACGGGGCGAGCGCGAGGCCCTCCCCGAGGGCTTGCTCAAGGAGTTCCGCGAGGCGATGGGATCGCGGTAGGTTTCTCGGCGGTCGCGCGCAGATACTGCGTCCCCGCGCCCCGCACCTCGGTCACCCGCAATCCCACCCGCTCCAGCCGCCGCTTCAGGTCGCGCTCCGAAAAAACGACGCCCGACCAGGAGTCCGCGACCCAGCGCCGGAAGAACTGGCGCGAGCGGCCGTCGACCTGCACCCGGAGGATGCCGCCGGGCTTGAGCAGCCGGTGGGCGTCCCGGAGGTAGCGCTCGACGTAGGCCTTGCGGGGGACGTGCTGGAACACGATGTGCGAGAACACGAAGTCGAAGCTCCCGGCTTCGAGGAACGCGAGGGACCCGTCGGTCCGGTGCAACTCGACGTTGGGACGGTCGGCGCAGTACTCGCGTCCCCGCCGGATCATCTCCTCGGACAGGTCCACGCCGACCACCCGTCCCACACGCGCGGACAGGGGCTTCGCGAGCCGCCCGATGCCGCACCCGATCTCGAGCACGCGCCAATCCCGCGCCACCGGCAGGCCGTCGAGGACCTGCTCGGCCAGATCCTTCTCGCCCGAGGCGGCGAACGCCTCCGGCGACTCGGCGGCGGTCGTGCAGATGTAGAAGGGCGCGTTTTCGCGCGCCCGGATCTCCCAGTCCTTGCGCATCGCGTCCCGGCGACGCCACAGCCGCCGGGGAAGGGAGCGGCTGAAGGGGACGTCGCGCACGTCCGCTAGCGGGACAGGGCCGCGAGCCGGCGGCCGGCGGCGCGTCGGACCTGCCGGGCCAGCGGCCGGGCGAGTCGCGGAAGACCCTTCAGCCGCCCGTGCGCCACGACGTAGTGCGTGGCGCCCGGGTTCCGCGCCAGCTCGTAATCCTCGATTCGCAGCATCGCCTCGACGAACGGCAGACCCTCGGGCGAGAAGACCCACTCGGCGTCGAGGCAGGGGAACACGAGATCCACGACCTGACCCCCGTAGGGCCGCCACACGAGGATGTCGAAGAAATCGGCCAGGAAGCCCGGAATCTCGGAGGACCGAATGGCTTCGGACGGGTCGTTGGGCTCGATCGGGATGTCGATTTCCGTCTTGAGCCGCGCCGCGGCCGGCGCCATGTCGAGGACCGACTGGGCCAGCGCCAGCTGCTCGCGCGTCCAGTCGGCGCGGGACGGGCCGACGTACTCGTCGACGTACACCGCCCCGCCCCGTTCGAGGGCGAACGTCAGCCGCCGGAAGAGCCGCTCGAGGCTGGACACGTGGTGAAGGGACGCGTGGAAGAACGCGATGTCGTATCGGCGGGAGTCCAGCTGCGGATCGTCGAAGTTGCCGAAGCCGTAGTGGATCCCGCCGATCGACTCCCGCGTCGCCTCGATCCGCGCGTCTCCCAGCGAGGCTTCGGAGACGTCGAAGGCGTCGATCTCGGCCACGACGTCGGCCCGGCGCGCCGCGCGCTCGAAGGCGCCCAGGCCGCATCCCCACGACACGCCGCGCGCGAAACGACGCGTCGCGTAGACGCGCTTGAACCAGTCCAGCGGCCATTCGTGCGGGGAGCCCGAAACGCGGCGATTGATGGCCTGGCGGCAGAGCGGGTGGGCCATCCAGTACGCGGGGTCGCGGGCCTTCTCCCGGTTCTCGTCCCAGTACTGCGCGGCCTTCGTGGCCGTCGTCTCGCTCACGGGCCGAGTCTAGCAGCCCGATGCGAGGGCCTCGTTCCCCGTAATACTGTCAGCCCGCGTGATTCTGTCGCTGACGCTTCTCCTTCTCCTGGCCGCCGTCGCGGCGGGCGTCGGCGCCGCGGCGCGTCTGCTGGGCCGACAGATCCCCCTCCCGTACGTCGCGGCTTTCTGGGTCCTGGCGGTTCTTCCGTTCGTCCGCGGATTCGTCTCCGAGGCGACGCCCCTCCCGCTCGATCACGTGCGGTACGTGCGGCCCTGGACGACGTCGGCAACGACCTCCCCGTTCAACCCCTACCTCAACGACGTCGTCATGCAGATGCTCCCGTGGACGAAGGCGACGGCTCTGGCCTGGAAAGATGGGGAGCTGCCGCTGCGCAACCGGTGGAACGGCTGCGGGACACCGCTGGCCGCCAACAGCCAGTCGGCTCCGTTTTCACCTCTCACTCTTTTCGCGCTGCTGCTCCCTCTGCCCCGCGCCTTCCTTCTCATCGGCTCGATCAAGCTGTTGCTGGCGGCCGCCGGAATGTGGCTCTGGCTCCGCGAGCTCCAGATCTCGAAACAGGCGGCCCTGTTCGGCGCCGTGTCTTTCACGCTCTCCCTCTGCTTCGCCCACTGGTTCTTCTTCCCTCAGACGGCCTTCTCCCTGTGGCCGTGGATGCTCTTTCTCCTCGAGCGCCTGCGCGACGGGCGAGGCCGCGTCCGCGCGACCGTGGCCCTGACGGTCGTGCTCGTCTTCGCCGCCCTCGCCGGGCACCCGGAGAGCGCGGCGCTCGGTGGCCTGTTCGCGGTGTTGTGGATCCTGGGACGCGGGGCGGTCGGCGATTTTCCCGAGGCGGTGCTGGTGCTGAGACGCGCGGCGGTTTCCGCGCTCCTCGCCGCCGGGTTGACCGCCTTTCTGCTGATCCCGTCGATCCTGGCGATCGGAGCATCGAATCGTCTGCGTCTGGTGGAGAAACCCCACTGGGATCCGATTCTCTCGGTCGCGCCTCACGGCCCCCGCTGGCGCGGGGTTCCCACCGCCTTCTTCCCTCACACGCTCGGCAACGCCATCGCGTCGCCGACGCTGCCCGGGGGGACCGGGGCCTTCCCCGAAATGGCGCTCGGCTACTTCGGCATCGTGGGATGGGCCGCGGCCCTTCTCTTCCTGCGGGGCGGCTCGGCCCGGCGGCGGTTCGAGTGGGTCCTCGCGGCTCTCCTGATCTGCGGCCTCGGGGTCGCGGTCGGACAGTGGCCGTTCGCCGAGCTGATGGCTCGGGTCCCGGGGATCCGGCTCATCTTTCCCCTGCGCTTCTCCCTGTGGATCGCGCTGGCCGGCCCCGCCCTGGCTGCCTCCGGTCTCGACCGGTTCGCGAGAGATCTGCGAGCGCGGAGCCGGGTCTGGATCGCCGGTGTCCTGGCTCCGGTCGCGCTCGCGCTCGCGGCCGTGTTCTGTTTCCTGTGGTTCTCGACGGAGCACGCCCGAAGCGGGGGCACGGCCTTCCAGAACCGCCAGCTCACGGTCATTCTGCTTGTCCTGTCCGCCGCCGCGGCGCTCGCGTTCCTTCTGCGGCGCCGGCCCGAGCTCTTCCTCGCCGCGATGAGCGCCCTCTGCGCGGCCGAGCTGCTATACCAGTGGCGGGGTCTCTACCGCTTCTACCCGACCGCCGACCTCTATCCCGAGACTCCGCTGATCCGCTACCTGCGCGCCCAGGCCGTGCCGTTCCGAGTCGTCGGGGAGGGCCCGATGCTTTTCCCGGGCACCAACGTCTTCGCGGGCGTCGAGGACGTCCGGACGCACGACCCCGTCGAGCGCCGCGACTACGTCACGTTTCTGGACGCGACCTGCGGCTATCCCCCGCTCGACTACTTCAAGACCATCCGCAACGTCGACGCGCCGGCTCTCGACTTTCTGAACGTGCGCTACCTTCTGACGGGACCCGCCGCGGCCGCGCCCGGCGAGCGCTGGAGGCCGGTCTACGCCGGCGAGGACGGCCGCGTCTTCGAGAACGCGCGCGTCCTGCCGCGGGCCTTCGTCCCGGCGCGAATCCGCCTCGTGGCCGCGGCGTCCTGACCTCCGCGATCCGTGGCGCGACGCCAACGCCGCATTCGGAGACGCGTTTCGCGAGATCGCCGCCAACGCGGACTGGCGGCAGACGGCGTGGGTTCTCTCGGATAGGGACGGCGAGGCGCCGGGCGGTGCGGCCGAGATCTCGGGTTACCGGGAATCGACCAACGCCGCGTCGTTCCGGGCGCGCGCCGGCGCCGAGGGCGCCTGGGTCGTGCTCTCGCTCGTTCAGGACGGCGGCTGGTCGGCGCGCGACGGGGCCGGGAAAGACGTGCCCGTGCGCCGGGCCAACGGCCCGTTCCTCGCGGTCCAGCTTCCTCCGGGGGAGCAGACGATCGCGCTGCGGTACGCTTCCCCGGGGTTCGTCATGGGAACGCTGATCTCGACGGCAACCGCCGGTCTCCTCGGCCTGGGAATCGCGGTCGTTCTTCTCGGGCGGCGCCGCGCGGGAGCCGCATGATGCACCCGGGCTCGCCCTTCTGGTTCCCCTCGCCCGCGCTCCAGCGCCACCTGAACCGGACGGCGACGAGACACCCCGAGATCGACTGGCTCTCCTACGTCCGGGCCGTGCACCTGCCGGCGGTCCTCGGCCGCGTATTGGTGATCGGATGCGGAAACGGCGACCTCGAGCGCTCGCTGGCAGTCAAGGACGGCGTCGGGGCCGTCCTCGCGGTCGACGCCGATCCGCCGGCCGTCGAGCGCGCCCGCCTGCGGGCCGAGCGGCTCGCGGGAATTTCCTACGCCGTCTTCGACCCGGAGCGGGACGCGCTGCCGGACGGCCCCTGGGACGCGGTGATCGCCTCCGACGTCCTGCACCACGTCCTCGCTCTGGAGGATCTCCTCGCGCGCGTCCACGCCGCGCTGTCGCCGGCCGGGCGATTCGTCTTCTCCGAGTATGTGGGGCCGAACCGGTTTCAGTACCCGGAGGAGCGTCTGGAGCTCGCGCAGCGATACTTCCGGCTGCTGCCGGAACGGCTGCGGCGCGAGCCCGCCACCGGGCGCACGCTGTGGCGCCGCGAGCGCATCGACCCGGCGCGGCTCGAGCGCGAGCGTCCGGCGGAGGCGGCGCGGAGCGAAGCGATCCTGCCAATGGCCCGCCGAGCTTTCGTTCCCGAGGCCGAGTATTCCGGAGGAGGCGGGCTGCTGCACCCCGTGCTTTCGGGCCTCGTCGAGAATTTCCGGGAAGGCGGGACCGAGGAGGAGCGGCTGCTCGGGGTCCTGTGCGCCGCCGAAGCGCATCTGAGCGCTTCGGGCCAGATCGACGACGCCTTCCGCATCTTCGTCGGACGGAAGCGGATGACATAATCGAGCCGTGCCACGGCCTCTGAACGTCATCATGGACCTGACGGCGCGCTGCAATCTGAAGTGCGTCATGTGCTACTTCTCGAACACCGACCGGCTCGTCTTCCCCCCCTTCGACACCCAGCTCTCGGACGACGGCAACATGCCCGTCGCGGTGTTCGAGAAGATCGCGGCCGACATGTTTCCGCGGGCCTGGCGGGTCGCCCTCGCGTGCGCGGCCGAGCCGATGATTCATCCGAAGTTCCGCGAGATCGTCGGGATCGCCGGCCGCTACGGCATCCCGGACCTCTGGTTCCCGACCAACCTGCTCGCATTGACCGAGCCCACGGCGCAGGCGCTGATTTCCGCGCGGGTGACGACGGTCGCCGCGTCGATCGACGGCATGACGAAGGCCACCTACGAGAAGATTCGCGTGCCCGCAAAATGGGAGCGGCTCCTCGCCTGCCTCGACACGTTCAACGGGGTCAAGCGCGCGGTGAAGTCGAAGAGGCCGAAGCTCCGGATCATCTTCACCTGGATGAAGTCGAACCGCGGCGACCTGGCGCTCCTGCCCGAGTTCGCGGCGGCGCACGGCGTGTCGGAGCTCGACGTGCGGTTCGTGTCGCCGACGCCCGGCGTGGACGTGACGTCGGAGCTGCTCTCCGACGAAGACCCCGGGACGCTGAACGCCGAGCTTGCCTCCGCGGCGCGCGAGGCCGTGCGGCGAGGAATCCGCATCACGTCCTATCCCGACTTCGAGAGCCCCGAAGACGTGCCCCGGGACGTCTTCGGAAGGCTCCGCCGCCGGATCTGGCGGCTGCGCGCCGGGTTCGATCGCCCCGAGTACTGGCGATACTCCTGGTACCAGGGCCTCTTCGGCTGCGCCTATCCGGACCGCAACTACGTCATCCGGCCCAACGGGGCGGTCAACCCCTGCATCTACTGGGAGTCGGACCCGATCGGGTTCTATCCCGCCGACGGCCTGGACCGGATCGCGGCCGGAGCGCCCCTGAAGCGCATCCGCGACGGGCTGCGCTCCGGAAAACCCGTCGGCACCTGTGCGACGTGCGGCGAACGGCGGACCGCGCTCTACCGGCTGCGCGGCACCCCAGCGCCCGAGACCGCTGCGCCGGCCCGTCTCCCAACCCACCCGCGCTGAGGCGGCGCCCTCACATCGCAGGCTGGAGTTCCCAGACCTCGGCCTTCTTTCCCCCGCCGGTCGTCACCCAGGAGCCGGGCGCGCGGGCCCGCGCGGACCCGGCTTCCTCCGGCAGGAGCATCGCGAAGATCCGGTACCCCTTCTCCCGGGCTTTCTCGCGGAGAAGGGAGAAGTCTTCCGGCGTGATGCGGTCCCAGCGGACCGGGATCATCTCCGTGTAGTAGCGAAGCGCGCCCGAGAACTCTGTCGCCACGACGATCGCCTTGCCTCCTTCGGTCTTGGCCGCCAGCGCCCGGGACGCCTCCGCGATCACGGCCTCCCCCTTCGCGGCCTCGAGGGGGCGGAACCGCGTATAGCTCCGCCACTCCGCTACGACCACGAGCGTGAGCAGCAGAATCGCCGCGAGCGCGGGAAGGCGCAGACGCGGCCGGGCCTCGGGCTCCGGAAGGAGCCGGAGCAGGTCGCGTACGGCCAGCAGTGCCCCGAGGATCAGCGCCGGCAGCGCGGGGAGCAGGGCTCGCGTGTGCCACCATTCTTCGAAGGGGCCCCCGCGAAGGGAGACGAAGACGAGAAATGGGGCGAACCAGAGGATGAGCATCGCGCGGTCGCGGGCGGGAACGCGCCGATCGACGGCGACGCCGAGCCACCCCAGGGGAACGAGAGGCGAAAGCTGCACCAGGAGCCAGTGCGCGTAATGCCGGAGACGCGGGATCGCGTTGGCCAGCGCCAGCTCGCCCGCGATCTGGCCCGCGGCCCCGAGATCGAGAACGCTGCCGTGGGCGGCGCGGTTCCAGACGGCGAAGAAGACCGCGAACGGAAGACCTCCGACGACGAACTTCGCGAGGGTCTTCGGGCGCCAGTCCAGGGCGAAGGCCAGCGGCAGGAGAAAGAGCAGGGCGGCCGGCCGGATGAGGACCGCCATGCCGAGCGCCGCCCCGGCGGCCAGCGCCCAGCGGTCGTGCCGTCTCGAGCGCAGAGCGAAGTACACCGAGGCCATCGTCCACATCGTGGCCGCGACGTCCCCGGTCGGCTGCACCGCCTCGAAGAGGAAGACGGGGCAGGAGGCCAGTATTGCGGCGCCGGCGAAGGCGAAGGGACGCGAGAGCTCGAGCTCGCGGCCGAGCATGAACAGCAGCAGGAGGCAGAGAATCGCTGCGATCGGACTGACGATCGAGGGACCGGCATCCCAGCCCGCGACGAGGGAGGCGAGCGCCACGTGAAGCGCGAAGCCGGGGGCCTGGCGCGGGACCATCGTCCCGGGACTCGGCCCCGGCTCGTGGGAGCTGGGGATGAACGCGGGGGCGAAGCGGTCGGGAAGCTCCAGCAGTGCGAGGGCCTCGATCGGCTGGACGATCCTCCCCGAGACGACCGCCCGGGCGGCGTTGGCGTGACCGGCGCTCTCGGAGCTGCCCACTCCGGGCGCGAGGTTCTGGATCAGAAGGGCACCGTAGGCGACCACGCCGAGAATCGAAAGGAAAAAAAGAATGCGGCGGGGGTGCTCACGGATCGTCATCGCGGCACCGTTCTATCGCGAATGACTGACCCGGTCCAAGCAACCCTGAGACCGGAGTCCACGATTCGCTGCCATGTTCCCCGCACATGTTTCGGCGAAGCGACCCTCTCCATTGTGGCCGGTGTCTGCGTGGCCGCCGCCCTGCTGGTCTCGGCGGCCGCATTCGGGGCGATCCGGAGAAATGCCGCGCCCCGAGATCGCCAACGACTCCGATCCGACCAAGCCGGTCCTCTCAAGATTGCGGAACGAGTACCGCGATCTGGGCGGCCGGAGAATGGAGCGACTCAACCCTTCTGCGTTTCGACGAGATTGTCCTCCGCCGCACGGATCTGCCCGGCAAGGCCCACGTTCCTGTCCAGAATTCTGGACTAGTTGGGGGGAAAGCACGTTGGGCTTCCCCTTCGGGTGGCTTGCGCTCACGCTCGGTTTGGGGGAGACGGAAAGCTATCACCGTAGATGACCGAACCGCGCAGGCTGATCTGTGCCGCACCTCGGGCCCTTTCCCCGTCAAGTCCCTAGGAGGCGTCCCACCTGAACGAGCGTCCAGTACGCTCCCAACGAGCCCACGACGTAGGCCGGGATCGCATCCGCCCAACGCGGCTGAGGAACCTCGAGCCTGCGAAGGGCCTGACGTACGAGGAGGTAGACACCCACGAACGCGATCTGGCCCAGCTCGACTCCCACGTTGAACAGCAGGAGCGCGACGAGGACCTCGCGCGGAGGGAGTCCCAGCGTCGAGAGACCGCTCGCGAAGCCGAACCCATGGATGAGGCCGAAGCCGAACGCCGCGATCCAGGGGTGGCGGATCGTCAGGCTCGTCTCTCCTCGCCGTTGACGGACGACCTCGATTCCCAGAAAGAAGATCGAGAGCGCAACGACGACGTTGACCGGGGCCGACGGCAGGCGCACGACTCCGAGCGTCGAGGCCGCGAGCGTCAGGCTGTGCGCGGCGGTGAAGGCCGTGACCGTCTTGACCATCATGCCCCAACGATTCCCGACGATCAGAAGCAGGCCGAGGACGAAGAGGAGGTGGTCCGCGCCGAGGAGGATGTGGTGGATCCCGAGACCGAGATACGCCCGCGAAGGGGGCGGCGCGTCCTCTCGGATCTCGAAGGACGGCGACGTCGGCTTGAGGAGCCGCGTCGCCGATTCGGCGCCGGGGCGGTTCACGCGGACGAGCACGTCCGTGAACGTGGCCTCCAGTCCCAGGATGGTCACGGTCTGCCCCTCCAAGGCGCCGGCCCCGGCGGGGATCTCCCACTGGCGGACGAGGAAGCTCTCTGTGTGCGTCAGGGCGGCCGGATAGGTCTCGAGCCATCCGGCTGAGAGGTGGGGTTGCATCGGGATGGCGAGCTCCCCGAGGACGGGCTGCTTCCAGAGGATCTTCACGGCACCCGAAGGCGCCTCCGTGATCTCGAGATAGCCCGGCCGAACCTCATGGGCCTGCGCGGCGCCCGCCAGGAGGGCTAGGAGCACGCCCACGGCGAGCCGCCTCATTTAGTCGCCACCGGTTCGACGATCACGTCGTACCGTCCCCGTAGCCTTTCGTAGAGCTCCCGCTTCGCCCGCTCCGCGTCGCCCGCCGTCCCCTCCGCCGCAACGAACTCCATCTTCTGGCGGAGCCGCCGCCGGACAACGAGGTCGTCGCGATCGAGCCCTATCGCCGTCGCCTCGCGAACGTAGATTTCCTGCCGGACCTGATCCTCGAGCAGACCGCGGAGCTCCTGCGGCGAGGGAGGCCGTTTATGCTCTCGCGAAGGTGGCGACGACCGACTCGATCTGACCGGGTCCGATCACGATCCGGTAGGAGGCGGGGTCGCGGCCGGAATCGAGGGCGCGAACGGCCAGAAGGAGGCCTGCCCCGATCGCCAGAAACTGGAGGGCCGGCGAGCCGGCGAGGCGGCGGGCGACGCTCCTCATCGGCCCTTCAGCGTCCAGCCGAGCGCCAGCAGGCCGAGCGCCGCAACCCAGCTTCCTGCGACGCGAAGGACGATGCGAGGCCAACCGGACTCGAGCGCGGCGGCGAGCGCAGCCGTGAGTGTCGCCGTCAGGAGCGTGGCGCTCGCGGCGCCGAGAACCGCCACCGGGCCCGCGGCGGCCGCCCCCATGGCGACGCCGTTCCAGAAGCCGATCCACAGCCCGAACAGACTCACGAGCGCGGTGACCGCCAGGAACGGAAGCTTCCGATCCCAGGCCACGAGCACGGCGGGGAGAAGGAGCAGAGCCATCGTCACGAGTGTGGGCGAGCCCCCCGGCGTCCGCGAGTAGCCGAGCAGCCCGCCCGCCATCCAGAAAAGAGTAAGGACGGCGATCGTCCAGCGGCCCGTCCTCGGGCCGCGCAGTCCGCCGAGCAGCGACAGGACCACAACGGGGAGCAGCTCTTCGAGGGAGACGAAGAAGTGCGCCGCGCCGTCGTAGAAAGGGCCGACGCCCGTCGATACGAGATGGAGGAGGGGAAGCATCTCAGGCTCTCGGCCTTCCGGGCGGTGGGTTCCGCGGGAAGATCCAGCCGGATGCGATACCGGCTCCGGAGCCGGCCGTAGAAGGCTTCCTTCCCCGCCAGCAACTGCGCAGCTTCCCATTCGCGCTTGACCGCGGCGCGGACCTCGTCGAGACGGGAATTCCGGCCTACCCGCCGCTCGGTGACGACGACGAGGTGGGCACCGTGCCCGAGGAGACCGGGCCGCGCCACTCGCCGGCCGGGAGCCCCTTCACCGCCGCGGCGAACTCCTCGCCGAAGCTCCGGGACACTTCGGTTTCGGTGACGTCCTGGAGCTCCGGCTCGAGCATCCGCGAATCGCCGATCGCCGAGATGTCGGCGGCCCGACCGGCGGCGTTGAGCTCGGCGAGAAGCCGGGCGGCGTCGGCCTCCAGACGCTCTCCCCGTTTGTCAGGGCTCAGAAAGACCTCGGCGAAAACTGATCCGACCCTCCTCCCGGAAGCGCTCCGGGTTCGCGGCCAGGAACGCGGCGAGCTCCTCTTCGGTCGGCTCGCGGCGGGCGGCGTCATCGGCGATCGATTCCATCTTCAGTTGGAGCCGGCGGCGGATGACGCTGTCGTCCCGATCGAAGCCCATCGCGATCGCCTCACGCGCGAGAATCTCGGTTCGGACATCATCGTCGAGCAAGTCGGCGGACCTCATCCTGGGTGGGTGCACGCATCCAGGTCCGACGGAATGCCTGCTTCAATTCCTCAATTCGATCCGCCGAAACCACGATCGTCGCGTTGCCGGCCCGGGTTCCGCCGCCGAGCAGCGGATACACGGCGAAGACCCCGCCGAAAGCGGGCGGAACCAGACGAGCGGCTCGCGGACGCCGGCCCATCGCCGCACGTTTCCCTGTTCAATTCCGAGTGCTTGGCGGTGTGTCACCGCCGACAAACCTGGGGGTTCGAGGGACCGCAAAATACCCCCACTCATGCAACAGAGTCGGTATGTACGACGATTCGCATCGAAGTACTTTATGGTCAAGCCGCACGGCCGATGAGTACGGGTCAGCTTCACGCCTCTAAGCGCTATCCACATCCCGCCTATCAACGTGGCCGTCTTCCACGGGCCTTCAGGGGATTGCTCCCGGGAAATCTCATCTCGGAAAACTTCAACCGCCGGAGGATCCGACTGTCCGCCCATCCCCCCTACATACAACTGCTCTGGGATTGGGACACCTCTCCAGCGACTTCTGAAGCCGTCAACCCAGTTCAGCCGCGATCAGCAGCTCGGATTCGTCGTACAGAACACGGTCGTGTCGTACAGAACACGGTCGCCGGCCTTGGCGCCGTCCTGCTCGGCGCCGCGACGCCGAGAGTGCTGCGCGAACGGGTCATTCAACGGGGTCCGGGCGAGCTCAGTACTTGACCATGTACTTCTTGGCTTCGAGACAGACGCTGAAGGCCTTCTTGAAGTTTTCGAGCTGCTGCGCCGTCGCCTGCTGGGAGGACGCGGACTGCTGAGCGACCTGTTGCTGGGCCGCCTCCTGCTGTTGCCGGCCGCGGGCGCGGCCCACGACGGCTCCGGAAGCGGCACCGATCGCGGCGCCCTTCCCGGCGTCTCCCGCGATCGCGCCGATGAGCGCCCCCCCGCCGCGCCTCCGGCCGCGCCCTTCACACCCGATCCCTGCGCCGTTTTGGAGGCCTGTTGCTGGGCGGCCGCCGCCTGCTGCTGCTGGGCCTCGGCCTGCTTCTGGAGCTGGAACGGGTCGGTTCCCGTGTTCTGGACCGCCCAGTTGTAGCACTCGACCTCTTCGATCGACTGCTGGCTCGCGGACTGGCCCTGCGTCGCAAAGACGTAGACGTTCATCGTCGCCGCGAGCGTCTTCTGCTGTGACGCGCCCTGCGTCTGAGTCTGGGCCTGAATGCCGACACCGGCTGCTGCGGCGAACGCGGCGGCGATGATCGCGGATCGCTTCATGATCGTCCTCCCGGTCAGTTTGAAAGGTGTCATTTGGAACCCGGTGGCATCGGCGTGCAGGCGCCGAAGATCGAAACCGTCATGCCGTCTCTCGCCACCGCGACCGAGGCCATGCCGCTCGACTCGTGGATGACGAAGCTGAATGCCCGGCCGGCCTCGTAGCCTTGCAGGACGATCAGGCCTTCTTCCCGCGCGACCGTCCGGATCGGCGTCGCTCGGTTCTCTCCGCTCGCCTTCGTCGTCGAGAAGGTCTTGGCCTTCAGATCCACCTCCATGAACTGCGGGATGTTGAGGTTCCACGGAAGCTCGGTGCTGCAGGACCCTGTCTCCATACAGCGTGTCGCATCGACGGCGGTGCAGAGGAGCCGTTCCTGGCCGGTCAGGTCATCGGCCGCCGATATCGACGGAAGCGCTGCGGCCACGGCGAACGCGGCCACGGCAATGCGGTGTCTCATCGAGTCCTCCTCCCGGGAGCCGGCGCTCCCATTTGAGCGCATTAGATAGCAAAGCCGGCGAGCGGCGCCAGCCGAGACCGGGACCAGGGTCCAACGGCCGCGAGGGCTCGCTTTGACTCGCCAAGTCGACCGGTGATCTACTCGAAAACGTGCAACCTCGGGCTCCGGCGCGTATCGATGGCCGGTTCCCCGATGGCCGCAGTGATCCCGCTCTCGGCTCCAGACACCGGAGCCGATAGGTGGCGTTTCCTGGTCGGCATCTACGGCTACTTCCCGGCGATCGAGGGAACCGAGACCGCCCGCGACTTCATCCAGGACCCGCTCGACATGAACGTCTCCGAGCTCTTCGACCACATGAAGATGAACCTGACGGGACACTTCGAGGCGCAGCATGGGCGGTTCGGAGGCGGACTCGACTTCTTCTACGTCCGTCTCGGGGCGGACATCGAAGGCCCCATACCGGAGTTCGTCAATGCGCGGCTGAACCTGCGCCAGTGGATCGGCGAGGCTTTCGGTCTCTACAAGCTCGTTCAGGGACGCGGCGAGAACCCCTGGTCGCTCGACCTCCTCGGAGGCATCCGCTACTGGAACACCAACGCGCGGGTTGAAACGGACCTCGACGACACGGAGGGCCGAACGATCGACTGGGTGGACGGTTTCGGCGGCCTGCGCGTGCAGATTCCCTTGGGCTCGCGCCTCGTCGTGCTCGGCCGCGGCGACGTCGGCGCGGGCGGCGCGGACCTCGACTGGTCGGCTTCGGGCGATCTCGCGTTCCGCCTCGGCAAAGGCTGGATCACCGGCGCCGGCTACCGGACTCTCAACGTGGATTACGAAAGGACTGCCCCTCTCCCCAACCTCGAGCGCACCGTCTGGGAGATCGCCTCCAACGGCCCGCGGATGTGGATAATCTACACAGGGTGAGGAATCGCCGCTTTCCAGCAGTGTAGGAGACGTTCGAAGGATCGACGCCCGTCGGCCAACTAAGAGAGCCCGTGGTCGGATGGGGACGCAGGAAAGGCAAGTCCGCCAGAGGCGCAAAGGAGGAGGCGATGAGACGTTTCAATCGAATCACTGCTCTGGCGGGCGTCGTTTTGAGTCTTGCGGTCAGCGCCGCCGGCCAGGAGAAGGCGACGAAAACGCCCAGCGACGAGGAGATCGCCAGGGCCATGGAGAATGCGATGACCCCGGGAGAGGGGCAGAAGAGGCTCGATTTCCTGGTGGGCACCTTCGACGTGAAAGTGCGGGTGTGGCTCGATCCGTCCAAACCTCCGATCGAGTCTTCGGCGACGGCGGTCTCCACATGGGTCCTCGGGAACCGCTACGTGCAGCAGATGCTGTCGGGATACATCGGGGACGAGCCCTGGAGCGGCATCAGCTATGCGGGGTTCGACAACGTCACGAAGAAGTACGTGTCGACCTACATGGACACGGGCAGTACGGGCATGGAGTGGTACACGGGAACTCTGGACGCGGCCGGAACGCACGGAAGGATGACGGCAACGATCGCCGACGAGCTTACGGGCAAGCCCGAGGCCCTCGAGTTGAGGCTCACCGTCGCGGCCAACGGCGACCGGGTGACGGAGCTCTGGCAGGAGGACCGAGGCAAGATGGTCAAGGTCGTGGAGCTGCAGTTCTCGCGCAAGAAGTGAGAGGCGGCGTTTGAGGAGGACAATCATGAAGCGATTCCGGTTTCGTCAGTCCCTTTCACTGAGAATCCTGCTGGGCGTGCTCGCCCTGGTCGCGTATGCGGCTCCGGGCTCGGCCGTCTACGGCGTCCGGCGCCGGACGGCGGCCGTCGCCTATGGCACGGGCGCGGCGACCACGGCCGCGGCTGCCAGCAGCACGGCCGCGTCCCAGCAGCAGCAAGCGGCGGCTCAGCAGCAGGCCGCGGCCGCGAATCAGGCGGCGGCGCAGTCCGCCGCGGCGTCCCAGCAGGCGGCCGCGGCCGCGAATCAGGCCGCTGCGGCGGCGGGCAAGCCGGCCGCGCCCGCCCCGAAGACGATGCAGCAAAAGCTCGAAGAACTTCAGTCGCTCTACAAACAGGGACTCATCACCGAGAGCGAATACAGCGCACAGAAGGCCAAGGTTCTCGCCGAGGGCCCACAGTAGAGCCGACTGATTCGCGGAAAGGAAGCCCCTGAGCGCCGACGCAACGAAGTGGCCGCGAGAGGGCGCGCGGCTCCTCTGTTTCCTCGCGGGCGCCCTGGTGGCGGTCGGGGTCTGCGCCTTCGCTTGCCGCAAAGCTCCGACGGAGACTTCCGAGGCCGGTATCGCCCCGAGCGCCGGCCAGGCGCCTCCCAGCGAAACCGGCACTCCGGCGGAGGCGGGCACCGGCGCGCATGCGAAGGCCACTCTCAAGGCCATGTCGGACTACGTGGGCAGCCAGAAAACGATCGAGCTAACATTCGACAGCGACATCGAGGTCATCACGCCGCAGCTCGAGAAGATCCAGTTCACCAATTCCGGTGAGGCGCTGTTGAGCCGCCCCGACAAGCTGCGCGCCCACCGGGTGGGCGGCTATTCGGACGTGGCGCTCTACTTCGACGGCAAGACCGTCAGCATTTCGGCAAAAACATCAACGGCTACGCGCAGTTCGATGCTCCGGGCACCGTGGACCAGTTATCGAAGCCCTGAGGGCAGGCCATGGCGTTGCGCTGCCGTTTGCGGACCTTCTTCTGTCGAATTCCTACGACGTCCTCGTGGCCGGGGTCAAGGAAGCCAAGCATATCGGCCGTGGCGTCATCGATGGCCGGGAATGCGAGCACCTCGCCTTCCGCAACTTCGATACGGACTGGCAGCTCTGGGTGGAGGTGGGTGAGACAGCCCATCCCGCGCAAACTGGTGATCACCAGCAAGACCCTGAACGACGCACCTCAATACACGCTTCGCGTCAGGGGCTGGAAAACCGGCGTAAGCCGGCGTCGAACGCATTCTGCGTTCACTCCGCCGGCCGGAGCGGAAAGGCTCAGTCCCAATGCTCTCATCGAGCTCGACGAATTGCCGCAGGGTGCACCGGGAGGAGGAAATCAATGAAATCGATGAAACACCAGAGGCAGGTACAGGCTCATACTTGGCCTGGCGGCTGCCGGGTGGGTCTGGATGGCGCGTCTGCCTCCTGGAGTTGGTAGCCACCGGGAGCGGTCATGGCGCACCAGCGACACCGGTCAGCTATGCCGGTGTGGCCCGACGCTCCACCGTCGGCGCAGGGGCGCCAGGTGTGGGCGTAACGCCGGAGTCGGCGTGGGAGGGCCGGGAGTTGGCGCGGCTCCCGGGGTGGGAGCGGCGGGTGTCGGCGCCGCCCCCGGAGTCGGAGCGGGCGCAGCGGGTGTGGCCGGTGTCGGCGCCGGAGCGCCGGGCGCGGGCGTCGCACCCGGGAACGTTGGCGACCGTGAATCGGGTCGGGGTGCGCTGAACGAAAGCGGCCCGGCCATGCACGCTCGGCCGCGCGCTGATTGGAGGCTGGTTGAGCGGCTCGCAGCGAGAAGAGCCGGGGCTGCTTGACACTCCCCCGGGTTGAGTATCTGATCCTCATCAGCCCGGCCTGAAAACGCAGGAGTCACCCCGATGCAGAACCTCGGTCGCGACGATGTGCCTCGCGGTCACTGTCTTGCCGGGCCGGAGTTGAGCCCGCTACGGTTAGCCGCTCCGCCTCGGACACGGCCGCGTTGGCCGCCGAGGCGCCGCCCCGGGAGCAGCAGCCCTGCGGCGAGATCCAGGCAGGTCGGTCGACTGCGCCTTCCGTCCCCCGGCGCGCGCTGTGGACCCCTCCTGAACTTCGTCGTGGGGGGCGCCCTTTTCTTCGCGGCGTCGTCTTCGTCGAGCCGATGACCCCAGCGCGCATGCCCGCGTTCGGAGAGGTGGAGCCGGACGTCAGGACGGCTTTGCTCGGGGCACGAAAGGCCGAGGCCCGGGAGGAAACCCACGAGAAGATGCGGGCCGAAGGACGAACTCGTTCTGCCCATGCCGCCGGAACGGCGGCCGACGCCACGCCGCGTGCCGCGACGCAGACCCCATGAATCCGGTTCTCGCCAGCCTGATCGTCTTCGCATGCGTGTACGGCGGCGCGCTCCTGGGCTTCGCCGTCCGGATTCCCGGCCTCAACGGGACTCCGTGCTCAAGGCCGCCACCGGCCTGGTGGGAACGATGGCGGCCCTCGTCCTCGGCCTCCTCGTCGCCTCGGCCAAGGACTCGTACGACCATCAAAAGGACGAGCTCGTCCGGATCTGCGCCGACGTTTCGCTGCTCGACCGAGCGCTCGCCCACTACGGTCCCGAAGGCGCCACCACTCGGCAGCGTCTTCGATCCACGGTCGAGGCGGGGTTTCTCCAGCTCTGGAAGAGTGGCCCGGAGGCGCCCTCGCCGGAGGGGGAAGCCCTCTACGACGCTATCGAGCGCCTCCCGGTGGGAAACGAGCGGCAGCGCACGATCAAGTCGATGGCGGCAGAGCTCGCGATCGAGCTCGGGAAGGCGCGGTGGCTGATGCACGCCCAGAACGCGAGCGCGATCTCGACCCCGCTGCTCGTCGTCGTCGTGTTCTGGCTGGCGATCCTCTTCGTCAGCTTCGGTGTCTACGCCACGCCCAACGCCTCAGGCTACATCGCGCTGTTCGTGTGTGCCATCTCCGTGGCCGCGGCGGTCTTTCTGATCCTCAAGATGGATCGACCATTCGACGGAATCATACGGATCTCGGACGAGCCGCTTCGCGGCGTGCTCGGCCGCCTCGGGAAAGACTGGAATTCAGGGGCGCTCGCCGAGATCGGCCTGCCCACGGTCAGATCCCGCTCGCCTTGCTCTTCTTCAGCGTCGGCGTCGAAGCGGTCAGCTCCTGTTCGGCGCCGCGGTGTTCGCGCTCACCGGGCCGGTCCGCCGCGCGCAGATCGCGATGCCCGGATGGGCTGGGCTCGTGCCGCCCTACGCGATCGGCAGCGTCGCGATGCTCTGGGTCATCGAGTGGATCGCGGCCTTCTGATGATCGCGACGACTCTCGTATGCTGATCTGGATTACTTACGGTGTATACCAGATGGGCGATGTATAGGCGCGCTCCTGAATCGACGCGGGCACATCGGTCGGTCGCTTCACTTTGAAAATCTTCGCGTCGTAGGTCGTCCAGCGCGGGGTCGGGATTTCCAGAGCGCGGACGTAGTAGAAGGCGCGTTGCTTCGGATCGAAGTTCGGATCCTTCCAGAAAGCTTGCAGCGCGGGCGAGCCGATCGAATTGTCGTAGGTGGCCTCGGCGACGTTGACGGTATTGCCGACGGCAGGGAGTTTGCCGTTTGCATCGGGCTTGCGATTGCCCGACCACGCCACGTCGTACACTTTCTCCTGTGTCTTGCCGGCAGCGTCCAGCCAGCCCTTGATCACCTGGATGCGATCGAGGTTGGCGCCGTCCACATCGCGAATCGCGCGAATCAATAGTGTCGGCACTTTGCCGGCCGCTGCTGCCTTGAGATCGCCGCCCATCGGCACGCCTTTCGCGTAACCGTGCGCGGCAAAGTCGGAGCGATCGAGATCCTTCTGTGAAAAGTCGAAGCCGCCGAACACGCGCACGATCAACCGCGTGCCGGTGGTCCCGAAGACTTCCTTGCGCGCCATCGCGTCCCACAGCGCTTCGCGCGTATTGTCGCGCGCCCAGACGGCCGCCAGGCCTGATGCGCTCGTTTCCCGCGCGTACATCTGGGCGCCCGGCGGCGCCATGCGGCCCGTGATGGGACTTCCTCGAATCGGATCGGATCGCTGGAAGGCTCGAGCATGGGCGATCTTGCCGAAGAAATTGTTCTCCTCGGTCGTGGCGAGCGAGGTGTGGGAATCGGTCGAGCCGATCAGGCCGAACTTGAACGGATTGACGCCGAGCTTGGCTTCGTAGGCGAGGCCGCGCTTCAATGCCTCGCGCGCGTACTCGCGGGGCAGCATGTCCTTCGTCTTCGGCGCCGGACCGAAGCTTCCCCGGTCCCAGATCTCGAAGTTCGCGAACTCGTCGGTCGGCGAGAGTTGCGGATGCGCTTCGCCGGTGCCCTTCATCTGGGTCACTTCGTACAGCGGCTCCCACTTCGAGCGCCGCAGCGCATAGTCGCGGTCGAGCGGCTTCTTGGTCGTGAGCGTGACGTCGTCGAACATGAGCCCATTGGAGAGATTGCCGTTGTGCGCGATGGCCAGCAGCCGGCCGCCGGTCTTCTTCTCGTAGTTGGCCATCCATTTCCAGAGGTCCTCGGCATCGACGCTGTCGTATTGCGAGAAGGGCAGGACCTGATCGGCCTTGTCCTTGGCGTCGCGATAGATGACGTTGCGATGCAGATTGTTGCCGCCGGGCGACGACGTCCATTCGTAGCCGATGAACGCGGTGAAGCGACCCGGCTCGTTGTATTTTTCCGCGGCAGCGGTGATGCGCTCCCACGCCGTGCGCGCCATCGGCATCCCCTTGAGCGGATCCTGGCGAGCGATCATCGCCGCACCCCAGGCGTCGTACGCCTCGAAGCCCTTGCCGGCCTTGACCAGGTCGTGCACCTTGCGGCCCCACTCGGACTTGAGCAGCTCCGGGTTCGATTCGGCGATCATGGGCGCGAGGCCCAGGTTTTCGGCGTGATCCGCGACGACCAGGAAATCCAGCGGCCGACCGAGCCGCGCGGGCAATCCGGTGCTGGATTTCACCGTCTCGCCGCGCGCAAAGCGATACGCCTCCTCCGGCCCGAGACGTGTTACCGATCATGCCGGCGTCGGTCGAATAGCTGGTGTGCAGGTGCGTATCGCCGAAGAACACGCGGTTCGGGAAGTTCTGCTGCGGATAGGGCGAGTATTCGACTTTCTTGTCGGTGGGCGGAGGCGTGTCTTGGGCGAGAGCTCCGGCACACAGTGCGAGGGCGGAAAGGGTCGGAGACAAATCTTGCGGACATGCTCGCTCCCTGACTGCTTCCGTATCTCATTTCCGTCCTCCTCGAATTCGGAACGCCTCTGCGCGGGGCACCGGTTCGTGCAGCGCGTGAGAGTCGTTCGTTGGTAATTCTAAGCGGGAACACCGAGTTGCAGCTTCGAGGCAAATTCAGATTCAGCCGGGCCCGCTCCGCCGCCGCCCGAGCCGACGCCAGGTTGGCCTGCGCGGTGCGCTCGCGCGTGATCACATCGTCCAGTTCCTGCTGGCTGATGGCCTTTTGCGCGACCAGAGGCGTGTACCGAGCGACCATCGTCTTCGCGTTGGCCAGAGTCGCCTCGTATTGGGCCACAGTGCCGCTGGCCTGCTCGTAGGCGGCCTGAAACTCCCTGGGATCGATCTCGAGGAGGGCCTCGCCGGCGCCGGCCAGCGAGCCCTCGCGGTGGTTCATCTTGAGCAGGTAGCCCTCGATCCGCGGGCGGATCTCGGCGTTGACGTAGCCGTCGAGCGACCCGATCCATTCCCCGTAGACCGGCAGATCCTTCTGTGTGACGGCGACCACTTCCACGGTGGGTGTCGGAGGAGGAGGTGCTTCCTTCTT
>CAWHKQ010000007.1:0-271252 GCA_963829925.1 uncultured Acidobacteriota bacterium
GCACGCCGCTGAGCTGTCCCCTGGTCGGGTGCGCTGGTCGGTCAGGCGAAATCGAACGACAGCGCGTGATCGATGTCACCCGTCCACGCCTCGTAGACGTGCGCGTAGCCGCGCTGCGCAGCCCGATCGCGAACGATCACGCAGATCTCTTGCTGGAGCTGTGGCGCACCCGTTCGTGCGACTTCGAGAATCAGCGGCTCCAGATCGCCGAGCTTGCCCTGCCACTCCTTTGGGTACGGCGCGCGGATGCCGTCGAGGGCGAAGACGAGCTCGCCCAGGTACCGCAATGAGCGCCCACATTCGATGCGCCCTGCGAGCTCGTTTCCCGTTCGCCACGCCTTCATCGATCGGTAGAAGTCGTTGAGGTAGCCGTCATACAACTCAGCCGTCTCGTCGTGCGAGATCGTACGAGCGGCTGCGAGCACGGACTCGACCTCGCCCGTCTCGTCCCAGATGATCTGCGCGTAGGCAAGGGCGGATTTCAGCCAGTCAGGCGCGGCTCGCATTTGGTCGAGGGTTGTCGGGACGATCTCGAGCCGGCCTCGCCGCTCGCGGGGCGGGAGTGGCTCACCGCGACGCACGTACCAGACGTCGAGATCAGACCCTTCATGCGTCGATCCAGAAGCTGCTGAACCGAAGAGCACGAGTGCTACAGCCTCGGGGTCGATCTGTGCTTGGTTCAGCAGTTCGACGAGCTCAGAATCCACCTTGCGGATCTTCGCCTGTTTGAGCTCTGAGCGTTCAAGCGACAATCCGCTCACTCGCGCAGCTGGCCGGCCCTCTCTCGAAGACCCGTCCAGGCCGGGTACTACGACGCCTCCGGGAGTAGTGTCCACCGAGTGACGCTCTCTTCGTCCGGCGTCGCCGCGATTCGAAGCGCGGAGAAGGCTCTCGCCGAAGCGTTCGAGGCTTTAGACCCGACAGCCTGGGTTGACTACTACACGGAGGATGCGATCTTCGTCGGATCCGGAATGCCGGCGGTCGAGGGACGGGACGCGCTTCTTGACCTCGCACCCGCGGTCGTCATCTCCTCGATGGAGATCGTTGCCGACTCGACCATCGGCGCAGGCGACTTCGCAGCAACGCAAGGACATGTGAACTGGGTAAGTGGGCCGAAGGGCACGGATGCCCCATGGGTACGAAGACGCTTCCTCATGGTCTGGCGCCGTGACGCCGACGGGCGCTGGCGCATCGCGCGTGAGTTGCTGAACGAAGACGTGTGACCGCCGCGTCGCAGCCCGCGCTCAAGCGACATTCCCGCACCCTCGTGGCTCTGACCCTCGCCGGTGCCGAAGCCGTCGAGCGATGAGGAGAAGTTCTGGACGCGGGCGAGTGACATGTGGACCTCCCTTTGGGTGCGCTTGGCCTATGGACGGCTCGGCCGGCGCAAACTCATCGCCCGCGCTCGGCGCTGAAGAGACATTCCCGCACACTCGCGCACGCTGCCGTCATGCCGCGCAGGCGGGTGTGTCCACTTGTTCCTGCTTCAGGATCAGGGTCTTGATCCGGGCCCGAACTCGCGGACCTCTTGCGCACAACGGCAGGCGACGGCGATCTTGGCAGCCCACTCCAGCGCCTCCTCGCGTGTGGGAACGTCGACAACCGAGAATCCGCCGATGTACGCCTTGCTCTCAGGGCCGTCGGTGACCGTCCCGTCGGTTGCCACCACGCTGACCTCTTCGTGGGAATGCAGCCCGCCGCCGAACACCCAAACGCCGGCCTCCTCCGCCTCGTGCACCACCGCATGCGCTGCCTCGGCCACGTCGGGGAGATCCTCCTCGGGAAACGTCATTGCGCCGTCATCGAACGAGATCAGATACCGCGTCATCTCACGACTCCTTCCTCGGCGGCCTGCTCCGGCCGCATCTCACCTGCTGCGGACACATGCGCGATGAAGACCGACCAACCACCGAGAACTCACCGGACCGTGCCGATCAAACGTCCGGACAACTTCGCTAGTCAGCCCACCAGTCGCGCTGACCATCGACGTCTTCGCGCGGATCCTCGCCGAGGTTGGGCGCGCCGATGACGAGGATCTCGAGGCCCTCTGGCCCGGCCTCGTAGCCTCGCCACGCGCCGGGCGGGACCCGGACCGCGTCCCACTCCTTGAGCTCGACGATCTCGTCGTCGACCTTCATCCGCCCGCTCCCGCGCACGACCACGTACACCTCCTCTTGCTTCATGTGCGTGTGGCCGTACGGAAAGCGATAGCCGGGCGGGACGCGCTGGTAGCTCAAGCCGGACTTCTCGAGCTCGAGCGCCTTGGTCGCCGCACGGAACTCCAGGTCCGGCGCGCCGTCGAATCGAGAGCCGATGTCCTCCAGATCCTTCTTGATGTTCGTGAGCGTGAACGGCACGGCCGAATCCTATGGCGTCATTCCGAGATGCTGGACGATCACGCGAGTCCCGCTACCAGAAGGAGCCCCGTAGTTCCCATCGCCCGAGCACATTCCGAGGGGAGGAGGTGCCGTCTGATCGATGGAGAGAACACTCGCGTATGCCAACCGGACGTACCTAGACTCCCTTGCTCAGCTGGCCAGCCGGTGAACGGAGGCGTATGAGCGAGTATGAGATTCGGGCGCTCGATGCAACGACATGGGCCGTCTTCGCCGAGCTCGTCGAGCGCAACAACGGGGTTTACGGTGGCTGCTGGTGTATCGGCTATCACCCCGAGTGCGCAGAGAGGGGAATCAACTATCGCGAGGCCAAGGAGGATCGCGTCCGCACGGGGCGCGCTCATGCCGCGCTGGTCATCGACGAGAACGGCGCCGCCCAGGGCTGGTGCCAGTACGGGAGCCCGGAGGAGCTCCCGGGCATCAAGCACAAGCGGGAGTACGACAAGGACGCTCCACCACGGCCGGATTGGCGGATCACCTGTATCTTCGTCGACAAGAGGCATCGCGGCCAAGGCATCGCCCGGGCAGGCCTGGAGGGTGCGCTCGACCAGATCGCCCGCCTCGGCGGCGGCCTCGTCGAGGCCATCCCCGAGGTGACCGCCGGTCGCGAGGCGCAGGGACGCTTCCTTTTCAGCGCGACGGTCGAGCTCTTCGAGCAGTACGGCTTCGCCCGGGGTCGCCGCGTCGGCAAGCATGCCTGGATCGTGAGCAAGGCAGTCGAGCCGGTTTGAGCATTTGAGTCGTCGAACTCGTTAGGGCGACTTTGACGAACCCGACAGGCGAGAGCGAGTTCCGCTACCTGCTCGCGCGCGCCTGAGCACCGTGGCGGTCGGCTCGGCCGTCGACTAGGTTGCCTGCACGGCTCGATGCAGGCGCGACTCCGGCTCACACGACGGCAGATCCTCGCGTTCCGACGGCGCGTCGGCGGCCTCGACGAGCGGGTGCCGACGACCGTGGCGTCGCTGCGGCGGGCCGCCTGGGCCGGGCTGCAGGACAGCATGCCGCGCGCCGCCCTGCTCTCGCTCCACGCGCGCCTCATCGGCGTCGAGGCCTCGACCTGGGAGCACCCTTCGCTCGTCCAGGTCTGGGGGCCGCGCTACAGCACGTACGTCGTCGCCGAGCGCGACTTCGCTCTGTTCACGCTGGCGAGGCTGCCCGGGCGCGGCAAGAGCCGTGCGCGGGCCGAGCAGATCGCCGAGCGGCTCCGCGCGTATCTCGACGGTGCACGCACGACCGACCGAGAGGCCGGGCTCGCGATCCGCGCGAACCCGAGGTACGCCGCGCCGACGGGCACGGTGGCGATCCGGTGGGAGGGCGCGCGGGCACCGACGATCTGGACGGTGCCGGCGCCAGAGATCGAGCCGGCCGACGCCTGTCGCGAGCTGGCGCGGCGATACCTGCACGTCTTCGGGCCGACGACGGCCGATGGCTTCGCCCGGTGGGCGGGAATCTCCCGGCGCGCGGGGGCAGACGCCTTCGCCGCGCTGGAGGGCTCGCTGCTGCCCGTCCGCTCGCCGCTCGGCGAGGAGCTGCTCCTCGCGGACGACGAGCCCGCGATGCGCGCCGCCGAGACCGCGCCTGCGCCGGCGCTCCTGTTGCCGAGCGGCGACGCGTACTTCCTGCTGGACGGCGCGGAGCGGGAGCTGCTCGTGCCGCGGGCGGATCGGCGGGAGCTGCTCTGGACCTCGCGGGTCTGGCCGGGCGCGCTCCTCGTCGACGGCGAGATCCGCGGCACCTGGAGGCGTGCACAGCACACCGTCCGGATCGACGCGTGGGGGCGCCCGTCGCGCGTCGTGCGCGATGCGGTCGAGGCCGAGGCCGCCGCCCTGCCGCTCCCCGGGCTCGACAGGGCGATCGACGTCGTCTGGAACGCCTAGAGCGCGGTCGTCAGCGGCTCACGACGCGCCGTGCTGCGGGCGGAGCCGGACGACGAGTAACCGCAGCCTGTGACCAGAGGTCAACCGAGCCATCGTGAGGGACTAAACCTGAAGACTGACTCTAGAAGAGGCCCGACTAGCGGCTTTTTCCTCAAGCCCTCTGACGGACTCGAACCGTCGACCCTCCTTACCATGTGCCCACCAGGTGGCGCTCTTGGTTGCCGTTGATCGCTTTGTGCCTGTAAAAGCTTCGGTTCAAGTCGTCGGCTTCGCAGCCTTCGCCAGCGTTCGCCATCGTTCGGTTCCAAGACGGTTCCAACGGGGACGCCGATCGCAACCGAGCGACCGGAGGCGTGCGACGTTGCTGGCCACCGACGGCCGACGTTTGCGGCGCTTCGGTTCGACCTAGGTAGACGACCTTGAAGGACCGAAAAATCGGAGAGCAATGACGGACGCGTAGCAGCGCTGCCTCGCTCAGAGGCCATCGAACTCGCGCTGTCGCCGGTCGATCTCACGACACCGACGCCTGCCGACCAGCGTCAGTCGAACAAGCGCGCGCGGTCATGAGCCGCTCTCTCCCGGAGGCGGCACAATTTGGGTGTCCGGAAGGAGCCCAAGTCGCACCATTTCGCGCCGCAACGCCGTAGCGTCGGTGAACTGATCGCGCGGAACCCGAGTGCCTTCGCCGCGTCGACGTTCGCCGACGAGTCGTCAATGAAGAGCGTCGCCGCGGGCTCGATGCCGAACTGCACTGCGAGGTGGTCGAAGATCCGCCGGTCGGGCTTGTTCACTCCGACGTCGCCCGAGATCACGATTCCCTCGAACCATGCCAGGAAGTCGAACCGCTCTCGGGCAAACGGGAACGTCTCCGCTGACCAGTTGCTGAGCGCGATCAATCGGACGCCCGCAGCCCGCAGATCCGCAAGTACTTCGACCGTTCCCGGGATCTCCCCGGCCAGCATCTCGGGCCATCGCCGGTGGAACGCCTCGATGAGTTCTCGCCGCTGAGGATGCTCTGCGACCAGGAGTTCGACTGCTTCCGCCCATGGTCGCCCCGCGTCTTGGTGTGCGTTCCATTCCGCCGTGGTGACCTCGGCAAGGAACGACTCCATCTCATCAGGGTCATCGAAGAGCTGCCGGTACAAGTGGCGCGGGTCCCAGTCGACAAGGACGCCCCCGAGATCGAAGACCACGGCGGTCGGGCGCATCGGCGCGACCGTGCTCACTGCTTCTCCGGCGTCAACATCACGATAGGAATCAGTCTCGCTGTGCGCTCCTGGTAACGGGCGTACCCAGGGTGGGTCGTCGTCACGAGGGGCCACAGCCGGTCGTGCTCCTCGGCGGTCGCGGCCCTCGCCGTTACCGTCGAGGTCGTCCTACCGATCAGCACGCTTGCCCGGGGATCGCGCTGAAGGTTGAGCCACCAAGCGGGCGGCAGGTCCGAGCCGCCGAAGGAGCCGATCACAATGAGGTCTGCGCCGTCGCGGAAGTACGTGAGCGCGGCTGTGCGCGGCTTCCCTGACCCGCGCCCGGTCGTCGTCAGGAGGAGCACCGGCATCCCGGCCACGCGGCCTAGGAGGCGGCCTCCGCTGGCACGGTAGACGCCGCCGTGCGTGCGCGACATGGCACGAATCAGGAAGCGGCGCAGTCGTTCGCGGGTGTGGGACATATTGGCGACACCAGATCCTGGGCTATCCGACAAGCGACCGGCGAGTCCGGTAGGCCCACCGCTTTCGCGGGGGGTGGATCAACGTTGCATGCGGCTTCTGCGAGGCGCTCGCTCAGCGCCTTTGCGCCCTTGACATCCATCCCTAGCCCCCTTTGAAAACCCTATGCGGGTTGACCGGCAAGGCCACGCGTCCTGCTTCGTACGTCCTTGCCTGTGCCGCCCTCGCGCTCCGCACTCGCCAGCCGCTCGCGCACCTGAGCGTCAATCTGCTTGCGGAGGACTTCGCGCTGCTTGCGATTCATGCGAACAAGGGTGTCCTGCTTTCGCCTCGCCCGCTAGGACACGATTGGGTCTATTCGTAGCGCACTCGCGGGCCTAGCGGCCCTCGGCGTCAACTCCCGACTTGAAGCCGTCGCCGCCGCTCGGGCTGGGTCACCTCACTGATCGAGCACGACCTGGTCTCCCGAGAGCAGGCCCACCGCCCGAGCACTTGCGAGGGGGAGGAGTGTGGCCCCCCACATCTATTCGTGACTTGTGGCATGGTCAGCCCGGAGAGTGCTCGCCTGATACCCGGGGAAGATCCCCTTCGCACCCTCCCGACTCGCCGTCAACCAAGGGAGGTAGGCATGAGTCGCATACTTCCGTACCGTTCATCAGCGGTACTCGCAGTCACTTGCCTCGCCGCGTTCCTCGTTCTCGGAGGCACTGGCGGGGCAGCCGTGAGTCAAGCGCCGCCAAAAAACAGCGTCGGCACTGCGCAGCTCAAGAGCAACGCGGTGACGACGCCCAAGATCAAGAACAGCGCGGTGGCCGCAGCCAAGATCGCGAACAACGCCGTCGTCGCGGCGAAGATCGCGAGCAATGCGATCGCATCAGCCAAGATCGCCGCGAACGCCGTCACGACGGAGAAGATCGCAAGCAACGCGGTCACGACGGACAAGGTGCAGGACGGTTCCATCACGGCGACCGATCTCGCGGCAGGCGTGCTTCCGCCGAGCTCCGCCGCTGGTCGCTTCGCCAACGGGCCGGTGAACGTCGGTTCGGCTCAGACGGCGATTACGAGCCTCGCAATCGCCGAGGCGGGCAACTATGTGCTGCTGGCGAAGGCGTACGCGACAGCCTCGCCGCTCGGGTTCGGCACGATCAGCTGTCGCCTGCAAGCGGGGGCCAACTTCGACGAGAGCCAGGCCTACGTGGAGGACGGACAGCCGGCCACCTTGTCACTGATGGTGCTCAACACCTACAACGCGGCTGGCACCGCCGACTTCAGTTGCTCGGGCGGCCCAGGGAAACAGGTGAACTACGTGAAGATCACCGCCCTGCGCGTAGCGACCCTCAGTAACACAGGTTGAGAGCACGAGCGGTCGCGGGCGAATCCGCCCGCGACCGCACCCCGTGGAGCACCTCAGGAGCAGGCACTCGCGGCGGTCTCGTGCGCGAGCTGCAGCCTCCTCGTACGCCGCCGCCGTGTCGTCGTTCTCGGACAGCGCCTGCGTGGCTGCGAGCGAGGCGTCCGCGCACAGTTCGGCCTTTGCCGCCTCGGCTCGAGCTTGTTCCGCCTCGGCTCGGGCCAGATCGCGTTCTGCCCGCGCCTGCTCGACCTCGCTTTGGGCCTGGTCAACCGCCGCCTGGGCTTCCGCCACGCTCTGCTCGGCGTCGGCGACGGCTTGCTCTGCCTCGGCGACGTCCTCGTCGCTGACGACGACGATCCCGGCGATGCCGGAGAGCGAGTCGTCGATGCTCGCACGAGCATCCGCGATACGACTCTCGGCCTCGGCTGAGGCGGACTCGGCCGCGGCGGCCTGGGCCTCGAGTTGGGCCTCGGTGTCGTTCAAGTCGTCGTTGAGCACGATCGCCCAGATGCCGAGTCCGATCGCGGCCGCGACGGCCACGCCAGCGAGGATCATCCATACAAGCGGGCGCTTGTGCGTTGCGCCTTCATGCTGCGGCTGCGAGTTCGGCACTCCGCCGGCAGCCTGTTCGGTCGGTGTGGGGTCGCTCGTCATGCTCGTCTCCCAGTCTCGTTGTCTAGTACCGCGCCAACGTGACGCGAGCCGCACCACTGATGGTGGCGGCTCGACCAGACGAGCCGCCACGCATCTGGTTACCACGACGAACGCTGCTTGCAACCAGGCCTTACACGCTCGGCGTTCGCATCACGAAGTAGGCCCGTGCCGCGCCAAGTTCGGTGTCGCAGACTGGCGGCTCGTGGGATCGGCGTTCGGCCCGAGGTTGACCAGAGGTTGACCGATCCGTCCTGAACGACTCGCATGAAGTCTGAGTCCGTAGAGAAAGGCCCGTCTGAGCGGGCCTTTTCTTTAAGCCCTCTGACGGACTCGAACCGTCGACCCCCTCCTTACCATTTTCGGGGAGGCGACGTCATGGGTGGTCAGGTCGTGTGGCAGAGCCGGTTTCCTCGTTGCGCAGAGGTCACGATCGGTCACGCTCAGCCTGCGTGATCTGACCCAGATCTGACCCAGGCGTGAACGAGGCCCCAGCGCCTACATCGCCACGAGCTCCCGTCCGAGGACGGTACGAGCACACGCATCTGATGCTCGGGCAGCAACGATTCAGGCCCACCCAGACGGTGCGGGGTCACGACGCTCCTGGGCTCGAACCGGTGACCCCCAGCTTGTCGATTACGGGAAGACGAGGTCTGGGGTGGTCAGGGCACGTAGTAATGCGGGTTTGCGCACTCCACCGAGGTCACGATCAGGCACTGTGGGTCAGGGAAATCTGACCCAAATCTGACCCAGCGCGCGCATTCCACTGCGTCGGCGGGCACCTTGCGGTCGTCGGCACCGTCGCGCTTGCCGAGCCCTTGCCGTTCAGCCAGCTCCAGAGTCCGCCAAGTAAAGAGGCGTGACCCAGTGCTGTACGGCATCCACGCACGACTGCCGCCCATACGGATGAACTGAGGGGCCCAACAAGCGGCTAGGCGATCAAGCGACGGCGGGTGGCGACCCACCTCGTCAAGAATCACGCCGAGGTATCCGAGCCAGTCGGGAAATCCGACGATCCGTGAGACCCCTTCGAGCGGCAGCGTCGCGGCGCTCGCGGCCAGCGCTAACCCGTCCCCGCGGTCGCTTCCGATAGCCGATCGGATCAATTCTCGGAGCTCCGAAAGCGCCGTCATCTCGCCACCCGATCTCCCAGGACAGACCCTTCGCTCGAGCTGCCCGGAACACATCGAGAGTCGATCCCCGTAAGGAATCGGCTCGGGTTCAGTGGTCGTTAGCTCCCAAGATCGATCCCTGACACCGAGGCGTGGTGTGTTGTCGGGAATCGAACCCGGCAACAGGTATGCGTACCCATTCCTCGTCGCCCACTTCTTGATCTGGTGCCAGCGCTCCCCGTGATCTTCGTCGCTCGCATCGAGGCGACCACCCAGAACGAGCGGCCCCGGAGGGCTTTGCAAGGGGCGGGGGTCGATACTCGCCGCGCGCCTCATCCTCTCGGAGAGGTCCCACGTGATGTCCATGGAGGGGCAAAAGATCTCGTCGGTGGGGAAGTGTCGGCTCCTCGAACGCACCGGGGAGAGGACGAAGTCCCGGGCACTCTGGAAACCGCTCGCACTCCGCGAACATGAGCGTCTGAGGTGGCCCGGCAACGGCCGCCGGACTTTGAGCGCCGATCCGCAGATAGGACAGGTCTCGCTTCCACTGGCCATCCTAGTGACCGCCCTTGACCGGATATCCCTGAGCGCGGAGGCGGCTCGCGAGATACGGCTCGTAGGCTCGTCCCTCGTCGTACGTTCGAAGGATGGGCTGGTCCTCGTAGAGGTCGGGACGCAATCCCCGGCTCATGTTTTCGGACGTACCGGCTGTGCCTTACTCCAGCCTTGTGTTCCGCAAGGCGCTCCTCGGGAGTCTTCGACGTTAGCCCCACATAGACCCAAGGAAGGTTCCCCTCGCGGGGACCGACGGCGTCGGCGAGTTCGACCACGTAGACCCAATACCGACGCTCGGAGATGCTTCTCCCGGTCTGCGTCGCGCCTTGCTGTGCAGAAGGTCCGTCGTCGGGCGACGAGCTCGCGGCACCCTGCCGGCATCCGGGACGGTAGATGGACGGTGGCGCAACCTCTGCAGAGAAAGGCGATGGCGCGGTAGGGCACGCCATCCCTTGAAGTCAGATCGGCGCCAAACACGTGGAGCTCGTTCGCACGCTCAGGGCATGCGCACTCCAC
The DNA here is from genome assembly GCA_963829925.1 of uncultured Acidobacteriota bacterium. Lineage (GTDB taxonomy): Bacteria > Acidobacteriota > Thermoanaerobaculia > UBA5066 > Gp7-AA6 > DAHUXD01. The sequence continues at coordinate 10,129 of CAWHKQ010000007.1, forward strand.
CTTCCCTTCGTGGCTCCATCCCTGCAGGAGGCGCGTTGGAAGTCGGGCGCCACCCCGACATCGAGCGTCTCGAGCACGGCGTCAGCCAAGGTTGGCCCGACCGGCGGTGCGACCGACCTGTCCAGGATCTCGCGCTCCAGCGACCATCGGAAACTGCATCCAAGGACCCTGCAGCTTCGTCGGCGTCAGACGAAAGATCACGCCTTCCCGAGCTTCCGCCCGATTGCGCGCGGCATTCGGGCCAAGTCCTTCCACTGCCCAGGCCTTCGCCGCGCGATCGTATCCCTGCGACTCTGCCAAGGCTCGACGCGGTCGAGGTTCCTCTCGAGACCGTCTGCGCAGTTCGGAATACCGACTCTTCTGAATGGCTTTGGGGAGCGTGTCGATCCACTGGTTGGTCGCCGTGATGATCGTCAGCGGCGCTGACAACCTTCGCGATTGCCACGTCGCAGGCGACCACTCCCCCTCGACCTCGACCGTGAAGCTCATCCGGAGGTAGGCGGCCCGAAGAAACTCGGCCACGATCGGAGAGGACCCTTGTCGTCCGCCATCACCCGCCGTGGAAAAGCGACTGAACTGTGCTGCTTATCTTATGCGAGGCCCGAAACCCCAGCGAGCGCAAGTCATGTTGTTTTTTTTTTTTTTTTTAAAAAAAAAAAAAAAAAAAAAAAAAAAAAAAAAAAAAAAAAAAAAAAAAAAAAAAAAAAAAAAAAAAAAAAAAAAATAAACTTGAGTGATATTGAACGAGCCCCGTAAGCACACTGACCAGCTAGCCCGAGTAGACGATGCCCATGACCACGAGCGAGGACTACGACCCGAGCAAGTTCATCGACTCCGTCGAGTGGCGGTTCGCGAAGACGATGGCGCACTACAACCCGCACTGGTACGTCGTCGAGCGCGACCATCGAGGCGCAGCGTTCGACGCCTTCGTCGCCTTCGTCCGCTCGGGGCCGATCCGCCGGTACAAGGGCGGTCGCTACCACTGCGTCACCGTCGACGAGTGGGACTACTTCCTGACCCACGCCGGCGAGGACGGCTGGATCGTCAACCGCAAACCGAGCGACTCGGCGGGCTGGGATCCATCCCCGCCGCCGACGCGTGACCCACGCGAGCTGATCCACCACGACCGCGAGCGCTGGCTCATCACCGAAGAGCGAGCCGAGGAGCTGCTGAGCGAGCTCTGAGATCCTCCCGATGCTCTGGCGCTAACGCCGCTCGTCCTTTTCCGATGGTCGCTGGCCCGCTGCTGACCCGCGGGTTACGAGAGAGTCGACGGAGGCGCGAACCTCGCGACGCGAAGAACGCGCTCTCGACCCCCCCGGTTCCGCGATCGGCTCGGGGGGGCCGCTGACGATCCGCGACCGGGCACTCGCTAACAGCGACCAGGGTTACCCGACCGGTAACCCTTGTTGAAAGCCGCCACTCGTTGTGGGCCTGTGCCATGAGAGCCTGGACTCGACGGCGATGTTCCAGGGGCGTCCCCGATGAGTCGCGCCAGCCGAATGGCTTCTAGTGACATCGCCTGGATCGAGCAGCCGGCGACTCCAGGCTGAGTACGCCCAGATGCCTGCGAAGCAGTCAGCCTGGAGCTCGATGGTGCGGCTCTTGTTCTAGGCACTATCCCCAATGACCACTGAACATGATGCCCCCACTCATGGGCAACTGCGTACGTGATAGCGAAGTCCTGGGCTTTCCAGTTTCCGTCAGGGAAGTATTAGTCGCCGCAAGCCAGTAGTCGGGATGAAGACCGTGCCGCTCTGCACCATCTGCTCGACAGTAGAAAGGACCCTTAACGGAGCGCACGCGCTGCCCGCCACCGCAGCGAGTTCGTGACAGCTCCGCGCCGTCGACCTGGCTATAGCGAGGAGCTCGGTACCGGAGTTTCGATGCTGCAAACCCGTCGCTCCACATCCCGTTCACGTCTCGTCTCGCCCAGGCGAGGAACTGGTTCAACGTCAGGTACTTGGAGACATCAAGACAGTCTGGGGCTGACTGGGGACACGGTCTGGACGGCGGAGGATCGTTGGCAGTCGCTCGCTCCTGATTTGGCAGGCGTCCGGGGGGCGTCGCATCCGAAAAGCGATCAAAGCCCGGAGCCCAGGACGCATAGCCCGGTTATCAAGAGAACAAGGATTCCTGCACTCCGTGACAGGGACGCATGACCTCTCATCAGTACCTCCTATGCTTTGGCGACCCGAATGTGGATCCCCGTCGGGACGGTCGTGACACTGCCGCCCGTGACGAACATGAACTTCGCGCCATCCGTCGGCTCCAGCACGGCGAACCCTTTTCCCCACAGGCCAATCGTCTCGCCTGAGACACCGTTGATCGATCCCGGAAGGCTACGAGCCATCACCTCTCAGGAACGAGACGACGAGGTCGCGATCCTGCGGAGTCAGACCGCCGATTGGCTCCCACTCGATACGTAGGCGTTCTCCTGGTCGTTGAAATATCGCGAGCACGGGACAGCTCAGCGGTTCCACAGGAAAGATCAGGTCATTTCGCGGCGGGTGGCAATGTCCGTAGCCAGTAGTCCGAAGAGGCCCAGGTGAAATGGCTTCAGCGTTCCGTCGGGCATGCGAATCGGTTGCTCGGTTCGAGGAGCGTACGCCTCCGCATTTGATGTGCCACATAAATCTGCCATGACGCTGAAAGGTGTCCTGCATCGCCCGATCAGCAACGCTGCCTGGAACATTCACGTACCAACCTGTTTCCACCAAGCTGCTTCCAATACCCCCCAACGCGGTGAGATAGGCAAGTGCGAACACATTCACGGCGACTTGATCCGCACGAAATCTCTTCGCGCCTCTGACCTTTCGAAGTCAGCGAGCAAGTCAAAGACGAACGTCAGCTCGTTGTCATCGTTCGACCACATCCAATTCGCGCCATATGCCCGAGTTGAACGATCCGATGGGTCTACGACGCTCTTGTATGGCTGCAGCCACCAGTCAGACCTCGTCGCAAGGTTGATAAGCGCCGTGCTGTCATCCTGGATGACCTCGAATGCATTCCAGTTGGCGGTCGATTCGGCCAGCCAACCAGCCATTCCTTCAGGGAAGTACGCGTACTGCACGAGGTGGAACATTTCGTGAGCGACCGTTGCTTGAAGTGATCCATAGACGAGCGGCTGCCCTGGGCGGTGATATCGCAGCCCGTTCGAGATCACGACAAATGGGCCGTTCCGGGCGAGAGCGGGAGCAAACGAACGCACCCGGCGTCCCCGAAGATGCGATGTATACGTCGGGAAGGCGATTGGGGCCGGCTGTGTCGCACAGCGGAAGTCGGAATCCCCGAAAGACGCTTCGTCAGGTCCTCCCGCTGGGATGTCGCCGTGTGAGTCCGGTAACGCTTTCGGGAGCGCGTAATACTTGAGTGCTCATCGGCGACATCTCGCACTTTCTTCGACGTAGTCCGGAAGGCGGTTCCTGTTGCTGTCTGCAGGTGGCGGCGCATCGCGGCCGTTCTCGCACCCAGTGGACGACTACCCGCTTTCCCGATGACCGGTCGCTCTTCCTTACGCGCGTACTGAATGGCCCTCCCTGAGGAGGTCGGACGAGCTTTCCGCTGGACGGAGCCAGCTTTCGTGCAGTCACCCGAGCCAGCTCCAGACGCAATCTTTCCGTGCCATGCCATCGGTCGGACGCCTTGCGTGGGCTCAGCACGCAAGCTGACCAGCGCAACAGCTGTGACGAGCATCACGACAACCACCAGGAGCCCGTTGACTCGGAGCACGAAACGGATGCTAGGCGCACTCCCGCCGCATACCTACCCCCGTTTGAGCTTGGTGCCGCGACCGACGCTCGGGTAGAAGTAGGAAGCGGCTCGCTCAGGCGCTCTGGACGACCCGGCGGCACGTCTTGCAACCGCGCGCTTTCGAGGGCAGCTCATCCGCCTTCATCCGAACGTAGGCGGCCACCGGGATTGTGTGGCCGTTGCCACAACGAGTCATGCCGTTCGGCCACAACTCGTGCACGGTTCCCCAGCGTGGGTGGAAGATCACGTCGCGCTTGCTGCTCATGCCCGGCTTGGGGTCCTGCACGGGGCTGAGCCTATCGCGGATCTGTCTGGTAGTTCACCGGGCGGTCTGGCGCGGCGCGCCGGTCTAGCTGCCGGCGGATTTACGCCGAAGATCGGCTATGCCCGACAGGTGGATGCGACCCGAGATCCTACGATCGAGCCGACGGAGAGGATCCGAAATGAGCACGTAGTCCGGCTTGCGCGACACCTCGAGACCCCAGACGATCGCGAGCAAGTACTTGCCCTTCTTTTTCTCGGCAAGCTCAAACTCGCTCGGCTCAAGACGGATGACGTCAGGCATGTCTTTCCCGTGAGCCTTGAGCTCGACCCAGATGTCACGCTGCCGATCCACCGCGTCTGCACCGGCATTGGCCTGGTCGCGAATGTCCTCCAGCCGGAGCCCCTTTTGCTTGGCGAGAACGGTTGCGACTAGATCGAGGGCCAGATCCTCCTTCTCCTCTTCGGTGTAATCGCGGTTTCCGGCTCGTACGTTGCGCTGCGCGGTCGGACGCGATGACTTCTTGGTCGAAGGGATGAGCTTCGCTTTGCTCGAGAGTCGAATTGTCGTTCCCCGGCGAGCGCCCTCCAGCAGCAGGCCTTGTATCTGGCTCAGATCGAGCTCGTCGAGCGTCGTGCAATCGCCGCGGCTCTTCTTTCGGCGGTCGCTCCGCTTGTCCGGGTGCGCTTGAGACGGCGGCCGCCTCGCTTGCGCGTGCTCGCCCTGAACTGCTCGAAGTCGGCCAAGTCCGGTGCAGCCTCGGGCTCTTCCAAGGGATCTAGATCGAACTCGGGCGCACTGTCGTCGCGGTAAGACTCAGCCCAGACAAGGGCGAGCGTCGAGAGATCGGCTTCGGTTGCGTCCGGGCCGCCGACGCGGGCTGCGATCGCCTGACCCGCGCCGTCGCGTCGCCCGAGTTGATCCTCATCGACAACGCAAAGGGCATTCGGGTCCGAGAACAGGTGCGCGCGGACTGGCACCCGCTCAGGTCCGTTTCCCCGGAGCCCTGACGCGGAGCTTCCAGTCCGCCACTGATCACCAGCGCCGCATCGGAGAGGGACCGCCAGGTTGCTGCTGCCGACCCGTTCGTATAGGTCGGAATGGTGTATCTGCAGGTAGCGCCGGAAGCGATCGATGGCGGCCTGAGTAGTCCGCGTGCGGTCTAGCTCACGCTCGAGCAGGTGGGTCGGGATGTCGGCTTCGAAGCTCGCCGGGTCAAGGATCGTGACGCCGAGCCTGTTAACAAGCGGTGCAAGGCGTACGAGCGGCATCGGGGGATCCCATACGGGCCATCTCTCCCCCAGGTGTCTTGCCAAGGTGGGGTCGGAGACGGCGAAGACCTCCTCGGCTCCTCGGGTTCGCTGCCAGCCGGAATGGAGGCGTAGTGGCGCTTTCTTGAGCGCTCGGAGGCTCCTCGGCTTGTCGCTGGCGATGGCCAGGAGGCGCTCGAAGGCGCGGAACTCTCCTGTGCGCTCGATCGTCTTGTCTCGGGCCAACGCCTGCAGCGCCTCGACGCACTCGGCCGCCGATGGCTCCGGAACGCCGATGGCCTCGAGAAGCGCCGGGCGCGACGCTTGTGCAGGGGACGCTGTCGTGGAGCGGGGGCCCGCGGCGTACCTCGACGGGAGACAGCCACGTCCCGGAGACTCGGATCAAGCCCACCCTTCCTGCCTGGGTCGGTGAGAGCGGTTCGGATCTCGTGAGTCCGACAGGTCACTTTCGGATTCGTGGCGACCGCCGGACACGAAGTGCGACAGAGCTTCTAGGCACCGATCCGCCTGGCGCTGCTCGACCGATTCGCCTCGAGCTTCTGCGTCCTTGAGGCCTTCGAGTTCAGCGATCACATCCGAGGCTCGGGGGCGACCCTTGATACCGAGGGCCGCGACGAAGGCAAGATCAGCGTGTTCGGCCTCAAGCTCTCCCGAGTAGCTCGCCCTGTTCTCCCCTTCGAGATCGAAGGACGTCTCCGTGAGAACAGCCAAATCACGGGGGCATGCGCGATGAAGCCCTGGCTCTCGTGTGGTCAGCCAGGGCTCGCTAGCAAGCCGCGCCAGCCATGTGGCTGTCACCGGGCCCTGAGGAATGAAGGATCCGTAGTGCCAGACCGCCTCGGCCTCGACCTTGTCCGCGTAGTCGCTCCATCTCTCTTCGAACGCGAGGATGAATGCCCTTGCCCTGGACTGGCGCTCAACGAGCTTCCGTTCCGAGGCGATGTTCGCAGCGATCGCATCGGCGTCCGGGCTCAGCCAGTCGTCTCGAAGGCCGGTCGCCTCGCGGCAGCTCACCAAGTTCCGCCTTGTGTTGTGCGCTCAGGGTCCGCGTTCCTGAACAGTTTCGCGGCGTGAGGGTTCCTGGTCGGCTCTTCAGCGCGGATCGAGCCGAGGGGCCGTTGCTGCCCCGAGCTCTCGCAGGAAGGCGAGCGCACCGCGACCCCTCGGACCGGACAGGACGTCCCGATAGCCTGGGTCGACCCAGCGGAGCCCTTCGGTCTTGCCAGCCGCCTTCGGAAATGGCCCGCTGTCGATCCGACTTGGAAGGTACGCCTCGGCCGGCTTTACCGCGGCGGCGTGCTTTCGCCCTGCGCGGTGCACGTAGCCCCTGATCTCGATGTTCCTTCCTACGCCGGGCCCAAGAGCGGCTCGCTCTTCCGGGGCGAGCTGGTCAAACGAGTTCTGAAGGCGCTTGAGCACGGCTTCCCTGCGCTGAAGATCGTGGCGGCTCCGTGCCGTCTCCTCGCGCCAGCGCGCGGATAGTCGCCGCATCGCTTGCCTTCTCCTGTAGCGCGCCGTTCTCACTCAGCCATCGCCGCACATCCCGGGCGTTGCGGGAGCTCGAGCGGAGCTTGAGGGCAATCTGCTGTGCGATCTTGAGCGAAGCCGCCAGGCCTTCGCTTGGCAAGGAGTGCACGAGAAGCGCGCCCCCGTCGATCACCTCTCTCGGGCTCAGGCGCCCGCCGCCTCTTGCAAGCGGAATGCATCTGCGCTCGAGCAGCTCCGTCTTCTGCTCCCAAGGCGATTCCTGCCGCGACGAGATCTACGAGCCAGCCGCGCCCCTCTCGAGGCGACCTCGTCGTCGGGCCAGTCGAAGGCCCCGCGGGCTTCCTGAAAGTCCAGCGGTTGAGCTTCACAGGCGTCGTCGGAGAGAACGTCGCGCCACCGACCTCCGTCGCGAGCCGTCTTGGGCACGGTCTTCTGTGCTCTGGTCCCACTCTTCTTGCCAAAGTCGTTCGACGTCATCCGCGTTGAGCAGGCCGTCGAGCTCCTCGACCTCGTAGATCAGGTCGTTGAGGCGGACGCCGCCATCTGCGACGCGCAAGAACGCCTCTCTTGCCTAGCTCGCGCCATTGACGTTCAATGAGCCGTTCGAACTGACTCCTTGACCCACTCAGAGCTGCCGCAGGCGTCCCCGGATAGGGCTATCGCGCGCCAAGCCCTTCTCGGGCTCTCGGCGAGTTGTCTGACCGCGACGGCAGTCGCGAGCTCACCGATGGCGTCGATCAGCCAGCTGTTTCGCTTGTGCTCGAGAAGATCCGTTCGGTCGGCGCTGAGCTTGAAGTGCTTCGAACCGACCGAGTACGGCAGGCTGCTCGGCTCCTCAAGAGGAAGGCCTACGTAGACCCGACTGGCCTGCTCCCGGTTCGGCAGCGCGATGCGGACGTCGAGCGTGTCTCCGAGGTGATCTGCCTTGTCGGCGAGCCTCTGGGGAGTGGTGAACCTCGCGACGTATCGAGTCCAGCGGCGGTTACTTCCTGGCTCAGTGATCGTCGCTTCTCGAACCTCGGTAGCCCGAGGAATCGCCAGGTCCACAGTTCTCTCAGGACCCCTGTTGCAGACGGCAGGCTCTGACGGTCCTCCTTCGCGCGCCCAAGGTCAATCAGCGCCACCGAGGAGACGTGATCGAGGAAGAGCAGCGAGGAGGCATCCCATCTTGCGATCCATTTCTCGAAGAACGCGAGGTCGAAGTCCTTGTCCTTCAGAGAAAGGACGAAGAGCGTCTCTCGGGCGTCCGCATTCCAGAAGCCCGAGATTGGCCGCGCTGAGGTCACCGGCTTGATGCGTCCGTCCTCGATCGAGAAGCTGGGAAGAGGTCGACAGTGCACCTGAAGCTCGCGCCCGAGTTGCTTCAGCGTCTTGAGGCCAACTCCGAACTGGCCAATCTTCTCGGCGTCTTCCCTCGATCCGGAGATCAACGGGAGGGACATCCGTAAGACATCTCGTAGCTCGACCGGCTTGCCATCATGGGCGACCAGGAGCTCACCCCCGCCCTTTCGGCCTTTGCGGTAGCCGAATCGCACTGTCGATGCGCGCTGATCCTCCGCGTTTTGGACCACCTCTTGAAGACCGCGTGTCGCAACGCTGTGGATCGACTCGGAGAGGCGCTCTGCGCCAGCCACGAGCTCATCGAAGAGATAGAACTTCCCCATCCCGGCGAGAAGCTCGATCGCCTCGTGCTCATCGCTCGGAGTGAGCGTGATCCCGTCGTAATCCCCGGTCTCGTACATCAGCTTGACGGCGCGCGCGGCAGGGGAGTCATCCCCGCCGACGACCGCTAGCTCGAGGCGGGTGGATTCGTGCCGTAATGCGTCGCGGACTGCCGAGTCAGCCATCTTGTCCGAACCGCATGCGTGTGTCAGCCGCGTTTCGCACTCATGGCCCTCAGTATCTCCACGCCAGAGCCGACGAGCCGCGGCCGCGCTGTACGGTGTTCTCAGCGCAGTAGCCGCAGCTTGGGCAGCGCTGAATCTGGAGCTGAGTCGGCGTGCCGACCGCGCCGGGCCGCTCGGGCGCAAGTCGAGGTCGGGCGGGCCGACGGTGCTCGTCGACGAGAGGAGGATGCTGAGCCGACGAAGCTCCGCACAGCGCACAGCTGACAGTTCACGAGCATGGAGGTCGTCATGCAGCAGAGTCAGCCGGCTCGTCGCACCGCCTTACGCAGACGCGCCAGGCTGCACAGCGGAGGAGGGTTGCCTAATCGCGCAGGCCGAGTCGAGATACTCCTCGATCAAGAGGAGCTTCTCGTCCTCGGAGAGGTCGACCTCATCGGGCGCTGCGCCGCTGCCGTCATCCACCAGCTCCGCCCACTCAAAGCCACCCGAGCCGTCGAGTGCGTCGACGAGCAGGGGCGCCAGCTCAGCGGGACGCAGTACACACCGCACTTCATCGGCCGGGCCGCCGAAGACCTCGCAGTCGAACGTGCTCCCGTTCGACCGCAGGAAGGCGGTGAGCACCGCACGATCGAGCCCGTCATCCGCCCTCACGGCCGCGGCCACGAGAAACACGCCAGCGTCCGGAAAGTCGCTCGACACACGTACGCCGTCCAAGCCTGGCCGAGGTCGTATGCGGACAGCCGCGTCGCGCCGAAGCCCCGTGGTACACCCACCAGAACAGCGAGAGCAGCTCTCGGCACGCGAGGTTCCCGCTACGCGCAGCCCATGCTGCCGCAACGCTCGGCACGATCTCCGACGACGACTCCTCCGGCTCGCCGGCGAGGAGGATCTTCGACGCGGGTCGGTGCAGCGCGAGCTCCGCATACCACGGAAGCTCGAGGACGACATCGACGAGCGCACGCATGTCGGTGCTCGTTTCGTCGTACGCCGCCTCCGCAGCTGCCGCAGTGAGCTCAGCCGCGCGACGCGCCATCGCCGAGACCCATGCCCGAGGAGGCGGATCCCACCGAACAACGACGTCGTGGGCGTCGCACGACGCGCATCTGAACGCGATTGCCTCGCAGCTGCCCGAGCGGGCTGTTCCAGCCGGCCAGGACACCGGGTTCGCACAGCACTTCATGTTCGGGCCCGGCTTACGCGCCATCAGGGAGAGCCTGATCGGACTTGTCCTCGTCTTGGTGTCCGCCCTCCGCGAGCTCGGCGAAGCGGCAGACCGCGTTCACGAGCTGCATGTCGCGCGACCGTCTTGCAGTCGGCGTCGAGCAGGCGCGGCGCGCACACGAGCACGACGCGGCACTGCGCCCGCGACGTCGCGACGTTCACGCGGTGGCGGTTGAACGCGAAGCCGATCCCGCGCGGCGCGTCCTCGGCGGTCGAGCTCGCCATCGAGATGAGCACGACCGGCGCCTCCTGCCCCTGGAACTTGTCCACGGTTCCGACGCGAACACCGTCGGGCACGCGCTGACTCAGCCGTCGCACCTGCGCGTTGTACGGCGCGACGACGAGGAAGTCGTCCGGCCCGAGCGTCGCGCACGACGTCGTCGTCGGTGAACGTCGTCCCGAGCAGCGAGCGAATCGTCGCCGCCACGGCGTCCGCCTCCTCCCACGAGGACTGGCTGCGCCCCTCGTGCTCGGGCTGATCGAGGACGAGGCCGTCCCCGGCCGCGAGTGTCCGCCGAGCGCTCACCTCGGCCGGCAGCAGGCGCCCTTCGTAGTACGCCTCGGACGTGAACGCGCAGATCTCCGGGCGCAGGCGCCAGGTGTGCTCGAGGAAGATCCCGCGCTCCGGCGGCACGGTCTCGTGCTCGCCGAGCAGGTGCTGCAGGACCGACACCTTCGCCTCCTCCTGCTGCGCGCCCTGCGACACCTGCGGCAGCTGGTTCGGGTCGCCGAGGAAGACGAGGTTGCGCGCGACCGAGCCGACCGCCATCGCGTCGGCGAGCGACACCTGACCCGCCTCGTCCACGAAGAGCGTGTCGACGAAGCCCTCGAAGTCCTCACGCGCGAAGAGCCACGCCGTGCCGGCGACGAGCTGGAGATCGTCCTCGAGCAGATCACGCCAGCCGTCGGCGCTGTCGATGAACCGCCCCTCGAAGCGCGACTCCGCGTTGCCGCCCGTCGACTTCTTCCGGCCCTTGAAGACGAAGCCCTGCTCGCGCGCCTCCCGCTCGATCTCCTGGAGGAGCTTGTGGATCGCCTTGTGGCTCAGCGACGTCACGCCGACGCGCTTGCCCGTCGCGCATCAGCGCGACCGCCATCTTCGCCCCCTGCCACGTCTTGCCCGAGCCGGGCGGGCCTTGCACGAAGAGGTAGCTGTCCTCGATCGTGGAGACCGCGTCGACCGGCGGAAGGTCGAGCCGCGCTCGCGGCAGCTCACGCTCGAGCACGGCGCGCACGGCAGGCGCCGCGTCGCCGTCGAGGTACGCGCGAGCGAGCCGCGACAGCGCCTCGCGCTGCTCCTTGTCGTGGATCGGCTGCCCGGGAATGAGCGCGCGCGGCAGCGGCTCGTCGGCACGGTCCTTCGACCGCCGCAGCGTGAGGAGCCCGTGCTCGTCGTCGACCGTGACCGTGTACGTCTTCTCGGTCGCCGGATCCACCGAGTCGCCCGAGATCTTGTGCTCCTGCTCGGGGAACGAGAACGTGTAGACGAGCGAGCTCTTGTCCGGCTCGGGCTCGCCGACGAGCTCGAGCCCGCCGATCGTGTCCGTGTCCTCGATCAGCTCCTCCTCGTCGAGTGAGAGGTGGAGGAACCACTCCCACCACTGCGGCTTCGCCTCGCGGCGGTGGTAGTCGAGGAGCTGCGCGAGGAGCCACGGCGCGTCGCCCTCCTCCAGCCGAGCGCGTCGAGCAGCGCGTCGCGCAGAACCGCCCGCTCGTGCGGCATCTCCTCCTCGGGCTCCTCGGGCAGGACGGTCGGGCGCCACGGGAGGTTCGGAGGCCGCCGCTGCAGCAGCCACTCGTGGAGCGCGACCGTCGAGCGGCAGTCCTCCTCGTTGTAGGCCTCGATGTCGCGCAGGAGCGAGTCGTCGCCGCTCTCGAGCCACTTCTCGAAGAGGACGGTCGACTCGTCGCCGCCCATGACCTCGGCCGTGCGCACGAACCCGTACAGCGCCTCGATCGCCTTGATCGAGTAGCTCTCGACCGACGCGCGGAGCGCCTGCTTGACGACGCGGTAGAGGTCGACGAGCACGTCGTGGCGCAGGAAGTCGTCCACCTCCTGCTCGCGCGTGCCGTGCTCGCCCATGAGGCGGCGCAGCGCCGAGCGCTCGTAGGCGGCGTAGTGGTAGACGTGCGCGCCGGGATAGCGGCGCCGGCGCTCGACCATCCAGTCGACGAAGCGCTCGAAGATCTCGCGCTCGCCGTCGCGGTCGCGCGCCCACGCGGCCTCGTAGCGCACGGTGCCGTCCTCGTCGCGGTAGCACCAGCCGAACAGGTACTCGAGCCCGCGCGCCGGCTCGTAGAACGGATGCCCCTCGAGGTCGAGCCAGACGTCGCCGAAGTCGGGCTCCGGGAGGAGCCGGAAGCCGCGCCCCTCCTCGTCGGGGAGGTGGTCGACGCGGTGCTCGCCGGTCTCGCGGAAGTGGAGCTGGAGCTCGGCCTGGTGGCGGATCCCCTCGAGCGTCTCCGTCCGCATGCCGTCGACCGCGAGCCCGGCTGCCTGGCGGCCGAGCGCGGCCAGCGTCGGAATCCCGTGCTCGGCGAGGTCTTCGGCCTGGCTCCGCCGCAGCCCGGCGACGAGGACGAGGTTGTCGTCGTCTCGGAGCTGCTGCTTGCAGAGGTTGCGGAAGTCGCAGATCCCGCAGTGGTCGCACGGCCACGGGTAGGTCTCGGGCTCGGTCTCGAGCGCGCCGAGGAACCGCTCGCGCGTGCGCCGGAAGTACGCCATGTACTCGGCAGTGCGGAACGTCTCGCGCTCCCCGGTGCCGAGCTCGACGTGGAAGCGCTCCGGCAGCTGCCCCTGGATCCGCCCGAGCTGCTCGGAGTAGAAGCAGAGCTGGAGCACGTGCGCCGGCTTGGCCGAGCGCGCGAGCTTCGTGTCGACGGCCTCGTACGTGCCGTCCGGCTGGCGCTCGAGGAAGTCCGCGAACCCGCGCCAGGTGCCGTCGGAGAGGTACGGCTGGTAGATGACCTCCGCCTCGCCGGCGCGAATCGCCTCCTCGGTGAGCCGCCGCGCCTCGTCGGCGTCGAAGCCCTCGTCGTCGTAGGTCGGGATGCGGACGATCGAGCGTCCCTCGGCGACGAGCCGCGCGAGGTACGCGGCCTCGTGCTCGTCGCCCTTGCGGCGGATGAGGTCGCCGTGCGTGTCGTCCACGTGCGGCCGCTCGAGCTCGCCGCGCTGCACCCGCAGGTTGAGGTTCGTCAGGTGCGGGCAGGCGAGGTGCCCCGAGAGGTCGGAGGGCGAGAGGAGCAGCGTGCCGTCGTCAGCGAGTCGCATCACTCGGAGTATCAGCGCGATCTCGGCGGCGATTGCGCTTATGCAGGCGTGACGCCATGCTGCGCGATGCGATTACCGAAGCGAGCTGGACGTCAGCCGATTCGAGCTCGGCGATGATCAGCTTCGGACAGAACGCGTGCCGCGATGCCCGATACGCGTCTCTCTGCCGGTCTGCCGTCGAAGAGAATAGCTCGGAGTAGAGGCGCCGGCCGTTCGTGCGTAGTTCGAGGTCGGGCGGAAGCGGGCTCGCCTGCTGCTCGATCCGCACGGCTGTGACGTCGTGCGTGCCCATGTCGCAGTGACATGCGATCGCGACGGTCTCGATCGCGCGCGCCGACTTCGTCACCGGCTCGAGGAACCATGCCGCGTCGAGAACCTCGAGCGCGCGTCGCCGCGATCCCATGCAGCCGAAGGTCCGCGGCGAGACGGACGAGCACCCATGCCCGGTCCGCCACCCAGACGTCGCCAGCCATCTCGAGGCACGCACGACGAGGATCGTTCGAGCGCGGGGCCCGTGCTACTCGCGCCGCGCGATCATGAAGGTCGCGATCGAGCGTGTCATCCGTGTGGATCGACATCGCCTGACATGTCGGCACGCACGCCAGCCGCGCTTGAGGAATCCCTGCAAACCGAGCCGAAGATAGATCCGTGGCGCGCATGATCCCCGAGTCGCCGGTCGAGACCGAGAGCAACGCCGAGCGCCGGCTCTTCGAGCGGCTCCGCGACGAGACGCCCGACGAGATCGTCGCTTTCCACTCGGTCGCGTGGCAGCTTCCCGGCAAGAACGGCCGACCAGAGCAAGGCGAGGCCGACTTCGTCCTCGCCCATCCCGACTACGGCGTGCTCACGCTCGAGGTGAAGGGCGGCACGGTCCGCTACGACGCGCACGCTGGGAAGTGGTTCACGACCGGGAAGAAGGGCGAGTCGCAGATCAAGGATCCCGGTCGGCAGGCCCGGAGCTCGTCCCACGCGCTCGGCCGCGCCCTTGCGCGGTCGGCACGCGGAGGCGACGAGGCGATCAGTTTCGGGCACGCGGTCGCTTTCCCCGATTGCCGGGTCCGAGGAAGGCGCTGCGGCCCGACCTCCCGCGCGAGCTCGTCCTCGACCACTGCGGACGTGCGCGCCTTCCCGAGCGAGTCGACGGGCTCTTTCGCCACTGGTTCGATCCGGGCCGAAGGCACCGCTCGGCGGCGAGGGCGTCGAGCTCCTCGAGCGCGTCCTCGCGAACTCCTTTGAGCTCCCTGCGCCGCTCGCATTCGCGTTCGCCGAGGAAGAACGTCAGCTCTACCACCTCACCGAGCAGCAGATGCTGCGCGACGCGCGGCGTTTGCATTTTCCCCCGGTAGGATGTGCTGATGCCGACCCTCGAGGCCTCCGACCGCCAGCCCCCGACGCTGCGGGTCGCCGGCCTCACCTTCGTCTCGCTGGCCGCCGTCATCGGGCTGCTGTACTACGGGCGGCCGCTGCTCGTTCCCGTCTCCTTCGCGCTGTTTCTCGCCTTCGCGCTGCGGCCGTTCGTGTCGCTGCTCGAGGCGCGGGCGTGCCCCGGGTGGCTGGCGATCATCCTGATCCTCTTCGTGATGATGGGAGGCGTCGTCCTCCTCGTCATCAACGTCACGGCCAGATCAACCAGTTCTTCGCCGAGCTGCCGCGCTACCAGACCCGGATCCGCGACCTGCTCGCCGGACGATGGGTTTCGTCAACAAGGTGCGCGAGCGCATGGGCGATCCTCCCGGAGGAGGCTCGCGGCGTGCGGGAGGTCAAGCTCAGCGAGTCCCAGCTCGAGACCACGCGGGCGTTCGTGGCCCGGCTCGGGTCGACCCTCGGGACCCTGCTGTACGCGGCGACGATCCCCTTCCTGACGTTCTTCATGCTGAAGGACCGCGAGAAGTTCGGGCGCGTCCTCGCCGGGATGCTGACGCGCAACGAGCGCCTGGGCGAGTCGGACGTCACGGGGGCGATCTCCCGCACGATGTCGGCGTACGTGCTCGGGTTCTCGTTCGTCATGCTCATCATGGCGGCGGCGCACGACGCTCGCGCTGATGGTTCTGCGCATCGACTACTACTACGTGCTCGGACCGATCGCGGGCCTCGCGATCCTCCTTCCGTATGTCGGCGTCATTCTCTCGACCGTCCCGGCCGTGGCCGTCGCTTTCTTCCAGTACGACGGCGAGAAGGCGCTGCTCGTGTTCCTCGTCTACAGCCTGCTGCAGTTTCTCGAGGGCAACCTCCTGACTCCCTACATCGTCGGCGGCAAGGTCAAGCTCTTCCCCCTGACCGTGATGATCGCGTTCATCTTCTGGGGCAGCATCTGGGGCGTGGCCGGCGCCGTGCTCGGCGGTCCCTCTGACTTCGGCGATCAAGGTGGTCTGCGAGCACGTCCGAGGCTGGGAGGGCGTGGCGCGCCTCCTCGGCGACCCGGACCTGCCGCACTACAAGAAAAGGCCGAAGGAGAAGGTCGCCGAGGCGTCCTGACGCTTCGGCCGTGGGCGTTCAGCGCCTGAACGAGCATCGGGTTCTCGAGGAGAAGCCAAGAAAAACTCGGCACGCGGAGTTGGCGACTTTGTTCGCGGCGCGAGGAGGACCACCGAAGGACGACCCCCGGCAGTAGGCAACGTCGCGCGCAGCGCGGCGTTCATCTCCGCGAGTGCAGCGGAGGACGCCTCGCGCCGCGGGAGCCGCAGCGAGCGAGGGATCAGGCGAGCGGTCGAGCGCGCATCCGCGCGAGCCGCTCGCCGGTGCCGCCGCAGGCGGCAGAGCCCGAGCGAGCGGAGGCGACGTTACGCGATACGCGTGGCGCGGCGCGTGTTCCGGTTCCCGAGGGACAGCAGGCTTCCCGCCAGGCCCGCCCCCGCGCCGACGGCCGGCAGCAGGAGCGCGGCCGGGACGCTGAGGAATCCGACCCACAGAACCGAAAGGACGGGGTGCGGGTCCCGCGCGAGCCAGGCCGTGGCGAGCCGGAACGTGGCATAGAGCAGCCCGAGCGCGATCCCGCCGCCCAGGAGCCCCTCGGCCATGGCGTAGAGCCAGAAGGGAGCGCGGATGGCGCCCTCCGTCGCGCCCATCAGCCGCATGATCCCGACCTCGTCGCGGTGGAGGTCCAGGGCCAGGCGCACGGCAGACGCCACCGAGAGAATCGCGGCGAGCGTCAGAATCCCCCCGAGGAAGAGGCCGGCGTTGCGCACGAGCGAGACCGCGTCGCGGAAGCGCCGGGAGAACTCCTCGGCCGCCTCCACCGACTCGACCCCCGGCCAGAGGCGCGCCGTCCCGGCGATCTCGGTCGCGGCGGTCGGAGCCGCGTTCGGCCGCAGCCTCACCTCGAGGGCCGGAGGAAAGGGCGCCTCCTTGAGCTCCGCGAGGGCGGCCCCGAGGTCCGGGTACGCGCGGCGGAACCGCTCGAGCGCGGCCTCGCTCCCGACGATCCGCACGGTCCGCACGCGGGGGTCCTGGGCCAGACGCTCGGCCAGGGCCCGGGCATCGGCCTGGGGCTGCAGCGTGACCACGACGGCGGCTGGATCCCCCGCGTGGATCCGGCCACGCGTCCCAGGTTTTTCGCCAGCAGGGCGAGCAGCCCGGGCACGTAGAGGGCGAGCGCGATGAGGGTCACCGCCGCCAGCGTCTGCCGCGGGCTCGATTTGGCGATCGACCAGGCCTCGGCGAAGACGTAGCGGGGTCTAACCATGAGCGGCGGCCGGGAGAAGGCGGGTCACGACAGCGGGAGGAAGGGCGCCTCGCGGACGATCGGCGCGCTCTCGGGCCGCGAACGGTCCGGATCGTGGAGGCGCCCGCGCTCCAGCATGAGCGTGCGTTTGCCCATCCGCCGGATCAGCTCCAGGTCGTGGGTGGCCACGAGCACGGTGGTGCCCCGGATGTTGATCTCGACGAAGAGCCGCATGATCTCTTCCGACAGGACGGGATCGAGGTTGCCGGTCGGCTCGTCGGCCAGAAGGACCGTCGGCTCGTTGACGATCGCCCGCGCGATCGCCACGCGCTGCTGCTCTCCCCCCGACAGCTCGTCCGGGTACGCGTTCATCTGGTGGTGGAGCCCGACCCGCTTCAGGACGTGGTAGGCGCGCCGCTTCTGTTCGGCCCGCGCCAGCCCGAGCACGTTCTGGACGAACGAGATGTTCTCGAACACGGTCTTGCGGGAGATGAGCTTGAAGTCCTGGAACACGACGCCCATGGTGCGGCGCAGAAACGGCACCTGGGACAGCGGCAGCACGCCGGTGTTGCGCCCGTTGATCAGGATCTGGCCCGTCGAGGGAGGCTCCTCGAGAAAGAGGAGACGCAGGAGCGTGGACTTCCCCGCTCCCGACGGCCCGGTCAGGAAGACGAACTCGCCCGGATGGATGCGGAACGAGACGTCGAGCAGGGCGTCGCGAAACGCCCCGTATTTCTTCGAGACACCGTAAAGCTGGATCATCCGCCGCCATCCAGCGCGCGGGTCAGGGTCTCGCGCACGGCCGCCGGATCCGCGCGTCCTCCCGTCTTCTTCATGACCTGACCGACGAACCACCCGAACGTCTGCGTCTTGCCGGAACGGTAGAGGGCGACCTGGGAGGGATTGCCGGCGAGGATCTCGTCCACGACCGCCGCGAGCGCCCCGGTGTCCCGGATCTGCCCGAGCCCTCCGGCGGCGACGAGTTCCTCGGCCTCCGCCGGCGAGTCGAGCATGGAGGCGAAAACGTCCTTGGCCGAGGCCGCGGAGATGGCCCCGGTCTCGACCAGCCGGAGCAACCCCGCCAGCCGCGGCGGCTGAACCGGAAACGACAGGGCCGCCTCCGTCGAAATCTTCCGCTCCTTCATTCCCCGCAGGACCTCGCCGATGACCCAGTTGGCGGCCAGACGGGGCGGAGCGAGCGCCGCGAGGGCTTCGAAGTAGTCGGCCAGCTCCCGGGCCGAAACGAGCGTCTCGGCGTCCTGCGGCGACAGGCCGTAGGCGGCCGCAACGCGGGACGCGACGCGCCCGCGGCAGCTCGGGCATGCCCGCCGCGGCCTCGGCCAACCAGGCGTCGTCGACCACCAGGAGGCCGAGATCCGGCTCCGGAAAATAGCGGTAGTCGTGGGCTTCTTCCTTGCCCCGCATCGAGACGGTGCGCCCGGCCTTTTCGTCCCAGAGGCGCGTTTCCTGCACGATCGCCTCGCCGCGCGCCAGGGCCTCGGCCTGCCGTTGGATCTCGTGCTCGATGGCCTTCGCGACGAACCGGATCGAATTGACGTTCTTGATCTCGACGCGGGTTCCGAACGGCGCGCTTTCCGAAAGACGGACGGAGACGTTGGCGTCGCAGCGCAGGTTGCCCTTCTCCATGTCGCCGTCGCCCACCCCCGTGTAGCGAACCAGCCGCCGCAGTTCCGTCAGGTACGACGCGGCCTCCTCCGGCCCGCGCAGATCCGGCTCGCTGACGATCTCGACGAGCGGCACGCCGGCGCGGTTCCAGTCGACGAGCGACATGTCCGCTGGGGACGTCGTCGTAAGGAGTGTCGTGCAGGAGCTTGCCGGCGTCCTCCTCGAGATGGGCGCGGACCAGCCGGACCGTCTCTCTCCGTCCGGGGTATCGATCGTGATCGCGCCGCCGACGCAGAAGGGCCGGTCGTACTGCGTGATCTGGTACCCCTTCGGGAGGTCCGGATAGAAGTAGTTCTTGCGGGCGAACTGCGACTCGCGCTCGATCGTTCCGCCGACGGCCGTGGCCAGCCGGAGGGCGAGGGTCACGGCCTGCCGATTCAGGACCGGGAGGGTTCCTGGAAAGCCGAGACAGACCGGACAGGTGGCCGAGTTGGGCGGCGCCCCGACGGTCACGGGGCAGGCGCAGAAGATCTTGGAACGGGTCTGGAGCTGGGCGTGGACTTCGAGCCCGATGACCGGAAAAACACTGGTTTTACGGGGTGTTTCGACAGCCGACACCCGGAAATCTTAGCACGCGGGAGGAGGTCTCGCGAGCGCCGACGCCGACCTTCAAGCGCCCACACCGTCATCCTGAGGAGCGAAGCGACGAAGGATCCCAGACTTGTGCGCGAGCACCGCATGTCGAGTTCGGGATCCTTCGCTTCGCTCAGGATGACGGCTGGTGCGATGGCAGATGCCGGGCCCGGGATGACCGCAACGCCGCCCCCTACAATGCGAGCATGGAGTGGCTCGAAGAACAGCGCGACGGCGTCCGCATGTGGATGCCCGACGACGTGCCGAGCGGCGTGACGATCGCGTTCTCCGGGCGCGGGCACGCGCCCGACGGCGACGCCACCCCGACGGCATTTCTCGCGCGCCGCTTCTCGCGCGCCCTCGACCTCTCCGCGATCCCGATCCACTGGGCCCGGCAGGTCCACGGAACGTCCGCGGCGACCGTGCGCGAGCCCGCGCTCCCGGGCGAGTCCCGCAGCGCCGGCGAGTGCGACGTTCTGGCCACGGACCAGGCCGGCATCGCCCTCGTGGTCCAGACCGCCGACTGCGTGCCGATCCTCCTCGTCCGCTCCCGGCGCGGTCGGCGCGGCCCACGCGGGCTGGCGCGGCTCGGCCGCGAACGTGGCGGGCGCGGCGGTCGCCGCCGTGCGGGCGCTCGGCGCGGCCCCCGCGACTTTCCGGGCGTGGCTCGGTCCCTCGATCGGCCCGTGCTGTTACGAGGTCGGGGGCGACGTCGCCGCGCAGTTCGCCGGCGACTTCGTGCGCGCGGGCTGCGGAGGCGGCTTCCGGCTGGACCTGCGCGGAGTCAACGTCGCGCAGCTCGAGGCGGCCGGCGTCCCGCGCGAGGCGATCGCCGTCCACCCCGCCTGCACGAAGTGCGGAGGCGAAGGCTTCGCCAGCTACCGGAGGGACGGAGAAAAGGCCGGGCGGATGATCGGGCTCGTGACCCGGCTTCACGCCGGCGTCAGGTCCGCGTAGCGCGCCACGAACTTCTTCTTGCCGGCGCGGTCGAAGTAGACCGTCAGGCGCGTCTCCTCGCCCGAGCCCTCCTCGGTCAGGATGACGCCGTAGCCGTATCGCGGGTGGCGCACGCGCTTGCCGCGCCGGAGCGGGCGCTCCTCCTGCGACTCGTCCTCGTAGGCGCCGGGACGCGAAGATGGTCGGCGCCGGCCGGCCGAAGACCTGCTCCTCGAGGGCCGCCTTCGGAATCTCGTCGAGAAAGCGCGACGGCCTCCGGCTCTCGATCCGGCCGTAGACCAGGCGCCGGTCGGCGAGCGTGATCGTCAGGGAGTCCTTCGCGCGGGTCATCCCGACGTACAGCAGGCGCCGCTCCTCCTCGAGTTCCTCGTCGTCCTCCGCGGACTGGCCGTGCGGCAGGAACCCCTCCTCCAGGCCGGCCAGGAACACCTGGGCGAATTCCAGACCCTTGGCCGCGTGGAGGGTCGAGAGCGTGACGGCGCCTCCCGTCTCCGCGGCGTCCGCGTCGGTCGCCAGCGCGACGGCGTCCAGGTACTCGGCGACGGTGGCGCCCTCGGCGTTGCGGCGCTCGAACTCGCGGGCCGAGGACAGGAGCTCCTGGATGTTCTCGCGGCGCCCGACGTCCTCGCGGTCGTCCGAATTCTCGTAGAGCGCGCCGTAACCGGTGACGGCCAGGAGGTGCTCGAGCATGGCCGAGGGCGTCCAGGTCTGCGCCTTCTCGTGCAGCTCCTGGACGACCGCCCGGAAGCGCGCCAGCGACGTGCGCGCGCGCTCGGTCAGCCCCGGCGGGTCCGCCGAGACCTCCCACCAGGACCGGCCGGTCTCGCGCGCCGCCTCGGCAAGACGGTCGAGAGTCGCCGCCCCGATGCCTCGTGCCGGCACGTTGACGACCCGCCGGAACGCCAGGTCGTCCTCGGGGCGCGCCGCCAGGCGCAGGTACGCGAGCACGTCCTTGACCTCGGCCCGCTCGTAGAACTTCATGCCGCCGACCACGACGTAGGGGATCTTCCTCCGCACCAGCTCTTCCTCGAACGGCCGGGACTGCGCGTTGGTCCGGTACAGGATCGCGGTCTCGCCGGGCGTCCGGCCCGACGAGACGATCTCGCGAGCCACGGCTTCGATCTCGGCGCGGTCTTCGTCGAAACGCCAGAGCCGCACCGACAGGCCCTCGCCGCGATCGGCCTTCAGCCGTTTCTCCCGGCGGCGGCGGTTGTGGGCCACGAGGCCCGACGCGGCCGCCAGGATCTTCGCCGTCGAGCGGTAGTTGCGCTCGAGCGGGACGATCCGGGCGCCCGGAAAGTCCGTGTCGAAGCGCAGGATGTGCTCCACCTCGGCGCCCCGCCACCGGTAGATCGCCTGGTCCTCGTCGCCGACCGCGCAGAGCGAATCGGCGCCTTCCCCGAGGAGCTTGACGAGAGCGTCCTGAGAGGTATTCGTGTCCTGGTACTCGTCGATCAGCAGGTGCCGGATCCGCCGGCGCTCCTCGGCGAGCACGGCGGGCTGTCCCGAGAGGAGCCGCACGGACTTCGCGATGAGGTCGTCGAAGTCGAGGGCCCCGGCGGCGGCCAGTTTCTTCTCGTACAGGGAGTACACCAGCCCGATCCGCTCGCCGGCGAAGTCCGTCTGGGTGGCCGCGAAGCGCTCGGCGGTGATCAGGGCGTTCTTGGCGTGCGAGATCCGGCCCCGGACGGAGTTGGGCGGCAGCATCTGCTCCGAGATCGAGAGCTCGGCCATCGCTTCCTTGACGAGGACGAGCTGGTCGGAGGTGTCGGCGATCGAGAACCGCGGCGGCAGGTTGGCCTCGCGGGCGCGCCGGCGGAGGAACCGAAGGGACCACGAGTGGAACGTCCCGACGAAGGAGACGAGGGGCCGCCCGCCCAGAAGCTTCTGCGCGCGCTCCCGCATCTCGCCGGCGGCTTTGTTGGTGAACGTCACCGCGGCGATCGCGCGCGGATCGACTCCGCGCGAGACCAGGTGCGCCAGACGGTGCGTGATGACGCGCGTCTTCCCGGAGCCGGCGCCGGCGAGGACGAGAAGAGGACCCTTGTCGTGGAGGACGGCCTCGCGTTGCTCGGGATTGAGCCCGGTCAGTAAGGGAGAGTCGGACACCGACGGATCATAGACTCATTCCACCGTCACCGACTTCGCCAGGTTCCTCGGCTGGTCCACGTCGCATCCCCGGCGCACCGCGACGTGATACGCGAAGAGCTGGAGCGGGATGACGGAGATGATCGGCTGGAGCTCCGGGATCGTCTCCGGAACCAGGATCACGTGGTCCGCGATCGTGACGACCTCTTCGTCCGGACGGGTCCCGAGCACGATGGCGATGCCGTCGCGGGACTTGACCTCGCGCAGGTTCGACAGCGTCTTCTCGCGCCACGCGTCGTGGGGCGCGAGCACGACGACCGGCAGATTCTCGTCGACGAGGGCGATGGGTCCGTGCTTCATCTCGCCGGCCGGATAGCCTTCGGCGTGGATGTAGGAGATCTCCTTGAGTTTCAGGGCCCCTTCGAGCGCCACCGGATAGTGCAGGCCGCGGCCGAGGAACAGGAAGTCTTTCGCGTGCTGGTAGCGGCGCGCGAGCTCCTCGATCTGCGGCTCGATGGCCAGCGCGTCGGTGATTGCCTTCGGAAGGTGCGCGAGGGCCAGCCGTTCCTCGGGCGAAAGCACCTGCGCGAGACCGCGGGAGGCGCGCAGCTTCGCCGCCAGAAGGTACAGGACGGCCAGCTGCGTGGTGAATGCCTTGGTCGACGCCACGCCGATCTCGGGGCCGGCGTGAGTGGGCAGCACCGCTTCGGCCATGCGGGCGATCTGGCTGCCGGGCACGTTGACGATCGCGGCGATCGGAGAGCCCGACCGGCGGGCCTCGGACAGCGCGGCCACCGTATCGGCGGTTTCGCCGGATTGCGAGATGCCCACGGTCAGCGTGCGCTCGCTCAGGACCGGGCGCCGGTACCGGAACTCGCTGCCGTAGTCGACTTCCACCGGGATCCGCGCCATGCCTTCGATCAGGAACTTGCCGACCTGGGCCGAGTGCCACGAGGTCCCGCAGGCGAGCAGCAGCACCCGGTCGAAGCCGGCCACCCTCTCCGCCGCGAAGAGCGGCGAGTCCAGGTAGAGCTCTCCGGTCTCGAGCGACACCTTGCCGCCGAGAGTCTCGGCGATCGCGGTCGGTTGCTCGTGGATCTCCTTGGCCATGAAGTGGCGGTAGCCGCCCTTCTCGGCGGCGACGGCGTCCCAGAGGATCCGGTGGATCGGCCGTTCGAGCCGGTCGCCTTCCGCATTGACGACGCGGACCTCGCCGGCATCCACGCGGGCGACGTCGCCGTCCTCCAGAAAAATCACGTCGCGCGTCCAGGGCACGAGGGCCACCGGATCCGACGCCACGTAGTTCTCCCCCTGGCCGAGCCCGAGCACGATGGGAGGACCCGAGCGCGCGGTCACGAGGACGCCCGGCTCGCGGCTGGAAGACACGAGCACGGCATAGGCGCCCGTCAGCTTTCCGGTCGCCGCACGCACGGCCGCGAGGAGGTCTCCCGTGAAGGCGTCTTCGACCTCGTGGGCGAAGACCTCCGTGTCGGTCTCGCTGGTGAAACGGTGTCCGGCTTTCGCCAGGGCGGCCTTGCGCTGGGCGAAGTTCTCGAAGATTCCGTTGTGCACGACCACGATCTTGCCGCTGCAGTCGGTCTGCGGGTGGGCGTTGGTCTCGGTGGGGCGGCCGTGCGTGGCCCAGCGCGTGTGGCCGATGCCGGTGACGCCGATCGCCGGGGCGCCCTCCAGCTTCTCGACGAGCCTGCCGAGCTTCCCGGGCGACCGGTGGATCGTGAAGTCCCCGTTGGAGAGCGTCGCGATGCCCGCCGAGTCGTAGCCGCGGTATTCGAGCCGCTTGAGCCCTTCGAGCAGGAGGGGCCCGGCCTGGCGGGGCCCCACGTATCCGACGATGCCGCACATAAGAAACCTCAGCCCGACGGCGGTTCTGCCGTCAGTCGTCTTTTTGTCCCGTGTCCGATTGAACTTGGGATTTTACTCCGTTTTTCGGGTTTTGCGGCGTTCCAGCCAACCTTCCTTGTTCACCTGGGTCACGCGGCTCAAGGCGAGGGCCCCGTCCGGCACGTCCTCGGTCACCGTGGTGCCCGCGCCCACGTACGCCTCTTTTCCGATCTTGACGGGGGCCACGAGCTGGGTGTCGCTCCCGATGAAGGCCTTCTCCCCGATCGTCGTCCGGTGCTTGTGCTCCCCGTCGTAGTTGCAGGTGATGACCCCCGCCCCGACGTTGGCGCCGGCGCCCACGTCCGCGTCGCCGAGGTACGAAAGGTGCAGGGCCTTCGCGCCCCTGCCCACGGTCGTGTTCTTGGTCTCGACGAAGTTGCCGATCCGCGCATCCTCGCCGATGACCGATCCGGGCCGCAGGCGGGAGTACGGTCCGACGCGCGCCCGCCCGCCGATCTGCGCCCCTTCCGCGTCGCAATGCGGCCCGACCGCCGCGCCGGGGCCGACAGTGGTGTCGACGAGCCGCGTGAACGAGCAGCACCTCGCAACCCTCGGCCAGCGTCGTCTTTCCCTCGAGCGAAAGGAAGGGATGCAGGATCACGTCGGGCGACAGGGAGACGCGGGGGCCGATGCGCACGGTGGCGGGATCGAGCACCGTCACGCCCGCGTCGAGCGCCCGCTCGATGCCGCGGCGGTGTTCGATCTCCTCCGCGGCCGCCAGGTCCCGGCGGGTGTTGACGCCCCACGCCTCGCGCCAGTCCTCCGCCTCGATCGCTTCGACCTTTCCCCCGTCCTCCGCCAGGATCCCGATGGCGTCGGTCAGGTAGTACTCCTTCGAGACCGCGTCCCGCGCGATGCCCTTGAGGGCCCGGTCGAAGGCTTGCGGCGCGAAGCAGTAGACCCCGGCGTTGACCTCGGAGATCTTCTTCTCGCGGGCCGACGCGTTCTTCGCTTCGACGATCCGGCGCACGCGCCCGCGGGCGTCCCGCACGACCCGGCCGAAGGCCCCGGGGTCGGGAGGCCGGAAGGACAGAAACGTCAGGTCGAGGCCCCGGTCACGCCGCCAGGCGACGAGCCGGCCGAGCGTCTCGGCGCGGAGCAGCGGCGTGTCTCCGGCCAGCACGAGCACCGGGCCCTCGGGCCTGCCCAGAGCCTCGGCGGCGCGGCGCGAGGCGTCTCCGGTCCCGAGAGGCGGATCCTGCAGGACGAAGGTCAGACCCGCGCGGCCGTCGAGCGCGGACTCCAGGCGCTCGCGGCCGGGGCCCACGACGACGAGAATCCGGGACGGGCCGACTCCTTCGGCCGCGTCGATGACGGCCTCGAGAAGCGTCCGGCCTGCGACCCGGTGGAGGACCTTCGGGACCGACGATCGCATGCGGGAGCCGATGCCGGCAGCCAGAATCACCGCGGTCGGCTGCGCCTCGCCCGCCGCCGGGCTCGGCTTCCGGGCTCGCTTTACCGGCTTGCCCATCGTCGCAGTATAGAGGCCCGGCGCTGCCGGGCCCACGCGATCACGACGCCAGCAGCTTCTGGAATTCCGGCATCTCGCGCACCGGATCGAAATCCCGGTCGTGCCGCGCGAGGATCCGATGGCGCTGGTCCTCTTCGATGGCCTTCTGGAGATGGACGAGCGCCGTCTCGAGATCGCCCTGCTGGGCGTAGCAGCACGCGAGCAGGAAATCCACTTTGCCGCCGCCGTTCTTCCTTGCCGCGCTCTGCAGGTGCTCGATCGCCGAGGTCACGTTGCCCCGGTTCTTCTCCAGCACGGCGGCGTAGTAGAAATCCTCGGGCTCCGTCAGGGCGGGCCGCGGGTCCGCGGCGCTGCCGTTCGCAGACCGTCAGGTAGACGCGGGCGCGATCGACGAGCTCTTTCTCGTCGGGGTACTTCTGGATGAGATCCAGGAAGTGCCGCTCGGCCTCGTCGATCTTCTTCTTCTGGAGAGCCGAGACGCCCCGGTCGTAGTCCTTGCGGGCGTTCTCCGTGTGCTTGGAGAGCTCCTTGAAGGTCTGGGCCTTCTTCGGGGCGGGCGCGTCGGCGGTGCCGCCGACCGTGGCGAGCGCCTTCATCTTCTTTTCGAGGTCGTCGATGCGGACCGACAGGGCGTCGGCGAGCGCCTGGACGCTCATCTTTTCCGAGTTGTCCTTCAGGAACCGAAGTTCCGCTTCCGCCCAGCGCTTTGTCATCCGCTCGCACCTCCCGGTCGATTTGCGAAAAACGGCGTATTTTAGGGAGGCGCTCGCCCTCTGTCAAATCCGCGGAATACCGGGAGGCGCTCCGCGGGTTGCTTCCGGTGGAGTTCCAACGAGGTTTATGCGAAAAACACTCGCCCTTTCCCTGCTCCTGGCCACGAGCCTCGCGACGGCGTTCGCCGCGCCCGCCGAGCCGGCACGGACCGTCACGGGCACGGTGGCCCGCGTCCAGGCGTCGGCCCGCACGGTCGCCGTCACCCTGACCGACGGCGCGGAGGCCGTCTTCGTCTGGAACGACGAAACCAAGATCAGCGGCACCCTGGCGCCGGGCGCCCGGGTCACCGTTCGCTACACTCCGGGGACGGGTTCGACGAACCTGGCGCAGCAGATCACCGTCTCGCGAGGGTAAAACGCCCGCTTTCTCCGGCCGCTGGGCTAGAATCCCCGCGCGCCGCGCGGAGTCGCGGCGAGGAGGAAACCGATGGGGATGTACATCATCGCGGAACCGTGCATCGGCACCAAGGACACCGCGTGCGTGGACGTGTGTCCGGTCGATTGCATCCATCCGCGAAAGGACGAGAAGGATTTCGAGACGGCCGAGATGCTCTACATCGATCCGGACGTCTGCATCCAGTGCGGCAACTGCGAGCCCGCCTGCCCGGTCACCGCCATCTTCACGGAAGAGACGATCCCCGACAAGTGGAAGCACTACCTGCAGATCAACGCCGACTGGTACAAGAACCGCCAGGCCTGAAGCCGGCTACTTCCCTTTCAAGCGACCATCTCGCGAAGAACGCCTCGGTCCTGCGCGTCCGCGTCTTTCGCGTCGTCGGGCCGGTAGACTCCGGGATCCTTCGACGACGCGAAGCCGTGCCCGGCGTCGGGGTAGATCTTGAAGTCCACCGATTTCCCGAGCTTCTTCGCCGTCGCCTCGAACTCCCGGACGCTCGCCGGCGGGATGCCCTCGTCCTTCCCGCCGAAGTTGCCGAGCAGCGGCACTTTCAGGTTCTGGATCGCCGCCGGGTCGGTGACGAGCCGGCCGTAGTAGATGACCGCCCCCGACAGCGACGGCTCGGCCAGCGCCAGCGCGAGGGAGTACCCGCCGCCCATGCACCAGCCGACCGAGCCGATGCGCGAGCCGTCGACGTCGGGACGCGAGCGCAGGTAGGCGACCGCCGCCTTGAGGTCCCGCATCGCGCGATCTTCCGGAAGGCCGCGCATGAGCTGGTGCGCGACGTCCGGGTCGTCGGTGACCTTGCCGCGGTAGAGGTCGACGGCGAGAGCGACGTAACCCTGTTTCGCGAAATGGTCCGCCTTGCCCTTCTCGAATGCGCTCAGACCCCACCACTCCTGGATGACGATGATCCCGGGCTTCTTCCCCGCGCCGTCGGGGACCGCGAGGTAGCCCGAGGCGGTCTCCGGGCCGCTCGGATACGAGACCATCGTCCCCGCGGCCGCGAACGACGCCAGACGCCAGCCCGGCGACGATCAGACAGGATGTTCTCTTGAGCATGCAGTTCCTCCCCTGCGCTAATCTTATTGCGGCTTGCAGTTTCTCTTCCCGCTCGCCGGACCCCGATCCCGAGGCCCGGCTTCAGCTTCTCTACGACCGCCTTGCGGCGCGCTTCGGGTTCGACGCCGCGCGCGTGAAGCTCTCGCGGCGCAAGCTGACGGGCGGAGAGATCGTGTACGGGCCTCCTCACCGCATCACGATCTCCGCGCACCTCTCCCCCGGGGAACAGGAGGACACGCTCCGCCACGAGGCCGCCCATGCCTGGGCGTGGCGCGACGAGGGCCCGCGGGCAGCCCACGGCGTCCTCTTCCGCCGCCTGGCGCGCATGCTCGGCGCGCGCGACGGCGGCGCGCCCGAGACGCCGGCCCTGCGCGAGTTCCGGGAGAAGGGCGCTCGCGTGACGTATCGCTGCGAGGGATGCGGGCGCGCTTTTCCGCCGCTTCCGGGCCTTCCGCGGCGCGCGGGAATGCCTCGTCCTGCCACCGCGCGGGACGGCCGGCGCGGCTGAGACGCACGTGAGCGCCGCCGGATTCCCGGCGGGATACCGGATCGGGCACGCGACCGATTCGCGGCGCCGTACCGGCTGCACGGTCATCCTGCCCCCGCCGGGGACGATCGCCGCGGTGGACGTGCGCGGCGGCGCGCCGGGAACGCGCGAGACCGGGGTCTTCACCCCCGGCAACCTGATCTCCGAGATCCACGCGGTCGTCTTCTCGGGCGGTAGCGCCTATGGCCTCGCGGCCTCGACCGGCGTGTCGGCGTGGCTTCGCGAGAGAGGCGTGGGCTTCGCGATCGGACCGGCGCGGGTGCCGATCGTGGCCGGCGCCGTCCTCTTCGACCTGGCCGTGGGAGATCCCGAGGCGTTCCCCGACGAGGCCATGGGCCGGGCGGCGTGCGACGCGGCGGCCGAGGGCGCGAGTCGCGACCGGCGGCGTCGGCGCCGGAGCGGGGGCGACGGTCGGCAAGCTCCTCGGCGTCGCCAGGGCGCTCGCGGGGCGGCATCGGCGTCGCGGCCGCCACGCTTCCCGGCGGCGAGACCGTCGCGGCACTCGCGGCCGTCAACGCCTTCGGCGACGTCGTGGACCCCGAGACCGGGCGGCTTCTCGCCGGACCCGGAGCGCCGGACGGCCGATTCCGCACCGAGCGCGCCCTGCGCGAAGACGACCTCCGCGAAAGCCCGCTGGCCGCCGGCCAGACCACGCTCGTCTGCGTGGCGACGACACTGCCTTTCGACAGCGGGGCGCTCAAGCGGGTGGCCATGGAGGCCCACGACGGCCTGGCCCGGGCGGTGCGGCCCGCGCACACGATCGTCGACGGCGACGTCGTCTTCGCGCTGGCGCCGGCCGGATCGACGCCCGCGGTCCTTCCCCGCCTCCGCGTCGGCGCCGCCGCGGCCCACTGCGCGGCCGCAGGCGATCGCGGCTACGCGGTCCGATGACGTCCGAGCGCGCGCGGCATCCTCCTCGTCGCCGCGGCGGCGCTCCTCTGGTCGACGGGGGGCATCGGGATCAAGTGGCTCGACGAGCCGCCGCTGAAGATCGCCTTCTATCGGTCGGCCACGGCCGCCGTCGCGCTGGCGATCCTCCTTCCGTCCGCGCATCTGGAGGTGGTCGGCCCGCCTTTCTCGTCGGGATCGTCAGCTATGCCGCGTGCCTGACGACGTTCGTGCTCGCGACCAAGTGGACCTCGGCGGCCAACGCGATCTTCATCCAGTATTGCGGGGTCGTCTGGGTGCTCCTCTTCTCGCCCCTCGTCCTGAAGGAGCCGTTCCACCGCCGCGACGCCGTCGCGGTGACGATCGCGTTCGGCGGGATGCTGCTTTTCTTCGCCGGCAGGTTCGCGTCGCGCGGGTACGCCGGCGAGATCGCGGCGCTGGCGTCCAGCGTCTTCTTCGCCACGCTCGTCATCGCGCTGCGGCGCCAGCGGGGCCAGGCCGCCGAAGCCGTCATCACCTGGGGCAACGTGCTCGCGGCCGTGGTGCTGCTGCCGTTCGTTCACGGCGATCTCGCCCTTTCGACGCAGTCCGCGGTCGTGCTGAGCTTTCTCGGCGTGGTCCAGATCGCCGGCGCCTACGCGCTCTTCGTCCAGGGCCTCAAGTACGTCACGGCGACGCAGGCCTCGCTCGTCGGAATGCTCGAGCCGATCTCCAACCCGATCTGGGTGTTTCTGGCTCTCGGCGAGCGGCCGGGCGTGTATTCGATTCTCGGCGGCGCCATCGTGCTCTCGCGCGATCGCCTGGCGCACGCTGACGGCGGGGCCTCCCGCCGCCGAGGCGGCCCCGCCGGACTGATCTCGGTAACCGCTGGGCGTCTACCGGTCCGCCGGGCAAATCGAAACTCTCTCCGGATCTTCTCCCCGTCGGCGTCGAGCGCCGGCGGGAACTCGAGCCGCCGCTCCTGTCCTTCGACGCGGATCGGCGAAGCCACGAACCGCACGCCGCCCGATTCGACGACGCTGCCGAGCGAGCGGGCCGTCTCGGAGAGGAGCGCCTCGAGCGGACCGCGCACGGGCCCGCCGGGATGCCCGCGGCGCGGCAGCGGGCGACCCACGTCTCGCGCGTCTCGCCTCGGAAGATCGCGGACAGCTCCGCCTCCAGCCGGTCGCGGTCGCGGACGCGCGCGGCGTTGGAACCCCACCGCCCGCTCGCCGACCACTCCGGCCGGCCGACCAGGGCCGCCAGCCGCTCGAACTGCCGGTCCGTGCCCACCCCGAGGACGAAATCGCCGTCGGACGCTTCGAAGGCCCGGTACGGCACGATCTGGGGATGCGCGTTGCCGTGGCGGCTCGACTCCTCCCCGGTCAGGAGGGCCGACTGGGCGACGTTGATCAGCGACGCGAGCGTGGCCGAGAAGAGGTCCGTCTCGACGTGGCCGCCGCGACCGGTGCGTTCGCGCGCGGTCAGCGCCGCGAGGATGCCGATCGCCGCATAACAGCCGGCGAGGAGGTCCGAGACGGCGACGCCGACCTTCGTGGGCCCGCCTTCGGCGGCCTCCGGTGATGGCCATGAGCCCCGCGCCGGCCTGCGCGAGCAGGTCGAACCCCGGCGCCGGAGCGTCGTCGGCCCGCGCGCCCGAACCCGGTGATCGACGCCGTCACGAGCCGCGGGTTCTCGCGGCGCATCGCTCGAGCGAGAGGCCGAACTTCTCGAGGCCGCCCGGAGGGAAGTTCTCGACCAGCGACGTCGGCGCGACGCGCGAGCGATCCGGACGGACTCGGCGCCGGCCGGCGTCGCGAGATCGAGAGCGATCGACTCCTTGTTGCGGTTGACCGACGAGGTAGTAGGCGGACAGTCCCGTGGCCGCGATCGTGCGGCGGACCCCAGCCGCGGGTCACGTCGCCGTCCTCCGGGTGCTCGACCTTGAGGACGCGGGCGCCGAGGTCCGCGAGCATCATCGTGCAGAAGGGCCCGGCCAGGACGCGCGAGAGGTCGAGGACCAGGATCCCCGCGAGCGGCGAGCCCAACGGCAACTCCCGCAGCTCAGCGCGCCGGGGCGGCGGCGGGCGCCAGCCGAGCGGCCCGGGCAGAAAGTGGAAGAGGCCGATGGGCGAGAGCTCGACGCCGTCGACCCGCTTGGCGATCGCCCAGTACTGGTCGGCGCCCCACAGAAAATCGGCCGGCGGGTCCGCGGCCAGCAGCGCGTGGATCTCCGCGGTAGAGCTCGAGCCGCTTGGCCGGGTCGAGCTCGCGCCGCGCCGCTTCCATCACCCGGTCGGCCTCCGGGTTGCTGGTAGAAGCCGATGTTCTGTCCTTCGGCGGCGAACTGGCTCGAGTGATAGTACGGGATACGGATCGAAGTTGGGCGGCAGAAAGTACTGGCCCGTCAGATAGCCGTCGAACTCGCCCGTCCTGCCCGCGCTGCGCGTACACGGCCGAGTCGAGCGGGACTGCCCCACGAACTGAACGCCGATCTTCTCGTAGGCGTTTCGGAGAATCTCGGACGAGGGTCGTGTCGATCCGGGCCTGGGCCCGGACAGAGGAGATCGACCGACGCTTTCTTTGCCGCCTTTGCGCCGGATCCCGTCCGGCCCTTTTTCCAGCCCGCCTCGTCGAGCAGCCGCGCGCTCTGCGCCGGGTCGTAAGGCGGCGGCGGACACGGCCGGATTGTTCGGCGGCACGCGCGGGGGATACGGGCCCGAGGCGAGGATGGCGCCCTCGGGCGGGTAGAGGCGTAGCGCCGCTCCTGGCGCGGCCAGGACTGGGCCAGAGCCCGCCGCACCCGCGCGTCGGCAAGAAAGGGTTCGCGGCAGTTCCAGAGGATGCAGCACCTCGACGGGCTGGGGCACCTGGAGAAGTCGGAAGCGCGCAAGAAAGTCGGGCGACGCCTCGGCCGTTTTCTTCTGGTCGCGGTCGATCCGGAACTCGTCGAGGTCGCCGCGCGCTCCGGCCTGGTGCCGGGTGTTGTCGTTCGGCAGAACGCGGAAGACGACCTCGGGGAACTCGGCCTGCTCCGGCGGAGCCTCGGGACGTCGAACCAGCCGGATCGTCCGGTTCGGTTCCCAGGATTCGAGGCGGTAGGGACCGCTGCCGACCGGATGGCGGTCACGTCTCGGCGGGCGCCTTCGCTTTGTCCGTAGGCCGCCGCCGAGACGATCGGCAGGCCGAAGGCGAGAAGCCGCTCGGCGTACGGTTTCTGGAACCGGACGCGCACCGTCCGGGGATCCGGGGTCTCGACCGACGCGAGGTCGTCGAAGCCCGAGCTCCAGCCGACCGCGTTGACCTTAGGATCGCGGATGCGCTCGATCGTGAAGCGGACGTCGTCGGAGGTCACCGGAGACGCCGCTCTCCCAGGTCGCGTTCGGGTCGAGGTGGAACTCGTAGACGAGTCCGTCGGGAGACACGCTCCACGACAGCGCGAGCGCCGGCACGGGAGCGAGCGACGCGTCGATGCCGACGAGCGGCCGGAAGAGCAGGTCGCGTCACCCGGAGCCCCTCCTCCTCGTTGCTGGTCGTCGGGTCGAGTGTGGCGGGATCGCCGACGAGGTGCCGATAGAGCGTCGCGGCGGCGGGAGACGGAGCTTCCCGGCGCTGGCACGGCGGAGAGCGCCAGCGCCACCACGACCAGAAGGCTCCACGAAAGGCGCTTCATCGGCGGCTCCGGACAGAATAGCATCCCCCGCGTGGCGACCGTGGTGATCGACATCGAGACCGCCGGCCTCCCGTGGGACGCGCTCGACGACGCTCAGCAGACCTACCTTCTGAAGAACGCGAAGACCGAGGACGAGCGCTCCCGGCTTCCCGAGATGCTCTCTCTCTGGCCATTCACGGGCCGGATCATCGTCATCGCGATGCTCAATCCCGACACGGGCCGCGGACGCATCTGGTACGAGAAGGCCGACGGCCGCGCCGAGGAGAAGTCCGCCGACGGCCTCTTCACTTTCATCGGCGACACCGAAGCCGTCTGCCTGACGGAGTTCTGGAAGGCCATGCGGCGCTTTCAACGCTTCGTGACCTTCAACGGCCGCTGCTTCGACGGCCCGTTCCTCATGCTCCGGAGCGCCGCGCTCGGAATCGCCGGCCACGCGCAACCTGGTCGGCTACCGCTACTCCATCCGGCCGCACACGGACCTGCTCGAGGTCGTCTCGTTTTTCGGCGCCTCCCGCAAGTGGAACCTGGACTTCGCCTGCAAGAGCTTCGGGGTGGCGAGCCCGAAGGAGCAGGGCCTGGACGGATTTTCCGTCGGGCATTTCTACCGGGCGGGGAGGCTGCGAGAGATCGCGCTGTATTGCCGGCGGGACGTCGAGGCCACCGCGAGTTTGTTCCAGAAGCTGGAAAAAACCTTGCTCCCGGCCCTCGAAACCCGCTAAAAATGTGGGAGCACAAGCCTGTGCTACGATGACGCGCAAACCTGAAAAGATGGATTCCGAGTTCCCGAGGGAACGCGCCATGGCCCGTAACCCGGCCAACGAAAGAGCTTCGGAGCGCGTGCGCATCGGCGCTCCGGCGACTCTCAAGTGGGGCGAGCAGGAGCTCACCGGCTACGTCGAACTCGTCAACGTGGCGGGCATGTTCGTGGCCACCACACGGGCCCCCCGCATCGGCGATTACGTCGAGCTCGTCTTTTCGCTGCCGGGCGACCGGCGCAGCTTCCGGGTCCGCGGCAACGTCGTCTTTCTCGACCAGGCAGCGGGACCGGGGGCAAAACGCCCTGGCTTCGGCGCCCGCTTCGAGCGCCCGCCGGTAACCCTGCTCGACGCGATCCGCAACCTGAACCGCGGACACTAACCGTCGCCTCCGCTCGTACGGGATCTGCGGCCTGCGGCCGCACCGGCCTGCGGCTCGCCTGTGGGCTCGACCGCAGGCCTGATCCCTCCCTCGCTGCGGCTCCCGCGGCGCGGGGCTCCTCCCCTCTGGGAGACTCCCCGCGCCGCGTACACGCCCACCTGTGCCGCTCGCCGACTCTTCTCTCAGGCGGTTATCGAGAGCCCGACGCTTTTTAGAGGCGCTGGTCGGTGTGTACGCGGCGCGAGGAATCTCCGCGAGCGCAGCGGAGGACGCCTCGCGCCGCGGGAGCGAGCGCGTAGCGAAGGATCAGGCCCGCGGTCGAGCCCACAGGCGAGCCGCGGGCCGGTGCGCCCGAAGGGCGGCAGATCCGTAGCGCAGCGCTCGCGACGGTCAGTTCGGGTCGGCCTGAACCAGCCTCAGCGTGCTGTAGGTGAATTCCACAGTCGCGTCGACTTCATTGAGGACGCCGGCCCCGGCGGAGGAGAAAGTCGCCGGTTGGACGTTGGTCAGCTCCCAGCGGGCAAGGACGTTGTCCTGAGCGTCGCGGGCGACGAGGGCGACGCTCTTGGAGATGGGCGTTCCCGCGTCGGTCGCGCTGTTCAACCAGTCCTGAAGACGGTTCAGGCCCTTCTGGGTCACCGTGACGACGAGCCGGCGCTGGTCCGGGGAATAGGCCGTGTCGAGGCGGCGGGAGTCGGTCCGCGTGACAGGGTCGTGGTTGAACTCGATCCGGTAGCCGACGACGCCGACGATCTGAACGCCGTCGACGAAGAGCTGGAAGCTGCGCTCGCGGGGGTCCGGGCCCGTCTGGGCGGACGCGATCGACGCGGAAACGAGGGCCATCAGGACGATCATCGAGCGCAAACGCACCATTCTTGCCTCCCCTTTGTACGGTCCGAGAGCCTAGCACTTCCCCGCCTTCGGCCCAAGACGGCCGAACCGGGCCTCGACCTCTTGAAATTCCGGGCCGACAGACGTAAGAAGGGATACTCAGGAGTTCCTCCGACGGGTGATGGCGGTCCCGGACCTCCCCGGTCGGCGGCTCCGATTCAGAAGGAGGATGTATGAGTCTCAGGACCAAGGTCGCCATCGTCTCGGTTCTCGTGGCCGGCATCGCGATCCTCGGCGCCGGCGTCACGCGGGGCGCCGGCTCGGGCACCTACGACGTCTCCGTGGACACGATCGAGGGCTGCTCGTGCCCCCTGTTCTGCCCCTGCTATTTCGGTCGCTCCAGCCCGGCCCACATGTGCGAGGCCAACAACGTGTACAAGTTCCGGAAAGGCAGCCACTACGGCGACGTGGACCTCTCCAACCAGTTGCTCTGGGTGACGATGGACCTGGGAGGCGAGTGGCACGAGAAGCCGGGCCCCGGCATGCCCGGCGGTTGGGCGGTCGTCACCTTCGACAAGGGCTCGACTCCCCAGCAGCAGAAAGCTCTCGAACAGGTGGCCAGGGCGGTCTTCCCCATCACCTGGAAGGAGTACGAAACCCGCCAGGACTCGATCTCGTGGCACGACGACGCGAAGACGTCCCACGCCAAGCTGGCGAGCGGAATGGCCGAGATCAAGCTCGACAAGACTGCCGGCCCGGACAAGAAGACCCCGACGGTCGTGGAAAACCTCCAGTACTGGTGGTCCGCCTCGAACGACGGCTTCGTGCTCGCCTACTCGACGCACAGCTTCAACGGGAAACACAAGTTCTCGCACGAAAAGAAGAACGGGTTCAACATCGCCTGGACCGCCAAGGGCGACATCAAGCCGGACACGCCGAAGACGGCGGCCAGGTAGGTCACCCGGCCTCCGGATGGAGGGGCGGGCAACCGCCCCTTTTCGTTGAACTAGAATCCGCCCGTGACTCCCGACGACATCGCGCCCGAGTTCCGGACGCCGCCCAAGAGCTACGCGAAGCCGAACCCGATCGAGGGGGTCCGCGTCCTTCGCCTCAAGCGGTTCACCGACGACCGCGGTTTCTTCCTGGAGATCTTCCGCGCGAAAGCCAACCACCCGGAAAGCCGGGAGCTCGCCGACTTCTTCCAGGGCGTGCCCGTGGCGCAGGTCAACTTCTCCGTCGTGGACGCGGAGGGGCACATCAAGGGCCTGCACTACCACCTGAAGCAGGACGACGTCTGGTTCGTGCCGCCGCCGTCGAAAGCCAAGTTCGTGCTCTACGACGTCCGCAAGAGCTCGCCCACGTTCGGAGCGACCCAGGTCCTGGTCGCCGGAGGCGGGCAGGATCTGCTCGTCCGCATCCCCGCCGGCGTGGCGCACGGCTACCGGCCGCTGACCAATCCCTGCGCGCTCCTGTACCTCGTGACGGAGACCTTCGATCCGGCGAACCCCGACGAGCTGCGGATTCCCTGGGACCACCCCGCGGTCAAGGATCTGTGGGACGTGCCGAACGGGTAGACCCCTCCCGGGCCAGCTTCTCCATCGCTTCCCGAGACAGCGAGTAACGCACCCAATCCTCCTGCAGGCCGCCGCCGATGCGGCGATAGAACCGGATGGCGTCGACGTTCCAGTCGAGAACTGCCCACTCGATACGCACGACGTTGCGTCTCACGCCGTCACGCGCGAGCTCGGCCATCAGCGCTTCCCCGACGCCGCGCGAGCGCGCCGTGCCGGCGACGACGAGGTCCTCGAGAAACAGGAAGGTCCGGGCGCGAAAGGAGGAGCCCAGAGCCTCCCAGAAGATGGCCATGCCCTGGATCGACCCGTCGAGCTCGGCGACGAGCGCTTCGATCCGGCCTTCGTCGAAGAGCATCCCGCCGAGCCGCGCCGCCTCCGCGTCGGTCGGTTCCGGCAGTTTCTCGAAGCGCGCGAGCTCGCGGTCGAGCTCGACCATGCGCGGCCAGTCCTCGCGCGTCGCGCGGCGGACCCTGACGCCCTCGCCGCGTCCGCTCACTTCGTCGTCGCGACGCGGGGAAAGTCGACCCGGGAGAGGAGTTTCAGGGCCTCGTCGTGGTCCACGTTGGCCCCCTGCGCGAGAACGAGCCGCGAGGGAAGCACGAGGACCGTGACGAGGGTCGTGGGATTCGGTCCGGACCGGTCCGTGACCGCGAAGGCCGTGTGGCCCGCGACTTTCACTTCCCTGGCCTTGACGCTCGGGACCTTCGCCGACTCCGCGACGGCCTGGCGAAGCTCCGGCTCGAGGTCCTTGTCCTTGCCGTAGTCCTGCACGACGAGCCGGAACTGCCGGGTGACCGTCGGGCTCTCGATGCGCTGAAAAAAGCGCGACACCTCGGTGAAGACGCCCATGTCGTTCTCGTCGGTGTCGGGAAGGGGGTCCGTCGGCGCCGCGACGTAACCCGGCAGCTCTTTCGGCAGGCCGTCGCGCAGGGACAGCGGCCAGGCCGTTTTCTTCTCCTGGGCGAAGACCGGCAGCGCCAGGAGCAGCAGAAGCAGGCCCGCCGTCCGCGTTCGCATCGTCAAAAAGGATAGCGCAACTGTTGTTACACTCTTCGCCGAGCGGTGTCCCCCGACTGTGGACGAGATCGAACGCGCGCGCATCCGTGTCTTCCTGAACGACCCGGCGGGCCGCGGGGATCGGCTCGTTTTCTCCGATCCTCCCCTCGAGACCGAAACGGGGCCCTGGGGATTTCGCGTGGAGGGCGAGACGCCGGAGCCCCGCGCCTACGAGCCGGACACGCGCGAGTTTCTCCACTGGCAACTCTCCTCGGCGCTCGAGCGGGGCAAGCGGCTGTGGGCGCGGCACCTCCCGCTCGCGGACGGCTGGGTCTCCGGCCCCGTGCTTCCGGCGATTCCGGAGTCGGGAAGCGATCTCAACGCCTACTACGACCGGCAGGCGCTCCACTTCTTTCGGGACGTGGACCAGGAGAGCGGAGCGGTCGTTCACTCCGGCGACAGCGCCGACGTCGTGACTCACGAGCAGGGGCACGCGATCCTCGACGCGATCCGGCCGGACCTCTGGGACGCCCCGCACTTCGAGGTGGCGGCGTTTCACGAAGCCTTCGGCGATCTGGCCTCGATCTTCGTCGCGCTGGCCGAGCCCGCCCTGGCGTCGGCGGTGGACTCGCAGACGAAGAGCGACCCCGGCCGTTCCAACCTCGTCTCGCGCCTGGCCGAAGAGCTCGGCGCGGCCGTGCGCGGCCGCTACGGCTCCGACGCCGCGCTGCCCGGGGCCCTGCGCGACGCCGTCAACTCCTTCGAGTACGTCGACCCGAAGAGCCTGCCCGACACCGCGCCCGCCCGACTCGCTCTCGGCCGAGCCGCACTCGTTCTGCCGCGTGATGACGGGCGCGTGCTGGGACATTCTGGTCACGCTCTTTCGCGCGCAGCCCGGCGAGGACCGCCCGGCGGCCCTCGTCGCCGCCGCCGACGCGACCGCGCTGTACGCCGTCTCCGCTTCCGAGACGGCGCCCTCCGGAGCCGACTTCCTGGGACGGGTCGCGCGGCGCATCGTGCGCGAAGCGAGCGCGGCGGGCGATCCCTCGGCGCCGCTTCTGGCGGAGGCGCTGTTTCGCCGGCGACTCCTGGCGAGCCCGGAGGTTCCGTCGGATGTGTTTCCCGACGAGGACCCGTCAGTCCCCGCGCCCGCCGAGGGAGAGCCGCCGCTGCCCGGGCTCGTGGCGGCGATCGAGGCGCGCCTGGGCCCGGGGCGCGGCGAGATCCTGATGCGCGGCGCGCGTGGTTCCGCGGGAACCCCGCGGTCGGTCCGCGGGCGGCGCCGCCGGGACCTGGTCCTCCACGGAGCCGAGTACGGGCCCGCGGACGGCGCGGCCGTCGAGATCTCGGACTCCTTCGCGCTCGATTTCGACGCGGCCGGGTTCCTGCGCGCCTCGCACGTCCACCCTGCCGGAGACCCCGACGCGGAAGACGCTCGGGCCTTCGTGCGATTCCTCGCTCGCCGGAACCGCATCGCGGAGGTCGCCGACCCGCCGCCGCCGGTTCCCGTCCTCGCCGCCGAACGCAAGACGCACGCGGTTCTGCGCGAGGAGGACGGCGTGCGCCGCCTGCGCCGCGTCTGGATCGCCTGAAGGGAGAGACATGAAGAGACACCGTTCGATCTTCGTCCCGGCCCTCGCGCCGATGCTCGCGCTCGCCGCCGCCTGCGCCTCCTCGCCCGGCGCGCCGACGCCCGAGCCCGAGCCGATCACGCCCGCCGATCTCGTGGCGTCGATCGCCGACGTCGCCGCGGGTCGCAACCCGGCGATGGTCGAGGCCGGCCTCGTCCTGAAGCGCATCGAGTTCAAGCTCGTCGTCGGCAGCCAGGTCAGCGGAGGCGGCAAGATCGAGATCCTGTTGCTCGAAGCGGAAGCCTCGCGCACGACGGAGACAGCTTTCCTCCAGGAGCTGACCCTGGAGATCCCGCAGAGCGGCCGCCGGAGCGCGGCGCCCCGCCCGCTGGTGCCCGGTGTGCGCGAGTTCGTCGACGCCGCGATGGACACCGCGCGAGACCTCGCGCGTGCGGCCGACGCCGCGGGCCTGCCCCAGCGGATCAAGGGCGTCGAGCTGACAGCCCGGATCACGCGTTCCCGCAAGCTGGGCGGAGGAATCACGGCGACGATCCCGGCGTGGGTCAAACCGTCGATCGGCGGCGAGCTCACGTCCTCGCGGGAGAACGAGAACGTGGTGAAGCTGATCTTCGAGGCGAAGGGCACTCCGTGAGCGAGAGCAAATAAAAAAGCGGCCCCTTTCGGGACCGCTTCTTCATCGCGCCGGAAGGACGGCTACTTCTTCACTCCGAGGATGGCGTCCTTCGCCTTCTTCGAAACGCGGAACTTCACCACGCGCTTGGCGGGAATCTTGATCTCTTCGCCCGTGGCCGGGTTGCGGCCCATGCGCGCCTTCCGATTCACGAGGACGAGCTTTCCGACCCCCGGGATCGTGAAGCTGTTCTTCGCTTCCTTGTAGGCGAGGGCCGTCAGGTCGTCGAGGAACTGCGTCGCGATCCGTTTGGTCTGGCCGGTCGACTTCGAGAGGTGATCAGCGATCGAGGATTTAGAAAGCGCCTTGGTGTCTTTTGCCATATGCACTACCCCTTTTCTGTGTGGAATCGCCCTTGCGGGGCGTATCAAACTGGGGCCGTATTCTAGACCCCTCAGCGCGCGAGCGCGCAACAAAATTCGTACTGTTCTTGGCCGGCGCTCGCGTCGCCGTGTGACGCTTCGGGGTAAGATCCGGCAGCGGATGATCGAGCCCTTCCCTCCTCGGTTCCCGGGCGCTCATCCTCGCGGACGATCCGGATCGGCTCGCACGCTCGGGCTCTGCCTTCTCATCGCGGCGCTTGCGGGAGCCGCCGGCTGCGGAGGGCGGTGGCCCTCTCGAGCGGCCGGCGAGATCCTGGATCGGTACCGCAAGACCTCGGGGGCCAAGCCTTTGCCGGCGGCGGGCATGATCCAGATCCGACTGTCACCCGCCGACGGGAAAGCCGAGCCTGCGGGCGGCGCCGAGGTTCTCTGGGAGCCCGGCCGGTACCGCGAAAGCGTCTCCTCCGCCGGGCTCACGATCCTGCGCGGGATCGAGTGGGGCAAGGGCTATTTCACCGACGCGGACGGCGTGACGCGCGTCGCTTCGGAGCCCATCCTGCGGGAGCTTCTGACCCGATCCTACTTCTGGCGGCGCGCGTGGCTCTTCGAGGACCACGAAAAGACCGAGGTCTACCTGGGCCCCGAGGACGACCGGACGGTCTCGGTGCGTCTCACGCCCCCCGGCGGCAACCCCCTCGTCCTGGTTTTTTCGCGGCGCGACGGGGCTCTCGCGTCGGTCCGTTCGCCGCGCTTTCGACTCGATTTCACGTCGCCGTCGAAATTCCGCGACGCGTCGGACCCGGCGCACCCGGTCATCGGAGAGATCGCGTGGACCGGCCTGCGGACCGGCCCCATCCCCGTTCCGGCCGTCGGCGGCGGGCGGGCCCGGTTCGGCGAGCCCGCGGTTCCGATCCCCCTCGAACGCGTTTCCGGAGGCGTCGTCGTCCCGGCCCGCATGTCGGGACAGACGATCCGTCTCGCGGTGGATGCCTCGGCCGACGGGCCCCTCCGCGTCTCCCGGGCCTCGCGTCGAGGCTCCCCTTGCGCTTTGCGCCGGACGTCTTCGGCCGGTCGGTCGCGGCCGGCGCCACACTCGACGTCGGCGCCGTGAGCTATCCGTCCCTTTTTCTCCAGGCGTCGGAAGCGGTTCCCGCAGGAGCGGACGCGGTGGCGGGCGGGTGCCTCTTCCGGGAGGCGGTCGTGGAGTTCGATCTGCGGACTGGCCGCCTCGGCCTCCACGACCCCGAGAAGTGGGTCGTCCCCGAGGGTTTCTTCCGGGCCGTGACCGACGACGACGGCAACCGCCCGGTTGCGATTCTGAGACACGGACGGGAGCCGCTGAGGCTCGCCGAGGGCAGCGACACGGGCGGGGCGGATCTCCTCCTCGCCGGCGAGAGCGCCACCCGCGTCCAGCTCGAGGGCGTGACACAGGCCACCGGCGTGCTCTGGGGCGTGGTCACGCTGCCGCCTCTGAGCGTCCGC
This sequence comes from uncultured Acidobacteriota bacterium, assembly GCA_963829925.1. Lineage (GTDB taxonomy): Bacteria > Acidobacteriota > Thermoanaerobaculia > UBA5066 > Gp7-AA6 > DAHUXD01. The sequence continues at coordinate 51,507 of CAWHKQ010000007.1, forward strand.
GTCGCCGGCGACGGCTCTTCCCCCGAGTGGGGCGACGACGGCCGGCTGGGCTACTCGGTCCTCGCGCGATTCCACGTCTTCATCGACATGCCCCACCGGTGGACCTACCTGCGCGCGACGGACACGCCCTAGCGAGCGCTCGCTACGGATCTGCGCCCTGAGGGCGCACCGGCCCGCGGCTCGCCTGTGGGCTCGACCGCGGGCCTGATCCTTCGCTACGCGCTCGCTCCCGCGGCGCGCGTCCTTCCTTCGTCGGGAGACTTCGCGCGCCGCGTACAACCGAACAGCGCCTCAAAAAGCGTCAGCGCTCTCGAGGAGCAGCCTAAGAAAGAGTCGGCGAGCGGCACAGGTGGGCGTGTACGCGGCGCGGGGAGTCTCCCACAGGGGAGGAGCCCCGCGCCGCGGGAGCCGCAGCGAGGGAGGGATCAGGCCTGCGGTCGAGCCCACAGGCGAGCCGCAGCGCCGGTGACGCCGCAGGCGGCAGATCCCGTACGAGCGAAGGCGACGTGGCGTGTCAGCCTGACGAGACTTGACTGTCCAGATCGTCGTTCAGCTCGCGGGGCGGGGAGTCTCCCAGAGGGGAGGAGCTCCGCGCCGCGGGAGCCGCAGCGAGCGAGGGATCCGGCGCAGGCGGCAGATCCCGAACGAGCGAAGGCGACGTGTTCTTGTCGGGAGCGCCGCGGCGGGCCATTCCCCCGCGGCCGACGGGATCAAAGGGCAGGACGTTGTCGTATCTCACCGTCGCTCCTCCTGTCCGAAATGCCGTTCTGTGTCGGAAACGGCGGCCTCGTCGTGAGAACCGGCGAGGCTCAGCCGCGCCGGCCCCGGTTTTCTCGTCCTTCGAAAGACCAGCAGACCCAGGGAGATCACGAACAGAACGGCGCCGGTGGTCAGCAGACTGGCAAACGCGGCGCGCACGGGCCGCGGGGCGTGAGCGAGGTCCCTGCCCCCGGCCCCGACGACCACGCCGCCGAGGAACATGCAGAGCACGGACACGAGCAGGAGACTGCGCGCCCGGTCGTCCGAGCGGCGCGCCGGCTGGGACCAGACGAGCCTCACGACGGAAGCTCTGGAATGGTGACGGCGGCGGGCCGGGGTGGCCACCGCGTGGCTGCGTTCGGAGCGAGGTCGAAAACCAATCGGCCCTCCGAAGCGTTCGGGATGCCCGTGCGAAGCGCGAGATTCGCCGCGCCCGGCCCCCCTTTCAACGCCTTCATCATACTCGCCGCTCTCCGACGGGGCAACGGAATTATGCTTGCGGCGCTTTTCGAAAGGACGCCATGACGAAGCTCGCCCGCCTCGTGCCCGCGCTGGTGCTCGTGACTGTTTCTCCGGTCGCGCCGACGGCGGGACCCCCTCCTCCCCGCGGCTTCTTCGCCGGGAGCGTCCCCGAACAGCAGAAGGTGGAGCGCGAGTTCCGCGCGATACCGGATCCGGCGGTCGCCCGGGAATCCATGCGGCGCCTGTCCGCGGCGCCTCACCATCTGGGCTCGGCCGAAGGCGCGAAGAATGCCGAGTGGATTCTGGCGCGCTTCCAGGAGTGGGGACTCGTCGCGCGGATCGAGACCTTCGACGTTCTCTTCCCGACGCCGAAAGAGCGCGTCCTCGAGCTCGTCGAGCCCGTCAAGTTCCGCGCGTCGCTCGCGGAAACGCCGCTGAAGGAGGACCCGACGTCGAGCCAGACGGCCCTGCAGCTGCCGAGCTACAACGCCTACTCGATCGACGGCGACGTCACCGCGCCGCTCGTGTACGTCAACTACGGGGTGCCCGACGACTACGAGCGCCTCGAGAAGCTCGGTATCGATGTGCCGCGGCAAGATCGTCATCGCGCGCTACGGCGGCGGGTGGCGGGGCATCAAGCCGAAGGTCGCGGCCGAGAAGGGGGCGGTCGGCTGCATCATCTACTCCGATCCGCGGGAGGACGGCTTCTTCGAGGGCGAGGTCTATCCGAAGGGGTCCTTCCGGCCGGAACAGGGCGTGCAGCGCGGCAGCGTCGCCGACATGCCCGTTCACTCGGGCGACCCGCTGACGCCCGGGGTGGGAGCGACGAAAGACGCGAAGCGCCTCGACGGTCAAGGACGCCGTGACGATCACGAAGATTCCGGTCCTCCCGATTTCGCACGGGGACGCGCAGCCGCTGCTCGCGGCGCTCGGAGGGCCCGGTCGCCCCGGCGAGCTGGCGCGGCGCTCTCCCGATCACCTACCGGATCGGCCCCGGCCCGGCGAAGGTCCACCTGAAGGTCGCCTTCGACTGGAAGATCGTGCCCGCGCACGACGTCATCGCCACGATCGAGGGATCCACGTGGCCGGACGAGTGGATCGTCCGCGGCAATCACCACGACGCCTGGGTCAACGGCGCGGAGGATCCGATCAGCGGCCTCGTCGCGATGCTCGAGGAGGCCCGGGCCTACGGCGCGCTGCTGGAGCGCGGCTGGAGGCCGAAGCGCACCATCGTGCTCTGCGCGTGGGACGGCGAGGAGCAGGGCCTGCTCGGCTCGACCGAGTGGGCGGAGGCGCACGCCCCCGAGCTGCGGGCCAAGGCGGTCGCCTACATCAACACGGACGCCAGCGGGCGGGGATTTCTGAACGCCGGGGGCTCGCACTCCCTCGAGCCCTTCGTCAGCGGCGTGGCCTCCCGAGATCGAGGATCCCGAGAAGAAGATCAGCGTGCTCTGCCCGCGCGAAGCTGAAGGAGATCGCCGACGCGGAGAAACCGGACGACCGCAGGAAGGCCCGGGAGCGTGCGGTACCTCCGCCTCGAGGCTCTCGGGTCGGGCTCGGACTTCACGCCTTTCCTTCAGCACATCGGAATCGCATCGCTCAACGTCGGTTTCGGCGGCGAGAGCGAGGGCGGCATCTACCACTCGATCTACGACGATTTCGCCTGGTACTCGCGGTTCGGGGACCCGGACTTCACGTATTCAAGGGCGCTCGCGCAGAGCGTCGGGAGTGCCTGACGCTGCGCCTGGCCAACGCCGACATCCTGCCTCTCGACTTCGCCGCAGTGGCCGAGGTCGTAGCCCTCTACGTCAAGGAGGTCGGGGAGCTCGCGGACGTCCGGCGGCGCGACGCGGAGGAGGCCGCTCGGCAACTGGAGGAGAACCTGGCCTGGGCCGTGGCGGATCCGAAAAAACCCTTCGTCGCGCCGAAGCCTGAAGTCGCCGTGCCGCACTTCGACTTCTCGGCCCTCCAGAACGGCTCCGATGCGCTGACCGCCGCGGCGGGCGTCTACGCTCGCGCGTTCGACAGCGCGTTCTCGCCCGGAGCGCCGGTGCTCGAGCCCGAGCGCCTGAAGGCGTTGAACGCGGCCCTGCGCGGCTTCGAGCGGAGCCTGACCTCGGACGCGGGACTGCCCGGCCGCTCCTGGTACCGGCACTTCGTCTACGCGCCCGGCGCCTACACCGGCTACGGCGTCAAGACGTTGCCGGCCGTGCGCGAGGCGCTGGAGCAGAAGCGGTGGGCCGACGTCAACGCCGCGGCGGCGGCGACCGGCGCGGTCCTCGAGAAGGCGGCCGCGCAGGTGCGGGAGGCGGCGAAGCTTCTGGGTCCCTAGAACAGAGAGCGCGGGTCAACCCGCGGCGGCCCCGGATCGTCCAACCCTCAGAAGGGAGGACGAGATGAAGCCGTACCGAGCGGTCGTCACCTCGGGATTTCTGGGCGCCTTCGCCATCCTGGCCGCCTCCCCCGCGCGAAGCCAGGAGCCGGACCCGCCGAACATCGTTCTGATCCAGACCGACGATCAAGACCTGGCGCTGGGAAGCCCCCGACTTCATGACTTATCTCCAGCTCCTGATCGTCGGCGGCGGAGACGAGCTTCGAGAACGCCATCGTGCCGCTCTCGCTGTGCTGCCCTTCGCGGGCGACGCTGCTGACGGGCCAGTACGCGCACAACCATCAGGTCTACACCAACCGGCCGCCGACGGGTGGCTACGAGGCGTTCGTCGAGCGTCGTCTCGAGGCGTCGACCGTTGCCACGGCGCTCAAAGCCGCCGGCTATCGCACCGTCCTCCTCGGCAAGTATCTGAACGGCTACCCGCTGGAGGAGGACCCCCTCCACGTCCCTGCCGGGTGGACCGAGTGGTACAGCCCCGTCGCCGGGAATCCGTATTCCAACTTCAACTACGTGATGAACGAAAACGGGAGCCCGGTCCCGTACCAGAACGACGAGGCCGACTATCTGACCGACGTGCTGGCGGAGAAAGCGAATGCCTTCATCGTGCAGGCGGCGGCCGCGGGAGATCCGTTCTTCGTCTACCTCGCGCCCTACGCGCCGCACGCGCCTGCGACACCGGCCCCTCGTCACGAGAACCTCTTTCCGGCCGCTCAGGCGCCGCGCACACCCTCCTTCAACGAGGCAGACGTCAGCGACAAACCGACTTTCATTCCGCGAGCTGCCGCTGCTGACCGACGACCAGATCGCGGCGATCGACAACCAGTATCGACGTCGCTTGCAGAGCCTCCAGGCGATCGACGAGATGATCGCCGGCCTCGTCCTCACGCTGCAGGCGACCGGCCAGCTTTCGAAAACCTACATCGTCTTCACCTCCCACAACGGCTATCACCTGGGGCAGCACCGGCTGACCGCCGGGAAGTACTACGGCTACGAGAAGGACCTGCGTGTGCCGCTCGTCGTGCGCGGGCCGGCGGAGTGCCTTCCGGCGTCTCGCGTTTCGCCCTGGTCAGCGAGGTCGACCTCGCACCGACTTTCGCGGAGCTCGCGGGCGTCACGCTGCCGCTTCCCCCGGACGGCCGCTCGCTCGTGCCCCTCCTCGGTTCCGCTCCGCCGCCGGAGGGCTGGCGGCAGACGCTCTTCTTCGAGGAGTACCCGCTCGCCGAAGATGAACCCGACGCGCCCGAGGGTGGAACCCTCGAGCCTCCCGACGGAGACGGGGCGCCGGTCGGGATGCGCTTGAGCGGCCTCAGGACTCACTCCTACAAGTACATCGAGTACGACACCGGCGAGCGGGAGTACTACGACCTGGCGGCGGACCCCGACGAGCTCCGGAATCGCTTCGCGGTGCAGGATCCCGGTTTCGTGGCGCAGCTCTCCCAGACGCTGGCCGCTCTGGCCGTGTGTGCCGGAGAAACCTGCGGCAGCGCCGAGTCCGCGTCTGTCTTTGCGCCGGAACGGGCGTGACCGACTCCCACGCCGGCGGCGGAAACGCGTCGAACCTCAACCTCGTGTGGGAGCCGGGCGAGATCGTGCGAGTCGAGCCACGCTGGAAGAACACGGGAGCCGGCGCGTTTTCACTGGCCGGCACGGCGGCATCCCTGGCGGGCCCGTCGGGGGCGGCGTACGCCATCGTCGATGGTACGGCGGACTACGGCTCGGTCGAGTCCGGTGCCTCGGCCGGCTGCCAGACCCCGGCGGACGACTGTTACGAGATGAGGGTCGACGACCCCGCGGTGCGGCCGGCGGCGCACTGGGACGCGACCTACGAGGAGCACCTCACGACCGGGACGATCGCCGTCCACACGCTCCACATCGGCCGGAGTTTTCTCGACGTTCCCGAAACCGACCTTTTCTATCGATTCGTCGAGACCATCTTTCATTCTGGCGTCACCGGCGGATGCGGCCTGGACCTCTATTGCCCCGGCGCGCCGATCACCCGCGCACAGATGGCCGTCTTTCTTCTGAGAGGCTCGCTCGGCGCGGACTACGAGCCGCCGCCGGCCGACGGGGTTTTCAGCGACGTGCCAGTCGACGACCCGTTCGCCCCCTGGATCGAGGACGTCTTCCGGCGCGGTGTCACCGCGGGCTGCGGGAACGACCTTTACTGCCCCGCGGAACCCGTGACACGGGAAACCATGGCGGTCTTTCTCCTGAAGACCCTCGAGGGAAGCGCCTATGTCCTCCTCCGGCGACGGGTCTGTTCTCGGATGTCCCGCCCGAGGATCCCTTCGCATCCTGGATCGAGGACCTCTTCGCGCGCGGCATCACGGCCGGCTGCCAATCCGCGACGCCCCTCTTCTGCCCGGACGACACGAACACGCGTGGACAGATGGCGGTGTTCATCGCAAAGACGTTCGGTTTGTAGAGATTCGAGTCGGCCGAAGCGAAGGGAACCTGGGGTCAGACCCCGCCAATACTTTTTAAGGCGCGACGGCTCCGCCGCGGAGGCGGTCGGTGATGCCCTGGCCGTCGGCCTTGCCGATCGCGATGGCGCAGGTCCCGTCACAGCGGGCGCTGGCGCGGCCCTCGCCGTCGAAGATCTCGGCGGCGGCGAACACGAGGTTCATCCCGGCCCGGACGAGACGGGCCTCCGCGACGACGCGGTCGCCACGCGTCGGGCGGAAGAACGTCATGGCCAGGTTGACGGTGGCCGAGCGCGTGTCCGGACGCGTCAGCCACCCGACCGTCCCGATCACGAGGTCGAAGAGGCCGGCCAGACGACCCCGTTGACGGCGTCGGTGCCCAGGCCGCCGCGGTGGACCGGCAGGACCGGATCGATCACGGCGCGCACACGGTCCAGCGCTCGAACTCCAGGCGCGCGCCGAAGTGCTTCATCGACGCGGAAGCGTTCCACATGTCGCCGAGCGCGCGGAGTGACTCGAGGCTGGGTAGGCGGGAGAGAACGGCTGGCCTTCGGTCGGCGCACGGGGGAAGCCTACTTCAGCCCTTCGACGACGAAGAGGTCCGAAAGCTGGCGAGCGAACGGTGTAGGCGTAGAAACGGCCGTCGGGAGTCACGACGACGTTCGAGATGCGTTCGACGCCCGCCGGGATCGACGGGCATCAGCTCCTTCCAGAGCTCGCGGCGCCCCGTCTCCAGGTCCACGCGGTAGGCCCGGACCGGCACGTCCCGCCGCCAGACGAAGAGGGACTTTCCGTCGGCCGAGAAGCGCAAGGGAAACTCCCCGCGCTCGATCGACGGGAATCGCCCGCGCCTTCCCCGCCCGCGATCGGAAAAGGATCCCGGTCCCGTCCGCTCCGATCGCCGCGATCCGCTTGCCGTCCGGTGAGATCGCGAAGCCCGGAAACGCCGTCTGGATGCCCTCGCTCGAGACGGCGCGGGGCTTTCCGCCCGCCACGCCCTGGAGAAAAAGCCGCGCTCCCTTGTTCGGCTCGTTCCCGACGAAGAGCACACTCTTCCCCGTCGGGCATCCAGGCGGCAGACTGACCGGGCGTCGTCCCCCGGTCGGCAGACGGCCGGGGTTCTCCCGTGCCGCTGGGCAGCAGCATGAAGTGGGACTCGGGGCTCGAAAGGCCGGCGAGCGCCCAACCACCGTCCGGAGACAGAGCGAGCGCCGCCCCCTCCGCCAAGCCGGACGACCGGAGACCCGTCGGCCCGACGGAGGTAGACGGTGTAGTTGCGCCCCGCCGCCTTCCCCCTCCTCGTCGAAGAGAAGCGTCTGACCGTCCGCGGCGATGTCGGCGACGAAGGAGTAGTCGAGCCAGGAGAGGTCCCGCTCGTGCGTGTCGCCGGGGAGCATCCCGAGCGTGCTGACCCGGGGGTCGCCCAGCGCGAGCAGGACGTGACCGTTCTTCGAGACGTCCTTGAGCTGCACGTCGCCCGGAACCCTCAGGATGACGCGGACCTTGCCGGAGCGCGTCACCGCGTACAGCGACTGGTTGGCTCCCGTGTCCGTGGCCGTGAACCAGACTTCCTGGCCGTCGGGCGACCAGCCGAGCCCTCCGACCCGATTCCATCGTTCGGTCAGCGTCGTCTTCTTGCCGTCGAGGCTGAGCAGCGCCACGGTCCCCGAGTTGTCCTGCGGAAACTCGTGATCCGCAAAGGCGATTTCGTCTCCTTTCGGCGACAGACGCGCGTTGCTGATGAAACCGGCGTCTCGTACAGGACCTTGCCCATCGGGTACTCGAGACGCGCCTTTCCCGCCACGTCACGCACCACGAGCATGTTGACCCCGTCCGGCGACCAGCTCGCCTCCTGGACGTTCGCCGCCACGTCGCGGGACGCGCCGCCGGTCAGCGCGGCGCGGGCGAGCGTTCCCTGGCAGACCCCGGGGTGGGAGTTGCGGCAGTCGAGGCGATCGCCATCTCGCCCGAGGAGGAGATCGCCAGGAGATTCGCGCTCGGGAGCTGCAGGGGCAGTGCCTCGACGCTCGAAGGGTGCTTCAGGAATAGCCGGCGCGCTTTTCCGTCCCAGCCGGCGCTGTAGACGATCGTCTGGCCGTCCGGCGCAAAGCGGGCGGATTGGACGGTGCCGCTCCCGAAGGTGATTTGCTGGTAGGACGGCGGCGTCACCGATCCGAGACGCCTCTGCAGGAGCATTCCGCCGACGAACGCCGCGATGAGCGCGGCGGCCGTCAGAGCCGTGCGAAAGGAGGGTCCCCTTCCGCGACGCCCGGGCCACGACGGCCACGCCGGAGGTTTCCCCGGTGACGGTCGCCTCGGACAAGTGGTCGCGCACGCTCGCGGACGTCCCGGGCAAGGTCGCGCGTCGAGGCGTAGCGCTCTTCCGGGTCCTTCTGCAGGCAGCGTTCGATGATCCAGCGGAAGGGCCCCGGTACGCTCGCGTTGACCTGGCCGACGGGCTCGGCCTCCTCGCGGATGATCGCCGTCAGGGTCTCCGCGGCGTTCCGCGCTGGAAGGCGCGTTTGCCCGTGGCAATCTCGTAGAAGATCGAGCCCAGGGAGAACTGGTCGGATCGGAAGTCCGCGGGCTTCCCGCTCGCCTGCTCGGGCGACATGTATCCGACGGTCCCCATGGACGGTGCCGGCCTCGTCTCGCTGACGCTCGTCGGCAGATTGGAGCCCTCGTCGGTTGCGTCTTCAGAAGCTTGGCCAGCCCGAAGTCGAGGATCTTGACGGCGCCGTCGCGGGTCACCATGACGTTTTCCGGCTTCAGGTCCCGGTGCACGATGCCGGCCGCGTGCGCCTTGGCCAGGCCGTCGGAGATCTGGTACGCGAGGTCGAGGAGCTTCTTCGTCGACAGCGGCCTCGCCTGAAGAACCTCGCGCAGGGTCTTCCCGTCGACGACCTCCATGGCGATGTAGATCGTCCCGTCGGTGGAGCCGATCTCGTGGATCGTGACGATGTTCGGATGATTCAGCGCGGAGGCCGAACGCGCCTCCTGCTCGAAGCGCTTGCGCCGGTCGGCGTCCCCCGAGAACTCCGGCGAGAGCACCTTGACGGCGACCTCGCGCCCCAGGCGCGTGTCCCGGGCCCGGTAGACCTCGCCCATTCCGCCCGCGCCCAGAGGCGCGAGAATCTCGAAGGGGCCGAGACGCGTTCCGGATGCAGCGGCATCGGAGATGGCGGCATCTCTACCGCGAATCGCGCGAGCCTCGTGCTTGCGTCCTCGCGTGGCCCGCCGATAGCCTTGCGCCATGCCGACTCTCTCCGTTCTCCTGCTCGCTCTGCGCCTGGCCGAGCCCGCATCCGCCGCCGGTGATCGCGGTAAAAGCCGGAAAGCTGATCGATCCGAAATCCGGAACGGTCGCCTCCGGCGGCCGTGATCGTCATCGAAAACGGAAAGGTCAAGGCCGTCGGACCCTCCGTCGCGGTTCCCGCCGGCGCGCAAGTCATCGATCTGTCGGACAGGACGGTGCTCCCGGGTCTGATGGACTGCCACACACATCTGGTGGGCGACTACGTCAACGACGCGGATCCGCTGACCGAGCTGAAGACCTCGGCCGCGCAGCGCGCGTTCGAGTCCATCGGGAACGCAAAGGTGACGCTCGACGCGGGCTTCACGACGGTGCGCGACGTCGGGACGTACCGCGCGTTCGTGGACGTCGCGATGCGCGACGCGATCGCAAAGGGGTATTTCCCGGCCCCCGGATGTTCGTGGCCGGCGCCTACCTGACGATCACGGGCGGCGGCGGGGCCATGTCGGGCGGCCTCGCTCCGGACATCGGGCTGCCGTGGGACCTCAAGTTCGGGATCGCGGACGGCGTGGATCAGGTGCGCCAGCGCGTGCGGGACATCGCCCAGCACGGCGTGGACGTCATCAAGGTGCTGGCCACCGGGGCGTTCCTGGCGCACGGGTCGGATCCGAAGGCGGTCGAGTACACCTACGACGAGCTCCGCGCGGCCGTCGAGGAAGCGACGCACAAGGGACTCAAAGTCGCGGCGCATGCGCACTCGACCGAGGGCATCAAGCTCGCGGTCAAGGCGGGCGTCGCCTCGATCGAGCACGGCGTCTACATCGACGACGAAGGGTTGCGCCTCATGAAAGAGCGGGGCACATATCTCGTCGCCGACATCTACGACGCGGAGTGGATCCGCCAGGGCAAGGCCGCCGGTTTCCCGCAGGACTTCGCCGACAAGCAGCCCGAGGGCGACGAGATCCAGCGCCAGGCCTTCAAGAAGGCCGTCCAGATGGGCGTCAAGATCGCCTTCGGCACCGACGCGAGCGTGTATCCCCACGGCCTGAACGCCCGCCAGTTCGCGTGGCAGGTCAAGTACGGCCAGACTCCCATGCAGGCGATCCAGTCGGCCACGATCGGCGCCGCCGACCTCATCGGCCGCGACAACAACGCCGGCTCGCTCGAGCCGGGCAAGTGGGCCGACCTGATCGCGGTGAAGGGCGACCCTCTCCAGGACGTGCGCGTCCTCGAAAATGTCGCTTTCGTCATGAAAGAGGGGAAGGTCTACAAGAACGCGCACCGCCCCGAAGAGCGCCCGGCGGGATCTCCGCTCGCGAAGAGCGGCGCCCTGCGCTAGTTTAGATTCGTGAAAACGAATTCGATGATCCGTGCGCCCGCGTGCGCGACGCGGCGGACCGCGCGGCTCCTGCTGGCTCTCTGCGCGGTCGTACGGGCCCGGCGGCGGCTCAGGAGCCCGCCGACCGGCAGGGGGCCGTGCGCGAGGAGGCCATCGTCTCGCGCATCGTGATCGACGCCCATGTCATCGGCCCGGACGGCAACCCGATCCCCGATCTGACCGCGGCCGATTTTCGCGTGAAGATCGACGGCAAGCAGGCCATCGTCGAGGCCGTGGACTGGCTGCCGGCGGAGGTCCCCGAGACGGACGTCTCCGCGCTCGTCGGCATCGCGCCCGACGAGGCCGCGCGCTTCCGCTCGGACGTGCCCCCCGGCCGGCTCATCCTGATGTTCTTCCAGACGGACCAGTCGATCTCCCGTCTCCACGGCTTCATGCGCATGGCCCAGCAGGCGCGTCTGTTTCTGTCGACGCTTCTTCCGACCGACCGGGTCGCCGTCGCGTCCTTCGACTCGCACCTGAAGTTGCGGCAGGACTTCACCTCCGACCGCGGAAAGATCGAGAAGGCGATCCAATCGGCCATTCGCACGGGGCCCGCCCCCGCGCCCGACCCGGACAGCCGGCCCTCGATCGCCCGATACCTGGACCAGGCGGCGGCCAGGAAGGCCGCGACGCCCGATCGCGCGATCGAGCTGCTCGCCCGTTCGCTCGAGCCGATCCCCGGCGGCAAGTCCCTGCTCTTTTTCGGATGGGGGCTCGGGAGCACTGTCGGAGGAGTCACCGGCCCCGTCGCCGCCGAGAGCCGCGACTACACCAACGCGATCTATGCGCTGGCCCGGGCGCGCATCAACCTGTTCACGCTCGACGTCGCCGACGCTGACTACCATTCGCTCGAGGGATACCTCCAGCAGATCTCGGACCTGACGGGGGGCCGATACGAGAAGACGCACCTCTTCCCCAGCCTCGCGATGGAGCTGGTGCGCAAGGCCATCTCCGGGCGCTACGTCCTCTGGATCGTGAATTCTGGGAACACCCGCGGAGATCACACGGTCGACGTGTCCCTGGTGTCGAAGAAGGGATACGTGTACGCCCGGCAGTACTACCAGGACAGGTGACGCGCGCGAGCGCGAGCCCGGCGCGCGCGTCCCCCGAGGAGCATAGCGACGAAGGATACCGGCGCAATGCGCGTCCTAGCGCCTCTCGAGCTTCGCCTTTCCTCCGCTCTCCTTCGCCAGGGCGTCCGACTCCAGAAACGCTTTCGCGCGGGCGTCGCCCCGCAGAAATGCGTCCAGAAGGGAGACTCGCGACCTGACCTGCTGGAAGAGGGCAACCTCCCCCTCGGCCGAAACGGCGCCCTTTCCCTTCTCCCGCGGCAGTGCGGCGCGGGCTGGGGCGGGAGAACGAGCGATGGCTGCGCTTGAGCACACGCCGAACTTCTCGCGGCGGCGACAGGCGGCAGGCGTCGATCTCCAGGCGGGTCTGCCTTTGACCCTGGATCGCGCGAGCGGTGAGGACCATCAACGGACACGTGACCGAGGTTCGGGACTTCTCGGTCAGCCTGCTGTCCTCGGGGGCGAGAGAAGGAGAAGGGCGCGAGGCCTGAGTCGGCGAAGCCTTCGTCTTGTCGCCTTCGGAATGTGACTCGCGCGCACAAGCTCGCGTGAAGGCCCCGTAGGACTGGCCGGCGACGCCGACCCGCGTCGCGTCCAGCCGGCGAGAGCTGGGGACTTTCGTGCCGACCTCGTCGAGCGCGTGAGAACGAAGACCACGTCGCGGACGCGGTTCTCCCATCCCTTCGGGTCCACGACGGCGTCGGCCGCAGGCTCGCGGAGCGCGAGGACGGCTCCCCGCCCTTCTTTCCCGCTCCATCCGAGTGCGTCAGAGCCAGCACGGCGTAACCGCGCGTCGCCCAGAAACGCGCGAGAGGCAGAGAGCTCGCGCCGGATCCTCCCGCCGGGGGCGAGAACACGATCACGGGAAGCGGGCCTTTCCGTCCGGGTAGGTCGCGTGGACCGGCAGGTCCTTGCGCCGCTTTTCGTCGCGGAGCGTCGCATCCGCTTCCGAACACGAGAAGGCCGCTCCGGGCGAGCTCCGCGGCCGCGGGCGGGACCGGCGGCGCGGCAGATGCTCCCGGAGCGCGTTCGGAGGCACAGGCGGCGAACGAGGCGGTCAGAAAAGCGGCGAGAGTCCGACGCATCGTGAGAGCTCCTGTCCTACGGCCGGTAGATGAGCGAAGCATACCCGCGCGTCGCTCGGATGCGGGGCGTGTCGCTCGCGACGCGGGCCAGACCGACGCGGAAGCCCAGCGAGCGCCCGAACTCCTGCGGCACGAGACGGTCCAGTCGCAGCTCGGCTCCGAGCACGCGCACCGCGTCCGGGGGCTTCGCGTCGCCGCTCCACGCGCGCTGCCACTCGGCATAAAACGCCAGCGGCACGGCCGCCGCCGCGAGCTCGGCGCGGTACGCCTCGAACTTCTCACCGAGCTGCACGGCCGCGGGAAGCGCCGGGCTCTCGATGCGGTTCCTGTCGAGCCCCGGCGGAAGGACGAGGGAGGGCGCTCCTCCGAGCGCGAAGACGTCGAAGGAGGATGGCGATCCCCCCGTCGCGCCCCACCGGCCCCCGGCCGACAGCGTCGCGAAGGGCGTGATGCCGAGGAGGCGCGCCCCCGCGGCGCCCTGACTCCAGCCCGCGCCGCCCGTGGCGCCCGCGGAGCTGGACGCCTCCAGGTCGGCGCCCAAACCGGATCGGCCACGTGTCCGGCGCCAGGCAAACACGACCCGGGTCGAGAACAGGGCACGTGTGAATCGCTCTCCGCTCCCGAGCGCCTCGATCCGCGTTGCACCGCCGCCGGCCTCGATCCCCACCCGTCCGCCGGTGAATGGACGCCCCCAGGCGAGGCTCGCGTACCCGCCGCGCCGCTCCTGGTCGAGCTCGGGCCGCGGCGAGAGCGACTGCGCGCCCGGCTTCTCGAGGGCCGAGAAGACCTGCGCGGAGAGATCGACCGGCCAGCCGCGCCAGGCCGCGGCCAGAGTTCCTCCCCTCGGACCGGCGGCGTTGCCGAACGAGCCCGCGGCGAACCAATGGAGGCGCCCGATCACGTCCCCGCCGTCCGCCCCGAGCTGCACGGCGTTTCCGTCCGGTCCGAACGAGAAGTTGACGAGGGAGCGGACGGCCTGCCGCTCCCAGGCCGAATAGGGCCGAGGCTCGGGCAGAAACCCGGTCGTGAAGGGCCTCGGCGCGGAACGGGACGGCGGAAGGATCGGAAGAGCGTTTCCCGGCGGGTCCAGCGGGATCAGCGCGGGAGCCGGCAGGTCGAGCCGCCGGACGTGCACTCCCCTCGCCGTGAAATCCAGGAAGAAGACCCGCTCGCCGCCCGGCGCGGGGGCGGGACCGAAAGCGCCTCCCGTCACGCGCGTGAGGTCGCGGGTCAGGCCGCCACCGGCGGGAACCTCGGCCACGTTCCAGACTCCCGAGGCGTCGCCGGCGATGAGGAGCCGCATCCCGTCCGGACTCCAGGCCGGAGGGCCGACCGGCGCCCCGTGCGTTTCGAGCTCCCGGATCGCGCCGCCTTGCGCCGGGAGGGTGACCAGGCGCCAGCGTCCTCCCCGATGGAGGAGTACCGCGAGCGTCCGGCCGTCCGGCGAAAAGCGCGGGTGGCTCCACACCGTCCATGCGTCGGCCGGCTCGAGCTCGACCGGCAGCTCCGCCGAGGCTCCCGTCGCGAGGTCGACGCGAACGAGCGACGACGCGCCGAACCGATTGCGGACACCGACGGCGACGCGGCCGTCGGGAGCGGGGTCGGCGTCGGAAACATCGGCGCCGCGCGTCACGCGATCGACGCGGCCGGCGTCGAGCTCCCAGCGGTAGAGGTCGAAGCGGCGGACTCCCTCCCGGTCGGGAGCGCGGCGCGCGAAGAGGACGCTGCGTCCGTCGGGCATCCAGCGGGGGTCGGCGGCGGAGAAGCCGTCCGCGCGCGGCAGGGTCCAGCGCGGCGGGGCATCCCCGGTGGCCGCCCCGGAGATTTCCCAGATCGCGAGGAAGCTCTCCCGCGGGCGGGGATCCCGCCGCGCCAGCAGCTTCGATCCGTCCGGGCTGACCGCCAGCGCCGCCGTCCCTCCCTCGAGCTCGAGCCACGGCGCGCCCTCCGCGAGCCCCGCCGCCTTCAGACGCTGCTCCTCCGCGACCGCGCGCTCCACGACCTCCAGCGTGAACTTCTCGTAGAGCGTCTTCGGCGAATCGCCGAACTGGCCACGAAACGCGGCCGAGAAGCTTCGGCCCGCGGCCATGCGCCTCCAGAGGCCGGGTAGCGCGTCTTCGCCGCCCCGGGCGGCCAGCCACTCCAGGTAGGCCGAGCCGGCGAGGTAGGCCATCGATCCGCCGAGCCAGCCGCTCGACCGACCGAGTTTCGCGTAGGCCGGCAGCTTGCCCTCGATCGCGAGCCGGCGCAGCACCATGGCGCGAAAGCTGGACGCCGGCCGGCCCGAGCCGGTCAACGCTCCCTCGATCAGCGTCGCGTAGCCCTCGTAGAGCCAGCGCGGCGCGCCAAGCGCGAGCGGCCCGAGCGGGGCCGGCGAAAATCTCGCCAGGACCCCGAGCGCACCGGCTCCCGGCCGGGACAGGTGCACGACGTGGGCGACCTCGTGCGCCGCGAGGAGATCGACCCAGTCCACGAACGCGCCGGTGCTCGACTCCGACTCGGGCGGCGACGTCCAGAGCGCGATCTCCGGGCGGTCCAGCCACGGGACGGCGGAGCCGTTCGCGTCCGCTTCCGGATCGGCGATGACGACCTCGACGCGCCGATCCGGCGAGAAGCCGACCATCGCGGTCACGCGGGCGTGGATGTCCTCGAGCCTCGCCGCCGCGCGCTTCGCCCACGCTTCGAACGGCGCGGGATAGTGAACGCGGAAGTGGGCCGTTTCGATCGTCCGCCACGGAGCCGACGGCGCCTGCCCCGCCGCGGCGGGCGCGAAGGCCAGGAGGAAGAACGCGGTGCGCAGGCCGCGGCGCATCGCGCGAGAGGCTATCAGGCGCGGGCCTCGGGTACACTTCCGCGCGAAAACCCCGACGATCGAGGAGGACCCCCGATGCCGAAACGCGGGCTGCCGGCGATCCTGGTCTTGTCGACCGCTTTCGCGCTCGCGTCCCCGCCCGCGCGCGCCGCCGACGCGTGGACCCCGATCGGCCCGCGCACCGGCGAGGTGCAGTCGCTGGCAATCGACAAGACGGCGCCGGCCACGATTTACGCCGGGACGTTCTCGGGCGGTCTTTACCGTTCGACCGACGCCGGCGCCACCTGGAGCCTGCTCGACGGCGGGCTTCCGCGGGACGCCACGATCGAGGCGGTGCGCGTGGATCCGGGCCGGCCGAAGACGGTCTGGGCCGTCGCCCGGTCGGCCGGCGTCTTCCGCAGCTCCGACGCCGGCGCGAGCTGGAAGCGCGTGCTCGACGCCGAGCGAGCGGTGTGGACGGCGATCGCGATCGATCCGAAGGGCGTCGTGGCCGTGGGCGCCGACTACGGCGGTCTTGCGGCCGGGGTACACCGTTCGACCGACGGGGGCGCGACCTGGAAGCAGTCGGACTCCGGCTTTCCGCCGAACTTCCGCATCCGGGCCCTCGCCGCGGACCCGAAGACCCCGGGCACCTTCTACGCGGGACTGCGCAGCGAGGGCGTCTACAAGTCGACCGACTCGGGAGCGACCTGGACCGCCGCCAACGGGAAGATCGAGAGCGAGGGTATTCATGCGCTGGCCGTCGACCCGGTCGACACGGGTACGATCTGGGCGGGAGTGAACTCGGGCTTCGTGCGCACGGACGACTCCGGGGCGAGCTGGGCGAAGAAGAACCCGGAAAAACACCACAGCGAGACGGGGTACGCCTTCGCGATCGATCCCGCCAACGCGCTCATCGTCTACGCGGCCCTTCCCAACCGCGTCCTGAAAACCACCGACGGTGGCCGGCGTTGGACCGACGTCGCCAGGGACTTCAACTGGATCAACTTCAGCGCTCTCGCCCTCGACCCGTCGGGCACGCTCTACGCCGGCACGAACCGGGACGGCGTGCTGAAGACGACCGACGGCGGGCAGACCTGGACCGAGACACCGAACGGCTTCACGGCGGTCGATGTCCGCGGCGTCGCGGCCGACCCGTCGTCGCCGACGGCGTTTTACGTCGCGACGGTCCAGGGCAACATCTACCGGACTCCCGATTCGGGCGCGACCTGGGCCCGGCTGTCCAAAGGCATGGACACGACCGACGTCCGTTCCGTGGCGGTCGATCCCTCCAATCCGAAGATCGTCTTCGCCGGCACGGACCAGGGGATCTACCGGAGCGACGACGGCGGCCAGAGCTGGGAGCTCCGGCACAAGGACATCGTCTCCTCTCCGGGTGTCATCGGGTTCGTCTTCGACCCCCGCGAGACCGGGACCATGTACGCGCGGGACTGCGACACCATTTTCAAGTCGACGGACGGCGGGTCGAAGTGGAGTCAGGTCCCCGACCTCGAGCGTGGAAGCGATCTGCGCGGTCTCTTTGCTTTCGCCGCGGACGCGGCGACGGGAGCCCTTCTCGCCTCCACCCACGCGGGCCTCTTCCGGACGACCGACGGTGCGACGACCTGGACGAAAGTCGGGGCCGGGATTCCGTACGGGCGCATCCAGACCGTGTTGGCGGCCGGGGATTCGAAGACGCTGTGGGCCGGCACCGAAAACGAGGGCATCTGGAAGAGCATGGACGGCGGCGCCACGTGGACCGCGTCCAGCCAAGGGCTCGGGAAGGCGAACGTGCAGACCTTGATGGCGGATCCAGGAGACCCGAAGACGCTCTACGCCGGGACCTGGCAGAAAGGCGTCTGGAGGAGCTCGAACGGCGGCGCCACGTGGACGAAGCTGGGCGGCGACCCGCCCCACCCCGACGTGATCGCGCTTCTTCCCGACCGGGCCAACCCCGGAAAGATCCTGGTGGCGACCGGAGGCCGCAGCGTGTGGCGTCTCGACACCACGGCCGTCGCGGCCCCCGCGGCGCCGGCGCTCCGCAAGAAGAAGCCCTGAGCCGCGCCCACTCGGACCCGTAACCTCCGGCCAGCTCCGTCGTCTCCTCTTGCGATACGGAGGAACCATGAAGATCTCTGCGCTCAAGACGGCTCTCGTGGCGATTCTGGTCGTTCTGCCTTCGGCGTCGCGGCTCCAGGCGAACGGCGACCCCACTCCCACGCCCGGGGAAAAGAAAGAGAAGACGGTCAAGAAGGAAAGACAGGTCGTCATCGCGACTCCGGATGAGGACATCGTCGTCGACGGGGACAACCTGTTCCTCTGGAACGGCGACGAGAGCCCCGAGATCCTGGCCGACCTCGAGGACTTCGAAATCGACCTTCCGCATGGCATCCGGTTTGGGCAGCACTCCGGCGGCTACATCGGCGTCAACCCGATCCGGATGACCCCCGAGCTGCGCCAGCACTTCGGCGCCCCGAAGGATGCCGGCGTCCTGGTCGGCCACGTCGAGAAAGACGGGCCGGCGGCCAAAGCCGGATTGAAGGTCGGCGACATCGTCACGTCCGTGGACGGGAGCCGGGTGGACTCGGTCCGGGACCTCGTCCGGTCGGTGCGGCGCAAGAAGGACGGCGAGACGATTCAGATCGACGTCATCCGGGACCGCGCGCCGAAGACCCTGACGGTCACCGTCGCCTCGCGCAAGGACGACGACATGCGGCTCGGCGAGCTCCCCGGCCGGATGAAGCGGTTCCGGTTCGACCACATGGTCCCGCCTGTCCCGCCGTCCCGCCGGTTCCGCCGGTTCCGCCCGTCGCCCCGATGCCGCGAAACTTCGACTGGCAGGACCGCCTCGACCGGCTCGAGCAGCGGATGAAGGAGCTCGAGAGCCGCGTCCCGTCCCGGTAGGTCCGGGCTCCGGTGATAGAACACCCCCGAGCCCTGGCGACTCGGGGGTGTTTCCATGAGCCAACCGGGGATCCGCGCGAGCGAGGCGAGCTCTCTCGAGAGCTCGGGCTCTTCGACACGGTCAACCTCGTCGTCGGCACGGTCATCGGGTCGGGGATTTTCCTGGTTCCCGCCGAGATCGCCCGCGCTGTCCATACGCCCGGCTGGATGCTGGCCGTCTGGATCATCGGAGGCGTCCTGACCCTCCTCGGCGCCCTCTCGCTCGCCGAGCTCGGCGCCGCGATGCCCGACGCCGGCGGCATCTACACCTTCATCACGCGCGCCTTCGGACGGCTCCCCGGGTTCCTGTGCGGCTGGATGCTCTTCACCGTCGCGACGTCCGGGTCGATCGCTACGCTCGGGGCGGCGTTTCCGATCTACCTCGGCGGTTTCGTGCCTCTCACGCCGGTGACCGGGAAAATCGCGGGCCTCTCCGCGATCGCTCTGCTGACCTGGGTCAACATCGATCGGCGTCAAGAAGGGCGCCCGCGTGGGCAACGTCCTCACCGCGCTGAAGGTGGGCGGCCTGATCGCAATGGTCGTCGTGATCCTCCTGCTGCCGGGCCCGCTTCCCGGACGCCGCGGCCCCGCCGCCTCTGCCCTCCGGACCGGTTCCGCTCGCCGCGGTGGGAGTCGCGCTCGTGGCCGTGCTGTGGGCCTACGAGGGCTGGCACGACGTCAGCTTCGCGGCCGGCGAGCTCCGCAATCCGCAGCGCGATTTCCCGCGCGGCTTGATCGGCGGCGTCGCGATCGTGATCCTCCTGTACCTGCTGGCCAACCTGGCGTACCTGAAGATCCTCTCCCCCGCCGAGATCGCCGCCTCGGACCGGGTCGCGCTCACCGCGATGACCCGCGTCACCGGCGAATGGGGGGGCAAGCTCCTGACGGCCGCCATCCTCTGCTCGATCCTCGGCGCGATGAACGCCTTGATCCTCGCCGGGCCGCGCGCCTACTACCAGATGGCCAAGGACGGCCTCTTTATCGAACGCGTCGTCGCGCGTGCATCCCCGCTGGCGCACGCCGGTCGAAGCGCTCCTCTTTCAGGGGCTCTGGTCCGGGTTTCTGGTCCTCTTCATCGGAGGCTTTCAGAAGCTCTTCACGTACGTCATCTTCGGTGGGCTGGATCTTCTACGCGCTGGCCGTGCTCGCCGTGGTCGTGCTTCGGCGCAAGGAGCCCTCGCTCCCGCGCCCGTTCCGCGTGCCCGGCTACCCGGTCGTGCCGCTCCTTTTCGCGGCCACCGCTCTCGCGATCGTCGTCAACACGCTCGTCGAGACGCCCCGCGAGTCGCTCCTGGGCCTCGCGTTCATCGCGCTTGGGAATCCCGATCTACTTTCTCCAGCGCGCGCTCAAGCGGCGCGCCGCTTAGCCGAAGACGTCGCCGCAGAAAGCCAAGGAGGCCCCGAAGGGCCTCCGAATCCCGCCGAGAGAGGTCACCAGAGTCTTCTCAGTTCAAACCGAACGAGCTTTGAAAAAGGTTGTCGAGGTCCAACAACCACAGGGTTGCGGTCCCCCGCGGGCTCGTCCACAGCACGCGAGTCAACCCGTCGGCTCCCGCCGAGATACGCAGTAGCGGCCTGACCGAAGGCCGGGGGGGCATAGGCGGTGTCGGAGTTCGTCACCGCGCCGGAGTTGTCCACGCTCCAGAGAGCCATCCTGCCGTCGGTGTGGGCCCAGAGGATGCGCGTCTGATTGTCGCTGGCCACCGCGATGTCCCGTGCCGTCCAGCCGGAGGCAGGTCCGGCGACCGGCTCAAATCGATGGGTGGTGACGAGGCCTGCCGCGCCGAACAAACGAGAGTCCCACCGTGCCATCGGTCCTGGTCCAGAGGACCCGCGTGAAGCCGTCCGCTCCATGGGAGATGGATCGGGCGAGCCAGCCGCTGTAGGGGCCGTAGCTCGCGCCGCCGAGCATGGCGCCGGAACCATCCACGCTCCCGAGCCCCATTCGCCCATCCCGTTGGTCCACAACAGATGCGTCGTGTTGTCCGGGGCCCACGGACACGTCCACGGCCGTCCAGTGGCCCGACGGGGGCATACCGGTAGACGGAGACGGACTCGCCCGTTGCGCCCAACAACTGGAGCCCCGTCGGGCCATCCAGGCTGTTCCAGAGCACCCGCGTCAGCCCGTCTGAGCCATCGGCTACGGACTTTCGCGTTCCAGCCGCTGTATGGGCCGTAGTCCACGCCGCCGGCCCGGGCGCCGGAACCATCCAGGCTCTCGAAGCCCCATCAGGCCATCGATGCCCGTCGACAGGACCCGCGTCCTGTTGTCGCTGCCCACCGAAAGATCCAGGGGAAAGTGAGTCGATCTGATAATCGAAGTCGTAAACGCCGCCTCCCGTGCCGGCGTAGAGCCTGGTCGGCACCACAGGATCGATGGCCAGGACATTGACTCTCAAATTCCCAAGTCCGGCGTTGAACGCGGTCCAGGTCGTGCCAGCATCCGTGCTCTTGAACACACCGCCGTCGTACGTACCAGCATAGAGCGTCTCCGGGGCGGATGGATCGATGGCCAGCGACACAGTATTGACGGGGCCGGTGCCGAGGACCGACCAGCTCTCCCCGCCGTCGGTGCTCTTCGAAGAAACCGTTGCTGACGGCGTAAAGGTGCGTTGACGTCGAAGGATCAACCGCCAAGGCAGAGACAGGGTGCCCGAGAACCTCCGTCCAGTTCGCCCCCCCGTTTGTGCTCTTGAAAACACGCCCGTTCGTCAAAGCGTAGAGCGTGGCTGGCGCCGAAGGATCGATCACGAGGCCATAGACGGAGTCGTAGCCCTCGGTCAGACCGGTGCTGACGTCGGTCCAGCTCTCTCCGCCATTGATGCTCTTGAAGACTCCAAATCCGGCGCCGACGTAAACCGTTGCCGGCGCCGATGGATCGATGACCAGGGAGGTGACGTTGGAGCTGGTCAGGCCGGTATCGATGGCCCTCCAGCTCTCGCCGCCGTCCGTACTCTTGAAGACGCCGCCAGGGAATCCAGAGAAGGTGCCGGCGTAGAGCGTGGCCGGCGCCGTCGGATCGATGGCCAGTGCGCTGACAACGAGGTTGGTCAGGCCGGCGTTGCTCGCCGTCCAGCTCTTCCCGCCGTTCCTGCTCTTGAAGACACCGCCGCCATACGTGCCGGCGTAGAGGGTGGCCGGCGTCGTGGGATCGATCGCCAGGGCATAAACAAAGCTGGCGATCAGGCCGGCGTTGATCGCGGTCCAGGCCCAACCCGACGTCATAGGTCTCTTGAAGACGCCGCCACCCTCCGTGCCCGCGTACACCGTCGCCGGTGCCGTAATCACCAGACGCCAGCGCCGACAACGGCCAGCACAGGGACGACAGTGTTGGCAGGCTGGCCGCCGTCCAGCTCGTCCCGCCGTCGGTGCTCTTGACGACGCCTGTGCCAGTGCCAGCATAGAGCGTGGCCGGCGTCGAAGGATCGATGGCGAGGAGCGACAGGATTTCGGCGGTCGAAGATGTCCGTCCAGCTCGCCCCGCCGTCGGTGCTCTTGAAGACGCCTCCCGGGGCGCCAATCAAACAGTCCACGCCGGCGTAGATGCGTGGACGGAGCCGAAGGGTCAATGGCCAGCGCGACGGTGAAGGGCGCGTCCACCGGTCGGGGGGCGTGTTGCGTCCAACTCTCGCCGCCATTCGTGCTCTTGAAGACGCCGTCGCCGGCCGCGTAAAGGGTCGCCGGCGTCGCAGGATCGAGTGGCCAGGGCGTAGACATAGGTGTTGGTCAGGCCGGTGTTGACTCGCCGTCCAGCTCTCCCCGCCGTTTGTGCTCTTGAAGACCCGTCACCGGCCGCCGGCGTAGAGCGTGGCCGGCGCCGAAGAATCGATCGCCAGGTCGTTGACATCGAGGCTGGTCAGGCCGGTGTTGATCGCCGTCCAGCTCGCCCCGCCATTCGTGCTCTTGAAGACGCCCTCAGTACGTGCCGGCATAGATCGTGGTGGGCGACGTAGAGTCGATCGCCAGGTCGCCGATATAGGGGGTCGGTCAGACCCGGAGTTGACGGCCGCCCAGCTCCCCCCGCTATCTGTGCTCTTGAAGACGCCGCCGCCGGACACACTGGCGTACAGCGTGGTCGGGTTCACGGGGTCGATCGCCAGCGCCCCAATGGCTCCCCCCTCCGGCCCGCTGGTGGTCCAGGTATTCATGCCCGCCGAGGCGGTCGATGCGGTCGATGCCACGGCGACCAGGACGACGAAGGGGAGAAGACGGCGGATCCGGTTGTGTATGACGTTCTTCATGGGTTTCCTCAGTTTCAAACCGAACGAGCTCTGAAAAACGTTGTCAAGGCTCAACAGCCAGACAGTGCCGGTCCCCCCCGGGCTCGTCCACAGCACGCGCGTCAAACCGTCGGCTCCCGCCGAGATACGCGTCGCGGCCTGACCGGAAGCCGGGTGCTCGTAGACCGACTCGGAGTCTGTCACCGCGCCCGAGTTGTCCACGCTCCAGAGAGTCATCCTGCCGTCGGAGTGAGCCCAGAGGATGCGCGTCTTGTTGTCGCTGGCCACCGCGATGTCCCGTGCCGTCCACCCGGAGGCTGGCCCGGAGACGGGTGCAAATCGATGGGTCGCGAAGATCCCTCCCGCACCGAAAAAAGAGAGCCCCACCGTGCCATCGGTCCTGGTCCAGAGCACTCGCGTCAACCCGTCCGCTCCATGGGCGATGGATTGGGCGAGCCAGCCGCTGTAGGGACCGTAGCTCGGCCCGTTGACCAGGGCGCCGGAGCCATCCAGGCTCCCGAGCCCCATCCGGCCGTCGGTGTTCGTCCACAGGAGATGCGTCGTGTTGTCGGGGCCCACCGACACGTCCACGGCCGTCCAGCTGCCAACGCGGCCGTAGCGGTGGTCGGAGACCTGATCGCCTGTTGGCCCCAGGAGCTGGAGGCCCGTCGAGCCATCCGGGTTGTTCCACAGCACCCGCGTCAACCCGTCTGAACCGTCGGCCACGGCCCTCGCGATCCAGCCGGTGTACTGGCCGTAGCTCGCGCTGCTGACCAATGCGCCGGAGCCATCCAGGCTCCTGAGCTCGATCCGGCCGTCGACGTCCGTCCCCAGGAGACGCGTATCTGTTGTCGCTGCCCACCGAAAGATCCACGGCGCCCGGGAGGATCTGATAGTCGAAGACGCCGCCTCCCACGGTGCCGGCGTACAGCGTTCCTTCCGTCCGGCGAGATGACGAGCGTCGCGGTCCAGAGTGGCGCCAGGCCATCGGAAAAGGGTTGCCAGGTTTGAGCGCCGTCGATCGTCCGGAACACGCCGTCGACGGTGGAGCAGTACAGGCGGCCTGGCCGGACCGGATCGGCGACGATCTGAAGGACGGTGGTGAAGAAATTCGCGAAAAAGCCGGGATTGGGCAGCCCCGCGCTCGCTGCTCTCCCAGGTCACACCGCCGTCCGCGCTGCGAAAAACGCCCGCGGTCGCCGCGGCGACATACAGGACTCCATTCTGGAAGGGATCCTGGGCGATCGAGAGGACGCCGTCTCCGAATTCGTAAGTGCCCTTCGTGAAACTCGCGCCGCCGTCGTGGCTGACGAAGATCGAGCCGCCGTAGATCCCGTAGTAGTCGAAATCCACGTCCCAATAGGACCCGGCGTAGACCGTGCCGGGGTGCCGTCCGTCGAAGAGAATGCTGTAGACCCCCTGGGCGATCGACGGAGGCTCCCAGGTCCGCGCGCCGTCGTCACTCCGGAAGAGTCCAGAGTGGGTACCCGCCCAGACTCGCTGAGGCAAGTCGGGATCGAGTGCGAGGACATTCATTCCCTGGACCGGGTCGGGAACGGAGAACGTCCATGTCTGACCGCCGTCCTCCGTCCGGTAGACGGCTTGCGAGCCTGCGTACACCGTCGAAAGATGTTCGGGGTCGATCGCCATTGCGTTGACACCGCGCGGGCCCTGGGGACCGCCCGCCGGCGACCAGGAGAGGCCGGCGTCGGTGGAACGGAAGAGGCCGGGGCCCGATCCCCAGTTTCCGATACCGCCGGCCCAGACCGTGGAAGGATTCCGCGGGTCGAGGGCGAGCGCGCTGATCCAGACCGACTTCAGTCCTGCCTGGGAGGAAACCCAGCTGTCGCCGCGGTCCTGGCTCCGGAAAACCTGCGTATCCGTCCCGGCGAGGACCAGCGATCCGGACGCGTCGGAGGCGAGGGCCGGCCGAAAGGAGGATTCGAGGCCCCCGGCGACCGGCACCCACGTCGCTCCGAGGTCGCTGCTGAGAAATACGCCCTCGGTGGAGGAGACGAGGAGGCGAGGCGTAGCCGCCGGACCGTCGCTCGGGAGCTCGAGGATGTGGGCGGACGGCGAAAAGGCGAAGACGGAGAAGGGCACGATCGTGCATGTCCACGTCGCCGCCGAATCGCCGCTTCGACAGAAGTTGTTTCCAATCGCGGCGTAGACGACTCCGGGAGCTGCGCCTGCGGCGACGGCGGAGTTGGGAATCACTCCTTCCACCGGCCTAACTTCGACCCATGCTGACCCCGCCGTCCAGGCTCTTGAAGAGACTGCTGTAAGTCAGCACGTACATCGCGCTCGAGTCGAATGCGAAGGCCTGCACCCATTCGTTGCCGTCTCCGGGCGTCTTCGAGACCTGCTGCCAGCTCGCGCCGGCGTCGGCCGACCTCCAGATCATCCCGTCGGTAGCTCCGGCGTAGAGGGTCGAGGGATGTTCGGGGTCGATTGCCGCCGCAGTCACGGTGGGAAGACCGGGGGTGGGAGCCCAGGTCTCGCCCCCGTCCCGCGAAGCGATAGAGATTTCCGTCGCCGTAGGCGGCCGCCAGGACCATGGCCGCTCCGGGGCGCGCAACGATCTGGAAGATGGTCTTGCCCTCCAGGCCTGACTGCTGCCAGCTCACGCCGCGGTCGGAGGAGCGGAAAACCCCGTTCAACGTGGCCGCGTAGGCGACGGAGTCGGCGATCGCGAGATCGTTGACCCATCCGACGTCCGTGGGACCGTGGGACGTCCAGACGCCGACACCGGCCGAGACCGCCGAGGCGGTCAACGTCAGGCCGACGAGGATGAGGAACGGAACGAGACGGCGAATGCGGTTATGTATGGCACTCTTCATGGGTTTCTCCTTGCGTGATAATCAGGATGTCGCAGCGACGTCCGGCAGGTCGTTGGAGAAACCCGGGAAATCCCCGGAGTTTTTCCGGGAGCGCTGATGCGGGTTCGATTCGGGGACTGTGTGCTCGATTCCGAAACACGGCAGCTCTCCGTCCTCGGCGAGGCCGTTCACCTCACGCCCAAGGCCTTTCAGTTTCTCGAGCTGCTCCTGGAGAGCCGTCCCAAGGCTCTATCCAAGAAAGAGATCCATGAGCGTCTCTGGCCCGGCACGTTCGTTTCGGACGGCACGCTGACGAGCCTTCTCGCCGAGGTCCGAACGGCGATCGGGGACAGCGCCCGAGAGTCCCGCTTCGTGCGGACCGTCCACGGCTTCGGTTATGCCTTCAGCGGAACCGCCGAGGAGCTTCGAGGGGGCGTTTCCGCCTCCGGGAGCCGCAGGTTGGCCTACCGACTCCTCTGGGGAACGCGCGAAATCGCCCTGGGCCCCGGCGAGAATCTGCTGGGACGCGAGGACGATGCCGTCGTCTGGATTGACGATGCTCTCGTGTCGCGCCGGCATGCGCGAATCGTGATCGACGAGACGGGGGCGGTTCTGGAAGATCTCGACAGTACGAACGGGACGTACCTGCGCGGGAAAAAAATCAAAGTCCCCACCAGGCTCGCCGACGAAGACCAGTTGAAGATCGGTCCGGCGTCGATGATCTTCCGCGTCTACAACCAGACGGCTTCGACGGCTGTTGCAGCCGAGACGTAGCTCTCCTCCACCGAATCAAAATCGGACGCCGACGCTGACCCGGAAGGTTCGGGGGAGCTGGTAGTCGGCGGAGCTGGTCGGCTGTCCGAACGTCGGGCCGAGGTCGTAGTGGACGCCTCGCACCGGTTCGTCGGTGAAAGGGTCGAATCTCTGGAACTGCTCGTTCGAATTCTGCGCCGTCAGGACCGTGCTGTTCACCGCGACGACTCCCTGTTCGTTGAAGAGGTTCAGCACCTCGGGGCGCACGAACAGCTCCGCGTCTCGGAAGAGACGGACGGTGCAGGTCAGGGCAAGATCGGTCCGGGTGATGTCGTCGGTGCGGAAGGAGCCGGGCTGGGTGAAGAAGTACATGATGCTGCTGGGCGGCTCCGCGTAACCCGGGTTCTCCACGTACGGGCGCGGGTCCAGGAATCCGACCGCCTCGTAAGGGAGCCCCGAATCGTACGCCTGGAGAACCGCGGCGGCGAGATTGCCCCACCGCACCGGAAGTTGATAGACGATCCAGACCCTGGCCCGGTGACGCTGGTCGGCGGCCGGTTGCGTCAGTCCACGAGCCGAGAGGTCACCGGTCGGGAAGTTCCAGTTTTCCTCCTTGTACTCGGGGTACTCCTCGAGATTGGCCAACGTCGCCGATTGAGCGGGGCCCTCTCCGCGGAAGTTTCCGGTCAGCCGGGACCAGGTGTAGCTGCCGGCGGCTTGCAGTGCTGTGGCGAGGCGCCAGGAGAATTGAGTCTGAATCGCCGTGTAGCGGCGCTCGAGCCTGTTGCTGTTGACGACGAGCGCCATGTCGTGGACGCTCCCGAAAACGGGCGGACTCTGCCCGGTCGAGAGGTCGATTCGGCTCGAGTAGAGATCCCGGTAGTCGCGATGGAGAAAGTCCGCGCGAAGAAACCCGCTGGCGCCGACCGCAACTCCGGCGCCGGCCGAATACTCCAGGGAGCTCTGCGGTTTCAGTCCCGGCGCGATTTGCGTCGAAATGCCGGGCGCGACGCCTCTGACCGTGGGAGGCCTCGCCGTGCCGCCCGTGCCGTAGAACCAATCGAACAGAGTCTGAAGAGCCTGATCCGTGGGAACGAGGTCACCGGTCGGGGCGAAAGAGTCGCAGTTGACGCAGGGCCCCTCGTAGAGCCAGATGAGGGTCGCGGGCCCCGCGGGAGACGCCGCATTCGCGATGTTGTCGTGGAGCTTGTCCACGTACCGCGCGTACCCGCCGTGAATCTCCCAGCGCCCGTCGCCCTTCGGGTCGAAACGGAACGAAAGGCGGGGACTCCACGCGGCCGTGCTGGAGACCAGCTCGCCGCGACTGTCCCGATCGCGGTTCCCGTCGAATCGCACGCCCAGGTTGAAACTCCAGTGGCGGCCGAGCTGGAGGCGGTCCTCGAGGAAAGCCGAGTCCGTCACCAGGTCGGATCCCAGTGAGGGCTGAAGAATCGGATACCACTCGATCCTCGTCTGCCCGGGGCGGAAAGACGGAAAGATCGTCGTTCCGCGCATGATTCCCGTGGACCGGCTGATCCAGAAGTCGCTTCCGGAGCGGTGCTGGTTCCTCCGGGCCGACTCGGAAAAGCGCTCGTAGCCCGAGTGGATCTCGTGGATCCCGGCGGCCGAGGTCGGGAGGAAGTAGACGCCTTTCAGGGAGTAGGAGTCGTTGTCATACAACTCCGGCTCCAGGTTGATCCCCTGCGCCGCGTTATAGCCGGCGAAGAGGCCCCGCGTTTCGTCGAAAATGACGGTGCCCCGAATCGGATCGGTGTCCATCCCGATCCCTGCCCCCGAGGAGAAACGCCGCCGCGAGTACTGCGCTTCGAGGAAGAGGCGGTTGGTCAGCACACCGTTGAAATTGACGGCCAGAAGCGAATACGGGGCCTCGCGGGGCACGAGGCCCGCGGTGTCGAGGAGGAAATCCGTGTTCAGCGTGGCGTTCCGCTCGTCGAGCTTGACGTCGATGTACGAAGCGACGAGGCTGAAGTTCCGAGCGGGAGACGCCGTCAGCTTGCCTTCGAGGCGTCGCTCGTCGGTCGAGTGGACGTAGGAGGTCGGCGTGGGATCGATGTCTCCGGGACGCGGGACCAGCCGCGTCTCGCTCGAGTCGGAGAGCTTTGCCTGGCGTCCGGCAGCGAAGAGCCAGATGCGGTCCTTCCAGACGGGCCCGCCGACCGTCGCCTCATAGGCTTCGGTGACGTCATCCTCGCGGTTGTCGAGACCCAGGTCGCGGTCGAACGCGTTATTGGCCGTCCATCCGTCGTTGTGGAGCGTCGCGCGGAAGGAGCCGTGGAGGTCGTTGCTTCCCGAACGGGTGATCGCGTTGACCACTCCTCCCGTGAAGCGGCCATACTCGGCGGAGATGTTTCCGGTCGAGACCGTCGTCTCTTCGATCGCATCCTCGATGAAGAGGTCATAAGGCTGGCCCCGCAGGTTCTCGCTGACGACGACGCCGTTGATCAGGAAGAGGTTCGAATAGGAGAGCGCGCCGGAGATCATCAGGGCTTTGCGGTTGTTGGTGGTTCCCACGTTTCCGCGAGGGCCGTTCTCCGTGACGCCCGGCGCGAGCAGGACGACCGACCGAAAGCTCCGGTCCACCGGCAGGAGGTCGATGAGCTGTTTCTTGTAGTTGGCCCCGATCTCCGGTGCCGGGAGGGCGGCAGCGGATGCCGCGTCCGCCGCAACGTCGACGGACTCGGCGACCGCGGCGGGATCCATCCGCTGGTCGAGACGGACCGTGCCGGCGGCGCGGAGCGTGACGGTCCGCGAGATTCCTTGCATTCCTTCCGCTTCGAACCGCACGGTGTATTCGCCGGCGGGCAGGAGCGCGGCGAGGAAGTCGCCGGTGGCCGACGTCGAGATCTCCCGGACGCCCTGGAGGCTCTCCGATTCGAGGCGGATCCGGATCCCGGGAAGCCCCGCGCCGTCCTCGGCCGTGACCTTTCCGGCCAGCGTGGCGGTGGGAAGAGATTGAGCTTCGAGGACTCCCTCTGCCCCCCACAGCTCCGCGAGGATCAGGAGGGCGAGCGCCGTTCGAGCGCACCGCGCCGCGGCAGCACCCGAGGCGCTCATTTCAACCCTTCGACGAGGAAAAGCTCGGAGGAGTAGCGGTGGTATGTATACACGCAGGTCTTGCCGTCGGCGGAGAAGACGATCCCTCCGATGGCTCCCCCTGCCAACGGGTTGATGGGCCGTATCTCCTTCCAAAGCTCCCGGCGTCCGGTGCGCGGATCGACACGGTAAACCCGCGTGTCGACGGGCGGCTCGCCCGGGCGCAGCTCGTCCGCGCCGCGGACATAGAGGAGCTTTCCGTTCTGGGTAACCTGAATCGGCTCCTCAGCGGGTCGAAGGCCTACGACCTTGTGGATTTCCGCCGCCTCGGTGGGATAGAGGTACCAGTCGCCATCGGTCGCGCGGGCGCAAAGAAAGCGTCCGTCGTCCGACAGCACGGACCCTCCGACTCCCAGAGGCGTGACTGTGCGAGCCTTCCCTCCGCTCAGATCCAGCATCCAGGCGCGGCGCCCGCCCGCGGGATCCTCCGCCATGAACCAGATCCTTCGACTGTCGGGAAAGAACCCCATCCGTCCCCCCGGGCGAAGCCCGGGCGTTTCGATGAGCCTGGGCTGTCCGGGTCCGGTGGGAATGAGGAACATCTGAGGGTCCGGGCGGGCGTTGGAGAGCACAAACTTCCCGTCCGGAGAGAGCGCCCGCCCATAGCCGTCGGCCAGCCGTTTTGGCGGCGAACCATCGGTCTGCCGCAGGTACATACCGCGCCGGCCGCTCCGGCCAACCTCGTTGAAGAGAAGAGTGTCGCCGCTCGGAGCGAGACCCGCGACCTCGGAGCGGTCGAGGTGGGAGAAATTTCGCGGGTGAGCCTCGCCCGGAAAATCTCCGAGGATCTCCGAGCTCTCGGAGATGCGCCCGAGGAGCACAAGCCCCTCCGCGGAGATGTCGTGGAGGACGAAGTCTCCCGGCAGGGTCGTCACCCGCCGCCTGGGTCGGCCGGGAACGACCGCGAACAGCTCGGTGGTCCCGCCCGCGACGGAGTTGAACCAGATCTCATTGGTCGCGCGGCCCCACGCAATTTCCAGGGCTCGCTCGCCGAGATCGCGGACCCGTCCGCCGGGCTCCGTCACGTAGAGATTGAAGCGGTACACGAAAGCAACCCGATCACCCGAGGGGGAGACGGAGATGCGGGGATACAAAGTGTTGCTTTCGTAGAGCACCTTGCCCGCCGGGAACTCGAGCCGGTTCTTACCTCCGGCATGGCGCACGACGGCGAGCGACTTGCCGTCCGGGCTCCAGTCCGCGGAATACACTTCTTCGAGAAGCTCCCGCGGCGCGCCCCCGGAAAGCGACGCCTCGGCGAGCACCCCCCGGAGCCGACTCGGGTCTATCGCCAGGTCTGAGCGGGGCGAGCGAAAAAGCAAGCCGAACCGCGGCGCCAGAAGAAGCGCCATCTGGCCGGAAGAGGAGATCGAAAGAATCTCGGCCCCCGAGAGGCCGAGCGAACGCGTCTCGGGGCTGTCGACGCGCGCGGTGAAGAGCTCGGGGGGCTTGCCCTCCCACTGCGCGGCGTACACCACCGTTTGCCCGTCCGGCGCAAACCGCGCCGTCGAGATGGCGGCGCCGCGAAACGTCAGCTGCCGGAAGCGCGGCGGGGAAGTCTGCGAGCGCTCCACGCGCCGGCCGAGCAGGTAGATTCCGGCCAGCGTCGCCAGCAACGCCGCCGCCAGACCCACGCCTGTCCATCTCGCCCGGCGCCGCGGAGCCTCGATCGGCACTCTGGCTTCGCCCGTGAGATCCGAGACGTGCTCGCGCAGGGTCGCGAGGTCTCGCGCGAGGTCCTCCGTCGCCGCATAGCGGTCCCGCGGCTCCTTCGCGAGGCACCGCTCGACGATCCAGCGCAACTGGGAGGGGGCTTTGGAATTGAGCGCGCCAATCGGTGCGGGCTCCTCCCGAATGATCGCCGCGAGTATTTCCGGCTTCGTCGCCCCCTCGAATGCCCGTTTGCCTGTCGCCATCTCGTAGAGGATCGAGCCGAAAGAGAACTGATCGGACTGGAAATCCGCCCGTTGCCCGGCCGCCTGCTCGGGCGACATGTACCCCACGGTTCCCATGACGAGACCGGGCTCGGTCCCGCCCGGAATCGTTTGGGCCTGCTCCGTCTGTCCGCTGTCGGAATAGGGCTGCGTCAGTTTCGCCAGGCCGAAATCGACGATCTTGACGAGGCCGTCGCCGGTGACCATGACGTTCTCGGGTTTCAAGTCCCGGTGAACGATGCCCGAGGCATGAGCCCTGGCGAGCCCGTCGGCCACCTGAGCGGCAACCGAGAGCAGCCTGCGCAAAGGCAGAGGACCGGCGTCGAGCAGCTCCCGCAGCGTTTTTCCACTCACCAGCTCCATGACGATGAACGAGATGGAATCGCTCTGCCCGACCTCGTGGATGGTCACGATGTTGGGATGGTTCAAAGCGGAGGCCGAACGCGCTTCCCTCTCGAAGCGCTCCAGACGTGTCGCGTCAGAAGACAGCTCGGCCGGCAGGACCTTGACGGCGACCTCGCGCTGCAGCCGGGTGTCCCGGGCCCGGTAGACCTCCCCCATTCCACCCGCGCCGATGGGGGCGAGGATTTCGTAGGGCCCGAGACGAGTGCCGACAGCGAGCGCCATCCGGTTGCGCCGATTCTATCCGCACGCCGGAAACCGGAACTTCGCCGGAGGTCCGTCTCGCGCGCGGCTCAGTCGTCCAGCCGGCCGAACTTCCCGTCCTGGAAGTCGATCATGGCCTGGCGGATCTCCCCTTCGGTGTTCATCACGAACGGACCGTACGAGACGACCGGCTCGTCGATGGGCTCGCCCGCGACAGGAGCAGGTGAGCGTCCGATGCGTCGGATCTGGCCTCGACGGCGACGCTGCTCGCCGCGCGTTGGCGAAGACGACGAACTCGTTCTCCGACGCGGCCTCGCCGTTGACGGCAATCGCCCCCTTCATCACGAGGAGCGCCGCGTTGTGCCGGGCCGGAACGTCGAAGCTCCGCGCGGCCGCTCTCGGCGAGCCGGATGTCCAGCATCTGACGGGCGTGAACGTCTTCGCCGGGCCGCGGACGCCGAGGTACTCGCCGGCGATCACGCGCACCGTGCCCGCTCCGCCGGCAGCGTCGCGACCCCGATCCGGTCCGCCGTGATGGCCTGGTAGCCGGGCGGGTCCATCTTGTGGGCGCGCGGCAGGTTGACCCAGATCTGGGCCATCTGCATCGTGCCGCCCTTCCGCGCCCAGGCCTCCTCGTGGTACTCGCGGTGGAGGATCCCCGACGCCGCCGTCATCCACTGGACGTCGCCGGGTCCGATGACTCCGCCCTCGCCGGTCGAGTCGTGGTGGGCGACGCTGCCCTGGAAGGCGATCGTGACGGTCTCGAATCCGCGATGCGGATGCGGCCCCACGCCCTGCCGCGTGTTCGCGGTCGGCGGGAACTCCCGCGGCGCCCCGTAGTCGAGCAGCAGAAACGGGCTCAGCCTGCGCTGGGCGTCCGGGATCGCGTTGAAGAAGCCGGAGACGAAGAACCCGTCGCCCACCCAGTGGGGCCTGGGCGCGGCGACGATGCGGTCGATCCTGCGCGGCGGCGGGAGGGGGAAGTCGAAGACCCGAAGACGTCATGGTTTTGTTCACGCCACCATATATGCGCCCGGCGGCGCGTCGGGTTCTTTTCGGGTCAGCGCGCCCCGGCGGCCTCGAAGGACTCGCGGATGATGGCCAGGGCTTCCTCGACGTCCGACCGCGTCACGTTCAGGGGCGGCGCGACGCGGAAGACGTTGCCCTCCAGGCCGCTCTTGCCGACGAGCAGGCCCCGCTTGCTGGTCTCCTCGAAGACGCGGTTCGTCAGCGCCTTCGTCGGGCGTCCGGTCGCCAGTCGTCTCGTCGACGACGAGCTCGATCGCCTGCATGAGGCCCATGCCGCGGACGTCGCCGACGTTTCTCGGGAAGCGGCGCTTCAGCTCCTCGAAGCCGTCGCGGAGGATGCGGCCCATCCGCTCGGCGTTGCCGGGCAGGTCGTCCTCCTCGATGATGCGGATCGTCGCGTTGGCCGCGGCGCAGGAGACGGGATTGCCGCCGAAGGTCGAGATCGTCAGGGCCTTGAGCGACGCGGCGATCTCGGGCGTCGCGATGCAGGCGCCGAGCGGCAGCCCGTTCGCGATGCCCTTGGCCATCGTCATGATGTCCGGCTCGACCCCGTAGTGCTCGATCCCCCAGAACTTGCCGCCCGTGCGGCCGAAGCCCGTCTGCACCTCGTCGCAGATGAAGACGCCGCCGTACTTCCGGACGATGCCGACGGCGATCTCGAAGTACTCGGGCGGCGGCGTGATGAAGCCGCCGACGCCCTGGATCGTCTCGGCGAGGAAACCCGCGACCCGGCCCGAGGTCGTCGTCCGGATCAGCTCCTCGATGTCCTTCGCGCACGCGACGCCGCAGGAGGGATACGTCAGCTTGAGCGGGCATCGGTAGCAGTACGGCGCGACCGCGTGCTTGATGCCGGGGACCTGCGTCGGCAGCGGCGCCAGGTCGAGACGGCGGTCAGCGACTGGGCGAGCATCGAGCGGCCCGAGTAGCCGTGGCGGAGCGCGATGATCTCGGTGGCTCCGGTGTGCGAGCTGGGCGAGCATCACGGCGGTCTCGTCGGCCTCCGTGCCGGAGGTCGCCAGGAAGCATCTGCTTGCAGCCGGCCGGGCGTGAGTCCGCGCGAGCGTCTCGGCGAGCTCGACGACCGGGATCGTCGGATAGAGCGTCGAGACGTGCGAGAGCCGCGTGATCTGCGCGACGCACGGCGGCGTTGACCTTCTCGTTGGCGTGGCCGACCGAGACGGTCAGGATGCCCGCCGAAGAAGTCGAGGTACTCGTTGCCGTCGGCGTCCTTGATCCGCATGCCCCTTGCCCTCGGTCAGGACGAGCGGCTCCTCGTAGTACTGGATCGTCGCGGGAAGCATGAACTCCTTGTGCTTTTCGCGGGTTTCGCGAGTCGTCGAGCTGGTCGGCGCCGGGGTTTTGACCGTCGTGCTCATCACTCCTCCACGTCATCCATCCCGAGCGCGCGAGGGATCCCGGCCGCTCGCGGCCGCCCCGATGAAGCCGGGCGCGGGACCAGCCGGCCCTCAGGATGACGTGCGCTCATCAGAACCATCGCGAGATCACGACCTTCTTGTCCGTGTAGAACTCGTAGGCGTCCCGTCCGTGGGCCTTCAGGTCCCCGAAGAAGCTGTCCCTGGCGCCGCCGAACGGGAACTGGCGCCATCGGAGCCGCGACGCCGATGTTGACGCCGACCATCGAGGCGGTCGCCAGACGCGCGTACTCGCGCGCGGCCTTGCCGCTGGAGGTGAAGATCGACGTCGCGTTCGCGTTGGGGTGCGCCTGCATCACGGCGATCGCCTCCTCGAGAGAGCCGACCGGCGTGATCGAGGCGACCGGCCCGAAGATCTCCTCGCGGCCGATCGTCATCGTCGGAGGGACGCCGTCGAAGAGCGTCGGGCCCGAGGAAGAACCCGTCCGGACGATCCGCGACCGGGTTCCGGCGGCCGTCCAGCACCAGCCGGGCGCCTTCGGCGATCCCGGTCTCGATGTAGCCGAGGACGCGGTCCCGATGCGCCGCGCTGATGACGGGCCCCATCGCGACGCCGGGCTTCGCGCCGTCCCCGACCCGGAGCGCCCGCGCCGACTCCGCGAGCCGGTCCCGCGCCTCGGCGTGCGCCGGGCCGACCGGAGCAGGACGCTTCCCGCCAGGCAGCGCTCGCCGGCGCAGCCGTAGAAGGACTCCGTGATGACGTCGATCGCGCGGTCCAAGTCCGCGTCCGGCATGACGACGACGAAGTTCTTCGCGCCGCCGAGAGCCTGCACCCGCTTGCCGGCGTGCGTCGCCCGGCGGTACACCGCCTTCGCGACTTCGGTCGAGCCCACGAACGAGACGGCGCGGATGTCCGGGATGGTCGCAGATCGCCTCGACGACCGCGCGTCCTCCGTTGACCAGGTTGACGACGCCGGGCGGCAGGCACTCCTCGAGAAGCCCGACGATGATCCGCTGGGTCAGCGGGACCTGCTCGGAAGGCTTGACCAGGAACGTGTTTCCGG
Source organism: uncultured Acidobacteriota bacterium (assembly GCA_963829925.1). Taxonomy (GTDB): domain Bacteria; phylum Acidobacteriota; class Thermoanaerobaculia; order UBA5066; family Gp7-AA6; genus DAHUXD01. The sequence continues at coordinate 86,972 of CAWHKQ010000007.1, forward strand.
TCGCGACGGCGAAGGGCAGGAACCAGAGGGGCACCATCGCCGGGAAGTTGAAGGGCGCGATCGCCGCGCAGACGCCGAGGGGCTGACGGATCACCTGGCAGTCGATTCCGCTGCGCGATGTTCTCGAGCGCCGTAGCCCATCATCAGCGAAGGCGTGCCGCAGGCCACCTCGACGCATTCGATCCCCCGCCGCAGGCTCCCCCGCGACTTCGTCCAGGGTCTTGCCGTGCTCGCGCGTGACGGTCGCGCGCGATCTCCTCGAAGTGCTCGCTCGAGGAGCTCGCGGAACCGGAACAGCGACCGCGCCCGGACCATGGGCGGCGTGTCGCGCCACGCCGGAAACGCCTTCGTCGCCGCCGCGACGGCCGCGTCGACGTCCTCGGCCGTCGAGAGCGGCGTGCGCGCGATGACTTCGCCCGTCGCCGGGTTGTGGACGTCGAGGAGACTGCGTGGTTCCCGAAGGCACCCAGCGCCCGCCGACGAAGTTGGTCAGGGTCTCCAAGCTGCGGCTCCCCTCCCGGCGGCCGGGCGCCGAGAGGGGATTCTACTCGTCGCAGTCGGGGCAGCCGAGGAAGGGGATGGGCTCCGCAGGGCGTAGGGTGCGCGTCGCCGGAGATTCCCGCCCACGCGCCGCCGTGCGCGTGCCAGAGATAGCACTCCAGCTGATACGCTTCGTTGGCGTCCTCCGCCAGGATCCAGCCGAAGAGGACGTTCGGACCGGCCCTCCCGGGCGTACTGGAGGAGGCGCTGGCGCAGGTCGACGTCGTCGCGCCCGACGCGTTCGGCCACCTCGCCGTCGGGGCCGACGCTCTTCAGGAAGATACACGCCCGGACGGGCGGGCGGCACGGTGCGAGCCACGTTGGATTCGGTCAGCCGGATGGCCGGCTGGACGCGGGCCGATGGGGGAAGCCCCGGGAAGAGGGAAAGCTGCGCCGGGTTCGGGGGAGCCGGTTCGAAGCGTGTCCTCCCGGCAAGCCTCATCGGGACATTAGTTTAGCAGGGGTTTGGCCGATTGCGCCATTTTTGCTGCGCGGCATGCGAAGGCCAAAAGTCAGACCTGACCCCCACGCCCTACCTCATGAGAACGTCCGGAGGTCGGTGGCCGGGTCAGCGGCGGGACTTGCGGGGCGTCGGCCGGCGCGCCTGACGGTGGGGCTGGATCAGCATCTCGAGGTCCTCCCGCACGCGCTTCTCGACGGCGCCCTCGCGGTCGACCGCCCAGATCAGCAGCGATCCGTTCAGCATCCCGTGGATCGCGCGCGCGAGCCGCCGGGTGTCGCACGGGGCGAGCTCCCCGGCCGCGATGCCGGCTTCGAGCAGGGCGCGGATCTCGGCTCGCATGGCGTGGGCGTGCTGCAGCGCGAACTTGTGGAACTGAGGGTCGGCCAGGTCCATCTGGAGAAACGCCAGGCTGTTGGCCAGCGCCTCCGGCGTCTCGACCATGTGCGTCATGGTCGACGCCACGGCGCTCAGCGCCGCAATGGCCGAGTCGTGGTCGCGCCGGATGTCGGCAAACTGGCGGTCCACCGTCTCGGCGCCGTGCCGGGCCACGGCCAGCAGCAGGCCGCGCTTGGAGCCGAACCGCTGCACCAAGGTCGCCGGAGCGACCCCGGTCTCGCTGGCCACGTCGGCCAGGGTCATCCGCGCGGGCCCGAGGCGGTTGATGACCCGCATCGTTCCCTCGAGGAGGTCTTCGTCCGTCTTTTCGCGGGGCCGGGGCGACATCCGTTGATTATAAATGTTCATTCATTTATAGTCCAGCCCGTTTTTCCGGGAGTCGCTCGCTGCCTCGGATACGGAGCGCGACAGCTGCCGGCCATAAACGAAAGGAGCCCGAATGAAACGCCTCGTCGCCGTCCTGTCGCTTCTCCTCCTGCCCCTTCTGCGCCGCCGCCGCCTCGCGCAGTCTCCGGACGCCGACGAATACGAGATGACGACCTACCAGATCGGCTTCCTGCGAAAGGGGCCGAACTGGACGCCCGTCGGGGACTCGTCCGAGCTCAAGGCCCTCCAGGCCGCGCACATGGCGCACATCGGCAAGATGGCCGGAACCGGCAAGCTCATCCTCGCCGGCCCGTTTGCCGACGGCGGCGACCTGCGCGGCCTCTTCATCTTCCGGGTGGATTCCCTCGACGAAGCGAAGGCTCTGGCGGAACAGGATCCCGCGGTGAAGGCCGGCCGGCTGGTGATCGAGTGGCATCCCTGGTACGCCGCGAAAAACATCACGGTGACCCCAAAAAGCACTCGCTAGGCCGGCCGGCCCGTCGTAAAATACGCCCCCTTCGGAGGTGGCAATGGTCTTCCGGGTCCCCCGTTCCGTGGCCGCTGTGTCGGCGCTTTTCGCTCTTTCGCTCTGCGCCTATGCATCCGAACCGGCCCCGCGGGCCTGTCCGCCCATCGATGCTCCCGCGATCGCGGCGCCGTCGGTCCGAGCCTTCATCGATCCGGCGACGGGGAAGCGCCGCGCCCCGACGGCCGCCGAGCTGCGGCGGATCGGCGAGCAGCGCCTGCAGGCCCGCCGCGCGAAGATCGCGACTCTCGTCGTCGAAACCCACGCGGGCGGAATGAAGTCGGTCGACCTCGGCGACGCCTTCCTCATGGAGGTCGTGCTGGACAAAGGCATCGACGGCGCCGCCCGCATGGACTGCGCCCCGGGCTCGGGTCAGCCGCCCGCGGCGAGCGGTCCCGCGGGGGAGAAATAGCCATGGCGAACCGTGGGCTTCGCCGCATCGCGATGACTCTGGCCGGTGTCGCCTGCCTCGCCGCCGCCCCCGCTCGTCCGGCTCGAGCCGCGACGATCGTGGTCGTCAACGGCAACGTGGGGGAGCTGGGTTTCAACGACCCGACCCCCGCCACGCCAGTCGGCGGCAACAACGGTACGACGGTGGGCCAGCAGCGGCTGATCGCCTTCCAGCACGCCGCAGACGTCTGGGGCGCTCTGCTCGACAGCCCGGTCGAGATCCGCGTCCGCGCGACCTTCGACCAGCTGGACTGCGACGCGACTTCGGGAGTGCTCGGCGCGGCCGGTCCGACGCGCAGCGTCATGGATTTCCCCGGCGCGCCGCTGCCCGGCACCTGGTATCCCGTGGCCCTCGCCAATCGGATCGCGGGCACCGATCTTTTTCCCGGCAGCGACGACATCGTGGCGCAGTTCAACTCCAGCGTCGGGTCGACCGGCTGCCTCGAGGGGAGCAGCTGGTATTACGGCCTCGACGGCAACCACGGCGCCGCGACGGACCTGGTGACCGTGCTCCTGCACGAATTCGGGCACGGTCTGGGTTTCATCTCCCTGGTCGACGACGACTCCGGACGCGAATTCGGCGGCTCTCCCGACGTTTTCGAGAGTCTCATCCTCGACTCCTCAACAGGCAAGCACTGGAACGAGATGACCGACGCGGAGCGCGACGCCTCGGCCGTCAACTCGGGCCGCGTCGTCTGGGACGGTGCCTCCGTGATATCGGCCGTTCCGTCCACCCTGGCGGGCCTCCCCGTCCTCACCGTGAACACGCCCCCGGACCTCGCAGGCGACTACGAAATCGGCAGCGCGTCCTTCGGCGGCAGCTTGACGGCCGGCGGCCTCTCGGCCCCGCTCGTCGCGGCGATCGATCCGGCCGACGGCGACGGGCCTGCCGCGACCGACGCCTGCTCCGCCCTGACCAACGCGGGCGAGGTCGCCGGCAAGGTGGCTCTCGTCGACCGGGGGACCTGCTTCTTCGTGGACAAGGCGGCCCGCATCCAGGCCGCGGGAGGCCGGGGAATCATCATCGTCGACAACGAACCCGGAACGATCCCCCCGGGCCTCGGCGGAGACGACGCCAGCATCACGATCCCGGCCATCAGCCTCACGCAGGCCGACGGCAACGCGCTTCGGGCGGCCCTTTCCACGGGAGTCGGCGTCACCCTCCGGGTCAACCAGCGCCGCCTGGCGGGCGCGGGACTGGAGAACCGGGCGATTCTCTTCTCTCCCAACCCCGTCCAGGGCGGCTCGTCGACTTCGCACTGGGACACGGGCGCCGTTCCGAACCTGCTGATGGAGCCCAACATCAACGACGACCTCCCGCACGGGGTCGACCTGACGCTGCCGCTCCTGCGGGACATCGGCTGGAAATCGGACGCCGACCCGGGAACCGATCCGCGCGGGGTGCCGCAGGAACCCGACTCGACACGCGAGCCGGCGAAGGTCGTCAGACCGTAGTCCGTCGCCTCCGCTCGTACGCGATCTGCCGCCTGCGGCGGCACCGGCCTGCGGCTCGCCTGTGGGCTCGACCGCAGGCCTGATCCCTCCCTCGCTGCGGCTCCCGCGGCGCGGGGCTCCTCCCCTGTGGGAGACTCCCCGCGCCGCGAGCATATTGATCAGTTCGGCGCGCCGAAAGCCTCTTGCGTGTTATCCCGAGCCGGCGGAGCGAGGGAGAGGGATCCCGAACTCGACCCGCCAACCTCAGCTCGAGGCCATCTTCTCGATCTCGGTCCACTCTTTGTCGGTGACGGGCATCACGGAGAGGCGGGAGATCCGGACCAGCGGGAAATCTTTGAAGGCGGGCTTCGCCTTGATCTCGGCGAGCGTGACGGGGCGCCGCAACTTCTTCACCGGGACGACGTCGACGGCGTGGAGCTTGCCGTCCGGATCCTTCGGGTCGGGATAGGCATCGCCCGCCGCTTTGGCGATCCCGACGACGGCCTTCTCACCACCCGTGTGGTAGAAAAAAATCCCGTCGCCCTTCTTGACCGACCGCAGGTGCTTCTGCGCCAGCGCGTTCCTGACTCCGGTCCAGCTCGTTTTCCCGTCGCGGACGAGATCCTCGAAGGAGTAGTGCGTCGGCTCTTCCTTGAAGAGAAAGTTCACTGGCCGGCCCCCGCAACCGCGGCCGCGGGTTTCGGGCGCGAGCGGTAACGTTCGTACAGGCGCTTCTGCTTGTCGGTCAGGTCGAGCGCGCGGCCGTCGAGGTAGGCGCCAACCACGCGCGAGCGCAGATCCAGGAGGTCTCCGTCGGTCACGAGGAACGTGGCGTCTTTGCCCGGCTCGAGCGACCCCACACGATCCGCCACTCCGAGGAGCTTCGCGGGCTCCAGGGTCATGGCGGCCACGGCCTTGTCTCGCGGGAAGCCGAAGGTCACCGCGGTTGCCGCGAGGTGAGGCAGGTTTCGAACGTTGGAGGCGTCGGTTCCCCCCTCGTTGAAAATGACGAGCACGCCCGCGGCGGCGAGTTTCCCGGCGTTGGCGAACTCGGCGTCGTAGGCGTCGTCCTCCCGCAGCGGCAGCTCGTGCGGCGACTCGACGACCACGGGGATCCCGGCCTGGGCGAGCTCACCGGCCATCCGCCACGCGTCGGCTCCGCCCCAGATCACCAGGCGGAGGTTCTCCTCCCTGGCCCACTCGACCGCGTCCCGGATCTGGGCGAGGCGGTTGGCGGAAACCACGACCGGGATCGTCCCGTCCAGGGCCGGCGCGAGCGCGGCGAGCTTCGGGTCCGCGTCGTGGCGCGGAACGCCGGGTTGCCCCTCGGCCGCGCGGGCCTTGACGTAGGCGCGGGCGTCCCGGAAAGCGTTCTTCAGTTTCTCCAGGGCTTCGTCTCGCTTCTTCTCCTGCAGCCGGACCGATCGGCTGGCTCGCGGCGAGCGGTCGATTCTCAGGTCCGGCCAGACCACGGTGATGGCCGCCGGCTCCTTCAGGGTCGCGTCCTCGCGCGTCCAGCCGTCCATCTTCATGGCCGCGGCTGTTCCGGAGATGATCCCGCCCATCGGCGTCACTCCCGCCAGAAGCACCCCGCCTGAACGCGCGACCGGGAGCAGCTCCGAGTCGAAGTTCACCGCCACCGAGGCGCGCGCGTCCGGATTGATCTCGCCCATCTCGCTCTGGTCGAGCGTCGAGCGGACGGCGGCAATCTCCTCCAGGCCGAGGATCGTCAGCGGCGGAAGCAGGGACGGATAGAGATGCCGGCCCGTCGCGTCGATGACGGGACCCGCCGCGTCGGGAGACTTCCCCGCCGAGACGGCGGCGATCTTTCCGTCGCGCACGACCAGCGTGCCGTTCGGAATGTCGGGGCCCGAGACCGGGTGGATGGTGGCGCCGACGATCGAATAGACCCGGGGCGGAGCCGCCGCCGGGGCTTTGCCGCCCGCCTGCGCGACCAGAGCGGCTGCCGGAGACAGAAAGACCCACGCCAGGAGCGCCCTGGCTCTCATCGCGACACCCCCGGCTTCGAAACGCCGTCCTTCTTCTCGTCCGACCCGGTCCCCGCGAGTCGGGTCTTCGCGCGCGCGGTCAGCTCGGCGCGCTCCGTCTCGAGCGCCGGCCGGGCCGCGAGATCCGCGGCGCGGTCGAAGTACTTCTTCCCCTCGATCCACGTTTCGAGCGCCATCGTCGAGGTCGCGAGCGGGTCGCCGCTCCAGACCACGAAGTCGCCGTCCTTGCCGGCCTCCAGCGAGCCCACGCGGCCCGCGATGCCCAGTTGCTTCGCCGGGTTGGACGTGACGAAGGCGAGCGCGTCGGCCGGCGCGAGGCCGCCGTACTTGACCGCCTTGGCGGCCTCGAGGTTGAGACGGCGCGCCAGCTCGTCCGAGTCGGAGTTGAACGAGGCCAGGACGCCGCGCTCGCGCATCAGCGTGAACGCGTACGGAATGGCGTCGTAGACCTCGACCTTGTAGGCCCACCAGTCCGAGAAGCCCGAGGCTCCCGCTCCGTGCTTCGCGATCTCGTCGGCGACCTTGTAGCCCTCGAGGGCGTGGGTGAAGGTCGCGATCTTCACGCCGAATTCTTCGGCCGAGCGGATCATCTGGAGAATCTCGTCCTTCCGGTAGGAATGGCAGTGGATCTGCCGCTTCCCCTCCAGGATCTCGGCGATCGCTTCGAGCTGGAGGTCGGGCTGCGGAGGAATCGGGCGCGCCCCCTTGACCGCCGCCGCCTTCCGGAACTCTTCCTGGCGCCGCCGGTAGTCGCGCGCCGCCTGGAAGCGCTCGCGGATCGACTCGGCCACGCCCATGCGGGTCCGGGGATAGCGCGGCTCGGGATTGTTCCAGTTCGACTGCTTCGGGTTCTCTCCGAGGGCGAACTTGATGACCTCCGGAGCGCCGGCGAACGGGAGATCGTCGGGCCCCCCGCCCCACCGCCACTTCACGATCTGCGACTGGCCCCCGATGGAGTTGGCCGAGCCGTGGAGCACGAGCGACGTCGTCGTGCCGCCGGCGAGCTCGCGGTAGATGGCGACGTCGAAGGGCTGGAGCACGTCGCGGATCCGGACCTCGGCGGTCACGTTGTTCGAGCCTTCGTTGGTCTTGTCGTCGAGCGCGGTGTGGGAGTGCGCGTCGAGGATGCCCGGCGTGACGTGCTTGCCGCGTCCGTCGACCTCCAGAGCTCCGGCCGGCGCCGCGAGGCTTTTCCGACCGCCGCGACCTTGCCGCCGACCACGAGCAGATCGGCGTTCTCGAGGATCCCCGCCGGGCCCTGCGTCCAGACGGTCGCGCCCCGCACGACGACCGCGGAGGGCGCGGCGACCGGGCCGGCTTCGCGGGCGGGCAGGGGCCGCGGCTCGAGCTTCGGCGCAGGCGGCGCAGCAACCGCTTTGTCGCCGTCCTTGTCCTTCTCCTTTTCCTCTTTCAGCTCCATCCGCCCGCCGTCGATCCAGATCTCGGCGACGCGCGTCTTCTCGTCGAACGGCTCGCCCGTCGAGACCACGAAGCTCGCGATCTTGCCGGCTTCGAGAGTCCCGAGACGGTCGGAGAGGCCGAGCTGCCGCGCGGGGATCGTCGTCACCGCGGCCAGCGCGTCCTCGCGCGAGAGACCCCGCGCCATGGCTTCGCGCACGCGCTTGCCGAAGTCCTTCGGGTCTTCGAGGCGGTCCGTCGTGAAGGAAAATTCGAGGCCGGCATCCCGCAGCCACTTCGGGTTCGACGGCGCCCGGTCGAACGCCCGGAGGCGAGCGAGAGGCACATCCAGCCACTCCTCCTCCCGCTCGAGCTTTTCGGGTTGCGGGAACGCGACCCGCAGCACCAGGTCGGGGCGGGCGGCCGCCACCTCCGCGGTCAGCCGGTACTCGTCTCCGGCGCCGACGTAGCGCGCCTTGAGGTTTCTCTCCTTCGCGACACGCATGGCGCGCAGGAGCGCGAGCACGTCGTTGGTTTCGAAGACCACCGTCTCCTTGCCGTCGATCGCGCCGGCGAGGGCCGCGGACGAAGCGCGGAACCTCGGCCGGGCCCGGCCCGCCGGCTTCGTCTCGTACGCCGCCTCGGCGTCGCGCCACCACGCGGCGTCCAGCAACGCCTGGCGCGCGACGGCCACGGCGCCCATCCGCGAGTCGGGATAGACGTCCTCCTCCGGCTCGAGCGAGACGAACTGGCCACTCTCGGCGTCCAGGATCCTGCCCGAGATCGGCCCGTCGGCCAGGCTCACGACGGCCCCGCGGCCGCGCATCACGCCCGCCGACGGCGCCGCGGCCACGGCCGCGAATCCCGAGCCGGCGATACGTTTCGGCGACCGAGTCCTTGACGACGAGCCCGTCGATCGCGCGCTCTTCGGCGCGCACCGCCGAGACCGGATGGGTCGCCGGGCCCGGCGCGGCGGGGAGCCGAGCGCCGGCTTCTCTTCCGCCGCCGACTCGTCGTCCTTCGGCTTTTTCGGCGCGCTTGCCGGCCAGACGATCGGTCGAGACGTTCGGATCGAGGAAGGCCGCGTGGATGACCCGGCCTTTCACGTCGAGCACGCGGGCGTCGGCCGGGATCGCCGTGGTTCCCGCCGGCCCGACGGCCTCGAGCACGCCGCCGCGCACGACGACGACGCCGTCGTCGAGGACCTTCCCGGGCGCCACGATCACGCGAGCGCCGGTCAGCGCGTACGCGAGACGGTCGGCGCCGCGCGGGCTCGCGGCCAGGGCGAAGAAGCCGAGGCAGGCGATCGTCAGACAGGCGGGGATCCTACGAATGGGTGTGCTCATGCAAGCGCGAGATTCTATATGCTTCGCGTTCGCGGACGAGGCGGCCTGGCCGCTTCGACGCCCACAAGAGGAGGAACGATGACTCGGAAGATCTCGGTTCTTGGAATCTCTTTGCTTCTCGCAGCGACCTTCGCCTTCGCGCAGGATAAGAAGCCCCTGCAGCCCTCCGGGCACCGCATCGACGATGGTCGGCGGCAAGTGGGGGGCGCCGGACAAGGACGGCGACCGCGAGTACACCGGCGGAAAGTGGATCGAAGTGACCTACGCCCGCCCCATGCTGCGCGGACGCACCGATGTCTTCGGCAAGGGCGCCGAGTACGGCAAAACGGTCACCGGCGGCGCTCCGGTCTGGCGCGCGGGGGCGAACGCCACCACCCGGCTGACGACCGAGGTCCCGCTGATGATGGGCGGCAAGCGGATCGAGCCCGGCACCTACGCGGTCTTCGTCGACTTGAAGGAGGGCGCCTGGACCCTCATCGTGTCGAAGCAGCCCATGCAGGAGAAATACGACCCCAACGACAAGACCAAGATCTGGGGCTCCTACGGCTACGACCAGAAGTTCGACGTCGCGCGCGTGCCGATGACGATGGTCACTCCCAAGGCATCGATCGAACAGTTCACCATCGGCTTCGCCGACGTGACGGACGCCGGCGGCAAGCTCGCGATGGCGTGGGACAAGACCGCGGCCCTCGCGCCCTTCACGGTCGCACAGTAACCGGATGCTGCGCGTAGCGGGAGGGGCCCGGCCCCTCCCCTACCTTCTTTTCCTTTCGGCCGCGGCGGCGGCGGGCCAGGACCGCGCGATCCCCTTCTGGCCCAACGAGGTCCCGGCCGCCATCCACGCGGAAGTGGACGGCGTCGCGGTCCTCGAGACCGTGCGGGAGCTCTCCCGTTTCCATCGCGTCCAGGGCTCCCCCGGCTTCGCGGCCGCGGCCGAGCACATGCGGAAAAAGGCTCTCGCGGCAGGCCTCGCCGACGCGGCCGTCGAGCGCTTTCCCGCCGACGGGCAAGACGCGGTACGCCCACTTTCGCAGCTACCTCGGCTGGGATCCGCGCTCGGGAACGCTCGAGGAGGTTTCGCCGACGCCGAGACTCGTTGCGGCGTTTCCCGAGATGCCCGTGGCCCTCGCCGACTACTCCCAGGACGCGGACGTCACGGCGGAGCTCGTCGACGTCGGCGTGGGGACGACGCCCGCGGATTACCAGGGCAAGGACGTCCGCGGGAAGATCGTGCTCGCCGACGGGCCGCTCCCGGCGGTTCACCGCCTGGCCTGCCGGGAACGGGGCGCGGCCGGGTTCGTCTCCGACTACCCCAACCAGACGACGGCCTGGTCGGGCGACGATCGCGACCTGGTCCGCTGGGGGCACCTCGATCCCTACGAGACCGGGAATCGCTTCGCCTTCATGGTGTCCCGGCGCCAGGCGCAGGACTTTCGAGACCGGCTCGCGCGCGCGGACCGGATCGTCCTGCGGCGAGAGTCGCCGCCAGAATGGTGCCGTCCACGTTCGACGTCGTCGTCGCGACGATTCCCGGCACCGATCCCGCCGCGGGCGAGATCGTCCTGACCGCGCACCTCTGCCACCAGTCCGCCGGCGCCAACGACAACGCCTCCGGCAGCGCGGCGATCTTCGAGATCGCCCGAGCGCTCCAGAGCGGGGTCCGGGAAAAGACGCTCCCGCGCCCCAGGCGGACACTCCGATTCCTCTGGGTGCCGGAGATCGCGGGATCGCAGGTCTACCTGACCCGCCACCCCGAGGTCGCGAAGCGGATGCGGGCCGGCATCCACATGGACATGGTCGGCGGCCTGCTCGCGACCACGAAGGGGACCCTTCACATCTCCCGAACGGCAGAAACCCTTCCCCACGTCGCCAACGAGATCGCCCGCGCGTGGCTCGAGGAAGTCGCCGCGGCCTCGTCGCGCTACGCGGAGACGGGCTCGGACGCCTATGCCGGGTTCGTGTGGCTTCCGGGCTCGCGCGAGCCGCTGCTCGCCGACCTCCGGCCGCTCGAGCTCGGCAGCGACCACCAGGTGTTCCAGGATTCGACGTTCGCCGTCCCGATGCTCTACTTCCACGACTGGCCCGACGTCACGATTCACACCAACAAGGACCAGCCCGAGAACCTCGACGCGACGAAGCTCGGCCGCGTCGCCTACATGGGGGCCGGGATCGCCTGGACCCTCGCGGCCCTTCCCGACGCGGAAGCTCCACGGCTCCTGGCCGTCGCGCGCGCCGGCGCCGAGGAGCGGATCGCGCGGGCGGGCGCCGCCGCCGGCCCGGATGCTCCTCTCATTCGCCGCCAGGCCGCCGAAACCGCCGTCGAGACTCTGGCTTCGGTGGCCGCGCTGTGGCCGTCGACGTCCGCGGACGCCGCCCGCGAGAGCGAGCGCCTCCGTCGGCTGGCACCGACGGCGGCCGGAGGGCGGGTCGCCGATCCGCGGGTCCCCTCGCGCAACCCCGAGATCCGCGGGCCCCTCGACGTCTATTACTCGAGTTACGTTCAGGAGACTCTGGACCCGGCGGCCACGGCGAACCTCTCTCCGGTCTCGGCCACGCTTCTGTACGAAGCCTTCAACCTCGCCAACGGACGCCGCAGCGTTTCGCAGATTCGGGACATCCTCGCCGGGCGGTACGGCTCCGCCCCGCTCCCGGCGATCGCCGCTTACTTCGAATACCTGGCGAAGGCGGGCGCCATCACGCTGTCTCCTTGAGGATCGCCCAGATCGCCTCGATCGCCTTCCCCGTGCCGCCGAAGTCGCACGGCGGTACGGAGATCGCGATCGACCTGCTGACGCGGGGCCTCGTGGCCCGTGGACACGAGGTCACGCTCTTCGCCTCCGGGGACTCGCGCACGACGGCGCGGCTTCACGCGGTCACCCCGCTCGCCACCCAGGAGGACCCGTCCTCGACGTCTTATCTCGAGCGGGAGCTCGAGGTCCGCAACGTCGCGGAGGCCTACCGCATGGCCGACCGCTTCGACGTCCTGCACTCGCACTGGCCGACGCCCGCGGCCTATTTCTCGGACCGAACGTCGCTTCCGAACGTGATGACTTACGCGTACATCGAGAAGCCGCTCCACGATTACTACCGCTCGGCCTATCCGAGTCTGCATGCCGTCTGCATCAGCGAGGCGCAGAGCCGGATGCTCGGCGGCGGCCTTCCGGTCATACCCTACGGCGTGGACGTCGAACGGATCCCGTTCGTCGCCGAGCCCGAGGAGTTCCTGATCACCGTCGGCCGCATCGTCCCGCACAAGGGTGCCGATCGGGCCATCGCGATCGCGGCCCGGGCCGGTCTGCCGCTCGTCATCGTCGGCGCCGTGACGCCGTACCTGGCGGAAAGCGCGCCGTTCTTCCGGGAACGCGTCGAACCTCACCTGGACGGAAGCTGCCGTCGTTCACCACCCGCACCTTCCGAACGAAGAGGTCGTGCGGCTGATGGGGCGAGCGAAGGCGTTCCTCTTTCCGATCTCCTGGGACGAGCCCTTCGGCCTCGTCATCGCCGAGGCGATGGCCGCGGGCACTCCGGTCCTCGGGACGCCGCGCGGCTCGCTCCCCGAGCTCGTCGAGCATGGCGTCACGGGTTTTCTGGCGGAGACCGACGAGGAGCTCGCCGGGTTCGTCGCGCGCATTCCCGGGATCGACCGGGCGGCCTGCCGCCGCCGCGCGGAGGAGCGTTTCAGCGCGGAGCGGATGGTCGGCGACTACGAGTCTCTGTACCGGAGGCTCATGGGGTCGCTTCGATAGCGATTCCGGCTGCCGCCCGGGGCCGGTCGCGACAGTCTTCCCCGTTTTCTTCGGCGAACAGGATGAGCTCGACCGGCGTGGATGCCGCCGCGCCGGCGGCCATCCTCGCGACGACGGTGCCGGCGGGCTCCGGAGAGACGAATCCATCCGAGGCCGCGAACTGCGGGGCGTAGTACAGGAGCCCGTCGGCGGGATCCCGCCAGACGCCGCCGACAGCCAGGACGAGCGCGACCGACCGGCCGTCGCGCGAGGCGTGAGAGGAGATCTCGAGGTCTTTGAAAGGTCCGCCGCGCACGTCGCGCTGCCGTCCTTCGGTGCCCGCCGAGCCCGCCTCTCGTCGGAGGCAGCCCCGGTAAACGACGTTCTCGGGCAGCGCCTGGCTCTCCTCGAGCTGCAGGGTCCAGCTCGCGAAGAGCTCCTTCCTTCCGGTCGAGGCCGCGCACGCCTCGGGGACGGGCCTCGCAGCCGGAACTGGGTTCCGATGAAACCGTGAGAGCGAGGGTCTCCTCGCGGTGGACCCACTCGATCGAGGCGGGTTGCGCGCCCTCGACGACGAGGGCTCCGCCGTGCTTCAGCGACGGCCCCTCCACGGCGAGAAAGCGGCGGCCGGAAACCTGATCGAAAGCCAGCTGGACGACGGTGATCGGCGTTTCGTCCTCGCCGGGAATCGGCAGCTCGATGGACTGGAGCACGACCGACGAAAGAACCGGACCCCAGCAGAGCCTCCGCGCGGCCCGAGCGCGACCGTCAGGTAGAGCGGCGGAAGCTCCGGACGCGGGCCGGATTCGGGGTCCCCCTGCATGCGGGATGTCCGGAAGTATCTCGAGATGGGCATGCGGGGTGCACCGGCGAGCGCGTCCGGCAGAAGCGGAGGGGCCTTTCTCTCGGCCGGCACCGAGACGACGAGCCGCCGTCCGACGACGCGGATCGAGAGGGTCGTGCGCGCGGACAGCGCTCCGAGGGCCCGCTCGAAGGGCATGTTCTCGAGACGCAGCGTCACCGGATAGGTCGCGGCGTCCTCCACGTCGGTCTCGAAGACCGGCTCCAGGTGACCCAGCGCCGCGAGGCCGGACACGATCTCGCCGAGCGGCATTTCGTGCACATCGAGATCGACCGGCGGGAGGGGCTCCGGCACCGGCGGCACCGCCAGCGCGATCACCAGGGCGAGAGCGGCGAACGGCATGCGGCCTCCGCCCGAGTGTACGCGCGATTCCGGCTATCCTTCGGCCGTGGCCTTCGATTTCTCGCCGGAGAACCTGGACCGCGAGTTCCCCATTCGGAAGAACCTGATTCATCTGAATCACGCGGCGATGGCGCCCCTGCCGCGCCGCGTGGCCGAAGTGATGACGGCGCACGTCGAGAGCGTCCGCGAGCACGGCGTCGCGAACTGGCGGCGCTGGTACGGGGACATCGAGAAGGCACGCGAAAAGGCGGCGCGCTTCATCGGCGCCACGGCGGCCGAGGTCGCTTTCCTGCCCAACACCTCCTGGGCCGTCAACCTCGTCGCGCTGGCCTTCCCCTGGAAGGAGGGCGACAACCTCGTGACGGACGACATGGAGTTCCCGTCGAACGCCTATCCGTGGCGGGCGCTCGCGGCGAAAGGAGTCGAGTGCCGGGTCGCGAAGAATCGCGAAGGCCGCGTGACGCTCGAGGACCTCGCGGTTCATGTCGACGCCCGAACGCGCCTCATCGCCGTCTCGTGGGTCGCGTTTCACAACGGGTGGGTCTTTCCCGTTTCGGAGATCGGGGCCTTCTGCCGGGAGCGCGGGATCCTCTTCGTCGTCGACGGGATCCAGGGCCTCGGGGCCCTTCCGATGGACGTGCGCGCGGCCGGCATCCACGTGCTGGCCGCCGACGGCCACAAGTGGCTCTACGGCGCCGAGGGCGGGGCCGTGTTCTTCGTCGCCGAGGAGGCGCGCGAGCGTGTCCCCGCGATCGTTTCGGGCTGGTGGAGCCTGAAGACCGAGGGCGAGTACCTCGAATACCGGGCGACGCCTTACTCCGGAGCACGCCGCTACGAGCCGGGCACCCTCCCGACCGATCACATCCTGGGTCTCTCCGCGGCCCTCGACCTGTTGATCGACATGGGCCGCGAGACCGTGCGGGACCGCATCCTCGAGCTGGCCGCGGCCCTGCGCGACGGTCTGGCCGCGCGCGGCTGGCGCATCATGACGCCCGAGCCGCTCGCCTCGGGAATCCTGGCCGCCGTTCCTCCCGCCGGCGACGCGCGCCGATGGGCGAAGGCGCTCGAAGAGCGCGGCGTCATCGTCGCGCCCCGCGAGAACGCGGTCCGCTTTTCACCCCATGCCGGAAACGACCGGCGCGAGATCGACCGCGCTCTCGAGACCGTGGATCAGGTCGGCCTCGAGCCGCCGTCGATCTAGGGGCGGACGACGGTGCGGGGAGTCTCCCGGTCGGCGGCGCGCGAGACGGGCCCGCGGGGCGCGGGCTCGGCCGGTCGAACCAGACGGAAGACGCTCCCGGCCCGCGTTCCCGCGAGCAGGGTGCCATCGGGCAGCAGGGCGAGGCCGCGGACCTGCGGGTTCGTGAGCCCCGGAGCCACCGGCGTCCAGACCGTTCGGCCCGCGAGATTCTCCAGCACGCCCTGGTTCGTCCCGGCATAGAGCGTCGAGCCGGTGGCGTCGGGGAGAAGCGCGAAGACGGAGGTCGCCGGAAAATTGCTCACGGCCGTCCAGGTGGATCCCGCGTTGGTGCTGACGAAGAGACCCGTGTCGGTCCCGGCGAAGATCCGTTCCGGGATCCCGGGCGAGGCGTAGAACGCGCGCACGATACCGGGCACGGTGCCGGTCTGGGCCCAGCTCGCGCCGCTGTCGACGCTTCGGAAGACCGCGCCGTCGGTCCCGGCCCAGAGAGTCGAGGCCGACGACGCGTCCGGGCCGAGCGCGTAGGTCGGCACGCCGGCGAGTCCCGCGGTGGCGGTCCAGCTCGCGGCGCCGTCCGCGCTTCGATAGACGCCCTGGGAGGTTGCCGCGATCACGACCCCTCCGGATCCCGGCACCGGCAGGAGCACGCGGATGATCGCGTTCGGAAGCCCGGATGCCGCGGCGGACCAGGTCCGTCCGCCGTCTATCGATTTCCAGACGCCCTGGCTCCCGCCGGCGTACGCGACTCCGGAGGTTTCGGTGTCGAAGGCGAGGCTCACCGGGAGAGGCGTCGGCAATGCGACGAAACTCCAGGTCGCTCCTCCGTCTTCGGTCGCCCAGCTTCCCCCGACCGCCGCCGCCAGAGCCCGGGACGGCGCAAAGGGGTCGGCCGCCACGGCGGCGATGACCAGGGCGTTGAGACCCTCCTGCGCGCGGGTGAAAGTCAGGCGGTCGTCGCTCCAGGCGACCCCGCCCTGGAGAAACGGAAGGTTGCCATATCCGACGAAGAGCCGGCCGGGCGCGCCCGGGCCGACGGCGAACGCGTTGATCCAGTTCACGGGGAGATCGAGCGGCTCAAAACTCGTCGCGCCGGGAGGAAGGATGTAGGCGGCATTCTGATTCCCCAGATAGATCGCGCCTGACGGAGTCGGCGGCGAGAGCCCGGACCTGGCTCCCGGTCGAACCGGGATTGAAGGCCGACCAGCTCCCTCCGCCGTTCTACCGACCGGAACAACCCGCCGTTCTCGGTGCCGGCGTACACCGTTTCCGGCGCCAGCGGATCGATCGCCAGCGCGGACACATGAAGGTTGTCGAGACCCTCGTTGCGCGCGGTCCAGTTGGCGCCGCCGTTGTCGCTCCGATAGACGCCGTCGTTTACGGTCCCGAGGTACAGCGTCGCCGTCTGCGTCGGGTGAATCGCGAGGACCATCGGCGCGAGCGCACGCGACGGTCCCGCCGATCGCGGCCCATGTCGTTCCGCCATCCAAGCTCTTCGACAGTGTTCCGCCGGAGCCTGCGGCGTAGGCCGTCTGCGGCGAGACCGGATCGAAGAGAATCGCGTCCACGCGGACGCCGAACAGCCCCGCCGCCGCCGCCCAGGTGGCGCCGCCGTCGATGCTGCCGTAGGCGCCTCCCGGCGTTCCGGCCAGCACGCGCAGCGGATCCGACGGAGAGACCGCCAGGCCGAGCACGTCGAAGTGGCCGAGCAAGCCCGTCATCGCCCGCCAGCTCACGCCGCCGTCGTCGCTGCGGAAGACTCCCCCGTCCTGGATCCCGGCGTAGACCACTCTTGCGTCCGAAGGGCTGGCCGCCAGACTCTGGACGACGCCGCCGGGCGGACCCGAGCTCGTCCAGAAAAGCTGCGCCGCCGCGGGCGCGGTGAAGGAAAGGAGGCTCAGAAGTCCGAGGGCGGTTCGCCGCTTCATCGGAAAGCGGACGTGTCGGCGACACTCGCCAGCTGGCCGCGGGAGTTGTGGTAGGTCTGCACGGCGCCCGTCTGCGTGTCCGTGACGGTGATCTCGTACTCCACGCTGGACAGCGCGCCGTAGAAGACCCAGAAGTGGCCGTTGACCGGGCGCCCGTCGAGCACCTTGACGACGAGCTCCACGTTGGCGTCGTCGAAGAACCAGAAGTAGCCCGTGTCGCCGGTCAGGGGCTCCGCCTGCGCCTCGAACACCGGACCCGACGGGGAGAGCGCAAAAGCGGCGGAAACCCGGAACCGTCCGTCGTTCAGGCAGAGCGTTCGGCCGTCCGGCTGACAGGACTGAGGGAAGGCCAGATCGAGCTCGAAAACGCCGGAAGCCGTGCCCGCGAAGAGTTTCGAGCCCTGGAGCGCGAGCGAAAAAACCGGACCGGGCAGGCCTTCATTGATCGCGGTCCAGCTCGTGCCGCCGTTCGCGCTTCGAAACACGCCGGCGTAGCCGCCCATATAAACGGCCGATGCATCTTGCGGGTCGAGAGCAATCGCCCACGCCCCGCCTTCCGTATGGAAGACCTCGCTCCACGTGCCGCCCCCGTCTTCGCTCTTCCAGACGGGCACGACAGCGGGAGGCGTCGATCCCGTCCCGACGCCGCCGCAGCAGGATTCACTGACGTAGACCGTGTCGGGGTCCGAGTCGGGGGCGACCAGCGACTGAAGGCCCGCATTCGGAAACTCGTGGACGACGCTCCAGGAAAGTCCCGAATCGTCCGACGTCCAGAGGACCTGCCCGTCGGCGACCGCGTAGAACCTGCCCGAAGACGTCGTCGCGATCGGCCCGACCGGCCTGCCCGCCAGCTCGGATCCGCTCGGCGCCCAGGTCGAGCCGTGATCCGTCGAGACGAAGAAGCCGGTCGAGGTGCCGGCGTAAACCGTCCCTGCCGCGAGGGAGTTGAACGCCAGGGAGTTGATGCTCAGCCCGGCACCGATCTCCGGCCACGTCCCGCCCGCATCCGCGCTGCGGTAGAGATGGGAGGCGGTCACCGCGTAGACGATGTCGGGTGAGTTGGGATCGAGAGAGATCGCGGTGGCGAGCTCCGGGAGCGTCACGAGCGGCAGCCAAGTGACTCCGCCGTCGTTCGACTTGAACAGGGTGTAGTCCTGCCCGCCCGCCGCCGCGAAGATGTGCGGGTATCGCGGGTCGAGCGCGAGTGCGTAGACACCGCGCTCCGGATCCGGGCCCAGCGACGACCAGGACACTGCAGCCGAGCGCGCCACGGATGTGGCCTTCCGGTCGCTTCGGGAAACCGCCGGACCGGCGATCCCGGGAAACGCCGCCGTGTCCGCGACGCTCGCGAGCGTCCCCTGCGGGTTGACATAGTCCTTCGTCTCGCCGGTCAGCGTGTCGGTGACGTGCACCGTGTACTGCACGTTCGACAGCGCCCCGTAGAAGACCCAGAAGTGGCCATTCATCGATGTCCCGTCGAGGATCTTGACCATCACCTCGACGTTGTCCGGATCGAAGAACCAGAAGTATCCAGATTTCGTCGTCACCGGAACCGCGGCAGCGGGAAAGGTCGGGCCGAGCGGCGATGCCTGCCAGCCGACAGTGACCTGGAACCGGCCGTCGTGGAGGCAGAGAATCGTGCCGGGCGTAGCACACGGCCCGTCGGAGTTCACCGCGATGTAAACGCTGGCGTCGGCCGCCGCTGTGTCGCCAGCGAGCCCCGCCAGGACAGGCGTCGCGATCAGGAGGAGGGCCGCGCGTGAGATGAGTCGCCGGAGGAACACGCTCGGAGCATACTCCGTGGACCCGAGGCTTCGTGGGGACGTCTCGGTGCGCAATCTGTCGCCGGAAAGGGACGGAACGACTTCTCCACTGTCCACTCGCAACCGCAATCCTGGCGAAATCCTCGGAAAAGAACGAGCATCCCAACGGCATCCGAATTGCTCTCTCGTGCGGCAAGGACTCGGAAAGACAGAGGATTCCTCCATGAGACTGGCGCGTCACGTTCTGGTCCTCGGCTCCCTCGCGGCCGCGGCCGCCGCCCGTGCGCAGCAAGCCGACGAGCCTTACGTCGAAAAGGTCGAGGTCCGCGTCCGACGGTGCTGGTCTTCATCACCGACGCAAAGGGCCATCCTCTCGCGACGAGACCCGCGCCCTCGGGACCTGCGCGTGACCGAGAACGGAAAACCCGCGGAGGTTCTCGCGATCGAGCGGGCGCGACCAGCCGCGGCACCGGGGCGCCGGCCCGCGGGAGACGTCCCCCCGCACACCGGCCTCGACCTCGTCTGCGCCGAAAGCCGCGGTGGTTCCCGCAGTACTCTATCTCGACACGACGACGCTGCGGCTCCAGTCCGTGCCCCAGATCGTCAAGACGATCGGAAGTAACCTGGACGCTCTGCTCGCCAACGGCCCTCTCGAGATCGTCGTCGCGGACCCGGAGCCAAGCGTCGACTCTCCCTTGCACCCGGGACGCCGACGCAGTCCGCGCGAGCTCGAGAAGCTTCCGACCGCGGCCGTGGGAAAGAGCCGTCTACGGGCAGGCGCCGCGACACCCTGAACCGATGATGGAGGCTGAACGACCCGAGGCGCGGCGGAGAAGGCGCCTTTCGCTCGACTCGCGCGGTGCGATCCGGCAAGAGATGGCGCTCGTCCAGGCGTCGCTCGACCGCCTCGATGATGGGCTCGACGCTCCCCACGATCGGGCCTCCGTCGTATACTCTACTGCAACGACGGGTTCGACAGCGACCTGACCGAGGTCTATCGGAAGATCCTGAAAGGACGGGCGGCGGTTCAAGACCGGCAACCGGACGGCCAACAGCTTCAGCTGGAGTTCGGCCGGCGTGCCCGAGATGATCTCGGCGAAGGCCGCGGACGATCTCGCCGGGCGTGGAACACCGCGTTCATTCTCGCCTTCGGCGGCAACGACGCAGATTTCGCTTTGAGCGCCGCACAACATCCACAAGTACGGCTCCAACACGATGCGCCAGCCGCTGGTCGCGGCCCGACCTCGTATTATTACGGCCCTTCGAGCCACTGCTGACCGTCGCCGACCAAACGGGAGGCCAGGTCGTCTCCAGCACGAGAGCAGGATCTCCAATGCGCTCGACGACGTTGGCGGCGCATACCTCGTGAGTTTCCGCAGCCGCCGCCGGCCGACGGGGACCCATCCTCTGGAAATCGCAAGCGCCGTCCGGCGACCTCCGCGTGCGGGCGCCCCGCTGCATTCTCGCCGCGACGCCGCGCGACCGTTTCGGCGGGGCAGGCGGTGCGCGTGCTCTCGGTTCGTCCGGCGGCCGCCGGGATCTTCCCGTAACGGCCTCCGTCACGCCACTCGAGAGGCTGGAGGACGGCCGCACGAAGGGGTCGCTGGTCGTCTCCGCGGATCTGGCCCCGATCGTGGAAGCCCTCGAGCGCACCGGCACCGGCCGGATCCGCGTGACTGTCGCCGTCGAGAATCCCAAGGGCCCGCCGTTCACCCAGAGCGAGGAGGCGGAGCTCGACCACTCCGGCGAGAGGAACCGTCTGGTACTACGAATCCGCGATCGTCTGGCCCTCCGACGCGACCCGCGTCGCCGTGACGGTCGAGGAGCTGAAGACCGGCGCGGCCGGTTCGGCGGTCGCCGAGCTCCCGAAACCCTGACCGTGACAATTCCTTTCCGTCGGCGCCGGTGCAGCGTCCTCCGCCAGCGGGATGGGGGCCGGTGATGGAGATCCTTTCCTATCCTGTCGGGCTCCTCATCGGGCTGTTCCCGATCGCCGTCGAGCTGGGCCCGAGCCGCGCCCCCGCCCATCTCCTGCTCGACAGCCGGCCGGTCTGCCGGATCACCCCTCGCTCTCCGGGCTGCATGGTGGACCTCGGGACGGACCCGCGCGTGCACCTGCTCGAGCTCGTCCGCACCGACGTGTCCGGGCACGTCACCGAGCGCGTGCGCCGCTGGATCAACCGGCCGGGAATCGACCCGGAGGTGCTGGTCGCTGGCACCTGCGACGACAAGGGTCGTCAATGCGCGTTCGAGGTCTCCTGGGCGCACCCCCGAAAGCTCGATCCCAGGCGGGTCGTTCTGCTGCTCGACGGCGTGACCGTCTATCGGGGCAAGGAGCGACGCGTCCAGGTCCCTCTCGCGAAGGGCGCGAAGCCGCAAGTCCTGGTCGCGGACGCGGAGTTTCCGGATGGCACGCGAGCGACCTATACGCGCACGCTCTTCGCGTTCTACCCGGAAGAGGCGCAAGCGGCGCTGCAGGCCGTGCCCATCCTGCCTCCGCCCGATGCGGGCTCGGAGGAGCGCATCGCCGAGGCCCTGCGAGACGCCGGCGTGCCGGTGCGGACGGTCGAGCAGACCGAGCCGGACATCACTTTCGTGCTCGAGCCGCACGCCTTCGACGCGATTCCCGGCATGGTCCCGAAGGCGCCCTCGGTTCCCGGGCACCATCGCCTGGCGATCCGATCCCCCACCGGCGGGTCGCAGGCTGTGACGTCGATCAAGGTCGTCGTTCCCGACGAGGTGCTTTCTGCGTACACCACGACCGCGGATCGTCTTCGGGTCCCCCTTTCGCCCATGCGTCGGGTGCGCTTCGCCGATGCCGTTGCCGCCGCGGGTTACGAGCTCGGAGGCTCGCCCCGCCCCCGCGCCGTCGTGCTGGTTCTCGGCGCCGAGGACCGCGAGAGCATCAGCACTTTCTCGGCTGGCCAGGCGCAGCGCTACCTCTCGGAGGTCATGGTGCCGCTGGTGGTCTGGCGGGTCGGGGATGCGGCCTCGCCCGAGTGGCCCGAAGGGCGCCGCCTCATGACGTCGGAGGACCTGCGCGCCGCCTTTGACGCTCTCGGAGCGGACGTCAGCCGGCAGCGCATCGCGTGGCTCGAAGGCACGCGCGACACCCGGCACATCGGGCGGCAGCTCGCTCCCGGAATCCCGCTCGCCGGCCGCAACTCCGCGCCTCGGGAAACGGTTGGCGAAACGCCGGCCGGACCCGAAGGCGCGCCGCAGTTGCTCTCGATCGGCCCGGACGGCGGAGTCGTGCACGCGCTGGCAGCCGCCGGCGACGGCTCGCTTCTCTACGCCGGCACCCACGCCGGGCTCTTCCGCTCCCGCGACCGGGGCGTCCGATGGGAGAGCGCTTCCGTCGGGCTTCCGCCCGCGCCCGTCCGGAGCCTGGCCGTCCACCGTACGAAACCCGAGGTCGTTTTTGCGGGCACCGACGCGGGCCTCTTCTCGAGCGCCGACGCGGGCGAGCACTGGCGAGCCGGAGGAGTGGCTTCGGCGGCCCAGCCGATCGCGGCGCTGGCCATCGACGGCGCCGATCCCTCCCTCCTCTACGTGGGCACGAGCGAAAACGGCGTGTTCTGGAGCGGCGACGGAGGCGCCACGTTGCTGGCCACGGCGCTCGACCACGGGGATGTCCGCGCTCTGGCCGTCGAACCGCGCGAGCGCTCGCTGTGGGCCGCGACCGGGGAGGGAATTTTTCGCAGCGCCGACCGGGGCTGGAGCTGGACGCGCGCGGCGACGCTTCCGGCCCGCGCGCTCGCGCTTCTGTGGAGCGGTGGAAAGCTCTATGCGGGAACCGCGGGCGCGGGACTCTTCGTCAGCACGGACTCCGGAGTTTCCTGGCGCCGCACGAACCTCACCGGGGCCTTCCTTACGGGATTGGCGACCGACCCCGCGCCCCCGGGCGCGTTCCTCGCGGCGTCGCCGGACGGCGTCTTCTCCTCGACCGACGGCGGAGCGAGCTGGAAGCTGGCCCGCATCGGAGCGGTCGAGGCGATCATTCCCCTGGGTTCCGGAACGACGCTGGCCGCCGGGTTCGGGGGCGTCTCGCGCGGCGAGGCCGCCGGGCGGCGATGGGCGCCGTCGAACGGCGGACTGGCCGCGCAGGTCGTGCATTCGGTCGCGGCGGCCGGCGATTCTCCGAGCGCCGTCTACGCAGGGACCGGATCGGGGGTGTACCGGCTCGACGCCGGCGCCGGCGGCTGGAGCCCGGTTGCCGGCGCCTCCGACGCGTCCACCTACGCGGTCGCGCTCGGCGGCGAGGGGGCTTCGGAGCTTCTCGTCGGGGCGTCGGGAAACATCGGCCGCGCCTTCCAGAACGGCGCGAGCTGGTCGTGGTTCCCGACGCACTCGGTCTTCGACCTCGCCGTGGATCCCGCACGCCCGTCCGTCCTGTACGCGGGAACCCGCGGCGCCGTGCTCAAGTCCGAGGACGGAGGTCTCGGGTGGCGCGAATCGTCCGAGGGGATCGTCAAGACCTTTGCTCTGGCGCTCGCTCTGGACGCGAGGGACCCCGCCGTGATCTACGCCGGTACGGCCGGCTCGGGCGTCTATCGCAGCGCCAACGGCGCGAGAAGCTGGAAGCCGGGAGGAGGCGACCTCGCGCGCTCCATCGTGCGCTGCCTGGCCGTGGAGCCGAATGCGGCCGACACGCTCCACGCCGGGACCGACCGGGGAGTGTTCACGAGCTCGGACACGGGGCGGACCTGGAGACCCGGCTTCGACGGGCTGCCGCGAGGGCCGGTCTACGCGCTTCTCGTCGATGCGGCATCGCCCCTGACCGTATTCGCGGGCACGGCTGCCGGCCTGTTCATGAGCATCGACGGTGGGCGAAGCTGGAGCCCGTTTCCGGCGGCGCGCCTGCCGGCGGCCGTAACGTCTCTGGCACTCGACCGATCGCGCGATGCGCTCGTGGCGGGAACCCTCGGCGCCGGCGTCTTCGTCGTTCCGCTGCGGTGAGGGAACCCTACCTACCCGCTCTCCTGCTCCGGAGGAACGGCGTCGATCCCGATTCCCGAGTCGTCCGCGAGGGCGGTACGATTTCGACCCCCCTGCTGGGCCCGCTTCAGCGCGCCCCCGGCGGCCCGGAGCAAGCCGGAGGGATCCCCGCCGGCCTCGCCGCCTTCCGCCGCCACCCCCAGAGAGAGCGTCAATGGCACCGGCCCGGCCGAAGTGTGGACCGGACGCCGCGAGAATGCTTCCCGGATGCGCTCGGCGACCGTCAGCGCGCCCAGGCCATCGGAGCCCGGCAGCACGATCAGGAACTCCTCCCCTCCGAACCGTCCGACCGCGTCGTAGGGACGGACGGAAGAGTTCATCCGCCGCGCCGCCTCGCGCAGCACCTCGTCGCCGACCGGATGGCCGAGCGACTCGTTGACCTTGCGAAACTCGTCGAGGTCCGCCAGCACGACGCCCACCGACCCGCTCTTGCGCCGCGCGCGCTCGCGCTCCTTGTGGAGGACCTCGAGGATCGCGGCGTGGTTCCACGAGCCGGTGACCATGTCGCGCGTCGATTGGATGCGCAGGGCGTCCTGCGTGGCCCGCAGGGCCGCTTCGATCTCGGCGATCCGGGCGCCGGTCCGCACCCGGGCTTTCACCTCGATGGGGTCGAGCGGGGCGAAGAGAAAGTCGTCGGCGCCGGCGTTCAAGCCGTCCAGCAGGTCCTCCCCGTCATCCCGCGACGCGACGAGCAGGACGTAGGCCGAGGGAAGATCCGGCTGAAGGCGCAGCTTCCGGCAGACCTCGATTCCGGAGAGACCCTCCATCCGCCAGGCCATGACGGCGAGGACCGGCGTCTCCTCGGATTCCAGGCGGCTCCAGGCCTCGAGGCCGTTGCGAGCTGGAGAAACCTCATGGCCCCATTTGCCGAGCCACGACTCGAGCTGGCGGAGCCGTTCCGGATCGCTGTCGGCGACCAGAGCCTTCATTCCGCGCCTCTCTTTTTCCGCACCAGGCCGTCGCGGAATCCTAACTCATTCAACGCTTTCTGCCGTTGACGATCATTCCGGCGCGTCGAGTCCGGGATCCTTCGCTTCGCTCAGGATGACGGCGCGTCACAGCACATCGAACCCGACGAGGTCGATCTTCCGCGCGAGCACGAGTTCGCGGATCCTGGAGTCCGTGAGCACGTCGATCTCCGACTCCCGCTCGTCCACGTAGGTGCTGGAGGCCCTCAGCTCCGCGTCCGCGCGGCCCGGATGGCACATGAGCTCGGCCGTCCCGTCGGCGAGCTCTTCGAGGATCTCCACGAGGATCTCGAACCGGACGCCTTCCCCGAAGAAGCCGTCCACGAATCGGTCCGGCGTCTTGACGCCGGCCTCACGCAGGCCGCGTCTCGCCTCGTCGCTCGAAGCCCGGGCCGGCAGAGATCGCTCGCGGGCCACGGCGGCGAAAACGGACGCCACGGAGGGGTGGAGCGCCACGTGGTGGTGAGAGTCGAGGTGGGTGGGAGACCTTCGGGACAGCAGCTGAAACAGCTCGATCTGTGCGTCCAGCTCGCGGCGGATCTCTTCGGCCGGGATCCGCGCCGGCAGCTCCCCCGCCGTGCGCGGGAACCGGCCGTCCGGAGCGAGGGTCGGGATCTCCCGGACCGCCGCCGCCGGGGTTCCGCCTCCTGTCAGAACGAAGTGCAGCCCGAGCGACATCCGCGGCGCGCGCTCGGCGGCCTCGCGGATCCCATGTGCCGCCGCCTTCTCCAGCACCATGGCGGTCGCGGAGGTCACGATGCCGCGGCCGTGTGCCTCCAGCACGCCGGCGTTGACGCCGGGCGAGCGGCCGAAGTCGTCCGCGTTGACGATGAGGCGTTTCAAGCGTTGCTCGGCTCATTCTGCCTCAGTTTCGTTCGGAGATAATCCGGCCGGTATGACGACGCGAGGCGTGAGGGGAGCCACCACCGTGGACGGCAACGACGCGGCCGGAATCCGCCAGCGGACACTCGAGCTACTCGAAATTCTCGTCGGGCAGAACCGGATCCGCCCGCAGGACCTCGCCAGCGCCGTGTTCACGGTGACCGAAGACCTCGACGCGGAGTTTCCGGCCCTCGCCGTGCGCTCGCTGCCGGGTTGGGACGAAGTGCCGCTCCTCTGCGCCCGGGAGATCCCCGTGCCCGGCGCCCTCGGGCGCTGCGTCCGGGTCCTCCTCCTCTGGAACACGGACGAGCCGCAGGACAGCGTCCGGCACGCATTTCTGCGCGGGGCCCGCGTGCTGCGGCCGCACTGGGCCGTGCGCGTCGCCGGGGACGACGGACCTCCACCCGGATGACGCGCGTCGCGGTCGTCGGGCTGGGGCTCATTGGCGGCTCGGCGGCTCTCGCCCTCGGAGCGCGCGGATACGACGCGGACCAGGGGGCGCGGGCCCGCGCGCGCGCCCGCGGAATCCAGACGTTCGACACTCTCGCGGAGGCTCTGGACGGCGCCGAGATTGCCGTCACGGCCGTGCCGACGGCCGCGACGCCGCAGCTCCTGCGGGACATCGCTTCGCTGGCGCCCGACGCGATCCTGACCGACACCGCGTCGCTCAAAGGCCCGATCGTCCAGGCCGCGGAGACGTTCCCGGACCGAACGCGTTTCGTGGGGGGGCATCCGATGGCCGGGTCGAGCGAGAGCGGCGTCGAGGCGGCCACACCGGAGCTCTTCCGGGGGCGTCCCTGGATCCTGACGCGCACCGCCCGAACCGACCAGGGGGCGTTCGACGCGGTGTCGGGGATGGTCCGGGAGGCCGGGGGGCGCGTCGTCCCGCTCGACGCCGAGCGCCACGATCGGTTGATGACGTGGGTGAGCCACGCTCCGGTCGCGATCGCGGCGGCGCTGACGCGCGCAGCGGATGCCTCCGCCGGCCCGGGTCTGCGAGACGTGGCGGGGCCGGGATTCCTCGGGACCACCCGGGTCGCGGCTCAGCCCCTCGCGCTGGCGCTCGAGCTCGCGCTCGCCGATCCGCGCGCCCTGGCGGACGCGATCGACGGAGTCTGTGCCGAGCTCGCCGGGCTTTCGGCCGCTCTGCGCCGGGGCGACGCCGCCGCGGTCGGCGCGTATCTCGAGCGGGCCGGAGCGGTGCGCCGGACGTTCTGAGCGGTGTCCTCGGGGAGTCAACGGGGACCCTTATAAGATCGACCCGACCGAGGAGGAACCATGCATCCCACCAAGAACGACTTGCCCGAGAAGACCCGCGTCAAGGTCGACGCCGTCCTCGCGGACCGGCTGGCCGACGCGACCGACATCATGCTCCAGGCCAAGCAGGCGCACTGGAACGTCAAGGGACCGAATTTTTTCCAGCTCCACGAGCTCTTCGACAAGGTCCACGAGGCCGCGGCGGAATGGGTGGACCTGATCGCCGAGCGGATCGTCCAGCTCGGAGGCCAGGCCGAGGGGACCGTCCAGGCGACCGCGGGACGGACCTCCCTGAAGCCCTATCCGCTCGACATCGTGAACGGAACCGACCACGTCGAGGCGCTTTCCTCGGCGCTTGCGGCCGTCGGCAAGAAGGTGCGCAGCGCGATCGACAAAACCGACGAGCTCGGAGACAAGGACACGGCGGACATCTTCACCGAAATCTCCCGCGACGTCGACAAGTACCTCTGGTTCGTCGAGGCGCACAAGCAGCGCTCGAAGTAGATTTCGCGGCGAGGCACTCTGCGACGCGCGCGCACTTCCCGTCCGTCCCCGTGGCGGCGGCTCCCGACCGAAGCCGTCCACCCTCGGTCGGCCAACCTCGACCGGCTGGGCGTTCCGCGGGTCGTCGCGCTGATGCAGTCGGAAGACCGGCGTGTGCTGGCCGCGCTCCGGTCGGCGCGACCGTCGATCGTCCGGGCGGCTACCGCTCTCCGTGACGTCTACCTCGCCGGCGGGAACTGTCTTCTGTTCGGGGCGGGAACGAGCGGCCGGCTGGCCGTCGTCGAAGCCGCCGAGCTGCCGCCGACCTTCGGCACGGACCCGAGGCGGGTCCGCGCGTTCATGGCCGGCGGGCGCGCCGCGGTGTTCCGGTCCCGGGAAGGCGCGGAGGACGCCCGGGCCGAGGGGGCGCGACGCGGCGCTCGCGCGCGTCCGGGGGACCTCGTCATCGGCGTTTCCGCCAGCGCCGTCACCCCCTTCGTGCGAGGGGCACTGGCCCGTGCCGGAGCGCGCGGCGCGCGCACCGTGCTGCTCTGCGCCAACCCGTCGCGCGAAGCGCGCGCTCTCGCCGACATCGTCGTGGCTCTTCGTGTCGGCCCGGAGGTGGTGGCGGGATCGACCCGGCTGAAGGCGGGGACGGCCACCAAGCTCGCGTTGAATCAGCTCACGACCGCGGCCTTCGCCGCGGCCGGGCGCGTCTTCGGACCGTGGATGGTCGATCTGTCGCGCGGCTCCGCGAAGCTCCGGGACCGGGCGGTCCGCACGGTTTCGGCCGCGACCGGAACGCCCGTTCCGCGGGCGCGTCGGCTTCTCGCCCGAGCGCGCGGCGACGTGAAGACCGCGATCGCGATGGGGCGCGCGGGAGCGAGCTCCACCGCCGCGCGCGAAGCTCTGTCCGCCGCGGGAGGAGATCTGCGGGCGGCTCTGGCGACGCTGGTCAGGAAAGCGCCTCGAGAGCGAGCCTGACGGCTCCCGTCGCGGGCTCCTCCCGGAGCAGCACGACCCGGGCGCCGGGCATCGCCAGCCGCTCCGCGACGGCCGTCTCGAGGATCGGCACGGCGGCGAACGTTCCGCCCGAGAGGACGACGTCGTGGGGAGCCGAGACGAGCCCCAGCCGCTCCCGCACGCTCGACGCGGCGAGAACGAGCTCCTGGGCGGCCGCTTCGAGAATTCCCCGCGCCGCGGAGTCTCCGCCGAGCGCCGCCTCCTCCACTCGCGTCGCGAATGCCGCGACGCGGGAGCGCGGGAACTCTCCGTCGTAGACGGCTCGGAGGATCTCGCCCGGGGTCGCGATCTCGAAGTGGGCGTTCAGGAGCTCCTGCAGGCGCGTCGCGGGACCGCGCCCGTCCGCCGCCCGCAGCGCCTCGCGCACCGCCCGCACGCCGATCCAGAAGCCGGAACCCTCGTCTCCGAGGTGCCAGCCCCAGCCCCCGGATCGGGCGACTTCGCCTGCGGCGTTGCGGCCCCACGCGATCGACCCGGTCCCGCAGACGAGCGCCAGGCCGACGCGCGAGAGGGAGCCCGCGACGAAAGCGATGCGGGCGTCGTTGGTGACGACGACCCTCTCCCGGAACCCGAGACGCCTCAGGATCGACCGGAGCACGACCTCGTCCTCCGGCCGGTCCGCGCCGGCGATCCCCATGGCGAGAGCCTCGGGACGCGGCCGGCCCGGCTCCTCCACGGCCTCGAGGACGTGATGCAGGACCTTCTCGACGCCGAGCTCGCCGTGAGTCCGCAGATTCGCGCCGCCGCCTTCCGCGCGCGACACGACCCGTCCCGTTTCGTCCGCCAGGAGCGCGACCGTCTTGGTTCCGCCGGCGTCGATTCCGAGGACGCGGCGCACGATCAACCGCTTCCGGTCGGCGTCATCCCGGCCGGTTTCACGCCGTGGCGCGCGGCCACGAACGCGGCGGCGCCGGCCGCGGTGACCAGCCCGACGACCGCGAGCCCGCCGAGGCGAAGCCAGTCGGAAACCGCGGAGGGCGCCAGGAGACGGGCGACCGCGGCGGCAAAGTCCACCCCCTTCTCCGGCTCGAGGCGCGCCGCCTTCAGCGCCGCGAGAAGCGCGGAAATCGCCGAGGCGATCAAAAACCCCGCAGCTCCCGCGCCCGCTGCGACGAGCGTGAGGCGCATTCGCGTGACGGGACGGGATTCCATGCGGCCGAGCGCGTCGAGCTGCGGCTCTCGACCCCCGAGGGGCGCAAACCTCTGCAGGAGCAGAAGGCCGGGTATCGCGGCGACCGTGCTCATCAGGAAGAACGGGGTCCACCCGACCGCGTCGGCGGTGAACCCGGCGATCGGTCCCGGGAGGATGCGGCCGATGGCGAAAATGCTGGAAAAGAGCGCGTACTGCGTGGCGGAGAACTGCTTCTGCGTCATCCGCAGGAGCAGCACGCCGAAGGCTCCCGTCGCCATCCCCTGGCACAGGTTCTCCGCGGCGATCGCGGAATACATCACCAGGCGGTGGGACATGGGCTGGACCACCGCGCCGATGACGCCGCCCGCGCAGGGCGAGCCGGGCGTGAGCTGGTCCACGGCGATCAATCCGAGAAATCCGACGTCCTGCATCGCACCGAAGATCCACAGACAGCGTGTCAGCCCGAAGCGCTCCGTGGACGCTCCGCCCACGATGGTTCCCGTGATCAGGAAGGTCAGGCCGATCGTGGCCGTGGCGAGCCCGACGTCCTCGGGCACGTAGCATTTCTGGATGAGGAACGGCCGGACGAGCGCGGTCGCCAGGTTCTCTCCGAACTTGTAGAGCACCAGAAAGGCCAGGATCGGGAGAATCCCGGCGCGGCGGAAGAGGTCGATGAGAGGCCCCACGACCGCTTCCCGGAGCGTGCGGGGCGGAACCGGAACCACGGCCGGCTCGGGCGACCTGAACACGACGAGCGCCAGAGGCACGAAGAGAAGCCCCAGCACGACGAAGACGGGCGGCCAGCCCAGCCGCTGGCCGAACGTGATCGTCACGGCTCCGGAGACCAGGACGGCCGTGCGGGCGAGGGCCGTACGCGCCCCGACCGCGATGCCCTGCTCCTTGCGCTCGAGCACCTCGACGGCGTACGCGTCGATGACGATGTCCTGCGACGCCGAGCCGAACGCGATGAGCAGGGCGAGGACCGCCACGACGCCGACCGTCCCCGTTTCCGCGACGGCGGCGAGCCCGAGAAACGCGCACAGCAGGAACGCCTGGCAGACCAGGATCCACGAACGCCTCGCGCCGAGATTCCCGAATCGGGGGGCCCAGCGATCCATGAGGGGAGACCACAGGAATTTGAAGGTCCACGGCGCCTGCGCCAGTGCGAACAGGCCGACCGTTCGGATGTCCTCGCCTCGGTACGTCAGGAAGGCGGGCAGCGCGATCCACACGAGGCCGAGCGGCAGCCCGGACGAGAACGACTGGAGCGTGACGGCGCCGATGCGGCGCGAGGACGCGGCGGCGCGCAGGCTCGCCAGGGTCCCGACGCGCTCGCCCGCCATGCCGGCAGTTTACGATCCTTGACAGTCGAAACGCCCGAATGATCTCGTGTCGCGCATGCTGAACATCTTCGCCGCGCCCGCGCTCGCCGCCGGACTTCTCGCTTTTCCGGCCGCGTCCGGCTCTCCGGCTCTCGCTCCGCTCAACGGGATCTACCCGGACCTCGAGGCGCTGTACAAGGACCTTCATCAGTCGCCGGAGCTCTCGCGCCACGAGGAAAAAACTTCGGCGAAGCTCGCGGCGCGTCTCAAGGCCCTGGGGTACGAAGTCACGGAGCGGGTCGGCGGCTGGGGCGTCGTGGCCGTGATGAAGAACGGCAAGGGTCCGACGGTCCTGGTGCGCGCCGACATGGACGCTCTCCCGATCGAGGAGAGGACGGGACTTCCGTATGCCAGCAAGGTCCGCGTCAAGAACGATGCCGGCGTCGAGGTCCCCGTCATGCACGCCTGCGGCCACGATGTCCACATGACGTCGTTGATCGGCGCGGCCACGCTGCTGGCGAAAGCGAAGAACCCGCTGGCGCGGTACGCTCGTGCTCATCGCCCAACCGGCCGAGGAGGGCGGCGGCGGGCGCCGAGAGCATGCTGAAGGACGGACTTCTCGACGCGCTTTCCCAGGCCGGATTTCGCCCTCGCCCTTCACGATTTCCCGTTTCTGCCCGCCGGCCAGGTCGGCATCACCCCGGGCTTTTCCATGGCCAACGTGGACTCGGTCGACATCACGATCTACGGCCGGGGCGGGCACGGCTCGTCGCCGCAGAACACCGTCGATCCGATAGTGATCGCGGCGCGGACCGTCCTGGCGCTCCAGACGATCGTCTCCCGCGAGAACGACCCCCGAGACCCGGCGGTGGTGACGGTCGGGTCGATCCACGGGCGGGATCCGGCACAACATCATCCCGGACGAGGTCCGGCTCCAGCTCACGGTCCGGACCTACAAGGAAAACGTACGCGACCGGGTGCTGGCCGCGATCGCGCGCATCGCGAAGGCCGAGGCCGCGGCCGCGGCCGCTCCGAAGGAGCCCCTGGTCACCGTGGACGAGGACCGCGGCTACGCGACGTACAACGATCCGGCTCTGTCGCGGCGGATTTCCGGCGCCTTTACGGCCGCGTTCGGAAAGGACCGGGTCGTCGAAACGCAGCCGGTCATGAGTCGGAGAGGACTTCGGCGAGATCGGAGCCGCCGCCCGGATCCCCTACGTGCTGTTCTGGGTCGGGGGCACGGAGCCGAAGAAGTTCGCGGCGGCCGGCCGGCGACATGACGCGCCTGCCCTACATCCACTCGTCCGAGTGGGCGCCGGACCCCGAGCCGACGCTCAAGACGGGCGCGGCGGCGTTGACGGTGGCGGCGCTCGAGCTCCTCGGGAAGCCGTGAGACCGTGAGCGGCATCCTCGACTTCCAGCTTTTCCGCATCACCGGATCCCCGGTCACCGTCGGCAGCCTGATCACCGCGCTGGCGATCTTCGCCGGCTCCTATCTGCTCGCGCGACTGGCCCGGCGGGTCGTGGTGGAGCGCCTTCTCGGGGGAACGCGCCTGACCATGGGCATCCGCTACGCGATCGGGCGCTTCCTCGGATACCTGATCGTCTTTCTCGGTCTCGTCGTCGCGCTGGAGACGCTCGGGGTCCACGCGGGAGCGCTCGCCGCGTTCGGCGCGGCTCTGGGCGTCGGGATCGGTTTCGGCCTTCAGGACATCGCGCGGAACTTCATCTCGGGGCTGATCCTGCTGATCGAGCGGCCCATCCAGGTGGGCGACCGGATCGAGGTCGGGAACGTGTCCGGAGACGTGGTCGAGATCCGGAGCCGGGCGACGGTCGTCCGCACCAACGACGACATCCATCTGATCGTCCCGAATTCCCGGTTCGTCTCGGACACCGTCATCAACCACAGCTACGGCAGGCCGCGCGTGCGCCACAAGATCCCGATCCGCGTGGCGTCCGGCTCGAACCCTCGAGACGTGGAGACGGCCCTGGTCGAGGCGGCGCGCCGCAGCCCGAACGTCCTCGCGGACCCGGTGCCGGCCGTCCGGTTGCGGGGTTTCGGGGATTCCTCGCTCGATTTCGAGCTCCTCTGCTGGACCGCGACGAAACTGAGCAGCCCGGGTGCGTTTCGGAGCGAAATCCACCTGCTGGCGCACGAGGCGCTGACGAAGTCCGGTATCCAGTTCCCCTCTCCCCAGCACGACGTACACATCCGGTCGGCGGTCCCGCTGGATCCCCTCGTCGCCGGGAGCGCCCCGCCCGGCCCCGGCACGGAAGATGCAGATTCCTGAGGTCGGAGGGATCGACCATGAACCAGGACGAACGCGAGGGGAAGAAAGAGAATCTGAAGGGCCGCGTCAAGGAAGCGGCGGGCATCCTGACCGACAACGAACGGCTCGAACAGGAGGGCTCCCAGGAGCGCAAGGAGGGCGAGGCCCAGGAGACGGTGGGCAAGGCCCGCCGCAAGGTCGGCGAAGCCCTCGAGGATCTCGGGGAAAAGATCAAGCGCTGAGATATTCGAACCGCTGATTTGTCAGTGTCATCCTGAGCGCAGCGAAGGATCCCGGACCAGTCAGCCGCGCCGGCGGTCGAGTCTGGGATCCTTCTTCGCTTCGCTCGGATGACGCCTGTAAACGCGCCTTGGGTGGGCCAGGCGGATCGCCGCAGCCGCGCGCCCGAATCTGCTCACCCTGCTAGGATTCGCCCATGGCCAGCGCCCGCCCGCTTCGAAAACCGCGCCCCGCGGCGCCGAAACCTCATCCCGCGGCCGCGTCGCGGGGGCGCCGGCCCCAGAGCCAGAGCGTCCACGAGGCGGCCAGCCTCTACGGCATCCCGCACTGGGGCAAGGGCTTCTTCCATGTCTCGGAGGACGGGGACCTCGTCGTCCGGCCGACCCGCGAAACCAGCCGGGGCGTGTCGCTCAAGAACATCGTCGACGAGGCCGCGCTGCGCGGCATCTCGACGCCGATGGTGATCCGCTTCCCGCAGATTCTGTCGACCACCGTCGCCAACCTCAACGACGCCTTCGCGCGCGCCATCGACGAGTACGGCTACGGCAACGTCTTCCGGGGCGTCTTCCCGATCAAGGTCAACCAGAAGCGCGTCGTCGTCGACCACATCGTCGAGGCCGGACAGCGGTACGGGTACGGCCTCGAAGCGGGGTCCAAGCCGGAGCTGCTGGCCGCCATCGCGGCGGACCTCGGCCCCGAATGCCTGATCACCTGCAACGGCTACAAGGACGACACCTTCGTCGCGCATGGCCCTGAACGCCGTGCGGATGAAGAAGAAGGTCGTTCTCATCCTCGAGAAGGTCTCCGAGCTCGACCGCATCCTCGAGGTCGCGAAGTCGCGGGGCGTGAAGCCGCTCATCGGCATGCGCGCCAAGCTCTACGCGCGCGGGTCCGGCAAGTGGGCCAAGTCGGGCGGCGAGGCGGCCAAGTTCGGCCTGACGACCCCCGAGATGCTCGAGGCGGTCAAGATCCTGAAGTCGAAGAAGATGCTCGGACTGCCTCGTGATGCTCCACTTCCACATCGGCTCGCAGATCACCGACATCCGCAAGATCAAGGAGGCGATCCGCGAAGCCGGCCGGGTCTACGCCAAGCTGCGCGGCCGAGGGCGTTCCGATCCAGTACCTCGAACCTCGGCGGCGGCCTCGGCGTCGACTACGACGGCTCGCAAGACGGCCTTCGACTCCTCGATGAACTACTCGGTGCAGGAGTACGCCAACGACGTCGTCTACACGATCAAGCAGATCTGCGACGAGGAAAAGGTGCCGCCCCCGACGCTCGTGACCGAGTCGGGCCGCGCCGTCACGGCCTACCACTCCGTCTTCGTGACCAACGTCCTCGACGTCGCGCGACCGGATCGAGCAGGGGACGCCGCGGTCGCAGCGACGACCAGCGATCCGAACGTCCTGCAGGAGCTGGCGTCCATCTACGAGACCGTCAACGCGAAGACCCTTCGCGAGAGCTACCACGACGCCCTCCAGTACAAGGAGGAGCTCTTCACGCTCTTCAACCTCGGGCACCTCTCGCTCGAGGACCGCGTCGCGCGGGCGAAATCCTCTTCTGGCAGATCTGCGAAAAGATCCACAAGTGACCTGAAGACGCTCAAGGAGATCCCCGAAGAGTTCGAGGACATGGAGACGATGCTCGCGGACAAGTACGTCCTGAACTTCTCCGTCTTCCAGTCGCTTCCGGACATCTGGGCCATCGACCAGCTCTTCCCGATCCTGCCGATCCACCGCCTCAACGAGAAGCCCGGCGAGCTCGGCACGCTCGTCGACATCACCTGCGACTCCGACGGCAAGATCGAGAAGTTCATCGACCTGCGCGACATCAAGGAGACGCTGCCGCTGCACGCCCTGCGCAACGGCGAGCCCGTACTACATCGGCGTCTGCCTGATGGGCGCCTACCAGGACGTCCTCGGCGACCTGCACAACCTCTTCGGCGAGGCCCACGAGGTGCTCGTCACCGTCGACGAGAAGGGCCGGTCGCAGATCGACGACGTGCTGCCGGGAGAATCCTGCGAACGGGTCCTCGAGTACATGAACTACGACCGGACCGAGATCCTGGACTCGATCGGCCGACAGCTCGCCCGGGTCGCGGGCCGCTCCGCTGAAGAAGGAAGAAGCGCGGGCGATCTACAAGGAGTTCGAGGGGGTCTTCCCGCGCTACACGTACCTGGAGCGCTGAGGAACATTCGGATTTCTCGGATCGGATCCGCGAACTCTCCTGCTGGCCGCCTGGCTCCCGGCGGCCGCTCCCGCGGACCACGACTCCGACCGCCCCGCCCGCCCGTGAGCTCGTCGTCGGCGTCTACGAAGCGCCGCCCTGGGCGATGAAACAGGAGAGCGGCGAGTGGCGCGGCCTGACGGTCGAGCTCTGGAAGACGCTGGCCGCGGACCTGAACCTGCCGTACCGCTTCGTCGAGGCCCCGCCCTACGCGATCCTCGAAGCCGTCGGCGAGGGGCGCATGGACCTCGCCGCCGGGCCGTTCGCCGCGACCATCGAGCGCGAGCAGCTCCTGGACTTCACCCATGCGTACGTCGTCTCGGGCGTCGGCATCGCCGTTCGCCGCCAGGAGGGCCAGGATCGCTGGCTGGCCGTCCTCGAGGCTCTCTCGACGCCGACCGCTCTGCGGCTGTACGCGGGGGTCCCGTCCTGATGTTCCTGGCGGGCGCGGCCCTGTGGCTCCTCGAGCGCCGCCGGAACGCGATGTTCGGCGGCTCGGCCGCGAAAGGCCTCGGCTCCGGGTTCTGGTGGGCCGGAGTGACGACGGTCGGCGTCGGCTACGGCGACAAGGTGCCGATCACGTTCTGGGGCCGGCTGACGGCGCTCCTCTGGATGTTCATCAGCCTGATCCTGATCACGGCGCTGACCGCGTTCATGGCCGCCCGCCTGGCGGTCGCCGAGCTCGGGCGAGGTCCGCGGAGTGTCGAGCCTGCGCAACGCCGTCTCGGCCGGGATCGAGGGATCCGCCGCCACGGACTTCCTCCGGCGGGAGAGAGCTGGCGCACCGGCTCTACGCGACGGGCCCGGAGGCGATCGGGGCGTTGCTGGCGGGAGACGTCAAGGCCGTGGTCTACAACGGGCCGCGTTCTCCGTTACTACGCCGAGCGCGAGCTCCGAGAAGCGGATCGAAGTGCTGCCGGGACGTCCTCGAGGCGATGTCCTACGCTTTCCCGCTCCCGGACGGCAGCCCGCTGCGCGGCCAGCTCAACGCCGCTCTGCGCCGCGAGATGGCCGAGGCGCACTGGCGGGACCTCAAGGACCAGTACCTCGGCGGTGAGACCGAGCGCGGGAGGTCCCGATGACGCGGCGGAACATCTCGAGCGGCGCGCCGTGGGAGCCGGTCGTCGGCTACTCGCGCGCCGTTCGCGTCGGCGACGCGGTCCACGTCTCGGGGACGACCGCGACCGGACGCCGACGGCAAGGTCGTCGGGAGCCGGCGACGCGTACGCGCAGACGGTCCAGACGCTCCGGAACATCCGGGCTCGCGCTCGAGAAGGCGGGGGCCACGCTGGACGACGTGGTGCGCACGCGGATGTACGTGACCAACATCGGCGACTGGGAGCAGATCGGCCGCGCCCACGGCGAGGTGTTCGGCGAGATCCGCCCCGCGTCGACGATGGTCGAGGTCCGAAGGCTGATCGACCCGGCGATGCTGGTCGAGATCGAGGCGGAGGCGATCATAGAAGCGGGGTCTGACCCCCGACAGGGGGTCTGACCCCTGGTACCCCTCCAACTGCCGAGCTGCCCCTTTTACGCCACCGGCGTGACCGCCGCCTGGTCCTCTTCCCCGGTGCGGATCCGGTAGACCTTCTCGACGGGCAGCACGAAGATCTTCCCGTCCCCGACCGAGCCCGTCCGGGCCGCCGCAGGATCGCGCGGACCGTGGGCTCGACGAAGTGATCCGAGACCCCGATCTCGAGGCGCACCTTCTCTTCGAGCTCCATCTTGACCGTGGTTCCGCGGTAGGTCTCGACCCGCTCCGTCTCGCCGCCGTGGCCGTCCACGCGATGGAGGGTCAGGCCGCGAACCTCGGCGCGGAAGAGCGCCTCGAGCACCTCGGGAAGCCTGTCGGGGCGAACGATCGCGACGACGAGCTTCAGCCGGAGCCTCCCTCGGCGGGAGCGGCCGCGGGGACGGAATGGCCGGCCGGGGAAACGTCGGGCAGGACGAGGATCGCGCCTTCGCCTCGCGAGTAGGCCTCTTCGCCGTGCTGCGTCACGTCGAGGCCGATGCCCTCCTCGCGGCCGACGGCCCGCAGCGGCGCAAACGCCCCCACGAGTTTCAGCAGACCGAACGTGGCCGCGCCGCTGTACGCCAGAACGGCCAGAACGGAGAGCGCCTGAATCGCCAGCTGGCGCGGGTTTCCGAAGAGCGCCCCGTCGGCCGCGCCGTTCCAGGCCTTCTGGGCAAGGACGCCGGTCAGGAGCGCGCCGACCGTCCCCCCCAGTGCCGTGGGCGGCCACGACGTCGAGCGCGTCGTCCAGGCGGGTCCTGGCCCGCCACAACAACGCGAAGTAGCTCGGAAACGCCGCGATGCCGCCCAGCAGGATCGCGGAAACGGGACTGACCAGTCCCGCCGCGGGCGTGACCGCGACCAGGCCCACGACGATCGCCGTCGCGGCGCCGACGGCGGTCGCCGGCCGGTCCGCGCCAGGTCGAGCAGGGTCCAGACGACGAGCGTCGCGGTCGGAGCGAACATCGTGTTCACGAACGCGAGCGACGCCAGCCCGTTGGACGCGAGCGCGCTCCCGCCGTTGAAGCCGAACCAGCCGAACCAGAGGAGGCCGGCGCCCAGGAGCGTGAAGGGCACGTTGTGGGGCAGGATCGCCTGCCGCGCGTAGTCCTTGCGGGGCCCGAGCACGAGTGCCGCGACGAGAGCGGCCGCGCCGGCGTTGACGTGGACCACCGTGCCTCCGGCGAAGTCGAGGGCGCCCAACCGGGCGAGGAAGCCTCCTCCCCAGACCCAGTGGGCGACCGGCGCGTAGACGACGAGGCCCCAGAGCGTGATGAACGCGAGGTAGGGGCCGAAGCGCATCCGCTCGACGATCGCTCCCGAGATCAGGGCCGCCGTCACGATGGCGAAGGTGCCCTGGAAGGCCATGAACAGGATGTGGGGAATGGTCCCCTGCGGCTCCAGACCCACGCCGGAGAGGAGCGCGCGGCCGAGGCCGCCCGAAAGCGACGAGCCGGGACCGAAGGCGATCGAGTATCCCAGCAGAGCCCATGTCACGCCGACGAACCCGAGCGACGAGACGCTCATCATCAGCGTGTTCAGGGCGTTCTTGGAGCGGACGAGCCCCCCGTAGAAGAAGCCCAGGGCGGGGGTCATGAGGAGGACGAGGGCCGTCGAGATCAAGAGCCAGGCGGTATCGGCCTTGTCCACCGGGAGAGGGTACCAGAGGCGGGAGCGGGGTGACTAGAGAAACTTGCAGAAACTGCAGGGATCCGACGTCGAAATAGCTGTTTTTAGGCCTGACATTAGGCTCGTGTTGCTTGAATCAAGCAGGCTTGACAGACTTTTTACAACGTTGTCCTCCCGCCCGACCAACGCCGTCATCCTGAGCGAAGCTCCGCCCCTCTGGATGCCGGCTCTTGCGAGTCCTTTAACCGTCATCACGAGCGGAGCGAGGGATCCCGAACTCGACACGCAACCTTCCCGATGAAGTTCGGGATCCTTCGTCGCTCCGCTCCTCAGGATGACCCGGCGGGGACGCGAACGCGTCCCGCCGGGTCACTTGAGCAGGAACTCCTTCATGAACAGGATCGAGGCGTAGAACTGGAAGTCGCGGTTCGACTTCTTGGCGAAGCCGTGGCCCTCGTCCTTCGCCATGAGGTACCAGACCGGGGTGCCGACGCCGCGGATCTTCTCGACCATCTGCACGGACTCGGAGAGAGGCACGCGCGGGTCGTTGGCGCCCTGGATGACGAAGAGAGGCTTCTTGATCTTCTCGGCGTTGTTCAGCGGGGCGGTCTTCTCGAAGAATGCGCGGATCGCCGGGTCGCGCTCGTCGCCGTACTCGACCCGGCGCAGGTCGCGGCGATAGCCGGACGTGTTCTGGAGGAACGTCACGAAGTTCGACGGACCGACGACGTCGATGGCGCAGCGGATCCGGTCGCTGTACAGGTACGCCACCGCCAGCGTCATGTGGCCGCCGTAGCTGCCTCCTCTGACCATGACGCGGTCCGCGTCGAGGTCCGGCCGGGTCCGAATCCAGTCGAGGAGGGCGCCGATGTCCTTGTAAGTGCCTTCCCGCAGGTTGCCGTTGTCGAGCTGGAGAAACGTCTTCCCGTAACCCTTGGAACCGCGGACGTTCGGGCAGCACGATCGCCACGCCGAGCTCGTTGACGATGTAGTTCCAGACTCCCAGAAAGTCGGGCTTCGACTGACCCTCGGGCCCGCCGTGGATCTCGATGACGACCGGCCGCTTGCCGGGGAACTTCGAGGCGTTGGGCCGGTAGAGAAAACCCGTGATCTCCCGGCCGTCGAAGCTCTTCCAGGACACGAGCTCGGGCTCGGCGAAGGTCTCGCCGTTCAGGCCGCCCAGCTCGCTCGCCGTCCAGCGCTCGAGCTTGCCCGCACGGACGTCCCAGGAATACGCGTCCGCGTCGGCGCGGGCGGTCTCCATCGTGAACCCGACGGCTCCGCCGTCCCGGTGCCACCGAAGACCCGAGACGACGCCCAGCGGCAGCTTCGGGCCCGGCAGCTCGCGGCGGGAGACCGTGTCCAGCAGGTGGAGGACGCTGACCCCCTTCTCGTTGGTGACGTAGGCGAGCGTCTTGCCGTCGAAGGACAGGTCGAAGTCGTCGACGTCGGCGGTGTCCGGCGTCAGGAAGTCGGTCTTTTTGGTCGCCAGGTCCATGGATGCGAGCCGCTGGAACTCGGACCCGGCGTCGAGCGAGACGTACAGGCCCTTGCCGTCCCGCGCGAACGCGGCACTCCGGTAGGCGATCTTGTCCTTCCCCTTCGGGGTCAGGAGCGTCTTCGACCCGCTCGCGACGTCCGCCAGCCACAGGTAGGTCTCGTTGATCGAGATGGACTCGGTCACGAGGAGCTTCGCGTCGTCGGGCGACCAGTCGCTGACGAACCAGCCTCCGCCCGTCAGCTCCAGGACGCGGCGCTCGGTCTTCGGATTCGAGGCCTCGACGACGTAGATGTCGACGTCGTCTCCGGTTCGCCGCGTCGAGCCGTAGGCGATCCACTTCCGCCGTTCGACCAGAGGGCGCCGGTGTTTCGAGACTTG
The DNA here is from genome assembly GCA_963829925.1 of uncultured Acidobacteriota bacterium. Taxonomy (GTDB): domain Bacteria; phylum Acidobacteriota; class Thermoanaerobaculia; order UBA5066; family Gp7-AA6; genus DAHUXD01. The sequence goes on from CAWHKQ010000007.1 coordinate 127,539, forward strand.
CCGTCGGTCAGCAGGGTCACGTTTCCGTCCGCGACGTCGTACCGGTAGATCTGGAAGAACTCGCCGCCGCCCGTGTCCTTGGAAAAGATGAAGGAGTTTCCGGCGGTCGGCTCGAACCGGGCGCCGCTGACGCGGTCCGGGTAGAAGGTCATCTGGGTGCGGGCTCCGCCCGGGAACTTCACGAGGTGCGCCTGGGTCGTGTTTCCGAACCGCGTGCCGATCAGCATCTCGCGGCGCGTCGGATGCCAGCTCCAGCAGCTCGCCGAGCGGAACTCCGTGTACCGGCCGACCTCCTCGGCGAGAGCGGCCGGAATCGGCGGCACTCCTTCGACGACGAAGTTGTCACCGGGCTTGAGCTGGGGGGTCTCCGCGGTCTGGCCGAAGGCGGCCGCGGCCGTAAAGCCCAGAATCGCGAGCGGCAGCCGATGGGGAAACTTCACGCGCCACCTCCACTGCGAGGGAGACACTCCTCCCCCGCCCCGATTACGCCGTGCCGGAAGGAAAGTTCGTCGGAGGGCCGCCGGTTCAGTGGGGCCCGGGAATCGACCAGTCGCCCACGGGATAGAGCGTCGGGCCGACCACATGGCAGTCGTCCAGCTCGCCGGCCGGGTGGAAGCCGCCTCCGCGGTACCAGACGACGGCATCCGCGGACATGCCCTCCCCGTTGATGAAGCCGTTGATGTTGATGGCGCAGCCCGTGCCCGACTGGCCTGCGTCGTCGAGCTCGTTGGACTTGTACTTCAGAGCCCAGAAGTCGGCGACCGAGAACGTATCGGCCGGGAGCTCCGTCTCGAGGCCCGGCACGATCCGGTATCCGCGGTGCGTGCCGGAGTCCACCACCGACCAGGCGATCCCCGGACGGTTGGCTCGACGCATCGCCTCGATGGGAAGGGTCACGATCGGCGGACGCGGACCGGGACGCGGGCCGGGCGAGGGCGCGGAGCCTTCCGTGACGACGTCGTTGGCGGGGCCGTCGATGTCGAAGTCGAACCGCCAGTAGGCATGGTGCCGGTGCGCGAAGCTGATGCACGACGCGCTGACCGCTCCGAAACCGTAGACGGGCTCGATCCGTCCGTCCAGGTAAAAGCGCCACTTCATCATGTACCGGTACCAGCCGGCCTCGGTCTGTGTCGTGAGGATGAGGCGGTCCGCCAGCTTTTCAGCCGCGACTCCGGAGAAGGACCCGATGTCCCCGCCCGAGCCGCCGGTGTCGCAGACGGTCAGGGCCGGGCTCGTCGGCTCGGCGTATCCGGGAAAGATCTGATTGTCGGCCTGAAAATCGTGCTCCTGGTCCGACCAGTCGCGATAGCAGCCGCAGCCGCCCGGCAGGTACTCGACGTTCAAGATCGGCACGTGCCCGCGTTTCATCACGAGGTAACCGTTGTAGTAGACGTCGCGGATCTCGAGGCCCGATCCGGATCCGCCGCTCGAGTCCTGGGGACGCAGCCAGCAGAACTGCCACACGGGATCGACGTCCGGCCACGACATGAGGTGCTCGCCGGCGAGATTGCAGGCCGGCTGCGCCGCGGACGGCGCGGCCGCCAGCCAGGCCGCCGACGCCAGAAGAAGTCCCGCGAGTTTTCGGCTCATCGTGCACTCCCTCCCGCCGGCACATAGGCCTTGTAGGGAATGTCGCGCTTGACCAGATCCACGACCACGCGCCGGATCAGGCCGGCGCGGTCCGAAGAGAGAAGAAAGACGTGGAGGCACCGGCTGCCCGGTCCGCAGGGCTTTCCGCGGTCCTCCTGCAGCAGGAACCCGCCATCGGGGACGACGCGGAAGCGGCTGAAGAGCGGCGAGAAGTCCGGATGGCGTTGCACCAGGGCGAACGCCTCGGCGATCTCCTCCGGGGACGGTCTCGGCATGTTCTGCGTGATCTTCCGGCTCCCGACGAGCTCGCCGCCCAGCGTGTAGTAGTTCTCGCGGGCGACGCCCTCGCCGTAGTCGAAGACCACGTCGACGCGCCGGGGAAGCTCGCGAGCTCCCACCTTGATGTTCTCCTCCCAGGTCCGCAGCAGCCTCACCGGCCGCGAGGTCCGGGTGACGTTCGCCGCCAGGACGGCGGCGGCCGGCACGAGGACCGCCAGAACCATGAAACCCGGGGTGATTCTGCGCATGGGCACCATCCTTGTCGAGAAGATGGGGATCGTACCAAAAAAAGGGGGCTCCGGGCCGGAGGGCTCCAGCTCCAGGTCGGTCGCCAAACGGTGACCTTGTTCGCGCCGCAGGCCACAGATCCCAGACCAGCGAAGGCGACGGCTCGATGAGTTCGGGATCCCTCGCTGCGCTCGGGATGACGGCTGGAAGGGCTCGGGATGCGGCCAGGGAAACGTCGCGCGGCACTGTCGATTTCGCTCGCGGCGCGAGGCAGCCGACCACCGAAGATTGACCCCCGGCCGTAGGCAACGCCGTGCGAAGCACGGCGTTTATCTCCGCGAGCCCAGCGGAGGACGCCTCGCGCCGCGGGAGCCGCAGCGAGCGAAGGGATCAGGCGAGCGGTCGAGCGCGGATCCGCGCGAGCCGCTCGCCGGTGCCTGCGCGGGCTTCGCCCGCCGCAGGCAGATCCCTGAGCGAGCGGAGGCGACGGCTACGGGGCGGCCGCCGCCTCCGCCAGGGCGCGCTTTCGGGCCGCTTCGAACTCGTCTCCCTTGTTCCACTCCGGCAGCGACGGGGCGTTGCCGACCGTGGCGCCCAGGAAGAAACAGAGCTGCGCGTCCTCGACCGCTCCCGAGAGGTCCCAGCTGTCCCGGTACTGGTCCGACGGCTGGTGGTAGTCCGTCCGCGTGAAAAGGTCGATCTGCTCGCGGCCCCATCCCGCCGGCTTCCCGATCACGTCGGTGCCCGACTTCAGGTAAGCGGCCGGCACGCCGATCCTGGCGAAGTTGAACTGGTCGGAGCGGTAGAAGCTTCCGCGGTCAGGGAACTCGTCCGGCTTGACCGCGCGGCCCTGAGCCGCGGCCAGCGCGACGATGTCCCGGTCGAGACTCGACTTGCCCAGGCCGATGACCGAGATGTCGCGGGTCCGGCCCCAGATCGCGGCCCCGTCGATGTTGATGTTCGCCGCGATCCGGCCGGCGGCGACCGGAGGATGCTTCGCGAGGTACTCCGAGCCGAGAAGCCCCTGCTCCTCCCCGGCGACGAACGCGAAGTAGACGGAGCGCCGGACCGGTTTCGGGAGATCGGCGAACGCCGCCGCGATCGAGAGAACCGCGGCGACGCCCGAAGCGTTGTCGAGCGCGCCGTTGTAGATCGCGTCGTCGCCGGCCTTGACTCCTGTCTTGACTCCGAGGTGATCGTGGTGCGCCGTGTAGACCACGGCTTCCTTCGAGAGCCGGGGATCGCTGCCCGGGATCACTCCGATGACGTTGGCCGACAGCGTCTTCTCGATCGTGTTCGTCATCGAAAGCGACATCTGCACCCCCAGAGGCACCGGGCGGAACTTGCGCGACTCGGCCGCCTTCCGGAGCGCGTCGAGGTCCTTACCGCCGAGAGCGGCGATGCGGCGGACGGCGTCCTCGGTCGCCCAGGCCTGCAGCTGGAGGCGGGGCGAGCCCTCGTCGGGTAGCTCGAAGCGCTGGCCCGACCAGGAGGTCTGGACGACCTGCCAGGGGTACGCGGCGGACGGGGTCGTGTGGATGATGACGACGCCGGCCGCGCCCTTCTGCGCCGCCTGCTCGTACTTGTAGTCCCAGCGGCCGTAACGGAGGCGCGTCTTCCCGGCGAAGAGGGCGGGGTCGCTCTCCGGATCGTTGTTCATCACGAGGAGGACCTTGCCCTTCACGTCCACGTTCTTGAAGTCATCCCAGCCGTACTCGGGCGCGACGATCCCGTAACCGGCGAAGACGAGCTCGGCGCCGTCGAGCCGGGCCGTCGGATTCTGAGTGCCGGAAGTCGCGATGAAATCCTCCGAGCGCTTGAGCGTCAGGCTCTTGTCCTTCGCCTTCAGGGTCACGGTCTCGGGGACCTGCGAGGTGATCCCGACGAGCGGCACGCTCTGGTACCAGCCCCCGCCCGGCGCGCCCGGCCGGACGCCGAGGGCCTCGAGCTGAGAGGCGATGTACTGCTGGGCGAGCCGGTCCCCCCGGCTGCCGGGGCCACGCCCCTCGAGCAGGTCCGACGCGAGGAACTTCACGTGAGAGCGGATGAGCTCCGGCGTGATCCCGGCCGCCGCCGCCTTCTCCGCGGCGCCGAGGACGGCGGGAGCCGCGGACGCGGGAGGCACGGCCAGGAGCGACGAGGCGGTCAGCAGAGCGGCGAAGAGATCCACGGGAAGGCCTCCTTGAAAGACTGGCATTGGACCACCCGGCTTCGCGGACGGTCAACGGAAGCGGGACGAATCCGTCAGTGCGGAGAGTGCGGCCGGCTGTCCGGCGACAGGTCGTCCTTGGCGATCGGCTTTCGGGGCATGAGCCCGTCGCGCGACGCCGCCTGCCACGCGAAGACGGCCATGACGACCGAGGCCTGCATGAGGTCGTCCTTCTGGAGACGCTCGTAGAGGTCCATGTTCGTGTGGTGGGTCCGCGTGTCGTACTCGATGTCGTCCTGGATGAACTGGAAGCCCGGCAGGCCCGCCTCGTCGAACGACTCGTGGTCGGTGCCGCCGGTGGTGTTCATCGTCACGAGCGTCGCCCCGAGGTCCTTCAGGGGCGCGAGCCAGGCCTCGAAGATCGGGACGACGCCGGCGTTCTCCTCGGCGTAGATGCCGCGGATCTTTCCGGTGCCGTTGTCGAGGTTGAAGTAGACCGAGAACTTCGCGTGCTCGGGCTTGAGCGTCAGCGGCCCGGTCTTCTTGCGGAGGTAGTACGGCTTCTCCTTCTCCTCGGGAGTCGGCTCGGGCCGCGACGCGAAGTGCTGCGAGACGTAGGCGCGCGACCCGAAGAGGCCCTGCTCTTCGCCGCTCCACAGCCCGATCCGGATCGTGCGGCGCGGCTGGGCCCCGATGGCCTTCAGGATCCGCATGGCCTCCATGGCCACGACCGAGCCGGCGCCGTTGTCGGTCGCGCCGGTGCCGCCGTGCCAGGAGTCCAGGTGCGCTCCGACCATCACGATCTCGTCCTTGCGGTCGGTGCCGGGGATCTCGGCGATCGTGTTCCACTGCATCAGGTCTTCTTCGATGGAAGCGGGCCTTCACGTCCATCTCGATCTCGACGTCCACGTTGCGGTCGAGGAGGCGGGCGATGCGTCCGAAGTGCTCGGACTCCATCGACAGCGCGGTCAGGCCCTGCGGGTCGCCCTTCTTCCACGATCCGCCGCCCTGGACGCCGAAGGTGCCGAAGTCTCCGCGCCCCGGGAGCACCAGGCCGGCGATCTTCTCCGCCGCGAAGAACTTTCTCGGCCGCCTTGCGCAGCTCGCGCAGCTTCGCGGTACGCCGCGCGGTCGTAGCGCGGCGGCCCGCCCGGCATCTCGTAGTGCGTAGAGATCGGTCAGCGCCTTCTCGTCGTAGCGCACGGCGTCCGGCTTGTCATGGCAGCTCGAGCGTCCCGGGGCTCGCCGAAGAACACGATCTTGCCGCGCGAGCGTGCCTTTGAGCTTCTCGAGATCCTCCTTGGCCTTGATCGTCGACGTGGACCGCCCGGCGCGCGGACCGGGCCGTCGGTGCCGGGCGTCCAGGCCTCGGGCAGCGCGAGCAGCTGCGCCGCGTCGGGGGCGATCATGCGAACCGAGCAGGACTCGTAGGTCCAGCCCCGGCCGAACGGCCCCCAGGTCTCCAGGTGGGCGTTGGCCAGGCCCCACTCGGCGAGCTTCGTCTTCGTCCACTCGTTGGCCGCCTTCATCTGCGGGCGACCCCGTCAGGCGCGGGCCGATCCGATCCATCAGCTCGGATGCCGTCTCCATGACCTTGGAGTTTCGGAAGCCCTCCTGCCGGATCCGCGTGACCATCTCGAGGTCGACGCGTTCCTCGGCGGAAATCGGGGCCGCCAGGACCGAGAGGCAGCAGCAGAGCGGTGAAGCGTTTCAGGATGGCACCTCCTCGGCGCAAAACCGCGGAACGGTACCACCCCGCTTCCGGAGAGGTCAACCGCGGCGGTCGCCGCCGCTCCGTTCCGCCGACGTCCCGAGCCCACCGGGGTTCGCGCTCCCCTCACCCCCGCGCTCGGGGGAAGAGTGAGGCCGGCGGGTGACCCGTGCGCGCTCCAATGACTTTCCGCCCCCGCTCGGTTAGGATCAAATTCCGACAATCTTGGAGGCTGCCCTGAAACCCTTCGGTTCGCTCTCGCGTCTCGCGGCCCTGCCGCTTCTGACCGTCGTTCTCGCCGCCGCCCCGGCTTCCGCCGAGGACCCCGGCTTCGTCCTGCAGGGCGAAGGCGGACTGATCACGTCGCTCGTGCTGGATCCTTCCTCACCCTCGACGCTGTACGCGACGTCGGCCCGCGGTCTCTACAAGTCGACCGACGGCGGCGCCACGTGGAAACCGCGCGGGCGAGGACTCGAGAACCACTCCGTGCTTTCGCTCGCGGTCGACCCGAGGTCGCCGTCGCAGCTTTTCGCCACGACCGACACCGGCGGCATGTACCGGAGCGAAGACGGCGGCGTGACCTGGACGGCGGCCAACGAAGGCCTGTCCGCCCGCTACGTGGGATCCGTCACGGTCGATCCCCATCATCCGGCGACCCTCTATGCCGGCGCGGAGGCGGGGCGGCTCTTCAAGAGCACGAATGCCGCGCGCTCCTGGACGGAGATGTTGTCGCCGCTTTCGCGCGTCACGATCACGTCGATCACAGTCGATCCCGTCCGGCCGGACTCGCTCTACGTCGGGACCAACAGCGAGGGGATCTTCAAAACGGACGACGGCGGGATCACCTGGGTCCAGCCGGCCGGCCGGCTGAAACGAGGAACCATCTGGAACGTGACGGTCGATCCCTCTTCTCCCTCGACCCTCTACGCCGGCACGCACGATGGTCTCTTCAAGAGCGTCGACGGGGGACTCCACTGGGCGATCAGTCACCGCGGCATGAAGAGCATCAACGTCCTTGCGTTCGCGATGCACCCGACCGACCGGGCGACGATCTACGCGGCCACGGCATTCGGCATCTACAAGTCCACGAACGCGGCTTCGAGCTGGACCCTGATGAACCCCGATCTCTACGTGACGGCTCTCGCGATCGATCCGTCCGCCCCCTCGGTGCTCTATGCCGGAACGCACCTCGGCGTTCTCAAGACCATCAACTCCGGTTCGGAATGGGCGCCGGTGCGGCTCGCCGGCGGAGAGCCGCCGCCGGTCTCCGCCCTGACTCTCGTCGGGCAGCCGGAGATCCCGCGGCCGCTGCAAGCCCCTTCCCGTCAAACCGCCAAGAAAAGAGTGAGCGCGAACCGCGCGTCCGGCTCGATCCACTGCTCGTGGAGGCGGAACCCGGCCTCCTCTCCCATCGCGACGACCTCCTCGGCCTGGTACTTGTAGGAGCTCTCGGTCCAGATCCACTCGCCGGCGGCGAAAGAGACCTCGCATTCCGCCCGGGGGATGCGGACGACCTGGGCGCGCCGCGACACGAGGCGCATCTCGACGCGCCGCTCCCGCGGGACCCAGACGGCGCTGTGGTTGAACGCGGACAGGTCGAAGTCCGCCAGCAGCTCCGTGTTGAGCCGCTGCAGCACGTTCTTGTTGAAGGCCGCGGTGACTCCCAGGGGGTCGTCGTAGGCGAGCAACAGCTCGCGCTCGGGCTTGACGAGGTCGGTCCCGAGGAGCAGCGCATCGCCCGGCCGCAGCGTGCGGCGGATCTCGTGCAGGAACTCGCGCGCCGCGGGCCGGTCGAAGTTGCCGATGTTGGACCCGAGAAAGAGGGTCATCAGCGTGCCGGCCGCCGGACGCTCGCGCGCCGCGTGCCGCAGGCCTTCCTCGTACGTCGTCCGGTGCCCGACGACCGAGACGTGCTCGAGGCGCCCCAGCGTGCGCTCCGCAAGCTCCAGGGCATCCGGCGAGATGTCGATCAGGTGGACGAGGACCCGCTTGCGCCGGCTGCGCAGACTCTCGGCGATCATCGCGAGCTTCTCGCCGCTGCCGCTGCCGAGCTCGACGAGGGTGACCGGGTCGGCGGCCGGCCCGACCATGTCCGCGGCGAAGCGCGACAGAAGCCGTCCCTCCGCCCGGGTGATCCGGTACCAGGGAAGGAGGCAGATCGCCTCGAAGAGGGCGGACCCCAGCCCGTTGTAGAGGTACTTGGACTGGAGCTGCCTGGGCTCGAGGGCCAGGTCCCGTTTCACGTCGGCCGCCAGATGCCGGACGGACTCGAGGGACGGAGCCTGGGCGTTGGCGGGAATGGCCATCGGCGTTACGACGCGTCTCCGCTCACGCACCGGAACTTCGCGTAGACGTACGGGTAGGTCTCGCGAAACCAGTTCCGGAAGCTTCGCCTCACCAGCTCCTTCGCCGTCGCAGGCGAGGCGCCCTTGAGGACACGGTGTTTGCCGTCGAAGAAATCCGCCGAGTACTGAGGATAGGACGGCATCGGCTCGAAACCTTCGAACCCGGAGAACACGGTCGAGGTCCACTCCCAACCGTTGCCGACGAGGTCGTGCACGCCCCACGCGCTCGCGCCGCGCGGGAATGAGCCGACGGGGGCCGGGTCGTCGGAGACGAGGTCGAAATTGCCGCGCGAGGAATCCGGAGCGTCCTCTCCCCAGGGATGCACGCGCTCGACTCCTGCCGGCGTGCCGTAGGCCGCTCGGTGGAACTCGGCCTCCGTCGGAAGGCGCTTCCCCTTCCAGCGCGCGAAGGCCGCGGCTTCCGCGTGGCTCACGTACACCGGCCAGGCCATCGGCAACGGAAGGAGGTCCCACATTCCCCGCCAGAACCAGCGCCCGCGATGAAGCTCCCAGAAGAGCGGGTGGCGGACGGAGTGTTCCCCGCGCCACTGCCAGGCTTCGGCCTCCCACAGGGACTCGTCGCCGTACCCCCCGGCCTCGACGAACTCGAGGAAGTCGCGGTTGGTGACGCTGTGGACGTCGATCGAAAAGGCCGGAACCTCGACCTCATGCGCCGGCCGCTCGTTGTCCCACGCGAAAGGCGCCTGCTCGGCGTCGGCGCCGAGCGTCGCCCTGCCGGCGGGGATGCGGACGGAGTCCGGCCGCGGCGGCTCTCCTCCGATCCGCGGCGCGGCCAGACCCGCCGGGCGCACCTTCTGGTCGTATGGCAGCCGGTGCCAGATGTACCGCAGGGTTTCCTGGTGCATCGGCTCGTGCTCGAGGACGGTCCAGGCCGCCAGGCCGCTCCGCAGGACCGGGTTGTCCTCGCGGAAGATGTCGCGCTGCGCCAGCGCGTCGAGAACCGCACGGTCGGCCGCGGCCGCGTAGCTCCGGATCTCGATGCGCGAAGGCCAGGCTCTCGCTCCCGCCGGAACCGCCTTCTCGTCTTCCGGGTCGATGCCCCGCTCGAACAGGACCTCGTAGGCCGGATCGATCGGCTCATCGCCGAGCCCCCGCTTCAGAAGAGTATTGACCGCGAAGGCGGGCAGGTGCCCCTCGTAGAAGCAGATCGGATTGCGAAGCGCGATCGGCCGGCTTTCGTAGGCCTCCGGCCGCACGGTGTCGAAGAGCGCCTCGGTCCGCTCGCGGTTGCGGGCGTACCAGGACGCGAGGGCCTCGCGATCGGGAGCCGTCTCGGGAGTTGCCACCAGGTCGACATACGTCTGCAAAGTTAATGCTAGATTCAGACAATGAAGGCGGGTGTTCTGGCCCTCGGCGCGCTCACGCTGGCCTCGCCGGCCTCGCGCCTGAACTTCGCGCCGGACCTGCCGGCGCGGCTTGCGAAGCTGCCCCGCATCCCGATCGACTACGACCGGGCGCTCCTGGACGAGCGGGAAACCCTCGCCCTGCAGGAGCTGATCGAGGCCTCCCGGCCCGTCGGGGAGATCTTCCTGAGCCAGGCTTCGACGGGCAACCCGTCCCTGCGCCGTCAGCTCTCGAGCGAGGCCGCGAAGGGCGTTGCCGGCGCCGCCGACGCCCTGGCCCTCTTCCGGATCCATGCCGGCCCCTGGGACCGCCTCGACGAGAACGCCCCCTTCATCGGGTCCGGGCCCAGGCCTCCCGGGGCCGCCTTCTACCCCCCCGACATGACGAAGGAGGAGTTCCAGCGCCGGGTCGCGGCGCGGCCCACGGATCGGAAGGCGTTCGAGGGTCTCTTCACGGTGATCCGCAGGGACGGGCGCGGCCTGGTCGCGATTCCCTACTCGCGCGAGTACCGGAACTTCCTCGAGGCGATCGTGCCCCGGCTGCGCAAGGCGGCGAGCCTGACGTCCAGCAAGTCCCTCGCCGCGTATCTGACGAAGCTGTCCGCGGCCCTCCTCTCGGACGACTACTACGCTTCGGACATCGCCTGGATGGACACGGATTCGGACATCGAGTTCATCCTCGGCCCGTACGAGGTCTACGAGGACCGGCTCTTCAACTACAAGGCCTCCTTCACCGCGTTCGTCACGGTACGCGACAAGGCCGAGAGCGCGAAGCTGGCCGTGTACGCGAAGCACCTGCCCGACATGGAGAGGAACCTTCCGATCCCGGACGCGCACAAGAACCTGGACCGGAAGTTCGAGTCGCCGCTGCGCGTCGTCCAGGAGGTTTACACCGCGGGCCACACGCGCGCGGGAGTCCAGACCGCGGCCTTCAACCTTCCCAACGACGAGCGCGTGCGCCAGGCGAAGGGTTCGAAGCTCGTGCTGCTGAAGAACGTGATGGAGGCCAAGTACCGCGCCGCCGGAAAACCCGTCGCCGAGCGCGTTCTCGACCCGTCGCAGATCCCCGCGATCTCCTTCGACGCGTTCTTCAACCACGTCCTCTTCCACGAGCTCGCGCACAGCCTCGGTCCGGGGTTCATCACGCTCTCCGACGGCCGCAAGGTCGAGGCGCGGATCCCGCTCGAGGACCTCTACTCGACGATCGAGGAGTGCAAGGCCGACGTCGTGGGGATGTGGACGCTGCTCCAGGCGATCGACAACGGGTGGCTGACCTCCTTCGACGAGCCCACCCTGGCCGTGACCACGACGGCGCTCTTCTTCCGGTCGATCCGCTTCGGCGTCGACGAGGCGCACGGCGGAGGGACGGCGGTCCAGTGGAACTGGTTTCGCGAGAAAGGCGCGGTCGTGCCGGTGGCGGAGGGGCGCTTCCGCGTCGAGACGAGCCGGTTCCGCGACGCGGTCAAGAGCCTCGCCCACGAGCTCCTCGAGATCGAAGCGACGGGCGACAAGGCCAGGGCCCGCAAGCTTCTCGACACGTATGGAAAATCCACTCCGGAGATGGACGCGGTCAACGCACGTTTGAAAGACATTCCGGTCGACATCGCTCCCGTTTACGTGGCGGCCGGAGAAAAGTGAGGAGAACCATGGATGAGAACGAGCAGGACGCCGGCACGGTGGTTTCGATGACACCGCAGCGGCGCAAGTCCGCGTCGCGCAAGGCCGCGCCTCGCAAGACCGCGACGACGCGCAAGGCCCGCAAGCCGCCGGTTCGCCGCAAGGCCCCGGCCCGCCGCAAGGCGGCCGGAGGGCCCTCCTTCGAGGCGGTGATCCGCTCGATCACGGGCGGGGTGACCGTGGCGCGCGCCGCGATCGCGGAGGCCTCGGGCCAGGGCGTTGCCGTCATGCGGCGCGCCGCCGGAGACGCCTCGAAGGCGTCGCGCAAGACGGTCAACCGGCTGGCCGCCGAGTGGAAGGCCATGGACCCGAAGAAGAAGGCGGGCGTTCTCGCCGCGCTGCTCGGCGCGGCCGCGGCGGCCTCCGCGCCGCTGGTGCGCAAGAGCTTCAAGAAGTAGCGTGGCGCGACCGAGGCCCCGGCTTCGCCTCCCCGCCCGGGGGAGAAGGGGAACGACCGCCGCGGCCTTCGCGCTCCTCTTCGTCCTGGCGCCGGCGGCGCCCCGGGCGGAAGAACCGGCGGCCGCGTCCTATGCGCTGACGCCCCCCTCGGCCGGCGGACTGGAGGCCGTCGACCGGGCGCTGCGCCGCCTCGCGACGCATCGCCGCCTCCTCGTCGTCGCCGCGCATCCGGACGACGAGGACACCGAGTTGCTCTCGGCGGTGGCCCGGGGCATGGGCGGCGAGGCGGCGTATCTTTCGCTCTCCCGCGGCGAGGGCGGGCAGAACCTCATCGGACCGGACCTCGGCGTGGGCCTGGGCCTCGTGCGCTCTCAGGAGCTCTCCGCGGCGCGGCGGCTGGACGGCGCGCGACAGTTCTTCACCCGCGCCTACGACTTCGGGTTCACGCGCTCCCTGGAAGAGACGCTGCAGAAGTGGCCTCGTGAGGTCCTGCTCGAAGACGCCGTGCGCGTGCTGCGGAGGTTTCGGCCGCAGGTCGTCGTCACCATCTTCTCGGGCACGGCCCGCGACGGACACGGCCAGCACCAGGCCTCCGCCGTGATCGCTCGCGAGGCGTACCGGGCGGCCGGCGATCGCGCGGCCGTTCCGCAGCTCGCCGACGAGGGGCTGGCGCCCTGGCAGCCTCGCGCGCTGTACCGCAACACCGCGTGGTTCGACAAGGAGCAGACGACGGTCGTGGTGCCGACCGGGGGGGTCGACCCTCTGACGGGGCGCTCCTTCTACCAGATCGCGATGGCCAGCCGCAGTCTTCATCGCTCCCAGGACATGGGCGTCCTCCAGGAGCCTGGCCCGCAGGAGACGGCCGTGGGCTGGATCGAGGGCGGAGCGGGGCGCGAAGGCAAGGAGCTCTTCGCCGGAGTGGACACGCGCCTGGCCGCGATGGCCGCGGAGGTCCCGGACCCGGCCCGGCGGGCGGAGATGGAAAAGCGGCTCGGCCGGGTAGAGAAACTGGTCGCGGACGCCCGCCGCCGTCTCTCGCCTCCGGACCTTCCCGCGATCGTGCCGATGCTGGCCGAGTCCCTCAGCGAGCTGCGCGCCGCGCGGGGGCTGGCGAGGCCCGGCGATGGAGGCGCCGCGATGCTTCTCGACGAGAAGATCGTGCTCGCGCAGGGGGCGCTGGCCGCGGCCGCGGGCGTCACGATCGACGCTCTCGCGGACCGCGAGGTCGCCTCGCCAGGCGAATCGTTCGAGGTCACCGTCTCCGTGTGGAACGCCGGAGCCGCGCCGGTCTCCGTCGGGAGCGTCGCCATGGCCAGCGCCGAAGGGTGGCGCCCCGGGGCGCCGGGCCCGGGCGCGCTCCGTCGATCCGGGGAAGCTCGAGGAGTGGAAGACGAGCGCGTCGCTGCCGGCCGACGCCCGGCCGACCCTCCCCTACTTTCTCCAGCGGCCGCTCGCCGGGTCGCTCTACGACTGGACCGAGACTCCGCCGGCCGTGCGCGGCGAGCCGTTCCAGCCGGCTCCTCTCACGGCGTTCGTCAGCCTGACGATCGCCGGCACGCCCGTGACTCTGGCGCGCGACGTGGCCTTCCGGTTTCGCGATCAGGCCGTCGGCGAGGTCCGCCGGTTCGCGCGCGCCGCGCCGGCGCTCGACGTCGCGGTGGATCCGGAGCTCGCGGTCTGGCCCCTCGCGATCCTCGAAAAACGCATCGAGGTCACTCTGACCTCGAACGCCTCGCGGCCCATGGCCGGGAGCCTGGAAATCGCGCCGCCGCCAGGCTGGCCCGCTCCTCCCGCGAGGCCCTTCTCCCTCGGCAAGGCCGGCGAGCGGCAGTTTTTCGACATCGCTCTCAAAGCGCCGTCTCCGCTGGCGCCCGGCCGCTACTCGCTCCGGGCCGCCGCGGTGCTCGAGGACGGACAGCGCATGGAGCTCGGCGTCCGCGCGCTCGACTACGGCGACATCCCGCCGACCCCGATGCCGGAGAAGGCCGAGGTCGTCATCTCCGCAGTCGACATCCGCCTCCCCGCGTTGCGCCGCGTCGGCTACGTGCGCGGCGCCGCCGATCGCGTCCCGGAGGCGCTGTCCGCCGTCGGCCTGCCCATCGAGATCCTGACCGAGCGCGATCTCCTCGTCGGGGACCTCTCGCGCTACGACGCCATCCTCATCGGCAGCCGGGCGTACGAGACCGACCGGACCCTCGTGCGGGCCAACGGCCGGCTTCTCGACTACGCGCGCGCGGGCGGGCTCCTCATCGTCCAGTACCAGCAGTACCCGTTCGTCCAGGGCGGGTTCGTCCCTTATCCGCTGGAGATCGCGAGGCCCCACGACCGGGTCACCGACGAGACGGCGAACGTCGTCCTCCTCGACCCTTCGAGCCCCGTCTTCCACGTCCCGAACGAGATCGGGCCGGCGGACTGGGAGGGCTGGGTGCAGGAGCGCGGCCTCTATTTCGCGCGCAGCTGGGCGCCGGAGTACACGCCCTTGCTCGCGATGGCCGACCCCGGGAATCCAGAGCTCAAGGGCGCGCTGCTCGCCGCAGAGCTGGGGAAGGGCCGGTACGTCTATACGGGGCTCGCTTTCTTCCGCCAGCTCCCCGCCGGAGTCCCCGGCGCCTACCGTCTGCTCGCCAACCTGCTCGCGTGGCGTTGACCCCACGACGCCCCGTGAGAAACTTCGCCGGCCAAAGGAGGAAACCCGTGAGAAGCACCCGCATCGCCGCCTCGGTTCTGTTCGCCGCCGCCGCCACGGCTTCCGCGCAGTTCGAGGGCATCGCCGACTTCAAGGTCACGACGAAGACCGGCCAGGGAGAGTCCCTCAACGGCACCGGCAAGATGTACGTGTCGCCCCGGGCCTACCGCTCGGAGTTCGAGATGCAGATGACGGGCGGCGGGAGAGACTCGCGCAAGGGCGCGCCTTCCGCGATGAAGATGACGATGTTCTCGAAGCTCTCGGAGCCGGACAAGCTCTTCATGCTGAACGACGCCGCGAAGACCTACTCCATCTGGGACCTGTCCAAGAGCCGCGAGGAGATGAAGGACTCCCCGAAGGAGACCTACACGGTCAAGAAGCTCGGAAAGGACACGGTCGCCGGGCTCTCGTGCCAGAACGCGCTCCTGACCTCGTCCAAGGGTGACGAGATCGAAGCCTGCGTCTCCCGCGAGTTCGGCGCCTCGAGCGACTGGATCGCCGCCATGAATCGCGGCGACCGGGCCGCCGGGTCCTGGATTGACTCCTTGAAGAGCGCCGGGATCGAGGGTTTCCCCGTCCGGTGGTCCACGCGGAGCAAGGGCAGCCGGGACGCGACCATGACGATGGAGATGACCCGGGTCGAGAAGAAATCGCTTCCCGCCTCGCTCTTCGAAGTGCCGGCGGGCTACAAGAAGAGCGACATGGCGATCGGCGGGTTGACCCCGGAGCAGCAGAAACAGATCGACGACGCGATGAAGCACATGACCCCCGAGCAGCGCAAGGCCTACGAAGACGCGATGAAGCGCTCCCAGCAGCCCCCGAAGCCGTGAAGCCGTAGTCGCGTGCGCCCGTTCCGTCTCGCGGCCGCGGCCCTTCTCCTCGCCGTCCTCCCGGCCGCGTGCCGGCGCGACGCGCGGACGCCTCTCGTTCTCTATTCGCCTCACGGGCGCGACCTGCTCGGCCTGATCGAGCGTGAGTTCGAGCGCGCGCACCCGGAGGTGGACGTGCGCTGGCTCGACATGGGCTCGCAGGAGGTCTACGACCGCCTGCGGTCGGAGAAGGCGAACCCGCAGGCCGACGTCTGGTACGGCGGGCCCGACACGATTTTCTCCCGCGGCGCGCGGGAGGGGCTCCTCGCCGCCTATCGCCCGTCCTGGGCCGACGCCGTAGCGCCGGAGAGCCGGCACGCCGGCGATCTCTACTTCGGCCTCTACCGGACGCCGGCGATGCCCGTCTACAACTCCGCCGCGGTCCCGGCCGCCGAGGCCCCGAAGGAGTGGGACGACCTGCTCGACCCGAAGTGGAAGGGCAAGATCCTGATCCGCGATCCGCTCGCCTCCGGCACCATGCGCGCGGTCTGGGGCTTCATCCTCGCGAAGTCCGTGCGGGAGACCGGCTCGCCTGACCGAGGCTTCCAGTGGCTCGCGAGGCTCGACGTGCAGACGAAGGAGTACGTCTTCAACCCCATCCTCCTGTACGAGAAGATCGTCCGGCAGGAGGGGCTGTTGACGATCTGGGACCTCCCCGACACGCTGCTCGAGCGGCAGCGCGGCTCGCCCCTCCAGTACGTGTTTCCGAAGAGCGGCACGCCCGTCATCGACGACGCGGTGGGACTGGTGGCGGGCAGCCGGCGCGCGGAAGTCGCGAAGCAGTTCATCGACTTCCTCGGCGAGAAACCCATCCAGGTGCTGGCCGCCGAGAAAACCTTCCGGCTGCCGGCGCGAACCGACCTCGGCGACGCCTTGCCCGACTGGGCCCGGGAGATCGAACGCGAGATGGTGCCGGCCCGGGTCGACTGGGAGCTCGTCGAGAGAGAGGGATCCGCCTGGATGGCGACCTGGGACCGGACGGTCCGGGGCAAAGGGGCGGCCCTCGCGCGCTGACCGGAGCGGCGCGTCGGCCCGCGGCGGTTTGAGATAAGTTCTGCGGGCCGATGCCCGACTTCCTCCGGCTCGAGTCCCTCGAAAAACGTTTCGGAGACTTCGTCGCGACGCAGGGCGTGTCGCTGGGCGCCGGCAAAGGCGAGATCGTGGCCCTTCTGGGGCCTTCGGGCAGCGGGAAAACGACCGTCCTGCGGCTGACCGCGGGGTTCGAGAGACCCGACGCCGGCCGCATCTTCGTCGAGGACGACGACGTGACCTCGGTCGCGCCCGAGCGCCGCAACTTCGGCATGGTCTTTCAGCACTACGCGCTCTTTCCGCACATGACGGTCGGCGAGAACGTCGCCTTCGGCCTCTCCGCGCGCCGGAAGGACCGGAGCGACGTCGCGGCGCGCGTCGCCGAGGTGCTGGCGCTGGCGGGCCTCGCCGGCTTCGAGGACCGGCGCGTCACCGAGCTCTCGGGCGGCCAGCAGCAGCGGGTCGCGCTCGCCCGTGCGCTCGCGCCCTCTCCCCGCGTCCTGCTGCTCGACGAGCCGCTCTCGAATCTGGATCCGTCGTTGCGCGAGAAGACGCGGAGGGAGTTGAAGCGCGCGATCCGCAAGGTCGGAATCACGACCCTCTTCGTCACCCACGAGCAGGACGAGGCGTTCGCGCTCGGCGACCGCGTGGCCGTCCTGAACGCCGGGCGCCTCGAACAGGTCGGCAGCGCGGAGGAGCTCTTCGAGCAGCCGGCGACGCGCTTCGTGGCCACGTTCATCGGGCGTTCGAGCGTGATCCCGGTCCGCTGGGAGAAGGGCGCGCGCCTGCCGCGAGGCCCCGTCTGGCAGGCGGTGCCCGGGGCGTTGCTGCCGGAGGGCGCCGACGCGGACCTCGTCGTGAGGCCGGAAGCCCTGACCTTCTCGGCACGCCCCGTCCCGGAAGCTCTCGAAGGCACGGTCACGGAGCGCCGCTACGCCGGGCGGGTCGCGTACTTCCTGGTCGCCACCGAGGCCGCGGGCGAGGTCGAGGTCCAGGCTCCTCCGAACGCCGCGCGCGAGGGTGAGCGGGTGCTCGTCGTCCCGGCCCCGGGCGGTCCCGTCCCCCGGGTCTTTCCGAGGCCGGCGTGAGCGCGGCGGCGCGGCCGGCCCGCTCGCCCGCGGCCCCGCTTCTTCTCCTGCTCCTCTTCTGGCTCGTGGGCTATCCCCTCCTCCTCACGCTCGCCGAAGCCCTCGGCGCGCCGCGGTGGACGCTCGAGCACTTTCTCGCCTTCGCGCGCCGGCCCGCCGAGTGGCAGGCCCTCTGGGCAAGCCTGTGGATCTCGCTCGCGACCGTCGGCCTGGCGGCCGCCATCGGCGTGCCGCTGGCCTTTCTCTTCGAGCGCGCCGAGTTTCCGGGCCGCCGCGTCCTTGGCACTCTCGTCGCGCTGCCGGTCGCCCTGCCTCCCCTGATCGGCGTGCTGGCGTTCCTGTTCCTCTACGGTGAGAGCGGCTTCGCGTCGCGCGCCGTGCAGGCGACGTTGCGGCTCGAGCAGCCGCCCTGGCGGCTCTCGGGTCCCGCCGCCATCCTCCTCGTCCATGCCTACTCGATGTACGTCTACTTTTATCTGTTCACGCGGGCGGGCCTGGCGCGCCTGGACGGCGCGTACCTGGAGGCCGCGGCGAGCCTCGGGGCCGGGCGCGCCCGGACGACGGCGAAGGTGACTCTGCCGCTCCTCGGTCCCGCTCTTTCCGGAGCCGCGCTTCTGACTTTCATGACGTCTCTCTCTTCGTTCAGCGCGCCGTACGTCTTCGGCGGGAGCTTCCGGGTCATGACGACACAGATCGTCGCCTCGAAGTTGAACGGCGACACCGGCCTGGCGATGGTCGAGACGGTCACCCTCGCGGCGATCGGCTTCCTGGGGCTCTGGCTGCTGCGGCGGACCGAGCGCTCGCGCGACGTCGCGGGAACCGTGCGCGGCGTCGCCCCCGGGCGCCGTCAGCTCCAGGGGGGGCGCTGGGCCGTGGCGGCCGCCGGCTGGGCGCTGGCGATCCTGCTCCTTCTGCCCCACGCCACTCTGATCCTGGTCTCGTTCGTCCCGCGCAACACGTGGACGATCGAGGCTCTCCCTCCGGTTCTCGACCTGCGCAACTACGCGGCCCTCCTCTCGGAGCCCGAGCGCCTGAGGCCGATCGTCAACTCGCTGTGGATGGCCTCGGCGGCGACCGCGGCGGCGGTCGTGCTGGGGTTTTCGGCGGCGGTGGCGGCGGTCCGAAGGCGCGGGCGCATCGGCGCCGCGCTGGAGACGCTCGTGGCCGCGCCGTGGGCGCTGCCCGGAACGGTCTTTGCGATCGCGCTGGCGGCGGCGTTCAGCGTCCACGCGCCGTGGGCGGGACGCTTCGTCCTCGTCGGAACCGCGGCGATTCTCCCCCTCGGCTATCTCGTGAGGAGTTTGCCCCTGACGGGACGGGCGGCGTTCGCCGGCCTGCGGCAGATGGACCCGGCCCTCGAAGAGGCCGCCGCCTCGCTCGGGGCGCCGCCATCCCGGCGCTTTCGCCGCATCGTCCTGCCGCACGTGCGCCCCGCGCTGGCGGCGGGGGCGAGCCTCGCGTTTCTCGCGGCCCTTGGCGACTTCGTCGTCTCGATCGTGCTCTACACCTACGAAACGCGCCCGATCTCGATCGAGATTCTCTCCTCGCTCCGCCTCCAGGAGATCGGCGTCGCGGCGGCCTATGGCGTGCTGCTGACGATTCTCTCCGCGGCGGCGTTCCTCGTCTGGGGGAGGCGCTCGCAGGTGTGACGCCGACGGGTGCTCCGTTGCCGTCGAGCCGATTCTCGAGAGTCTCGCGGCTCCCGTCGAGGTCGTCGATCAGCCTCTGCCTGGAGCCGGGGCGTTCTCCACCAGCTCGACCCGGCGGTTTTTCGCTCGGCCCTCCTCGGCCTTGTTCGACGCCACGGGGCTCGCATACGAGACGCCGAGAGGCGTGAGCCGATCCTTGGCGACGCCGAAACGCGTCCCGAGCGCGCTCGCGACCGCGGCGGCGCGGCGCTGCGAGAGATCCATGTTGGATGAGAAGCTTCCGACGTTGTCGGTGTGCCCGACCACCAGCAGCTTCAGGCCGGCGTTTTCCTTGAGAAGCTTCGCCACCTGTTCCAGGGTCGGGTCCGACTCGGCCTTGACGTCCGCCTTGTTGAAATCGAAGTAGATCCCGTAGAGGGCGACCCTTCCGCCACTCGAAATGGCCTGAGCCATCTCACCCGAGGACACCGTGACCATCTTCTGCTCGCGCCCCTTGGCTTCCAGGATCTCCACCACGGCCACGGTTCTTTCATTGATGGCGACGCAGCCGGCGTCGTCCGGCGACACGATGGTGTACGTGAGCACCGACGCATGGGCGTTGTCGGGAAGCGCGGCCGCCGTATATCGCTGGTCCTTGATCTTCTCGGACATGGAGCAGTAGCCGGTGTTGGAATACTCCTCGGTGATTCGACTCTTCGGGTAGAGGTACATGGCGAGGCTCATGTCGCCGCCGCCTCCGGTGCTGTTCCGCGTGGCACTGCCGCCGCACTCCTCGCCCTTGCACTCGAACAGGATCTTCCCGCCTTTGCCCTTGATCTCCTCCTGGTAGTTGCGCAGGACTTCCAGCGGAGAACGCCCCGCCGGGATCAGATACACGAGCCGCGTGTAGGGACCCTCGAGGGCCCTCTTGTTCTTCGGCTCAAAATAGTTGTTGTTCATGCTGTCCTTCTTGCCGGGAACCACTTCGAGCTTGGACAGCGGCAGAGTGAAGTCGGCAAATGCCTTTTGCTCGTAGGCCACGATGAAGGAACCTTCGTAACGCTTGAGCAGCGCGTTGTCCTTGCTGCCTTTCTTGTCTGCCGTGGGAATTGTCGCCTTCTGGAGGGGGGTCAGGAGCATCAACAGACCGGAAAATCCGAGAACCAGCTTGACCATCATTCCACCTCACAACATGGGTACGCGCACCTCTGCGCTCTTTCCTGCAAAATTCGGACCGGTAACCGGCATCTCGATGGCTCTCCTCGCCGCGACTTCAAGGAGATCGGCGTCGCGTCGGACACCCGGCTCGGGACCATCTGTCGTTCGGGCTGTTTCTCGTTCCGGAAGGGCGGACGCGAGCCTGACTTAGAGCAGCAGCTCGAAGTACACGAGCGGTGTCTTCCGATAACTCACCCGGCCGACCTCGCGGAAACCGCACTTCGCATAGAACGGACCGGCGCCCGCATCCGCGTCGTAGGCATCCAGTCGAATCGCGTCGCTCGGCCAATCTCTGGCGATGGTGATCGCTTCGCGGGCCAGACGACGGCCGATGCCCTGCCTCTGCACGGTCGGATCGACGGCCATGTCGAGGAGATACAGCGCCTTTCGAACCTCGCGGAAGTATGAGGTGTCGATCGCCCAGGGCTTCTTCGTGGCCAGCGTCAGCGTTCCGACGACGCGGGCTCGGTCTCGGGCTACGAGGACGCGCGAGGTCTGGATCGCGCGCAGCGCACTCTTTTCGGTTGCGCAGGAGGACCAGTGCCCTCGCCCATAGTCGCGGGTCAGCCGCTCGGCCGCAGCCGTTCGAAGCGAGGCGATCGCCGGCGCATCCGCGTCCGACGCGGCCGCAACCGAGAGGTTCACGCGCTTATCGGGGGCCGGATCGCCTCGCCGGACCGGGTTGTCCTGACCATCAACTTGTGGCGACGACGGCTCGACCGATGGTGCCCGAGGCGCCAACCACGAGGATGCGCATGAGCCCGCACCTCCAGCGAGGAGCCTATCAGCCCGACGACGGTGGTCAGCCGGAGAGCCGGTACTCGCTCTGGACCAGACCGCTCGGGTAGCTCCGCGTCGCGACGTGACTGAGCCGGATGTCCCCCGGGAGGGCGCCGAAGAGAGGAATCCCGTCCCCGATCAGCACAGGCACGCGCGTGATCACGAGGCGGTCGACGAGACCCGCGCGCAAGAACCGTTGAATCGTGATCCCGCCGTCGACGTAGAGATGGCCGGCTCCACTCGCGGCGAGCTGCGCGACGATCTCCGCGGGAACCCCGGCCCTGTGTTCCACGACGGCTCCTCTCGCCACGGACAAGTCGACGGGGCGGCTGCTCAGGACCACGACGCGCTTGTCCCCGTAAGGCCAGGCGTCGAAGGTCAGAACCTTCTCGAAGGTATTGCGTCCGATCACGAGCGCATCGACGCTCGCCATGAACTCGTCGTACCCGTGGGGTTCGCCGCCGTCAGGCGGGAGCCAGTCCAGATCTCCGTTCGGTCGCGCCATGAAACCGTCGACGCTCACTCCGACAAAGACAGAGACAGTCATCGAAACTCCTCCTCCTGGCCGCTCGACGGTTGGCGCCGGGAGCGTCTTTCAGCGACCTGAGCGTCGTATCTGAAGCCACGCCCAGACACTCAGAACTGCAGTCGCAACGGTGATGAGAACGTACCAGGGCTCCGTCGCCATGTCTCTCCTCGACCATGCGCCAGAGATGTGCGACGGTGATCAGGCCAAAGAGCACGCCCGTCGTCATGACATAGGTCTTCATGGGATCGCCCTCCAATGCAGCTGCATCGCCCCGCGCCCGACGGGCGAACCGCGCCGCGCCGGGCTTCCTCTTCACGACGCGTTCGTAGGCTCGCGACGCCTCCTTGCGATTCCTAGCCGCCTAACCCCGTCTTAGAAAGCCTAAGAAAATCGACTGAGTACGGCATGGCATGTCTCCTGACATCGCTGCGCTGTTGACCGAGGTTGCAAACTCCTAGCTGCGAGCATTGTCGCGGCATCAAGCCGGCCGACCAGCGGCGCTCAGGCCGCGAACAATGCTGCCTGGGAAGCTGGACACCCGCAACGATCGATTTTTTGCTCATTGGCCGGGGAGAATCCATCGTACACCCCGCAGGCGATCCGAGCGGTTGAGCCGCGTCAGCGGTCGACCACACGGGGAGCGGGATGGGTGGGCACGCGCGGGAGAGAGACATAGGTGAAGGCCGCGGGGCGCGTCGCCTCGGGAGCTCCAGGATTCGTCACGACGATGTCGACGGTCCCGGGCGCGTGCGGCGGCGCGATCGCGGTCAGGGTGGTCGGGTTGAGAACGGTGACGATGGCCGGCGTCGATCCGAAAAACACCTGGCTGGCGCCCGTGAAATTGGTGCCCGTGATCGTCACGATCGTCTGCCCGCGGGAGAAGGAAGAAATCGGCGAGATCGTGTCGATCGTCGGGGTGACCGGGAGGCTGGCGCGCACCCGGGAGAGCGCTCCCGTCTCCGTACCGACGTAGAGCTCGCCGTCGAAACCTTCGCCGAACGTCGTCAGGTTCCCCGCGGTGATCGGCATGAGCTCGGTCGTCCACGCCGCGCCCTGGCGGGTCGCGACCCAGATCCGTCCCGAGCAGAAATCGCCGTAGACGTATTTGCCGTACAGGTCCGGGATGGATGGACCGCGATAGACGTAGCCGCCCGTGATCGAGCACTCCCCGCCGCTGTGGTCGTACTCGAGGATCGGCGGCGTGTACTCGGGGGCATTGCAGGGCGGAGTCCCCAGCGGACAGGCTGTCGTGCCGCCGTTGCCGCAGAGCGTCCCTTCCATCACCTTCCAGCCGTAGTTCTCCCCTCCCGGACTGTCGACCAGCTGAAAGTCGACCTCCTCGCGCCGTCCCTGACCCACGTCGCCGATGTAGAGGTCCCCCGTCACGCGGTCGAAGGAAAAGCGCCAGGGATTCCGCAGGCCCTTCGCCCAGGCTTCCGGCGGGCCGCCGGTCGAGAGGAAGGGATTGTCCGGAGGGATCCCGTGGAATGGCGCCGTGTCGACGCTCTGGTCGACGTCGATGCGCAGCATCTTGCCGAGCAGCGTCGAGCTCGACTGGGCGTTGCACGAGGGATCGTCGCCGCCGCCGCCGTCACCCATGCCGATGTAGAGGAAGCCATCGGGCCCGAACTGGAGCTGGCCTCCGTTGTGATTCGCCTGGGGTTGGCCGATGTTCAGGAGGATCGCCGCGCTGAGCGGATCCGCCACGTTCGGGTCGGCCGTGACGCGATAGCGGGCGACGACCGTGTCCCCGTTCAGATCGGTGTAGTTGACGAAGAAAAACCCGTTCTGCGCATAGGCCGGATGGAACGCCGTCGAGAGAAAGCCCTGTTCACCGCAACAGGAGATGAGGGTGGAGATGTCGAGAAACGGCGTGGGATGAACTCCCTGCGTGGCGTCCCAGATGACGATCGTTCCGCGCTGGATCGTGAGGAAGAGCCGGCCGTCGCCGGCGTGGGTGATCCCCGTGATGCTCGTCAGGCTGTCGGCCACCGGCTCGAGCTCCACGGCCGGTGCGATGGCGCGGTCCGCGGGGCGCGCGCCGGACGCCGAGGCGCCGCGGCTCTCCCGGGAGACGAGCCCAAATGCCGCCGCCAGCAGAACCAGACCCGAGATGGACGCCAGTTTTCGCATCGCCCTCCGATGATACGGCAGGCGGATGCAATCTTCGGGCCGGGCGCCTCAGCGGAGCGGAAGCTTCAGAATGACTGCGTCCCGCATCTCGCCGGCGGGCATCGGCCTCTTTTCGTCCAGGAACTTCTGCCCCTGGCTGTCCGCGATGAAGTACAACGCGTCCCCGACGACGGTTCCGAGCGTGGGCTCGTCGAAGTCCGGGTGGTTCATCTCGAGGATGCGTCCGCGCGCGACGCCGAGCCCGTCGGGAGTGAGGTCCAGGCGGACCACGCGGTGGGGCTGGATGCCGTTCTGGATCGCGACGAGGCCGCCGCGGACGGAGACGAGGCCGTCGATCCCGTTCAAGGAGAGGTCGTCAGGGGACGTGAGCCGCGTGACGCGGCGCGTCGCAACGTCGATCGCAAAAATTCCCCGGTAATCGGAGGCGTAAAGGGTCTTTCCGCCGGGAGAAACCGCCAGCCCCTGGGTGCCGCCCATCGCGGCGTCCTCGACGAGGACTTCGAGCGCTCCGCCCGGCGCGACCGTCCAGACGCGAGGATTCCGCCCGTCGTTGACGAAGACGCGACCGTCGGGAGCCACGGTCAGGTCATCGAAGCCCGCCGGCTCACCGATCTCGGGCGCCCGACGCTCCTTGCGCAGCCGGCCTGTGTCCGCGTCGTACTCGAAGATTGCCGAGGAGACCGACTGGCCCTTGACGTACCGATCCATCGACGGGAGGGCCTGGCTCGCGACCCAGAGCGTGCGCCGCTTCGGGTCGACGGCCATGCCCGCGGCGCTTCTCAGTCCGTCGCGCGCCGGCGAGACGAACTGCGAGATCCTGCCATTGGCGTCCACCCGAAAAATCGAGCGCTTGCGAATACTCGAGACGAAGAACGACTTCGAGACCGGGTCGTAGGCGACGCCCTCCGGCACCAGACCCTTTTCGGGAATCGTGAAGGCGCGTGTCGCGCCGCCGGAGATGCGCTCCGCGCGAAAGGCGGCCAGCGCCGCCAGCGCGTTGCGGTAGCCCTCCGTCGCACGGATCGAAGCGAAGTCCTCGTCGGCGGCGAGGTCCACCCATGCCCGGCGGCGGACGATCTCACCGAGCGTCGCCTGCGCGGCCTCGCTCTGGCCCGTCAGCGCCTGCCCGCAGGCCAGGTTGTAAAGGACATAGACGTCCCCGGGACGCCGCCGCGCGATCTCCTCATAGTTCTTTCGAAAGGTCTCGCGGTCTCCGCGGTCGTACGCCTCGCGCGCCTCTCGGGCCAGAACGGCGGCGCTCTTCGGCGCTTCGGCGACCAAGCCCTCCGAAACGGGAACGGGCGACAGCGCTCCGAGAAAAGCGCAGAGGACGAGCGCAAGAAACGTCATGGATGTGGACTCCTGCCCCTCCCATACGAAGGTGGAAGCGCTAGGTTTATCTCTCGCGAGTCCTACCTTTGTTCGCGTGCCGAGTCCGGGATCCCTCGTCGCTTCGCTCCTCGTGATGACAGGCTAAGGGCACTCGTCGCGCCGCACTGGTCACTCCGCTCGCGGCGCGAGGAGTCTCCGCGAGCGCAGCGGAGGACGCCTCGCGCCGCGGGAGCGAGCGCGTAGCGAAGGATCAGGACCGCGGTCGAGCCCACAGGCGAGCCGCGGGCCGGTGCGCCGTCAGGCGCAGATCCGAAGCGAAGCGCTCGCGACGGCTAGACGACCGCGTACGCCCGCACGGGGAAGCTGCCGACGCCGTGAAACGGGGCGGGCGCGCAGTGGAAACGGAAACCGGACTCGGGGAGCGCCTTCAGGTTGCAGAGGTGCTCGACGATCGGGATCCCCGCCGCGAGCAGCAGAGTGTGGGCCGGCCGGACACCGTCGCCCGCGTCGTCGATGTTGAGCGAGTCGATGCCGACGAGCGCGGGGCCCGCGGACGCGAGGTGCTCCGCCGCGGCACGGGTCAGGTGGGGATGGCCCTCGAAGTAGCGGGGAGTGCCCCAGTGCGCGTCCCATCCGGTGCGGATGAGGACCGCTCTTCCGGAGAGATCGCGGCCCGAGAATGCGGACGCGTCCACGGAGCGTCCTTTCCCGTCGGCGTCCACGACGAGACCCGGCAGGTCCGCCAGTCGTTCGAGGGGCAGCGAGCCGACGTCCTGGCCGTGCGCGAACCGATGGAACGGCGCATCGACGTACGTGCCCGTGTTGACGACCATGCGCACGCGCGCGATCTGGAACGTCGTCCCCTCGGCGTAGTGCCCGCGCGAGGCCTCGCGGCCCAAAAAGTCGGAGACTACGGGGCCGGGCAGCCCCGGGTACGTGATCATGCCCGGGGAGATCGCGTGAGAGAGGTCCACCAGGCGGCCCATCGAGGGCGATTATCTCCTCTTCCGCGGTTTCCGCCGGTCCCGCCAGAGCCGCTTGAGCATCTGGATCTGTCCCGTGTGGTAGACGTCGTGCGATGCGACGCCGTACACGAGCGTGTCGGTGGTGCGCTTGCTCCCCGCAGGCTTGCGGCCCAGATTCGAGGGCGCGAGGGCGGCGACGACGTCGCGAAGCTTTCGGTGGCGGGCATCGAGGTTCGCCACCTCGGCCCTCCACGCGCGTTCGTTCGGCGGCCCGGAACGCGGGAACCAGTTGCTCCCCTTCTCGGAGAACGCCCCGCGCTTCCCGCCCGCCAGCATCCGCCAGACGGCGTACTTCCAGTAGGCGGCGTGCACGACCAGCTCCGCGATGTTGTGACGGCCGGGCGCCGGGCGCCACGCCGCCTGCGCCGCGGTCACACCGCGCAGGGATCCGCGCAGGTTCGGCCCCTGCCAGGCGCTCTTCTCGTAGGACTCGTCGATCAGCCGGAGCAGCAGGTCCGTGGCGGACGGAGACATCGACACCTCCCGAGTCTCTACCGGTCGACCGGAATCCCGGAGAGGGACGCGAGTCGGCCCACCGGGTAGAGTCCCATTTTCGGATCGCGCCAGGGCGAGCGATCATAGAAGAACGCCAGGCGCGCCTCCGGGCTGGCGGCGAACTTCGGATCGGCGGCGAGCCTGGCTTCGAACTCCGCGGCGAGCCTGGGATCCTTCGCGAGCATTTCGGGACCGAGCTTCTCGACGACGTAATCCTCGCCGAACTCCTTCTGCTCGAAGATGGCGTTGAAGAATCCCCACGCGACGAAGGAGTCCGGGCCCTGGGGCTCGAGCAGGTGGATCGCGACTTTGGCCGCGCGCTGGCCGAGCGGCACGACCGCCGAGCCCGCCGGGTACGTGAGCTTCTCGCGCACGACACGGCACGGGCCGAGGGCCGCGTCGGACTTGGGCGTCCCCTCGCCTGGAGAGAAGAGGACCTGGCGCCCCTCGAACGGCCGCGGGTTCCAACGGGGCTCGTCGCAGCGGTAGGTTTCGACTTCTCCTTCCCAGGGACGCGACGTCCGGGAGATGCGGACTCCGTGGCGCCGCGAGCACGTCGATCACCTCGGTCCACTGGGCCGGCACGATGTACGCCGCCGGCGGGACGACGGCGACCGCGGCCATGAAGCCCGAATCCTTCGGAAGTGTCATCTCGATCGGATCCGCGGTGTAGGAGCGACGGCGGCCTCCGGAGATCTCGGAAGGCGAGTGCTCGACCCGGATCCCCTTATAGACGAAGGGCTCCGTGGTCCCGTCCGAGACGAGGAGCAGCGGCATGGGCGAGCGTCCGGGCGCCTTCCCTCCCGCGATCGTGGCCGCGTCGGCCTCGCGGTTCATCCGCAGGAGCGCGTCGGCGTCCCGGTTGACGAGCTCCAGGAGGGCGCGCAGGATCGCGTAGGTCCCTCCGACCCGGGTCCGGTAGTCCTTCAGCATGTGAGTCTCGACCAGCATTCCGGGACGGTTCTGCACGTTGGCGTACCCGTTGGAGTATCGCGGCAGCGAAGGCCACGTTCTCATGCCCTTCGACAGGTCCGACGCGTCCTTCGGGTCGATGTACGGACCGGGAACGTGGCCGGCCTGCGCCACGGACTGCGCGAGGTAGGGCTCGACGACGCGACGCTGCCACTCGGCGATGGCCGGAACGACGTCCGGCGTCCAGTCGCACTGGTAGGTGACGTCGTACTGGTAGTCCAGGCCGTCGGTCACGTGGTCGTCCACGAAGTAATCGGGCAGCCAGCGGTTCCACAGCCTGAGAAACGCGCGCGTCTCGGGAGCGTCCGCCTTCATGTAATCGCGGTTCAAATTCAGGTTGAGCGCGGTCGTGCGCCAGCCCATCTCCTCCGGGCCGTTCTGGTTGATCCGGTTGTAGGGTCCCGACCGCTCGTGGCCGTCAGCGTTGTAGATCGGGAGGATCACGACGACCGCCCGATCGAGCAGGGCCTTGCGGGACTTCGTGACGACCATGTCGCGCAGCAGGGCGAGCGAGGCGTCCTTGCCGTCGATCTCGCCGGCGTGGATCCCGTTCTGGATGAGGACGATCGGGCGTCCGGAACGATGAAGGGCGTCGGGATCGAAGACGCCGTCCTTCGAGGCGATGACGGCCACGAGGTCGCGGCCTTCCCCCGTCTTCCCGAAGGTCTCGATCCGAACCTGTCCGGGCGCGGCCGCGGCGACCCGGCGCAGGTACGCCATGGTCTCGTCGTAGCTCGGAGTCTTCACGAACGCGCTCTTCTCGGCCGGCGTCTGCCAGTCGGCCGGCGCAGGCGCGTGGACCAGCAGCGCCGTCAGCGCTGCGGCAAGCAACGGGAGGCTCAGCGTCGGCCGCCTTCCACCCGCAGCGGAACTTCGTTCTCTTCGGCCTCCGCGACCGACCGGCGCGCGCCGTGGCGGATGATCAGCGCCACGGACGCCACGATGACCGCCGCGGCGATGAGGGTCCGCGGAGTCACGGCCTCGCCGAGGATCGCCCAGCCGAGAAGCACGGCGACCACCGGGTTGACGTAAGCGTACGTCGAAACCCGAGCGGGGGTCGTGGCTCCGAGAAGAAAGACATAGGCCGTGAATCCCAGGAGCGATCCGGCCACGATCAGGTATCCGAGCGCCAGGAGCGAGCTCGAGGAGACGGCGGCGGGAGAGAACCCGCGCCACTCCCGGAGAAGGGCAGAGGCGCACAGGAGGATCGCTCCGCCGGCGATCATCTCCATCGCAGTCGCGAGCAGCGTCGAGGCGGGCAGCTTCGCGCGTCGCGAGTAGAGCGAGCCGATGGCCCAGAAGAGCGCGGCCGCCAGCAGCGCCGCGGCGCCGAGCGGATCCACGTGGGTTCCCCCCGCGAAATTCCCGGGCGCGACGAGAAAGCCGAGGCCGGCGAGGCCGATGGCGAGGCCGACGATCACGACGCCGTGCGGCCGCTCGCGCTGCTGGATCCCGTCGAGCAGGGTCATCCAGAGCGGGACCGAGGCGACGATCAAAGCGGCGAGCCCGGAGGGAACGCGCTGCTCGGCCCAGGTCACGAGGCCGTTTCCGCCGAGGAGCATCAACCCGCCGATGATCGCCGCCGCCCGCCAGTGCCGGCGCTCCGGCCACGGTGTGCCGCGCCAGCGCAGCCACCCGAGAAGGATCAGTCCGGCCGTCAGATGGCGCACGCCCGCCAGCAGAAACGGCGGGATGGTCTCGACTCCGACGCGAATCGCCAGATACGTCGAGCCCCACAGGACGTACACCGCGGCGAACGCCAGCACGAGCTCGCCGCGCGAGGCCGGGCGGCGGTGGGGCCGGGTCTCAGGCACGCGCGGTCTCCGCGGCCTTCGTGCAGCCCAGATCGGGCTCCTCGGGAGCGACATCCTCGAGCTCTTCCCCGCCATAGCGAATGATCAGCGCGACGGCTCCCACGATCACTGTCGCCGCCAGGACCACGCGGGGAGTCAGCGGCTCGTTCGCGAGCAGCCAGCCCAGAAACACCGCGACGATGGGATTGACGTACGCATACGTCGAGACCCGCGACGCGCTCGTGACGCGCAGCAGCCAGAGGTACGCCGAGAAGCCGATGATCGAGCCGAAGATGAAGAGGTAGACGGTGGCCAGGATCGAGCGGGCCGACACGGCCGCCGGGTCGAAACGCGAGAGCTCGCCGACCGCGAGGCCCAGCGCCCCGAGCATCGCGCCGCCCCAGAGAAGCGTCGACGCCGTCGCCATCACGGGGGATGCCGGCAGCCGCGAGCCGCGGGAAAAGAGGGATCCGCCGGCCCAGGCGAAGGAGGCCAGGACGAGCACCGCCAGAGGCGCCGAGGTGGAACCGTTCGCTTCCCAGAATCGAGCCGGGGCCCACGAGGATCGCGAGACCCACGAGGCCCAGAGCGAGGCCGGCGAAGACGAGTCCCCGGGGCATCCGTCGGCGGCGCATGGCTTCCATCAACACGAACGACATGGGTTCGGTTGCAACCACGAGGGCCGCGACGCCCGACGGGATGAAGCCTTCCGCCCAGACGACCGCGCCCGTCCCCACGAGAAAGAGCAGCCCGCCGGTGATCGCCGAGCCTCCCCACTCGCGGCGCGTGGGCCGAGGCGCTCCGCGCCAGCGCGCCCACACGTACATCACGACGCCGGCGAGCGCGTAGCGCACGCCCTGCGTCAGAAACGGCGGCAGCGTCTCGCTCGAGAAGAGGATGCCGAGGTACGTCGAGCCCCACAGGACGTACACCGCCGCGAAGGCCGCGAGGACCTTGGGGAGCGGAGGCTTCGCCAGGCGCGAGTCAGACACGGACGGTCTCCGCGACGGCGTCGGACGCCAGTTCCGGAAGGGGCAGCGCCGAGGTTTCCTTGACTGTGTCCAGCACGATCGTCGTTCGGGTGGACTTGATGGACTCGATGTGACCGAACCGCTCACGCAGCAGGCGGTGCAGTGCGTCCGTGTCGGCGGCCCGGAGTTTTACGAGGAAGCAGTCCTCCCCCGCGACGTGATGGACTTCGAGCACCTCCGGGATCTCGGCCACGAGCCGCGACGTCTCCTCCTCGCCCGGCTTCTCGTCGTCCCGCACGAAGATGTAGGCGAGGAGCGGCAGGCCCAGGAGCTTCGGGTTGACGCGCGCGGCGTAGCCCTGGATCACGCCTCGCTCCTCCAGCTTGCGTACCCGCTCGAAGACGGCGGAGGCCGCGAGGCCCACTTGCCGCGCGATCTCCGCGTTGGAGGTTCTTGCGTTTTCCTGCAGTATCTTCAGTATGGCTGTGTCAATTCCGTCGATCATTCTGAGATCCTACCTTACGTACGATGATTCGTCTACGAAGGTTCGGGACGTGCGGCGCTGAGGGTCGGTGAAAGGACGGACTGACCCAGAGTGGACAGACCTGACCCCGGAGGGACAAAGTCCAGACCTGACCCCGGACCTCAGGTCGCGAAGTAGCGGGCCTGGGGGTGGTGGAGGACGAGGGCCGAGACGGAGGCCTCGGGGTCCATCATGTAGCCCTCGGTCAGCTCGACGCCGATCTTGCGGCCGTCGAGCAGGCGGAAGAGCGTGACCTGGTCGGCGAGCTCGGGGCAGGCGGGATAGCCGAAGCTGTAGCGCTTGCCGCGGTAGCGGCCCTGGAAGCGGTCGATCATCGACGTCTCGGGCGGATCCGGGAAGCCCCACTGTCTCGCGCAGCTTCCGGTGCAGCCACTCCGCGGCCGCCTCCGCCGTCTCGACGGCCAGCGCCTGGAGGGCGTGGCACAGCAGGTACTCGCCCCTCTCCTTCAGGTCCTCGGCCCGCTGCCGCACGCCTTCGCCGGCGGTCGTGAGGAAGAACCCGACCGAGTCCCGCGGGCCGCCCGGCAGCGCTCGGGTGAACGAAATCGGAGAGGCAGAGCCGCTCGCCTGCGACCTGCCGGGGGAACGTGAAGCAGGCCTCGCCGCCGTCCGGGCACGGCGACGTGGAGCGTGTTCCCGTCGGACGACGCCGGGAAGTACCGGTACATCGCCCGGGCCGTCAGCCAGCCCTGTCCCTGCACCCTCTGGATGACGCGCTCGAGCTCGGCCAGCTTGGGATCGCCCGCCTCCTTGAGCTTCCAGTAGCTTCCCCGCAGCCCGAGGTGCTTGGCGTACAGCATGTGAGGGTTCAGGTACGGCCAGACCTCGGCGAGGTCGAGCTCGCCGAGGACGTGCTCCTCGCCGTCGGGCGCGCGGCACCGGCTCGACGATCGAGACCTCGGTGCTGCGCACGGCCGGCGCGGCGAGCGGGGTCTCCTGGTCGGACCGCGTCGGCCGCGGCGATCGCCGCCCGGCGTTTCTCGCGCCTCCGCGAGAAGTCCCGCGCGGGCGTCTTCGCCGGAGAGGATCCGGTCGGCCAGGGCGAGGCCGCGCATCGCGTCCTCGGCGTAGACCGCGAGCCCCGCGTAGGCCGGCGCGATGCGGTGGTCCGTGAACTTCTGCGAAAGCGCCGCGCCGCCGACCAGCATCGGCGTCTCGACGCCGGCCGCCGTCAGGTCCTGCGCCGTCGTGACCATCTGCTGCGCGCTCTTCACGAGGAGGCCGGACAGGCCGATCAGATCGGGCTGGTGCTTGTGGTAAGCCTCGACGAGCTTCTCGGGCGGGACCTTGATGCCGAGGTTGATCACCTCGTACCCGTTGTTCGAGAGGATGATCTCGACCAGGTTCTTGCCGATGTCGTGGACGTCGCCCTTGACCGTCGCGAGGATCACCTTGCCCTTGCGCGAGCCGGTCGTCTTCTCCATGAACTTCTCGAGGTGGGAGACAGCGGCCTTCATGGCTTCGGCCGACTGAAGAACCTCGGCCACGATCAGCTCGTTGGCGTTGAAGAGCCGGCCGACCTCGCGCATGCCGTCCATGAGCGGCCCGTTGATGATCTCGAGGGGGGCCTTGCCGCTCTCGCGCACGGCCTCGAGGTCCTCGACGAGCCCCTCCTTGGAGCCTTCGAGGATGTAGCGCGGCAGCCGCTCGAGAGGCGTGCCGGCGCGCTCGCGCGGGGCCTTCGGCGCGGCCCCCTTGGCCTTGAAGAAGTTGGCAAAGGCCGCGACGGGGTCCTCGCCGCGGTTCCAGAGGAGGTCTTCCGCCAGCCGCTTCTCCTCGTCCGGGATCGACGGATAGCGAACGATCTTCTCGGAGTTCACGATCGCGAGGTCGAGCCCGGCTTTGGTCGCGTGGTACAGGAACACCGAGTTCAGGACCTCGCGCCCCGCCTCCGGCAGCCCGAACGACACGTTCGAGATGCCGAGGATGGTCTTCGTCTCCGGGAACGCCGCCTTGATGAGGCGGATCCCCTCGATCGTCTCGACCGCGCTGCCCACGTACTTGGCGTCCCCCGTGCCGCACGGGAAGACCAGCGGATCGAACAGGATGTCCTCGGCGGGGATCTCGTACTTCTCGGTCAGGAGCGTGTAGCTGCGCCGCGCGACTTCGAGCTTGCGCTCGCGCGTGACGGCCATGCCGTGCTCGGGATCCTCGTCGATCGTGCCGACGACGAGGGCGGCGCCGTACCGCTGCGCCAGCGGAACGACCGAGCGGAACCGCTCCTCGCCGTCCTCCAGGTTGATCGAGTTCAGGATCGCCTTGCCCTGGCTCCACTTCAGGCCGAGCTCCAGCACGCTGGCGTCGGTCGAGTCGAGCATCAGCGGGACCTTGACCATCCTCGTCGCCCGCTCGAGGAAGGCGTTGGCGTCGGCGACCTCGTCCCGGTCGGGGTCCTGCAGGCAGACGTCGATGACCTGCGCGCCGTTCTTGACCTGGGAGCGCGCGATCTCGGCCGCCGTCTCGAACTGGCCCTCGGCCACGAGCCGCTTGAACTTCCGGCTTCCGAGCACGTTGGTGCGCTCGCCGACGAGCACCGGCCGGTTGTCGACGTCCACCTCGAGGCACCTCGATCCCCGACACGAGCGTCTTGCGGTGGATCGGGACGCGCCGGGGCTTGCGTCCCTCCGCCGCCGCGGCGAGCGCCCGGATGTGCGCCGGGGTGGTACCGCAGCAGCCGCCCACGACGTTGACCCAGCCCTCTTCCATGAAGCGGGACAGATCGCGCGCCAGCTTCTCCGGCGTCTCGGCGTACTGCCCGTCGGAATCCGGGAGCCCCGCGTTCGGATAGCAGGAGGTCAGCGTCTTCGCCAGGGCCGAGAGGCTGCGGATGTGATCCGTCATGAACTCCGGTCCAGTCGCGCAGTTCAGGCCCACCGAGAGAAGCGGCGCGTGCATCACCGACGCGTAGAGAGCCTCCACGCCCTGTCCCGCGAGCATCGTGCCCGTCGGCTCGATCGTCACCGAGGCCATGACGGGCACGCGCCAGCCGACCTCCGCGAACGCCTGCTCGATGACCGATGAGTCCCGCCTTCAGGTTGCGAGTGTCCTGCGTCGTCTCGAGAAGCAGGACGTCGGCTCCGCCCGAGAGAAGGCCGAGCGCCTGGATCCGGTAGTGGACGATCATCTCGTCGAAAGTCACGCCCCCGGTGACCGTCATCGCCTTGGTCGTGGGCCCCATCGACCCGGCGACGAAGCGCAGGCGGCCGGGAGTCGACGCCTGCCCCGCCGCCTCCCGCGCGAGCTCGGCCGCGCGGCGGTTGATCTCGCAGCGCCCGGTCGGCCAGGCCGTACTCGGCCAGCACCAGCGGGGTCCCGCCGAAGGTATTCGTCTCGACCATGTCCGCGCCGGCGTCGAGGTACTCCGCGTGCATCCGGCGCACGAGATCGGGGCGGGTCAGGACCAGGTTCTCGTTGCAGCCCTCGAGCTCCGCGCCCCCGAAGTCCTCGGCAGTCAGGTCCTGGCCCTGCATCCAGGTGCCCGTGGCCCCGTCGAGGACCAGAATCCGCTCGGCGAGGAGCTCCTGGAGCGCCTCGGCGCGCTCGCGCTGGGTGGGACCGGTCGGGGGGGTTCCGGACATGGGGGACGGATTATGAGGGATTCGAGGCCGCCCGGGAACAGCGCTGACCTGAAAAGGCCCTGGTCCGGGTCGCCGGCCGGAGGCACGAACCTGTCGATCACCGGCACCGACTTTCAGGCCGGCGCGGCCGTGACGATCGGCGGTGTCGCCGCGGGCAGCGTCGTCGTCAACAACTCCAACTCCATCAGCGCGACTTCCCCGTTGCTGGCCGCCGGCACCGTCAACGACCTGACGGTCGCCAACCCCGACGGCTCGGAGGGGACGCTGCCCAAGGCCTGGGTCGCGGACTTCCTCGACGTTCCGAACGGGCAGCGTTCTACTCCTTCGTCACGACACTCGTCCGGAACGGCATCACCGTCGGCGTCGGCGGCGGGCTCTACGGCGTCAGCGACCCGACGCTGCGCCAGCAGATGGCGGTGTTCCTGCTGAAGGCCGAGCACGGCCTCTGCTACCAGCCGCCCCCGTGCGCGGGCATCTTCACCGACGTCCCCTGCTCCTCCAGCTTCGCGCCCTGGATCGAAGCGCTCGCCGCCGAAGGCATCACGGGCGGCTGCGGGGCCGGCATCTACTGCCCCCAAGACCCGGTGCGGCGCGACCAGATGGCGGTCTTTCTCCTGAAGACGAAGTACGGCTCGGCCTACGTGCCGCCGAACTGCACGGGGGTCTTCGACGACGTACCCTGTCCCGGCACGTTCGCCAACTGGATCGAACAGCTCGCCGCCGAGTCGATCACCAGCGGCTGCGGAGGCGACAACCACTGTCCCCTCAATCCGAACACGCGCGGCCAGATGGCGGTGTCCATCGTCAGGACGTTCAGCCTCCAATAGAGATTTTCGTCCCGGAACCGGCGGAGTCGCGACGAGCCGCTGATATCCTCTCGCCCGTTTTGCGAAAGGAGCATTGATGCGGCGGATCGTCCTGTCGGTGTTGTGCCTGTTCCCCGCCATCGTCTTCGCCGTGCCCGAGAAGGCGCCCGCACCGCCCGCGTCCCCCGCCGCGCGCCTCGACGAGCCCCGCCTGAAGGCCCTGAAGGCCCGCTCGATCGGGCCGGCGGTGATGGGCGGGCGCGTCTCCGAGATCGCCCTCGATCCCGCGAACCCCTACGTCTTCTACGTGGGGTTCGCGAGCGGCGGCGTCGCGAAGTCGTCCAACAACGGCGGGACCTTCACCGGGATCTTCGAGAAAGAACCGGTCGCTTCGATCGGCGCCGTCGCCGTGGCGCCGTCGGATCCGAAGACGATCTGGGTCGGCAGCGGCGAGGGCAACGATCGCAACAGCTCGGCCTGGGGCGACGGCGTCTACCTCACCAAGGACGGCGGCGAGACCTGGGAGAACGTCGGGCTGAAGAGCTCGCGCTCGATCGCCCGCATCGTGGTCCACCCCACGGACCCGAACGTCGCCTGGGTCGCGTCGCTCGGCGACCTCTGGACGCGGGGCGGAGAGCGGGGCCTCTACGTCACGCGCGACGGCGGCAAGACCTGGCGCGCCGCCCTGCAGGCCGCGGCGCCCTATGCGGATCGGGTGGGCTGCGGCGACGTCGTCCTGGATCCCTCCAGCCCCGACACGCTCTACGCCGCGCTCTATGCCCGGGAGCGTCAGCCCTGGTCCTTTGCCTCGGGTCCCGACGCGACCGACGGCAGGGACCTCGGCGGCATTTTCAAGTCGGCCGACGGAGGGGCGACCTGGACGAAGCTTTCGACGGGCCTTCCCGGCTCGACCGGCCGGATCGGCCTCTCGGTCCACCGCAGGAATCCGAAGATCGTCTACGCCATCGTCCAGTCGAGCGAGGGCGGAACCAGCGGGATCGACGACGTCACGAGCAAGATGGGCGGCGTCTTCCGCTCGGACGACGGCGGAGAGAGCTGGAGCCGCCGCAGCAAGCTGAACCCGCGGCCCTTCTACTTCTCGCAGGTCCGCGTGGACCCCGAGAACCCCGAGCGCGTCTACGTTCTCGGCTTCGCCCTCCACGTCTCGGAAGACGGCGGCAAGTCGTTCCGCGAGGACCGCTCCGGAAAAATCCACCCCGACCTTCACGCGCTCGAGATCGATCCGCGCAGCCCCGAGCGCCTGGTCCTCGGCACCGATGGAGGCGTCTACCAGAGCTTCGACCGCGCCAAGAGCTGGGAGCACCTGAATCGCTTCGCCGCCGGCCAGTTCTACCGGATCAACCTCGACGAGTCGGTCCCCTATCGGATCTGCGGAGGCCTGCAGGACAACCTGAACTGGGTCGGCCCCAGCCGGACGCTCACCAAGGAAGGCATCCTCAACAGCGACTGGACCAACATCGAGGGAGGGGACGGGTTCTCGTGCGTCTTCGATCCGGACGACCCCGAGGTCATCTACACCGAGTCGCAGGAAGGGGACCTCCACCGCTTCGACCTCCGCAGCGGGGCCGTCAAGAAGCTCCGGCCGTCGCCGCACGAGGGGCAGGCGGGGTACCGGTTCCACTGGAACTCGCCGCTGATCGGGAGCCGCCACGAGAAGGGCGCGATGTACCTCGGCGGGCAACCGCGTTTTCAAGCTGACGTCGCGGGGCGAGGCGTGGAAGGCGATCAGCCCCGACCTCTCGACCCAGGATCCGAAGAAGACGACGACCGTCGGCAGCGGCGCCGAGAATTACGGCGTCGTCTACACCCTGGCCGAGTCTCCGCTGCAGAAAGGGCTCCTCTGGGCGGGCACCGACGACGGCAAGGTCTGGGTCACGAGCGACGAGGGAGCGAACTGGACGGATCTGACCGCGAGCCTGCCGCCCGCCGCGCGCGGACTGTGGATCGGCCGCATCGAAGCCTCCTGGCACGATCCGAAAGCCGCCTACCTCGCGGTCGAGACGCACCGCTCGGGCAAGCACGCCGCGCTCGCCTACCGCACCGGCGATCTCGGCCGCACCTGGCAGTCGATCGCGGGGGACCTTCCCGCCGGCGGCCCGGTCAAGGTCGTGCGCGAGGATCGCAAGAACCCCCGCCTGCTCTTCGCCGGAACGGAGTTCGGCCTCTTCGCGTCGCTCGACGCCGGAGCGTCCTGGCAGAAGCTCGGGAGCCTGCCGACGGTGGCCGTGGACGACATCGCGCTGCATCCCCGCGATCGCGACCTCGTCGCCGCGACCCACGGGCGCAGCCTCTACGTCATCGACGACATCACCGCGCTCCAGGAGCTGACGGCCGAGGTCCGAGCGAAGGACGCTCACCTCTTCCCGCCGCGGCCGGCGCACGCGTTCGAACCGCTCCCCGGCTTCGGAGACTGGAACGGCGTCGCGGTCTTTCGCGGCGAGAACCCCAAGCCCGGGGCGCTCCTGACCTGGTGGGTCAAGGAGTTCACAGGCGACGAGGTCAAGATCGAGATCGTCAACGCGCTCGACCAGCCGGTGGCGAAGCTCTCGGCCCCGGCCACTCCCGGGCTCGGCCGCATCGTCTGGGACCTGAAGCCTTCCAAGGAGCTGCTGAGCGAGTACGGGGGCGAGGGCCCGAAGTTCGTCCCGGCCGGCGACTACAAGGTGACGCTGAAGTTCGGGAAGACGAAGTCCGAGCAGACCCTGGCGGTCACGGTGGCACCCGGGCTCGAGACGCGTTGAGGGAGGACGGATCGAGAATCGCCGTCATCGGCGGAGGTTTCAGCGGCGTCGCGGTCGCCGCCCAGCTCCTCCGCCGCGGGCGGCCCGTCCGCGTGACGCTCGTCAACCGGTTCGGGCCGGTCGGACGGGGTGTCGCGTACCGGACGCGCATCGAGGCGCACGTCCTGAACGTCGCGGCGGGCGGGATGAGCGGTCTGCCCGAGGACCCCGACCACTTCCTGCGCTGGGCGCGGGATCGCGACGCTTCCGTGCACTCCGGCAGCTTCGTGTCGCGCCGTCTGTACGGCGAGTACCTCGAGCACTTCCTCCGCGAGGCCGAGAGCGAGGAGCCCGGCGGGAGCCCTCGAGCGCGTCGTCGGAGAAGTGCTGGACGTCGAGCACGCCGGAGGCTCCGCGACGCTGAGCTTCGCCGACGGCTCCCGGCGCGAGGTCGACCGGGTCGTGCTCGCCCTCGGGAACTACTCGCCCTCCGACCCGCCGGCCGAGGGCGGCGAGTTCTACGCCTCGGAGCGCTACGTGCGGGACCCGTGGATCCGCGGCTCGCTCGACGTCGTGCCAGCCCGGGGAGTCGGTCCTGATGCTCGGCACCGGCCTGACGGCCCTCGACATCGCGCTCGACCTCGCGTCGCGCGGCGTCAAGCTGCCGCTGCGCGCGATCTCCCGCCACGGCCTTCTGCCTCAGCCTCACGCGGCCTCCGCGGCGCCACCCTCCCGGACCTGGGCGAGCCGCCCCGGACCGTCCGGGGCCTTCTCTCCGCGGTCCGCCGGGCCGCCCAATCGAGCGGAAACTGGCGCGGCGTCGTCGGCTCCCTGCGCGGCGTCACGCCCGACCTCTGGAAGGAGCTGGATCCGGCCGAACGCTCGCGCTTTCTCCGGCACGTTCGTCCCTACTGGGACGTGCACCGCCACCGCGTCGCGCCGGCGACGGCGGAGGCGACGGGGCGGATGATGGAGGCGAGCGAGCTCCAGATCCGCGCTGGCCGCGTGCTCCGGTACGAGCCCATCCGAGGGAGGCGTTCGCGTCCTCGTGCGTCCGCGCGGCAAGAGCCAGATCGAAGCGCTGTTCGTCGAACGCGTCGTCAACTGCACGGGACCCTCGAGCGACGTCCGGCGGATCGGCGACCGGCTTCTCGACGCGCTGCGGGCGCGGGGACTCGCCGTGCCGGACCCGCTGCGTCTCGGGCTCGAAGTGTCGGACGACCTCGCGCTGCTCGACGCCGAGGGCAGGCCCTCCTCCGTTTCTCTTCCTCGTCGGTCCGCTGCTGAAGGCTCGCTTCTGGGAGGCGACGGCGGTGCCGGAGCTGCGGCAACACGCCGCGAACGTCGCGCTGCGGCTTCTTCCCTAGCCCGGGAGCGACGGCCCGGTCGCCGCGAGTGCCTCCCGGGATCCCGCCGCTCGAGCCTTCGCGAAGAGATCCGCGGCCTCGTCGGAGCGTCCGGAGGCGGCGGCCGCGCGCGACAGCTCGAGGAGCGTCACGTCGTCCGAACAGCACCACATCATCGAGAAGTCGTGCCCGTGGCGGACGGAGAAGAGCGCCAGGGCCTCGTCGAGCGATCCTGCCGCGCCGCTTCGCGCGAGCCCGGCCAGCGCCTGGACGAGCAGATGCCCTCCGCCGAGCGCCCGGACCCGGCCTCGCAGATGCGCGACCGCCTGGGTGAAGGCGGCCCGAGCCGCGGCGGTGTCCCCCTGTTCGAGAGCGGTCCGACCCAGAGCGCAGAGACAGACCGCCCGAAACGTGTCGCGATACATGAAGTCGGTGCGTTCGACCGCCTCCAGGCCCTGGAGGCAGGACGCGCGGGCGCCGGCCAGGTCGCCCGAACGGCGGAGACACTCTCCGAGATAGCCGCCGACGCCGGCCGTCGGGCCCTTCCCCACCTCGCCTTCCAGGTCCACGCATTTTTGGAGGCACCAGCGCGCCTCGGCGTGGCTGCCCAGGTCCAGGTGAGTCCAACCCAGCGCGAGCCACGCGAAGCCGTGGCGCGGATCGATCTCGACGGCCCGCTGAAACAGGCGGAGGCCCTCGTCCCGCCTTCCCATCTGCACGAGACAGAATCCCGCCGAAATAGGGCGCGTAGGCGTTCAGCGGTGTCGAGCTCCATGGCCCGGCGTTCCTGCTCGAGCGCCTCGTTCTGATGCCCCTGCCGCGACAGGCAGTATCCGAGCCAGAGGCGCGGCTCGGCCAGCTCGGAATCGGCCGCGATGGCCCGCCGCGCGTAGCGCTCCGCGATCTCGAGCTCGCGCGGATCCGTCTCGAAGGGAAATCGCATGGCGTGAACCGCCGCGAGCCCGGCCAGGGCGGGAGCGTACGCGGGATCGGCGCCGGTCGCCTCCTCGAAGAGAGCGCGCGCCTGGTCGAGCGTCCCCTTTTCGAGCCGGTGGAAGAACCGGCGGCCCCGCGCGTGACGCTCGTAGACGTCGATGCGGGGAGCCGGCCGGACGGCCGGCGCCGCGCCGCCGGGCCGCAGCTTCTCCGTGGCGGAAGCGGAGAGCCGATCCTGCATCGCGAACATCCCGTCGAGATCGCCGTCGAGCTTCTCGGACGCCACGATTTCGCCGGTCACGCCGTCGGCCAGCTGCGCCGTGACGCGCAGGCGGACGCCGATGCGCTGGTAGGCGCCCGACAAGACCCACCGGCAGCCCAGGAGCCGCCCGAGCTCCGGTCCGACGCCGCCCGTCTGCGCCAGCGCCTGCGCCACTTTCGGGCGCGGCACGAGCGAGACTCCGGAAGCCGCCCGAGGTCGGCGGCGAGGCTCTCGGCGAACCCGCTGCCGATCCAGTCGTCGTTGGCGTCGCGCGAGAGATTGCGGAAATCCAGGATCGCGACCGAATCCGGGAGGGACGCCGTCAGCTCGCCGGCCCCGAGAGCTCTCAGATCCGAAAGGAAGGCGGCGGCCGAAGGATAACGCCGCTCCGGGTCGCGGGCGAGAGCGCGGGTCAGTACGACCCCCGCCTCCGGCGCGACGCCCGTCGCGCGCAGGGGCTCGACGTCGGCCGCCAGGATCGCCGCGATGCGATCCGCAGGGGTGTCGCCGGAAAACGCGGGCCGCCCGGCCAGGGCTTCGTAGAGGACGGCGCCGAGCGAGAACAGGTCCGACCGCTCGTCGAGCGGCTGGCCCCGAAGCTGCTCGGGCGACATGTACCCGAGAGTGCCGATCACGGCGCCGGGCGCCGTCAACGCCACTTCGGTCGCGGCTTCGCTCGCGCCCTCCCCTTCCCGCAGCTGCGCGATCCCGAAGTCGAGCAGCTTGCCGAGGTTGTCGCCGGTGACCATGACGTTCTCCGGCTTGATGTCGCGGTGGAGGACTCCGGCCGCGTGCGCGTGGACGAGGGCTTCGAGGAGCGAGGCCGTCAGGGACAGGGCCTGGGGAAACGGGAGCGGGCCGCGCCGGAGCCGGTCGCGGAGCGTCTCGCCGGCGACGAACTCCATGGCCAGAAACGCGGTGCCGTCGGCCTCGCCCGCTTCGAAGAAGGTGGCGATGGCCGGGTGCTGCAGCCGGGCGCAGGCCTCCGCTTCGCGCAGGAGCCGCGCGCGCGCCTCGGCGGTCAGCGAGTCCGAAAGCACCTTGATCGCGGCCATCCGGCCCAGGGCCAGGTCGCGGGCGAGAAACACCTCGCCCATTCCCCCGGCGCCGAGGCGCCTCTCGACGAGGTAGTGAGTGAGCGTCCGGCCGATCACGCCTCCCCCGAACAGGCGGATTCTCTCCCGGACCGCGCCGCGATCGCCGCTGTCAGAGACCTATCGA
This sequence comes from uncultured Acidobacteriota bacterium, assembly GCA_963829925.1. Lineage (GTDB taxonomy): Bacteria > Acidobacteriota > Thermoanaerobaculia > UBA5066 > Gp7-AA6 > DAHUXD01. The sequence continues at coordinate 169,263 of CAWHKQ010000007.1, forward strand.
TCAGTCCTCTTCGTGGCGATGTTGGAGTATGCCGAGTTGCCGAAGCCGTTGTATGCGCGGAGACGATAACTGTACTTCGTGTTGGGCGAAAGACCCGTGTCCGAATACGTCGTCACGCCGGCGCCCACTTGCACGAACTCGGCAAAGTCGTTGCAGCCGTTACCCTGACAACGCTCGATCTTGAAGCCGGTTTCGTTCGTCGAGTTGTCGACCCATTCCAGATCGATCTGCGTACCGGAGACCGCCGTCGCCCTCAGGTTTGACGGGGCCGCGGGGGTGGCCGGTGTGGGTGTCCTGGTCGGGACCGGCGTCGGAGTCCGCGTGGGCGTCGGTGTCGGTGTGCGGGTCGCCGTAGGCAGGCCCGTGGGAGTCGCTGTAGAAGCCCCCGTGGGAGTCGCCGTGGGAGTTGCCGTGACCGACCCTGTGGGAGTCGGCGTGGGAGTCGGCGTCGGGGTGCCCGCGGGCGCGGCCGAGATGAGGCGGACGATCCGGGCCACGGATGGCACGCCGGCGGCGTTCAGGACGAACAGCATGTAGTGTCCGGGCGGCGCCAGGTTGTTGCTCGACGGCGCCGTGACGTTCAGGCCGTTCGTGGCCTGCGAGAAGCTCAAACGGTTGATCCGCTGGTTCATGTTGTTCGTGTGCGTCACGGAAGCGAGCCGTATCCAGGTCACCTTCGAGATGGCCGCCGGGTCCGGCGTGCCCACGAAAAAGGTCTGGCCGTACCCGACGCGTCGCCGGAGCGGCGCTGATCGTCGGGCGCGCTCCCTGGAACAGGTACGGCGGGGAGAACAACTCCACGCTGGCCCCGCCAAAGTCGCCGCCGCCGGAGAGGACGCGACCGTCAGGCATCAGGAGCGCGGTGGCATGGTAGCCGCGATAGACCGTGTTGCTCGCCAGCGTGGTCCAGGTATTGGTCGCCGGATCCCACATTTCAGCGGGGTAGACGGGGCTCAGTGGAATTGGAATTCGTAACCTCGGATCCGCTGCTGCCCCCCGTCACGAGCACCTTTCCATCCGGCAGAAGCGTGGCGTTGTGGTGTTTGCGCGGGTAAGCCATGGGCGCGACGGGAGCCCAGGCGGGAGACGGGGCGGTCAAGTCGATCGTTTCCGCCGTATTGGTGGGGGCCACGCGCGATCCGGCGCCGTAGAAGTCGCCCTGTATTCCGCCCATGATCAGGACCTTGCCGTCGTCGTACATCGCCGCCGAACTCCAGTTGCGTGTTCCGAAGGTGTTGTCGCCCACCACCGTCCAGGCGCCGCTTCCGGAGGTGTCCAGGTAGCGGGTCGTCTGGCCCGGCCCCGCGTTGAAGACCTGGCCGTTCGGCGCCAGGAACATGTAGGGGTAGTAAGGCAGCAGGAGCTGCGCGCTGGTCAGATCCCGCCACGTCCCGCTCGCCGTCTGCCACACCTGCGGCAGGAGATTCATGCCGATGCCCGTATCCACCATTCCGGACACGACCAGCATGTCCCCGTTGGCCAGCGTGGTCACGGTCGGGTACCAGCGGCCCGCATTCATGTCCGGCTGACGGCTCCAGGAGTTGGCGACGCCATCGTAAGTGGCGACATAGGACAGGCCCACGTCGTTCGCGATGTGCCCGCCTGCCATGAACATCCGGCCGTCCGGCAGGCAGCGCGAAGCCCGTGCAGAAGATGTTGAATCCGGCCGGAGCCGCAGGGACGATACTCCCGTTGCTTGGAGTACAAAGTTGTGGGCGGTCAGCAACGGCGTACGAATCCCAGAACAGGATCTTGCTGGTCGGGAGCAGCTGGGCATGTATCGGGCCGGTACGGCCACGTGTACACCGGGGACCATTGACCGACGACCGAGGACTGGGCACTCACCGTAGCGCAAATGCCTATTCCCCCCACGATCCCGAGGGATATTCGTTTCCACCGCCATGAAGAGCGCGGTGATTCATGCTGGGCGAGCGGCATGGACTTTCCGATCCTATGGGTTGACCTGGCCCTATCGACGGATCATATGGTTTCACGCCTGAATCCTGAAATCCCTAAGGCCGCAGGAGAAACACGCGGTAAAAGTGCTCGTGCTCGTGACCGTCGGGTGGGGTTTCTGCCCCGCCGCTCAAGGCCGCGATCTGGCCCAGGTTGTTGATGCGGTGCGCTTCTGACAGCGTCAGGCCTGTCAGCAGGGGCGGGATCAGATCATCGAGATCGAGCATTCCATGCGCCCCCCTCCGAATGTTAGGCGCGCAGGCGGGCCCGGCGGTATCGGCCTTTGGAAGGAGAAGGGGGTAGGAAAAAGACCTAGGCCTTTTATGGAGACCGGCGGCCTGCGGCGCGCCTCCCGGTGAGGCGGCTCGACGGCGCCGGGCCGCTCACACCCGGGGGCGTTCCCGGCTCGCGTCTGGAACAGGATGTGCCGTCGTGCTCGGCCGCACGCTCGCCGCGTAAATAATGAAGTGGTTGTCTAAAGACTGAGACGGAATCCCGGCGAACTTCCGGGGCGAATATGCGCCCGAGGATTCCTAACACGCGGCTCGCGGCCGAACCCACGGGTACGCCCCTGCGACTCATCCCACGCGTTCGACACCATTAAGGCGTCAGGAGAAACGCACGGTAAAAGTGCTCCTCCTCATGATGGTCGCCGCCCGCGGTCGGAGCGTGCCCTCCGCCTCCGGTCAGGACGGCGATCTGCCCGAGTTCGCCGATTCCATGTCCCTCGGAGAGAACCAGGCCGATGTCCATAGGGGGTACCCAGCCGTTGAGATCTTTCATTCCACCTTGGCGCGTCCAGACGAACGCACTGAGCCCGGCCGCCCCCGTCGAGGCGCCGACCACCTGGCCGGCATTGTTGATGCCAAGCGCTCTGCTGTGATCGCCGCCGGGCAACGTGCCGAGATCCTCCATCCCCCCGCTGCTCGTCCAGAGAAAGGCGCGGGTGCCGTCTGGCCCGCTCGACGAGCCGACCACCTGTCCCGAGTCGTTGATATCGACGGCTTCACTCTCGGTGTGCCCCGGCAGCGTGCCGAGATCCCTCATCCCATCGCCGCGCGTCCAAAGGACGGCGCGTGTCCCCGAAGAGCTACTGGAGAAGCCGACCACCTGGCCGGCGTCGTTGAGCGTGACCGCCTTGCTCTGGTTTCCGCCGGGCAAAACGCCGAGGTCTTCGATGTGGCCCTCATCGCTCCAGGAGACGGCGCGGATTCCCTTTGGGCCGCTCGAAGTGCCGACCACCTCGCCGGCATTGTTGACGTCGGAGGCCTCGCTCCCGCTGTCCCCCGTCAGGGCGCCGAGATCGCGCATTCCGTGGCCCCGCGACCACTTGAAGGCGCGCGCCGCGGTCGCGGTGTTCGACGTGCCGACCACCTCGCCGCGGTTGTTGATCCCGAAGGCCGCGCTGTAATCGCCGCCGGGCAGCGCGCCCAGATCTTCGACCACCCCGCTCGTCCAGAGAACAGCGCGCGTGTCGCTGCCGTTGGCATGGCCGGACCGCCCGACCACCTGCCCGGAGGCGTTCATGTCGCGCGCGAAGCTCAAGCTCTCAACGCTCAATCCGCGGAGCTCGACGAGTGTGTAGAGGGCTTTCGCCGAAGAAGCTGTGGGTTGCGCGGGAACGATGTTGAGCACGCTGAACAGCGCGGCCATCGTAATGCCGCCTCTCAAGACAGCACGGGCATTCATGACTGATCCTCCTTGAAATGCAGACTCATGGCGCTGGCTCCGCGCTGGCTGTATTGGAGTAGCCGGAGCCGCCACTGCTGTTGTAGGCACGTACGCGATAGGTATAGGTAACGAGCGGCACCAGGGGCGCATCGGTGTAACTGGTTACGTCTGAGCCGACCTGGGCGATTTCGAGAAAGTCGGAGCAGCCGGCATTGAGGCAGCGCTCGATCCCGAAGCCAGCCTCATCGTTGGAGTTATCGGACCATCCGAGAGCAATCTGAAATGAGCTCGGAGTGGCGGTCAGGCCCGACGGCGCGTCCGGTACTGGCGGAGTCGGAGTCTCGGTCGGAGCCGGCGTCTCCGTGGAAGTCGGAGTCGGCGTAGGGGTAGGCGTGTGAGTGACCGAAGGCGTCTCGGTCGGGACATCGGTCGGGCTCAGCGTTGGAGTACTCGTCGGGGCGACCGTCGGAATCTCCGTCGGAGCGTCCGTCGGAGTCGGCGTGGCCGTAAGCGTGTGAGTGGCCGTAGGCGGTGGGTGAGTGGCCGTAGGCGTGTGAGTGACCGTAGGCGTTTCGGTCGGGACATCGGTCGGGCTCGGCGTTGGAGTACTCGTCGGGGCGACCGTCGGAATCTCCGTCGGGGCGTCCGTCGGAGTCGGCGTGGCCGTAGGCGTGTGAGTGACCGTAGGCGTCTCGGTCGGGATATCGGTCGGGCTCGGCGTTGGAGTACTCGTCGGGGTGACCGTCGGAATCTCCGTCGGGGCGTCCGTCGGAGTCGGCGTGGCCGTAGGCGTGTGAGTGACCGTAGGCGTCTCGGTCGGGATATCCGTCGGGCTCGACGTTGGAGTACTCGTCGGGGTGACCGTCGGAATCTCCGTCGGGGCGTCCGTCGGAGTCGGCGTGGCCGTAGGCGTGTGAGTGACCGTAGGCGTCTCGGTCGGGACATCGGTCGGGCTCGACGCTGGAGTACTCGTCGGGGTGACCGTCGGAATCTCCGTCGGGGCGTCCGTCGGAGTCGGGCGTCGGCGTGCTCGTGGCGGTGCTCGTCGGCGTATGCGTCGAAGTCTGTGACGGAGGCGGCGTCGCGGTCGGGGTGTGCGTCGGCGTCCGAGTCGGCGTGCTCGTCGGCGTCATCGTCGGAGTACTGGTCCGCGTCTGGGTGGCGATCGCCGTCGGCGTATTCGTCGAGGTGCGGGTTGGAGTGCTGGTCGCGGTCCTGGTCGGCGTGTTCGAGAACAAGGGCGTCGCGGTCCTGGTCGGCGTGTTCGAGAACAAGGGCGTCGCCGTCCGGGTGGCAGTCCGAGTCGGGGTCCTGGTCGCGGTCCTCGTCAGGGTCCTGGTCGGCGTGTTCGAGAACAAGGGCGTCGCTGTCCGGGTGGCAGTCCGAGTCGGAGTCCTGGTCGCGGTCCTCGTCAGGGTCCTGGTCGGCGTGTTCGAGAACAAGGGCGTCGCTGTCCGGGTGGCAGTCCGAGTCGGAGTCCTGGTCGCGGTCCTCGTCAGGGTCCTGGTCGGCGTGTTCGAGAACAAGGGCGTCGCTGTCCGGGTGGCAGTCCGAGTCGGAGTCCTGGTCGCGGTCCTCGTCAGGGTCCTGGTCGGCGTGTTCGAGAACAAGGGCGTCGCTGTCCGGGTGGCAGTCCGAGTCGGAGTCCTGGTCGCGGTCCTCGTCAGGGTCCTGGTCGGCGTGTTCGTGAACAAGGGCGTCGCCGTCCGGGTGGCGGTCCGAGTCGGAGTCCTGGTCGCGGTCCTCGTCAGGGTCCTGGTCGGCGTATTCGAGAACAAGGGCGTCGCCGTCCGGGTGGCAGTCCGAGTCGGCGTCCTGGTCGAGGTCCTCGTCAGGGTCCGGCGTTCTCGTCAGTACGTGCTGGTCATGCGTTCTGGTGGGTGTGTTGGTTGGCGGTGGGGCCGCGCCGTCGATCCGGACGATCCGGGCTACTGAGGGTATGCCGGTGCCATTCAAGACGAATAGCATGTAATGCCCTGGCGGACAGAGGTTGGTACTCGCCGGCGCCGTCACGTTCAGTCCGCCGCTCGCCTGCGAGAAGCTCAAACGGTTGATCCGCTGGCCCATGTTGTTCGTGTGCGTCACGGAAGAGAGCCGGACCCAGGTTACCCTGGTGATGCTCGTCGCGTTGGGGGTCCCGACGAAAAAGGTCTGGCCGTACCCGACGCTCGTCGGAGCAGAGCTGATCGTCGGGCGCGCTCCCTTGAACAGGTACGGCGGCGAGTACACCTCCGCGGTCGCCCCGCCAAAATCGCCGCCGCCGGAGACCACGCGACCGTCAGGCAGGAGGAGCGCAGTGGCGTGGTAGCCCCGATACACCGTGTTACTTGCCAGAGTGGTCCAGATATTCGTCGTCGGGTTCCACACTTCAGCGGCATAGGCGGGGCTGCCTGAATTGGTGTTCGTCGCCTCGGACCCCCGGCTGCCCCCCGTCACGAGCACGCTGCCATCCGGCAGGAGCGTGGCGTTGTGGTGTTTACGGGCGAAAGCCATGGATGCGACGGGAAGCCAGGAGGGAGATCCGGCAGTCAAATCAATGCTTTCAGCAGTATTGGTGGGGGCCACGGCGGATCCTGCGCCGTAAAAAGCGCCCCGTGTTCCGCCCATGATCAACACCTTGCCGTTGTCGTACATCGTTGCCGAGCCCCAGTTGCGGGTTCCGTAGTTGCTATTGCCTACGACCGTCCAGGCACCGCTTCCGGACGTGTTCAGGTAGCGGGTGGTCTGGTTCGGTCCCGCGTTGAAGACCTGACCGTTTGGTGCCAGGAACATATAGGGGTAGTAGGGGAGCTGGAGCTGCGCGCTGGTGAGACTGCGCCAGGTACCGCTTGCTGCCTGCCACACTTGCGGCAGGAGATTCATACCGATGCTCGTATTGACCATTCCGGACAATGCCAGCATGTCCCCGTTCGCCAATGCGGTGGAGGTGGGGTACCAGCGGCCGGCGTTCATATTCGCCAGGCGCGTCCAGGAGTTGGTGAAGGGGCTGTAAGTCGCAGCGTAGGACAGGCCCACGTCATTCGCGATGTGCCCGCCTACGACAAACAGCCGGCCGTCAGGGAGGAACGAGAAGCCCGTGCAGAAAATATTGTAGCCGGCGTCGGCCGCTACGCTGATGCTCCCTGTGGCTGGATCCCAAAGATGGGGGCGGTAATTCGTGTACGAATCCCAAAACATGACCCTGCCGGTCGGGAGCATCTGGGCGTGTATCGGTCGGTACGGCCACGTCTGCACGGCCGACCATTGGCCGACAGTCGAGGATTGGGCATTCATCGAGCAAACGCCTGCTCCGCCCACAATCAGGAGAGACAGAATTCGCGCCCATCGCACCGAACAGCGACGACCTTCCCGAGACCGGCTCTGTCGGCGGGTCATCCCTCGTTTCTCGTCGGGGTTCGGATCGGATGGCGCCATTGCGGCCCCCGCCGTGATGATAGGCAGGAGGCACACGCGGGCGCTATCGGCCATAAGGACCAGAGAGAAGAGTAAGAGAACAGCCTAGGTCTTTGTGTGGAGACCGGCGGCCTGCCGCGCGTCGGCGGCACCGAATCGGCGCCACACGGCCCGCCGAGCGCCCACACCCGGGGGGGTTCGCTTCTCCCGGCCGGAATAGGATGTGCCGTCGTGATCGGCCGCACGCTCGCCCAGTACCGGATCACCGCCGCTATCGGGGCGGGCGGCATGGGCGAGGTCTACCGCGCCACCGACACGAGGCTCGGGCGCGAGGTGGCGATCAAGGTCCTGCCCTCCGCGACGGCATCCGATCCCGATCGCCGGCACCGCTTCGAGCAGGAGGCCCGCGCCGCCTCGGCCTTGAATCACCCGAGCATCCTGACGGTCCACGACATCGGCGAAACGGACGGAATCGTCTACATCGCGATGGAGCTGGTCGAGGGAAAGACCTTGCGCGAGCTCCTCGCGTCCGAGGAAGCGCTTCCCACGAAGAAGCTCCTCGACCTCGCCGTCCAGATCGCGGATGGGCTCGCCAAGGCGCACTCGGCGGGCATCGTCCACCGGGACCTCAAGCCCGAGAACATCATGGTCTCCCGGGACGGCTTCGCGAAGATCCTCGACTTCGGCCTGGCGAAACTCACCCAGCCGGCCTCACAGGTGGAGTCGGTCCTCCCGACGGCCATCGCCGCGCCGACCGAGCCCGGGACGGTCATGGGGACCGCCGGCTACATGTCTCCGGAGCAGGCCAGCGGCCAGCCCGTCGACTTTCGCTCCGACCAGTTCTCGCTGGGGTCGATCCTCTACGAGATGGCCTCCGGCAAGCGCGCCTTCGAGAGAAAGACGGGCGCGGAGACGCTCGTCGCGATCATCCGGGAGGAGCCGGAACCGCTGACGCAGCTGGCGCCGAAGGCCCCCGCCCCCGTGCGCTGGATCGTCGAGCGCTGCCTGGCCAAGGACCCCGAGGAGCGCTACGCCTCCACCAAGGACCTCGCCCGCGACGTGAAGAGCACGCGCGACCACCTGAGCGAGAGCTCCCTTTCCGGCGGCCTCGCGGCGGCCGAGCCCGCCAAGAGCGCGCCGGCGCCGCTGGGCGCTGCCCGCGATCGCCGCGCTCCTCGCCGGAATCGCGCTGGGGTTCCTCCTGCGCAACCTCGCGGGCGGCCGATCCGGTTCCGCCCCTCGAGATCCAGCGGCTGACCTTCGCGCGCGGCACGATCCGGTCCGCGCGGCTGGCCCCCGACGGCCAGACCATCGTCTACGGCGCGGCCTGGGAGGGGCTTCCCCTCGAGATCTTCACGACGCGGGCCGAGAGCTCGGAGTCGCGCTCCCTGGGCCTGGCGGGAGCCGACCTCCTGGCGATTTCCTCGACCGGGGAGCTCGCGGTCTCGCTCAACCGCCACTACCTCTTCGGGTTCGAGACGGTCGGGACGCTGGCGCGGGTGCCGCTGGCCGGCGGCGCTCCGCGCGAGGTCCTCGAGAACGTCGAGGACGCCGACTGGTCGCCCGACGGGAAGAGCCTCGCCGTGGCCCGCCGCGCCGGCAACCGGAGCCGGCTGGAGTACCCGATCGGCAAGACGCTCTACGAAGCCGGCGGCTGGATCAACGAAGTCCGGGTCTCACCGGACGGGAGCTTCGTCGCCTTCGTCGACCACCCCCAGCGCGGCGACAACAACGGGACGCTCAAGGTCGTCGATGCCAACGGCAAGGTGCGCGTCACCGGCCCCTTCACGATCCGCGGGGTGGCCTGGTCGCCGCGCGGGGACGAGGTGTGGTCGGGCGGCCGCGGGATCTGGGCCACGTCGCTGTCCGGCAAGTCCCGCCTCGTCTGGAACGCCCCCGGGGCGTTCGTCTACGGACATCGGCCGGGACGGGCGCGTGCTGTTCCGGATCAACTCGTCGCGCCGGGAGATCGTCGGCTTTTCGGCGGGCGCCAAAGAGGAGCGCAACCTGACCTGGCTCAACTGGTCCTTTCCGATCGACATCACCGCGGACGGCAAGACGGTCCTCCTCGACGAGCAGAACGTTCAACCGCCCGCCGTCTATCTGCGCAAGCTCGACGGCTCCCCCGCCGTCCGGATCGGCGAAGGCGGCTCCTTCGGCTTCTCGCCCGACGGGCGCTGGGTTCTGTCCGCGCGGGAGAACGAAAGCGGCGAGTTCACCCTCCTGCCGGCCGGCGCGGGAGAGGCGAAGGTGCTCCCGAAGAGCGGCATCAACATCCAGTCGGCGACGTGGTTTCCGGACGGGCGCCGGGTCCTGATCTCGGGCAACGAGCCGGGACGCGGCTCCCGTCTCTTCGTCCAGGACGTCGAGGGCGGAAAGCCCCAGGCCATCACCCCCGAGGGCGTCAGCCAGATCTTCCGGACCGTGGCGCCGGACGGAAAGTCCGTCGTGGCCACGGGCCCCGACCGCCGCATCGCCATCTACCCGATTCCGCCCGGAGAGCCTCGGCACGTGCCCGGCCTCGAGCCCGACGACATCCCGCTCCAGTGGAACGCCGACGGGACGGCGATCTTCGTCTATCGCCCGTCCACGCCGCCGCTGCGCGTCGAGCTCGTCGACGTCCGGACGGGCAGCCGGACGCTCTGGAAGGAGCTGCGGCCTCCGGACCCGTCAGGCGTCGAGCAGGTCGGGCCGATCACGATCTCGCGAGACGGCGCGTCCTATGTCTATTCCTACCGGCGCGCGCTCGACGAGCTCTACCTGGCGACGGGAATGCGCTGAGCGCATGAGCCTGTCGCCCGGCTCCCGCCTCGGCCCCTACGAGATCGTCGCGCCGCTGGGCGCGGGCGGGATGGGCGAGGTCTATCGGCGCGCGGGACGCCAAGCTCGGCCGCGACATCGCGGTCAAGGTCCTGCCGGAGGCCACCGCCTCCGACCCCGACCGCCGCCAGCGCTTCGAGCAGGAGGCGCGCGCCGCCTCGGCTCTCAACCATCCCAACATCCTGACGATCTACGACATCGGTCAAGCCGACGGGACCACCTACATCGCGATGGAGATGATCGAGGGCAGGACCCTGCGCGAGCTGGTCGCCTCGGGCGAGCCGCTTCCCACCAAGAGGCTGCTCGACCTCGCTGTCCAGATCGCCGAGGGTCTTGCGAAGGCCCACTCGGCCGGCATCGTGCACCGCGACTTGAAGCCCGAGAACGTGATGGTCTCGAAGGACGGCTTCGCCAAGATCCTGGACTTCGGGCTGGCGAAGCTGACGGAGACGGCGGTGCAGGAGGGCTCCGTCCTGCCGACGGCGGTGGCCCCCGGGACGATCCCGGGAACGGTGATGGGGACGGTCGGCTACATGTCGCCCGAGCAGGCCAGCGGTCAGCCCGTCGACTTCCGTTCCGACCAGTTCTCGCTGGGCTCGATCCTCTACGAGATGGCCACAGGCAGGCGGGCGTTCCAGCGAAAGACGGGCGCCGAGACCCTCGTCGCGATCATCCGTGAGGAGCCCGAGCCGCTCCGCAGGCCGCGCCGAAGGCTCCGGCGCCCGTTCGCTGGATCGTCGAGCGGTGCCTCGCCAAGGACCCGGAGGAGCGCTACGCGTCGATCGAAGGACCTCGCGCGCGAGCTCGAAGAGCGTGCGCGACCATCTGTCGGAGACTTCCGCCTCTGGCGGAGTGGAGGCGGCGGTCGGGCCACGCGAAGGCCCGGCGCCGCGGCTGGCTCCTGCCCGCGCTCCTCGCCCTTCTGATCGGGGGCGGCCTCGGGTTCCTCGTTCGGGGTGGCTTCGCCGGCAAGCCGCCCGCGCCGATCGAATTCCGGCGTCTGACGTTTCAACGGGGCCGGATCGCATCCGCCCGCTTCGCCCCGGACGGCCAGACCATCGTGTACAGCGCCGCCTGGGAAGGCCGCCCCGTGGAGCTGTTCTCGACCCGGGCCGACATCGCCGAGTCCCGGTCGCTGTCGCTTCCCGGCGCGGTTGTCCTTTCGATCTCTTCCACGGGAGAGCTCGCGGTCTCCCTCGGCCGCCGATATGTCATCGGGTATGAAGCGACGGGAACCTTGCCCGGGTACCGCTGGCCGGCGGAGCGCCCCGCAAAATCCTCGAGAGCGTCCAGGACGCGGACTGGTCTCCCGACGGTCAGTCTCTGGCTGTTTGCCGCGTCGTCGGCAGCCGAAGCCGGCTCGAATACCCCATCGGCAAGGTCCTCTACGAGAGCTCGGGCTGGGTCAGCGGAGTCCGCGTTTCGCCGGACGGGAAGCTCGTCGCCTTCGTCGAACACGCCCAGCGGGGAAACAACGACGGTCACCTCAAGATCGTGGACTCGGCAGGCAGGATGCGTCTCGATGGCCCGTTCGTGCCCGACTTCAACGGCCTGGACTGGTCGCCGAAGGGCGACGCGGTCTGGTGGGGAGGCATCCAGGCGACGACGCTCGACGGCAAGACCCGAGCGGTCTGGTCCTCTCCGGGCGCTTACATCCAGGACATCGCCCGCGACGGGAGCGTGCTGATCGCCGACGGGGCCGGGCGCCGCGAGATCGTCGGCTTCTCGGCGCCGGGCGCGACGCCGCGAAACCTGACCGAGCTCAACTGGTCGTTCCCCGTCGACATCTCCGCCGACGGAGAAGAGGTCCTGTTCACCGAGCAACAGCGCAATCCTCCCGCGGTCTACGTGCGCGGACTCGACGGTTCGCCCGCGATCCGCATCGGCGAGGGCGAGGGCTACGGCTTTTCGCCCGATGGCCGGTGGGCGCTGACCCTGAAGCTTCCGGAGCGCCGCCCGATCGTTCTCGTACCGACCGGCGCCGGAGAACCGCGGACGCTCGACATCGGGAACCTGACGTGCCGTTGGGCGAATTGGTTTCCGGATGGAAAGCGGCTCCTCCTGGCCGCGAACGAGCCCAAACGCGGCTCCCGCCTCTTCGTCCTCGACGTGGAAGGGGGGAAACCCCGGCCGATCAGTCCGGAGGGGGTGGTCATCGCCGCTCAGGCCATCTCCCGAGATGGCCGATCCATCGCCGCGCGCGGGCCGGACGGCCGCCTCGCGATCTACCCTTCCGAACCCGGCGAGCCGCGCCCGGTGCCCGGACTCGATCCCGACGAAGTGATGCTGCGTTGGACGCCGGATGGGCAGTCGCTGTACGTCACGCGCCTGTCGGCGCCGCCGGGCATCATCGACGTCGTAGAAATTGCGACAGGGCGCCGGTCGCGATGGACACAGTTCGAACCGCCCGACCCCAGCGGAGTCGAGGTCACGGGTCCCGCAGTCATCGCGCCCGACGGGAAGGCCTACGTCTACTCGTACCGGCGGATCCTCGACGACCTCTATCTGGCGACGGGGATGAAGTGATTCCGGATCGCGGAATACGCCCTCCGCAGCGTGGGGGAAAGTGAGCCTGTCGCCCGGCTCCCGCCTCGGCCCTTACGAGATCCTCGCGCCGCTGGGCGCGGGCGGGATGGGCGAGGTCTACCGGGCGCGGGACGCCAAGCTCGGCCGGGACATCGCGGTCAAGGTCCTGCCCGCGGCGCTGGCGTCCGATCCCGACCGGCGACAGCGCTTCGAGCAGGAGGCCCGCTCGGCCTCGGCTCTCAACCATCCCAACATCCTGACGATCTACGACATCGGCGAAACGAACGGGACGACCTACATCGCGATGGAGCTGATCGAGGGAAAGACCCTGCGCGAGCTGGTCGCCTCGGGCGAGCCGCTCCCGACAAGGCGACTTCTCGACCTCGCCGTCCAGATCGCCGATGGCCTGGCCAAGGCCCACTCCGCCGGCATCGTGCACCGCGACCTGAAGCCCGAGAACGTGATGATCTCGAAGGACGGCTTCGCAAAAATCCTCGACTTCGGTTTGGCCAAGCTCGCGGAGCCGGCTACGCATGACGGCTCCGCGCTGCCGACGGCGGTGGCGCCGGGCACGGCCCCCGGGACGGTGATGGGGACGGTCGGCTACATGTCTCCCGAGCAGGCCAGCGGCCACTCCGTCGACTTCCGCTCCGACCAGTTCACGCTGGGCTCGATCCTCTACGAGATGGCGACGGGCAAGCGCGCCTTCTCGAGAAGGACCGGGGCCGAGACGCTCGCGGCGATCATCCGCGAGGAGCCCGAGCCGATGGCGCAGGCGGCCCCGAAGGCCCCGGCGCCCGTGCGCTGGATCGTCGAGCGCTGTCTCGCCAAGGATCCGGAGGAACGGTACGCGTCTTCGAAGGACCTGGCGCGCGACCTCAAGAGCGTGCGCGATCACCTCTCGGAAACTTCGGCATCCGGAGGGATCGAAGCCGCTCACCCCGCGAGGGCCAGGCGGCGCGGGTGGCTCGCGCCGGCGATCCTGACCCTGCTGCTCGGATCGGGGCTCGGGTACCTTGCGCGCGAGGTTTTCCGGGGTCGACCCGACTCCGCGGTGAGATACCAGCCGCTCACGTTCCGGCGCGGCTCGATTCTGTCCTCGAGATTCGCCCCCGACGGCCAGACCATCGTGTACAGCGCCGCCTGGGACGGCCGCCCCCTCGAGCTGTTCTCGACGCGCGCCGACAGCACCGAATCGCGGTCGCTCGGCCTTCCCCCGGCCGACATTCTCTCGATCTCCTCGACGGGAGAGATGGCGATCTCGCTCGATCGCCACTACACGCTCGGGTTCGAGACGACGGGGACTCTCGCTCGAGTGCCGCTCGGCGGCGGAGCCCCCCGACCGATCCTGGAGGACGTCGAGACGGCCGACTGGTCGCCCGACGGTCAGAGCCTGGCGGTCAGCCGCCGGATCGGAAACCGCTATCGCCTCGAGTATCCGATCGGGAAGACCATCTACGAGAGTGCGTCGTGGATCAGCTCCGTGCGGGTCTCGCCGGATGGGCGCCTGGTCGCCATCCTCGACAACCCGCGGCGGGGGAACAACGAGGGCGTCGTCAAGGTCTTGGATACGGAGGGGAAGGTCCGGCTCGAGGGTCCCCGGGCCCGGGGAGCGATCGTCTGGTCCCCGCGCGGCGACGAAGTGTGGTCGCTCGAACGGGGCGTGCAGGCCACGATGCTCTCCGGAAAAACACGAATGATCTTGAGCGTTGCCGGAACACCGGCCCTCCACGACGCCGCGAGCGATGGGCGCATGCTTTTGGGCCTCGGCTCTTTTCGACGCGAGATGGTGGGAGTCGAGGCGGGCGGTAACGTCGAGCGCAACCTCACCTGGCTCAACTGGTCGTTCCCGGTCGACATCGCCCAGGACGGCAAGAGCGTTCTTTTCGACGAGCAGAACATCAAACCCGAAGCCGTGTACCTCCGGGCTCTGAACGGCGCCCCGGCCATCCGTCTGGGGGAGGGAAACGCCACGGGCCTTTCGGCGGACGGCCGGTGGGCGTTGACGCTGCGGGAGGACGGTGGCGACCACTTCGTCCTGCTCCCGACGGGGCCGGGAGAGCCCCGGCCGATCGCGCGAAGCAACCTGGCGCTGCAGTGGGCGGAGTGGTTTCCGGACGGGCGGCGCGTGCTGATCGCGGGCAGCGAGCCGGGGCGTGGCGTCCGGCTGTACGTCCAGGAGGTGCCTGACGGTCAGCCGCGCGCGATCACGCCCGAAGGGGCCGGCGGAATCTCGGGCGGTGTTTCCCCCGACGGCAGTCGCTTCGCGGCCGTCGGTCCGGACGGCCGCCTCATGATCTACCCGGTCGGGCCGGGAGAGCCGCATGCGGTCCCCGGCCTCGCACCCACCGATCGGGTCAGCGGATGGACCGCGGACGGTCGCTCGCTCTACGTCCTGCGCGCCTCGGCGCCGCCCGCCCGTATCCACACGGTGGACGTCGCCACGGGGACGTCAACACCCTTCCGTGACCTTCAGCCGCCGGACCCGGCGGGAGTTCTGTTCGTTTTCCCCGCTCACGTCACCCCGGACGGCTCCGCGTATGTCTATTCCTACCGCCGGATCCTGGACGAGCTCTTCCTGGTCACCGGAACGGAGTAACGCCGCCTCTTCGGGCTACAGGCGGGCGACGCCGTCGCGGGCAGCCAGGAGGTAGACCGGTTTCGGGTTGCGCGCGTACTCGCGGAGGCAGGCTTCGGTGAACTTGATGGCGTGCTCGTCGCCCGAGGCGATCGCGCGGTCGGTCAGCTCATCGCGCGACGGAAGGGGTTCCGTTGAAAGGCGAGGTCCGGTCCTGCCCCCGGCGGAGGAGTAGAACGAAGCGGCCGGCTTGCCAGGTGTAGCGGAGAAGCCGGCGCTGTTCTTCCGGCGGGAGATATGGGAGAAGCGTGCGGACCGCGACCGGGCCCGTGACGCCGTGGAGGAACGTGATGACCGTTCCCGGAGTGGCGCTCGCGAGGTAGACGCTCGCGAAGGTCTCCGTCATGTCCGAGAGGAAGTCTTCCGCGTCGCCCGACGGGTCAACGGCGTCGGCGACGGCGGCGAACGGCGGGAAACCGTCGAGGGGAGAGAGCCGGTCGGTGATGTTTCCGTAGGAGACGCGCCGGTCGGCGTGGAAGGAGGGGCACGCCCGCGATCGCGGCGGAGGGCCGGCGTCCCGCGGGCGGCTTCGCGGGCGACGGCGCTTCGGGCAGGGCGTTGTAGGTCGCCGCCCAGTACCCGAGTCCCTCGGCCAGCTCGCGCCGCCGCGCCGGCGTCTCCGGCCGCCTCGAGGCTGCGCACGGCGTGCGCCGTGCGGATCGCGCCGTGGAACGCGGCCGCGACGACGCCCGGGGACAGTCGGGCGGTCCATTCCGCGAGGACCGTCTTCCAGGGGCGTTCCTCGATCTGGCGGCGGAAGAAGACGATCCAGTCGCCGACGCGGTCGCCCTCCCCCAGCGCTTCGCGCCAGGCCTTCGGGTCGATGGGCTTGGTGCCTCCGGGATGCTCGCGCAGGCGTTTCTTGTATCGCTCGACCCAGGGCACGACGGCGTCCGGCCGATCCAGAACCACGAGGGCTTCGGCGGCCATCGGCCCGTGGTTGGCCAGCCGGCCGGCGTACTCGGGTCCGGTGGGAGCCAGGAGCGCGAGCGCGTCCTCCATCGCTTCCGACGCTTTCATGGGATTTCCCTTCGGCGCTCCGGGCCGCGCCAGGATTCCGGGAGCCACACACGTGGCCGAGGCGGCCATGGCCGCGTGGCGGAGGAAGCGGCGCCGCGAGTGAGCTGCCATGCGTTCCTGAGGAGATCTTAACTCCCAAGCGCTCGGATCTGACGTGGCTGTCGAGCTCGGGATGCCGGCGGGGCCTTTGGTAGACTCGCGGCCAACCCGTCGATGGAAGCCAAGAGCCGCGCCGTCCACCCGCTCGTCTCGCTCGACTACCGGGTCCGCGTTCCGGCGATGTTCATCGTGGGGCTGGTCCTGGTGTCCTATTTCTGGGACTACCCCCGGAGCTTCTGGCTCTGGACCGCGATCGTCTTCACGGGCCTCGTCTGGGCGCAGCTGGCCTATCTGGCTGCGCGCCTGTCTCCCGACACGAAGGCGGCGGAGCTGCGCAACCTGCTCTTCGACTCCTTCATCATCGGCTGCTGGACGGCCGCGATGAGCTTCTCGCCGCTGCCCAGCATGACGATGGTGACGGCCATCGTGGCGGCGTGCCTCTCGATCGGCGGCGTCCGCTTCGCCATCTTCGCGGCCGGCGCCGTCTGCGCCGGGGTCGTCTTCGTGGGCGCGTTCACGGGGTTTCAGGTCAACACGGAGGTCAGTCTCACGACGACGATCCTGTCGGTGCTCGGGACCTTCTCCTTCACCTCGATCTTCGGATACCACTCCCACGTCCAGACCCGCCGTGTCCTGGCGGCCAAGAAGGAGCTGGCCGCCCAGAACAAGCGGATTCAGGAGCAGTACACCGTCATCGAGCGGGCGCTCCAGTCGGCGCTCGAGGCCAACGAATCGGCGCGCGAGGCCAGCCAGGCGAAGAGCATCTTTCTGGCGAACATGAGCCACGAGCTCCGTACGCCCCTCAACGCGATCCTCGGCTACAGCGAGATGCTGTCCGAAGACGCCGCGGACTCGGGCCACGCGGACCTCGTGCCGGACCTCCAGAAGATCCAGACGGCAGGCCGGCACCTGCTCGGCCTGATCAACGGCGTGCTCGATCTCTCCAAGATCGAGGCCGGCAAGATGCGCCTGTATCTGGAGACCTTCGACGTGGCGCAGCTCGTGGGCGACGCGGTCGTGGCGGCGGGCCCGCTCGTCGAGAAGAACGGCAACCGGTTCGAGGTGCGCTGCCCGCCGGACATCGGCAGCATCCGCGAGGACGCGACCAAAGTCCGCCAGGTCCTGCTGAACCTGCTCTCGAACGCCGCCAAGTTCACCGAGAACGGCCTCGTCACTCTGGAAGTCCGGCGCGAAGTCGGCGTGGCGGGCAACTGGGTCTTCCTGACCGTGCGCGACACGGGAATCGGGATGACGCCGGAGCAGACGGGCCGCCTCTTCCAGGCGTTCGAGCAGGCCGACGCGGGCACGATGAAGAAGTACGGCGGCACGGGCCTCGGGCCTCGCGATCACGCAGAAGCTGTGCAAGCTGATGGGCGGCGACATCGTCGTCGAAAGCGCGCCGGGAAAAGGGACAGCGTTCACCGTGCGGCTGCCGGGAGAGATCGAGAACTTCGACGGCGACGCGACGTCCGTGCGTATCTCGACGCTGACGGGGGTCCGCATTCCGGCTCCGCCGCCGCCCGCGCCCGCCGAGCCGCTCCTTCTCGTCATCGACGAGGATCCGGCCGTCCGCGACCTCATGAAGCGCGTCTGCGCGAAAGAGGGGTTCCGGGTGCTCACCAGCGGGGGCGCGGACGGCCTCCGCGTGGCGCGCGAGAGCCGTCCCGACGTCATCACGCTCGAGGTCCAGCTTCCGGACACGGACGGCTGGGCGCTGCTCCAGGCGCTGCGAGCCGACCCGGCGCTCGCGCGCACCCCCGTGGTCGTGGTCACGATCGTGGACGACCGCGACCGGGGCCTGAGCCTCGGCGCTACCGAGTACCTCGTGAAGCCGATCGACCACGAACGGCTCCTGTCCGTACTCGCGCGGCACCGGGCCGGAGCGGCGCGGGCGTGACCAGGATCCTCATCGTCGAGGACAACGAGCTCTCGCGGGACATGCTCTCCCGGCGGCTCCAGAAGCGCGGCTACGACATCGCGACCGCCTCCGACGGTCAGGAGGGCGTCGACAAGGCCTCGAGCGAGGACCCCGACCTGATCCTGATGGATCTCGCCTTGCCGGTGCTCGACGGCTGGGAGGCGACCCGCCGGATCAAGGCCGGGGGGCGCACGTCCGGGATCCCCGTCATCGGCCTCTCGGCCCACGCCATGGCCGACGACGAAGAGAAGGCCCGCAACGTCGGGTGCGACGACTTCGACACCAAGCCGGTGGAGCTGCCGCGCCTCCTGGGAAAGATCGAGGCGCTGCTGTCGCGCCGCCCGCGTCCCGCGCCGTAAGCCCCGATGCGCGCCGAGACCTCCGTGGACGCGCGCCTCGAAAACCTCGCGGCGATCCGGGCGTTCATCGAGGAGGCCTGCGCGAAGGCCGGGGCGCCTGCCTCCTCCTGCTTCGACCTGAAGCTCGCGGTCGACGAGGCCTGCACCAACATCATCGAGCACGGCTATGCCGGAGGGGAAGCGGGCTCGATCTCGATCGCCTGTGAAGCGACCGGGGACGGCGTGCGCGTGACGATCGTCGACTTCGGCCGCGCCTTCGATCCCGCGGCGGCGTCCGCCCCGGACCTCTCGGCCGGCTGGGAAGACCGCGCGGTCGGCGGGCTCGGCTGGCACCTGATCCGCCGCTCGGTGGACGAGGTAGATTACGGCCCGAACCCCGGCGGCGGAAACCGCCTCACTCTGGTCAAAAGGAGCTCCGGCAGATGAACATACAGGTCGAGCGCCGTTCCCACGTCACCGTGCTCGCGATCGCCGGAAGCGTCGACGGCGCGACCGCCCCCGTCCTCGTCGCGTCGTTCCGGGAGCAGGTCGCCGGGGGCGGCCATCCACCTCGTCGGCGACTTCGCTCTCGTGGACTACACGAGCAGCGCCGGGTTGCGGGCACTTCTGGAGACCGTGAAGGAGACGCGGCAGCGCGGCGGCGACCTGCGGCTGGCGGCCGTGCAGCCCGACGTGCGCCGGATCCTGGATCTCGCGGGCTTCACACAGATCCTGAAGCTCTACGGGAACGTCGAGGAAGCGGTCGCGAGCTTCCCGGCCGGGGCATGAGCGCCGCTCCGACGCCGGCGCCGGCCCGCCGCGGCCGGGTTGCGGTCGTCATCGGATCGGGCTCGGTCAAGTGCGCGGCGGCGCTGGGTCTCTTCAAGGTCCTCCAGCGCGAGGGGATTCCCATCGACATGGTCGTCGGCTGCAGCGGCGGGGCCCTCTATGCCGCCTGCGTCGCGGTCGGCTTCGACACCGCGACGTCGGAGCGCAAGACGCGCGAGCTCTGGACCAAAGAGATCACGAGCCGGCGCGACAAGAGGGCCCTCCTGCGCGCGATCCTGCCCCAGGTGTTCGGATTCGACGAACAGTTCGGCCTGGTGGACGACCGCCAGGTCCTCGAGCGCATCCGCAAGGCGTTCGGCGAGACGAGGATGGAGGACGCGAAGATCCCCCTCTACCTCACGGCCACGGACTTTTTCAACGGCGAGCAGGTCATCTTCTCGACGGGCAGCCTGGTCGACGCGATCCGCGCTTCCATCGCGATCCCGTACATCTTCCGGCCGTGGAAGATCGGAGGCCGCACGTACGTCGACGGGTTCCTCTCCGACCCCATGCCGATCGGCGTCGCCATCCGGGAAGGCGCCGACATCATCATCACGCATGGGCTTCGAGAGCCCCTACCAGACGAAGATCTCGAGCGTGCTCCGCTACGCGTTCCAGCTCTCGAGCATCACGTCGAACAACCTGCTGAAGGCCAACTACGCCTTCCACAACCTGGCCCACCACCACGAGATCCTGCCGATCATTCCGCAGTTCCAGCACAAGATTCACCTCTTCGACACCGACAAGATTCCCTACGTCATCGAGGAGGGCGAGCGCGCGGCCGAGAAGCAGCTCCCGTATCTGAGGCAGCTGCTCGCGCCGCCGGGCGCGTAGCAGGGACGCGGCTTTGAACCCGCCTCCCGGCCGGGTGCTCGTCGTCGACGACACGGAGGTCAACCGCGACCTGCTGGCGCGCCGGCTGAAGACGCTGGGCCACGAGGTCGCGTTCGCGGAGAACGGGCGGCGGGCGCTCGAGATGCTCCAGGAGAGCGAGTTCGACCTCGTGCTCCTCGACATCATGATGCCCGAGCTCGACGGCTACCAGGTTCTCGAGCGCCTGCGCGCGGACCCGGAGCGGCGGCACATCCCCGTCATCATGATCTCCGCCGTCGACGAGATCGAAAGCGTCGTGCGCTGCATCGAGCTCGGGCGCCGACCGACTATCTTCCCAAGCCCTTCAACCCCGTCCTGCTGCGCGCCCGCGTGGGCGCGACCCTCGAAAAAAAGCGCCTCCAGGACCGCGGAGCGGCTCGCGCGTGCGGGAGCTCGAGCGCGAGCTCGAGATCGGGCGCGAGATCCAGCGGGGGTTTCTGCCCGACTCGCTGCCGCAGCCCCCGGGCTGGGAGATCGCCAGCGCCTTTCATCCCGCCCGACAGGTCGGCGGCGACTTCTACGACGCCTTCCCGCTGGCGGACGGCCGGATCGCCCTCGCCGTCGCCGACGTCTGCGACAAGGGGGTCGGCGCGGCTCTCTTCATGGCCCTCTTCCGGAGCCTTCTCCGCTCTCACGCCGAGCTGCACGGCCAGGGCTCGCCGGCCGCGGGGGCCTGCCACCAGCGTCGTCGCGCTGACGAACGACTACATCGCCCGCACGCACGGCCGCTCGAACATGTTCGCGACGATCTTCTTCGGAATCCTCGATCCGGCCACGGGGGACCTGACCTGGGTCAACGCCGGCCACGTGCCGCCGGTCGTGCGGCGCGCGTCGGGCGTTCTCGA
Organism: uncultured Acidobacteriota bacterium; assembly: GCA_963829925.1. GTDB lineage: Bacteria > Acidobacteriota > Thermoanaerobaculia > UBA5066 > Gp7-AA6 > DAHUXD01. The sequence continues at coordinate 190,188 of CAWHKQ010000007.1, forward strand.
GCGTCTCTCCCCGACCGGCCCGGCCGTCGGCCTGATGCCGGCGTCGTCGTTCGCCGCGCAGTCCACGACACTGGCTCCCGGCGACCTGCTCCTCGTCCTGACGGACGGCGTCACCGACGAGCGCGGGCCGACGGGCGCCTTCTACGGCGAGGACCCGCTGCTGGAAATCCTCGCGGAGTCTTCTCCGGGCGCGCGGGCGCTGCTGCTCGAGAATCGAGCAGAGCGTCGGAGCCCATCGAGGGGCGACCGAACGCTCCGACGACCTGACGATGCTGGCCGTGTCGCGCGAAGAAGCCTGATCGTCCTACTGGATGCTCTGGATCGCGCGGTCCGCGGCCCACTTGACGCGCGGCATCTTGGCCAGCTCCTTGAGCAGGGGCAGAGCCGGAGTCGCCGCGGGCTTTCCGATCGCGCCCAGAGCGGTAGCGCAGGCGCGCAGGACGTGGATCTGCTCGTTCTTGACCGAGCACGCCGTCATCAGCGCCGGGACCGCGGGCGCGGCGTCCTTGCCGATCGCCGCGATCGCGTTGCTCGACATGAGCCGCACGTTGGGGTCCGGATCCGCGAGCGCCCCGGTCAGGGCCGGCAGCGCCGGAAGCGCGGCTTTGCCCTGGTCCCGCAGCGCCATGGCCGCGAGGCCGCGGGTCACGGGGTCGGGATCCGAAAGCGCCTTCGCGAGGTCCGCCACCGAGCCCGAGGGCACGCGCGGCTCCCGGACCTGCGCGGCGGCGGCCCAGGCCGCGGGCCCCGTCTTCGCCAGCACGATGTCGTCGACGCCCACGACGTAGCCGCTCGAGTCCTCGCGCTTGCCGACGCAGACGAAGGTCAGCGTGTGCCGGCCCTTCGTCAGCCGCGGCCAGCCGACCTGGTAGTCCGCTCCGACGTAGGTCTCCAGCGCGTAACCGTCGAACTGCGTCTGGGGCCGCACGTCCGCGCCGGGCTCGTGCTCCAGCACCGGCGCGGCCGGGGGCTTGCCGTCGAGGAGCACCGTGTAGACGCCGTAGTCCGAGCCCTTCGCGAGCTGCGCGTAGAGCTCGTAGTCGCCGTCCTCGGGCACGTCGAAGGGAATCGTCATCCTCGCGCCCGGGCCCTCGCCTGTGAACACGACGACGTCCTTGGACCAGAAGAGGTCCGGGAACACCGTGACCTTTCCCTTCTCGGCCTGGATCTCGGAGACCGACTGCTCGACCTCGATCTGCCGGGCGTTGCCCTGCGGCAGCCGCGCCGAGCCGTAAGGCACGGGCGGCTGGTCCTGCGCGATGCCGTCCTGGTACCAGAACGCCACGCTCGACATCAGGTCCACGCGCTCGCCGAAGCCCGACTTGACCGATCCGTCGGTGTTGAACGTCCAGCCCTTGTGCTCGATGTCGAACTTGCAGCGACTTCTGGAACGGCACCGGGTCGAGCGAGGTGCCAGCGGTACGCGGTCATGCGGGAGCCGAGGCCCGTGCCCTCCGCGACGGTCACGCCGTAGTACGGCCCGTCGTTGACGTGCAGGCCCCAGGCGTCGTTGAAGTAGTCCTCGCTGCCGGTCCCCTCGATCGAGGGCTTCGCCGCGCCGTCGACCCAGAAGAACTCGTCGCCCTCGCCGAACCAGCCCGCCTCGGCCTGCACGACCGAGAGCACGGTCCCGACGTAGTGGCCCTTGCCCTTCACGTTCAGGAACTCGTAGTTGCTGCCGTCGGCCGGCGCCGGGAGCGCCTGGCGATACCGCGCGTGGAAGTACGGCGTGTTCGCCGGGAGAGACGGGAGCTTTTCCCAGTCGACGTGGTAGTAGAGGTTCGCGACGCGGCGCCGTCCCTCGTTGGTCACCGTGATCCTGCAGGACTTCCGGAACGGCATCGGCCAGTAGCTGTTGCGGGCGCGGCCGTCGGAGCTGTCCACGACCATGAGCGACTTGACCTTCGCCTCGAAGCCGTGGCCGACCGCGAAAAAGTCGCCGATGGGGGCGTCCACGCTCGGGATCGGGCTGCCGTCGTAATAGACGCGCAGCCGCAGCAGCTTCGGCCAGGCGTATTCGTTGTCGGCGATCGTGACCCACATGTGGGTGACGACGCCGGGCCCCTCGAGGTCGGCGAGCACCGTCGTCTCGCCCGGGATCGGACGCTTGCTGTCGTCGTTGGAGGCCCAGTCGGGGTTGTTGGAGGTGGCGCGAAACGCCGCGAAGTCCTTGGGCTCCGTCAGCCGGAAGGGATCGGGAAGGCCGGGGTTGATGTTCTGGGCCGTGGCGGCCAGGTCGCCGAGCAGGGAGGCGGCGACGAGGACTCCGAGCGTCCGGGCGGTTTTCATGACTCTCCTCAGGGCTGCAGCGGCGGCAGCGCGTTCCAGTTCAGGATTCCGTTCCAGAGCATGCGGTAGTCGGAGTGGTTGAGGTCGCGGTGGATCGGGTTGAAGTTGAAGGCGATCACGCGGCCCTTCCCGGCCGGCAGGTCGAGGATCGCGGGCCGCCCTTCGAGATCGCCCTCGTTCTTCATGCCGCCGGAAACGACCATGGTGGTCTTGGGATCCTTCGGGTCTTTGGCGTCCTTCGCGTCCTGCGCGGGCTTCGACTCCGCCGCGGGCTCGTCCTCACGCTCGTCTTTCCGGGGACGGGTGCCCCACTGCATCACCATGAACCGGCGGTCCGCCAGCGGCACGTCGTAGGCGGGCAGGCTCGACCGGAAAACCGAGGTCTCGGCCGGATATCCGTAGGCGAGCGGATGGTCGGGGCGGGTGAACTTCGTGCGCAGCTCGACGCCCGGCGTCTCGGGCCCGCCCGACGTGCGCCGCGCCGCCCGGACCAGACCGCCGTCGATCGGCAGCGAGGAGCCGTTCCCGAGCGCCAGAAGGAGGCCTCCCGCGTCCAGGAACTCCTGCAGCCTGGCGACCCCGCCCCACCCGATCCCGCCGGTGATGTCCTCCGAGGAGTCCGGCACGCCGAGGTTCGGAGTCTCGGGCGTCTTCTTGTACGGCATCGGACCGAACTTCGGGTCGATGCCGTGGATCTGCTCCTTGAGGCTCGACTCGTTGTTGCCGAAGACGATGACGTCCCAGCGTTTCCGAAGGCCCCCGGCGCGGATCTCCTCGTCGCGGATGTAGTCGTAGGGGACTTTCTCCTGGTCGAGCGCCAGGCGCAGCCAGCCGACCGATTCCGTGTCGGACCAGAGGTGCCAGACGGCGACGCGCGGGATCGGCGCGTCGTGCGCCGCCACCTGCGGCGGCGCGGGGGCGCTCTCGAAGTCCAGCGCCAGCTCGTTCGCGACGGCCCCGAGCGCGGCCGCCAGGCCGTCCTGGGCGGGCAGGATCCAGGACCCGGCGGGATAAGTCCGTGGTGCCGGAGCGAAACGGCTTTTCGGCGATCGAAACGCGGAAGCGACGCGAGGCGGAAGCGCGCGGCGAGGAGCGCCTCCTGGCCCGTGTCGCGACAGCAGATAGACGGGGCCCGTCCCCGCGGCGCGTCCGGCGGCGGCCGCCGCCGTGCCCTGGATCGGCGTCACGCGCGCGTCGCGGATCTTCGCGTCTTCGATGCGCTTCGCCTCCAGGCCGTAGTGCGACGGGCAGCGCCCAGGAGACGTCGTCGTAGGGCTCGTACGGCGGATTCCGGGAACTTCTGCGGCTCGAGCAGGTCCACGGCGTAGTTGCGATAGGGCTGATCGAGCCGAACCACGTAGCTTCCCTTCGCGAAGGTGCCCTCCGCGACCGTGACGGGAGCGTCGAGCCGGCCGACCTCGATGCGATGGCCGAGCAGAACGTTGACCATGGCAGCCACGCGCCGCCGGTCGCCCTGGACCTCGGGGATCACGTACGCGTAGGGCTTGCCCCGGACGCCCTTCTGCCAGGAGTTGTATCCCTTGCGGTAGAAGTTGCGCAGCAGCGTCCTTGGCGTTCTTCGAGGTCCAGTCGAGGATGGCGAGACACCCGGACTGCATGTAGTTCGTGTTGTCGCGCAGCGACCAGACGAACTTCTTGTCGGGCGGCCAGGCGCGGTACCACTCGCGCTCGGTCACGGGCCGGTCGACGTAGCGCTGGGTCGGGCGCAGATTCCGCTCGACGGTCTCGGCCGTGCCGTTGCCGAACGTCTCGTAGCCGCGGCCGATGGAGTTGTGGTTGTTGGCGACCGAGTCGAGATAGTGCAGGCCCCAGCGACTCCCCGAAGCCCCAGGTCCACACGCCCGGCATGCCGAGGGCCGTCAGGCGGCTGACCTCGTGGAACGACATCTCGAGCCACTCGTTGATGACGATCGGGTCGAGGTTGGCGTTGTAGGGGCCGGTGCCGTTCCAGGTGTGCAGCAGCGGGATCGACTCGTGGAGATCGTGAACGACGGTCGGGATGGTAGTCGTAGAACATCCGGTGGACGGCCTGCGTCAGCGCGAGGGCCTTCTGGTGCGTGTCGCGGTTGTTGTCGTGGAAGACGTAGTGGCCCCAGTAGGGGGGCGACTTCTCGCGGCAGGTTCTCGTAGTCGGTCTTGCCCTTGAGGTACTTGTAGAACCAGTCGACGACCTTGTCCCGGCCGTCGGGCTCGGACACGGGGTTGATGAGGACGATCACGTTCTTGCGGATGTCCCGGATCATCGGCTGCTCGGAGACGGCCAGCCGATAGGCCAGCTCCATGACCATCTCGGGGCTTCCGGTCTCGGTCGAGTGCAGGCCGGCGTTGAAGTAGTAGATCGGGCGGGCCGTCTCGACGATCTTCTCGACCGCGCCGGGCGGCGTCTTGCGCGGATCGGCGAGGGCGGCGGTCGCGGCCTTCAGCCGGTCGAGGTCCCGGATGCCCTCTTCGTCGGCCACGGCCACGAGCAGGATCTCGCGCCCCTCCTCGGACTTGCCGAGGACCTCGACCTTGACGCGGGGCGACGCCTTGGCGAGCTCCCGGAAGTAGCCGTAGATCTGGCTCGGTGCGGGACAGCTCGCCGGCGGCCCCGACGACGTGGCCGAGATACTTCGTCGGAGACGGCACGGTGGACGAGCTCGGAACGTAGTTGACCCAGGGATTCCCGAACCGCGGCTCCGTCGTGAACTTCGCGATCGCCTCGACCGACCCGGGCTCGGGCACGTCCGGCGCGTAGTCCTGCGCCGGGAGTGCGGCGGGTCCGAGCAGCACGAGACAGACGCACGCGTCGCGGAGAAGGGATCGCACCATCGAGCCTCCCGATTTGCCCGCGTAATCTAACAAGGCGACGGCATGATCGAAAGCAAAAACCGGCGGTCAGGGCCGCATGGAGATAATGCAGCGCATGACGCACTGGTGCCCTGCTCCTCTGCGGACTCCTTCTCGCGATCGCGAACTCGCTTCCCGGCCGTCAGGACGGCCCCGACTTCGACGCCCGTGCCGACCGTGCCGCAGCCTTCGACCACGACCCCCTCGCCGGGTCCGACTCCCGTCATCCTCGTCGCACCGGAGGATCCCGTTCTCGTGGGAGCGGGCGACATCGCCGCGTGCGACTCGGACGGCGACGAGAAGACGGCCGCCCTGCTGGACGACATCCCCGGCACGATCTTCACGCTCGGCGACAACGCGTATCCCGACGGGACGCGCGAACAGTTCGCGAAGTGCTACGAGCCCACCTGGGGAAGGCACAAGGCGCGGACGAGGCCCGTCCCGGGCAACCACGACTACCGCACCCGTGGCGCCGCCGCCTACTTCGACTACTTCGGCGCCGCCGCAGGCGATCGGGACAAGGGCTACTACAGCTACGATCTCGGCCGCTGGCACGTCGTCGTGGTCAACAGCAACTGCCGCCAGGTCGGAGGCTGCCACACCGGCTCGCCGCAGGAGAACTGGCTCCGCGCGGATCTCGCCACTCATCGCACTCCGTGTGCCGTCGCGATGTGGCATCACCCCAGGTTTTCTTCGTCCGCGGAGCACGGCAACGACCCGTCCATGCGCGACATCTGGAAGACGCTCCAGGACAAGGGGGTGGACCTCGTCCTCGCCGGCCACGACCACGACTACGAGCGCTTCGCTCCGCAGGACGCCGACGGAAATGCCGACGAGGACGGCATCCGCTCGATCGTCGTGGGAACGGGCGGCCGGAGCTTCTACCCGTTCGGGAGACTCCAGCCCAACAGCGTCATCCGCGACACCGGAACCCCCGGCGTCCTGAAGCTGACCCTCCACACGGACTCCTACGACTGGCAGTTCATTCCGGCGCCGGGCGCGACATTCACCGACTCCGGCACCGCGAAGTGCCGCTGACGCGGTGATAACTTAAGGTGGCCATGCCTCCCGCCTGCGCCCACCTTTCGGCGATCCGGCCCGTCACTCCGAGCGCGCGGGGCTGCGAGGATTGCCTGAAGATCGGCGACCGGTGGCTCCACCTCCGCCTGTGCCTGAGCTGCGGGCACGTCGGCTGCTGCGACTCCTCCAAGAACACGCATGCCCGCAAGCACTGGCTCGCGGTCGACCATCCGATCGTCCAGTCCTTCCAGCCCGGAGAGGACTGGCGCTGGTGCTACCCCGACGACATGTTCGTCTGAGCCATGTGAGTCATGGCCGGGCTTCTCTTGCTCATCGCGATCCTCGCCGCGGCCACGCCGACGCCTGACGTCTCCGGCCCGCGCGTCCCGGAAGGCGTCTGGGGCGGTCAGGGCGTCGCGGTCCGGATCGGCGGCTCGGGCGCGGAGTTCGAGTTCAACTGCGCCCGCGGCGCGATCGACGGACCTGTCCGCCTCGACGCGGAAGGGCGCTTCGACGTGGCGGGGACCTTCGAGCGCGGGCGTCCCGGGCCGATCCGGATGGGCGACGCGCCCAAAGCCGAACCCGCCCGCTACCGGGGCACGTGGAACGGCCAGACACTCTCCTTCCAGGTGATCCCCTCGAGCAGCGGGAAACCGATGGGGCCGTTCTCGGCGAAGCTCGGCGGTTCGTCGCGCATCCACGGCTGCCTGTAGGATTCCGGATCGGTGACGAACCGCCGGAGCCTCCTCGAACTCCGCATCGTCGCGGTCCCTCTCTCCTATCTCTTCTGGGGACTGTGCGTGCTCCTCGTGATCCTGTGGACGCCGCTCGTCGCCGTCTACCGGCTGTTCACCTTCCGGTCCGACCCCAACCACGACCGCGTCGGCCGCATGCAGCGGCACTCGGCCGCGCTCGCGGCCCGTCTCAACCCCTTCTGGGACTTCCGCGCCGTCGACGACGTGCATCCCGACGCGAGCACGCCGTACCTCTTCGTCGCGAACCACAAGTCGCTGGCCGACGTCTTCCTCCTGTGCCTGCTGCCCTGGGAGATGAAGTTTCTCTCCAAGGAGTCGATCTTCAAGATCCCGCTTCTCGGCTGGCAGATGCGCACGTCGCGGGACATTCCGATCGAGCGCGGCAACAAGGAAAGCGCGAAGAAGGCCCTCGAGGAAATGCGGGAGAGGCTGCGGCGCAAGAGCTCGGTCATCGTCTTTCCCGAGGGCACGCGGAGCCCGGACGGGTCGCTGGCGCCGTTTCGCGAGGGCGCGTTTCGCCTGGCGATCGAGCTCGGCGTCGACATCGTGCCGCTGGCCGTCGCCGGCACCGAGAATACGCTTCCGAAGCACTCGCTCGTTTTCAGGCCGACCAGCGCCAGCGTCACGGTCCTGCCGCCGGTCTCGGTCGCCGGCCTGACGGAGGCCGACGCCCCGGGGCTGGCCGAGCGCGTGCGCCGCGAGATCGCCGCGCGTCCTCGGGGTACAGTGACGCGGTGACCGCGCTCACGATGCCCCTCGTTCTGGACGCGCGGCGGGTGATGGAAGGGCGCGTGCGGCGGACTCCGATGGAGGCCTCGCCCCGGCTGTCCGAGATCGCCGGCGTGCCCGTCTCCCTCAAGCTCGAGTCGCTCCAGCTGACCGGCTCCTTCAAGATCCGCGGCGCTTTCTTCACGATGACGCGCCTGCCGGAGGCCGGAGCGGGCTCGCGGAGTCGTCACGTGCTCGGCCGGCAACCACGGCAAGGCCATCGCGTACGTCGCGCGGGAGCTCGGGATACCGGCCACGATCTACGTCCCGAAGAGCGTCGACGAGGCGAAGCACCGCGCCATGCTGGCCCTCGGGGCCGAGGTGGTGCGGACCGAGCTCGAGGGCTTCGACGAGAGCGAGCGGCTCGCGAAGGCCGAGGCCGCGCGGTCCGGGCGCCCCTACCTGACCGCGTTCGACGACGTTCTGATCCTGGCCGCCAACGGGGGGACTCTCGCCGTGGAGGTCCTCGAGGACGCGCCGGCGGCCCGGACTTTTCTTCTGCCGGTCGGCGGCGCGGGCCTGGCGGGCGGGTTCGCCTTCTACGCGAAGACAGCCCTGCCCGACGCGCGGATCGTGGGTTGCCAGCACGCCGATTCGCCTGCGCTCGCCCTGTCGCTCGAGAGGGGCGAGGCGGTCCTGACGCTGCCCCCGGTGCCGACCACGGCCGGCGGACTGGAAGGGGGCATCGGAAAGACGGGCTTCGACGTCCTGAAGACGCGGATCGACGGGGTCGCTCTTCTGACGGAAGAGGAGATCTTCGACGCGGTGCGCTTCATGCTCGACGCGCACCAGTATCCTGATCGAGCCCTCGTCGGCCGTGACGGTCGCCGCGATCCTGACCGGAAGAGCCGGCCGTCTCGACTCCCCCGCCGTCGCGGTCGTCTCCGGGAGAAACGTGGCCCTCGCGACCATTCGGAGAATCCTCGCCGCATGAGACTCGTCGGCCAGGACGAGATCCGGAGGGCGATCCCCCCGGCGGCGGCGATCGATGCCATGCGGGCCGCGGTCGTGGCGCAATCGCGAGGAGAGTGCGACACGCCGATGCCCATGCACCTGGACCTGGCCAGCGGAGGCGGCGGCGAGGTCCACGTCAAGTCGAGCTACCGGAAGGGAGGCTCGCACTTCGCTTTGAAGATCGCCGGCACCTACGCGACGCGGCCCTACGGGATGGTCGTGCTGGTTTCCGCCCGCACCGGGGAGACGGAGGCGTACTTCGACGACGGCGGCTATCTGACCGATCTGCGCACCGCCGCGGTGGCCGCGCTGGTCGCCCGCGAGCTCGGACGCGCCGATTCCTCGCTCGGCATCCTCGGCAGCGGCGTCCAGGCCCGCCTCCAGGCCGAGCTTCACGCCCAGGTCCTGAAGCTTTCGGAGATCTTCGTCTGGGGACGCTCGCCGGAGCGAACCGCCGCCTGCGCCCGCGACATCGCGGTCCGCCTTCCGGGTGTGCGTGTCGTCGCGGCGGACTCTCCGGCCGAGGTCGCGGCGAGCGCCCGCCTGATCGTGACGGCGACCGCGGCGCGCGCGCCGCTGCTTTCCGCGCGGGACGTTCGAGCCGGGACCCACGTCTCCGCCGTCGGATCCGACTCCCCGGGAAAGCAGGAGCTCGATCCCGGGATCCTGCGCGGCGCGTCGCTTCTCCTGGTCGATTCCCTCGCCCAGTGCGAGAAGCTCGGCGAGCTCCAGCACGCCCTATCGGAAAAGCCCCGCGCCGTCGAGATCGGGGCTTTCTGCGATCAGCCGCGGGCCTTCGACAGCTCCGGGATCACGGTCGCCGACTTCACGGGTCTCGGCGCCGAAGACCTCTTCATCGCCGAGGCGTGCCTGCTGGCGTTGTCGCGATGACGCGCGCGTTGCGCGAACGCCTGGCGGAGAAGGGGGTCGCGCGTCGGGCACGGCTTCCGCTGGCGCGTCCTCGCGCTGACCCTGCCGGAGCGCATGACGGGCCTCGCCGGTTTCGCCTACTTCCTCTTCGGCCCCGTTCTCGGCATCCATGGCGTGCTGGCGGGCCGGCGGCGCAAGCGATTCGGGGCTGCGGCGCGAACCTGACGCGCCGGACGGGCCCGTCCCGGCCTCAGGACCTCCAGGGAGCGACGGCGACGATCTCGACCTGGCCCTCCTGCAGGTTCACGCGGTCGCCCGGGCGGGAGCCCAGGAGCCTCTGCGCGAACTCGGACTCGTAGGAGTAGATCGCCTCCTCGGGCTTGGAGTCCCACGGCCCGAGGATCGTCGCGTCGCGCTCGATCCCCTCGCCGTCGCGGATGCGCACGCGCGTTCCGACCCGGACCTCGGACGCGTCGACCTTGCCGGGGTCGAGCACCCGGGTGCGCGAGAGCTCGTCGGACAGCGACGCGATCCGGGCCGAGAGGTATTCGTGTTTCTGGCGGGCGGCGTGGTACTCGAAGTTCTCCCGCAGGTCGCCGTGTTCCTTGGCCGTTTTCATCGCCTGCGCGTTGGCCGGCAGCTCGACCTGCTTGAGATGCATCAGCTCCTGGCGGCGAGTCTCGATCGACTCGGCGGTCGCGTACAGATAGTCGCGCGCCGGCGCGCGCAGCTCCGGGAACTTCATCAACAGCGCCTCGCGCACCGTCGCCCGCCGGTGTTCCTCGAGGCCGAACACCCGGTCCAGGGCCTGCAGGAAGTCGCGCGCCTCCTCCTCGGAGCCGGCCGATCGAACGAGCGCGACGGCAAAGCCGCCCGGCTCGAAGAACTCCTTCATGCGGGCCTTCAGCGCCGAAAACTCGTCCATCCGCATCGCGTCCGTCAGCGTCACGAAGAGCGAGGCCGGCTCGGCTTTCCCTTCCGCATGCATCCGCTCGCACAGCCAGACGAACGCGCGCGGCGCCGACCGGGGAGAGCGGAGGATCCTTCGGGACAAGTCCGCCGCGCGATCGCCGAGAGCCGAGAAGAGCATCGTGAGGACGCGGGCGTCGTCCTCCCGGGAGATCTGCTCGATGAAGAGCTCCGCCCAGTCCGGCTTGCTGGCGCGTACCGCTTCGAGCGCCTTCTCGCGGGCCTGGTGATCGCGGATCTCGCCGACCACCCGGCGCAGGTCCGGCGACGCGAGCAACGCGACGGCGGGAAACGCCTCCGGCTCGCCCGGGACGAACCGCGCGGCCGCCTGCGAGAGCTCCCAGGCCAGGGCCGGCTCGCGCCCCGCGACCCGTACCGCGTCGGCCGCGAGAGCCTGGCCCATCCATCGCGCCAGGTCCTTGGAGCGCTTCGCATGCTTGCGGGCAAGATCGATCCGCGCCTGCGGCGTCGCCTTCTCGAAGGCGCTCCTCACGCTCTGCTCCGCGGCGCCGGCGCTTTCGCTCCAGGTCACTTTCGCGGACTTGGCGCTGCCCGAGACCAGCATCTGAGGGTGCTTCCGAGCGGCGGCCCAGAACGCGGACCAGCGGTCCTCGGTCACGATGCCCGAGAGGTGGTCCTTGATCTCCTGGACCGTCAGCGGCCGGCCGAAGCTCGCGAGCAGCCAGCGGACCGTCTCCGCCGGCTCCTTCTCGGCGAGACCGGACAGGGCCTTCGGATCCTCGACCTTCTTCCGGAGGAAGTGCTCGGGCGGCAGGGGCGCCAGGTTCTTCTCGGCGGAGACCAGGGAGAGCGGCACCCTGGCCCCTCCCACTTCGACGCGCATCACGTCGAGCGCGGGGTTCATCTCGACGAGCCGTCCGGCCCCCCGGCCCGGCATGAAGTAGATCTCGCCCGGCTGGAAGCGCAGCCAGCGGGAGATCCGGCCGGCGGTCTCGTGCGGGTCCGTCGCCTTCTCGACCGAAAACTGCGCCAGCACGGCGGCGAGAACGGGGTGGCCGGCATAGCGGGACCGGAGCGCCGCGGCCAGCTCCGCCCGGACGTCGGCGTCGGTCGGCGACATGCGGGCGATCTCGAGGAGGACCTGGATGCGGCCGTCTCCCGCGGCGGCGTCGTGGTAGTCGGCGAGGAAACGGAGCCACTTCACGGCCGCGGCGCCTGCGCCCTTCTTCTTGGCCGCCGCCGCCACGCCGAAGAAGAACGGCAGATCGCTGGCGTTCTCCTCCATCTTGCCGGTCCACAGCGCTTCGAGCGCGTCGAACTTTTTCTGGTCGATGAGGTCCTGGACCTCGGGGGGAAGGGGGGCGGGCACGAACATGAACCGCTGATACTAGCCTAGAGAGCAATCCCGTCCTGAAATCAGGTGCGGATCCGGGGTCAGGTCTCTCCTTTGTCCAGTTGGGGTCAGGTCTGTCCGGTTGGGGTCAGGTCTGGACTTTGTCCGGACAAACCTGACCCCCGATGGACAGAATCCAGACCTGACCCCGGGGCTTTTTCCTAAGAGACGTCGACGGCGGGGGCGCGGAGCAGGTCGGCGCGCGGGGTCACGCCGAGGCCCGGGGACGTGGAGGCGGCCATGCGGCCGTTCCTGCGCTGCGGGGCCCCGTCGGCGTTGGAGACGGTGACGTAGCTGTTGAAGTCGGTCGCGGTGAAGAGAAGCTCGGTCGGCGTGCGAGTGCGCCAGGTGCGCGATGGCCGCCGTCGTCACGTCGCCGCCCCAGCTGTCCTCGAGCGTCATCGCGATGCCGAGCGAGACGCAGAGGTCGCGCGCCTGCCGGGCCTGCGTCAGGCCGCCGAACTTGCTGATCTTGATGTTGACGACGTCCATGGCGCAGGTCGCCCGCCGCGCGCAGGAGGACGTCCATGCCGTCGATCGTCTCGTCCAGGACGAACGGGTGGTCGGTCTGGCGCCGGACCGACAGGCACTCCTCGTAGGTCGGCGCAGGGCTGCTCGATGTAGACGTCGACGTCGCGGACCGCCCGGACGACCCGGACCGCCTGGTGCGGCAGCCAGCCGGTGTTGGCGTCGGCGACGAGACGTCCGCCGGGTCGAGCACGGACCGCGACCGCCCGGATGCGCGCGACGTCCACGTCCGGGTCGCCGCCGACCTTGAGCTGGAACCGCCGGTACCCCTCGGCGCGGTAGCCGGCGACCTTCTGCGCCATCGCCTCGGGCGACTCCTGCGAGATCGCGCGGTAGAGGACGAAGTCCTCGCCGTACCGGCCGCCCAGCAGCGTCGCCACCGGCAGGCCGCGCCGCCTGGCCGAGGATGTCCCAGCACGCCATGTCGATGTCCGGACTTGACGTACGGGTGGCCCTTCAGCGCGGCGTCCATCCGCCGGTTGAGCTTCTCGAGCTCCCGCGGGTCCTCGCCGATCAGGTGCGGCGCCAGGACCGCGAGCCCGGCGCGCACGCCCTCCGCATACGCCGGCAGGTAGAACGGACCCAGCGGGCACACCTCGCCGTGGCCGATGAGACCTGCGTCGGTCTCGACGCGCACGAGCGTGCTGTCGAAAACGGCGACCGACTTGCCGCCGGACCACTTGTAGCTGCCCTCGCGCAGCGGCAGCTCGTTCCGGTAGGCCGCGATCCTTCGGATTTTCATGGAGGGGAACTCTAACCCGAAGGTACGATCACCCCGCCGTGCCCGACGCCAAACTGGCCCTCTTCGCGGCCCTCGCCGCCGTGGCGCTCGTTTTCCTCGGGGCCTGGATCCTCTCGGTCCGGCGTGCCCCGGCCCCCGGACGGCCGACGGGCCTCCTGCTCGCGGTCGGCTTCGTGACCAACTTCTTCGACACGCTCGGCATCGGGTCCTTCGCGCCGACCACGTCCATCTTCAAGCTCAAGCGCCTGGTGCCGGACGAGCAGATCCCGGGCACGCTCAACGTCGGCCACGCCGTGCCGACGATCGTGCAGGCCTACATCTTCATCGCGATCGTCGAGGTCGAGATGACGACTCTGATCGGCATGATCGCCGCCTCGGTCGCGGGCGCCTGGCTCGGCGCCGGCGTCGTGGCCTCATGGCCGAGACGCAACGTCCAGGTCGGAATGGGCCTGGCGCTGCTGGCGGCCGCCTCGTTCTTCGCGATGACGAACCTCGGTCTTTTCCCGTCCGGCGGCGAGACGCTCGGATTGTCCTCCCCGCTCCTGTGGGTCGGCATCGCCGCGAACTTCGTGCTCGGCGCCCTGATGACGCTCGGCATCGGCCTCTACGCGCCCGTGCATGATCCTCGTCGCCCTCCTCGGGATGAACCCGCGGGCCGCCTTCCCGATCATGATGGGCTCCTGCGCGTTCCTCATGCCGATCGGCGGGCTGCGCTTCATCGCCAAGCGCAGCTACAACCTCCCGGCGGCCGTCGGGCTCGCGCTCGGAGGCATTCCGGCGGTCCTGGTCGCGGCGTACTTCGTGAAGTCGCTGCCCCTGACGGCGCTCCGGTGGCTCGTCTTCGCCGTCGTCCTCTACACCGCGGTCGCGATGCTGCGCTCGGCTCGGGCGGGGGGCGCCTCCGGAGAGCCGCCCGCGCCCGGCCGCGTCACTGTTTGACCGGCTTCCCCTCGGTGTCGAGCAGCACGATCTCGCCGAGCGAGAGGTCCTTCAGGCCCGGCCCGATCTTCGAGTAGTCGCCCACCAGCACGAAGGACGCCTTCGCGGGCTGCGCCCACTTCTTCGCGGCCGCGTTGGCGTCCGCCAGCGTCGCCTTCGCCGTCTCGTCGTACTCGTTCTGAAGCTCGGTCATCGGCAGCGAGCTCGCCCAGAGATCGGCGATCTGCTCGTTGATCCGTCCGAGCGCCTCGAACTGCTGCGCGTAGCCGCGGACCTTGCGGGACTTCGTGTCGGCGAACTCGGCCTCGCTCATCGGCCGCCCCGTCATGCCCTTGAGCTCCTTGTCGAACTCGACGACCGACTCCCTGGTCTTGTTGGTCTGGACGCCTCCGGAGGAGTACCAGATCCCCGCGTCGCCATACAGCGCGAGCGCCGAGAAGACTCCGTAGGAGTAGCCCTTGTCCTCGCGGAGGTTGAGGTTCAGCCGCGTGCCGAACCCTCCCCCGCCGTAGACCGTGTCGGCCAGCGTCAGTGCGTAGTAGTCGGGCGTCTGGCGCTTGGGCGCCGGGAGGAACTGCGAGACGAAGGTCTGCGCCGCGTCCTGCCGGTCGACGACGTACACCTTCCCGGCGGCCGCCGGGGCCGGCGCCGGGATCGCCACGACGGGCGCCGCGCCTCCCGTCCACGACCCGAAGTATTTCCTGGCGACGAGCGCTCGCCTCGGCCAGCGTGACGTCGCCCGAGACGACGAGCGCCGAGGAGCCGGGCTTCCAGTTCGTGTCGTGGAACCTGGCGAGGTCTTCCCGCGTGATGCCCTCGACCGTCGAGGGCAGCCCCTGGGCCGGCTGCCCGTAGGGGTGGTCCGGGCCGAAGGCCAGCATCGAGCGCACGCGGGCGCCGACGGCGTTGGCGTTCTTCTCCTGCTGCGCGAGAGCGTCGAGGTGACGCTTCTTCTCCCGGTCGAACTCCGAGGCCGGGTAGCGTCGGGTTGCGCACGACGTCCGACACGATGGCCATCGCCGGATCCAGGTTGCGCTTCAGCGTCTCGAAGGACACGCGGGCGCTCTCGCGCGCGGCCGAGCCCGCCAGCGTCACGCCGAGGTCGCCGAGGGCGTCTTCGATCTCGAGGGCGCGCCGCGTCTTCGTTCCCATGTCGATCTGCGTCGTCGTCAGGTGCGCCACGCCGGCCTTCCCGGACGGGTCCGCCTCGGCGCCGGCCCGCGTCACGAACGTCACGGCGACTTTCGGCAGATCGCGGCGCTCGACGACGAAGAGCTCGAGGCCGTTGTCGAGCTTCGCCGTCTCGACTTTCGGCGCCTGGAAGGGCCGGTCCGCGCCGGTCGCCGGCTCCTTCGAGCGGTCGAGGGCCGTCTCCGTGGCGCGGCCCGACTTCTCGACGCGGAAGCGGACGAGCAGCCGGTTCGTCGGTGTCGAGCCACTTCGCGACCGCCTGCCTGACCGACTCGGGCGTCGCGTTGCGGTACCGGGCCATGTCCCAGTCGAGCTTGCCGGGATCCCCGAGGAGCACGTTGTACTGGTTCAGCCGGTCGGCCTTGCCCCCGAATCCGCCGATCCCCTCCAGCGCGGTCACGAAGGCGAACTCCTGCTTCGTCTTGGCCCGCGACAGCTCGGCGGGAGTCGGTCCCGTCTTCGCGAGACGGTCGATCTCCTCGGTCACGACCTTTTCGATCTGCTCGACGGAGACGCCGGGGCGCGCGGTCGCGATGACCGCGAACCAGCTCGAGATCTCGCTCGACGCCTGGAACGCCTGGACCGCGGTGCAGAGCTGCCGGTCGTAGACGAGCGCCTTGTTCAACCGCGAGGAGAGGCCGTCCGACAGGATCAGGGAGGTCAGGTCGAGCTCGGCATCCCCCGGAGCGAAGCCGGGCGGCGACGGCCACGCCATGTAGACGCGGTCCTGCGGCACCCGGTCCGCCGCCTCGACGATCTTCTCGCCCGTCGAGCGTCGGGATCCAGAGCGTCGGCCGGTCCAGCGCGGGCCCGGCCGGGATTCCGCCGAAGTACTTCTCGACCAGGCGCTTGGCTTCCGCCGGATCGAAGTCGCCGGCGATCACGAGCGAGAGGTTGTTCGGCGTGTAGTAGGTCTTGAAGAAGTCGGTCACGTCCTCGAGCGAAGCGGCCGTCAGGTCTTCGTGGCTTCCGATGACGGTCCACGAGTAGGGATGGCCGGCGGGGTGGAGGTTCTCGAGGACGAGCTTGAACCAGCGCCCGTAGGGCGTGTTCTCGAGCCCCTGGCGGCGCTCGTTCTTGACGACGTCCCGCTGGTTGTCGAGCTTCTCCTTGGTCATCGCCGCGGGCAGAGTCGCCAGGCGGTCCGACTCGAGCCAGAGGAGGGTCTCCAGGTTGGAAGAGGGCACCGTCGCGAAGTAGTTCGTGCGGTCCTGGTTGGTCGTGCCGTTGACGCCGCCCTCCTGCAGGTTCGCGCCGAGGGTCTCGACGTA
Organism: uncultured Acidobacteriota bacterium; assembly: GCA_963829925.1. GTDB lineage: Bacteria > Acidobacteriota > Thermoanaerobaculia > UBA5066 > Gp7-AA6 > DAHUXD01. The sequence continues at coordinate 206,688 of CAWHKQ010000007.1, forward strand.
CGTGAAGTAGTCCTCCTTCGCGTTGCCGGAGCCCTGGAACATCATGTGCTCGAAGAGATGGGCGAAGCCGGTGCGCCCCGTCCGCTCGTTCTTCGAGCCGACGTGGTACCACTGGTTGACGTTGACCATGGGCAGCTTCCGATCGACGTGCAGGATGACCTGCAGGCCGTTGGGAAGCGTGTACTTTTCGAACTCGAGCTTCGGCGGGGCGGTGGGCCGCCGGAGCGGCCGCGGCCGCCGACGCGCAAACGACCAGAAGCGATGCCAGGAGCGAAAAACGCCTCATGAAAAATCCCTCCTCATGTGGATCGATGAAGATACGGAAGAGTGGCGGCGGGGTTTTCTCCGCGGCCGTCTTTTCTTTCGGCCTCGACCCGGGGCCCGTCGTATCCTACGGGACGGGAACGGGATGTCTCCGTCCGGCGGCCCGGAAGCCTTCTTGGCGGGACGAGTCCTCACGCTTCCGGGAGGAATACGATGATCCGCCGATGTCTTGCCGGCCTCGCGCCGGCTTTGTTCCTGTTCGTTCTGGCTTCGCCCGCATCCGCTCAGAAGCCCGCGGCCACCGCGGCGCCAAAGCCCAAGCCGGCGCCCGCCGCAACTCCGCTGCCGGCGTCCCACGCGGCCGCCGTCCAGGACCTCTTCAAGGCCATCGACCTCCAGGGCGGAGGTCCAGAACATGCCCGACGCGATGATCGCGTCGGAGGTCAGCCGCAACCCCGGGCTCGAACCGTTCCGGGACGTGATGGTGAACTGGCTCAAGAAGTACATGACCTGGCAGGCCATGGCCCCGGAGCTGACGAAGCTGTACGCGGCCAACTTCACCGAGGAGGAGCTCAAGGCGATGTCCGCCTTCTACAGGACGCCGGCCGGGAAGAAGACCCTCGACAAACTGCCCGAGCTGACGCAGCGCAGCGCGATGATCGGGGCGCAGCTGGGTCAGGCGCACTCCGAGGAGCTGCAGACTCTGATGAAGGCGCGCGGCGAGGAACTGGAGAAGAAGCAGAAAGCCGCGGCGGCCACCACGCCCGGAGGCGCCGCGGCGAAGCCGCCGGCCGCGAAGCCGGCGGCTCCGACGAAGAAGCCGTAGAAGAAGCCTCGGGGGGGCCCCGGTACCGTCATCCCGAGGAGCGCAGCGACGAGGGATCCCGGATCGCCTACCCGTCCCCGCGTTCAAGTCCGGGATGAACGCCGTGCTCCGCAGGCCGGGGGTTTGCCTTCGATGGGCGGCTGTTTCGGGCTGCGCCCTAGTTACCTCGCCGCCGGATGGCCTCCGAGCGAGCTCAGGAAGCTCGCCGGAAGCGTGCCCGATCGAGACGGCGTCGCCGTCGTTGTCGATCCGGAAGCGGCGGATGACCGACACCAGCTCCGGCGACTTTTCCTGCACGGCCAGGCGCCACATCGCGAGCACCCCCGCAGCGAGTCTTCCAGGAGGTCGCGGTTCTCGGAGTCGCCGGTGACCCCCGTGGCGGCCAGCTCGATGGCGTCGCCCCGGACCGTCGCCTGGAGGGCGATGAGCGAGACGGACTTCATCGCGCCCACGATCGCCCGCGAGGGCTCCCCGGAGGCGTCCGAGCCGCCCGCGTCATCGCGGTGCATCGCAGGGAACTTCGACATGTCGACGAGCGCCCAGGCGGACGCCCGCGAGTCGATGCGACCGAGGTTGCGGCCGAGCCCGGCGCCGGACGTCAGGCCGCCGGCTCCGCCGTTCTCCTTGCGCGCCAGAGCGGCGAGCACGGACCGCTCGCTGCCCGCGACGATCAAGCCGCGGTTGACCAGCGCCACCGCTCCCTCCGACTCCCCGCCGTGGTTCGCCACCCGGTAGTAGGCGTCTCCCGCGTCCGAGGTCCGAGGCGTCGCGCCGCGCGCCGCGAGCGCGGTCCCAGCTTGTCCACGTCGAAGCGGCCTTCGAAGATCACCAGGCCGTCCTCGGGCTCGCCCGTCCGGGCGCCCGGCGACATGGCCACGACGATCGTGTCGATGTCCTCCTGCGGCGTGAGACCCGTCTCCCGGAGAAACCGGGCGGCGTCGCCGTCGGTCGAGACCTCGTCCAGCGCGGCGAAGACCCGGGGACCGAGGGGACTGTTGCGCAGCTCGTTCCAGCGGATGACGCCCACCGTGGCGGCGTTGGCCGGAACCAGGGCGAGCGGGTCCTCCGTGCGCCGCACGGCGAGGAGGTCCGCGGCGGAGACGGCGGCGAGGAGGCCGGCGAGAGCGAAGCGCAGGGGCATCCGGAAGCGGTTCATGTCAGAAGTCCTTTCTCGAAAAGAGCCAGGAAGCCAGAGAGAGAGCGGCGACTCCGAAGAGCGCCGTCGAGCCGAAGACGGCGAGGTGATTGATGTCGGCCAGACGTCCGGGGGCCTCGGCGCCGGCCACGAGGGCGACCGTGGCCTGGCCGAGCTCGGCCGTCTTGGGCAGGATCCAGTACAGCCCGTCGATCACTCGGGCGGCGGTCTCCGTCGAGACGGCGGCCGAGAACTTGTCGTGGGCGACGAGGATGGCGGCGAAGAAGAAGATCGCGTAGGTCCCCATCAGCGACACGCCCGTCGACGACGTGACGACGCCGACCAGGAACGCGAAGGCCATCAGTACCGCGATCGCGAAGAGGATGACGGCGCCCGCCAGCAGGAAGCGCGGATGGAGGACGTGCGTCTTCCAGACGATGATCAGCCACATGGTTCCGATGAGGTACGCCAGGTTCGCCGCCGCGAGCAACAGGCCGCCGGCGTAGCGGGAGAGCAGGAGCTTCACGCGGCCGATCGGGCGAGAGAGGTACAGGTCGATCGTGCCCTTTTCCTGGAGCCGGGGCACCAGGTGCGCCGTCGCGAAGAGGGCCAGGAAGGTCCCGACGAGATACAGGAAGCCCGAGAAACCGGACTCGAAGCCCAGGACGATCTTGTCGATCTCGACCGGATTCCCGCCCACGTCGACCGACTGGCCGAACAGCTTGACTCCCGCCAGAGCGCCGTCGACGATGTCGAGGTTGACCGCCGCGGCAAAGATCAGGATGAAGAGCGACGAGAGCGTGAAGTAAGCGATCAGCGTCCAGCGCGCGGCGGCCTCGCGAAAGACTTCCTGGACGCTGGCGGCGAAGGCCCTCATGAGACCCCCTCGCTGCCCGGCTCACCCTCGCGCACCAGGCCGACGAACACGTCCTCGAGGCTCGAGCGCACGGGCGTGAGCTCCTGGATCTTGCCGCCTGTCTGGCGCAGACGGTCCACCAGCGCGTTCAGGTGGTCGATATCGCGCGCCGTCAGATCCATGTGGCCGTTGACGCGGTCCACGGTGGCTCCGGTCTCGCGAAAAGCCGCGAGCAAGGCGTCGTCGACTCCGGTCGCGACCAGCCGGTAGCGGAAGCCCGAGGCGGTCAGGTCCTCGATGCGTCCCTCCGCCACGACCTTCCCGGAACGGAGAACCGCGACGCGGTCGCAGGTGCGCTCGATCTCGGAGAGCAGATGGGAGTTCAGGAGGATCGCCTTGCCGCGCGCCGCCTCTTCCTGGAGCAGGTCGCGAATCTCGCGGCGGCCGACCGGGTCGACTCCGTCGGTCGGCTCGTCGAGCAGCAGGACGTCGGGGTCGTGGATGAGGGCCGACGCCAGCCCCAGCCGCTGCGTCATGCCCTTGGAGAACTTCTTCACGCGCACGTCGGCCCAGGCCGAGAGCCGCACGCGCTCGAGAAGCTCCGGACCCCGCTTTTTCAAGAGCCGCCGAGTCCATGCCCGACATGCGGCCGAAGACATTCAGGGTCTGCCGGGCGGTCAGATAGCCCGGGAAACCGGTGACCTTCCGGCAGGTAGCCGACTCGACGGCGGCTTTCCGGCTTCGAGGCGGGCAGGCCGAAGAGGGCCGCCCGACCCTCCGTGGGACGGGTCAAACCGAGCAGAATTTTCACCGTCGTCGTCTTCCCGGCCCCGTTTGGCCCAAGCAGGCCAAAGACTTGGCCCGGCTCGACCCGCAGGGAGACGCCGTCCAGAGCGGTGATGTGTCGGGAGGAGAACCGCGTTCGGTACACCTTGCGCAGCCCCTCCGCCTGGATCGGGATCTCGGTCATCGATAGAGAGAACGAAAAAGGGCCGGGGAAGTTCGGGATCCCGCGGCCCGGGATCGTTCGGCGCTCCGCCCGCCGGCGGCCCGGGCGGGCTACTCCGATCGCGACCAGGGCGGGGCGATTCCGTTGACGCGCGCATAGGCGATCGCCTGGCCCAGGTGCTCGTGGAGCTGGTTCACGATCAACATCAGGACCTGCCGCTCCGTCATCTCGCGCCCCCCGAAGACCTTGACCTTCTTGTCGAGGTCCGCGTCGGTGACGATCCGGCCGGTTTCCTTTGCATTTTCCAGGCCCTTCTTGAGGAGCTCGACGATCTTCGCCTTGTCCGTGATCGTCTTCTCGGAATCGCGAGTGATGCCCTCCAGCCGCTTGCCTCCGACGAACGCCGGGATCGCGGACATGCCGGCCACGATGTGCATGAAGACTTCGCCGACCGAGCGCACGCCCTCGGCCGGTCGCCAACCGTACTTGTCGGCCGGGATCGCCTCGGCCAGCTCCACGATCTTCTTGCCGACGCTGTCGACCTCGGCGATGTACTCGGCGCGGAGCCCCGCCGTCGGGACGCCGGTCGCGGCCGGGTAGGCCGGCGGGCGCTGCGGCATGTCGGTGCTGGTCGTCGTCGGGACCTGGGCCAGGGTGAACGTCGCGAGGGCGCAACCCAGGGCCGCGAGGACCGTCGTGCGTCGTTTCATGGGTGACCTCCTTCAAGGGTCGGGGGCTGGAAGAAGACCCGCCGAGCGGGAGAGTATATGGCGCGATGGCACGGGGATGGCGATGGGCGCTCCTGGCCGTCGGCGCCGGCGCGGGACTGCTGGCATTCTGGAGCGGCATGGAAGATCGCTTCCTCTACTTTCCGACTCGCGAGCTCGCGGCGACTCCGGCGAACTTCGGACTGGCGGCCGAAGGAGCTCACGGTCGCGGCCGAAGACGGCATCGAGCTCCGCGGCTGGTGGATCCGCGGCCGCGGCGACCGGGCGCTGCTGTTCTTCCACGGCAACGCCGGGAACGTCGGCGACCGGCTGGACCGGGCGCGGATTCTCTGCGAGCGCCTGGGGCTCGACGTCTTCCTGGTGGACTACCGGGGTTACGGGCAATCGCAGGGCTCCCCTTCCGAGGAAGGCCTCTCTCGGGACGCCCGCGCGATCCACGGGGCCGCGATCGCCCGTGGCTTTCGCCCCGAGAACGTCGTCCTCTTCGGCGAGTCGCTCGGCTCCGCCGTCGCGATCCAGCTCGCTGTCGACCGGCCCTCCGGAGCCGTCGTGCTCGAGACGCCGTTCCTGTCGCTCGCCGCCATGGCGAAGGAGCATTACCCGTTCGTGCCGACATTTCTGCTGCGGAGCCGTTACGACAACGCGGCGAAGATCGCGGGCATCGCGTCGCCCAAGCTGTTTCTGGTGGCGGAGCGAGATGAGATCGTGCCTTCCGAGCACGGCTTGCGGCTCTTCGAGCTGGCGAAGGAGCCGAAGTCGCTCTACGTCATCCCCCGAGCCGGCCACAACGACACGTACGTCACCGGCGGGGAGGCGTACTGGCGGGAGTGGGAGCGGTTTCTGGCCTCCCTCGCGTCGCCCTAGCACGGTCGGAGCTCCCCACACCCTGTCCCGATAACGCCCGCGCTTCGCGGGGCGTTGCCTACTGCCGGGGGTTTGCCTTCGGTGGCCGGCTGTCCGCCGGGAGAGGGAACCCTTGAGACCTCCCTCGCCCCCCGAAGGGGGAGAGGGTGGGGGTGAGGGGGATTCCGACCTCCCGCAGTTGACAATCCCAAGTTAACGCTGTTAACTCAGGAGACCGATGCCGACACCCGATGCCATCGCCGATGCCGCCTACCGCATCTACATCGCCGAGGGGCTGTCCGGACTGTCCATGCGAAACGTCGCGGACCGGATCGGTGTCACGGCCACCGCCCTCTACCGCCACTTCGACGGCAAGGATGCCCTGGTCGAGGCGGTCTCGGAGCGCGGCTTTCATCTCTTCGCCTCACGGCTCCTGCGAAAGCCCGTGTCGCGCGACCCCCGCCGCCGTGTCCTTCAGATCCTGGACCGTTACCGTGAGTTCGCCTTCCGACAGCCGGAGCTCTTTCATTTGATGTTTGCCACGCGGCGTCCTCGCCTGCGCCGGTTCCCCGCAGACTTCTCGGCGCATCGCTCGTCCGTGTTCGACGAGCTGCGCCACGCCGTCGAGCGGGGACAGGCCGAAGGCGAGATCCGGCGGAGCGGGTCCCTCGAGATTGCACTCGACCTGTGGGCGCACGCCCACGGGCTGGTCTCGCTTTACCAGGTCGGCCGATTCGGGGAGGCACCCCGCTCGTTCACGGGGCTCTACCGCCGGTCGCTCGACCGCTTTCTCCGAGGTCTTCGGCCATGACGCATTCCGCGATCTCCCTCCGACTTCCCGGGATACTGGCGGGCTTCGGCCTCGCGCTCATGCTGGGATGTGCGGCCGGCAGGCCGGCTCCGGCGGTGCCCGCCGCAACCGAGTACCGGAACGGACTCTGGTTCGACGGCCAGCGCTTCGTCCCGCGCACGATGTACGTCGTGGACGGCCGCTTCGCTCTCGAACGCCCCGCGGGGGTCGGTCCGCTCGTCGATCTCGCCGGACGACATGTCGTGCCTCCCTTCGCGGAGGGGCACAACCACTGGCTGGAGCCCGAAGGCACCGACGCGTACAACGCGATGTATCTGCGCGACGGCGTCTTCTACCTCAAGGACCAGGCCAACGCCTCCGTCCTGCGCGCTCGCCTCGATGCCGCGCTCAATCGCCCGGGCACGGTCGACTTCGTGAGCGCCAACGAGGGCTGGACCGGTCCGGGTGGACACCCCATGCAGATCGCGATGCAGTTCCTGAAGTTCGGGTCGTTCCCCGCCGGCTGGACTGAGAAGGACCTCGACGGCAACGTCGTGCACGAGGTCGGGACGGCGGCCGAGATCGAAAGGCGCTGGCCGGGATTCCTCGCCGGACATCCGGACTTCGTGAAGGTTTTCCTCCTCTACTCCGAGGAGTTCGCGAAGCGCCGGGACGATCCGCAGTACCAGTTCCAGCGCGGCATCGACCCCGCGCTCGTCGGCGAGATCGCCGGGCGCGCGCACGCCGCCGGGCTGCGGGTCTCGGCCCACGTCTATACCGCCGCCGACTTCCACAACGCGGTCGCCAGGGGCGTCGACGACGTCGCCCACATGCCCGGCACGGGCTGGGACCCGAAGCTCGGAGCTGCCGCGTTTCGAATCTCGGACACCGACGCCGCGCTCGCGGCGCAGCGGGGAGTCACCGTGACGACGACGCTCTCCTGGCTCGGAGAGCAGATGGAGTCGGACCCCGCCGCAGCCGGGAAGCTGCTGGACGACGTGATCCGCCCGAACGTCGGCGCGCTCCGGAGGGCCGGTGTTCCGATCCTGGTCGGGAGCGACCAGTTTCGCCAGACCCCCGCCGCCGAGGCGATGCTGCTGTCGAAGCTCGGTCTCTTCTCGAACGCCGAGCTGCTGAGGATGTGGAGCGAGACGACCCCGCGGGCGATATTTCCGAACCGGAAGATCGGCAGGCTGGCCGAGGGTTTCGAAGCGAGCTTCCTGGTCCTCGGCGCCGATCCCCTGGCGGACTTTTCGGCGACGACGAAGATCTCGATGCGCGTCAAGCAGGGAGTCGTCTTGCCGGAGCCCTCGGCCGTCGCATTACCGGAGTTGAACTAGGCCGTCGTCCTGAGCGCAGCGATGCAGTCCGGACTTGATTGCCATCATCGCTTTTCGAGTCCGGGACCCCTCGTCGGCGAACGCCGGCCTTCGGCCGGCGTTGCCTACTGCTGCGGGTCGCCCTTCGGTGGACGGCTCTGCTCCTCGGGATGACGGCGGGAGCCGCCGCGGAACGCGGCGGGGCCGCCGTCACTTTGCCAGGCGGTTGTGCTTCTCGAGCGCCCGGCGAAGCTCATCGTGCGGCAGCGCTCGGACGGTGATGCCGCTGGCTCCGGTCATCGTCTCGGCCGCGACCAGCGCGTTGACGATCGCCTCCTCGGTGGCCTGCACGGTGGCGTCGAAGAGCGGGTCCATTGCGCCGTTGGGCAGCATCGTGCACCGTCGCCGGCCGTCGCCGCTGCGGCCGCGTCGCGGATTGGCGGTCGAGAAGGCGAGGAAGATGTCGCCCGAGCCGTTGCCCGGCATGCTGCCGGTGCGCGCCAGGCCGAGCGTCGCGCGCCGCGCCAGGCGCTTGAGCTGGTGCGGCAGGAGCGGGGCGTCGGTGGCGACGACGATGATGATCGAGCCGCGCGCCTCGGCGTCGCCGCGTTGGCCGCCGGGCCCGTCGGAATCTCCCGGCCCACCGGGACGCCGGCGATCACGCAGCTGGTGCGCGCGGCCGAAGTTGGCCTGCACGAGCACGCCGACGGTGTAGCCGCCCGCTGCCGTCCGAGACCACCCGCGAAGCCGTGCCGATGCCGCCCTTGAACCCGTAGCAGACCATGCCGGTGCCGCCGCCGACGTTGCCCTCGGCGACCGCGCCCGCTCGCGCGCCGTCGAGCGCCTCGACGACGTGCGCTCGGCTTGACGTGAAAGCCGTTGATGTCGTTCAGCTAGCCGTCCCAGGTCTCGGCGACGACCGGCAGCGACCACCAGTAGCCGCTCGGCGTCGCGGCGGCCCGCCGCTTGACGCGCCACTCGATCACCGCGTCGCGCACGACGCCGACGCTGTGGGTGTTGGTGATCAGCACCGGACCTTCGAGGAAGCCGGACTCCTCGATCCAGGTCGTGCCGGTCATCTCGCCGTTGCCGTTGAGCGAGAACCAGCCGGCGAACGACCGGGTCGGTCGACGTCGCTTGCCGCGCGGCAGGATGGCCGTGACGCCGGTGCGCACCGGCCCTGCCCGACTGTCAGCGGCCCGTCGCCGCAGATCAGCGTCGTGTGCCCGACCTCGACGCCGGCGACGTCGGTGATCGCGTTCTGCGGGCCCGGCGTGCCGTCGAACGGGATGCCGAGGGCGCGGGCGCGGGGCTTGTCGGCGGCGGCGCGCGGCGGCGGCGGCGAGAAGCAGAAGCGCGGCGGCCGATCCGAAGCGGGATTTTTTCATGCCGCGCAGTCTAACCGCTCGGCAGGTTAGAGTCGCCGCGATGAGGCCCCGGCGACGCATCGCTCTTTTCGCCGCCGCTGTTCTCCTGGGATGCGCCGCCTCAGCTCTCGCCCAGTCCTACCATTTTCTGACCCGAGCGCGCGCGACGGCCGCTCGGCCTGACGATCCGCCCCGGCGATCGACTCCGCATCGAAGCCGGCGGCTGCTTTCACGCTCCCGACGGGACGCTCGTGCCTCTGCTGCAGCCCGACCGCGACGCGGAGCAGGGCCTGCTCTTCATCCCCGGCCTGACACTGAGCTTCGTCCCGATCGCCGATCTCATCCGTCGCGACCTCGTCGTCCCGACCCATCTCGCGTACCCGGGCGCGGCGGAAATCTGGATCGACTGGGTTCGTTTCTGGCACGACCTGCTCGAATCCCTGGTTCCCACGGCGTCGCCCCTTCCGTGCGACACACCGAACCGCCAGCCGCACCTCGACATCCGCGTCACCGCGGGCTCGACCCCGGACGGCGGCCGCGGCCGGCACGCTGACACTCTGGCTTCGCGCGCTACGACCGCAACCGGCTTCCGCTCAATCCGATCTGGGCGGGAGGCGGGCCGCGCGATCTCTGCCGCTCGTGCGACGGGCTCCGCCTGGAGCGCCGGCCGGACGGAAGGGTCTGGATTCCGGGCATGCGGTCGGCGCGCTGCACACTCCAGAGGCCGGCGCTCGACTGGGGCGGCTGCTCTCCCGCGCTGGGAGCCCTGTCCGGAGGGACCCGGTCGTCGCCGCGGGCGAGGCCTGTTGGGCCACATGAATTACGGGCCGGCCACGTATACCGGGAAGATCTCGACCGTCCGGTGTGGCGTAAACATCGCGCGCGACGGCGACGCGGAGTTTTTTTCTGGAGCCGGACGGCGGAGGGCCCGTCATCGCGCAGCCGGCCGGAACCAAGTACCACGGGCTGATCGGTCTCGAGTTCTCGACGGCCGAGAACGGTCCGCTGGTTTCGCACGCCGTGGTGGCGGCGGTTCCCGTTCCGGGACGTGAGCTGCACCGGCCGTACGCATCGCTGCTCGGAAACCTGCGCCGGTACCCCGGCGAAACCGGCCCCTTTCCCGCGCTCGCGCGCCGGCCCGGCTCGGTGATCGGACTTCTCGGAGTGGACAACGCGCACGACGAGCACACCGAGCTCCACCCGGTCTACGCGGTCGCAGTCCAGACCTCAGGCGACCCCCGAGCAGGAGACATGGCAGGTCTTCGCGCGCTCCTGGGGCACCGGCGGCGACTGCGGCGGACGTCTGGACCATCGACTCGACTCTCGCCGCGTGGTCCTGCCGCTTCCGTCCGGCGCCGGACCCTGGGCCTCGGCGCAAGGCCGTTTTCTCGATCACGGGCTCCCCTTCGGAGACTGGAAGGTCTATTCGGGAAACGGCGAGCCCGCCCTGGTGCTGGACCTGCCCGAGCGCCCGTGCGCGGTCGTCGAGGGCGGCATCGTCCTGCACCGGCAGCGAGAAGGCGGGGACGCCCCTGTCGGAGGGCGAGCCGCCGCTCTCCGAGCCGATCCGCTGGAACGCGGTGCCGGAGGACGCCTCCCTGCACGAAGGAGAGCTGGTTTGTGCCGGTGCGTTAGGTGAGAGGCGGCCGTATGTGGGAACCTCCTCACCCCTCTACCCTTTCTTCCCCCCTTCGGGGGGCGAGGAGGATTCTAAGGGTTCCCTTCTCCCGGCGGGACAGGGGTGAGGGGCCCCTCCGTTACTTCGGCGCCGGGCTCTGGGTGCCGACGTCACGACCCACTTCCAGCTTCCGTCCGCCTGCCGCTTCCAGACGGAACAGTATTTTCCGTAGCGAACGGACGGCTGACCGTCCGTCCCCCGACCGCGCAGCTTGAAGGTTCCGAGCGCGTAGCCGAAATCCCCCGACGCGGCGACGTCGGCGTGAAACGGCTTCCACTCCAGCGTGGCCCCCGCGGGAAAACCGGCGAACTGCCGGCGGATCCCGTCGAGCCCTTTCACCGCGTTCTTGTTCTCCGGCAGCATCACGGCGTCGGCGGCCGCGTACCGAAGGAAGGCCTCACCGACTCCGAGCTTCTGCGCCGCCGCCGAGAACTCTTCGTCCACCCGCATCAGCTCCGCCTTCATCGCAGCGGGGTCGCGCGGATTGGAGCAGGCGCCGGGGCGGCGAGGAGGACTGAGACAAAAGTCCACAAGGCGATGCTCATCTTCCAAACTCCCCTTCCGCCCTCAAACTATCCCCGGCCTGTCCCGCGTCTCTCTTCGGGTTTTCCGTGGTGTGGTAGGAAGATCCCGTGACGACCGTCGGGATCATGGGCTTCGGCCGCATCGGCCGCAACCTCTTCCGCATCCTCTACGCGAGACGACATCGGATCGTCGCCATCGGCGACGTCGCCGAGCCGGAGGCGCTCGAGTACCTGCTGAAGTTCGACACCATCCTCGGCCGTTTCCCGGAGGAGGTCTCCGTCGAGACGGCGCCCTTACGCCGGGGGCCGCCAGATCCGCTGCTTCCGGCGAAGGAGCCGGGGGACGTCGATGGGGCGACTGGGGGTGGACATGGTCATCGAGGCGACCGCGCGAGCCGCACCGCGCCGAGCTCGAGGGCCACCTGGACATGGGGGCCAAGCGCGTGATCCTCTCCGCGCCGCCGCGCGACCGCCCGACATCACCGTCGTGATGGGCGTCAACGACGACCTGCTCCAGCCCGAGCACCGGATCGTGTCCAACGCCTCGTGCACCGCCACGCCGCCGCGCCGGTCCTGAAGATCCTCCACGAGGCCTTCGGCATCGAGCGAGCCTTCCTGACCTCGGTCCACGCCTACACGAACCAGCACCGGCTGGCCGACGTGCCGGCCGAGGACAAGCGCCGCGGGCGGGCGGCGGCGGAGAACATCATCCCGCAGGAGCCAGCGCCCCGCCGAGATGCTGCATCGAGGCTGCTGCCCGAGCTGACGGGCAAGCTGTCACGGCCTACGCGATGAACGTGCCGGTGCCCAACGGCTCGGTCGTGGACCTGGTCTGCTGGCACGAGCGGCCGGTGACGCGGAGGCCGATCAACGAGGTGGTCGCGCCCGCGGCGGCGAGCCACCCGCTTCCAGGGCATCCTCGAGTACGAGGACCGAGCCGATCGTGTCCTCGGACATCGTCCGCAGCCCGCTACTCCGGCACCTTCGACGCGCTGGCCACCATGGTCCTCGGCGGGAACAGGTCTCCAAGACGCTGACCTGGTTCGACAACGGCTGGGGCTACGCGCACCGCGCGGTGGACCTGATCCAGCGCTTCGCGCGGCTCGATCGAGAGGAGGGCCGGCGTGACACGTCGCGTCGGCATCAACGGCTTCGGCCGGATCGGCCGCAGCGTCTTCCGCATCCTGTCCGAGCGCGACGACATGGAGGTGGTGGTGATCAACGACCTCTTCGACAACGAGCAGCTCGCCTACCTCCTCAAGTACGACACCGTGATGCGCGTCTTCCCGGAGGAGGTCCGGCCGACGGGGACTCCATGAACGTCGCGGCAAGACGCATCGCGATGACCGCCGAGAAGGAGCCGGCGAAGATCCCCTGGGGCGAGCTCGGGGTGGACATCGTGGTCGAGGCGACCGGCGTGCTGCACGCGCGCGAGGCGCTCGCGAAGCATCTGGAGGCCGGCGCCAAGAAGGTCGATCCTCACCGTCCCGGCCAAGGACGAGATCGACGCCATGATCGTGGTCGGCGTCAACGACGACACGCTCCGGCCCGAGCACCGCTGGTCTCCAACGCCTCCTGCACCACCAACTGCCTGGCGCCGATCGCCAAGATCCTCGACGAGTCCTTCGGCATCGAGGAAGGGTTCATCACGACGGTGCACGCCTATACCAACGACCAGCGCCTGGCCGACGTGCCGCACAAGGACCTGCGCCGCAGCCGCGCCGCCGCCGAGAACATCATTCCCACCACCACCGGCGCCGCGCGGGCGGTGGGCAAGGTGCTGCCGCAGCTCAAGGGCAAGCTCGACGGCATCGCCATGCGCGTGCCGGTGCCCGACGGCTCGATCGTGGACCTGGTCTGCCGGCTGCGCGACAGCCGGCCTCGCCGAGGAGGTCAACGCCGCCGTGCGCGCAGGCGGCGGAGGGTCCGCTCGCCAGGCATCGTCGAGTACAGCGAGGTGCCGCTGGTCTCCTCCGACATCATCGGCAACCCGCACTCGTCGATCTTCGACGCCCTCTCCACCAAGCGACGGGCGACGGCTACTCAAGGTGATCGCCTGGTACGACAACGAGTGGGGCTACTCCAACCGCGTCGTGGACCTCGTCGGCCGCCTCGCGGCCGTCGGAGGGTAGCTCTGGCCGGCCTCGCGGCATACGGCGCGGCGGCCGCCGTGGCGCTGGCCCTTGCAAACGCTCCGGAGGAGCCGCCGCGGGGACGGGTCACCGAGAAGATCGTCTGCGGGGAGTCCCCGGACCAGAGCTATGCGCTGTACCTGCCGTCCGCGTACGATCCCTCCCGTCCCGCTCCGATCCTCTACATGCTGGACGCTCGCGGCCGCGCCCTCGTGCCGATCGAACGCTTCCGCGAAGCCGCCGAAGAGCACGGCTGGATCCTCGTGTCCTCGTACAACACGCGCAGCGACACCGAGGACGACCCCAACACCCCCGCCGTCAAGGCCATATGGAAGGACACTCACGCGCGTCTGGCGATCGACGACCGCCGCGTGTCGCTGACGGGCTTCTGGGCGGGCGCGCGAGCGTCGGCCTCGCGGGTTACGCGCCGCTGCGGATCGCCGGGGTCATCGGGTGCGGCGCCGGCTGGCCCGACGACACGGCGCCGATCCCGCAGAGCCCGTCGTTCGCCTACTTCGGCGCGATTGGAAACCGCGACTTCAACTACTACGAGATGCGCGAGCTCGACGAGAAGCTGGCGCGGGTCGGCGCGCGCTCCCGGATCGAGGTTTTCGACGGTGGGCACGACTGGCCTCCGGCAACGGTCGCCCGAGAGGCGCTGGCGTGGATGGAGCTCCAGGCGATGCGGAGCGGCTCCGGCCCCGCGACGCGGAAGCGATCGCCGCGCTGTACGCCCAGGACCTCGCCCGCGCCCGCGCGCTCGAGGCAGAAAGCCGTCCGGGAGACGCGTTCGTGCGCTACGGATGGATCGCGCGCGACTTCCGGGATCTGACCGACACGGGAAGGCCGAGGCAGCGGCGGAACTCGGCGGCTCCGCGCAGGTCCGGAAGGAGCTCAAGGAGGCGCGGCGCCGCGACGAACGTGACCGCGCCACGCTGCGCGACCTGTCGCGCAAGCTCTCCCGCGCCATGGCCGCCTCCAACCTGCCGCCGGCCGGCCTCGTCGCGGCGGACCTCCGGATCCCCGCGCTCAAGACGAAAGCCGCCTCCGCCGAATCGGTTGAGGAGCGTCTTTCCGCCGAACGCATCCTTGCGAACCTGCGCGTGCAGACCTCCTTCTACGCGCCCGGGCGGTTTCTCGCGAAGAACGATGCTGCCCCACGCCTCCTGGCCTTGTCGTGCGGTCGAGACGATCCGGATGACCCGCACGTCTACTACAACCTCGCGTGCGCCGCACGCGCGGACGGGCCAGGTCCGCGCGCCCTAAGGAGCTGGACCGCGCGGTCGCGAAGGGATTCCGGCGCTTCGAGATGATCGACACGGATCCGGACTTTGCGGCCGTGCGCGGCGAGCCGGCGTTCCAGAAGTGGCTTGCCGAGGCCCGCGCAAGCGCCTCTGCGGCGCAGCCCTAGCGCCCGGAGTCGAACTCATGGCGGCCTTTCGAGGGTCTCATCACGTCGGTAACACAGCCCTCGCGTTGCTGGGCTTGCATTCGTCGTGCCGCACAAGGCCACCCGAACGGGGCGCGCGGCATAGCCCGCCGTCAGTCTTCCAAGTCCGCCAGATCATCGCATTGCAAACGGTGGCTCAAATAAGCTCAACCGCTATGGAAACGCCGTCATCGATCCGGCTGGGCCCCGCGAGCTAGGTGTCGGCCATCGCTGTCAGCGCTCTGCAGCTCTCCGGGTGCGCGTCACACGAGCAGGGTCGCACCCACCGCACTCGTCACGGAGCTACCCCGCAGCCATGATGCCTCCTTCGTGGAGTTGCGGGTTGACGGCAGGTTTCGGATCTCGGTGATGTACGATCCTGCCGGGTTCGAGGCTGACGGAATGGAGGAGCCATGCCGACAAATGTGAAAGCGATTCCGGAGGGATACCACCCCGTGACGCCGTACCTGATCATCCGGGACGCGGCGAGAGCCATCGATTTCTACAAGAAGGCGTTCGGGGCAACCGAGGTGATGCGCATGCCCGCGCCGGGCGGGAAGATCGGGCACGCCGAGATCAAGATCGGCGACTGGCACGTCATGCTTGCCGACGAGAGCCCGGAGATGGGCCACCTCTCGCCGCAGTCGGTCGGCGGTTCGTCGGTCAGTCTCATGATCTACCTCGAGAACGTGGACGAAGTTTTCAAGAGGGCGGTCGCGGGCGGAGCAAAGGTCAAGCAGCCCGTCGAGGACAAGTTCTACGGCGACCGGTCCGGTTCGGTCGAGGACCCGTTCGGACATCTCTGGCACATCTCGACGCACATCGAAGACGTGCCCCCCGAAGAGATGGAGAAGCGGGCCGCGGCCTACATGTCGAAGTAGCTGCCGCGCGCCTGCGGCCACAGGGAGGCTCTTTGGCGTCCCCCGAATCCCGCCCGCCCGGGAGCCAGGACAGGACACGGGCATCCAGGGGGGCGACTCGACCCGGACTCTCGTTACCTACCGGGGAGCGGTCTATCCCTCGCAGTGCGACCACATGGGCCACATGAACGTTTCGTGGTACGTCGCGAAGTTCGACGAGGCGACCTGGCAGCTCTTCGCCGCCATCGGGCTCACGCCGTCGCGCCTGCGCGGCGGAAGCAGCGGGATGGCGGGTGTCGAGCAGCACATCGAGTACAAGCGGGAGCTCTACGCCGGTGACGTCGTCACGGTTTCCTCCACGGTCCTCGAAGTCAAGGAGATGGCCATTCGCTTTGCCCACGAGATGAGGAACGACGAAACGGGGGAAGTGGCCGCGAGGACGGTTCTCGTTGCTGTCCACCTCGATACCGTCACGCGAAAGGCGAGCGCCCTGCCGGGTGACGTAAGAGACCGGGCACAGGCGATAACATACGTTCCGCGGTCCTGACGTCGGGAAGCGGCCGTCCCGGATGAGACGTTCAACTCGACCACGCGATAGTCCCGGCCCGGGATAGACGCGCCTCGGCGGAATTGCTCGCCTTCATCCTCGGCGTCCCCTGGGCCGAGTCCGGAGTGGGGCCTTTCTGCCCTGTCTATGTGAACGAGGGTTTGACCCTCGACTTCGACCAGGCGGACGGCGCCTATCCCGTGCAGCACTATTGCTTTCGCGCATTCGAGCGAAGCCGAGTTCGACGGCATCGTGGCGAGGATCCGGGAGCGCGGTGTCGCGTTCAGAAGCACGCCCCATGGTCCGGTCGACATGCAGATCAACACGCAGCAGGGCGGCCGGATGGTGTACTGGAACCAGCCCGACGGCCATGTCTGGGAGGTGCTGACCAGGTGAGCTACGCCCGGCAGCCGCAGAACACAGGTGCCACCTAACGCTACTCTCGAGACAGCCTTTGCTCCAAACTCGCGATCCGAAGGGAGGGAGACCCATGAGAGACTTCTTGGCATCGTGGTCTTGATCGTGCTGGCTGTGTCTGCCTCGGCGTTCCGCTCGCCCGAACCGACGCCTCATTACGCCTTCAAGGTCCGGCCGAGCGCGAAAAGGGGTCGAGCTCGAATGTGTCACCGGCTGCAACTGGACTCATCTCTCGGCAACCTGTGAAACCGAGCCCTGTGAATTTCTCGTCGATGAGTCAGGCGTGACTGGTCAGGCCTCGACACGGCCTGACCGAGCGTCGCCGCAGAGCCGCTGATCGCCTCCGGCTCGGGCGGCATTTTTCATTGGCGCGCCGTGGCCTGGGAATGGAAACCCCGACTGACCGTCTCGGCGCTGCCTGATCTGCACGCGCGCCGACATGTTCGTCGGACACTACCGACCGTCTGCCGCGTATGATGTGCCGCGCAACGCCATGGCGGTCAGAGCTCCCTTTGCGCTCGAGAAGGCTTCGCTCAAGGTCCTTCGTTCCGCGCTGGATCGGCTCGAGGCCGGCTTCCGCGACCTTCCTCCCGATTCGACGCCGCCCCCCGGGGTAAACGGGATCGAGGGCGTTCTCGCCGAGGTCGCCGAGCGCCTCCAGGACAACTATCCCTACTTTCATCCCCTCTACGCCGGCCAGATGCTCAAGCCTCCGCATCCGGTCGCGCGCACGGCCTACGCGCTCGCGCAGTGGATCAACCCGAACAACCACGCCCTCGACGGCGGACGCGCGAGCTCGCGGATGGAGAAGGAGGCGGTCGCCGAGCTCGCGGCGATGTTCGGCTGGGACCGGCACCTCGGCCATCTCTGCGGCGGCGGCACGATGGCCAACCTCGAGGCGCTCTGGGTGGCCGGCCAGCTCAAGCCTGGCGAGGCGATCGTCGCCTCCTCGCAGGCGCACTACACGCACGGGCGGATCAGCGCCGTGCTGGGTCTTCCCTTCGAGACGATTCCCTGCGACCGCCTCGGCCGCATGGACGCCGGCGCGCTCGAGAACCGGCTCAAACGCGGGGGCGTCGGCACCGTCGTCGCCACCCTGGGAACGACGGCCACGGGCTCGGTGGATCCGCTTCCCGAAATCCTGGAGCTGCGCGAGCGCCACGGCTTCCGGCTCCATGCCGACGCGGCGTACGGAGGCTACTTCGGCCTCGCCGACAACCTCGCGTCCGGGGCCCGCGCCGCGTTCGACCGGGCCGGCGAGGCCGACTCGATCGTCATCGACCCGCACAAGCACGGCCTGCAGCCCTACGGCTGCGGCTGCGTGCTCTTCCGCGATCCGGCCGTGGGCCGCCTCTACAGGCACGATTCGCCGTACACCTACTTCAGCTCGGCCGAGCTCCATCTCGGCGAGATCAGCCTCGAGTGCTCGCGGCCGGGGGCCTCGGCCGTGGCGCTCTGGGCCACCCAGCGTCTCCTTCCGCTCGCCCGGGGCGGAGAGTTCGCGCGCGGGCTCTCCGACTGCCGCTCCGCGGCGCTCGCTCTGCACGAAAAGATCGCGGGCGACAGCCGGTTCACGGCGGGCTTCGAGCCGGAGCTCGACATCGTCGTCTGGCTGGCGAGCGGCAAGAATCCGGCCGACTCCTCCGCGCGAGCGCGCCGCATTTTCGAAGAGGCCGCGCGCCGCGATCTCCACCTGGCCCTTGCGGAGCTGCCGGGAACGTTCTTCGGACTCGAGGCCGAGCGTGTCACGTGCCTGCGTTCGGTGCTGATGAAGCCCGAGCATCGGGCGTGGGTGGATCGGATCTGGCAGACGCTCGGCGAGGCGGCGGACGCGGAGCGGCTGGCGTTAACTTCCTCTGTCATCCTGAGCGAAGCGAAGGATCTCGGACTCGACACGCGAAGGTGGCAATCAAGTCTGGGATCCTCGTCGCTACGCTCCTCAGGATGACGCGGGAGAGCCGCCGCCGACCCCGCCGCCGCTGCGCGGAGCTCTTCGAGAAGCCGCCCCTGGTTCCAGCTGTCCCATCCCTCGACGATGCGCCCGTCCGCGAACTTCATCCAGGTCATCCCCCGGAACGCCGCGCCGCGGCCGCTGGCCGGTATCCCGGCGACGGCGCCCTTGTGCGTCCCGCGAGCCGACCACCGCACGACCGCCTGCTCGCCCTCCGCGACGACGTCCTCCACGGTGACGCGCAAGTCCGGAAACGCTCCGAGCAGCGACGCGCGCATCGTCAGGAACTGCGAGGGTCCGTGCGCCTCCGCGCCCTCCATGTGACCGATGGACTGGGCGCCGAAGAGCTCGGTGACCGTCGCGTCGTTCTTCTGATTCCACACTTCCTCGAACCACCGTCGGGCCAGCGCGGAATTGCTCGTGGGTGTCATCGGACCTCCTTTGCAAAACGCAATCTCACGCCCTCCCCTTCTGGAAGGCGTTCGCGTAGTCGCGGGCGAACTGCTGGAACGGGCGGGGCTTGTGCTTCGTCACGCGCTGCACGGCGTCCGACACCGTGGAGCCGTATCCCTCCCGGAAGGACGCGAACAGGATGAGCATGTCCTCGGCCAGCCAGCGGGGCACGCCCGTCGGCGAGCATCTGCTTCCTCACGTAGTCGGGCGGCGCGTGGATGTAAGTCACCTCCCGGCCGATCGCTCCGGAGATGGCGTCCGCCATGGAGTCGAACGAGAGCGCCTCGGGGCCGGTGAGATCGTAGATGCGGCTGTCGTGGCCCTCCTCCGTCAGGGCGCACACGGCGACCGCGGCCACGTCGCGCGTGTCGACGGCCGCCACCTGACCCGCGCCGAGCGGAGCGGAGAAGGCTCCCGTCGTCGCGATCGACGGCCCGTAGGTCAGCATCTGCTGCATGTAGAGAGTCGGGCGCAGCATCGTGAACCCGATCCCGGAGGCCTCGAGCTGCTTCTCGGTCGTCCAGTGCCATCGGCCGATCTGCGTGCCCGAGTCCGGGCCGCCGGCCACGGACACTTTGACGATCCTCCGTGCGCCGGAGCGTTTCGCGGCGTCGATGAGGTTGCCCTGGAGGGTGACCTGGTCGAGATCGACGGCCGAGCAGAGGAAAACGCGGTCGACGTCGGCGAGAGCCGGGGCGAGCGTCTCGGGCCGGGCGAGGTCGCCCGCGACGATCTCGACGCCGGGAAGACGGATGTGCGAGGCGCGCGCCGGATCGCGCACCAGCGCCCGGACCGGAGATCCGGCCGCCGAGAGCTGTCGGACGACCTCCTGCCCGACTTTTCCTGTCGCACCCGTCACGAGGATCACGCAACCACCTCCCGGACGAGTCGGACCGAGACGATGCCGGAATCATTGCACAGCCGGAAACGGTCAGGGAATGAGCAGGACCTTTCCGGTCGTCTGTCGCCCCTCCAGCGCCCGGTGAGCTTCCGCGGCCTCCGCGAGCGGGAACTCGTGCTCGATCCGCAGTTTGAGAGTTCCGTCGCGGACCCAGCCGAGGACCTCGCCGGCGCGCGCGAGAAGGTCCTCCCGGGTGGCGATGTAGTGGGCCAGGGTCGGCCGTGTCAGATAGAGGGACCCGCGCTGCGCCAGCACCTGAGGATCGAGCGGGTCGACCGCTCCGCTGGACTGACCGAACAGCACCAGCATCCCGCGCGGCGCGAGGCTCGCGAGACTCTTCTCGAACGTGCTCCGGCCCACGGAGTCGTAGACGACGTGGACGCCGCGGCCGTCGGTCAGGCGCCGGGCGGCGCCTTCGAAATCCTCCCTGGTGTAGTCGACCGTGGCGTCGGCCCCCGCGCCGCGCGCGAGCCGGGCCTTCTCCTCGTTGGAGACCGTGCCGATCACCGTCGCGCCCCGGAGCTTCGCGATCTGGACGAGCAAGCAGGCCCACTCCGCCCGCGGCCGCATGCACGAGGCACGTGTCGCGAGGCTTCAACGGGTACGTCGAGCAGGACGAGGTAGTGAGCGGTCATCCCCTGAAGCATCGCGGCCGCGGCCTGTCGCGCCGTCACGCCGACGGGAATCCGGACGAGCCGGGACGCCGGCACGGCCGCTTTCTCGGCGTACGCCCCGGAGATTCCGGCCCAGGCGACCCGATCGCCGGGCGCGACGAACTCGACGTCCGGCGCGACCGTCTCGACGGTGCCCGCTCCCTCGTGCCCCAGCGTCGAGGGAAGCGGCACCTTGTAGGCGCCCGTGCGGTGATACACGTCGATGAAGTTGACGCCAGCCGCCTCCACGCGCACCACGGCCTCGCCGGGTCCCGGCGCGGGGTCGGGGACCTCCTCGAATTTCAGGGCGTCCGGACCGCCGAAGGCATGAATCCGAACGGCCCTCATGCCGCGACCGGCCTCGACTTCGCCTGGACGAGCCTGGCGCGCATGCGCTTGTCGTCCCGGATCATCCGCAGGAGCCTGGCCATGGAAACACCTCCGGCGCCGGATATCAGACCATAATCGGCACGGCGCAGATGACGGCAGAAGAAACGCGAGCGGCCCTGGAACGGTTCTACGACGCCCTGGCGCGCCGGGACGCGGCCACGATGGCGGCCATGTACGCGACCGATGCGAGCTTCGAGGATCCGGTCTTCCGGCTCCGCGGTCAGGAGATCGGCCGCATGTGGACGAGCCTTCTGGGCCGGGCCAGGGAATTCTCGGTCGCGTACACCATCGCGCAGGCCGGGCAGGACCGCGGCTCGGTCGAGTGGACGGCGCGGTACCTCTTCGGTGGCCGCCGTCCCGTCGTCAACGTCATCCTCTCCGAGCTGCGCTTCGTGGACGGCCGCATCGTGGAGCAGCACGACCGCTTCGACTTTCCCCGCTGGGCGGCGCAGGCCCTCGGAGCACCCGGGAAGCTTCTCGGCCGCTTCGACTGGTTCCGGCGGTCGGTGGCGAGGAAGGCGAAGAAGGGGTTGACGCGCGCGACGCTCTGAGGAGCGAAGCGACGAAGCCGCGATCGCGCGGCGTCATCCTGAGGAGCGGAGCGACGAAGGATCCCGGACTTGTACGCCAGGCTCCCGCTTCGAGTCTGGGATCCTTCGGCCTTCGGCCTCAGGATGACCCGCGAAGGTCCGCGCTGTGCGCGGACGCTCGCGCGGTCAATTCACCGGTTCGTCTTCCCCGTCTTCGCCCGTCGGCGAGGGGGAGGCATGGTGGTGGATCAGCCGCCATTCCCCGTCGACACGCCCGAAGAGGTTGGTCGCCTGCATGCGGGCGGCGTCGTCCTCCTCGTCCCCGCCGAAGGGAATGATCACCTCGACGCACGTGACCCAGGCCAGGTCTCCGGCCACGGCGATCCGCACGTCCTCGCAGGTCACGGTCCACGGGCGGGAATTCGAGAAGATGTTCTCCCAGGACCGCTCGATCTCCTCCCAGCCGTCGAGGCGGTGCCAGCCGGGGTGGACGCAGCTGGCGGTGTCGTCCTGGAGCCATACCTGGCCCATGTTTTCGAGGTCCCGGGCCTCCAGGGCCCGATAAAAAGAGAGGTTTGCGGCCGCCACGGCTGTCGCGTCGGGGGTCACGCCCGTACCATATACCCGCTCCATGGCCGACGACACAGCTCTTCCCGGCTCCGGCGGCGGCCGGTTTCCCGCCACGCGCCACTCGGCGGTCCTGGCCGCGCAGAGCGAGAACGTGCTCGAACGCGAGCGCGGACTCTCGATCCTCATCGACACCTACTGGAAGCCGGCCTACAAGTACCTTCGGATCCGCTTCCGTGAATCCAACGAGGACGCCGAGGACCTGACGCAGGCCTTCTTCACGCGCGCGATCGAGAAGGACTTCTTTTCCGGCTACGACGCCGACCGGGGCAGCTTCCGGACCTACCTGCGCACCTGCCTCGACCGGTTCGTCGCGAACGAGAAGAAGGCGGCGTCCCGCCTGAAGCGCTCGCCGGGCGCCCCGATGCTCTCGCTCGACTTTCCGAGCGCCGAGAGCGAGCTGGCGCGCGAGGCGCCGCGGGAGGGGCAGACGGTCGATCAGTACTTTCACGACGAGTTCGTGCGGAGCCTCTTCGGCCTCGCGGTCGAGAAACTCCGGGAGGAGTGCCAGCAGCGGGGCCGCGATCTCCCCTACCGGATCTTCGAGCGCTACGAGCTGGACCGCGACCCCGATCAGCCGCCGACTTACGCCGCGCTGGCGGAGGAGTTCCACATTCCGGCCACCCAGGTGACCAACTTCCTCGCGTTCGCGCGGCGGGAGTTCCGGCGCATCGTGCTCGAAAAGCTGCGAGAGATCACGGCGAGCGACCGGGAGTTCCGGGAAGAGGCGCAAGACGCTTCTCGGAGTCTCGGAGTGAGGTGGCTCCCCGACCGGACGATCGCGCACCTGCGGCGCGTGGCGGAGTGGCCGGACCTCGCCGACACCAAGTACCGCCTGCTCGACGAGCTCGGCCGCGGCGGCATGGGCACGGTCTATCTGGCCGAAGACACCGTCCTCGGGCGCCGGGTCGCGCTGAAGGTCATCTCGACCGGCGCCGCCGACGCGCAGACGGCGGATCGGATGCTGCGGGAGGCGCGGATCATCGCGCGGCTCGAGCATCCCGGGATCGTCCCGGTTCACGACGCCGGGGCGCTGCCGGACGGGCGGATCTTCTACGCGATGAAGCGCGTCGAAGGAGAGCGCCTCGACGCGCTCGCCGCGAAGGCGCCGCTGCCGGATCGCCTGCGCATCTTCCAGAAGATCTGCGAGGCCGTCGCGTTCGCCCACGCGCACGGCGTGCTGCATCGGGACCTGAAGCCGGAGAACGTCATGGTCGGAAGCTTCGGCGAGGTCCTCGTCATGGACTGGGGAGTCGCGAAGCTGCTCGAGGCGGCCGAGCGAGTCGCGCCGCGGAGGAACCGGAGTCGAGCGCCGCGGAGACCTCGGCGGGGACGGTCGTCGGGACCCTGTCCTACATGGCCCCCGAGCAGGCCGAGGCGCGCAACGATGCCATTTCCCCGCGGACCGACGTCTACGCCCTCGGGGCGCTTCTGTACTACCTTCTGACGCGACGCCCGCCCTTCGAGGGCGCGGCCGCGGGGGCCGGACGCGCGGGCGAGGCCTCCGCCCCCCCGGGTCCCCGCGCCGGATCGAGCCGTCCATCCCGCCGCCCCTCGAAGCCGTCGTGACCCGGGCCATGTCGGCCGATCCCGCGGGCCGCTACGCTTCCGCGGGGGATCTGGCCGGCGGAGGTCAGCCGATTCCTCGGCGGGAGCCCGTCCTCGCGTATCGCGAACGGCCCTGGGAACGGGCGGCGAGAATCTTCGCCCGGTACCGCACGCCCATCCTCCTCGTCGCCGCCTACCTCGTGATGCGCGCGCTCGTCATCCTGTACACGCGCTGAACGTCGCGAGCGCTGCGCTACGGATCTGCGCCCTTCGGGCGCACCGGCCCGCGGCTCGCCTGTGGGCTCGACCGCGGGCCTGATCCTTCGCTCCGCGCTCGCTCCCGCGGCGCGCGCCTCCTCCCTCGGTTACTTCGGGAGACTTCGCGCGCCGCGAGCTAAGTCAACGTCTGAGCCCGAAAGAGAATTGATGGATACGATACGTCGCAGTTAAAGGATTCCGGGGATTCGTTGAATAGAACAGTGGAGGAACGATGAGCAAACCGATCTTTGGGCTGCTGCTGGGCGGGATCCTCGGAATCTTCGACGGCCTGACGGCCTGATTTCACGCCCGAGGTACGCGATCAGCTTCTGGGCATCGTCATCGGATCGACCGTCAAGGGAATCATCGCCGGGGTCGCGATCGGCTACTTCTCCAAGAAGGTGGACACGCTCCTCTCGGAGTCCTCTTCGGCGTCGGCGTGGGTCTCGTGCTGGCGTTCATCGTCGCGGCGATCCCGGACGCGAGCGGCAAGCACTACTACTTCGAGATCATGCTGCCCGGCGCGATCGTGGGCGGCATCGTCGGCTATGCCACGCAGAAGTGGCGCGCCGCGCAGCTCGCGCGCAGGATAGAGAACCCGAGTCGCATATCTTCAGGCGTTGCCATCGAGACATTCGCAAAGGAGCTTCCCATGCCCCGACCGGTCCACTTCGAGATCCCCGCCGACGATCCCGATCGCGCGGTCGGCTTCTACCGCGACGTTTTCGGATGGAAGTTTGAGAAATGGGACGGCCCGATGCCCTACTGGCTCATCACGACCGGAAAGACAGCGAGCCCGGCATCAACGGCGGCCTCCTGCCCCGCCCGCATCCCGGAGCCCCGGTGGTCAACACCATCGGCGTCGGGTCTCTCGACGATTCCATCGAGACGATCGAGTCGAAAGGCGGCAAGACGGTGGTGCCCAGGATGGCGGTTCCCGGGATCGGCTGGCTCGCCTACTGCACCGACACCGAGGGCAACACCTTCGGCGTTCTCCAGCCCGACGAGGCGGCGAAGTAGCCGGCCATGTTCCTGTTCGCGTTCGACCTCGCGGTCGCCGCGGCGAGGCGGTCAGACCAGAGCCGGCGATCTTGTCCAGATCGACGTTGCCGCCCGACACGAGCGCCGCCACCCGCGCGCTCGGCTCCGAGGCGGACCTTCCCGGCCAGAAGGGCCGCCGTCGCCGCGGCGCCGGCGCCCTCGACGTAGAGCTTGGCGCGGGTCAGGAGCAGCTTCATCGCTTCCCGGATCTCCGCCTCGGTGACGGCCACGATCTCGTCGACCGCTTCGCGCGCGATCGCCAGCGGCAGGGCGCCGACGAACGGCGGCGTCATCCCGTCGGCCAGAGTCGCGGGCCGGGCCACCGGCACGGGCTTTCCGGCGGCGAGCGCCGGGGCCAGTCCGGGCCCGGCCTCGAGCTCCACCGCGACGACCCGCGCCGCCGGGACTCATCTGTTTCACGGCCGAGGCCACGCCTCCGAGCAATCCGCCGCCGCCCACGGGGACGACGACGACCTCGACGTCCGGGAGGTCCTCGAGCGATCTCGAGCCCCGCCGTTCCGGCGCCCGCGAGCAGGACGGCGTCGTCGAAAGGATGCACGAACGTCAGCCCGCGCTCCTCGCGCACCTCGTTCAGGCGGTCGAACAGCGTCGCCCGGTCCGGGATGGAGGACGATCTCGGCCCCATAGCCGTGGACGGCCTCGATCTTGGACGCGGCGCGCCTTCGGGCATGACGACGACGGCGGCGCAGCCGGCGATTCGCGCCGCCCACGCCACGGCCGCCGCGTGGTT
The DNA here is from genome assembly GCA_963829925.1 of uncultured Acidobacteriota bacterium. Lineage (GTDB taxonomy): Bacteria > Acidobacteriota > Thermoanaerobaculia > UBA5066 > Gp7-AA6 > DAHUXD01. Next base: position 232,455 of record CAWHKQ010000007.1, read on the forward strand.
TCCGGCCGAGACGGTGACGAGGCCGCGCGCTCGTTCCGCGTCCGACAGCGAAAGGACCTTGTTCAGCGCGCCCCGCGCCTTGAAGGAGCCCGGTCTTCTGCAGGTTCTCGCACTTGAGGTGCAGGCGCGCGCCGGCGCGCGCGCCGAGTTGCGCGGAGGAGAGAAGCGGCGTGCGATGCACCTGTCCGCGGATCCGCTCGGCCGCGGCGCGGATCTCGGAAAGAAGGATCACCCGCGCATCTTAGACGCTCGCCAGCTGCCACGGAGGGTTCGATGACCGTCACGTTGTCCGCCGCCGCTCTGATCGCCTTCGGCCTCGGCACCGCTCCCCGGAGGAGCCGGGACCCGCGCGCCCGATCCTCGTCGAAGCCGTCGTCGAGGCGCCGCCCGCCGAAGTCTTCCAACTCTGGACGACGCCGGCGGGCGTCCAGAAGTTTTTCGCTGCCGACGCGCGCATCGACCCGAGGACCGGAGGCCGTTACGAGATCATCTTCAACCCGACGGCCGACCCCGAAGGGGCGCGGGCCGGAACGAAGGGTGCGAAGATCGTCTGTTTGAGCGGCGCTCGACGCGCCGACGGGAGCCGAGAATGGTTCCCGGCTTGCTTCGATCGCCCTGGCGCCTTCGGCCCCAGGGACTGACCACCGAGGAGACCCAACGCACTGGAAAATTCCAGTCAGAGACCTGCTACCGCAGCGTGTTCTTGACGACCTCGCCGCCCTTCATCACGAATCCGACCTTTTCGAGCGAGCGGATGTCGGCCAGCGGATCTCCCGCGACGGCGATCAGGTCGGCGTAACGGCCGGGCTCGATCGAGCCGACCCGGTCCCGCCAGCCCATCAGCTCGGCGGCGTTGACGGTCGCGGCCTGGATCGCCTGCATCGGCGTCATGCCGTACTGCACCATGTAGGCGAACTGCTTCGCGTTGTCCCCGTGGGGGTAGACGCCGGCGTCCGTGCCGAAGGCCATGCGGGCGCCGGCCTCGAACGGCGCTTGCGGAAGTTCTCGCGCTGGAGCCGGCCGATCAGCTTCTCCTTCTCGATCGATCCTCGGGGAGCATGCCGACCCTCAGCCCCTGCTGCAGGATGAAGTCGTCGTTGTAGATGTCCATCGACGAGAAACGTGCCGTGCTCCTTCGCCAGGCGCACGCCCTCGTCGTCGATCAGGCTGGCGTGCTCGATCGAGTCGACCCCGGCCAGGATGGCTTCCTTGATCGACTGCGTGCCGTGAGCGTGCGCGGCGACCTTGCGTCCCAGCCGGTGCGCCTCCTCGGCGACCGCCTTCATCTCGTCCGGGGTGTACTGCGGCGTGCCCGGCTGATCGCCCTTCGAAAGGACGCCGCCGCTGGCGCAGAGCTTGATGAGGTCGGCGCCGTACTTGACGACCTCGCGCACCTTCGCCCGCGCCTCCCACGGCCCGTCGGCGATGCCCGCTTCCTTGAAGAGGAACTCCGACGGCAGCAGGTTGGTGTCGCAATGCCCGCCGGTGATGCCGAGGCCAGGCCCCGAGACGAGAAGGCGCGGACCCGGAATCTCCCCCGCCTGGATCGCGTCCCGGAGAGCGACGTCGGAGTACCCGTTCGCGAAGACGTTGCGCACGCTGGTGAAGCCCGCGTCCAGCGTCTTTCTGGCGCTGGCCGCCCCGTGCAGGGCCTCGCGGGGAACCGAGACCGCCAGCCCGTTGTAGCCGGAGTTCTCGGGGATCGAGGTCAGGTGATCGTGGGCGTCGATCAGGCCCGGCAGGAGGGTGGCTCCGCCGAGGTCGATCACCCGCGCGTCGGACGGGACCGCGAGGGTCGGCCCGACCGCGACGATCCGGCCGTTCTCGATCAGGACGACCGCCGGCGAGAGCGGGCGGTCGCTGATGCCGTCGATCAGGCGGGCGGCCTTGACCGCGATGCGCGTGGGCCGCGGCTCCGCGGCAAACAGTCCCGCCGCTCCGAGCCCCAGAACGCAAGTGACCAGGAGCCGTTTCATGAGACCTCCAAAAGTGGCCGCCATGATAGCCGCCCCCTCGGATATCGTAACGACGAGGTTCGACATGTCGCTCGAGGGGAAATCCGCGATCGTGACGGGCGGGACGGGAGTCCTCGGCGCCGCGGTCGTACGGACGTTTCTCTCCGCCGGCGCGCGCGTCGCGGTCCCGCACCGCACTCCGGGAGACCTCGAAGCGCTGCGCGAAGCTGCCGGAGCCGGCCGCGAATCGATGCTGACGGGCGCGGTGGTGGACCTCACGGACGAAGCGGCGGTCGCCGATTACTACGCCCGGGTCGCGAAGGACGGGCTCGACGTCCTCGTCAACGCCGCTGGAGGCTTCGCGGGAGGCACGCCCGCGCACGAGACGCCCTGGTCCGTCTGGCAGAGCCAGCTCGACGTGAACCTGAAGACCGCCGTGCTCTCGAGCCGCGCCGCCGTTCCGCATCTGCTCGAGCGCGGCGGCTCGATCGTGAACGTGGCCAGCCGTGCCGCCGTCGAGAACGGGAAGAATGCGGCGGCCTACGCCGCCTCCAAGCGCGGCGTGCTGCTCCTGACCGAGGGGATGGCGGCCGAGCTGCGCGACCGGAACGTCACGGTCAACGCGGTCCTTCCATCGACCATCGACACGCCCGCCAACCGCAAGGCGATGCCGAAAGCCGACTTTTCGAAATGGGTCCGGCCCGAGGACATCGCGAGAGTCATCCTCTTTCTGGCAGGTCCCGACGCGCGGATCGTCAGCGGCGCCGAGGTCCCCGTGTACGGCCGGAGTTAACCGCGGTAAACGCCGGATTACCGGCGTGGGTTACCGCTGGCCTTCGGCCAGCGTTGTCTACTGCTGTGGGCTTACCTCTGGGGGCCGACTCCCCTACTGCCGGGGGTCTGCCTTCGGTGGCCGGGTGAGCGACAGCGTGCCCTTGGTCGTGCGGAACCTCAGCTTCGGCCCGCCGCCGCCGACGGCCCCGCGGAAGAGCTCCCCGTCTTCGCGCGATGCGGCCGCCGCGACTTCGAAGTCCGAGTCGAGATCGCCGCGCCTGCCCATGTCCGCATCGAGCTCGAAGCCGCTCGCCGCCGGCAGGAGCAGCCGGACTTCCCCTTTGTAGGTGTCGAACGCCGCGGGCTTCGCGAACCGGGTGTAGGCGATGGAGACATCGCCCTTGTAGGTGTCGATCTCGACTCCGCCGTCCTGGTCCGCGATGTCCACGGTGCCCTTGTACGTGTCGATCCTGACGTCCGCCTTCCGGCCGGCGACGCGGATCGCGGACTTGTAGTCGTCGATCTGCAGGCGGGCGGTCGGCGGGATCCGGATCGTGTAGTGGACCAGAGGCAGAGTGCCCTCGGAGAAGAGGCCCAGGAACCCGCCGCGGCGCACGCGCGAGTAGTCCGTCTCGACCGAAACCGAGCCGCCGCCTCCGCGAACCACGATCTCGGTCGCCTGGACCTTCTTCTCCTGGTCGGCCTCGTCGCCGTCGGGCTCGATCCGCGCCTCGATCGACGCTTCCGCCGCGTCGGTCGCGAGCACCGTGATGCTTCCCTTGTACGTGTCGATCGACAGCACCCCGTCCCGGTCGAGGGGCAAAGTCTTGCGGAACTCCTTGGACTCGCCGCCCGCCGCCACCGCGGCCGTCAGAAGCGCACCCGCCAGGAACAGGCCACCGGCTCGCGCGAGGTTCGGCATGGAGAGTGTCCTCCTGCCCTCAACTACGCGCGCAGGGAAAAGAAGGTTCCGCCTCCGCTCCCTCTCCCCGGCGGGAGAGGGTGTCTTATGACGGCGTGACCGGGCCTCGCTCTACGGCTCGACGCCCAGGGCCTTGAGCCGATCGACGGCGTGCGAGCGTAAGCGTTCGTTTACGACGGCCGAGTCGGCGGAGCCGGCCCGGGCGATCGTCTCCAGCGCCTTTCGGTAGTGAGCGATGGCTCCGGCCGTGTCGCCCGCCGCCTCGGTGGCTTCGGCCAGGCTGTCCCAGGTATTGGCGGAATCCGGGTAGAGCTGCGTGTTCAGCTGGAGGACCGCCACCGCCTTCGCGGTCTCCTTCTTTTCGAGAAGCCCGTATCCAAGCTCGTTCAGACGTGTCTCCGCCACGGCCGGATCGGCCGGGTCCGCGGCGCGGAGCCTCTGGTATCCGGCGAGCGCGTCCTCCAGCCGGCCGGCTTCGAGATCCTCCGCGGGAAAACGCGTCCCCGGGGAGATCCGAGGTGCGACCTGCGACGTCGAGCCCTCCCGGATGCGCAGCTCCGCCCCTCCGTCGGCGCGCCGGCCGAACGAGTAGCGAATCTCTTCGTCGCGCCGGACGAACGTGGTCCGGGAAGTCGGCAGGAGCTCGAATCCGCCTTCGAGAGGCACGGACGCCTGGAGCCGGCCGTCCCCGGGCTGGATCGAGACGACCGAGTCCGAGCCGAGCTTGTAGCGTCCGGCGTAGAGCGCCAGCTCCTCCGGCGAGAGCTTCGCCAGCGGAATCGCCCCCTTCTCGTATCCCTCCCAGTTGTACTCGGCGGCGATCGCGCGAAGGATCTCGGGCATCAGGCGGAAGCCGGCGTCGGAGTTGGTCATCAGGACCGCGCCATAGCCCCGCTCCTCATCCGCGTACAGAAGCGCCCGGAACCCCTCGTTCGAGCCGCCGTGAGTGAAGTACGTCGAGCCCCCCTTTTCCTCGATCCCGAACCCCAGAGCGTAGTCGTCGCGGCGCTCCGTGAGCATGTTGTCGACTGTGGCCTTCGACAGAGGGCCCTTCTCGCCGCGGCGCATCTTCTGAACGGCGAGCGCGAAGCGCGCGAGATCCGTGGGCGTCGTCCAGAGACCGGCGGCCGCCATCTCGGGGTAGACGTTGCGTTTTCCCGGGATCGGCGCGCCGTCGGCCCGGTAGCCCACCGCCGCGTCGCCCAGGCGCGCCTCGGGGAGCGGCTGCTCGAAGGTGCTCGACGTCATGCCGAGGGGGCGCAGGACCTTGTCCGCGAGGAGACTCGGAAACGGCTGACCCGTGACGTCCATCATCGCGAGCTGGGCGACCGTGTATCCCCCGCCCGAGTACCGGTTCTTCGTCCCCGGGTCCAGGTCGACGCGGATCGGGGCCGTGTTCGCGGGCGGCGTCCCGTCGAGGACCTGCACGAGGGTGGGAACCGGAGTGCCCGCGACGTAGCCGGGGAAGCCGTGGACCGTGACGCCGGCCGTGTGGGACAGAAGCCGCTCGAGCGTGACCGGCGCCTTACGCGTGTGCGCGTTTTCGGGAACCTTCCAGCTCTTCAGCACGGTGTTGATGTCGCGGTCGAGCGGGAGCTTGCCGGCCTGGACGAGCGTGAGCGCGCCCATGGCCGCGACCGGCTTGCTGATCGAGGCGGCCTGGAAGAGTGTGGAGGCCGTCACGGGCTTTTTCGTCTCGACGTCGGCCACGCCGTATCCGGCCGCCCACTCGACCTTGAACTCCTTGATCACCGCGATCGAGACGCCGTTGACCTTGTGGAACCGCATGCGCTCCTGGAGCGTCCAGACGGGGTCGCCTTCGACGAGGACCGGAGGGCGCAGGCCCTTTTCGACACGCTCGATCCTCGGGTTCGCGACCGGCCGGCCGGCGGCAACCCCCAGACACGCGGCGAAGCCCAGGACCGATAGAAACAGACGTCTTTTTTGCATGAGTCCGGAGATCATACGTCTCCTGGGAGAAAAGCGCGCCGCGCTACGCGAAGGTGGCGACGACGGGGGCGTGGTCGCTGGTTCCGACGTCGGCCCGCACGACGCATTCGGTGGCCCGCCGGGCCAGCGCCTCGCTGGCCAGGATGTAGTCGATCCGCCATCCGATGTTGCGCTGGCGCATGTTGCGCCAGGCGGCCACCAGGTGAAGAGCTCGCTCGTTGTCCGGGTGGAGGGCCCGGCCGACGTCGACCAGGCCGTGCGCGATGATCCTCTGGAGGAGCTCCCGCTCCTCCGGCCGCTGGCCGATGACGCCCGGCTTGCGCTCCTTCGGATGCACGTCCTTGTCGGTCAGCGCGACGTTCAGGTCGCCGCACAGGATCAGCGCGGCGCCCGGCTCGCGGCAGCTCCCGCGCGAAGCCCTCGAGAGCCTCGAGGAACCGGAGCTTGGCCTCGTAGTCCTTCCCGCCGTTGGGCACGTAGACCGACGCGAGCGTGAGGTCGCCGATCTCGGCCGTGACGATCCGCGTCTCGAGGTCGAAGGCCGGGGTGCGTGAACGTCGGGCGCTCGGCGCAGAGCTCGCGTCCGAGGTGGAGGGCCACGCCCGAATAGCCGCCGGCGCCGTGCCAGTAGCACCAGTAGCCCTCGGACTCGAAGAGCATCGCCGGGATCTGCTCGGGCGTGGCCTTGATCTCCTGGAGGCAGACCGCGTCGAGCCTGTCGCGGCCGATCCACTCGCGCACCTGCGCCTCGCGGGCGCGGATCCCGTTGACGTTCCAGGTGGCGACCTTCACGAGCGCGTCGCGGGCGGCTCGAGGCTCTCGAGGCGCTCCCGGAGCTCGGCCTTCGCCGTCTCGAGGGCGCGGCGGCGATCCGGGTTCTCCGTCTTCGCGAGCAGGTCCTCGACCCGCGCCAGCGAGAGCTCGAGAGAGCGGCGCCGCGAGGCGTCCTCGGCGTGGGCGCGCGACGGCCGCGCCGCGGCCTTTTCCGCCGCCTCGCGCGCGTGCTCCTTGTCCGCTCCGAGGTCCTCTTCGCTTTTCCCCCAGCCCCGCGCCACGCTCCAAAATTACACCCAACGGGCGCCGGAGGGCACGCCCGAGCGGGAGTAAGCTTTCGCCAGACGATGACCGAGGCGGCTCAGCGGGCCTTCGGCGGCGACCGCCTCGAAGGGGGGCCGGGCGACGAGATGTCCCTGGTCTGCCCCCTTCCCAAGGCCTGGCTGCCGCGCAGGGAACGGACCCTGACGACCGCCGAGTATCCCGGCACCGCGGTCGAGTGGGCGGGGCGCGTTTTCGAGGTGCGCCGGGCCGAACCTCTTCCGGGCGGAGGGATTCGCTACCGCCTCGCGCCCTGGACCGAAGGGCATGCGATCCGCCGGATGGAACGCTACGACGAGGCGAGCGAAGGCGCGCGCGCCGGCGTGCAGGACTCGCGGCGCGCGGGACTCCTGCGCCGTCGGCTCTCGATCCTGTTCGCCCCGCTCGCCGGCCTCCTCCCGGGTGCGGTTCAGAAGGAGATGGAGAGCGAGTTCGGCGCGCCGTCGATCGCAATGACGATCTCGTCGGCGGCGCCGCTCTTCGTCGTCGGGTTCCTGGGCGTCTTCCAGCAGTTCATCGGCGGCCTCGGGGGCGGCCTGGGTCTCCCCGGCTGGCTGACGCCTCCTTTTCCCCTGGCCCTGTACCTCGTGATCGAGTCGGCCCTCCGCCTGGGAAGCGCCGTCGCCATGGGCGAGCCGATGGGATCACTCCCGATCGTCGTGGCGCATGCGGCGTGGGTCGAGTCTCGATCCGACTCCCCCAACGGCCGGCCCGCCCCCCGCCGCCACGGAGCCGCACGCGGATTTCGACAGATACCGGATGCTGGAGCCCCTGCTCTCGCTTCTCTCGACGGATGAGCAGCGGCGTCTCGAAGCACGTTTCGGGTTCGAGGCGATTCGCTGGGGAAGGATCACTGCCGGGATCCTCCTCGCGGCCGGGGGCCTGAACGCGGTGGCCTCGGTCCTCAACCTCGCCGGCGGCGCCGGAAGCCCGGGCAATCTCCTCTGGCTCCTCGTCGGCGGCCTGGTCGCCGCGGAACAGGTCCTCCGCCTGCGCCGCCTCTCCGCCGGCGAGCCCGCCGGCAGCGTTCTGGGAGCCCTGGTTCGCCCGCTCGCTAAACCGCTCCTCGCGAACAGCGGCGGCGGTCCGACTTTGTTAGGCTCCCGCCGAACAGGGAGGAACGGATGAAAGCTCTCTCCAGGATCCTCGCCACCGGAATGCTCCTCGCTCTGATCTCCGTCACGGCGCTCGCCGCCCCGCCCGACGAATCGGCGGACGTGAAAGCCGTCGTCCAGTCGGCGTACGTCGAAGGGGTTCACGCGAAGGGAGACGCCGCGTTGATGCGTCAGGGATTTCACCCCGACTTTCGCATGCTCGTGCTGCGCGACGGGAAGATGTCCGCCGTGACGCTCGAGGAGTGGATCGGCCGCCTCGAGGCCCGGAACAAGGAGAACCCGAACGCCGCAAAGCCGGCGATCAAGTCGGAGTACCCGCTCGTCGACGTCACGGGGAACGCCGCCGTCGTCCGCGTCGAGCTCTCCCGCGACGGCAAGCACACCTTCACGGACTACCTGTCGCTGTACAAGTTCCCCGAAGGCTGGAAGATCGTCGGCAAGATCTTCCAGGCCCACTCGTAGCGGCTTACCGGAAGCCCCGGAAGAACGCCCGGACGTCTCCGGCCAGAAGCTCCGGCTCCTCCATCGCGGCGAAGTGGCCGCCGCGTGGGAATTCGGTCCAGCGCGCGACGTCGTAGGCGCGCTCGACCCAGTCTCGCGGCGGCATCGGAGCCTCCTTCGCGAACCGCGCGACGCCGCAGGGAACCGGAACGCGCTCTCCCGCTCGGAAGCGCAAGGGCACGGCGCCGGCCTCGGCGTACAGGCGGACCGAGGAGGAGATCGTCTCGGTCACCCAATAAAGGGTGACGTGGGCCAGAATCTCGTCGCGGGAGAAGCGCGATGAGACGTCCCCGCCGCAGTCGCTCCACGCGCGGAGCTTCTCGACGATCCAGGCGAGCAGGCCCGCGGGCGAATCGTTCAGGCCGTAGGCGAGTGTCTGGGGCCGCGTGGCCTGGACATGGCCGTAGGCGCCTTCCTCCTCGCGCCAGCGGTCGCGCTCCGCCAGGAACGCCTCTTCACCGGCGGAGAGCGCCCGGGATCCCGGCCCGAGGTCCGGCGCGTAGGATCCGGGGATGTAGTTGAGGTGGATCCCGGCGACGCGGGCGGGCAGCGTCATCGCCAGCCTCGTGGCAACGGTCGCGCCCCAGTCGCCGCCCTGCGCCCCGAAACGCCCGTATCCGAGGCCGGTCATGAGCTCTCCGAAGAGCGCCGCGATGCGCAGGGGATGCATCCCGGCGGAACGCGGGCGCGGCGAGAACCCGTAGCCCGGAAGCGAGGGCACGACCACGTCGAACGCGTCGGCGGGATCCCCGCCGTGCGCTCCCGGATCGGCGAGCCGCGGCGCGAGATCGAGCATTTCGAGAAAGGAGCCGGGCCAGCCGTGAGTCAGGATCAGAGGGAAGGGAGCGGGCCCCCGGCCCCGGAGGTGGAGGAAGTGGATCTCTTCCCCGTCGACGTCCGCGAGGAAGTTGGGCAGCGCGTTGATCCGCGCCTCCACCGCCCGCCAGTCGAATCGCGACCTCCAGTGCTCGGCCAGCTCGCCCAGAAAAGCGAGCGGGACTCCTCGCTCCCACCCCACGCCGTCGAGCTCATCCGGCCAGCGGGTCTTCGCCAGGCGCTGGCGGAGGTCTTCGAGCACGGCGTCGGGGACGGCAGCGTAAAAGGGGCGGACGTTCATGAGCATTGGCTCTCAGGGCCTAGGAACACGGTGCGGGGCCTGACGGTTGCAGCGCGGGAGGGTTAACTCGGCTCAAACCCGACACGTCGCTTCGAGTTCGGGATCCTTCGCTGCGCTCAGGATGACGGTTCGGAGGGCCGCGCCGAAAAGATGCGTCATCCTGAGGAGCGCAGCGACGAAGGATCCCGGACTTGTACGAGAGATCGTCGCCTCGAGTTCCGGCTGCTTCGCTTCGCTCAGGATGACGGCGAGGCGTTCAGGGCGGGGAGGCGCCCGGCAGCGTCCCGATGAACTCGGCCGCGGCTTCGATCGCCTCCTCGACGTTCTCGGCCTCGGTGCGTCCGCTCTTTGGGGGCGGCTTGAAGGAGTGATCGCCGCCCGTGATCCAGTGAATACGGATCGCGGAGGACAGCGCGTAACCCTCCACGTCGGCCCGATCTCCGAACGCGTCGCGCTCTCCCTGCAGGATGAGCGCCGGAGTACGCAGCGTCTCGAGATGTTTCGTGCGCAGCCGCGACTTGTCGCCCGGCGGATGAAACGGATACCCGAAACAGACCAGGCCCCGCGCTCCGACCTCGTCGGCGATCATGCTCCCGATCCGCCCGCCGAGCGACTTGCCACCGACGACGACCTTCGGGCCGCCGCCGAAGCGCTCCACCATTCCGGTCCAGGATTCGCGCAGGACGGGCTCGCGGTCCGGCGCCCCGCGACGGCCCTCCGAGCGCCGCCGGGCCATGTAGGGAAATTCGAAGCGCACGACGCGGATCCCGCGGGATGCGAGCCCTTCCGCGGCGCGCGCCAGAAACGACGAGTCCATCGTCGCGCCGGCGCCGTGCGCCAGAAGGAATGTCGACGTCGCGTTCCCGGGTCCGTCGACGAGGAGAAAGGGTTCCAAGCGGCCTCCCGTTTGCCGCGTCATCCTAACCTGCCGCACGTCGGCTCTGAAGGCTTCGTGCTCTCGCCGAGAGATTAAGAAAGACTCGGCGAGCGGCACAGGTGGGCGTGTACGCGGCGCGAGGAATCTCCGCGAGCGCAGCGGAGGACGCCTCGCGCCGCGGGAGCCGCAGCGAGGGAGGGGATCAGGCCTGCGGTCGAGCCCACAGGCGAGCCGCGGGCCGGTGCGGCCGCGGGCTACGGCCCGCCGGCCGCAGATCCCCGGACGAGCGAAGGCGACGGCCCGAAAATCGACAGCACGTGCCCGTCGGGGTCGCGAAAATCGGCGGCGAGGCGGTCGCCGGTCACGATCCGCGGAGCCACGCGGAACTCGACCCCGCGCTCTTGAAGAGCGAGGTGAGCGGCCTCGATGTCCTCGACGTGGAAGACGAACTCCGCGCGACGCTCGTCCGTCTCTTCGCGCAGATTCGAGGCGAGATGAAGGACCACCGTCACGCCGCCGGCATCCAGAAAAGTGAACTCTCCCGTCGCGAACTGCACGGCCAGGCCGAGGGCGTCCCGATAAAAAGCCATCGAACGGTCCATGTCGCGAACGCCCAGCATCACGGCGCCCAGGCGCAGCGGCGGCGCTGCCCCGGTCAACGCTGGGGCTCTACGACGCAGGCCGAGCCGTAAGCGAGGACCTCGGTCACGCCCGCCGAAACTTCATTGGCGTCGTACCGGACCGCCACGACCGCGTTTCCGCCGAGCTCTTCCGCGTGCCGGACCATCAGGTCGAAGGCGTCCTGGCGCGCACGCTCGCACATCTCCGTCCAGAGCGTGATGTTCCCGCCGAACAGGCTCTGAATCCCGGCTCCGATCGTTCCCACGATGCTGCGGGATCGCACCACGATGCCGCGGACGACCCCGAGATTGCGTGTTATCCGGAAGCCCGGCAGCTCAATGGAAGTCGATACGAACGCGCGGTTGAGCATCGGGCGGTCCTCCGGTGCGCTACTCTACCCTCCCCCGGGGCATAGAACTTGTGGCCAGCAACCAACAAGGAGGCACTTCCATGCGATCCACCCGGCTCGGAACTCCCATGCTCCTGTCGCTCTGCCTCCTCGCCCTCGCGTCGGTCGCCGGCGCCCAGCAGCCGTCGCTGTCGGAGATGGAGATCGACGACAAAGCCCGCATCGCGCTCCAGCGGCTCCCCTACTACGGGCCTTTCGATCTCATCGGCTTTGATGTGGACGGGTCGACCCTCACGCTGACCGGCTGGGTCTACCAGGCCGTCAACAAACAAGACGCCGAGGAATCCGTCAAGAAGGTCCCGGGCGTCACCAGGGTGATCAACAACATCGAAGTGCTGCCGACCTCGATCACGGACGACCAGATCCGTCGGGCCGTGTTCGAGCCATCTATTCGGACGACTTCCTGCAGAAGTACGGCACCCCGATCCTGGGCATGAGCGCGGGACGCTGGGGCCGCAACCCGTGGGGTCGGGGCATCGGAGGCTTCGGCTTCGGGCGCGGGTTCGGAGGGGGCCTCGGGACGTTCCCCGGAATGGAGCCGGTCGGCAACTACGCCATCCACATCATCGTGAAGGGCGGCCGGGTCGGTTTGTTCGGAAAGGTCAGCAACGAGGCCGACAAGGCTCGGGCCGGACAGGTGGCCCGGGGCGTCTTCGGCGTTCTGGACGTCGACAACGAGATTCAGGTCGTCAGCGAGAAGTAGCCGGAGACGCGCCCCGGCCTGAGCCGGGACGTCCCCTGCCCGCGGACCGGCGGCGCTACTCGGCCACCGCGGGAAGGGGGACCGGATCGAACCGGAGCAGAGGCATATCCGGCTCGGGAGCCGCGGCCGCGAGCCGTGGCCTCTTCGGGAAGATCCCCGCCCGATTTGCCCGGTCGATGCAGACCACGATCAGGGCGCCGAGGACGGTGCCCACGGGGAACGCGAAGACGCTGACGGCCGCGAAGGCAAAGGCGAAATTGCGCGCCCAGACGCGATAGCGCCGGAGAAAGTAACCCACGAACGCGTAACAGACGGCGAGGATGGCGCCCGTGGCGGGTAGCAGAAGATCCTGACCGCCGCCCCCCGAGAAGAATACGTACAGCCCGACGCCGAAGGCGATGAGCCCCTGGGCGGCGAGCAGATAGAAGATCAGGCCCCCGGCCTGAACGAAGCGCCGTGCGTTCCGGGCCTCCGCGGGACGACCTGCTTGCGTCACCGTCATCTCAGGGCCTCCAATTCGAAAGGCGCGTCGCGCCAAAAAGAGAAACGGGCGCCTCGCGGCGCCCGCCCATGCATCCCTCGTGCGGATTTCGACAGACGACTTTCAGATTTCACCTCACCCCGGTTGAGATGCGGACTTCCTCTGGCCGGTTTCTCTGCGGCGTAACCACAGCTTTACATCTTTATAACACGAGCTCCGGCGGACGTGTCCAGTGTCTTTTTTTTGCCGCACTTTCTTCATCTCGCTCTCGAGAACCGTCGTCCAGATTTCGGAAGCGGGATGTGCCGAAATGTCATCGCGGAAAGTCGGAATGCAACGATCCTTGTGCAAGCGTCGTCACACCGTCGGCGATGCAACGATACTTGTGCAAGTCGCCTCGATCGTCGAAGCCGCGCGGGATGTCAGCGTTCGCGCGAACGTCGAGAAAAAAACTCCGGGCGGCATCCGCGTTGTGCTCGTCCGTCCTGATCACGAGTCTGCGGACGTCTCCGGAAGAAGCGGATCACGGACCGCCTCGCGTCTGGAGCACGCGGAACCCGTAGTCCGAATAACGATATCCGGGGGGAAGACTGCTCGAAGCGGCGGGCGAAGACCACCGCACGGCGTGGCGCCAGGAGCCTCCCCGGCTGGCCCGCCGCCCGGGCTCGCGCCAGTCGAGGCACCACTCGTGGACGATGGTTCCCATGTCGCAGAGCCCGTATCCATTGGGAGTTCCTCGCCCCGCTTCCCAGGGGCCCCGCAGCGGCCCGGCCGGGATCTCGTCAGGCGGGATCGCCTCGCCCCACGCGGTGAGCGGTCGGTCGAGACCGCCGCAGGCGGCCCGCTCCCACTCCGCCTCCGTGGGCAGGCGCCAGAGCCCTTCCTGGGACTCCGAGAGCCAGGCGCAGTACCCGGAGGAGTCTTCCCAGCTCACGCCCACGACAGGCTGGAGCGGGGAACAGAAGTCCGGATGCGTCCACCAGGGCGGCGCCGGAACGCGGCCGGAATCGACGAAGGGCGCGTATTCGCGGTTGGTGACGGGCGTGCGCCCCAAGGAAAACGGGCCGACCCCGGCTTCCTTCGCCGGGATCGGCACGGTGGCGGGCGCAACGGTCACGCCCTATCGTAGTCGCGTCCTCAGAAGGCCGCGGCCGAGGCCATTTCCAGGGGTCTGGACTCGACGTCGGCGATCTCGAGAGCCACCGCCGCCCCCTGCAGGGTCGCCGCGATGCGGACGGCGTCGTGCACGTGGTCCTCCGTCAGGCCGCCCTCGAGGACGACCTTCTCGTGGGCCCGGATGCACATCTCGCAGCCTTCGATGGCGCTGACGGCGAGGCAGAAGAGCTCGAAGTCGGTGCGGTTCGTCGCGGGTCGTGCCATGCGGTTCATCCGCAGGCGCGCCGGCTTCTCCGCGTAGACGGGTTTGCCGACGAGATGCCGGAAGCGGTAGTAGACGTTGTTCATGCCCATGAGCACCGCCGCGGCCAGGGCGTCCTCGACCACGGCTTCTTCGACGGCGCCGCGGGCATCCGCGACCACCGCGTCCCTCAGCCGCGGGTTGCGGGAGGCGGCCGCCGAAGCCACGGCCACCCCCCAGCGCTGCGCCGGAGACAGGACCCCGTCCTGCAGAACGGTCTGCAGGTTGAGCTTCACGTCTCTGGCGGTTTCGGGCAGAGCCGCCCGGACCTCTTCGATCGCGTTCATTACGCGACCTCGAGGGTGGCTTCGCCCTTCTTCCAGTTGCAGGGGCAGAGCTCGTCGGTCTGCAGCGCGTCGAGGACTCGCAGCACCTCGTCCACGTTGCGGCCGACCGACAGGTCGTTGACGCTGACGTGGCGAATGATCCCGTCCGGGTCGACGAGGAACGTGGCCCGGAGCGCCACGCCCTCTTCCTTCGTCAGGATGCCGAGCGAAGAGGCGAGCTCCCGCTTGGTGTCGGCCAGCATCGGGAACGGCAGGTCCTTCAGATCGGGGTGGTTCTTGCGCCAGGCCAGGTGCACGTACTGGGTGTCGGTCGAGGCGCCGAGGACCTGGGTGTCGCGGTCCCGAAAGTCGGCGTTGCGGCGGCCGAACTCGGCGATCTCGGTCGGGCAGATGAAGGTAAAGTCCATCGGCCAGTAGAAGACGACCTTCCACGTCCCGGGATAGCTCCCGTCGTGGATCTCCTGAAACTCCTTGCCCTTGTCCAGGCTCACGGCTGCCTGCAGCCGGAACTCGGGGAACTTGTCTCCAACGGTCAACATGATTCGTTTCCTCCTGTTCAGCCGGCGCCTGCCGCCGACTGCGAGCCCGCAGAATGCCGCGGATCGACTCATAAGTCCAAGACATCTTAATGATGAATGTGATAACTTCTGACTATCATGTTCGCCCCTCATCAGTTCACCCTCCGGCAGCTCCAGTACGCGGCGGCCGTGGCTCAGACGCTTTCCTTCCGCCGCGCGGCGGAGCTCTGCGGCGTGTCGCAGCCGGCCTTGAGCGCCCAGCTCGCCGCTCTGGAGCGCGCGCTCGGGGTCGCGCTCTTCGAGCGCAGCCGCCGGCGGGTGCTGCGCGACACCGGCCGGAGAGGAGCTGCTCGGGCGTATCCGCAAGGTCCTGCTCGAGGCCGACGACCTGGCGGACGCCTCCCGCCGCCGGAACGACCCCCTCTCGGGAAGTCTCGCGATCGGCGTGATCCCGACGATCTCGCCCTATCTCCTGCCCCGGGTCGCCGGCCCGCTGCACCGCAAGTTCCCCCGTTTGACGGCCGGCTGGATCGAGGAGAAGACGGATGTCCTCGTGCGCCGGCTGGACGAGGGCCGGCTGGAGGCCGCTCTGCTCGCGCTCGAAGCCGACGTCGGCGATCTGGAGTCCGAGATCGTGGCGCGCGACCCCTTCGTCCTGATCACGCCCCGCGACCATCCGCTCGGGGCCTCGTCCGCACCGGCGACGCTTGCGGATCTGGCCGGCGCCGACGTGCTCCTGCTCGACGACGGCCACTGCTTCCGCAAGCAGGCGCTGGCCGTGCTGCAACCGGGCCCGGGCGAACGAGCTGGCGTTTCGCGCCACGAGCCTGCCGACGCTCGTCCAGATGGTCGCGGCCGGAGCCGGCGTGACCCTTCTGCCGGCGCTCGCGCTGCCGACCGAAGCGAGGCGCTCGGACATCCGCGTGCGGCCCTTCGCCGAGCCCGCTCCCCATCGCACCCTCGCTCTGGTCTGGCGCAGGAGCTCGCCGCTCGCCCCCGCTCTCCGTCAGATCGCGGCGGTGATCCGCGCTGCCTATCCCAAACCGGCAATGCCTGGACGCCGGGCTGCCGAGAAGCGTGCCATCGCGCCACACAGGCGCGACGTGGGACATCGCAGCACACGCTGATTCTTCCTCCCGATATCGAAACCATCGCTGTCCGATTTCGTCTTCATCAGTGCATGGAGACGATCTCAACCTTTTCGCGTGGAGGTTCAATGAAACGCTTTGCTCTCGGTTCCCTCGCGGCGGCCGCTCTTCTCGGAGCCGCGGCCTGCAGCTCGAACGGATTCGCCCCCGTCGCAGTCACGACGAGCCCGTCGGTCGTCGCCTCGTGCGAGAAAATCAGTGACATCACGGTCGCGGCCGGCCGATTCGACGGTACCGACGTCCAGACCCAGATGACCCGGGAAACCCGCACCAAGGGCGGCAACACGGTCCTCGTCGCGTCCCAGGACGCGACCACCGGCACCGCGTACCGCTGCGCGTCGCCCTCGGTCACCGGCGAGACCAAAGCCTCGGGCTCTTCGCCCGCGAACTGACCCAGAAGCTCTCGTCCCTTCCTCGCCCGCGGCCGGCTGGTTGCCCGAGCCGCGGGCCATTTTTTACCGTCGCCCTCGCGGATCGCGCTGCTGCGCGACCGCTGCGGGCTCCCGCGGCGCGCGCCTCCTCCCTCCTTCGTCGGGAGACTTCGCGCGCCGCGAACAAAACCAACAGCGCCTCGAAAAAGCTGTGATGCGGCTTGACGTTTTTTTACGCGAGCCGGGCTCCGAGGCGTTGCGCGGCCCGAAAGATGAAAGGGTTCAGAGTCATCGAGATCAGGGCCGCCGCGAGGATGAGGCTCTGGCCCTCTCGCGGCAGGAGCCCGCGCGCCAGCCCCAGGCCGGCGAGGATGAAGGAGAACTCACCGATCTGCGCCAGCGCCGCGGAGACCGTCAGCGCGGTTTCGCGCGAGTGCCCGAACAGCCGGACGATCAGAAACGCCGCGGCGGACTTGCCCAGGATTACGACAGCCACGACGGCCAGCACGCGGAGCGGCTCGTGGACCAGGATCGCCGGGTCGAAGAGCATGCCGACGGCCACGAAGAAGAGCACGCCGAACGCGTCCTGGAGGGGTTGCAGGTCCGCGGCCGCGCGATGGCTGTGGTCGGACTGGTTGACACCACGCCGGCGAAGAACGCTCCCAGGGCGAACGAGACGCCGAAGAGCTCGGCCGAGACGAAGGCGACGCCCAGGGCGATCGCCGACGCCGCCAGCGTGAAGAGCTCCCGTGACTTCGTCCGCGCGACCTGGTTGAGCAGCCACGGAAAGACCCGGACCCCGAGCAGCAGCATGACGGCGACGAAGGCCGCGACCTTGCCGACCGCGAGTGAGAGCGCCACGATCACGCCGGGAGCCGGTGCGCCCTCGACGCCGCCGAGCGACCCCGCGAGAGACGGCAGCAGCACGAGAACGAGGACCGTCACGAGGTCTTCGACGAGCAGCCACCCGACCGCGATCCGGCCGTCCGGGGAGGCCAGCGTCCCCTGGTCCTCGAGCGCGCGGAGCAGCACGACGGTGCTCGCGACCGAGAGCGAGAGCCCGAGAACGAGACCCGCGCCGAAGCTCCAGCCCCACAGCCAGGCCAGACCCGCGCCGAGCGCCGTCGCCACAGCGATCTGACCGAGGGCGCCGGGCACCGCGATCTTGCGCACCTTCCAGAGTTCGCGCACCGAGAAGTGCATGCCCACGCCGAACATCAGCAGGATGACCCCGATCTCGGCGAGCTGGCCGGCGATGCCGGCGTCCGCCACGAAGCCCGGCGTGAAGGGCCCGACGGCCACGCCCGCCAGGAGGTAGCCCACCAGGGCCGGGAGCCCCATGCGCGTCGCCGCGAAGCCACCGATGAAAGCGAACGCGAGGCCGGCCGCGATGGTCGCGATCAGCGCCGTTTCGTGGGGCATGAACGTCGCCTCCGTTCGCTCGGGATCTGCCGCCTGCGGCGGCACCGGCCTGCGGCTCGCCTGTGGGCTCGACCGCAGGCCTGATCCCTCCCTCTCTGCGGCTCCCGCGGCGCGAGGCGTCCTCCGCTACGCTCGCGGAGATTCCTCGCGCCGCGAGCGATATTAGCCGTCTCGCGATCCTTTGAGTATCCCCGCTCTCCGGAGGGAGCCGGGGTGAGGGGTTGGCGAGCCGAGGGACAGAACTCGGAGCCGTCATCGGAGTTCGAAGAGCGCCTTATTCTGACCGCAGGGCTTCCAATGGATTGACGCGCGAGGCCCGCAGGGCCGGGAGCAGACTGGCCACGGTTGCGATCGCCAGAAGTCCCAGGGCCGCGACGGCGAACGTGAGGGGGTCCCGAGGCGCGATGCCGTAGAGCAGCCCTCCCATCAGCCGCGTCAGGAAGAGGGCCGCGACCACTCCGGCCGTAATGCCTGCGGCGGCATAGAGAACGCCCCGGCGCAGCACCAGTGCGAGGACGTGTCCGCGGGACGCTCCGAGCGCCATGCGGATCCCGATCTCGCGGCGGCGGCGGCTGACGAGATAGGCGAGGACGCCCGCCACGCCGACTCCCGCGAGAAAAAGCGCGAGCCCCGCGAAGATCGAGAGCAGAGAGCCCGTGAGCCGCGGCGTCGCAAGCGAGTCCTCGACGACCTGGTCCATCGTCCGGACGTTGGCGATGGGCAGCCTCGGGTCGAGCCCGCGGACCTCGGCGCGGATCGGGCCGACGAGGGAGAGCGGATCGCCGCCCGTACGCACGACGAGCGTCATGTTGCGCGGGGCTCCTCCGGTCGAGAGAGCGAACTGCGAGTGCGGGACGTAGAACTTCTCCTTGACGACCGCGGTGACGCCGTTGTGCCGCACGTTCCGGACGACACCGACGATGGTCATCCAGGGCCGCTCCGTGTCGGACCCCATCCGGATCCGGCGGCCGATCGGGTCCTGCTCGGGCAGGTAGGCCCGGGCCAGGGTCTCGTTGACCAGGGCGACCGGGAGCGTCTCGGCCCGGTCCGAAGCCGTGAAGGTCCGTCCGCGGACCAGCCGCTCGCCGAGAGCCTCGACGGCGCCGTCGGAGACGACCTGCCAGTCTCCCTTGGCGTTGCGGCCCGGACTCTCCTCGTAGCCTTCGACGTCGAGTCCCCAGTCCCCGATCTGCGACGCCAGCGGCAGCGAGCGTGCGACTCCGGCCCCGCGCACTCCGGGCAGGGCCCGGACGCGTTCGAGCAGCGTCCGATAGAACGCCACCACGGTTTCGGGCTTCTCGTAGCTCGCCTCGGGCGGCTGCAGCTGCAGCGTCAGAACGCCGCGAGGCTGAAAGCCGAGGTCGATCTTCATCAGGGCGTCGAGGCTCCGGAGCATCAGGCCGGCCCCGAGGAGCAGCAGCACGGCCATGGCCATCTGCACCCCGGCGAGAAGGCCGCGCAGGGCCTGACGGCGCCTGCCGGACGACGTGTTCGAGGCGCTCTCGCGGAGCGCTTCGGTCAGGTTGAGCCGAAGCGTCTGCACCGCCGGGGCCAGGCCGAAGAGAAAGGTCGTCAGGATCGAGAGGCCTGCCGCGAACAGCAGCATGCGCGGCTCGATGCCGATCGGAGCGAGCGCCGGAAGGCCGGCCGCTCCGTGCGCCGCGATGACCCGCACGCCCACCCAGGCGAGGCCGAGGCCCAGCAGCGCCCCCGCGGCCGCGAGCACGAAGCTCTCGGTCAGGAACTGTCGCGCCAGCCGCAGCTTGCCCGCGCCGATCGCGGCGCGGACGGAGATCTCGCGCTGACGCCCTTCGGCGCGCGAGAGCAGCAGGTTGGCGACGTTGGCGCAGGCCATCAGCAGCAGGAACATGACCGCGCCGAAGACGAGCAGGAGCGCCTGCCGCGCGCCCCCGCGGATCTCTTCCTCCACCGGCACGGCGAAGGCCTCGAAGCGCATCTCGGTCGGATACGTGCCTTCCCGGGTCAGTGCGGCCGTCACGGTCTTCAGCTCCGCCGTCGCGCTCGCGGCCGTCGCGCCTCGCCTGAGGCGAGCCGCCGCGTAGTAGCCGTGCGATCCGTACGTCAGCTCCTTCGGGTCGATCTGCACGGGAATCCAGATCTGGGAGGGCTCGGCCGCGTCGACGGTGAAATCCGTCGGGAGCGCGAAGCCCCGGGGCATGACCCCGACCACGCGGCGGGCCACGCCGTCGAGCTCGACCGTGCGGCCGAGAACCTCCGTGTCGCCGCCGTAGCGGTTCTGCCAGATCCCGTATCCGAGGACGGCGACCGGAGCGCCGCCCGGAAGGTCCTCCGCCTCGGTGAAGCCGCGCCCGAGCAGCGGGCGCACGCCGAGCGTCTCGAAGGTGTTGGCGGTGATTCCCGGCGACGCCGACCCGGACCGGCTCACCGCCTCCGGTCAGGTTCGCTTCGTCGGGACTCCAGGCCGCCACGCTTTCGAGGCTGGGGCAGAGGCGGCGGTAGTCGGCGACCTCGCCGGTCGCGACCCAGGTCTTGTCGAAGTCCTTCCACCGGCTCCAGATCATCACCCGCCGCTCGGGCTCGGCGTAGGGCAGCGGCGAAAGCAGGACGGCCCGGATGACCGAGAAGATCGCGGTCGTCGCGCCCATCCCGAGGGCCAGCGTCAGAACCGCCGCGGCCGTGAACCCCGGGCGCCCGCCGCATTCCGCGGAGGGCATACCGGACGTCCTGGAGGAACACTTCCATCTGCCGAGAGAGACGCGAACCCGGTCTCGAGGGTTTCGCCTCAAACAAAAAAACCCTCTCCCCACGGCGGGGAGAGGGCGGAAGTCGTCTCCTCAGCGGCCAGGCCGCCCCCGGGCTTTTCCCTCCGTCCGCGTCAGGGTCCACTCGAACGGGACCTTCGATCCCCCGAGGTTTCCGGAGAGCGAGGCCGCATGCCGGCCCCAGTGGGGACGCGCCCCATCCGCGTCCGTAAATCCGTACTCGTCCGATAACGTCCAGGAGCCGAAGATCCCTCCCGACTTGGCCATGACGTTCGGGTCTGCGGCCAGGGCGGCGACCGCCCTCCCCACGAAGAACGGCGTCTCCGAGAAGGCGAAGTGCTCGTCTTTCCGTGTGGCGTCCTTCCAGCGGGCCTCGGGCACGCCGAAGCTGTCGAGAATCGCCTCGGTGCGCATGTAGCCCGGCGTGACTGCGACTGCTGCGATGCCGTGCGGTGCGAGATCGTTCGCCATGGCATACGCCAGCCGGTTCACGTTGGTCTTGACGAGGTCGTAGAAGAGCGTGGCGTGGTAGCCGAGGAAGTCTCCGTCGGTGATCTCCACGACGAGCCCGCCCCGCCGCTCGATCATCAGAGGCGCAGCGCAGTGGCTGGTCAGGATGTGAGACCGGACGCCCTGCCGCAGCGCCCGGAATCCCTTCTCGAGAGAGACCTTCCAGAACGGCTGCCAGTCGTGCTGGACGCCCTCGGAGATGTCGTTGACGAGCACATCGAGCCGGCCCTGCTCCCGGCGGATCCGAGCAACGAGGGCCTCCACCTCCTCCAGCACGAGATGGTCGACCCGGACGGCAAATCCCTTCCCACCCCGGGCGATGACCATCTCGGCCGTCTCCTCGATGGTCTCCGGCCGTCCGGCGTACGGACCTTCCGACGGCGGCTGGCCCCGGACGCTGCGGCCGGTACAGTAGACCGTCGCCCCGGCCTCCCCGAGCATGCATGCGATCCCGCGGCCGGCGCCGCGCGTGGCCCCCGCGACGAGCGCGACCTTCCCGTCCAGCCTCCGCCGCTCAGCCGCGCGCATGGCTCGACTCCTTCGCTTTCCGGTTTTGCGCCCGGCGCGATCGCACGCGCGTGGCCGACTGATGGATCAGGCGCGCGAGCTTCTCAGGCGCGATCGGACGCGACGGGGACAGCTTGACGTGGCGCATCGATTTCCCGGTGCCCTCGAGCAGCCCGTCCGGGTCCGCGAGGCGCGTGCCCTCGCAGAATCCGAGGTTGACGTGCTTCGTGTACCCCACCAGGTAGCAGAACGGCTCTCCGTCGATGCAGAACCACGGGGCCCCGTGGACGACCAGCTCGTCGTGCGATGGAACTGCGGCGCGGACCAGAGCGACGAGGCGGGTGAGCGTCTCTCCCAGCGGACTCTTCTGACTTGCGGCGTACGCATCGATCGCCGGATCGCGGCGTCGGGCCCCGCGGTATCGGATCGTCCGGGTCTTCGCGGCATCCGGCTCAGGGATGGGGACGGGAACGGGAGCCGCGCGCTTTGCAGCGCGGCGGCGCACGTAACGGAGCGCCGTGGCATAGCTTTCGCCGGTTTTTGTCCTGCGGGCTTGAACCAGCTTCTGAAGATTGGTCGGCATGTCGTCCTCAACGGCGAGCGCCGCGTCCCCTCCCCGCACCACCCGCGGTCAAAGACAACCAACCATCTCCGGGGACATCCCCCTTTTCCCCGCGCCGAGGATCCGAAGAGGGGTCGGATCGGGCGGATGAAAGCCGGAGTGCGGCTCGCGATGAGGCTAACGCGGTTTCGGGGCTTGCGTCAAGGCGCGATTGCGGGCCAGCAACCACCGCCAGAGCTCGGGATCGTCGAAGGCCGGGATCCAGGAGCCGTGACCGACACCCCGATACTCGACGTACTTCACATTCGCGCCGCGCGCCTCGAGAGCGGCCGCCAGGAGCCGGGACTCCTCGACCGGCACGCTGTCGTCGTCCGCGCCGTGGTACAGGCGGACCGGAATCCCTTTCAGGCGCTCGGCGGCCTCCCCGTAAGGATCCGCGCTCGGCGCGAACGGCGGCATGCCGTGGCGAGCGGCCGCGGCAGGCGTGAGAAAGACGCCTCCGCAGACCGACACGGCCGCGGCAAACCTCTCGGGATGCGAGCCGGCGATCTCGACGACACCGTAGCCGCCCATCGAAAGACCCACGATGGAGACACGCGCGGGATCGCCGTGGAACTCGAGGATCGTCCGGTCGAGCGCCTCGAGGGCGCGACGGGCGGCGGGACCCGTCCAGCGCTGCCCCGCAGGCGTCTGCGGGAAGACGACGATCGCCGGGAAGCGTTCGGGATGCTGCCGGATCGCGTTGCCGAGGCCTTCGCCGGTCTGGCGCAGGCCGTCGGAGCCCCGTTGGCCCCCGCCGTGCAGAAAGAGGATGACGGGCCATCGCCGTCCCGGTTCGAAGGCCGACGGGACGAAGACCTGATATCGCCAGGTCGCGCCGGCGTCCTCCAGGGTTCGGTCGAGAAAGCCGGTCTCGGCAGCGCGCGCCGCACGGGCGCCCGAAAGCAGCGCCGCCGCCAGAAGAACCAACCGGCGCCCGCGGCGTCTCATGTCCGGGAGAATAGCGGACCCAAGGGTGTAGACGTTCTACCCCCATGGCCCTAGGAGGACGGCATGCGACGTTTTTTCCGGAACTGGGAGCGCGCGGTCGCGTACATGACGTTCGTGGTACGCGCGGACGGCGAGCCGGCGGCCTGATCCCCTCCCTGCGCGGCGCGCTGCTGCTGACCCGGCTGATGGCGTCACTCCTCTTACGGAGTCGGCGCATCCGATCCGTTGCCCTATGCCGCCGTCGCCCTGATCCTGCTCGCGATCGCGCTCCTGGCCAGCTACATCCCCGCCCGCCGCGCCGCGCGAATCGACCCCGCCGGCGCCCTCCGGGCGGAGTAGTCCCACGCGGCCGGGCTCACGAAGTCTTCTCGCGCTCGCTGGCGGGAACCGCCTGCAGCCGTCCCGTCTTCACGTCGTAGATGTAGCCGTAGATCGGGAGGTTCCGCGGCACCAGCGGGTGAGACCGGAGCCGCCGGACGTCGGCGTTCACGCCTTTCTCGCGATTGCTGATCGTGAGCCAGTCGATGAAGTCGCCCTCCACGGACCCTTCGCCGCCCGGGTCCTTCCATCCGTCGGGCCCCAGGCTCGCCGTCTCGAGGCTGCTCGCGAGCAGGTTTCGCATCACCTCGTCCGAGAACGTCTCCATGAAGCACTCCGTGTGGTGGATGACGAACCACTCCTTGGTGCCGAGCAGCTTGTGCGAGATCACCAGCGAACGGATCGCGTCGTCGCTCGCGCGCCCGCCGGCGTTGCGGATCACGTGCGCGTCTCCTTCGGCGAGACCCGCGAACCTGGCGGGGTCCAGGCGCGCGTCCATGCACGTGAGGATCCCGAAGCGGCGGGCGGGGAGCATCGACAGGCTCCCTTTCGCGCCGAAACCGGCGGAATACGCGGCGTTGGCGGAGAGGACTTCATCGAGGATCTTGCTCATATGGAAAGACCTTTCTGGATCGCGATCCGGACGTTGCGCACTCTAGCCGATTCGGCGGGGCAACCTCGACGAACGCCCCGTCTGCCCTTCTACGAGCGCCGCGCGCTCTGGAGGGCCGCCGCCGCGAGACGTCCCTGCGACGGCTTCGAAGCCCGAAGCGCATGGTCGAGGCTGTAGCGTCCGCCGCCGAGGGCGAAAATGGCCAGGAAGACGAAGCAGTAGACGACCGCGAGCTCGCCCTTGTTCTGGATCGGCCAGAAGCCGTCGGGGGCATGCGACTTGAAGTAGGCCACGGCCATCATTCCCGAGGCGATGAATGCCGCGATCCGCGTCCCGAGCCCGAGGGCGATCAGGATTCCTCCGACGAGCTCGATGACTCCGCCGGCGATCATCAGCGGGCTGGTCGCGGGCTCCTTGCCGAACGCGCCGAAGAGCTTTCCGCCGCTGTGGCATGCGAAGAGGAGTCCCACCATCACGCGCATCGCCGCGTAGGCGACGTCGCCAAAACGGTTTGCCTCGAAGCTCATGCAGCCTCCCTTCTCGGCGGAATGCGAGTGTCTTCGCCCGTCTTCGCCGACCAGTGCCGACAGAGTCGCTGCCAGAAACGCGCCCAGCGTCAGACAGGCGCCGGCCGCATGGGAATACTCCCACCGATTCCGCAGCGCCATCCCGTTGGCCGGCAGCGAGAGAAAGCGCACCGTTTCGAGCCTCACGGTTTCCTCCCAACCCCCCGTCGAGCAAAAGCCGAGCCATCGGCCGGGGGCCTAGGCGGGACGAGTCCCCCGCCGGACGTGACGAGAGCCCCTCCGGAGCGTCGCAGACGGAGCTTTCGGGCCGCTGTGGTGTACTCCCCGCGATGCGCCGGGTTCGACCACTTCTCGCTCTCGCTCTCGCCGCGCTGGCAACGTCAGCCACGTCGAGCGGGCCGGCGACCGCGAAGCGCGATCCGCTCGCGTCGGAGATCGAGAGGTGGTCGACGTTCGTCCGCACCCACCAGTCCAAAAACGAGGACTGGGAGCAGGTCAAGGGCATCACGGCGCCGGTGATGGCGGAGGCGGAGGCGGCACTCCGGAGCGGGCGGCGTCTCTTCGCGCTCCAGCGGCTCGCGGCCGCGCGCACGCTTCTGTCGGCGAGCCTCTATGCCGCGGAGCGCACCGAGCGGGAGCGCCAGGACGAGGCCGCGTTCGAGGCCGAGTGGGCGCGGATGGGCAAGGTGCTCCGCGCGGACCTCTCGCCGCCGTCTCCGACCGCGCTCGACGGAATCCGCCCGGCCGCGGTGCGCGCCCTGGCCGAAGCCGCGCTGCCCCAGATCAAGATCTTCTACGACACGAGCCTCGACTACGCGCGCAACACAATGCCGGCGAGCGGCATCTTCTCCATCGGGGAAGCGCGCGCGCAGCGGGAGTTCATCGTGTTTGCCCGGACGCTCTCCGAGCGATCTTCAGGAGCCCGACCGCCGCTGCGTTCGCTCGCCCCCGAGCTCGACGCGCTCGAGGATCGCATCCTGGCCGCGTACCGGCCCCCCGCCTCGATCGACAAGCACGCCGATTTCATCGGCGCCAGCGCGACGCTGAAGGAGGCGCGCGAGCTCGATGCCGCGGGGCTGCGCTACGCGGCGCTGTTGCGCTATCTGCAGGCGGCGCAGCGCCTGGCCCTCCTCGACGCGAAGAAGGGACCGGTCGACGCGGCGGCGCTCCGGACCCTCGGCGCGCGCCTGTCCGCCGGCGGCGTGGACCACTCGATCGGGCGCCTCTTTCTCGAGTCGGCCGAGGCCGATCTCGCGGCGGCGGCGTCCGGCGCGGTGCCCGAGAGGGCCTCGGTGATCGCCTCCGACGTGCTGCCCCGGTATTTCGCGGCGCTCGAGCCCGCGCGGCCGACGGCGCCCCGCCCCCCGGCCGCCGTGACGGTCACGCTCGTGCGGTGGCCGTACACTTGAAACCTCTCCGACCCGGCAAGTTTGCTGGCACAGAGCGCGGTCCAGGAGTTCGGCGGCAGGGCGCGCTTCGTCTCGGAGAACTACGGCGACTCGAAGCTGGCGAAGCGGTTCGGGGTCACGCGATACCCCGCGATCTTCGTCGGCGACGTGCTCGTGGCCACGCCGAACGACTTCGGCTTCTACGGCAAGGGCGCCAGGGAGGAGGGCGGCCGCTACGCGCCGCTGAAGAGCGCGGCCGCGCACGAGCGATTCCGGTCCGACCTGTCGCGCATGATCACGCTGCTCCTCGCGGGCCGCACGGACGACGCGCGCGCCGTGGCGGCGCCGGCAAAGTCGGCCGCCGTCGCCGAGTACCCCGCGGTCGCGATCACGGACCTCTCCGGAAAGACGTTGACGCGTTCCGACCTGGCGGGCCGCGTCGTCCTCGTCGAGCTGTGGGCCACCTGGTGCCCTCCCTGCCGCAGCACCCTCGGCTGGCTCGGACAACTCCAGAAAACCCACGGCGACCGCCTCGCGGTCGTCGCGGTCGCCGTCGAGTCCGAGGAATCCGCCGTGCGGAAGCTCGCCGGGGAGCTGAATCTGCCGCTCCATTGGGCGATGGGGACTCCCGAGATCGCCCGGTCTTTCGGCGACGTCAGCGCGGTCCCGACGCTTCTGCTCTTCGACCGCGACGGCCGCTCCGCGGGAGCGTTCTACGGCGCGCCGCCGACTCTTCACGCCGAGGCCGAGGCGAAGATCGCCGCGCTCGTCCGGTAGCCTGGTCCGCCCACGTCCGCCAGCCCCACGCCCTTCAAAGGAGGCCGTCATGCCCAGCCTCGCCGCGACGCTCCTCGCCGCCGCCCTGCTTCCGTCCACGCCGACGCCAGGCCCGCAGCCTCCCGACGACCGAGAAGCCGTCGTCTCTACGCTTCGCGGCTACCATTTGGCTCTGGCTCGAGCGCAACCGGACAAAGTCACCGACCTCCTCGGGCCCTCCTACTTCATGGCGGACGAACGGCCGGGACAGGGTGCTGAAAGGTTGAGCGCGCATCTCTTCCTCGCCGGCGAAAGGCTCAAGTCATGGCCCGGGAACTACCTCCGTGAAGTGGGGCCACACCAGAACCAGTTCACCACCGTCGCGGTGTCCATTCGCGGAGATGCCGCGGTCGTGGTCACTCGCGACACGGGCAGCAATCGCTTCCGCGCGTGGTCCGACGAAGAGACCTCGTGGTTTCTGGGCCGCATCGACGGTGCATGGCGCATCGTCGGAATGGTCATCCGGGACATCCAGCTTCCCAAATGAGCACCCGCGGGTCCGGTCGCCGCCGGACGGCCCCATCACAACGTCAGCCGCTTTCCGGTCGAGTCCTTATCGGGATTCCGGCACCGGCTCTTGCTAAGGAAATCGGGTCCAAAGGAGGGATCATGAGAAAGATCGGTTTGGGACTTTTCGGCGCAGCCGCGCTGGCGATCGGGATCGTGTCATGCGCATCGAGCGGCTTCGAGCCGGTGGCCATCACGCGCGACTCGTCGGTCGTGGCGAGCTGCACGAAGATCGACGACCTGAAGGTCGAGGACGTCAAGGCCGACGAGAAGCTGTCGGCCGTCGAAGCCGAACGGATGCTCGTGGAGAAGGCGCGCTCCAAGGGGGCGAACTATCTCCTGATCGCCACGGAAGACGCGCGCCAGGGCTCGGCTTACCGTTGCTCGATGGCGCCCGCGGCCGCGACGACCGGCGGAACGCCATAGGGCGGGCGCGACGCGGCGCGTCCGCGCCGCACAGGGTCACTCCTCCGCCATCGCGCCTTTGGCCTCCTGATACGCCCGCTCGACGGCGGACCGGACGAAGAAGTCGTCGAACGCGGCGCCCCGGGCGAAATTCTCGCCGGCGAATTCCTTTCGGAAACTCCCGAGGTCCACGCGCTCCAGCGTCTGCTCGAGGGTGGCGCCCGCTCGAACCTGCTCGCCCACCTGGGCGCGAATCGCTTCGAGGAGGGCCGAGACCTTTTTCGCGTAGCTCCAGTCGCGCATGACCTCGCCGTGGCCGGGCACGATCGCCGCCGCGTCGAGGGCCGTCAGCGCCTTCAGGGTCTCGATCCACGCGCCCGGATGAGCGCCATAGCCATACGGCACGGGGCTGACGAGGAGGTCCCCGGTCACGACGACCTTCGCGTCGGGAACGATGACCACCGTGTCTCCCTCGGTGTTGCCCTTTCCGAGAAACGCGATGCGCACCTCGCGCTTCCCGAGGTGGACCCGGAGCTCGCGCTCGAACGTCAGGCCCGGCACCACGACGGCGGCGCCGGCGAGCTCGCCGCACCTCCAGCCGGATGTCGGCGATCTGGCCGCGCAGGGAGTTGCGGACCTCCTCCGGCATCGCCGTTCCGTCGCGACGCTTTCCGCTGGCGACGCGCTCCTCGAGGTACTGGATGTAGCCCTCGTCGGTCTTGACGATGTCCTTCAGGTAGGGAACCTGCTTTTCGAGCCATCTTGCGGCGGGTGAAGTTGGAGGCCACGAACGTCATGCCGGGAAACGCCTCGCGGAAAACGCCGTCGCCGACGATGTGGTCGAGATGCCAGTGCGTGTGCACGAGGTAGCGCACCGGCTTGTCGGTCTTCTGCCGGATTTCCGCGACGATCCGCCGCGCGAGCGTCGGAAAGCGGCCCGAGTCGACGACCAGCACGGCGTCCTCGCCCACGATCGCGACCACGTTGCCGCTGGGGATCGGCCCATTCGTCTCGGGCGAGACGAAGGCGAAGACTCCCGGGCCGACCTCGACCGTCTTGGACATGCGCTCTGCCGGAAATTCCGCCCCGGCGGATCCCAGGGCGACGACCCCCGCAGCCACGGCTGCGAGAGCACGGGTGCGGGACCTCGTCATCGCTCCTCCCATCGTTTCTCCTTTCGGCCGCGCCGGCCGTCTCGAGCTCGAACGAATCGCGCCGGGCAAGGTTTCCCCGCGCGGGCCGGAAGGGTCGGAAGGCCGGACGGGACTTTGGAGCCCTGCCGCGAAAACCCCGCCGGGGCTGTACCGTATAGGCGGGAGGAGGACCACCGCATGCGCTTCGGCCTCTTCCTCTCGCTCGCGCTGTCGCTCGCCCCGGCCGCCCTCCTGGCCCAGGCCGCCCCCCCGGCCTCGCCGCACGAGGTGACCGCGCAGAACCTGGTTTACCAGCTCCCCGGCATGGACAAGGTCCAGGTCCGCGAAAATCTGGCCTACAAGAAGACCGAGACGGGCGAGCTCGCGCTGGACGTCTACTACCCGGTCGACTACCGGGAGGGCACGCCCCGGCCGGCGGTCGTCTTCATCAACGGCGTCGGAGACCGGCAGGGCTCGAGGCTCAAGGACTGGAACGTCTACCGCCAGTGGGGCCGGCTGATCGCCGCGTCCGGCTGGATCGCGGTCACGTTCGACGCGCGCGGGCCCGACGCGCAGGCCCGGACCGACATCCGAGATCTCTTCCAGTATCTCCGCGCCTCGGGTGCGAAGCTCGGTATCGATTCCAGGCGGCTCGGCGCCTGGGTCTGCTCGGCCAACGTCTTTCCGGGGCTTCCCTACCTGATGGAGGAATCGGACTCCGGCGTCCTCTGCGCGGTCGTCTACTACGGCTGGGCCGATCCCGCGAAGTTCCGCCGGGACCTGCCGGTCTTCGTCGCGCGAGCGGGCCGTGACAGCCCGCGCCTGAACGAGGGCCTGGAGCGCCTGTTCTCGCGCGCCCTGGCGGCCGGCGCGCCCTGGGCGCTGGTCAACGCGCCCAACTCGCACCACGCCTTCGACGTCGTCGACGAAACGGACGAGAGCCGCCGGGTCATGCGAGCGACCCTCGCCTTCTTCGCGGAGTTCCTGACGCCGCCGGCTTACACGGCGCCTGCGCCGTCCGCGGCGCGCCGGGCCCTGGCCCACTGGTTCGGCCGTGAGTACCCGGAGGCCGCTGCGGCCTACGCGGCGTACGTGAAGACGAATCCCGACGACGCCGAGGCGTGGCTGCGGCTCGGCCTGAGCCAAGCGCAGATTCATGAAGCGTCCGATGCCGACGTGAGTCTCCAGAAGGCCTACGCGCTCGGCGCGAAGCGGCCGGTCGACCTCTACAACATCGCCTGCGGGTACGCGCTGACGGGCAACAAGGACAAGGCGCTCGACTGGCTCGGCCGCGCCGTGGACGCCGGCTTCCGGGACCGCCAGCTCATGACGACCGACAGCGACCTCGAGAGCCTCCGCGGAGATCCGCGGTTCGACGCGCTGGTGAAGCGGATTCCGTAGCCGTCGCCCGGTGTCCCCTTTTGGCCCCGTCTTCCGAGAGACGGTCAGAAGGGGGTCAGAGGCCCCATACAAGGAGGACACATGCCCCAGGCGACCCGGCGTCTTCTTCTCGGGATTCTGGCGATCGCGGTCTGCGGGCGCGCCGCCGCTCAGGACAAGTGCCTGGCCAAAGGCTCCATGGGCGGCAAGACCTTCACCATGACCCACTGTGCGGCCGCGGTCTACGACGGCGCCGTGGCGCTCTGGTTCTCGGAAGCGCCCATCTCCGCCGAGGAAGTGGGCACGTTTCACCTGTCCTCCTACCCGCAGCAGCGGGGACCGGACCACAAGGAACGCACGATGATCGGCCTTTCGTTCTGTCCCGGCGGGGGTAAGGAGCTCGCCAGCCCGGCTGCCGTGAAGACCGTGGAGATGCAGGTCGGCCACGCCTCCTCGCCCATGCTCTCGCAGCAGTGGCTCTTCAAGCTGCCCGGCGACAAGGACCTGAAGTTCGAGAAGCTCTCGGGCGAAATCAAGCCGGGCGGGAAACTCTCCGGCCGCATCACCGGCAAGAAGACGACCGACCAGCAGCAGGCCTACTCCTGGTCGATCGACTTCGACCTGCGGCTGCCGGAAAAGACGGCGGGGGCCGGGTTCAGCTGCGATCAGTGATGCGCCGGGCACGTGAGACGCTCATCGAGTTCGGGATCCCTCGTCGCTCCGCTCCTCGGGATGACGGGCTTTACTTCCTGCCCTCGATGACACCGTCATCCCGAGGACAGCGAGGGATCCCGGAATCGACGAGCCGTGGGTGGGTCGGGATGGCCGCTTCGACTCGCGACGCGAATCGAGCCGGCCACCAGAGGCAGACCCCCGGCAGCAGGCAACGCCGAGCGGAGCTCGGCGTTACTCCTTCGCCATCACCTGAAACTGCTCGATCTTCCCGTCCGGCATGTCCCGCTCCCAGATCTCCAGCGTCCTCTGCGGAAAGTTCACCTTCAACAGCCGGAACGTCATCCCGCCCCGGTCGCTCTGCCGCATCTGCTTGACCTCGACGGGCTTTCCGAGAGGCGCGAGGCCGTCCGCCAGATCCCGAATCGCCTGCTCGGTGAAATAACTGTTCGCGTTGTCGGTGTAGAGCGAGCGGTCGAGCTTCCCCTCCTGCATTCCCTCGATGATCCGGCGGGCCCGGTCCTGCGCCGCGACTGCGGAGGCCGTCTTCCCGAGAAGCACGGGCGCGACCCGTTCCGCGATCTCCGAAGCCGCGTCGCTCGCGTCCTGGTTGACGAGCACCGTGATGGCCGCCCGATCGTCCGGAAAGATCATGTTCGAGGCCGTGAAGCCGGACACCTCGCCACCATGCGAGAGAACCCGGTGGCCCGCCTCCGTCGTCGCGGCGACGCCCAACCCGTACCCGATCCCGAGGCCATTCTTCAACCGCACGGCCGTCTCCATCTCCCGGTACGAGTCCGGCTTCAGCAGGCGCCGCTCGATGACGGAGAGGTTCCAGCGCGCCAGGTCCTCCGGCGTCATGGCGAGCTCGGCCGCGGCGAAGAGCCAGCCCTTGCCTTCCCTCGGCGCGGGCCGCAGGGGCCCGAGCCCGAAGCGCTGGTAACCGACGGGATCGCTGTCCGCGAGGCGATCCTGGTCGATGTTGACGACGCTTTTCATCCCGAGCGGCGTGAACACGCGTTGCGAGAGAAGCTCCAGCAGCGGCGTCCCGCTCGCCTTCTCGACGATGAGGCCCGCGATGACGTAACCCGTGTTGCTGTACTGATACTGGGTGCCGGGCTCGAAATCGAGCGGCTGACGCGCCCACCGGTCGAGAATCAGACCGGCCGTTGCCGGCCGCCGCATGAACGGCGGCACGTAGTCCTGCGGCCAGTAGTCCCGGTATCCGGACGTGTGCGACAGAAGCTGCCGGATCCGTACGTCCCCCGCGCGCGCAACGTCCGGCACGAACCGCGAGACGGGATCGTCCAGCGAGAGCTTCCCTTCCTCGGCGAGCAGAAGAATGGCGGCCGCCGTGAACTGCTTGCTGACCGAGCCGATCGAGTAGCGCATGCCCGGGCGGGCCGGAGTTGGCGGCGAGAGCTTCGCGTCGCCCCAGGCCTGGAGAGAGACGATGTGCCCGTCCTTCACGAGGGCGACGGAGGCGCCCGGAACGCCGGTCGCGGCGAGGACCTCGCGGACGATCTTGTCGACCTCGGCGGAGACGGAGGGGTCGAGCTTCGGCGGCGCCTGGGCAAAGGCCGGAAGAGTCGCCGCGGCGAGCGCTATCGCCAGGAGTCGGACCGATCTCGGCAAGGCTTTCTTCACAGGTGTCTTCCCTCCGCGGCGCGTCGAATGAAACCCGTTCCCGGGCCAGCGAGCCGGGCCGGATTATGCCGCGAACCCCCGAATCCCCGACGTTTTGCCGACGAGCTCCGTAATCCCTCAGGCACGCCGTGCGTCTACCGCGGCGGCTGGACGCGATCTCGTTGCGTCCGCACACTACGAAAGGAGTGTCCTCCAGATGAAACGATTCTCACGCTCATTGACGCTCGCCGCGGTCGCGCTGGGAGCGATGGCCGCTTCCCTGCTCGCCGGACAGCCCGGGGAGGCGGAACGGGGCATGCCGGGCTCGGGCCAGGGGCTCGGGCGCATCGAGCACTGCCTCTCGACCATCGAGCTCTCCGCGGAGCAGAAGACCGCGGTCGAGGCGATCCTGGCGAACAACACGGCCTCCCTGCGCGCCGACGTCGAGGCCTGGAAGGCCAGCCAGAAGAAGCTTCAGGACGACATCGCCCGGGGCGCCGAAAAGTGCGCTCTCGGGCAGGACGTGCTGGACCAGGAGGCGAACGGCGCCAGAGTCCGCGGAAGCTCTCAGGTCCTGCGGACCCAGATCCTCGCGGCCCTGACCCCCGAGCAGCAGACCCGCTTCAACGAATGCGCCGAGTCTCGCCGGGGAAAGGGACGGTACCCGAATCCCCCCCGTAGTCACTAGCTGATCCGTCTGCGCGGTCCGGGCCGGGACGGTCCGGACCGCTTCAGACTTTCCCGCTCAGCTCGACATCCGGCTCTGGATGGCGGAGATCTGCTTCTCGGCCTCTTCGACGACCTCGGTGTCGCCGAAACGCCTCGCCGCGTCGAGCCCGCAGCGGGCCAGGGACAGAGCCTCCCGCGCGTTCTTCGCCTCGATGGAGAGCTGCGCGAGCTCGCGCCGGGCGGCAGCCAGCGCCCGGGTGCTGTCGGCGTCTTCCGCGACGTCGATCGCCTCCTCGAGAAGAGCCATCGCCCGAATGGAGTCCGCGCGGTGCCGGACGAGAAAGTCCGCCTCCTGCATCAGCGCGAAAGGGAGCGTCACGAGAAACCGGGACGTCCGCCGCAACGCGACCGAGCGCGCGATGAGGACGTACGCCGCATCGAGCTGCCCCTGTTGCTCGAGGATCGCGCCGATGTGCCGCGCCGTGTAGGACTGGAGGACCTCGTCTCCGATCTCCTCGGCGATCGCGCGGGACCGCGCGTATTCCTTCATCGCGGGCTCCGCCTCCCCCGCCTGATCGAACGTGAGGCCGAGGTAGAAGAGGGATTCGGAGACGCCGCGCCGGTCGCCGAGCCGCTCCCGCCCTGCGAGCGCCGCGCGGAAGAACGCGCGGGGAGTCTCCCAGTCGCCGTTGCGGAAGGCCTCGCCATAACGGACCTGGCCCTCGTACTGCGCGAGATCGGCGTCGGCTCGGACGTCGGCCGCGCGCTCGGCCGCGGCCCTGGCCCGAGTGAGGGCCCGGCCGACTCTTTCGGGATCCCTCCGGTGATACGAGCTCCTGTCGGAGACGACCCGCAGGAGCTCGGCCGCAAGAAGGGCTTCGAGCCGGACGTCGCGCGTGCCGGTCGCGCGCGCGATGGCCTCGTCCAGAGCGTTGATCGCAGCGTCCCATTTTCCTTCCAGGGTCATCCGTCGCGTCTCCGCAAGAAGCGCCGGGCGTGGAGAGGACTGGGGCGACGGGGAGGAGCACGAGGGCGGCCAAGGAGACCAGAGCCAGTCCGCTCACGTGCGAACGATACTCCCGAGACGGCGCGGGCGGCCGGTGAAGGCCGCCCGCTCTCGGAATCGGCTGGTCGGACTCAGTTCGGGGAGGATCCACCCGAGGAAGGCGCGCTCGATCCCGACGGCGCCGCGCCCGCCGGCGGCGCGGCGTTCGTCCCGTTGGGCGCCGTGTTCGGCGGCGCCGCGCCCGGGGCTCCCTGCGGCGCGAGGACCGGCGTTCCGTTCGGACCGATGTTCGGAGGAGTCGCTCCCGGCGCTCCCGGGGGGGCGAGAACGGGTGTCCCATTCGGGCCGACGGCCGGCGGCGCGGACCCGGGGGCCCCGGGCTGCGCCATGACGGGCGTTCCGTTCGGGCCGATGACGGGCGGCGTCGTCCCCGGGGCGCCCGGCTGCGCCACGATGGGGGTTCCGTTGGGTCCGATCACGGGCGCGGTCGTCGCCGTCGTGCTGGCACCGGGAACTCCCGGCGAAAGGACCGGGAATCCATCCGGACCGATCGTGGTCGGAGCGGTCGTGGCCGGAAATCCGTTCGGGGCAGCAGCCGTCTGGCCTGCGGACTGGGCGCGCGAGAGGTCGGTCGAGGAAGGAGCCACGGGCAACCCGTTCGGCCCGACGACTACCGCTCCGTTGGTGTTGAGGTTTCCGCCGTACGCTCCGGTGGCCTGGGCCGCGCCGTTCATGCCGGTCGCCACACCGGGCTGCTGCTGCGAAACGGTCCCCGCGCCCTCTCCCGTCGGGCCGAGGACGAGAACCTCGCCCGGCTTCAACCCGTCGTTCGGACCCACCACCACGATCTCTCCGGGCTGGAGGCCACTGGTGACGCCTCCCTGCAGCTTCGGCCGGGCCTTCGGGGCCGTGCCGCGCGCCGCGATCTCGGAGCTCGGAGCGGTGCCCGGCTCGATCCGAAGAATGAGCTCCTGCGGGAGGCCCGTCAGAGCGCCGCTCGGATGCTGATGGAACGTGATGATCGTGCCCCGGCGCACCGGAACATCGCGCGCGTAGACGCGACTGCCGTCCTGAAGATCGATGCGGTAGCGGGCGCTCGGGGCAGCCGACCCCGGCGACGACACCACCAGAAGCGACGCGATCGCAAAGCACACTTTTAGAAAGGGTTTCATGACCGACCTCCAACTCTTCGAGATTGCAGGATTCTTGCCATCCATGAGGAGGTTGGGACACTTTGACCCTTCCCGGCGCATCCCCAAGGAGTTCGCCACGCGCGGCAGCCCTCTTCCCTGATAGAAACGCCGGATGAGAAAACGCCCGACGCTGTCGCTCCTGGTCCTCCTGTTGCTCGCGGCCTCCTCTGCTCACGCGAGCCCGCCGTCTTCCGCCCGGCAAAACCCGCTGATGACCGCGAGCCCGCTCCCGTTTCAGGCGCCGCCGTTCGACCGGATCCGCGACACGGATTACCAGCCGGCCATCGAGGAGGGGATGAAGCGGCAGCTCGTCGAGATCGCGGCGATCGCCGATAACCCCGAGCCGCCGACGTTCGCCAATACCCTGGAAGCGATGGAGCGCTCCGGGGAGCTCCTGACCCGCGCCTCAAAGGTCTTCGCGAACGTCGAGCACT
Organism: uncultured Acidobacteriota bacterium; assembly: GCA_963829925.1. Lineage (GTDB taxonomy): Bacteria > Acidobacteriota > Thermoanaerobaculia > UBA5066 > Gp7-AA6 > DAHUXD01. The sequence continues at coordinate 268,138 of CAWHKQ010000007.1, forward strand.
CGAACACGAATGCGACGCTCCAGAAGGTCAAGGGCGAGATCTCTCCCCGGCTCGCGGCGCATCAGGACGCGATCTTCCTGAACTCCAAGCTCTACGCGCGCGTCAAGGCCCTCTACGACAAGCGCGACAGCCTCGGCCTCGACCCCGAATCCCGGTATTTGCTCCAGCGCTACCACCGGTACTTCGTGCGCGCCGGGGCCGAGCTCAAGCCGGCCGAGCAGGTCACCCTGCGCGCGCTGAATCAGGAGGAATCGAAGCTGACGACGCAGTTCGAGGACAAGCTGCTGGCCGACACAAACGCGTCCGCCGTCGTCGTGTCGAACCGGGCCGAGCTCGCCGGGCTCTCGGAAGGCGACCTCTCCGCGGCCGCGGCCGAAGCAAAGGAACGAGGCCTCTCCGGCCGGTGGGTCCTGACGCTCCAGAACACGACGCAGCAGCCCGCTCTCGCGTCTCTCGAGAACCGGGCTCTTCGCGAGCGCATCCTGAAGGCCTCCGTCGAACGCGGCAGCCACGGGGGCGCCAACGACACGAAGGCGATCGTCCAGCGCCTCGCGAAGCTTCGCGCCGAGAAGGCCAGGCTCTTCGGATTCCCGACCTACGCCGCCTACGTCCTGGACGACCAGATGGCCCGGACGCCGCAGAACGCCGAGAAGCTCCTGATCGACCTCGTGCCCGCCGCGACCGACAAGGCCCGCGGGGAAGCGGCGGACATACAGAAGCTGATCGACGCGGGCAAGGGCGGCTTTCCTCTCGGCGCCGCCGACTGGGACCTCTACGCCGAGAAGGTTCGCAAGGCCCAGTACGACCTGGACGAGTCGGAGGTCCGGCCGTACTTCGAGCTCGAACGCGTCCTCCAGGACGGCGTCTTCTTCGCGGCGAACAAGCTCTACGGCATCACGTTCAAGGAGCGCAAGGACATCCCGGTCTACCACCCCGACGTGCGCGTCTTCGACGTGATCGACGCCGACGGCAAGCCGCTGGCGCTCTTCTACGGCGACTTCTTCGCGCGCTCGAGCAAGGGCGGCGGCGCCTGGTGCGACAGCTTCGTCGACCAGAGCGGACTGCTCGGCACGAAGCCCGCCATCACCAACAATTCGAACTTCACCAAACCCGCCCCCGGGGAGCCGGCGCTCCTCTCCTTCGACAACGTGGACACGCTCTTCCACGAGTTCGGGCACGCGCTCCACGGCATCTTCCAGAACGTGCGCTACCCGACGCTGGGAAACACGCCCCGCGACTTCGTCGAGTTCCCGTCGTCCTTCAACGAGCACTGGAACCTCGAGCCCGCGGTCTTCGCCAACTACGCCCGCCACCACGAGACCGGCCAGCCGATGCCGCAGGCCCTCGTCGAGAAGATCCGGAAGTCCAACACCTTCAACCAGGGCTACGGCACGACCGAGTACCTGGCCTCGGCGCTCCTCGACCTGGCCTGGCACACGCTGCCGGCCGACGCTCCGGAGCAGCCCCCGGCCGCCTTCGAGGCGTCGGCGTTGAAGAGGTTCCGAGTCGACATGCCGCAGGTGCCGCCGCGTTACGGCACGACCTACTTCGCCCACATCTGGAGCAGCGCCTACGCCGCCGGGTATTACGCCTACCTCTGGAGCGAGGTTCTGGACAACGACGCCTTCGCGTGGTTCAAAGAGAACGGCGGCATGACCCGGGCCAACGGCCAGCGCTTCCGGGACATGATCCTCTCCCGGGGAGGGACGGAGGACGCCGCGGTCCTCTACAGGGCCTTCCGGGGCCGGGATCCGGAGGTCGGCCCCCTGCTCGAGGAGCGCGGGCTGACGGCCGCGAAGCCCTGACCGCCGCGCCGGCGTCGTAGCTCCCGTTCCCGTCCCGCCCGCACGGCGGGAAACGAGCGCATATGCTCGTGTCCGGGGGCATCCCCTATGGTTGTGCACAACCTGGAATCCGTAGCCTTCCCGACGCTCGCCGAGTCCGACCTTCAGAACCTTTCGCGCTGCGCCGCGGCGAAGCGGGAGCGATATCCCGCGGGGTCGAAACTGTTCGAAGCCGGCTCCCGCGATTACCGGTTTTTCGTTGTCGTCTCCGGCGAGGTCGAAATAGTGGACGAGTCCGGAGAGAAACCGAAGACGCTCACCGTCCACGGGCACGGCCAGTTCACCGGGGAGATCGGTGTGCTGCTGGGCCGGCCCGCCGTCGCGAGCGCGGTCGCGCGTACCGACTGCGAAGTGCTCTCGATCTCGAACGAGGCTCTGCGGCAGGTTCTGAACCAGTGCCCGGAACTGAGCGAGATCATCATGAACGCCTTCATCGCGCGACGGCAGCTTCTGCGCGAAAGCGGCAAATTCGCCGGCGTCCGGGTCATCGGTTCGCGCTACTCGAAGGAGACACACCGCGTTCGCGACTTTCTGGGACGCAACCGCGTGCTCTTCACCTTCCTGGACCTCGAGGGCGACCCCGAGGTCGCCGCGCTGCTCAAACAATTCGGCCTCACGGAAAAGGACACGCCCGTCGTCGCCTGGGGAAAGAAGCTCGTTCTGCGCAATCCCTCGAACGAGAAGCTGGCCGAGGTCCTCGGGATCAAGAAGCCGCTCGACGAACCCGTGTACGACCTGGCCGTCGTGGGCGCCGGGCCGGGAGGGCTTGCCGCGGCGGTCTACGGAGCCTCGGAGGGCCTATTGACCGTCGTGTTGGAACGCCTCGCGCCGGGCGGGCAAGCCGGCACCAGCATGCTGATCGAGAACTATCTCGGTTTTCCCACCGGCATCACGGGCGCGGAGCTGGCGGAACGCGCCGTGCTCCAGGCCAACAAGTTCGGAGCGGTGCTGTCCGTGTCGACGGCGGCCGTCGGCCTGACGTTCGAGAACGCGTATTCGGTGCTGACGATCGAGGGCGGCCGGAACCTCGTCGCGAAGTGCCTTCTGATCGTGACGGGAGCCGACTACCGGCGTCTCGAGGCCGAGAACTGCGAGCGGTTCGAAGGGACCGGCGTCTACTACGCCGCGACCCACAACGAGGCGACGCTGTGTGCGGGGATCGGAGGTCGTGATCGTGGGCGGCGGCAACTCCGCCGGCCAGGCCGCAGTGTTCCTCGCGCACACGGCGCGCAAGGTGTACGTCATCGTCCGAGGCCAGAGCCTCGCGGAAA
>CAWHKQ010000008.1:0-54384 GCA_963829925.1 uncultured Acidobacteriota bacterium
TTGTGAGAATGGAGCCGCTGCGGGCGGCCCGATTCCGTTCATCGTTCTGAGACTCGCCGTGCCCTGCCCGCTTTGGCTGTCTGTTCGGATGACGCCCCCGAAACGGCCCCGTGATTACCGTTGCGCGGCGCAGGCGATCGGGAATAGGCTGGATCTTCTCGCACCTGGCACGGCTCGGCTGGCTGGAGGGAGGGAAAGGATTCTCTTTGGCTCGGACTAGATCCCGACACCGATCTGCGCAATTCTTTCGGGGCATCGTCGCGAGCGCGTGCGTCTGCCTGCTCACGGTCGGGGACGGGGCCCTCCTCGCCCAGGAACCGACTCCCGTACCGGCGGCGCCGGCCCAGACCAGGCTTTCGCCGGACCAGCTCGACTCGCTGGTCGCACCCATCGCGCTCTACCCCGACCCGCTGCTCGCCCAGACTCTCGCGGCTTCGACCTATCCGCTCGAGGTCATCCAGCTCCAGCAGTGGCTCGCGAAAAATCCGAATCTCAAGGACAAGGCCCTCGTGGATGCGGTCGCCAAGCAGCCGTGGGATCCGTCCGTCCAATCGATGGCGGCCTTCCCGGACGTCATCAAGCGGCTCGGGGACGACGTCCAGTGGGCGAACGATCTCGGAAACGCCTTCCTCGCGCAGCAATCCGACGTCATGGATGCCGTGCAGCGGATGCGGAAGAAGGCGAAGGACAAGGGCACCCTGACGACGAACGAGCAGCAAAAGGTCGAGACGAAGGTCGTCGAGCAGCAGAGCGTCGAGACGAAGGTCGTCGAGAAGAAGGAAGTCATCGTCATCGAATCCTCGAGCCCCGACGTCATCTACGTCCCCTCCTATGACCCCGTGGTCGTTTACGGCGCGCCCATCTACCCGTATCCTCCGATCTACTACCCCTACTACCCGGTCGGCGCCGCGTTCGTGTCGTTCGGGGTCGGCTTCGCGATGGGCGCCTTCTGGGGCGGAGTGTGGGGCGGTTGCGGCTGGGGCGGAAACACGATCAACATCAACAACAACAACAACTTCAACAGAGTCGAGCATCACGGAAGTGGAGACCGGGGAACCGGGAACCGGGGCGAAGGGAACCGGGGAAACCGGGGCGATGGGAACCGGGGCGGCGGGAACTGGAGCCACAACCCTCAGCACCGCGGCGGCACTCCCTACGGCGATCGGGCGACGGCCAACAAGTTCGGCGGCAATGCGCGCGGCGACTCGCTCTCGAGCCGACAGGCGGGCGGCTCGCGGTCCGGGGGCACGCGGCCGAGCGCGTCGGATCGTTCGTCGGGGGCCGGAAGCCGCGGATCGGCCGGTGCTTCGAATCGCTCGGCGGGCGCCGGAAGAAGCAGCGGCGCCGGTGTGTCGGACCGTTCGACCGGGGCCGGGAGAGGCGGGGGAGGCTCGGAGTCGTTCAACCGGAGCGGAAGCGGCGACCGGGTCGGAAGCCGGGATCTCGGCGGCGGAGGCTCCCGAGGCGCCAGCAGCCTCGGCGGCGGCTCCTCCGGCGGATTCAGCGGCAGCAGTGCTCGGTCGAGCAGCTCGCGCGGCGCCTCGAGCTTCGGCGGGGGCCGAGGCGGCGGCGGCGGACGGAGGAGATGAGCGCCATGTCGAGGGAACCTCGGCCAGACCGTCCGTTTCCGCGCACGCGTGGAGCCCGGAGCATCCGACCGCTCGCCGCCGTCATGTTCGTCTTCGCCGTCTCTCATGCCGCGATCGCCGCGTCTCCGGCTGCGAAGCAGCGTACGTTCCCCACGTCGCGCGCGGCGGCCGATGCTCTCGTCGCCGCCGCCGCGCCGTACGATGTACCGGCTCTGCTGGAGATCTTCGGGCCCGATGGGAAGGATCTCGTCGCGAGCGACGATGCCGTCCTCGATCGAAACCTGGCGGCAGAGTTTGCAGCCCAGGCGAAGGCGAAGCTCGCCGTCGCCGTCGATCCGAAGAACTCGAATAAGGCCACGTTGATCGTGGGCACGGACGACTGGCCGATGCCCATCCCCGCTCGTCCAGAAGGCCGGGGTATGGAGCTTCGATACGGCGGCCGGACGGCGGGAGATTCTCCTGCGGCGCATCGGCAGGAACGAGCTCGATGCGATCGAGGTCTGCCGCGGCTACGTCGAAGCGCAGGAGGAGTACGCTTCCGAGCCGCGTGGCGGATCGACCGTCCAGTACGCCCAGCGCGTCATCGGTACGGCGGAGAAACAGGACGGCCTCGCCTGGCGCGACGCGGACGGAATGTGGCGCGGGCCGATCGGTGAGAACGTCGCCGCCGCGATCGTCGAGGGCTACTCCAGCAAGCTCGAGCCCTATCACGGCTACTATTTCAAGATCCTGAAGGGACAGGGGCCTTCCGCTCCCCTCGGGCAGCTCGACTATGTCGTCAAGGGGCTGATGATCGGCGGCTTCGCGCTCGTCGCCGCGCCGGCGGAATACGAGGTCACCGGGGTGAAGAGCTTCATCGTGAGCAACGACGGAGTCGTGTACGAGAAGGACCTCGGGCCGAAGACGCTCGAAGCCTTTCAGGCGATGGAGAGATTCAACCCCGACCGGACCTGGAGCCCCGTCGAGGATCAATAACTTCGCATGCTCGGGTGATTGCCCGGCGCGCTGCCGGGCCCGGCGGCCCGCCGCGAGCCCGAGGATCGCCGCCATCCGTTTTGAGCTGATCCAGCTTTCCCGGTGCCCGAGCGGCGGAGACAAGGCGCGCCTTTGCCTCCTACTTCCCGCCGAAGAGTTTCTGAACCTTCTCCAGCAGGACCGCGTACGCGGTCTTGTTGTGGACGGATCCCCTGACGATGATGTCGATGGGAGACGCCTGCTTGCCGTAGTACGCCTTGTTGAAGTCCTCGCTGGGCTTGAATACGGCACCCGAAGCGTCCACGCCGCCGTAGAGTCCCTGCGAGCGGCTGTAATAGATGATGTCGGCGTTTGGCGTGGCCGCCGTCCCGACACCGACAGGGCCGGCCGCAGCGCTCGCCTCCCCGCCCACCTTGAATGAGTTCGACATGAAAGAGTCCACCGCCTTCTGGGTCATGACGAGCCCGACGATCTCGGAGCTTTGAACGCCGGCCTGGAACCCGGCGCTCGCCGTTCCGACCGAATAGAACGCGGGGCCGTTCCAGCCTGGCGCGCCCTTCGCCACTAAAATGCAGCGGCCGCCGGAGCCGCCGATGATGAATCCGGCCTTCACGACCTGGGGGCAGATGAGAAGGCCCTTGGCCTCCTTCGCGTGCTCGCGGAACCAGGACATGTCCTTGTCGGCGACGAAGGCGTCGAGCGCTCTGGCCGAAGCGGCGACCTCCTTCTCGGCGTCCTCCCGCGTCGCATCGGCCCACGCGGCGAGCGGGGCCACGATCAACGCCAGGCTCAAGACCAATCGTTTCCAAATGGAATTTCTCATGGACAACCTCCTCAAGACGCGGCGGGGGTTTCCGCCGTTCTGGCCGTTCGGGCGGAACCTAGCACGGAAAACGGCGACGGTGCGAGGGACGACCGCGCCCGGTAATCCGCCAGGCGCGCCGGATCTTCGACCCCTCGGGGGGGGGATGAGCTTGCGTCAGTCAGGCGTCTCGATGGCTCGGGTTGACGGGGGGGGGGAGGTGGGGGTGTGGGGGAGGGTGGAGTGGGCGGGGTGGGGGGGGGGAAGGGGAGGAGGGAGCGGAGTACAGCGGAAGCGTGCGCGTGAGCGCTACATTCTGAACAAGGCTGGGTGGAGGGTGTACAACCCGGCGCGGTATGGATGCGCATCTGGGCTGGTAACGGGGAAGGTGCGATACTCGAAACATGTATCTTGCAACGGGCAGGGAGCATGGAGACGCTGTGGGCGCAAGAGTGTAGTGTGCAGTAGAAGATGGGGTGAGAGCTGCACTGTGTAGATAACTGGAAATATGGAGAAAGGGGGAGTGGGAGCAGGAGGAGCTGGAGTGCAACAGCAGGGAGTAGAAAGAACGGATGGCGTGAGCGGTGAGGCGTGGTGGCAGCGGGGGGCTCAGTCCGCTTTACCGGAGGGCGTGCGCCAGAGAGGAGAGAGCGCGCGCTGGGAATGAACGTGTGCCGCGGCCGCTCCGCGTGACGGGATGGAAGCGGATCGACACGGCACTCGTACCGATCGCGTGCTCGGGAACGCGAGGTCGGTCCGGGCGCGAGAAGGCGTTCGGAGTGACCAGGACCGGTTGGTCAGCGTCGGAAGGTGTACGAGCGCGGCGCGAGGGGCATGCGGTATCATCCAAAAGCGGGCGAAGGCTGACGTCGGATAAGCATTGCCCGATGGGCAAACCTCCGAAGTCCTCCATCGAAGCTCACCATGGAACGTCTTCGCGCCGCGGATCCCGCGGGAGCGAAGAAGAGCGAGCTGAGCATCAAACAGAAGGAAGGGATCGCCGAGGCCGAGACGAGTCGCCGCCGCGCGTCTGGCCGAGCGGGAAATCCTCTTTCAGGACGCCATGAAACAGACTCACGATCCGGCGGAGCGAGAGAAGGCCGAGGGCGAATACCGGATCGATCGAAGGCTCGAAGACGTATGCGGGCGAGGAGTGTCAAGCGATCTCGGCGCGGACTTTAGCTCGCGTCGAGCGGGTCCTCCAGAAACGGAGTGCCGGGGTGAATCTTCAGGACGTGCGGACGGGGATTGCATACAACCGCTGTGCCAATCAGCGGCTGCTGAAGCCGGCCGGCGATGTGTCGGCGGAAGACTCGAAGCGGGATCTGGGCGGAGCTTCTTCTCGATCGCGGAGTCCTTCGGCATCTCCTGTGGGGAGAGCGGGGCTGGCTCCAGTACTGGCGGGAGGGCTCATTCGGCGCCGAGCTCTCGCCGTCGGACTTTCCGGATCTGCCGTCGATAGCGCAGAGCTGGACGAGCCACGACGAAGAGAAGGACGCCTTTGTCGGAGAGCTGACCGAGGAGAAGCTCTCGTGCGCCGGCCCCGTGAACGAAAACGCGTACGTCCTGGCGGAGCTCATCCAGAACATCCTGATCCACTCGACGCATCACCGCGGCCAGGTGGTCCACATGCTGCGGCAACTCGGCAGGACGCCGCCGGAGACGGGCTTCCGACACTTCCTGACCGAGAATCGGAGCGAGATCGATCGTGACCCCCGCACTCTGTCCTGATAGCCTCCTCCGACTGGAGGCAAAAGGCATGGCAGCAAAGAAGTCCGCGAAAACCGTCCGTGCGAAGAAGAAATCTCCCGCCAAAGCGAAGGCCGCGCCCAGGAAGTCCGGCACCGGATCCCGGTCGCTGGCGTTGAGCGATGCGTCGCCGAGCTTGACGGTGAATGACCTGGACAAGAGCCTCGCGTGGTACCGCGACGTCCTCGGCTTCGCTCTCGAGGAGACCTGGAAGGACGACGCCGGAAAGGTCATGGGCGTGTCTCTCCGGGCCGGCGACGTGTCGTTCATGATCGGCCAGGACGACTGGAAGAAGGGACGCGACCGGAAAAAGGGAGAGGGCTTCCGCATCTTCTGCATGACGAAGGGGAACGTCGACGCCCTCGCGAAGAAGATCGAGGCGAAGGGCGGCCGGCTGGACCAGGGGCCGACCGATCAGCCCTGGGGCGTGCGCGACATCTCGCTGACCGACCCCGACGGGTTCAAGCTCACGATCGCCGCCGCGAAGCGCTGACCTCCTGTCCCGATAACGCCGGCTCCGCCGGCGTTCTATTGTACCGGGGGAGCTGAGGTCTAGAAGATCGGGCTGCGGCAGGCTGGGGCCTGGCGCCCCGGATCAGGAGCCAGAAAATTATCGGCATCTCCCCGAACGACAGAACGGTCGTGAACAGGGATACGCGATCCACGTACTGCGGCAGAACGAGGGCGGTAAACGCGGCGATCAGATTGCCGACACCCGCGATGATCAGCAGGACGCCCAGGACGCGGGGGATGAAGCCCGATCGAATGACGAGAATGCCGAACGGGAACAGCCACAGGCCCCAGAAGATCTGCGCGACGGTAAATCCCTTCCCGTGCAGGCTGAGAAACAGATACGCCAGGGCATCCCGCTGGGGTGCGTCGAATACCGACAGGAAGTTGGCGCCGCCGGCGGCGAGTTGCAGCGCCGCGATCTCGTTGAGCAGGTTGACAAACACGATCGGGATCGAGAGCAGTGACAGCACCAGCAACGCCAGCGCCTGCTGCTGGCTGACAGCCTTGAACAGGCGGTAAAGAACCAGGGAGACGAAGATGGACAGGGTGAAGCCCAGCAGCTCGACCGCGATGCCCATGCGGAGAAGGCCGCCGAGCGTTCGAAGGGCATTGGCCGTCGCCGTGGCGTCTCCCGGCACGAGCAGCTTGCCGGGGACGTAGATCAGGGCAAAGGGGGCGGTGAGTCCGCCCAGCAAATACAGGATTCCCGCGAGCTGCGCCGTTTTCTTGATCGCGTTCGTGTCCTGATCCATCGCCCGGTCCCGCTCTATCGCAGGTTGAGCTCACCCGCGCCGACGTGGGCGTGCAGACGGTATGGGCCGCTTCCGGTCGTCCGGAACGAGCGGAAGAGCCCTCCCTTCGTCTCGCCGAAGGGCGCGGCATCGAGCTCCCCCGTGAATACGGACGCCTCGACGCGCGAGTAATCGTCCGGGTCGCCGACTTCGATGTTGAGCTCGCCGGCGTGGAGCTCGACGTCCTGGTCGCCCGTGACGTTCTCGACGTACACCTCGCCGAAGGGCACGCGAGCGTGCAGGTCGGTGTCCGACGGGATGCGGATCGTGATCCTCAGGTCGTTGTTCGGGCCCCCGCAGATGCGCATTTTGGCGGTGGTCCCGCGGCGGTCGAGCTGGACCTTCAGCTTCCGGGCGTCACGCGCGCCACGGCCCGACAGCTCGACGGAGATCTTGTTCTCCGAAGTGCCGATGATGTGGACTTCCGCCGAACGGACTCGGAGCCGGAGCTCGCCGCCGGCGGGGAAGTCGGCCGAAAAGGGGTGGTTGGCGATGTCGGTCGGCTTCCAGCTTCGGCTGGGCCATGCCGGGGGTCGCCAGCAGGACCGCGCAGGACAGGAGGGCGGCGGAGCGGAGCATGGGGATACCTCCTGCCGAACCCTACGCAGGCCGGGCGCGCTTGTTCCCGGGAATGTTCGAGCAACCGGGAACACAGGGCTTCAAACCTCGTATCTGTTCCTCAAGAAGACCCTTCTTCCGCGAAAGGAGAAGCCCCTTATGACTCTCCGGACGAACGCCCGGGTCGCCGGGTTCGCGTTCCTTCTGTACATCGCCGTGGCCTTACCCGCCATGATCCTGGAAACCCGGGTCGTCAAAGGCGAGGGGATCGCCGAAAAGCTCGCGAACATCGCCCAGCATCCGTCCCTGTTGCGGTTGGCCTTCATCCTGGCGCTGGTCGGCTGCTTTTGCGCGCTGGTGCTGGCCGTGACGCTCTACGCGATCACCCGCGACCAGGATCCCGACCTCGCGATGCTGGGTCTGACGTGTCGCGTCGCGGAGGGCGTGATTGGCGCCGTCGCGATACCGACGTTGCTGGAGAAGGCATGGCTCGCGACCGCCGCCGGAGCCGATGCGCCGGATCCCGCGGCGGCGAACGCTCTCGGCGCCGTATTGTTGAAATTGCCGGAGTCGAGCGGGAGCATGGCCGCGACCTTCTTCGCCCTCGGCAGCACGGTCTTCGCCTACCTCCTGCTGAGGGGGCGGATGATTCCCGTCGCGCTGGCGTGGCTGGGCGTTTTCGCGTCGGTCCTGGTCGTGGTGGGCGTCCCCCTGCAGCTCGTCGGCGCCCTCGGCAGCCCGATCACCGAGCTCATGTGGATGCCGATGCTCCTTTTCGAGGTGGTGCTCGCCGTATGGCTGATCGTCAAAGGCGTGTCGGCGCCTCCGCGGCTTCGTCCGGCGTGAGGCCCGGAGCCTCGGAGTCAGACCGTGGCTCGGGGCCTGCCGAGTTCGGGATCCCTCGCTATCGCTCGGGATGACGGCTAGTGAGGACTCCCTCCCTATCGCAGGATTGAGCCCTACTCGTCTCTCAACGCCGTGACGGGATTGAGAGTCGCGGCTCGATGGGCCGGCAGGAGGCTCGCGGCGGCGGCGACGGCTGCGAGACCACGGCGGCCATGGCGATGGTCGCGGGGTCGCTCGGCTGCAGCCCGAACAGCAGCGACCGCGCGAAGGTCGCGGCGCCGATGGCAAGGACGATGCCGATCGCGAGGCCGATGGCGAGAAGCGTCCCGGCCTCGCGCAGCACCAGGATGCGGATGTCGCTGCGGGTGGCCCCCAGGGCCATGCGGACCCCGATCTCGTTGCGGCGGCGCACGACCATGAACGAGACGACGCCGTACAGGCCCACCATGGCGAGCAGCGCGGCCAGAAAGCCGAAGAATGCCGAAAGGTGTGCCATCAGGCGCTCGCGCAGGAGACTGTCGCGCAGGATCTCGCTCAGCGGCGCGTACTCGAGGTCGATCTCGGGGCTCACGGCTCCGATCGCCGAGGTCAGCGACGGCAGGAGCGTCCCGAGCGGCAGATCGGAGCGGACGAGGATCGTGAACCAGGGGCGCGGCTCGAGGTCCTGGCCGTGGGGGAGAAAGACGATCGGCGTGAAGTCCTCGCGCAGGTCGTAGTACTTGCAGTCGCGCGCGAGGCCGACGATGCGGAAGCGCTGAACGGTGTCTCCACCCTGGTTGTCGACCTGGAAAGTCCGGCCGATCGGGTCGGCTCCCGCGAGGTACTTGCGGGCGAACGCCTGCGTGACGATGGCGACCGGCTCGGGCCCGGAGGGATCGTCCCGTTCCGTGAAGTCGCGTCCCGCGATCAACGGCGTGCCATGGTCCCGAAATAGTCCGGGCCCGACCTGGTTGAAGTTGGCGTTCTGGCGCTTCACCCCGGTGCCCTCGACGCTGATGTGCTCGTTCCAGTAGCGCCCCCCAGCGGCGCGAGGCGCGCCGGGCCGCGCCGGTCACGCCGGGGACCGCGCGCACGCGGTCGAGCATCCGGTTCCGGAGGGCGATCCGGCCCTCGCGCGGGACCCGCAGGCGCGTGTGATTGGCGGTGACGACAGGATGCGATCGCGCCGGAAGCCGGCGTCGAGCGTGAGCAGGTTGCGCAGGCTGCGCACGAAGAGCAGCGAACCGACCAGAAGCACGAGGGAGAGCGCGACCTGCGACACGACAAGGGCTCGGCGCACCGAGACCCTGGCGCCGCCGCCCGCGATGCCGCGGCCACCCGACTTCATGGCCTCGATGGGGTCGGTGCGCGAGGCCTGCAGGGCCGGCAGGAGGCCGAAGAGGACGCACGTCGTCACGGCGATTCCGGCCGTGAAGGCGAGCAGCCGAAGGTCGAGCGGCATCTCGACGAACCACTGCGTGTCGCGCGTGCTGAGGAACGCCAGCAGGACGCGGGAAAGCACCGCGCGAGGGCGGCGCCGACCAGACGCGCCGGCGCGCGGCGAGGACGAGGCTCTCGGCGAGCAGCTGCCGGATCAGGCGCGCGCGCGAGGCGCCGAGGGCGAGGCGCACGGCGATCTCGCGCTGACGTGCGCTCGCCCGGGCGATCATGAGGTTGGCGATGTTGGCGCAGGCGATCAGCAGCACGAGGGCGGAGAGGCCGAGCAGGAGCCACAGCGGGTCGGAATAGTCCTCGCGCAGGTCCGAGAAGCCGGTCGAGGCCGGCACCGCGGTGAGATTCATGCGCAGATACCGCTGCGCGTCCTCGACGTCGTAGTTCTCCGGCAGCGACGCCTCGAAAATCCCCTTGGAGATGGCGGCCAGGTGCGCGTTGGCCTTCTCGAGCGTCCAGCCCGGCGCGAGCCGGCCCACCGCCGAGAGCCACCAGGCCGAGCGGCTCTGCGTGCGGGGCTTGTCCGCGAGGAGGTCTTCGGCGCACGGGGCAGCGCGACGTCGAACGCCTGGCCGACTTCGACGACCGAAGAATCGGGCGGGCGTGATGCCCGCGATCTCGAACCGGTGTCCTTCGACCGTGAGCGTCTGGCCGGGCGAAAGCTCCCGTCCGCCGAGCTCGCGCCGCCAGAAGGGCTCGCTGACGACGATCGACGGCGAGGGGCAGCCGGGCTGCATCGTCGGCGGGGCCGAGGAGCCGGCCCCGGAGAGGAGCGACGCCGACGGTGTCGAAGAACGTGCCGCTGACGCAGAGCGCGTTCACGTTGCGCGCCTCGCCGCCCGTGGCGAGGTTGACGCGGTTGGACGCCCAGACGTCGCAGTTTCGAGAAGGCCTTCTGCTCGGTTTTCAGCCGATCGCAGATCGCCGAGGTCAGCTGGGGCAAGTCGGCGTGAAGCTGCCGGAGCGGCCCTCGTTCCTTCGGCCCGATGCGAACGTTCAGCAGCTCCCGGGGGCTGGCGATCGGCAGGCTGCGCAGGCGCACGGCGTCGAGCAGCTGGAAGATGGCCGTGTTGGCGCCGATGCCGAGCGCGAGCGACAGGATAGCGACGAGGGAGAAGAGCGGCTCGAGCCGCAGGCGCCGCGCGCCGTAGCGGAGATCCTGGCCGAGGCCGGATAGCCAGCCGGAGCCGTCTTCGGCCGGAGGGACCCGCGGAGGCGCGGGGCGGGGAAGAGCTTCGGCGAACGCCCGGGAGAGAGCGGGGCTGGCGGCGAGCTCGTCGAGCGCCGCCTTTCGCGCGCCGCCTCGGGCGGCGGCGCCTCCGGCGATGAGCTCCGCGAAGCGATCCTCGAGATGCTGGCCGATCTCTTCGACGATCGAAGCCTCGCGCGCCGGATCCAGGGCGACGCCCGCCAGCCGCTCACGGATCTCCTTCGACCAGTCAGGCATGCTCGGCCTCCGTGATCCGCTTCATCGCCTCGACGAACACCGCCCAGGCGCTCTGCTGCATGCGGAGCATCTTTCGGCCGGCGGGCGTCAGCCGGTAGTAACGCCGCCGCCGCTGGGACGGCCTTTTCGACCCACCGGCCCTCGATCAGTCCGCGGGCCTCCAGCCGGTAGAGCAGGGGATAGAGCGACGCGACGTTGAAGCTGAGCGCCCCGCGCGGACCGCGTCTCGATGAGCTTCGCGATCTCGTACCCGTGGCGGGCCCGCGTCTCGACGAGCGAGAGGACGAGGAGCTCCGTCGACCCTTTCTTGAGCTGCCGGTCCAGGCCGCGCATATGTCTCATTGCGACATATTGTGGTCAGACTGATTGCATGTCAAGCGCACCTTCGTCATTCAGGCTCAGGCCTGAGACTGGCCCACGCTCTCCTTGATCTTGGCCAGGTGGTGCCAGGCGTGGCGCAGAGCGTGGTCCTCGATGACGAACTGGGCGGTGACGGGGGCGCCATAGCTCAGGCCGAACGGCGCGGAGCGATCCAGTTCCTCGTCGGTGAACCCGCGCACCGCGGCGGCCGCGTCTTTGCTGTTTTTGGCGAGGAGCTCGAGAGTCGCGGCTTTGGTGACGCCCGCGTTGTCGCCGGCGTGCTTCGCGTTGAGCTGCGCGATGTCCGGCCAGGCTGTTTCGACGGCCATTCCGCTGCCGATCGCCCGGGCGACCTCGATCTCGATCGGGTAGATCCAGGCCACGTGATGCACGACGACTCCGACCGTGCGGCGGTCGGTGGCGCTTATCGGCTTCGTCCACAGCGCTTCCGGGAGCTCTTTGATGAACGCGGCGAGCCTGGCGGCTCCCTCTTCGATGCGGTCCCCGAGCTGCTGCGCGCGGCTGCTCCTCGGGCGTTGAGAAGGACTGGGGTTGGAAGCGCTGGACGTCGACATTTCGGTTACCTCCGGGTAGGAAATAGAGATCCCGCGGTTTCGGGGATTCGAGCCTTTAGCTTCGCCTGAGGTGACGGATCCTACGGCAGCGAGTACTCGCCGTCGACCTGAAACGACACGGTGCCGTCGGCGTTGGGGGTTCCCTTGAAGGTTCCCTTGCCCTTGATGCTCTTGAACTTACCGGTGCCGCTCGAGAACATGAAGGTGCCGCCTGGTGGTCTGCAGCTTGCCGTCCTTCGTGCTCGCGTTCCCCTGGAAGTGAGCGGTCACCTTGTCGCCGTTCGCCAGAGTCGCGACGTGATAGCCGTTGCTGGTCGACTTGTCTCCCTGGATCTCGTCCATGGAGACGCTGACACCGTCCTTGTACGGAACTCCGCCGATCTCGAACTTCGTCCACGTGCACTGGCCCTTTCCGATGGCAAACGCGTGGCCGGGGGTGTCCGGGATCGCGACCGGCATGGGCGGGTCGGCCTTGCAGAGAGCCACACCGGAGGCCTTCGTCTGCGCGACCGCCGAAGCCGCGAGCGAGGCTGCTCCAAGAAACAGGAGAGCCGCCTTTAGCCTCATGGATCCTCCTCCATCGGCGGCGTTGCCGCCGTTTGGCGGGGAGTCTCCCTCCGGCGGGCTCCGCGAGTCAAGGAGGGTTACGGCTGAGTCCGGAGCTTGCCGATTTTGCTGCCGGAGCGCAGATCCGGTTAGAGTCTTCGCCATGTGCCGCAACATCCGTACTCTCGCCAATTTCGCTCCGCCATCGACCGAGGCCGAGATCCGGGCCTCCTCCCTCCAGTTCGTGCGCAAGCTCAGCGGCGCCAACAAGCCGTCGAAAGCGAACGAGGAGCTGTTTCAGCGCGCCGTGGACGAGGTGGCCGCGGCCGCGGAACGGCTGGTACGGGGCTGGGTCACCACCGCGCCGCCGAAGGATCGCGACGTCGAGACTCGGAAGCTGATCGAACGCTCGCGGGCGCGATTCGGCAAGGAGCCGAGCCCCTCGGGAGCGTCCTAGGCTCTCGGCGCTTCGCCGTCACCGATGGACCTCTTGCCGGAAGGAGACCTGTCATGACCGAGCGATGGTTGCCGGGAGTCGCCTCTACGCTCTGCGTCGCCCTCCTGTGTCTCAGGATGTTCCCGTCCTGCTGCCTCCTGCCGCGGAGACCAGGACGAAGCCGACCCTGCCGCCGGAGCCGGTGGTCAACCACTCGCCCTCCTCGGCGGAGCCCGGGCAGAAGATCGAGCACGGCGAGTTGATCGTGGCGGTGGATGAAGCGAAGGCGAAGCTCCACGCGCAGCACCATCCCCACAAGGTTCTCGAGACCCGCCGAGTCCCCGGCCGGTTCGATCCGCCGGCGATGAAGACCATCAAGGACTTCGCCCTTTCCAAGGATGAGCTGGACGTGATCAACCCGGGGCCGGGCGAATACGTCCACGTCATGGAGGGCCAGAGGCACGGCTATCGCAACCTGACCATCGGGATCACGTACACGGCTCCGGGCGGCGCCCCGCCGATGCACACGCACACGGGAGAGGAATCCCATGTGCTGGTCAAGGGCCAGAAGGTCCTGTACGCCCTGGGCGACGAGATGTTCGTGATGGAGGGGCCGTACATGGTCAACATCCCTCCGATGACGCCCCATTCGTTTCAGAACCTGGATGACGAGGTCGCCGAGCTCGTGGTCATTTTCCCGACCAACGTCTGGGAGTACGACGTCCTCGACGACTTCCCGTTCGCGAGCGAGAAGGCGAAGGCCCTGGCGGCCGAGGCGAAGAGTTCCCCGGCGAAACCCGATGGAGGCCGGTGAGGCCCGCTACTTCCCCTTGACCGGCCGCGCGAGCATTCCGATCCTCCTCCCCGCGGCGCTGTCGGCGATGAGCCGGGCGAGGCGCCGCTCGCGCGTCTCCGAACGCTTCGCGCTGGTGACCCAGTGGATCACGAGCCAGCGATAACCGGGCGGCTGGGCGTCGAAGAAGGCCGCCGCCTTGCGGTTCGCGCGCAGCGTCGTCTCCTGCTCCTTCGAAAGCTTCGCCAGTTTCTTCCTCTCGAATGAGTAGATGCCGGTGCGCTCCGGCGTGCGGGCGGCGAAGGCGCGCAGGCCCGCCGGGCGCATGCGGCCGTTCTTCTTCAGCTCCGCCGCGCGCGCGACGTTGACGGCGCTCCAGATGCTCGTCGGCCGGCGGGGAGTGAAGCGGATCGTGTAGGCGGCCGGAGGCAGGCTGCGCCGCACGCCGTCGATCCAGCCGAAGCAGAGCGCCTCGTCGACGGACTCGGGCCACGTGATGCTGGGTTTGCCCGATCCCTTCTTGTGGAACCCGACGAGAAGCTCCTTCTCCGTCTCGTGGTGCGCCTCGAGCCAGGCGCGGAAGTCGGCGGGCGTCGAAAAAAAACGCGGCCTCATGTCCGAAAGCTAGCAGGTTCGAGAAGGATCATGACCTCGCGGGTCATGCCGGCTTCCAGGAGATCGATCGCGATGCGAGCAAACGGAACGTGACACATCGGGTGTTCCCTCCGGGCCGCATCACTGGCCCGGCGGCGCACCCGCTCAATGACCTCGCAGGTCATGGCCGGGATGACCAGTCCCGATCGGGTAGTGTTCGAACCCAACGGGAGGCTCTTGATGGCGAATCACAACATGACGCGGGGGACGCTGCTGTCGCTCGCACTGTTGTTCCGTGGCACGGATCTCTGAGGGTCAGCCCGCCACTGCCGACAGCGCTTTCGGCATCGACGACTATTTCCGCCTGAAGCAGATCACGCAAGTGGCGTTGTCGCCCGACGGCAAGAGCGTGGCGTACGTCGTCCACGCAGGGGCGATGCTCACGTACTACTCGGACAAGCTCGCGCCGGAGGAGAAACGCAACGTCCGCACGGTCTACCTGCAGAGCGTCGCCGGCGGTCAGCCGGCGGTCGCGCTGGACACCCTCAGCGACGCGCAGGAGATCGCCTGGATCCCGGGTTCGCGCGAGCTCGCGTACGTCTCCGCGCGGGAGGGTACCGCTCAAGTCTTCTCGTTCGACACCGCGAACGGGACGGCCCGCCCGCGGACGAAATCGGCGGAGGCGGTGCAGTCCTTCCGGTTCTCGCCGGACGGCCGGAGCCTGGCTTACGTCACGCGAGGCGAAACCCCGGTGTCCAAGAACCTCTACAGTCAGTTCCTGAACGGCGAAAAGGGGATCGTGATCGACAGCGACAGCCTGAGCGTGTACGACTTCGTCGATCCCGCCAACGACAGCGCCCGGCGGCCGGCCCCGGCGGTGCTGCGCGTGTCGCCGGCCGGCGGGGAGCCGTTCGAGGTCCCGGTGCCGGGCGAGCCGGGCGCCGGCGTTGGCGACTACCACTGGTCTCCCGACGGGCGCTCCCTCTCGGTGACCTACGTGTCCGACGACGTGGGAGCGTCCCTGATCGGGAGATTCCGCACGAGCCTCGGCGTCTTCGGCGTGGCCGACCGACGCTTCCGGGTGATCGGCAGGGCGACTGAGCCGGAGGCCGGCCGCCCCGGGACGCGATACGACGGCGGCGAGTGGCTGCCGAAGGGCAACGCCTTTCTCGTGCGGCGCGTCACGGAGACCGATCCGTGGGTCAGCCCGAACCACCCGGACTGGACGATCGTCGACGCCGCGACGGGGCTCACGGCCTCCGCGTCCTGGCGCCCCGTGGCGATCTACGGCTCGGGCGCGGTCTTTTTCCCGGTCAGCAGCTCCCGAATCCTCCTGGCGACCACGCAGGAAGGAGTGCACTCGCTCTTCACCCTGACCGCCGACGGAACCGAGCGCTCCGAGGTGGTTGCCGGGCTCGACGGAAGCAGCACGCTCGTGCGGTTCAGCGATGACTTCTCGTCGTCGGCGTTCGTCAACGAGAGCCTCACGCGCCCGCCGGAGCTCTTCTTCCGTGAGGGAAAGTCCCCGGTCCGAAAGCTCACCGACCTGAACGGCGAGCTTGCCCGGCGCGTCCGTCACACCTCGCGGGAGGTCCGCTGGAAGAGCACGGACGGCGTGACGGTGCGCGGCTGGCTGCTGGAGCCGGCGGGAGCCGGGAAAGGGCCGAGGCCCATGCTCACGCACGTGCACGGCGGGCCGGGGTTCGCGTATCCGGACGCCTTCGCGCCCTACTTCGAGATCTGGCCTTACCCGTTCGAGGTCCAGGCCGCGCGGGGCATGGCGATCTTCATTCCCAACTACCGCGGCACGATGTCCTACGGCCGGGATTTTGCCTCGCCGAAACGCCTCGATCGGGAGCCGGTGGACGACGTCGTCACCGGCGTGAAAGCGATGGTCGCGGAGGGGGTCGCGGACCCAGCGCGCCTCGGCATCACCGGCCAGAGCCACGGCGCCTGGCTCGGTCCGCTCGTGATGACGCGCGAGAAGGTCTTCCGCGCCAGCTCCTTCGCGGAAGGCTGCTCGAACGAGGTCATCCAGTATTCGCTGATGCCGGGAGACCTCAACCGACAGGTCCACGACGTCATGAACCACGTCAGCTTCTGGGACGATCCGGCTTCCTATCTGGAAGGATCGCCGGACATGCATTTCAAGGGCGTCGAGACGGCGAGCCTCTGGGAAGCGGGAGCGCAGAGCGCCGCCGTGATGATGATGAGCTACCCGAAGGTGGCCAAACACTTCGGAGCGCCGACGGAGTTCATCATCTACCCGAAGACGCAGCACAACCCTAATCTGCCGACCATCCAGCGCGAGTCGGCCAACCGCAACCTCGACTGGTTCGCCTTCTGGCTGAACGGCGAGGAGCACGCGGGGGCAGAAAAGGCGGACCAGTACCAGCGATGGAAGGGGATGAGAAAGGGTCAGTCCCCTCCGTAGGGCCAGCCGGTAGTCTTCTGCCGTCATGATCGGCTTCGAGTCGCTCCTCGGCGTGTTGCTCGTGGCCGTCCTTCTGGCCGCCATCGCCCGCCGCGTCGGCGCGCCGTATCCCGCGTTCCTGGCGCATCGGCGGCGCGGTCCTGGCCTTTCTGCCGGGCGCGCCGAGGTTCTCGATCGATCCCGAGGTGGCCCTGGCGCTGTTCGTCGCGCCGGTGCTGTTGGACGCGGCCTACGACGCATCGCCCCGGGATCTCCGGGACAACTGGGTGGCGGTCGCGAGCCTCGCCGTCGTCAGCGTGCTTCTGACCACGTTCGGGGTTGCCTGGGTGGTCCGCGTCCTCGTGCCCGGGATGTCCTGGGCGGCGGCCATCGCGCTCGGCGCCCTCGTGTCGCCGCCCGATGCCGCCGCGGCGACGGCGGTCCTGCGGCAGCTCCGGCCCCCGCACCGCATCCTGAAGATCCTCGAAGGCGAGAGCCTTCTCAACGACGCCACCGCCCTGCTGATCTATCGGCTGGCGGTCGGAGCGGTCGCGGCGAACACGTTTTCGATCGGCTCCCTGGCGCCGAACCTCCTGTTCATCGTGGTCGGCAGCATCGTCGCCGGACCGGCGCTGGCGTGGCTCGTCCTGCGGCTGGTGGAGAGAGTCCGGGACGCGCCGACCTCCATCATTCTCCAGTTCATCAGCGCGTTCGGCGTGTGGATCCTGGCCGAGCGGCTGGGACTCTCGAGCGTCCTGACGACGGTGAGTTTCGCCATCGCCGCCGCGCGGCGGGCGCCGGAACGCACGCCGGCCCGGCTCCGTCTGCCGTCCTATGCGGTCTGGGACACCGCCGTCTTCCTGCTCAACGTGCTCGCGTTCGTGTTCATCGGCCTGCAGCTCCGTCCCATACTCGACGAGCCTCGATCCCGGCAGGCGAACGCGCTATCTCTTCGTCGCGGGCATGGTCCTCGTGACCGTGATCGTGGTGCGGATCCTCTGGGTGATGACCCACAACACGGTCATGCGCTGGAAGATCCGCCGATTCGGCTTTCGTCCACGGCGCCCGCTGTCACGCCCGACCCTCGGCACCGGCCTGGTCATTTCGTGGTCCGGCATGCGCGGCATCATCACGCTGGCGGCGGCGCTCGCGTTGCCCGCCGGGTTTCCGTACCGCGACCTGATCGTCCTGACGGCGTTCGCGGTGGTCATCGGGACGCTCGTCCTGCAGGGGCTGACGCTGCGGCCGCTCATCCGGGCGCTTCGCCTCGAGGATGACGACACCGTCGGGCGGGAAACGGAGGCCGCGCGCGAGCGCGCCCTGGAAGCCGCGCTGGCGACCCTGGAAGGGGACGCGTCGCCGGCGGCGGAGTTCGTGCGCCAGGAGTTCGCGGCGCACCTGGGCCACGGGGGAGGACCGAGCGCTCCGGGGTCGACCCACGACGAGGCCCACCGGCGCGCTCTGGTCGCGGCCCGGCGCGCGGTCCTCGACCTGAGGGCGCGTGACGTCATCGGCGACGACGCCTTCCACCGGCTGGAGGAGGAGCTCGACTGGGTCGAGATGGGGATCGGGACGGCGGGCTGAGCCCATCCAACCCCCAACCCTCCCCCGAGGAGAACCCGCTGCCCGCCGGAAGCGCGGGGGAGACCTAGGCGGGCCCGTATCTGAGGATCGTCAGGCCGTTCTCTGAAAGCTCGCGACTCGAGTCGCTTCAACTCTTTCTGTTTCACTCCTTCGAACAGGTTCTTGCCGGCGCCCAGGACGAGGGGGACGACCACGAGAACGTATTCGTCGACGAGCCCGAGGTTCGAGAGCTGCTGCACGATCGTGCCGCTGCCCAGGATCGTGAGGCCCCCCTTCGCCTGCTCCTTGCGCTTCTGCACGTCCTTCGGGTCGAGCTCGCGGAGGATCGTGACGTTCTTCCAGTCCGGCTCCTCCGGCGCGTCCTTCAGCGTCCTGGAGAAGACGAGCTTCGGGCTGTGGTCCACGACCCTGGCCATGTCGGGATCGGTCTTGATCGCTTCGGATGTGGGCCAGTAGCTCTTCATCATCTCGTACGTCTTCCGGCCGAAGACCAATGTCCCGCCGGACCCGGCCTGCTCATGCGTGTACACGTCGTAGTCGTCGGACTTCGGGATGGACTTGAACCAGTCGATCTCTCCGTGAGGCCCGGCGAAGAAACCGTCGACGGTCACGTGAAGGAAGGCCGTCAGCCGTCCCATTCGCGTCCCCTCTCTACTTCCCCTCGGCCGCCCGCTTCAGCGCGCCGGCGTCCATCTTGACCATCTGGAGCATCGCCTTCATGACGCGCTCGCGTTTCGCGGGGTCCTTGTCTGCCATCAGCTCGAACAGGATCGTGGGGACGACCTGCCAGGAGAGGCCGAACCTGTCCCTGAGCCAGCCGCACTCGACTTCCTTGCCGCCGTCCGTGAGCTTCTCCCAGTAGTAGTCGACTTCGTCCTGGTCCTTGCAGTTGATGAGCAGCGAGATGGCTTCGGTGAAATGGAAAGTGGGGCCGCCGTTCAGGGCCATGAACTTCTGGCCGTCGAGCTCGAAGTGGATGACCATGACCGAGCCCTTGGGCCCCGGGCCGGAGTCGCCGTAGCGGGAGATTTCGCCGATCTTCGAGTTCTTGAAGACCGACGTGTAGAAATTCACGGCCTCCTCGGCGTTGGCGTCGAACCACAGAAACGGTGTGATCCTCTGCATTGGGTCGCCTCCTCTGTGTTCGCGTCTTACCTGGTCTGCCACAACCCGATCATGGCGCCGGTCGGGTCGGTGAAGATGCTCAGCCAGCCCATGTCCTTGACCTCGGTGACGTCCCGGAGGATCGTCGCGCCGAGGGACTTCGCTTTCTTCGTGGCCGCGTGGATGTCGTCGACGCCCACGTACGGCATCCAGGCCGAGGGAGCGCCGGGGATCATCTGCTTCATCATCCCGCCGCCGACTCCTTCTCCAACGCCGATCATCGTGTAGACCATTCCCTCCATGGGGACGTCCTCGAGCTTCCAGTCGAAGAGTTTTCCGTAGAAGGCCTTGGCCTTGTCGACGTCCGTGGTGTTGAGCTCCGAGTGCACGAAAGCGTTTGCCATTTTTTCCTCCAGCCTGTTTATTCGTCGGCGAGGGCCGGAAGGTTTCGTCATCCCGGAGGTCGACATGCCCGGATCATGGGTCATTTCGGTCGGTGATCTTACGGTAGATTCTTCCTCCATCGAAAGGAGCAGCCCATGACGCTGACCGATCTTTTCCTTGCCGACCTGGAGCGCGAGGTCCCCGCGAGCCGCCGGGTCCTCGAGCGCGTCCCTGAAGGAAGCTACGAGTGGAAGCCTCATCCCAAGTCGATGCCGATGGGGTATCTCGCGACGCTCGTGGCGACGATGCCGTCGTGGATCGACTCGATGGTGACCCGGGACGAGCTCGACTTCGCCCCGAAGGGCGGCTCGGAGTACAAGGCGCCGGAGCTCCGCACGCCGCGCGACCTCGTGCAGGCGCTCGACGAGTCGGTCGGGAAGGCCCGCGTCGCATTGGTCGGTACGACCGACGCGCATCTCCTGACGAACTGGAGGCTCCTCGCCGGGGGTCATGTCATCACCGAGCTGCCGCGCCACGTGAACATCCGGGACGGCGTCCTGAGTCACTGGGCGCACCATCGCGGCCAGCTCACGGTCTATCTGCGGTTGAACGACGTGCCGGTTCCGTCGGTCTACGGGCCGACGGCCGACGAGGGTCCCGGATCGCGATGAAGACCCATCTCGCCCAGATCAACATCGGGCGCATGCGCGGCCCGCTCGAGGATGCCGTGATGGCCGGCTTCGTCGCGCGGCTCGAGGAGATCAACGCGCTCGCCGACGGCAGTCCGGGCTTCGTCTGGCGCCTCCAGACGGACGCCGGAAACGCGACCTACCTTCGCCCGTACGACGACGAGCGGATGATCATCAACATGAGCGTCTGGGAGTCGCTCGAGGCCCTTCGCGACTACGTCTATCGGAGCCGGCACGCCGAAGTGCTCCGGCAGCGCCGCGACTGGTTCGAGAAGCTCGAGGCTCCGATTGCCGCGATGTGGTGGGTGCCCGCCGGGCATGCCCCGTCGGTCGACGAAGGCAAGAGACGGATCGCTCACCTCCAGGAGCACGGTCCGACGCCGTTCGCGTTCTCCTTCGGGACGACTTTTCCGCCCGACGAAGGACTCATCGCGGCGACCGACTGGTCGGCGTTCGAGCCCTGCCCGGCGGTCTGACGGGCCCGCCGCGTTTGCTATCGTTCCCCGCCCGATGTCTCGTTTCGAGGATCGGACAAATCAGGAGGGCTTCACGATCTGCGTGCCTACTGCCGGGGGTGTGCCTCTGGTGGTCGGCTGCCTCGTCGCTGCGCTCCTCGGGATGACGGGGTAAAGGCTCGACGGAAGGACAGGCGAGACGGCTGGACCTCTCGCCGGCGCTATAAGCTGTCATCCCGAGCGCAGCGAGGGATCCCGCGCTCGACGCGCCGGAACGGCTTCGTGGCGCTGTAAAGGAGGCTCCTATGACCAGGAAGATCCTGGTTCCCGTCCTGCTCGTCGCGGCGATCGCGGCGGTCTCGCTCCACGCGGCCGACGCGCCCGCGGTCGGCGCGCCGGCTCCCGACTTCTCGCTGACGAGCAACGAAGGAAAACCGACGAAGCTCGCGGACTACCGCGGCAAGTGGGTCGTCCTCTACTTCTACCCGAAGGACTTCACCAGCGGCTGCACGCTCGAAGCCCGGAACTTCCAGCAGGACCTGGCGAAGTACGAGGCGGCCAACGCCGTGATCCTGGGCGTCAGCGTGGACACGGCCGACTCGCACAAGGACTTCTGCGCGAAGGAGGGCCTTCGCTTCAAGCTGCTGTCGGACCCCGACGCGAAGGTTTCGGCGGCCTACGGCTCCGTCATGGACTACGAGGGCAAAAAGCTCTCGGCGCGCAACACGTTCCTGATCGACCCGCAGGGCAGGGTCGCGAAGTCGTTCCTGCAGGTCAAGCCTGCGAAGCACAGCGAAGAGGTCCTGGCGGCCCTCGCCGAGCTCGGGAAGTCATAGGCCGCCGGAATGGGTTTCTTCGCCCGCGAGGCGCCGTGCGATGCGTGCGGCGCGACGGTCGCGAAGAAAGACCTCCAGCACTTCGACCCGACCTGGCGGCGCGAAGCGCAAGACGGAGGACTCGCGGCGCCGGCTCTGCGCCGGGTGCCTCTCCAGCGCGCTCGGAGAATACTTTCGGAACTTCTCTCATCGGGCGCTCGCGATCGCGCCGAAACCCGAGCCCGGCGGCTACTCCTTTGCGCCGCTGGACATCAAGACGTCGTGGGTCTGGACCCCGGAGCTGAAGGAGCAGGTCCGGCGCCTCCTGCCGGACTCCGACGCCAGGTGCGGGCGGTGCGGCAGGGCAGCCCGCTTCACGTGGTGCGGTCTCGACATCTTCGAGGGGACGCCCGGCGAGCTCTTGATCCGCGAGCGCGGCCGGTTCACCGAGGAGCCGTTATGCGGGACATGCGCGGCCGGCGAGTTCGATCGAGTCTTCCGCGCATCGGGCGCGGTCTTTCGGGAAGTCATCCCGCCCGCCGACGGCGACGGCGTGCTCACCCCGGCCGAGTACTGACGCAGGTCAGGCGCGCTCGACCCGCAGGTCGTAGCAGCCGGCCTGCGTGTCGCGGACGTGGAGGTAGTCCACGTCGTTCCGTCCGAGCAGCCGCGTGATCGCGGGCTCGATCTCGCTTCCGGTGACCCGCTCCTCGGCGCGCAGGTGGCGCCCGCGCCCGTAGGCCGCGAGCGTCAGGTCGTGCGCGACCAGGTCGGAAGGGAACTTCCCGTACTCGGGGTGGCGGTCGCACTCGGCCTCGTGGATGAAGACGGGGCCCGGCAGGGGAAACGGCTCGAGCCCGTGAAAGGGGTCCAGCGTGAAGAGGAGCCGGCGGTCGACGCCCACGGCGAAGTCCCGCAGGCAGAGACGGCACGGCCCGTAGCCGGTCGCGACCTCGGCGTGGACGGGATGGCCGTAGCCCGGAGACTTCCGGGTGGCGCGCACCTTTTCGGCGGTGGACTCGGGGATGGCCAGGAAGCGGTAGTCGGGCACGGTCAGATCCTCCATTCTCCCGAACACAAGGGGCCGCGGAAAGGTTGCGCCCCCGAAATGGTTGACAGAAGCAACTAATTCGGCCAGGCTTCTTCCATGGGGGCGCCCGCGCTCGACCGCCGCATTGCCTCGGTCCGGCGGTTCAACCGGTTCTACACGCAGAAGATCGGCGTGCTCGGCGAGGGCCTCTACGAGAGCCCCTTCTCGCTGACCGAGGTCCGCATCCTCTATGAGCTGTCGGCGCGCGGCTCCGCGACGGCGAGCGAGCTGGCGCGGGACCTGGCCCTCGACGCCGGCTATCTCTCCCGGATCCTGAAGGTGTTCCGCCGGGATGGCTTGATCGCGGGAACGCCGGCGAAGGAAGACGCCCGCCGCGTGCGGCTGACGCTGACCGCCAAAGGACGCGAGACTTTCGCTCCGCTGGACCGCTCGCTCCCGCGACCAGGTCGGCGCCGTCCTGTCGGGCCTCGCCGCGCCCGCCCAGGCGCGCCTGGTCGGGGCGATGCGGACGATCGAGGAGATTCTCGGCGCGAAAGCCCCGGACGAGTCCCGGATCGTCCTGCGGCCTCCCGTGCCGGGAGACCTCGGCTGGGTCGTCCACCGCCACGGCGCGCTGTACGCCGAGGAGTACGGCTGGGACGAACACTTCGAGGCCCTGGTGGCGAAGATCGCAGCCGACTTCGTCGAGAACCTCGATCCGAAGGCCGAGCGTTGCTGGATCGCCGAGAAGGACGGCGAGATCGTCGGTTCGGTCTTCCTGGTCCGCAAGTCGAAGACCGTCGCCAAGCTGCGCCTGCTCTACGTCGAGCCGTCGGCGCGCGGTCTCGGCATCGGCGGACGCCTCGTCGCGGAGTGCGCGCGCTTCGCGCGGCGAGCCGGATACCACACGATCACGCTCTGGACGCAGAGCGTGCTCACGGCCGCCCGGCACATCTACGAGCGACAGGGATTCCGTCTGGTGCGCTCCGAGCCGAATCGCATTTCCGGCCAGGATCACGTCGCGGAGACCTGGGAGCTCGACCTGCGGCGCCGGCGAAATCGTGCCGGCGTGCCATAATGAAAATCGGCGCGCACGCGCCGCTCATGAGCACGAAGCCCGGCCAACCGAACTCCGGTGGATCCCTTCGTCGAGGACGAGATCGACGCGTACCACTCGCCGGAGCCCTGGACGCAGGACCGCCGGTACATCCGCGACGCCAGCGGCGCGATCGTGGTCCGGGGCCGCACGCTGGCGGACGCCCGCCGCATCGTCGCCGCCATCAATGCGACGCGCGACATGCCGACCGAGGCGCTCGAGAGCTGGCTCATCCAGGACGTCTCCGACCCGAACACGCGCCCGGACCTCGAGGTCGCCCTCGGCGAGGACCCGCTGCCCTCTCCCTACAGGGTCCGGCCGCCCGAGCCCAGGCCGGCGGCGCCCGTCGTCGCGCCGGTCCCTCCGCCGGCCTCCCCGCCCGTCGCCAGGCCGTCGCCCGTCGTCGCGCCGGTCCCGCCGCCGGCCTCCCCGCCCGCCAGGGGATTCGACGGCGCGGCCGCCGTGGGGTTCGAGCGCCGCGCAATCGACCGCCGGGCCGCCCAGCGCCGCGTCGCCTCCTCGATCCTGGATCCTCACACCGTCGTGTTCGACCGCCGGGTGATGGACCGCCGCTTCGGCGAGCGCCGCGGCCTGTAACGACGCCGCCGCCGTCATCCTGAGGAGCGCAGCGACGAAGGATCCCGGACCGCACGCGAGTATGGCGTGTCGAGTCTGGGAGACTAACTCGGCCGTTATCTGAGGAGCCGGCGATGAAGGACGCCCGGACTTGCACGCGTATGGCGTCGTCGAGTTTGGGAGTACGTAACGGCCGTCCTCCGGACGGCGCTCACCACCGCCGGCGGGTCTGCCCGGCGGTCGGGTCGGTGGTCGGCGATTTCGCTTCGCTCAGGATGACCGGCTCAGGATGACGGCGTGGATCGAGCCGCCACCGCCTGCTTGACCGCTCCGAGGTGATACGCCGCGTGGGTGATCGCGCCGAGGATCGTGGAGAAGCTTTCGCCTCCGTTGGCCGGCTCGCCGGAGACGGCCCGGCGAAACGCCTCGTACTGGCCGCGAAACTGCTTCCGCAGGGACGCCCAGGCGGCGTCGTCGACGCTCCCGACCTCCCAGCTCTTCGCCCAGTCCCGGTCGGCGCGGTCGCCGCCGAGCCACGCGGTCGACATGTCCAGGTGGAAGCCGGCATGGAAGACGTGGCCGGCGATCGTGGGTCCTCCCGGCCGCATCGGCCGCGACGCCTCGGCCGCCGTCAGGGCGTCGAGCGCCCCGAAGAAGCCGGCCTTCGGGTCATTGTCGATGTAGAAGGTCGAGCGGCCCGCCGGGCCCTCGAAGGTTTCGCGAAGCAGCTCGAGCGACGAATCGACGGCCGAGGTGGTGACTGCGGACATGGGCATCCTCCTCTCCTCTACGACACAGGAGCGCCGAAAAAGGTTGCAGGCGCCCCGACTACACGTCCGTCCAGCGGCGGAGGAGGTTGTGGTACACGCCGGTGAGCGACACCGCCGCGGGCGAGCCCGCCCGCTCGCGGTTGACGTCCTGGATCGCGACGTCCAGGTCGAAGAGGATCCGGCGGCAGCCCCCGTCGCGCACCATGCTCTGGATCCAGAAGAAGGACGCCAGGCGCGCCCCGCGCGTCACGGGCCGCACGTGGTGGCGGCTCGACGCCGGGTAGAGGATCATCTGCCCCGCGGGAAGCTTGATCTCGTGAGAGCCCGAAGTACTCCTCGATCACGAGCTCGCCGCCGTCGTATTCGCCCGGCTCCGAAAAGAAGAGCGTGGCGGAGAGGTCCGTGCGCACGCGAACCGGCGTGCCCGTCACCTGGCGGACGGCGTTGTCGATGTGTGTCCCGAAGGACTCGCCGCCTTCATACCGATTGAAGAGCGGCGGGAAGACCTTCGCCGGCAGGGCGGCGGCGAGGAAGAGCGGGTTCGCGCCCAGAGCCGACACGATCATCTCGCCGAGCTCGCGCGCGGCCGGATCGTTCTCGCTGAGCTGGCGGTTGTCCTTGGCCAGCGCCGACTGGTGGCCGGCCGTGACGCGGCCGTCGACCCAATCGGCCGTCGCGAACAGGTTCCTGGCTCGAGCGACCTGCGCCGGCGTCAGGACGTCGGGAATCGGAAGCAGCACGCGAAGTCTCCGCTTCTCACATCTTGAGGGCGACGCCGAGAAGCGCCGCCCGGCCGGCGCCGGGAACGATGTGGCCCGGGTGAAGCTGGTCGTAGTACGTCGTGTTGCCGAGGTTGTAGAGATTCAGCTGCAGGTCGATGCTCGTCGAAATCGGGTGGCGGACCATCGCGTCGAAGGTCCAGTAGCCCGGCGCTTCCTTCAGGAGGCCGGTGACGGGGTCGTTCGGCGCGGTCGTGCTGGCGGTGCGGCTGCCGACGTAGTTGACGCCCGCGCCGAGCTCGAACGACGCGGGCAGCGAGAAAATGTTCCACAGCCGGAACGTGTTCTCCGGCACGTTGGCCAGGCGCGCACCGACCGCTTGCGGGTAATACTCCGACTCGACGAGCTTTCCGTTCAGGTAGGCGTAGGCGAGGTTGGCGCGCCAGTCGTCGGTGATGCGGCCGCTGACCTCGAGCTCCGCCCCGTCCACCCGCTGCTTTCCGGCAAGGACGTTCAGGGCCGGGTTGTTCGGATCCGGCTCCCGCGCGTTCAGCTTCTCGGTCCGGAAGGCCGCCACGCGCACGGCGAGGCGTCCCTCCGAAAGGTCCCACTTCGTGCCGACCTCGTAGGTCCGATTCTCCTCCGGGTCGAGGTCGACGTTGGCGGACGAGAGCGACAGAGCCTCGGCCGACGGGTTCGAGGAGGTTCCGGCGTCGAAGTAGATCGCCCCCATCGGCGTCGGCTTGTAGACGATGGCCGCTCTCCAGTTGGGCATCTCGTCGGTGCGCGAGAGATCCTGGACGGGCGCGACGCTCTGCACGTAGTCGGTGGCGAAGCGGTCCCACCGCAGGCCCGCCGTGACGTCGAACTTGCCGATCGCGACCGTGTCGAGGGCGTAGGCGGCGAACGTGTCGGACGTCGTGTCCACGCGGGAAGAGACCGTGGAGGATCCCTCGAACGCCTGGCCCGGATCGGGATGGAGCAGGCTCGTGCCCGGGACTCCGGTGTATGCGCGCCGGATGGGGTCGGAAGTCTCCCGGCCGAACTCGATGCCCGCAACGACGGTGTGCTGCGAGGCTCCCGGTCGCGAACCGGAAGGTCGCGTCGAGCTGGTTCTGGAGGAAGGTCTCGGCGCTGCTGACCGCGATCTGGTTTCGGGTCACCGCGATCGTGTCGAGCGGCGTCTCCGGGGTGACCGAGGTCGGGATCCGGGCCTCGGTGATGCGGCCGTCGCGCGAGTAGCGCGAGTATCGCGCCTGGTTGCGGATGCTGACGGTCGGCGAGAAGTCGTGCTCGAAGCGGATCGTTCCCATGTCCGCCGTGGTGTCCAGGAAGGAGCCGTCCTCGAAGCCGTAGTAGTTCGAGCGGTCCACCGGCGCCGGCTCGTTGAAATACCAGGGCACGCCGTAGTCCGGAACGTCCTTGGCCGTGAGGTGGAAGTAGGAGAGCGTGAGGCGCGTCGGCCCGTCGAGCCCGAAGCCGAACGAGGGCGCGACGCCGAAGCGCCGGTTCTGCGCGACGTCGCGGCCCGCGACGTGCGAGTCGTTGCCCATGACCGCGAGCTGGAACGCCGCGCCGTCCCCGAGGGCCGTCAGCGGCTGGGAGATGTCGGCGGTCGCGCGGTACGTCTGCGCGGTCCCGAGGAAGAGGTCGGCCCCGAGGAAGGGCTGCAGCGACGGCGCCTTGCTCGACTGGTTGACCACGCCGCCGGTCGAGCCGCGGCCGAACTCGGACGACGCCGGCCCCTTCAGGACCTCGACCTGCTGGAGGTTGAACGGATCGCGGTAGTAGCTGCCGAAGTCGCGCATCCCGTCGATGTAGATGTCGTTGCGCGCCGAGAAGCCGCGCAGCGTCAGCGAATCCCCCTGGAAGCCGCCCTCGCCGGCCGCGATGCTGATGCCGGCGACGTTGCGGAGGGCGTCGCGCAGAGTCGACGTCGCCTGCTCTTCCATGACCTCGGCCGGGACGACGCTGATCGTCTGGGGCGTGTCGCGGATCGGCTCGGTGAACTTGGGCGAGATCGGCACCGGCGCCTGCGCCGTGACCTCGACGGCTTCCGTCGCGTCGAGCGTGAGGTCGGCGGTGTCGGCGGACGTGAACCGGTAGCCGAGAGTCGTGCCGGCGAGGATCTGCCGGAGGGCCACTTCGACCGAAAGCACGCCGCTGACGCCGGGGGAGGGGATCTGCAGGAGGCCGGCGTCGGGCACGCGCACCTCGACGCCCGTGGCGGCCCGGTAGGCCTCCAGCACGGCGCCGAGCGGGCCGGCGGGGATCTCGAACCGCCGCACCGGCAGCGTCGCCGGCGCTTCGGTCGCGCCGGCGGCCGCCGCGGCCGCCCTCGCCTCCGTGGCGTAGGCGTGCCCGGAGGGGCGTACGGCCGCGCAGGCCATGAACGTGCCGGTCGCCACCCAGACGGACCTGGTCCGCTTCTTCGATTGCTTTCGGATCGCCCGTTCCCGTGTCATCCCGTGGCTCCTCTCACCGCGGCGAGGTCGTCCTCTCCGCGTGCGGATGTTTCCGTGACCGGTGTCTCGACGAAGAGACCCGCGCGCCGCCTGCGCCAGGAGGCGAAGCGGCGCAGCGCCAGGGAGAGTCCCGTGCAGGCGAGCAGCGCGCCGCCCGCCGAAGCGAGGGCCGCGACGATCTGGCCGGGAAGGCCCAGCGACTCGCCCGTGTGGAGGAAGCGCATCCACGAGCGCGCCTGGCGGCCCGCGTTCGCCTCGGCGTACGGCTCCCACTTGAGGACCGCCCCGCTTTCCGGATCGAGCGTGAGAGGCGAGCGGGCGAACCGGTTGAGGAACCGGCCCTCCTCGATCGAGAACGTGACCGGTCCGCGCCCGCTCTCGGGCAGCCGCAGCGTGATCGCGCGCCAGCCGGGAGACTGCTGCTCGGCGATTCGCCAGAGGCGGTCGAGCGCGGCCGCCCGTTCGGGGGACAACGGAGGGGGCGCCTCGCCGCGGCTGCGCGCGCGAGCGTTCGGAGCCTGGGCCGGCGGCGGCTCGCTGCCCGCGAGCCGGTACACGAGGTCGCCCGCCCAACGATACGAGATGACCATCCCGGTCGCGGTCAGGACGAGCAGCGGAATCGCCGCCCAGACGCCGATCACGTTGTGCCAGTTGAAGTCGCGAGCCTTGCCGGACACTCCACGCTGGAAGAGGCCCACGCTCGAAACACGCCGGATGCCCCGGATGCGGGGCCACCAGATGTAAAGCCCGGTCAGGGCGAGGCCGAAGAAGGCGAGGTTGGCGGCTCCGGTCACGGCCTTTCCGACGGGGCGGCCTTTTTCCGGTAGCGCCAGCCAGCGATGGAGGTCCTGTACGGCGGCGAAGAAGGCGCGGCCGCGCCGCGAGGCTTCTCCGAGCAAAGCGCCGGTCGCCGGATCCAGGAACAGCGTTCGCTCGCGCCCGAACGCGACCGAGGCCGATTCGGAGGGCGACGCCGGGACGGTCACGGCCGTGGGGCTCGACCCGGGGACGGACCGGGAAGCGCGCAGAAGGAGCGTGCCTCCGGGAAGCCGCGCTCCGGCCGCGGCAGGGGGAGCGGCGCGCGCCTTGCGCTCGAGAAACGCGAGGACCTGGGGCTGAAAGGCGAGCAGCACGCCGGTGGCGCAGAGGACGAGGATCACGACGCCGGCCAGCGCGCCGGCCGTGAGGTGGCACCAGAAGAGCACGCGCCGCAGTGCGGTCATCGCGCGTCCCCGTCGCGGTCCGTATTGAGACTCAGTCTCATTATCAGCCGAAAATAACGAAGGGGCCGGCGCCCTGTCAAGGGACTTTCGTGCGACCGGGGGTTTTCCGCTTCTCCGCCCTCGTCCTGCCGGGGATGTTGCAGTCGCGCGCAAACCTCTGAAAAAGTTCAGCTTATTGGAGGCCAGACAGACTGCGAGACTCTCTGAGAGATACTGGGCGGCACCCAAATCCCGCTTTTATCGAGTGTCTCTTTCAGAAGGAGATTTCATGACGAAGCCAAAGCTGCGCCCCGCATCGTTCGCCGCCGTGCTCGCCCTCGCGCTCTGCGCGCAACTGCTCGCCGCTGACAAGGACCTCTCCAAGACCCCGCAGGCCAGGGCCCACGAGGCCCAGCTCAAGGCCCTGAACGCGGGAGACTACGAGGCCTACCGCAAGACCGTCTCCAAGGCCAACCTCGCCCAGATGGACAAGGAGCTCAAAGAGTCGGGCATGGACGCCAAGAAGGCGATGGAGTTCCTCAAGGAGATGGCGCCTCAGGAGATCAAGTACACGGACCTGAAGGTGGACGGAAAGAAGGCCACGCTCATGGCGACCGCGAAGTCCTTCGACCAGGTCACCTACGGGAAGATCGAGCTCGAAGAGGAAGACGGCAAGTGGAAGGTCGGCGAGCAGAGCTGGAACAGCAAGAAAGAGTAAAGAACGCGCGTCGAGTTCGGGATCCCTCGTCGCTAGCGCTCCTCGGGATGACAGGCTAAGCCCCCGTCCTGCCGTCATCCCGAGCGCAGCGAGGGATCCCGGAATCGATCGCCCCGGGGCAGCGACCTCTACCGCACCCGGCGCAGATGGTTGCTGTGCTGGGTGAACCGGGTCGCGCGGCCGTCCGGGCCCATCTCGAAGACGACCTCTTCGCCGAGCGTGTCGTCCTTGCGGATACGGCGGAAACGGTGCTCGCCGGTTTTTCGGAAGCGTTCCATTTTCTTGACCGGCTCCATGCCCGGCAGTTCGAACATCGCGAGGCCGTCCTCCCACGGGAGGACGGCGATCTCGCCGGCCCAGGGCTGCGGGTCGTACGTCCCGGCGTAGGCCCGGAGCGACGGGTCCGGCGCCTTTCCCTCGCCGGGCTCCTTGACGGCGGCGGCAACGGCGGGCGCGACGATGTCGTAGAGCCGCTGGGCCCACGTCCTGCGAATCCAGGTTCTGGGCGTTCGCCATGAAGACCGTGGCGATCCGGTCGCCGTTGGAGAGGAGCAGGAAGGTGCGGTAGCCCGGGCAGCTGCCGCCGTGGCCGGCGAAGATCTTCCCGTCGCTCCTCCACACCTCGAAGCCGAGCCCCCAGAGCGTCTCGAAATCCGGCTCGAGCCAGTGGACCCGCTGCATCTCGCGCAGCGTCGTGGCCTTGAGGACCTCGGTACCGCCCTTCGCGATCAGCCGGAACTGCCAGGAGGCGAAGCGGGCGAGGTCGCCGACGTTGGAGGCGTAGCCGGCCGCGGGCGCGATCGCGTTGGGGTCAAAGAGCGGGACGGGCGACGCGGCGGCCCTCCCGGTCGCGGGCGGAGTAGCCGGTCGCGAGGCGCTTTCCGCGCTCCGCGGCGGGGATGTCGGGAGTCGTGTCACCGAGGCTCAGCGGGTCGAGGATCCTCTGCCGGACGTACGCGGCATAGGGCGTCCCCGAGGTCGACGCGACGATCTCGCCCGCCAGGGTGAACCCCAGGTTCGAGTACTGGAAGTTGAGCTCGGGCGCGTAGAGAGCCTCGGAATTGCCGATCCGAGCCACGATCTCCTCGTGGGTCGGGAACTGCGTCGTTCGGCGCCGTCCAGTACGCATAGTCCGGCTCCTGCGGCAGGCCCGATGCGTGGGTCAGCAGGCCTTCGATCGTGACGTCGCCTTCCCCCTCGGCCTTTTTCAACCGGAACCACGGAAGATGCTTGCCGACCGGGTCCTCGAGCCGCAGCCGTCCCTCGTCGCGCTGCTGCAGGACGGCGATGCTCGTGAAGAGCTTCGAGATCGAGCAGATGCTGTAGAGCGTGTCGGCGGTGGCGGGGCGGCCGCTGGCCACGTCGGACCGGCCGAATCCGCCGCTCCACAGGACCTCCTGGTCGTGGACGATCGCTGCCGAGACGCCGGGGATCCCCTCGTAGGCCCGCTGCGCCTCGAGCCAGACGCGCGCGAGCTCGAGGGCCGAGGCGACGCGGGGATCCTGCGAGAGAAGGGTCGGAGGGGTCGTCGTCTGTGCCCGCGCGGGCGCAGCAAGGGCGACCGAGAACGACACGGCCGCAAGCGTGGCAGACCGAAGCACCCGAAGAATCATGCTGGCCTCCGCAGGAACGCGAGCGGATTCTAGTCTGTGGTTTCTCATTGTTCCCGGCGTGAGCCAACAGGACCCCCTCTCTCCCGAGGGGAGAGGGAGTGGCTCGCCTCTGTCAAGATGCTCCCGCCATGACGAGTCGGATCGACCGCGCGGCCATCCAGGCCGCCCACGACGTCATCCGGCCGCACGTTCGCAGGACTCCGGCCGTCGAGGCGAGCGGCACGGACTTCGGGCTCGCGCCGTTTCGCGCTGACGTTCAAGCTCGAGCGCTCCAGCACGCCGGCTCCTTCAAGTCGCGCGGCGCGTTCGCCAACCTGCTGCTGCGCGACGATCCCGCCGGCCGGCGTGGTCGCGGCCTCCGGCGGCAACCACGGCGCCGCGGTGGCGTACGCGGCGATGCGCCTGGGCATGCCGGCGAAGATCTTCGTGCCGACGGTCTCCTCTCCGCCAAGGTCGAGCGGATCCGCGGCTACGGCGCCGACCTCGAGGTCGGGGGCGAGCGGTACGCCGACGCGCTGGCGGCGAGCGAGGCCTTCGCCGCGCGCTCGGGCGCGCTGCCGGTGCACGCCTTCGACCAGGCCGAGACCCTCCTCGGCCAGGGCACCGTCGGCGCGGAGCTGACGGAACAGGCGCCCGACCTCGAGACGCTCCTGGTGGCCGTCGGCGGCGGCGGGCTGATCGGCGGCATCGCGGCCTGGTACGGCGGCGCGATCCGCGATCGTGGGGGTCGAGCCCGAGGGCGCCCCGACGCTGACCCGCGCCCTCGAGGCGGGCCGGCCGGTGGACGCCGAGACGGGCAGCGTCGCCGCCGACTCGCTCGCCCCGCGGCGCGTCGGGCGAGATGATGTTTCCGATCGCCCGGGCCTTCGTCGACCGTGTCGTCCTCGTCGGCGACGACGCGATCCTCGGCGCGCAACGCGCGCTCTGGTCCGCGCTGCGCCTCGTCGCCGAGCCGGGCGCCGCGGCCCCTCTGGCCGCGCTGCTCTCGGGCGCCTACGCGCCGCGGCCGGGCGAGCGCGTCGGCATCGTCGTCAGCGGCGCCAACACCGCCGCGGTCGACTTCGCGCGGTGAGGGGGCTCAGCCCTCGTGCAGCGCCTGGGTCGGCTCGACCCGGGTCGCGCGGTACGCGGGGACGGCGCAGGCCGCGGCGGCGACGAGCGCGAGCAGCGACGGTCACCGCGGCGAACGTCACCGGGTCCGTGGCGCGCACGCCGTAAACGAGGCTCGCAGAGCGCCGGCCGAGCGCGAGCGAACCCGCGACTCCGATCGCGAGCCCCAGGAGCGCCGGGCGCATGCCCTGGGCGACGACCATGCGGATCACGTCTCCCCCCTGCGCGCCGAGCGCCATGCGGATCCCGATCTCGCGGTTCCGCCGCCGTACGCTGTAGGACAGCACGCTGTAGATGCCGACGCCGGCCAGCAGGAGTGCCAGGCCGGCGAACGAGGCGAGCAGCAGCATCGTGAAGCGCTGGTGCGAGAGCGATTCGCCCAGCCGCTCCTCCATGGTCGAGACGTCGACCATGGGTTGCTCCGGGTCCACGGCGTGGATCGCGCTTCCGACGGCCGCGGTGACGCTGCGGGAGGCTGGAGACGTCCGCACCGCCAGTCTCATCCCGGCCCGGGGCTTCTGGGCCAGGGGAACGTAGGTCGCCGCGACCGGTTCCTCGACGCGCACGCCCTTCAGCTTCGCGTCGGCGACGATCCCCACGATTTCGCGCGAGACGCCCGGAGACGAAGGAGAGCGTGAACCGCTTCCCGACGGCGTCCTCGCCGGGCCAGAAACGGTTCGCCATGGACTCGCTGATGAGCACGACGGCCGGGCTCGTGGCGCTGTCCGATTCCTGCAGGTCGCGGCCGCGCTTGATCCGCAAGCCCAGCGTCTTGACGAGGCCCGGCGTGATCAGGCGCACGGCGACCTCCGGCTGCTCGGAGAGGGCGGCCGCCGGATGGCCTTCGATCGCGACGGGCTGCGTCGAGCCGCCCGGAAACAGCGGCAGCGAGCTGATCATCCCCGCCGCAGTGACTCCCGGGATCGCCCGGACCTTCTGCAGGACCTGGTCGTAGAAAGCGGCCTGCTTCTCGGGCGTCGTGTATTTCTCCTCGGGGATGGAGAGGGTCATCGTCAGCGTGTTTTTCGTGTCGAATCCGGGGTCGACGTTGCGCAGCCTCGCGAGGCTGCGGACCATCAGCCCCGCCCCGACCATCAGGACGAGCGCCAGCGCGACTTCGGCGACCACGAGCGCGTTGCGCGTGCCCCCTCCGCCGGCGTCCGAATCCGCCCGGCCGAGACCCTGCTTGAGCGCGTCGTTGAGGTTGGCGCTCGTCAGGCGCCACGCGGGAGCGAGCCCGGCGAGCATGCCCGTGACGAGCGAGAGAACCAGAGTGAAGGCGAGGACGCCGGCGTCCACGCCGACTTCATTGACGCGGGGAAGCTGGTCCCCGAGGAACGCCACGATGAGCTTGACTCCGAAGCCCGCCAGGAAGAGACCGAGCGCGCCGCCCGCGACCGCGAGGAGCAGCGTCTCGGCGAACATCTGCTGCAGGACGCGCCGCCGGCTGGCGCCGAGCGCCGTGCGGACGGCGATCTCCTTGCGGCGCCCGAGGGTCTTCGCCAGGACGAGATTGGCGACGTTGGCGCAGGCGATCAGGAGAACGAAGCCGACCGCGCCGAGAAGCACGAGCAGGGCCGGGCGCACGTCGCCGACGAGGTCCTCCCGGAGCGGGATGACGATGGCGCCCCAGCCCTTGTTGTCTTCGGGATACTGCTGGGCGAGGCGGGCCGAGAGCGTGTTCATCTCCGCCTGCGCCTGCTCGACGGCACGCCGGGCTTCAGCCGCGCAAGTACGGAATAGTCGTGGATGCCCCGGAGCGCGCGCTCTTCGGGAGTCCACGCCAGCGGCATCCAGAGCTTCTCCCAATCCGGGAACGAGGACCGGGCGGGCAGGACGCCGACGACCGTGTGGTTCTGGCCGTTGAGGTCGATGGCCTGGCCGACGACGTCCGCGCTCGCCGCCGAAGCGGCTCTTCCAGAGCTCCTCGCTCAGGACGACGACCCGGTTGCGCCCCGGCTCGTCCTCTCCGGGCGCGAAGGTGCGGCCGAGGAGGGGAGTCGTCTTCAGGACGGAGAAGTAGTCCGACGTGGCATACGTGGCCGGGACCGCCTCGGGGCGACCTCCTCCCGTCAGGTTGACGTAGCCGCCGCCGAGGGCGCCCATCGCTTCGAACGCGCCGGCCTGGCTGCGCCAGTCGATGTAGTTCGCCGGGGACACGGAGAAGGTCTTCATGCCGGGAACTGCTCCGCGGGCGGCGTGTGAGCGATCGCGACGATGCGCTCGGCGTCCGGGAAGGGCAGCGGCTCGAGCAGCACGGCGTTGACGACGCTGAAGATCGCCGTGTTCGCCCCGATGCCCAGGGCGAGGACGAGGATCGCGGCGGCCGAGAAGCCGGGGCTCTTGCGAAGCACGCGGAAGCCGTGGCGGATGTCCTGGATCAGAGGTCGCATCGATGTTCTCCCCCGGCGCAGAGACGCAATGCCGGTGCCACAGGTTCCGCTCGCTACCGAAAGAAAACACGAGGGTTGCACGCGGCCGGCGCAGCGCATGGGTGTTCGCAAATGCGAAAGCGCGTCCCGGAATCGGACACGGGCCCGGGCCGGTCTACAATCCGCCTCGCCCTCCCATGCCAATCGCACCCGGAACGCGCTTCGGCCCCTACGAGATCCTCGCGCTCATCGGCGCGGGAGGGATGGGCGAGGTGTACCGCGCCCGGGACTCGCGGCTCGGCCGCGAGGTGGCGATCAAG
This sequence comes from uncultured Acidobacteriota bacterium, assembly GCA_963829925.1. Classification (GTDB taxonomy): domain Bacteria; phylum Acidobacteriota; class Thermoanaerobaculia; order UBA5066; family Gp7-AA6; genus DAHUXD01. The sequence continues at coordinate 35,441 of CAWHKQ010000008.1, forward strand.
GTCCTGCCGGCGACGTTCTCCTCGGACGCCGAGCGCCTGAGGCGATTCGAGCAGGAGGCCAAGGCGGCCGGCCTGCTCAACCATCCCGAACATCACGGCGGTCCACGACATCGGCACCCAGGACGGCGCTCCGTACGTCGTCCAGGAGCTGCTGGAGGGCGAGACGCTGCGGGAGGTCCTCGTCCGGCGGGCGGCTCTCGCCGAGAAAGGCGACCGAGTTCGCGGTCCAGATCGCGCGCGGTCTCGCCGCCGCCCACGAAAAGGGGATCGTGCACCGTGACCTGAAGCCCGAGAACATCTTCGTGACCCGAGACGGCCGGGTGAAGATCCTCGACTTCGGCCTGGCCAAGCTGACGAGCACGGAAGGAGACGGCTCCCAGACCAACCTCCCCACCAAGACGGCCGGCACCGAGGCCGGCGTCGTGCTCGGCACGCTCGGCTACATGTCGCCCGAGCAGGTGCGCGGAAAGCCGGCCGACGCGCGCTAGCGACATCTTCGCCTTCGGCGCGATTCTCTACGAGATGCTCTCGGGCAAGCGCGCCTTCCACGGCGACTCGGCGGCGGACACGATGTCGGCGATCCTCCGCGAGGATCCGCCGGAGCTCTCGCTGACGAACCAGAACCTGCCGGCGGGTCTGGACCGGATCGTCCGGCACTGCCTCGAGAAGAATCCCGAGCAGCGCTTCCACTCGGCGCACGACCTCGGGTTCGACCTGGAGGCGCTGTCGGACGTCTCGGCGCCCGGACGCCCGCTCGCCGTGCCGGCCGAGCGAGGCAGGAGACGATGGGTCCTCCCGGCGGCCGTCCTGGCCGGGCTCGCGACCGTTGCCGGGGCCTACGTGCTGGGTCAGCGCCGGGGAGCGGGCTGCGCAAGTCGCCGCCCCGACCTTTTCGCAGCTGACCTTCCGCCAGCAGCCCATCTTCAACGCGCGTTTCTCGCCGGACGGGAAGACCATCGTCTACAGCACGGCGCCGTGGGGCAGCACTCCGGAGCTCTTCACGGTCCGTCCCGACTTTCCGGGAGCCGTCCGCCTGGCGCTCAAGAACGCCCATCTCCTGTCCATCTCGTCGAAGGGAGAGGTGGCGGTCCTGACACGGCCCCGCTTCAACAACCACTCGCTCTTCTGGGGAACTCTCGCGCGGATGCCCCTGGAGGGCGCCGCGCCGCGCGAGATCCGCAACGACGTCCGCGAGGCCGACTGGACTCCGGACGGAACCGACCTGGCGCTGATCCGCGACGCCGACGGAAAAGACACGCTGGAGTTTCCCGCCGGGAAGGTGCTCGCGACGACCGGCGGCTACATGAGCCATCCGCGCTTCTCGCCGCGGGGAGACCGCATCGCGTTCTTCGAGCATCCCATCCGCTACGACAACCGCGGCGGCGTGGCGGTGGTGGACCTGGCCGGAAACAAGAAAGTTCTGTCGGACGGGTACTGGGGACTGGAGGGCCTGGCCTGGTCTCCGTCGGGAGACGAGGTCCTGTTCTCGGGCGGAACCGCCTACAACAACTTCAAGGTCTACGCCGTCGACCTCGGCGGCAAGCGCCGCGTGGCCCTCCAGGGCGCCGGCGGAATGACGGTTCAGGATGTCCGGGCCGAGGGAAAGTGGATCGTGACTCGCGACGACCGCTTGCGCACGATGCCGGCCTTCGGGGCCGGGTGGGCCGCCGAGAAGGACCTCTCCTGGCTCGATCTCTCGCGGGCCCACGCGCTGTCGCCGGACGGCGGGACGCTCCTGTTCTCGGAAGACAGCGGCAGCGTCGGCGCGAACTACGCCACGTGTCTCCGCTCGACCGACGGATCCGACATCGTGCGGCTGGGGGAAGGGTGCGCTCGCTGGACCTCTCACCGGACGGCCAGTGGGCGCTCGCGTCGATCCCGACGACGCCCCAGGCGCTCGTCCTTTATCCCACGGGCGTGGGCGAGCCGCGCCGCCTGGAGGGCGGGACGGTCGTCAGCCACGAGGACGGGACAGTTCTTTCCGGACGGCCGGAGGGTCCTCATATCGGGCGCCGAAACGGGCGCGCCGGACGATGCTGGGTGCAGGACCTCGCCGGCGGAAAGCCCCGGGCGGTCACGCCCGAAGGCACGCTGGAGTGCCGCGTGTCCCCCGACGCCCGGAGCATCGTGACCCGACAGAGCGGCGGAGAACTGGTGATTTCCCGGTGGACGGAGGCGAGCCCCGCGTCGTCCCCGGTGGGACGAGCAACGACAAGTCGTGCGCTGGAGCGCCGACGGCCGCTCGGTGCTGGTCTCCCCTGTGGCGGAGGTGCCGTCGCGGATCGAGCGTCTGGACCTGACGACCGGAAAGCGCGAGCTCGTTCGGGCCATCGGGCCGACAGGACCTGACCGCGGTCACCTGCATCTACCCGATCGTCGTCTCCGCCGACGAGAAGACGCACGCCTACAGCTGCCGCCGGATGATCTCGCAGCTGTTCCTGGTCGAGGGGGCGCGGTAGGTCCACCCACGGGCCGCCTTTACATGCCGTCATCCCGAGCGAGTTCGGGATCCCTCGTCGCTGCGCTCCTCGGGATGACAGGCTAAAGGCCCCCCGGACGGCCCACACGCTGTCATCCCGAGCGCAGCGAGGCGCCGGCTACCAAAGGCAGGCCCCCGGCAGTAGGCAACGTCGTCGGACGCTCATCCGGACTCGCACGCGACGCTCCAAATGGGCTCGGAGGCCTACTTCTCCAGCCTCGCGTCCAGCGTGATCTTCGCCTTCAGGAGCTTCGAGATCGGGCAATTCTTCTCCGCCGTCCCGGCGGCCTGCCGGAAGGCCTCCTCCGAGGCTCCGGGAACCTTCGCGACGAGCTCCAGGTGGGATTCGCCGACCTCCCAGCCGCCGGCCTGCTTCTCGAGCGAGACCGTCGCGGTCGTGCGCAGGCTCTCCGGAGTCAGGCCCGCCTTGCCGAGCTCGGCGGAGAGCGCCATCGTGAAGCAGCCGGCGTGGGCGGCCGCGACGAGCTCCTCCGGGTTCGTCCCCTTCTCGCCCTCGAACCGCGTCGTGAAGGAGTAGGGCGTCTGGCTGAGCGCTCCGCTGTCGGTCGTCAGCGAGCCCTTCCCGGTTTTGAGGTCTCCCCGCCATTCGGCGGTGGCTTGTCGTTTCATGTTTTTCTCCTCGGGCGGCAGTCTGTCACAGAGATTGCGGTAGGGTAACGGCCCGATGTACCTCGAATACGTCCCTCTCCTGGCGAAGCAGCGTGAGCTCTCCGGCGTCCCGGGCGGAGCCGAGCGCTTTCTGGATTATCTTCGGACGATCGACCCCGGGGCCTCCGACCTGCGGCTGCCGCTGTCCGGGATGAACCCGCTGAGCCAGGACCACGGGCCACGGTTGCTGGAAGCGCTTTCCACGCTCGGCGCCGACGAGATCGGCGCGCGAGCGGTGGCGGAGGCGAGCGCGGCCGTGGCCGAGGAGCCCGGGAATTTTCGCGTCGGGCTCGTCGTCAGCGACGACGCCGGGAGCTGGACCAGCCGAACGACGGCCGAGCTGGCCCACCGGCGAGGCGAGGAGGGACTGCTCGAGCGGGGATGGATCATGGGAATTCTCTGGACCAGCCAGACGTACGGCCCGGCCGAGATCCGGGAGGAGATTCTGACCAGCGTTTTCCGGACGGCTCACATCGCGAAGCGGGGCCGGCCGAAGACCCTGCGGGAGATCCTCCTCCAGGAGGGAAACGCGATGCGGAAGGCCGGCGCGCGCAATCCCGCGCTGGAGCCGCAGACCCTTCTCGCGACGCGGCAGATCCTGCTCCGCCTGCTCGACCGCGACGACACGCCGACGCTCGTGGCCGCCCTCTTTGGAGACCTGGCCGCGAGAGAGGCCGGCTACCTGCCCCTCGGTCTGCGTCCCCGCGCCGGTCTCGCGCTGGCGCTGCACGGGCGTCTGGAAGCCCGGAAGAAGCGCGACAGCCGGGCGTAGCGCCTCCGGCTGCGGGGGCCGGGCGTAGCGCCTCCAGCTTGTTTCCCGACGCACCTGTTCACAAAAAGAGATATCGTGGCACGCAGGTTGCAGCCGTCGCGGGATGGTGGCGGTCCATTTACCCAATGATTAGGCGATCCCAGATGCGAAAGTTGGCGGTCCTGGTTCTGATCTCCGTGTTCGGTGCTGGCTCATTTGTGCCGTCCTCCTCCGCGATTGGAACCGCGCGGGGTATCCATTCGGGAATACATGCACCCCTGGTGGATGACTACGAAGTCATCATCGAGACGGCCCCGTTGCCCCTCAGCGATTCCGCGGCATATGGCGCATGCGACGGGCAGGTCGCGGGCGCGGGGCGCACTTTCGGCTCTCCGTACCCCGACGAGACCCACGCGGTGTACTGGCCGGCCGGGAGCACCACAGGAATCGATCTCCATCCATTCGACTTCGGTGAGTCCGCGGCCCTCGACACGAGCGGACAGCAACAGGTCGGCCTCGCCTGGGGTCCGCCCACGGAATTCGCCCACCACGCCTGGCTGTGGAACGGCGCCGCCGTCGACTCCCTGGACCTCCACCCGCCGGGAATCTGGAACGACTCCATCGCCCGAGCGACTGCGGATGGCCAGCAGGTCGGTAACGTCAACTACATCGACCCGAGCGAAGATTCGACGCTCATCATTCACGCCGCGCTCTGGAACGGCTCGCCCGAGAGCGCCCTGGACCTTCACCCTCCGTTCGCCGACTGCGACCGCAGCTACGGCGAAGATACCGACGGTGTCCACCAGGTGGGGTACGGCTACTTCGTGAGTCCCGACAACCTCACTCCCTATCGCGCGCTGCTCTGGGAAGGTTCGGCGGCGAGCGCGGTGGACCTGCATCCGCCGGCGTTCACACACTCGTTCGCGGAGGGTGTTTCGGGCGACGAGCAGGTCGGCTATGCCTTCAACACCCTCGAAGGCGACGGCTACACGCGCGCTCTGCTCTGGCGTGGCTCCCCGGAGAGCGTCATCACGTCTCCATCCGGAGGGGTATCTGGCGAGCACGGCCCACGCCACAAACGGGACCCAGCAGGTCGGATTTGGTGAGACTTCCGCGCTTCCATCGGCCGCGCACGCGCTGCGGTGGTCGGGCACGAAGGACAGCGTCTTCGATCTCCATTTGCTTCTCCCGGAAGAATTCAGCGAGGGGAACTCGATCGCCTACGACATCGACGACGAGGGCAACATCGCGGGCGCCGCCCAGCGGTCGGACGGCTCGACGGTCGCCGTCCTCTGGCGCGCTCTGGAGCCGCCGCCTCCGACCCCCACGCCGACTCCGAGCCCGACGCCGACCCCGACGCCACAGCCCGGGGTCCCGGTCGTCAGCCGGATTGCACCGACGTCGGGGTCCCCGGCGGGCGGAACGACCGTGACCTTGAGCGGGGCGAACTTCGAGACGGGCGCCCTCGTGACGTTCGGGAGCATCCCGGCAAACGACCTGGTCTTCGGCGGGTCCGCGGAGTTGTCGGTCACCTCGCCGGCCCTGAGCGCGGGCATTCTCTACGACGTGACGGTCGTCAATCCCGGCGGCGCCAGCGGAAAGATCTCGTCGGGCTGGTTCGCCGACTTCGAGGACGTTCCGCAGTCGAACCTCTTCCATGGCGACGTCGAGGCTCTATTCCGCTCGGCGGTGTCGGCCGGGTGCGGCCGCGGGAACTTCTGCCCGACGGCAGCGGTGACCCGCGCGCAGATGGCCGTGTTCCTCCTGAAGGGAATGCACGGCGCCCTGTACGAGCCGCCTCCCGCGACGGGCGCCATCTTCGCGGACGTGCCGGCGAACGCCTTCGCGGCGGCCTGGATCGAGCAGCTCCAGACCGAAGGAATCACCGGCGGATGCGGGGGAGGCAACTATTGCCCGGGCGCGGTCGTGACGCGTGCGCAGATGGCCGTGTTCCTCCTGAAGGCCGCCCACGGGTCCGCTTACGCCCCCCCTTCCTGCGCGGGCGTCTTCGTCGACGTTCCGTGCGGCGGCCCTGCGCCCGCCTTCGCCGTCGACTGGATCGAGGAGCTCGCGGCGGAAGGGATCACGGCGGGTTGCGGCGGCGGCGCGTACTGTCCGGACGACGCCACGCTGCGCGGCAGCATGGCGACGTTCCTGGTCAGGAATTTCGGTCTGCAGACACCGTAACATAGCCCTTCCCCGTTCCGGCGCGGGCTCAGTTGCTCGGGTCGTCTCCCCGGGCGCTGTCGAGCGTCCAGAAGTCGCTGTCGTGGACGCCGTAGACCTTGTCGATCGCGAGGTTGTTCTCCTCGACGAACTGCAGGAACCGCTTGGCCGCCGGAATGTAGTCACCGAGATCTCCCTCGAAAGCAATGCGGTAAGCGGGAAAGTAGACGAACAGGATCTCCTCGGCGTGCAGGGTGCCCGGCACCGAATAGACCTCGAGCCGGCCGTCGCCCTCTCCCAGGACTTTCTTCCCGGTGACGGTCTCCACTCGCGGCGCGAACTCCTCGGCGTCCGACCAGTTTCCGGAGGCCTTCACGCCGTACTCGATGACCCGGCGCGCGAGGTCCCGGTTTCCCGGGGTGGTGACGACCGCCGCTCCGGCCCGCACATAAGGGCCGATGCCGCCGAAGTGATCGCCGTGGTGGTGAGTGGGGATCACCCAGCAGATCTTCTTCCCCGGAAACGCTTCGGCCGCCATGTCCAGGACCTCCCGCGACAGATCCGGCGAAGGCGAGGCGGGTGGCAGAGGACTGATCGAGCCGAAGCTCGCGGGCGCGTCGACGACCGCGACGCAGTCTCCGATTGCCGCGATCAGGACGTTGTAGCCGCCGACGTTGCGAAGCACGTGGACCCCGGGCGCGACCGGCTCGGCCCGGCGTTTCTGTGACGGAATCACGGTCCCCGGACCGGTGCCCGCGGGAAGAGGCTCGAGCCACGGATCGTCTTTTACCGGGGCCAGCCGCGCGTCGAACACCTCGAGCTCGCGAAAGACGCGGCCGCCGACCTCCTGCCGCACTCCGGACGGAAACTTCCCGAATCCCGGCGCCGCGCGGTACCCCCTGAAGCGGAACTCGAACGTCGTGGGCCCCTCGACGTAGGTCGCCTCGTACTCGTACCCCTCGAGCAGCCCCGTGGCGTGGTCGAAGAAGATCTTGACCGGCGACCGGCCCTCGAACGTCAGCGACAGGACGTCGAGATCCCGGCCATCCTTCTTTGCGCTTCCCGCGAAGCGCAACGTACGGCGGCGCGCCTGGAGCTCCCTGAGCGCGAGGTGAGGCACGGTCCAGAGCCACTGGCTCCAGGTCGCCTCCGCCCACTCGCGCCCTCTCTCGAAGACTTTCTGCGTCTTGATGTTGAACGAGTACCCGGAGTCGCCGAGGACGGTCTCCTTCCAGAGAGCCGGGGTGCCGTCGCTCTGGACCCCTTCGCTCCGAAACGCGCCCCGCCTGCCCGGGACGTCCAGGACGAGCGTCTGCTGGCGGCGCTCGGGAGTCGCCTTCTCGGAGTAGCGGCCCTGGTAGACCGCCATCGAGTCCTGCGTTCCGAGGAAGACGATTCGAAGCTCCTCGACCGAATCGAGGAGAGCTTGCCCGCCGGTGGCCTCGATCGCGCGGTCGAGCACGGCCTGCGCCCTGGGATCGGCCGCCGGCTCGGCGGACGCGAGAAGCAGAAGCGCGGCGAGGAACGGAAGCAGGTGCACGTCGGCTTTCCTGTAGAGATTCTACAGGAAATCTACGCGGGAATCTCCTCCAGCGGCCGCCGTTCGCGCGCTTCGTGCAGCATCTTCTCGTCCGTCAGGTCGAGCCGCAGGGGAGTCATGGAGATCCAGCCCCGTTCGACCGCCCAGCGATCCGTTCCCTCCTCGGGGGCTTCGAGCGGCGTGATGCTGAACCAGAAGACAGGCCGGCCTCTCGGATCCGCCGCCGGCACCACCGTCCCGTCGTACTGGCGCACCGACACGCGGGTCCACATCAGTCCGCGCGGCTCCCGGGGAAAGTTCACGTTCACCAGGCGCAGCGCGTCGTCGGGCAGGAGCGTCTGCAGGACCTTGCGGATCCACGGTTTCAGGAGCTCGAAGTCGAACTCGCTGTCCACGGGGGCGCTCAGAGCCACCCCGCGCAGGCCGAGGAGGGCGGCCTGCTTAGCGGCCGCGAGCGTCCCGGAGTGCCACGTGGAGTTGCCGAGGTTCGACCCCAGGTTGACGCCCGACAGGACGACGTCGACTTTCTCCCAGTGGTGGGCGCCCAGCGCGACGCAGTCCGCCGGCGTCCCGTTGACGCGATAGGCCGTCAGGTCGTGCAGCTTGGTGGGGCGATAGGACAGGGGCCGCGAGGCCGTGATGGCGTGGCCCATCGAGGACTGTTCGACGTCCGGGGCGACGACGCGCACCGAACCGAACTCGGACGCGACCTGGGCGAGGGCCGCGATCCCCGGGCTGTAGACCCCGTCGTCGTTGGCGACGAGAATGCGCATGGGCTCGAGCGCTGCAACTTGGCTGCCAGTCCGGCGAGGATCGTGGCGCGGCGCTTGCAGCCCGGGATGATCCAGTGCGTATCTCCCTTCTCCATAATCCGACGGCTGGCGACGGCGTCTCGTTCGACGAGGTGAACCGGGTTCTCCGCCGCGCCGGCTACGAGGTCGCGCGCGAGATTGCGAAGGCCTCCGACTTCGAACGCGTGCTCGAGGAGCCGGTCGCCTTCGTCGTCGTGGCCGGCGGAGACGGGACCGTGCGCAAGGCCGCGCGGGCGCTGGCCGGGCTCGGGCGTGCCGCTGGCCGTCATCCCCCTCGGGACGGCGAACAACATCGCCCGGGGCCTCGGCGTGGAAGGCTCGCTCGACGAAGTCGTCGAGCGCTGGAAGTCGAACCGGCACGTTCCGTTCGACCTGGGGCTGGCCCGCGGGCAGTGGGGCGAGAGCCGTTTCCTCGAGGGCGTCGGAGCCGGTCTCGTTGCGGCCGGCATAGCCGCCGCGGAAGAGCACCCGCAGCAGGGCAAGGAGGACGTGAGCGCGGCTCTCGAACGAGCGCTGCGGACCTACGCCGAAACGCTGTCCCGGCTGCAGCCGCGGCACTGGACCGGGAGCGTGGACGGGCTGCCGATCGACGGGGAGTTCCTCCTCGTCGAGATCCTCAACATCCCCTCGGTCGGAGCCAACCTCGGGCTGGCGCCGAACGCGGACCCGTCCGACGGCGTCTTCGACATCGTCACGGCGGGCGAGGCGCAACGGGGAGAGCTGGCCGACTACCTCGCCGCCCGCATGGCGGGCGAGGAACGCATGCTCGCCCTGCCCACGCGCCGCGCCTCCCGCGTGGAGGTTCGTGGCTGGGAGCAGATGCACGTCGACGACGAAGTCAGAAAGATCGTCGAGGCCGGGACGGTCAAAGTCGAGATCGAGCCCGCGTCCGTCGTGTTTCTCGTCTGACTCGCTACGCTCGGGGCTGCGGTCGCTTGCCCTTCCCGTTCGAGCCTCGCTTCACCTCGCCCTTCCGCTCCTTCTCGACCTGCGCCGCCTCGACAGCCGTCTTGACGTCCCGCTCTTCCTCGGGCGGAGGCAGCTGCGCGGGAAGCCCGAGCGCCTCGAGCCACAGCTCCCGGCACCAGCCCTTCGTGTGGTACAGGTGCTCGTCCTCCTCGTCCTCGACCTGCTCGTAGGCCTCGGTCAGGGCTCGCGCCGCGGCGCCGCTCAGCTTCTCGGCGAGCACGCCGATGAGCTCCCAGTTGCCGTGGTCCTTCGTCTCGGCGTCGACGACGCACTCGGCCGCGACGATCTGGGCCGCCTGCGGAGCGTCCTTCAGCGCCTCTGGCCATGGCCGCCAGCAACGCCTTGCCCTTGTCCCGCACGATCAGGCGGCCGGGCGTGACGCCTCCGGATCGATCCCGAGGGCGTCGAAAACGCCGCGCACGATCTCGACGTGGCGCTCCGTCTGCTCCAGGTACTCCTGCCACTCTTCCTTCAGGTCCGCGTTCCGGGCGCACAGGATGGCCATCCGGTAGACCGCGACGCCTCCCAGCTCGGTCTCGAGCGCCTGATAGAGAAGATCTTCGATCTGCTTCGACTCCGCTTTCGACTCCATCGCGGTTCGTTTAGCTTTCATGGTTTCCTCCGGCGGGTTCGCTTTGCAACTTCCATACCGCGCGGCACGGGCCTTGCTAGTGCAGCAACGCCGAGAAACGAGTTCAGGAGCCGAACCAGGAGCGACACATGAAACGCGATCGACGCGAACCGAAGAAGAAGCCCAAGGAGAACCGCTCCGGAACGTCCAAGGGCGTCCCGATAACGCAGAATCCCCGCGCCGCCAACACGTTCACGCAGAGTCCCGAGGTCTCCGGCAACCCGAAGGCCGCCGACCTGGCGCGTTTCAAGGAAGAGGGCGCGGGCCAGGTCCTGACGACCAACCAGGGGATCCGGGTCAACGACGACCAGAACTCGCTCAAGGCGGGGCCGCGCGGCCCGTCGCTCCTGGAGGACTTTCACTTCCGGGAGAAGATCACCCACTTCGACCACGAGCGCATCCCGGAGCGCGTCGTGCACGCGCGCGGCGCCGGCGCGCACGGCTACTTCCAGGTCTACGAGATCACTGTCGCGCTACACGAAGGCCGCGTTCCTCCAGGACCCGCGCGTGCGGACGCCGGTGTTCGTCCGCTTCTCGACGGTGGCGGGCTCGCGCGGCTCGACCGACCTGGCGCGCGACGTCCGCGGCTTCGCCGTCAAGTTCTACACCGAGGAAGGCGACTTCGACCTCGTCGGGAACAACATCCCGGTCTTCTTCATCCAGGACGCGCATCAAGTTCCCGGACCTCGTCCACGCGGTGAAGCCCGAGCCGGACAACGAGATTCCCCAGGCGGCCTCGGCGCACGACACCTTCTGGGACTTCATCTCGCTGATGCCCGAGTCGATGCACATGATCATGTGGGTGATGTCGGACCGCGCGATCCCGCGCAGCTTCCGGATGATGGAGGGCTTCGGCGTCCACACCTTCCGCTTCGTCGACGACCGCGGGCGAGTCGCGCTTCGTCAAGTTCCACTGGAAGCCGCTGCTCGGCGTGCACTCGGTGCGCCTGGGACGAGGCGCAGAAGATCTCCGGCAAGGACCCCGACTTCCACCGCCGCGACCTCTGGGAGGCGATCGAGCAGGGCGACTTCCCGGAGTGGGAGCTCGGCGTCCAGGTCGTCGAGGAGGACGCGCGAGCACGAGTTCGACTTCGATCTGCTCGACCCGACGAAGATCATCCCGGAGGAGCTGGTGCCGGTGCGAGCGGATCGGCCGGCTCGACGCTGAACCGCAACCCGGACAACTTCTTCGCCGAGACGGAGCAGGTCGCGTTCCACCCCGGCCACGTCGTGCCGGGCATCGACTTCACCAACGACCCGCTGCTGCAGGGCCGGCTCTTCTCGTACACCGACACGCAGCTCATCCGGCTCGGCGGGCCCAACTTCCACGAGATCCCGATCAACCGCCCCGTCGCGCCGGTGCACAACAACCAGCGCGACGGCCACATGCGCCAGACGATCAACCGCGGGCAAGGCGTCCTACGAGCCGAACTCGATCGGCGGCGGCTGCCCGATGCAGGCGCGCGCGGCCGCTGGCGGCTTCGTCACGCTTCCCCGAGCGGCTCGAGGGCGCGAAGGTCCGCGCGCGCTCGGAGAAGTTCTTCGACCACTTCAGCCAGGCGACGCTGTTCTTCGACAGCCAGTCGCGACGCCGAGAAGGAGCACATCGTCGAGGCGCTGCGGTTCGAGCTCGGCAAGGTCGAGCGGCCGGACATCCGCGAGCGCATGGTCGGGATGCTCGCCCAGGTGAACGAGAACCTGGCGGCCCGGGTGGCCGAAGGGCTGGGCTTGCCGGACATCCCGCAGGCTGGAGCTGCCGATCAACCACAGCGTTCCGGCCGACGGCGATCCCGCGACTTCCAGCCGCGGGCCTTCGGACGGCCGCCTCGCCGAGTCTCCCGCTCTGAGCATGGCCAACACCGTCAAGGACACGATCGAGACGCGCAAGGTGGCGATCCTGGCGGCCGACGGCGTCGACACGCCGTCGGTCAAGGCCATGCAGGAGGCGCTGCTCGCGGCGGGCGCCCAGGGCAAGATCGTCGCGACCCACCTCGGCGCTCTGACCGGTGCCGACGGGGACGAGCTGCCGATCGACTTCAGCCTGCTGACGGCCTCGTCGGTCCTCTTCGACGCCGTCTACGTGCCGGGAGGAGCGGACAGCGTCGCGGCCCTGTCGCTCGAACGCGACGCCGTCGAGTTCGTGACGGAGGCGTATCGGCACTGCAAGCCGATCGCGGCGAGCGGCGAAGGCATCGACCTGCTGCGAGCCGCGGGGATCGCGGAAGGCCAGGGAGTCTCGACGTCGAAGGGGGCGGCGACTCCCGAGAACGTGAAGAGCTTCCTGAACGCGATGGCCCAGCACCGTTTCTGGACGCGGACCTCGAAGAACCGGCTGGGGCCTCCGTCGGGCGACGAGACTCGGGGCCGGCCGGCGACGTCCCGGCGGGCGGCGGCGAAGGAGAAGCCGGGCCGGCGGGGATGACCCCCGGCCCCGCGGCCGGCGACTCTCCCGCAGCGCTTCGGTCGGCTTCAGACGCGGTGCGCCACGACGATCAGGCGCGCCGCGGAGGGGGAGAAGGGTCGCCGGTCGAAGTCGCCCCAGACCTTCGCGACCCGGAGGCCGCAGGAGGCGAATAGCCCGCGGAGCGTTCGCGGATTCCACCCGCGAGCCAGGAACGCGGCGGTGAGCGTGCGCTCCGACCCGTCGCGGAGCCTGTCGCGGTAACGGTACCGCGCGTGCCAGAGATCCTTCACCCCGACCGGAAACCAGGCCTCGTCGATGTGGAGCACGCCGGCGGCGTGCGGGATGCGCCGCCCCGGCAGCGCCACCTCGTGCCGGCGGCGATACAGGCCCTCCAGGACGAAGAGGCCGGCGGGGAGAGCTGACGGGCCACGGCGCGGAGCGCCTGCTTCCGGTCGTCGAGGGTCGTCATGTGCGAGATCGGATCGCCCGGCGCCACGATCAGGTCGAACTCGGGCCGGAACGTCGCGCGCCGGGCGTCGGCGGCGACGAAGGCCGCGCGGCCCGGCCTCCTACGCGCCAGACTCAACATCTCGAGCGAGACGTCGATTCCGACGGCCGGCGCCACGCGCGAAAGCGCCGCCGTGATCCGTCCGAGGCCGGCTCCGATCTCCAGGACGCGCCGCGGCCTGGATTCCCGCGCGATCGTCCTCCAGAAATCCAGGTGCGCCCGCGAGAGAGATTCCTTCTCGTAGAAGGGAAGGATCTTCCGGTAGTAGTCGCGGGCGGAGGAGATCTCAGCGGCGTCGGTCAGAGGGCGCCGCCTCTAGAGGCTCTTGACGGCCTGGTGGGCGCGCGCGAACGCCTGGCGCTTGCGCCAGAAGTCCCTCCACGGGTCCGGTCGCGCCAGCCACTTCGCGGCATTGCCCAGATTGAACTCCGTCGGATCGAGGCCCGGCCCGACCTCCGACCAGTCCAGCGGCTGCGAGAACGGCGCCTTCGGCCGCCGGCGCACCGAGTAGGGGGAGACGACGGTCTGGGCGAACCCGTTGCGGAAAGGATCGAGATAGACGCGTCCCCGGCGATTCGCGATCCGCGACTCCATCGTGAAGTCCTTCGGATACGCCGCCGCCAGGTGCGTTCCCAGCCGCTCGGCGAAGTCGAGGACCTCGTCGCAGTCCGGGCCCACCGCGATCGGGACGAAAATGTGGAGGCCCTTTCCCCCCGACGTCTTCGGGAAGGAGACGAGCTTCAGAGCGTCCAGAGCCTCCCGGACGCGGAGGGCCGCTTTCACCGCGTCGGAGAACTTGCCGGAGTCCGGATCGAGGTCGAAACAGATCCAGTCCGGTTTCCGGGGAGCCTGGCACCGCGAGCCCCAGACGTGAACGGCGATGCAGCCGAGATTCGCGAGCGCGAGCTGGGTCTCGAGGAGCCCGCCGACGACGTAGTTGGTGACGCCCTTGGCGTGCTGGACCTTCTGGGTGGGCGTCCCTTCGGGCATTCCCTGGGGCTTCTCCTTCTGGAAGAAGCACGAACCGCTCATCCCGTCGGGGCACCGCTCGAGCGAGAGCATCCGGTCTTTGACATACGGCTTCAAGCGCGGGAACGCGGCCGCGTAGAAGCCGAGGAGATCGAGCTTGGCGTACCCTTCGTCGGGCCAGTACACCTTGTCGGGGTGCGAGACCCGAACGCGGATTCCGCCGGGGAGATCCGGAAGCGCGCGGGCTGGCGCGCTTTCGTCGCGCGTCGTCTTTTTCGAGGCCGGTCGGACCGCCGCTTTCGGCGCCTTTTTCGCCGCCGCCCGCTTCACGACATGGCCTTCTTCTCCTTGTTGGAGTGCCACACCGCCTTCTTGCGGCCCTTCTTCGGGGGAGCCACGAGCTTCGGGTTCGCGAGCATCTTTCGCAGGAGCGCCGGCGGGTCGCCGTCCGCCGCCTTCTGCATGTTGCCGCCCTCGTCGCGGGCGATCTCGACGAGCAGCCGTTTCGAGACCACGGAGCGGGGCGCCTCCTCGGCGATGTCGCGCTCGCTGGCGAATCTCGTCGCGGTGCTTGATGAGCAGCCACGACGGTTTCGCCCTCGCCGCGGCCCGTCGCGTCCGCACCAGCACCCACGAGCCCTGGAGCTTCTCGCCGTCGAGCCGGAGCTTGAGCTCGCCCTTCTTCAAGGCCGCGTCCACGTCCTCGGATCTCGGGCGTCCACGTGCCGCGGTCCCAGATCATCACGGTCCCCCCGCCGTACTCGCCCTCCGGGATGATGCCCTCGAACTTGTTGTACTCGAGCGGATGGTCTTCGACCTGCATCGCCAGCCGCTTGACGGAGGGATCCAGAGCGGGCCCTTCGGGAACGGCCCAGGAGAGCATCACGCCCTTCCACTCGAGACGGAAGTCGTAGTGGAGAGCGGTCGCGCGGTGCTTCTGGATGACGAAGGCGAGCTTCTTACGCGCGGGCGCGGAGCCTTTCCCTCGGGCTCCGCGGTGACGCCGAAGCGGCGCTTCTTCCGATATTCCTCGAGTGCCATATATCCGCTGACCTCGCCCGGAAAGGTGCAATCGTCGTACCAGACGCGCTCAGGCTCCCGCGCTGTGCCGAAAGAACGTCGTCACGACCGAGGCGAACCACTGCGGCATCGTCCCGGGCTGCCCGATGTGTCCGCCGAAGGGCGTTTCGATGAGGAACGTCCGGGGATTGAGCGCGACCGCGCGGGCCAGGTCGTCGTTGGCCGATTGCGGAATCACCGGGTCGTTGGCCGTGACCAGGATCAGGACCGGCCGGCCGGCGCGGGCGACGCTCGGCGCGGGGTCGGCGCGCGCCAGAAACTCCGGCACGGTCGGGCCGAGCCCGGGAAGAGACGCGACCAGCCAGTCGAGGAAGCCTTCGAAGCGTGTGTCGCCTTTCGGCGGGCCGCCGATGGCCTTCGCCCGCGCGCGCAGGTAGGAGCGAAATCCCTGTCGGAACGAGACCGTCAGGCCCGAGTCGAAAAAAAAGAGCTTCCCGTCCAGATGCGTCAGCACGCGGGGGAGAGCCGCCGCCGGGCAGACGGCCACGGCGCCGGCGCGGAAGACCTCCGCGGCGTCCGTCTCGCCCATCGCGTGGAGGACGCTCGTTCCCCCCATGCTGAAGCCGACGAGGCCGATCGGGTGCCCCGGATACTCCTGCGCCAGCCAGCGGCCCCAGGCGACGAGGTCGGGCCCTTCCTCGACGCCCAGAGTCGGCAGCCACTTCCCGTCCAGGAGACATCCGTGCCAGCGCATGTCGGGAATGACGACGCCGAAACCCTCGCGCCGCAGGAGCTCGCCCGTCACCTGAACGTACTTCGTGTGCTTGCTGTCGAAGACGCCGTGCACGACGAGGACGATCGGGCTCGCCGCCTCGGGCGGAGGCGCGACCAGCGCGACGAGGGGGGCGCGTCCGGCGCTCATCTCGGCGCGCCGGAGCTCGAACCCGGGCGGCGTCGGGCCCTCGCACGCGGACGGGAGCTTCTGGTCCTTTCCTTTTCGCGTGGGATTCGACACGCGCAGCGTGCTCGCGAAGGCGCTCTCCGCGCTCCCGTCGACCGGGATCGAGGCGATGCATCTCCAGAGGGAAGGCGGATCCGCCGACGGGCACGTCGCGACCGTGGGCTCGGGCAGCCGGTGCAGCGTGCAACCCCCGAGAATCGCCGTTGCGGCGGCGAGAAGGAGGCGGCGCGCGTGGCGAGGGCTCACCGGCGCACGTTCTACCCGACCCCGAGGACCGTCGGGATTCTCACGAACGCGCGCTTTTCGCAGCCGGCCGTTTCATGTACTTCCAGTTCCTCGGCTTGCCCTCGCCCATCCAGGCGATCGCCTTGTCGAGCCGCCGCTTCCGCGTCGCCTCCGCCTTCGCCTCGGTGATCCACTCGACGTACTCGCGCTTGTGGCTCGGGCTGAAGCTCTGGAAGGCGCCGCGCGCCTTCGGGCTCTTCTTCAACGCGGCCACGAGATCCGCCGGGACCGCGAGCGCCTTTCGGACCCGGCGGGCGCGAGGCGGAAGCTTCGTTCCGCTCTCGTTCAAGCGGGCGGCTTCCCGGATGTAGCCGATCATGACTCGGTCCGCGGGCAGATCGGAGAGCGACGTGATCCGGCCGAAGTGGCCCATCGCATCGGTCTTTCCGGGAACGGCGAGCGCGCCGTTCCAGAACCCGAAAGCGCAGTGGGCCTTGAACGCCGCCATGCCGCAGAGCATCCCCTTGTAGACGAAGTGGGGACTGCTCCATTTCAGCGTCTCCTCGACCTTCGGACAACCCGCGTGCACCAGCTTGCGGAGGTGCCGCAGGATGGGTTTGGCGAAGGGGGCGGACTTCGCGATGTAGGCGTCGACGCCGGGGCTCTTCGTGGCCATGCGCGGAACTCCTTCCGGCGCGATTATCGTTCAGGCGGACGTAGAATCCGGCGCCATGAGCGCCTCGACCATCCAGACGGCGACGCCGGCCGAGGAGGCCTCGGTCATCGACACGATCGTCCTGGCCTTCGCCGCGGACCCGGTCTGTCGATGGGCCTGGCCGGATCCGCATTCGTACCTCGCGGGCATGCCGGAGTTCACGTACGCGTTCGGCGGCGCCGCATTTCGCCACGACGGGGCCCACCGCGCCGCCGATTTCGAGGGCGCCGCCCTCTGGCTTCCCCCGGACGTCGGCCCCGACGAGGACGCCGTCGGGGAGCTCGTGGAGCGGACCGTCCCCGCGTCCCTCCGCGCCGACTTTTACGCCCTCATCGGACAGATGGGCGCGGACCATCCGTCCGAGCCGCACTGGTACCTGCCGCTCATCGGCGTGGACCCGTTACATCAGAGCAAAGGCTGCGGCACGGCGCTTCTGAAGTACGCGCTCGAGGAGGTCGACCGGGATCACCTGCCGGCGTATCTGGAGTCCACCAACCCGAGGAACATCCCCCTGTATCAGCGCCACGGCTTCGAGATTCTCGGAACGATCCAGGCCGGCGGTTCACCCCCGGTCGTGCCGATGCTGCGCCAGCGGCGCTGAGCGGAAACGAAGCGCGCTCCGGGGATGCGATACCGATTCTTTCTCTGCGACGTCTTCACCGACGAGCGCTTCGGCGGCAACCCGCTCGCCGTGCTGCCGGACGCCCGGGGCCTCTCGGCCGCGCAGATGCAGCAGATCGCCCGGGAGTTCAATTTCTCCGAGAGTACGTTCGTGCTTCCTCCGGAGTCGGGGCACACCCGCCGCGTCCGCATCTTCACTCCGTCGACCGAGGTGCCGTTTGCCGGACACCCGAACGTCGGGACCGCGTTCGCGCTGGCGACCGCGGGCGAGCTCGGCGAGATCGGGGAAACCTCCACCGTCACGTTCGAGGAAAAGGCGGGCCTGGTCGCGATCACGATCCGCAAAGACCCGGGAAAGCCGATCTGGTGCGAGCTGGCGGCTCCGCAGCGGCTCTCCCTCGGCAAAGCGGTGTCCGCGCAGTCCGTGGCGGCGGCCGTCTCGCTCGACGCATCCGACGTCGTTACGACGACGCACTCGCCCCAGGTGGCCTCGGTCGGCCTGCCGTTCCTGATCGCGGAGCTCAACGGCCGCGCGGCCCTGGCGAAGGCTCGGACCCGCCTCGACGCGGTCCACGCCCTCGCCGCGGAAGGTGTGACTCCCGACGTCCACCTGTACACCCGGAGCGCCGACGAGTTCGACATCCGGGCTCGCATGTTCGCGCCTCTGGATGGAGTGCCCGAGGACCCGGCCACCGGCAGCGCCAACTGCGCCCTGGCCGGATTGCTGAGCCACTACGACCGGGCGGCCGACGGCAGCTTCCGCTGGCGCATTGCCCAGGGCGTGGAAATGGGGAGGCCCAGCGTTCTGGAAGCCCGCGCGGAGAAGAAGGAAGGAATCGTCGTCGAGACGCACATCGGCGGGGCCTCCGTGCTGGTCGGCGAGGGCTTCATCGAGGTCTGAGCGCCCGCGCCTCCAGGGATTCGGCTAGTCTTTCCCCGTGACGAAGTCTGAACGTCAGACCGAGGCGCGCTGGCCCGTCGCGATCGCGGTCATCGGCCTCGGCGGCAGCTCCCTGGCCCTCCCGGGACCGATGGTGCTGGGGCCGCGCTGGCTCATCCCGTCCATCGTGGGCGCGCTCCTGGTGCCGACGGTCATCGCCCACGTCACCAATCGGCGGCAGGTCGAGAAGATCCTGGGCTACGGGATCAGCATCATGGTCACGCTGGCGCTGGCGGGATCCCTCGCTCTTCTCCTCCGGGCTCTCCCGCTGAAGCTGGAGCCGCCCGGCGTCCTGCTCCGGTCGGCGGCGATTCTGTGGGGGACGACATGCTCGTCTTCGCCCTCTGGTACTGGCGGCTGGACGCGGGCGGGCCGCACGAGCGCGAGGATCGCGGCGAGCACACGGATGGTGCGTTCTTCTTCCCGCAGATGATGCACTCCGCCCCGGCGAAAAAAGGCGCCCCGTGGTTTCCGAATTTCGTCGACTACCTTTTCGTGGCCTTCTGCACGAGCACGACCCTGGGCCCGACCGACACCGCCATCCTGTCCCGCTGGGCCAAGCTC